>NZ_JAQQET010000003.1:0-315578 GCF_046026855.1 Paraburkholderia sediminicola | reverse complement strand
TGCCTGCCCCGCACAGGGGCGACGCTAATAATCCAATATCAATTCAAGGAAAGGCCAACACCATAAAAACACAAAAAACACGCCAAGCAGGCAAAAAAACCAAGAAAAGCCCAACGTCGAAGGCATACAACCACCAACCGCTCCGCAGGAAAAAACCCTTAACCATCCTTATCAATAATCCACTCATGCGCCGGATCATTGCGAAAATGCCAGGTCCTCTTCCCCCCAGCCATAACATTCAAATAATAAGAATCATACCCATAGGGTACAACCACCGGATGATACCCACGCGGCACCATCACGACGTCGTGATTCTCAACAGCCATCGACTCATCGATGTCGCGCATATCGGTATACACGCGCTGAAAAGCAAACCCCTGCGGCGGGTCGAGCCGATGATAGTAAGTCTCTTCGAGCGAACTCTCATGCGGCACGTTATCGGTGTCGTGCTTATGCGGCGGATAGCTCGAAGCATGCCCGCCAGGTGTGCGAACCTCAACCACAAGTAAAGACTCCGCAAGCTCGGTCTGCGGAAGAATATCGCATACATATCGCGTATTGAGCCCTTTGCCACGCGTGGAGCGCTTCATCGTCGAAGGCTCAATCAACCTCGCCGGATGCGCACCCTTGGCAGGCGCACTCGCCACGCCAATCTCCGCGTCGCGGCAAGCGCGAACAGTCACGCGAACGCCAGGCGGGAAATACACCGCATACGGCGCGGAATCCTCGAACACGCTATCGCGTGAACCCAGTGAACTCCAGGTGGCATCGGCGGTTTCAATATCCACCGCACCGGCGAGCACCACGATACAAACTTCCCGAGCCGGCTCAAACACATGAACGACTTCACTCGCGCCCAACCGGTAAGCAGCAAATCCCACATACCGCCAGCACGCCGATTCGGGTGTCACCCGCGCGATTGTCTGGCCCTCGCGCTGTGCTTTCACCAATAAACTCATGCCGCCTCCTGCTGAGGTTTGTCACCGGCGTCAAGTGGTGCGTCGACCAGCGCTCGCAAAGTCTGAAATCCTTTCTGCGCATAGTCGTACGATGGCGCCACAATGGGGTCCTGTTCCGCTTCAACTACCAGCCAGCCGCGATAACCATAGCGCTTTAATCGGTCGATGATCGCCGGGAAGTTCACCGCACCGTCGCCCGGTACCGTGAAGGCACCGTTGATCACCGCATCGAGAAAACTCCAGTTGCGATTGCGCGCCAGCTTCATCACCGCCGGTCGAACGTCCTTGCAGTGCACGTGACACACTCGGCCGATGTGCTTGTCGAGTACCGCGAGCGGATCGCCGCCGGCAAACGTGATGTGCCCTGTGTCGAATAGAAGACCGACGGCGTCGCTCGTGCGGGACATCAGCTGATCGACGTCAGCGGGTGTTTCGACGTATGCGCCCATGTGATGGTGATACGCAAGCCGCACGCCGCGGCTCAGCGTGTAGCGCGCGAATTCATCGACACGCGCCGCGTACGCCGCCCACTGCGCGTCGCTGAAAAAACGGGGGCGTTGATACAGCGGTTGCGGTGCGCCCTGAATCGAATCGGCGACTTCGCCGTACACCATCGCCGTCGCGCCGTTCTGTGCGAGCAGTTCGAGATGCGGGCCGACCGAGGCGATTTCCTCTTCCACACTGCGCCGCGCGAGTCGTCCGGAGTACCAGCCGGATACCAAGGCCAGATCGTATTGGGCGAGCAGCGTCTTCAATGCCTGCGGCTCACGCGGAAATTTGTTGCCGAGCTCAAAACCCTGGTAGCCGATCTGGCGTCCTTCGGTCAGTGCAACTTCAAGCGGCGTTTCGCCACCCAGCGAGGGCAGGTCGTCGTTCATCCACGATAAGGGGTTGATGCCGATACGTACGTCGAAAGCAGTCATGCGGGCGTCCTCATTCGTTGTCGATGTGACCTGGGCGGTCGCTGGGGTCGGCGGGCGCCGCGCGCGCAGCGAGTTGCGCGTCGTATTGCGAACGTGCGGCACGCACGGTGTCGCGCGCGGAGACTTCGGGCACGGCGACTTCCCACCACCAGCCGCCGTCGTCCGTGGTACGGGCGGGGTCGGTGTCGATACTGATCACGTAGGTGCAATCGGCCGCGCGCGCACGTTGCAGCGCGTCCTCAAGTCCGGCGATGTTCGCGACGTGTTCGGCCTGCGCGCCGAGCGAGCGCGCGTGAGCGGCGAAATCGATTTTAGGTGCGCCGAGCGGACCCTGCATGCAGTCGTCGAGCAGGTTGTTGAACGGTGCGCCACCGCAGGCCTGCTGCAAACGGTTGATGCAACCGTAGCCACGATTGTCGAGCACCACCACGATCAGCTTCGCGCCGATCATGACCGAAGTCGCAATCTCGCTGTTCATCATCAGATAGCTGCCGTCGCCGAGCATCACGATTACTTCGCGCGCGGGACGCGCGAGCTTTACGCCGAGGCCGCCGGCGATCTCGTATCCCATGCACGAGTAGCCGTATTCGACGTGATACGCGCCCGGTTTGCCCGCGCGCCAT
Source organism: Paraburkholderia sediminicola (assembly GCF_046026855.1). Lineage (GTDB taxonomy): Bacteria > Pseudomonadota > Gammaproteobacteria > Burkholderiales > Burkholderiaceae > Paraburkholderia > Paraburkholderia sediminicola_A. The sequence goes on along the minus strand of NZ_JAQQET010000003.1, from coordinate 313,073 downwards.
AGCTTGTGCAACTCGGCCGGCAACGTTCCGGCTGCGCAAACGACGATGTCGTCCGTCGCGGAACGCGCGCTCGAACGCTGCACCGCGCCGATCACGTCGCCTTCATACGGCAGCACGGTGTCGCGTTGCGGCGCATGCGTGAGCGTGCTCACGGTATCGCGCCAGCCCGCCGCGAGTTTGTGGGCGCGCGTGGTCCATGTGCGGTCCGCGTGCCAGCCTTGCAGGGGTTCGGCGAGCGCATCCAGTGCAAGACGTGCGTCGGCTTCGACCACCAGCGCGCGATGCTTGAGACCGTCGAATGGGTTCGCGTTGATACCGATCACGTCGGCCTGCGTGAACAGTGTGTTCGACCCGGTGGTGAAGTCCTGCAGGCGTGTACCGATCGCCAGCACGCAGTCTGCGTCGTGTGCGAGCGCATTCGCGGCAGGCGAGCCGGTCACACCCAATGCGCCGGCGTTCAGCGGATCGTTCCATGCGAGCGAGCCTTTTCCTGCCTGCGTTTCCGCCACCGGAATGCCGTGCGTGGTGGCGAAGCGGTGCAGCGCATCGGTCGCGCGTCCATAGAGCACGCCGCCGCCCGCAACGATCAGTGGACGCTTTGCGCGGCGCAAATGGGCAACCACCGCGTCGATATCTTCGGCGCGCGGCGCAGGAGAATGAATCGTGACGACGCGCGGTGCAAAGAAGTCGACAGGGAAGTCCCATGCCTGCGCTTGCACGTCCTGGGGCAACGCGAGCGTGACGGGTCCGCACAACGCGGCGTCGGTGAGCACACGCAAGGCGCGCGGCAACGCATTGAGCAACTGCGCCGGATGCACGATGCGATCGAAGTAGCGTGACACCGGCTTGAACGCGTCGTTGGCGGAGACGCCGCCGTCATGGAAATCTTCAACCTGCTGTAGTACCGGATCGGGCGCGCGCGAGACGAACACGTCGCCGGGTAGCAGCAGCACGGGCAAACGATTCACATGCGCGAGCGCGGCCGCGGTGATCAGATTGGTCGCGCCGGGTCCGATCGAAGTCGTGACAGCCATCATGCGGCGCCGGAAATGCGCCTTCGCATAGGCGATCGCGCTGTGCGCCATCGCCTGTTCGTTATGAGCGCGCAGTGTGGGCAATGTTTCGCGGTGCTGGTACAACGCTTCGCCCATTCCGGCTACATTGCCGTGGCCGAAGATGGCGAACACACCGCCAAAGAGCGGCTCGGTGCCGGTGCCGTCTTCGGTCGCAACGCGTTGCGCGGCGAGATAACGAACCAGCGCCTGAGCGGTCGTCAGGCGGACGGTGCCACCCGAGGGCGCGTGTGCCTGGGTGGCGTCGTTGGCGGACGCCGCATATTGATGCAGTACGCGCTGGTTCATGCCGCCTGCTCCTGATGTGCGTGGCTCGCCGTGGTGGGCTGAACGTCGGTCGCGCCGCGCGTTGCACGCCACGACGCGATCAGCGTTTCGAACGTGCGGCGCACCCGCGCGATCAGTTCGTTGTCATCGATCTCACCGGCGAGCCATGCATGGCTCGGCTCGTGAAAGATCGTGCGGCCCACGGTAAAGCCTCGGCATGTCGCCGATTGTGCCGCCGCGCGAAAGCCCTCGTTCAATTGCTCGACACCCGCTGACAAGCCGAGCAACACCACGCCCCGGCAGTAGGGATCGCGTTCGGCGATCAGTGCGTCGACGGCTTGCCATTGGGCGGCGTCCATCGGTTCGAGCTTCCACCATTCCGGATAGATGCCGATGTTGTACAGCCGCTTCAACGCGCGATAGACGATGTCCGGTGCTTGCGGCAGATGCGCGTGCTTCGGCGGAATCACTTCAAGCAGTAATTCGTGGCCGCTCGCTTGCGTCGCGTCGTAGAGCGCACGCAGTTGTGCTTCCTGTTCGAGGCGTTGTTCGACCGGTTCGTCGGGATGGAATTGAACGAGGCACTTGGCGACGTGTTCCTGCGGCCACGCAATCAACGTTGTGCCGATCGAGCGGCCATGATCGAACACGAGCGGTACGGACCCGGGCAACTCAACCGGTCGGCCGATCCACCAGCCGCGGCCGGTAGCGGCGTTCAATGCGTCCTGACCGTAGCGGTCGTCGCTCAATATGCCGATGCGGCCTTGCAACCCCAAGGCGGTTTCCGTCTGCGCGACGGCGTCGACGAACAAACCCTTCAGTTGCGCGATGCGCGCTTCGTCGGCGCCGGTCTGCTGGGCGAGTTCGAAGAATTGATTGCGGTGGTCAAACGCGAAGCCGAGTACTTCGTCCCATTGTTTGCGGGCAGGGGAGACGCGATGCAGCCGCGCGAGCGTTGCGTCACGGTCGGGGCGGCGCATGCGTTGCGGATCGGCCTTGGCTTCGCGCAGGAAGTAGTCGAGTTCGGCGGGCGTCGGCATCGCGGGCGCACAGCCGTGACGCGAGACGACCAGCGCGCCGCTCGCATTCGCCGCCCGCGCGCACGCTTCGAGCGGCTGATCGCGCAACCATCCGGAGAGAAAACCCGAAGCGAATGCATCGCCCGCGCCGAGCACGTTCAACACTTCCACCTCGACTCCGCCATGAATCGGCGCATCGTCGAGCGTTGCGGGCACTTTGCCGTCAATGATCTGGCAGCCCATCGGCCCGCGCTTCAGGACCAGCGTGGCCGGGGTCACGGCGCGCACCATCGCGAGTGCGTCGACGAGCTCGGTCTTGCCGCCGGCGATGCGGAACTCCTCCTCGGTGCCGATCACCAGATCGAACAAAGGCAGAATGCGCTGCAGATGCGCGGTCACGCCTTCGCTCGCGACAAAGCGGGTTTCGCCATCCGCTTTGCCCGTGAGGCCCCACAATACCGGGCGATAGTCGATGTCGAGCACGGTGCGCACGTTGTTACGTCGCGCGTAATCGAGCGCGCGGCGGCTCGTGCGATTCACCTGCTCGGTCGAAAAGTGCGTGCCGGTAATCAGTAGCGCTTTCGACGACGCAATGTACGCCTCGTCGAAATCCGCTTCATCCACCGCCATATCCGCACAATTCTCGCGATAGAAGATCAGCGGAAAGGTATCGCGATCTTTCAGACCGAGCAGAACGAGGGCGGTCAGGCGCTCCTGATCGACGCGCACATGACTGACGTCGCAGCCTTCCTTCGTCAAGGTCTCGGTGAGAAACCGGCCCATATGATCGTTGCCGACGCGCGCCAGCATCGACGATAGAAGCCCGAGCCGGGCGCAACCAAACGCGATATTCGCCGACGAGCCGCCGAGATATTTCGCAAAGCTCGACACGTCTTCGAGCCGCGCGCCGACCTGCTGTGCGTACAGATCGACGGCAAGCCGGCCAAGACAGACGATATCGCGGCTGCGGTCCGGCGCGAAACGGCTGGCCGTCGCTGCTGAAGCGGGCGTGGGCCCGTTACCGTTCACGATCCCGGTCCCGCTGGATGTGCTGGAATGATTCATGGATATTCCTGAATAGCTGAACGCGGTGACCGGCACGGCAAGCGCCGGAACCCCGCGCGAATGAATCAGATCGTCGCGCCTTCAAGTTCGCCGATCATCTTCTGCATCTCGGCGCCGCCGGCCATCATGTCGAGCACTTCGTCCTTGCTGATGGTGTCCTTCGTGAACGTGCCGAGTGATTTTCCGCGATTGAGCAGCGTGAACGAATCGCCGATCGGATACGCGTGATGTACGTTGTGTGTGATGAAGATCACCGAGATGCCTTTCGCGCGCGCGGTGTGGATCAGCTTCAGCACATTGAAGCTCTGCTTGACGCCGAGCGCGGCGGTCGGTTCGTCGAGAATCAGCACGCGCGCGCCGAAGTGAATCGCCCGCGCAATCGCCAGACATTGCTTCTCGCCGCCGGACATCGTGCCGATCGGTTGATGCGGGTCGCGCACGTTGATGCCCATTTCGGCGAGCTTGTCACGTGAGGTCGTGGCGCAGGTTTCGAGGTCCATCACTTTCAGAAAGCCGAACAGTTTCTTTTGCGGCTCTCGGCCCATGAAGAAGTTGCGTGCCACGGAGAGCAAGGGCACGAGCGCCAGATCCTGATAGACGGTGGCGATGCCGAGATCGAGCGCGTCTTTCGGCGACTCGAACAGCACGGGTTTGCCGTCGACAAGATATTGGCCGGAAGAGGGTTGATGCACACCGGCCAACGTTTTGATCAGCGTCGATTTGCCCGCGCCGTTGTCGCCGAGCAGGCAATGCACTTCGCCGCGCTTCAGGCGCAAGGTCACACCGCTCAGCGCGATGACCTGACCGAAGAACTTGCTGACGTCTTCGAGTGCGAGGATCACGTCGTCCTGCGACTCAGCCGCAGTGTTCACGGTATTCGTATCGGACATGGTTGCCTCCTCGTTACGACTGCGCGACGCGACGGCGCACGTAGTGATTGAACAGCACGGCGATCAGCAGCATCACGCCGAGGAACACGCGGAACCAGTCGGAATCGACATTCGTATAGGTGATGCCGATCTGCACGACGCCGAAGATCAGTGCGCCGAAGCAGGCGCCGATCACCGAGCCGTAGCCGCCGGTCAGCAGCGTGCCGCCTATCACCGCGGCGATGATGGCTTCGAATTCCGCCTGCAGCCCACGATCGGCCGCGGCTGAACCGATGTCGCACACTTGCAGCACGGCGAACAGGCACGCGCAGAACGCGGTCAGCACGAACAGTGAGATCTTGACGCGCCGCACCGGCACGCCGACATTCTTCGCTGCATTGGCGTCGCCGCCGACCGCGAAAATCCAGTTGCCGAAGCGGGTTTTGGCGAGAGTGAACGCGCAGACTGCGGCAAGCGCGAACCACCAGAGCAGAACTTTTGGAATGCCCGGCACGAGCGGATTGCCGTTATCGAGCAGCTTGACGACCCCCATCTGGCCGAGCCAGATGAACAGGCCCTTGAACGCGACGCCCTGGAACAAGGTATGGGCGAGCCAGTCGTGAGCGGCGACGTCGCCCACGCCAGAGATGATGGTGCGGTCGGCGAACATGACCGACAGGGCCAGCGTGAGCCCGCGCAGAATGAACAGAAACGCCAGCGTCACGATGAATGACGGCAGCCGCGTGCGCATCACCAGATAGCCGTTGAGTGCGCCGAGCAGCATCGATCCGGCGAACGCAAACAGGATCGACAATGCAATCGGCCAGTGGAAGTACATGGTGGGCAGCGCGACCATCATGCCCGAGAAGCCAATCATCGAGCCGATCGACAGATCGAATTCGCCGGCAATCATCAAGAGGCACGCACCGACCGCGATCAGACCAAGATAGGCGGCCACTTGCGACCAGTTCATCACGCCGTCGAGGTTGAACATGCCAGAGTTGCCGGCTGCAATCCCAAACACGAGGAACACCATCACGGTGCCGGCGAGGGCGGCGAATTCCGGACGGTTCAGCAGATGCCGGAACCACGATTCCTGGCGCACGCGCTCATCGGCCGCCGCGGGCGCACCGTTGGAGGTCGACGCAGACGCCGTCCCATTGCCGGAAGGGGGCTGCTTGCGGGGATGGGGATGGAAGGGTTTGGCTACGCCCATTGAAGCTCTCCTTGATGCGCCCGGCGATTGCGGTCATCAAATGACTGCAATCGGACCGCATGGCGCGTAATGCACGTAAAACGTGGTGAACGCAGGCGTGGGGCGGCCTGGCCAGTTGCGGCCGGCCGCGTCCACTTACTTCATACCTGCCGGAACGGTTCTCCCGTATCCGCACTTCCAGCGAAATGCGTTAGCGATACTGCCCGGCGTACTTGACCACCTTGTCGATATTGGCCTTGGTGATGAAGCCCGGGCCGGAACCGATATTGCGCGGGCCATAGGCGGGCTGCAGGCCGTAAGTGGCGAGGCGTTGCTGGAACTTCGGATTGGCCTGCAAGATCTTGCGGATCTTTGCCGGATCGGTGGTGTGGTCCTTTTTCACAATGGCGAGTACGGCGACCGGGATATAGCCCTGCAGGTAGGGTTGCTGGTCGATCGCGAACTGGATCGTGCCGTCCTGGATGCCCTTCGCAATGTCATTGTCGAAATCGAATGTCGCGAACCAGATCTTGCCGGCGAGGCCCATCTGCTGCAGCGCTTTGATGGTCGGCGCTGCCGACAGCGGACCGAGGGCGAGCACCGCCTGGGTGTTCGGGTGATTGCGCAGATACGCGCTCACTTTCGATTGCACACCGGTCGGGTCCTGGCCGGCGTCGAGCGTGGAGGTCTTGAAGTCAACCCCGATCGCGTCGGCAAAGCCACGGCAGCGTTCGAACGATGCCGGGTTGGTTGCGTAATGATTGACGCACAGGAACGACTTGATGCCCGCTGCCTTCGCCTTTTGGCCCGCCGCTTTGCCCGCGGCATATTCAGGCTGGCCAACGTGCATGATCGCGCCAAGCTGCGCGCTCTGCTCTTCGGTACCGGAATTGATCGTGACGAGCGGGATGTGTTTCTCGGTGACCTTGGCGATCGAACTCTTGAGTACGTCGAAGTCGGCGATCGAAACGATCACGCCGTCGTAGTTGCGCGCGGCGGCCTGTTCGACCAGACGCGCCATATCGGCGATGTCGCCGTTCGGCGGATTGCGGTAATCGGTCTCGACGTTGAAATCTTCGTCGGCCTGTTTGATGGCGTTCTTGATGGTGTTCCACCACGAATCCGAATCCGGCGCGTGGCTGATCAGCACGAAGTGAGCGTCAGCCGCGCGGGCGGCCGACGCCGCACCGAATCCCGTCGCCAACGTCAATGCCGCCACCAGAATCCTGAGCGTAGCCTTGCCCTTGCAAAGTCTCATTGTCTCCACCTTTCTCGGTCTGTCGTTATTGAAGGGAGCGTCTGGCGGGCGGCTTTCCGATTGCGTGCGTTGCGGCAGACGTCAGCCGATGCACCATCGCTCACGACCAAGATTAGGCCATCTTCCGAAGCGTTGCAATGAAAATTTCATGACAAAGAAAAATGGAAAATACATTCCATTTGACGGGGTGCCTGCCTATAATCGGCAGCGTCAGGATGCTGTGTGGCGCGCGCTGGAAGCGTCTTCCGCACTGCAATAAAGCAACGAAGAGAGAGCCATGGCGGAAGAGAGCACCGAAGACTTGCCGAGCGTCGAAGAATTGATGCAGCGCATCGCGGAAAACTACGAAGCGTTGCCGCGTCAATTGAAGAATGTCGCGACTTATATCGAGCAGCATCGCTCGAGCGTGATGGTGGATCGCACCAGCGATATCGCCGCGAGTTGTGGCGTGCATCCATCCGCCGTGGTGCGCTTTGCGCAGCGCTTCGGCTTTTCCGGCTTCTCCGATCTGCAGGCGGTATTTCGTCAGGCGTATACGGGGCAAGGCACGTCCTCGCCGAGTTATCAGCAGAGGATTCGCAAGCTGATCGACGAGAAGCCTGGCGCATTGTCTGGCGGCGCAGTGGCGCGAGAATTCATCGCGGCTTCGCGTGGTGGACTTGAAGAGCTCGAAGCTGGCCTCGACGACAAGCAGTTCGACGCTGCCGTGAAGATGCTGCAGCAGGCCGACAACATCTACGTGATCGGCGTGCGGCGCTCGTTTCCAGTGGCGAGCTATATCGTCTACGCATTGCAGCACACGCCGAAGCGCGTGCACCTGGTGTCCGGTTTCGGCGGCATGTACCGCGAGCAGATTCGCAGCGTGAAGAAGAGCGACGTGGTGATCGCGATCAGCTTCGCGCCGTATGGCAAGGAAACGCAGTACTGCCTGCGCGTGGCACATCACCATCAGGCGAAGACATTGGTTATTACGGATAGCCAACTATCTCCGTTGTCACGTTATGCCACCACCCAACTGTATGTGAAAGAGGGCAGCGCGTTTGCGTTCCGCTCGCTGACCAGCACGATCTGTTTGTGCCAGGCGTTGTTCATCGCGCTCGCGTACAAGCTCGAACTGAACGTAGAAGAATCCAAAGAGACTGGAGGATACGATGACTGAGGCGGTAAAGACGATCGATGTAGCGGTATTCGGCGCGGGACGTATCGGCAAGATTCATGCGGCGAATCTGGCGCGGCAGCCGGGCGTGCGGCTTAAGTATGTGGTCGATGTGAATCGCGAGGCGGCTGCTGCGCTCGCCGCCGAGCACGGTGCGCAGGTTGCCGATATCGACGGCGCGATGGGCGATGCGTCGATCGGCGCGACGGTGATCTGTTCGAGTACGGACACGCACGCGGATCTGATCATGAAATCGGCCGCGCAGAAGAAGCATGTGTTCTGTGAAAAGCCGGTTGACCTGACTCTGGAGCGGGCGCGTGCCTGCGCCGAGGCCGTGGAGCGTGCGGGCGTGGTCTGCATGATCGGCTTTCAGCGCCGCTTCGACCCGACTTTTTCCGCGTTGAAAGCGCGCATCGATGCGGGCGAAATCGGCACGCCGGAAATGCTGGTGGTGACGAGCCGCGATCCGGGCGCACCGCCGGTCGAGTACATCAAGCACTCGGGCGGCATTTTCAAGGACATGTTGATTCACGACTTCGATATTTTCCGCTGGATTCTCGACGATGAAGCCGACACGCTGCACGCCACCGGTAGTTGTCTTTCGGATCCGGCGATTGCCGAAGCGGGCGATATCGATTCGACCGCGGTGACGATCCGCACGAAGCACGGCCGCCTGTGCCAGATCAACACCGCGCGGCGCGCGGCTTATGGGTATGACCAGCGTTTCGAAGTGCTCGGCAGTACAGGCATGCTGCAGGCGGGCAATGTCCGGCCCACCGAGGTCACCGCGTATTCGAGAACCGAAGTGTCGAGCGATGTGCCCGAGGCGTTTTTCCTCGAACGTTATCGCGCGGCATACGCCTTGGAAATCGCACATTTCTTCGACGCGGTCACGCACGGCAAGCCGGTGCGAACTACCGTCGCCGACGGCCTGAAAGCGCTCGAACTCGCCGACGCCGCGACACGCTCGTGGCGCGAGGGCCGCGCGGTAAAACTCGGGGAGTCATCGTGACGCAGGCGACTATTGGGCGGCTTCGTTTGGGTGTGGTCGGTTTGGGGCGATTGGGCAAGCGGCACGCGGAAAATCTGGCGTATCGCGTGCCGGGTGCAGCGCTCGTGGCCGCTTGCAGTCCATTGGAAGAGGAGCGGGCATGGGCACGCGAGACGTTGCCCGAGCCGCGCCTCTATGACGACTATGCGGCGCTGCTGGCCGATCGTGACGTGGACGCGGTATGGCTCGTCACGCCGTCGTCCTTGCACGCGCAGCAGATTATCGATGCGTTGCGCGCCGGCAAACATGTGTTTTGCGAGAAGCCGCTATCGCTCGATCTAGCCGAGTGCGAGCGCGTATTGGCCGAGGCTGCGCGCTATCCGCATTTGCAGGCGACTATCGGCTTCATGCGGCGTTTCGATCCCAGCTACAAGGATGCGTTCGACAAGATCGCAGCCGGCAAGATCGGCAGACCTTTCCTTGTGCGCTCGCAAACCACCGATCAGAACGACACCGACGGCTTCTTCGTGCGTTTTGCGGCAACCTCCGGTGGGATCTTTCTGGACTGCACGGTGCATGACATCGACGTCGCGCGCTGGCTGCTCGGCAAGCCGCGCGCCAAGCGCGTGTTTGCGGCGGGCGCGGTCGCATTGCACGAGGGGTTGCGGGAATTCGGCGACGTCGATAACGGCGTGGCGATTTGCGAATTCGAGGACGGCAAGCTCGCGATGTTCTATGCGTCGCGCACGCAGGCTCACGGTAACGACACACACAGCGAGGTGATCGGCACAGCCGGCGCATTGGCGATTGGCCACAATCCGCGTGCGAATCGCGTCGAGATCTACGACGCGACGGGCATCCGCAACGAATGCACGCCGAGCTTCTTCGATCGGTTCGAGGATGCGTTTTTGCATGAGGCGCGTGCCTTCGTTGCAGCGGTGCAGGGCGGGGCGGCATCGAATGCGCAAGCAGGCGCTACGCTGGCCGATGCGCTCGAAGCGACGCGGATTGGCATGGCGTTGCGGCAGTCGCTACAGAGCGGAGAAGCTGTCACGTTGTAGCGCCAGAATGCCGTCGGATTGCGATAATCGATGTGACAGCGTCACGTCCGGCGGCTAAACGACGCCTGCTGTAGAATTTGACCCTCTGTCCGGCGTCGCGTACGACGCCTCATCCCGAAGGTCATCGTCGATGCAAATTCAGGTTCACAAGGAAGTCGATGCGCGCGGGCTGATGTGCCCGCTGCCCATTTTGCGCGCCAAGAAGGCGCTCGCCGACATGGAAAGCGGTCAGATTCTCAAGGTCCTGGCTACCGATCCGGGTTCGCAGCGCGATTTCGCCGCGTTCGCGAAGCAAACCGGCAACGAAATCGTCGAAAGCTCGGCGCACGACAAGGTTTTTACCTTTTTGATGAAGCGCCGCTGAAATGCAAACAAAAGGCGCTGTGCCCGCGAATGCGGGGCACAGCGCCTTTTTTACGTCTGACTGATGCTATCGAGAGGCTAACAGCGCAAAAGGGTTCTGCGCGACAGTCCAGTTGCTCAGCCTTCCAGCACCGGCGAACGGGTACGCAAATATTCTTCGAAATCGGCTGCCACTTCCGGGTGACGCAGAGCGAACTCGACCGTCGCCTTCAGATAACCCAGCTTGCTGCCGCAGTCGAAACGCGTGCCGTGGTACTTGTACGCCAGCACCTGTTCATCGGCCAGCAGCGATTGAATTGCGTCCGTCAGCTGCAACTCACCGCCTGCGCCCGGCTTCAGTGCGCGCAGATGTTCGAAGATACGCGGCTTCAGCACATAGCGGCCCACCACGCCGAGATTCGACGGCGCGACGTTCGGCTCCGGCTTTTCGACGATGCCCGACATCTTGATGATCGAGTCTTCCCACTCTTTACCGTCGACGATGCCGTACGACTTCGTCTCCGCGTGGGGGATCTCTTCGACGCCAATCACCGAGCTGTGATAGTGGTCGAACACTTCGATCATCTGCGTCATCACGGGCGGCGTGCCGTACAGCAAGTCGTCTGCGAGGATGACGGCGAACGGGTTGTCGCCCACCAGCTTTTCGGCGCACATCACCGCGTGGCCCAGACCGAGCGCTTCCGGTTGACGCACGTAGAAGCAGTCGACATGGCTCGGCTTGATGCTGCGCACCAGTTCCAGCAGCTTGTCCTTGCCGCGCGCGAGGAGTTCCGCCTCGATTTCGTATGACTTATCGAAATGGTCCTCGATCGCGCGCTTGCTGCGGCCCGTGACGAAGATCATTTCGGTGATGCCGGCCGCCATGGCTTCTTCCACCGCGTATTGAATCAGCGGCTTGTCGACGATCGGCAGCATCTCCTTCGGGCTGGCCTTCGTGGCAGGGAGGAACCGGGTGCCAAGACCTGCTACCGGAAATACCGCTTTTGTAACTTTTAGCATGTGATTACCCTGAATCCTCTGGTTTAGCTTTTGGTCCTTGCCCGCCCACGACGGGGCGGACACGGAGCATCGATCAGGCCGGCAAACGAGCCAATTGAGCTTTCAGCTTGCCAATAGTGGTTTCGAATTCTGCCAGCCTTTTCTGCTCCTGCTCAACGACTGCCGGCGGCGCCTTTGCAACAAAGCTTTCATTCTGCAATTTGGCATTGCACTTGATGACTTCAGTGCCAAGCCGCGCAATCTCCTTCGACAGACGCTCGCGCTCGACAGCCACGTCGATTTCCACCTTCAGCACGAGCTTGTCATTCCCTACGATAGCAATTGGCGCGCCATCTGCTTGCGCATCCAACGTTGCCTCGTCGGCGATGATCTGCACGTCCGACAGACGGGCCAATGCCTGAGCGTACGGAGCGAAAGTGGAGAGGCGCTCCGCGTTGCCGGTAGCGAGCAACGGCACCTTGACCGCCGGCGACAGATTCATCTCACCGCGCAGATTCCGGCACGCATCGATCACTGCTTTCAGGTCGGCCGCCCATTGCTCCGCGTCTTCGTCGATCTTCGACGGCTCTGCAACCGGGTACGGCTGCACCATGATGGATGCTTCGCCCTCGGCTTTGCCTTCGGGGTAACGGGCCGCCAACGGTGCAACTTTTTGCCACAGCGCTTCGGTAATGAACGGAATCACCGGATGCGCGAGGCGCAATACTGTCTCGAGTACGCGCAGCAGCGTGCGGCGCGTGGCGCGTTGCTGGTTCGGCTGACCCGTCTGGATCTGAACCTTGGCGAGTTCGAGATACCAATCACAGTATTCGTCCCATACGAACTTGTATAGGGCGTTGGCCACATTGTCAAAACGATAGTCGGCGAAGCCCTTGGCGATTTCCGCTTCCACACGCTGCAGGCGCGAGACGATCCAGCGGTCAGCCGCCGAGAAGTTCAGGTGGCCGTCCGGGCCGCATTCACCGCATTGTTCCGGCTTGCCGAAACCACAATCCTGGCCTTCACAGTTCATCAGCACGAAACGCGTGGCATTCCACAGCTTGTTGCAGAAGTTGCGATAGCCTTCGCAGCGCGCCAGGTCGAAGTTGATGTTGCGGCCGAGCGTAGCCATCGAGGCCATCGTGAAACGCAGCGCGTCCGTGCCGAACGCCGGAATGCCGTCCGGGAATTCCTTGCGGGTTTTCTTTTCGATCGACGCAGCCTGCTTCGGATTCATCAGGCCGGTGGTGCGCTTGGCCACCAGCGCGTCGAGTTCGATGCCGTCGACGATATCGATCGGGTCGAGCGTATTGCCTTTGCTCTTCGACATCTTCTGGCCTTCGGCGTCGCGCACGAGACCGTGCACGTAGACCGTGTCGAACGGCACCTTGCCGGTGAAGTGCGTGGTCATCATGACCATGCGCGCGACCCAGAAGAAGATGATGTCGAAACCGGTGACCAGCACCGATGAAGGCATGAAATGCTTCAGCTCCGGCGTCTCGGCAGGCCAGCCGAGCGACGAGAACGGCACCAGCGCAGACGAGAACCATGTGTCGAGCACGTCTTCGTCGCGCTTCAGGGCGCCCGTGTAGCCGGCCGCAGTGGCCTTGGCGCGGACTTCCTCTTCGGTCTTGGCGACGAAAATTTCACCGTTTTCGCCGTACCACGCCGGGATCTGATGGCCCCACCAGAGTTGACGCGAAATACACCAGTCCTGGATGTTTTCGAGCCACTGGTAATACGTGGTGGACCAGTTTTCCGGCACGAACTTGATTTCGCCGCTGCGAACCACGTCGAGTGCCGTTTCCGCGATCGACTTGCCCGGATTGAAGGTGCCTTCCGGCGCCGGCTTGCTCATGGCGACGAACCATTGGTCCGTCAGCATCGGCTCGATCACGACGCCCGTGCGGTCGCCGCGCGGCACCATCAGCTTGTGCGGCTTGACCGATTCGAGTGCACCGAGCGCGTCGAGATCGGCCACGACCTGCTTGCGGGCTTCGAAACGGTCCAGACCGCGGTATTTTACCGGTGCGTTCTCGTTGATCTTCGCGTCGAGCGTGAGGATTTCGATCATCGGCAGTTTGTGGCGCTGGCCGACCTGATAGTCGTTGAAATCGTGCGCGGGCGTGACCTTGACCACGCCGGTACCGAATTCGCGGTCGACGTAGTCGTCGGCGATGATCGGGACTTCGCGGCCGGAGAGCGGCAGCGTGACCGTTTTACCGAGCAGGTGCGCGTAGCGCTCGTCTTCCGGATGGACCATCACGGCGGTGTCGCCGAGCATGGTTTCCGGACGCGTGGTCGCGACCGTCAGATGGCCCGAGCCGTCCGTGAGCGGATACTGGATGTGCCAGAGGTGGCCGTTTTCTTCTTCGCTGACCACTTCGAGGTCGGAGACGGCGGTGAGCAGCACCGGATCCCAGTTCACGAGACGCTTGCCGCGGTAGATCAGGCCCTGTTCGTACAGGCGTACGAACACGTCGCGCACGGCGGTGGACATTTTGTCGTCCATCGTGAAGTATTCGCGCGACCAGTCGATCGACGCGCCCAGGCGGCGCACCTGATTCGTGATGGTCGAGCCGGATTCCTGCTTCCATTCCCAGACGCGTTCGGTGAACTTTTCGCGGCCGAGATCGTGGCGCGAGATGCCTTGGGCGTCCAGTTGCCGTTCGACGACGATCTGCGTGGCGATGCCCGCGTGGTCCGTGCCCGGCACCCAGAGGGTATTTTCGCCGAGCATGCGGTGATAGCGGGCGAGGCCGTCCATGATCGTCTGGTTGAAGGCATGGCCCATGTGCAGGGTGCCCGTGACGTTCGGCGGCGGCAACTGGATCGAGAAGTCTTTCTTGTTCTCGTCGAAGGAGGGCGCCGCATAGGCGCGCTTTTCCCATTCGGGGCCCCAGTGGGCTTCGACGGTGTGGGGCTCGAAGCTTTTGGCAAGCGTGGAGGTCGGGTCGCTCGGGGTCTCGCTCATTTCTGTCCGTCTGCTGGTGGATGCAAAGAATGCTCGATTATAAGCGGCGCTGCCGGTGAGGGCCCTTGGTTGAGTTTTTTGCCTTTGGCGGCGGCGTTGTCAGGGTTCTCAGGGCTTTGGCCTTTCCTTGCATTGTTAGCGGTCTATTAGCGTTGCCCCTGTGCGGGGCGGCACCTACTTCTCTTTGCCGGCTGCAAAGAGAAGTAGGCAAGAGAAAGCAGCTCAAACCGCCAATGCTAAGTGGGCGCCGTGGCCTGCAAGTGGCAGTGGCTCCGTGGAATCCGTGTTCGTGCACCTTCAGACGTTAGTGACAAGGGTGTCATCGGCTCCCACTCCGCACTGCGTGCGTCGCGGACGGGTTTGCCAGGGAAACCAGAGGTTTCGGTTGCGCGCCGTGGGGGCCCTCGGCTTCGCCTCGGCGATGCACTAGCCGAGCTAGTACTTTGGAAATGTCACCGGCACCAAACGAAGCTCGCGGCATACGAAGTGCTGTGGGGCACTGAAAACGGCAAGCCTCCCTTTGAAGTGCCGCAGGCATCGGGTACGGCGAGTTGCCTTTGGAGGTGCCGTGGGCATCGAATGCGGCAGATAGCCTTGTGAATTACCGCTGAGCGTAAAAACGGCGGCCGGCTTGATGAAATACCGCGTCGGCGCGCGCAGCGCCGCCGGAAGAATGACGGCCTTGTCACTCACGCTGAATGTGCGAGAACACAGATTCCAGATGCACCACTACCGTAACTGCGCGGGGGACCCGCTTAAGAATTAGCGGTTTGAGCTGCTTTCTCTTGCCTACTTCTCTTTGCAGCCGGCAAAGAGAAGTAGGTGCCGCCCCGCACAGGGGCAACGCTAATAGACCACTAACAAAACAAGGAAAGGCCACCGCCGTAGGCACACAGAAAAAGCGCCGCGCAGGCAAAAACCCCCAAAAAACCCCAAGCTCCGGAGGGGCCTATAATGTCGGACGCCCTCGCCGTCCTCCCAAAAAATGCCCGATCTGCTAGCCAATCTAAACCCCGAACAACACGCCGCCGTCACGCTCCCCAACGAGCCAGCGCTCATCCTTGCCGGCGCGGGCAGCGGCAAAACCCGCGTCCTCATCACGCGCATCGCATGGCTTATCCAGCACGGTCTGGCGTCGCCCGCCACCATCCTGGCGGTGACCTTCACCAATAAAGCCGCCCGCGAAATGATGTCGCGTCTTTCGGCACTCTTGCCGATCGACACGCGTGGCATGTGGATCGGCACTTTCCACGGCCTGTGCAACCGCATGCTCCGCGCGCACCATCGCGACGCCGGCCTGCCCGCCACTTTCCAGATCCTCGACACCGCAGACCAGCTCTCCGCGATCAAGCGTCTGATGAAAGGCCTTAACATCGACGATGAAAAGTACCCGGCGAAGAATCTCCAGTACTTCATCAACAATTCCAAAGAGCAAGGCCTGCGGCCGAAAGACGTCGACGCCACGGATAATTTCAACCGCAAATTCGTCGAACTCTACGAAGCCTACGACCAGCAATGTCAACGCGAAGGCGTGGTCGATTTTCCGGAACTGCTGCTGCGCTGCTTTGAATTGCTGGCGCACAATCCGCCGCTGCGCGCCCACTATCAGGCACGCTTCAGGCATATCCTCGTCGACGAGTTCCAGGACACCAATAAACTTCAATACGCGTGGCTGAAGATGCTGGCCGGGCAGACCAACTCGATCTTCGCGGTCGGCGACGACGATCAGTCGATCTACGCATTCCGCGGCGCGAACGTCGGCAACATGCGCGACTTCGAACACGAGTTCAACGTCCGGCACATGATCAAGCTGGAGCAGAACTATCGCTCACACGGTCATATTCTCGACGCGGCCAATCAGCTGATCGCCAACAACTCGCGGCGTCTGGGCAAGAATCTGCGTACCGACGCGGGGCACGGCGAACCGGTGCGGGTCTACGAATCCGCCACCGATACGCAGGAAGCCGGCTGGATCGTCGAGGAAATCAAGGCGCTAATCAGCACCGGCACGTCGCGCAGCGAAGTCGCGATCCTGTATCGCAGCAACGCGCAGTCGCGCACGATCGAACACACGCTGGTCAACGCGGGCATCGCGTATCGCGTGTATGGTGGCCTGCGCTTTTTCGAGCGCCAGGAAGTCAAGCACGCGCTCGCCTATCTGCGGCTGATCGACAATCCGAACGACGACACCGCGTTCGTCCGCGTCGTCAATTTCCCGACGCGCGGTATTGGCGCGCGCTCGATCGAACAACTTGCTGATGCGGCACGTCTGTACAACTGCTCGATGGCCGCTGCGATTCCGTATGTCGCGGGTAAGGCGGGGTCGAGCCTCGCCAGCTTCGCGAACCTGATCGGCCGGATGCGCGCGGAAACGCAGCAGATGAGCCTGCCGGAAACGGTCGAGTGCGTGATTCGCACGAGCGGTCTCACGGAGTTCTATC
Organism: Paraburkholderia sediminicola; assembly: GCF_046026855.1. Classification (GTDB taxonomy): domain Bacteria; phylum Pseudomonadota; class Gammaproteobacteria; order Burkholderiales; family Burkholderiaceae; genus Paraburkholderia; species Paraburkholderia sediminicola_A. The sequence continues at coordinate 296,363 of NZ_JAQQET010000003.1, read as the reverse complement.
AGAACGAACGCGAAGGCCAGGACCGGCTGGAGAACTTGCAGGAACTGGTCAATGCGGCTGCTGCTTTCGTCAGCGAAGAAGGCTACGGCATGGATACGCCGGCGCGTTCGATTCCGCTGCGCCCGGGCGCAACGACGGCTCCTGAGTTGGCCGTCGCTACCGACGATCCGAATGTCGTTGTGCTGGACGCACCCGGCATCGACGATCCGGCGCAAAACCCGGACACGATGACGCCGCTCGCCGGTTTCCTGTCGCACGCATCACTGGAAGCGGGCGACAACCAGGCGCAAGCCGGTCAGGAAGCCGTGCAGTTGATGACGGTGCACGCGGCCAAGGGCCTCGAGTTTACGGCGGTGTTCATCACCGGGCTTGAAGAAGGGCTGTTCCCGCATGAAAACAGTGCGATGGAATCGGACGGTCTGGAAGAAGAGCGCCGTCTGATGTACGTGGCGATCACGCGGGCCAAGGAACGTTTGTATCTGTCGTTTGCGCAGAGCCGGATGTTGCACGGCCAGACGCGCTACAACATCCGCTCGCGCTTCTTTGACGAGCTGCCGCAGGAAACCCTCAAGTGGCTCACGCCGAAGGTCGAGGCGGGCGCGCGCTGGGGTGGTCGCTCGGATAACGCCGGTTACGGTCGCGACTGGTTCGCGCGGCCGGGTTACACGGGCGCCTCGTCGTCGACGCCGGCGCCGTTGCCTGCCTTCGCGAACGAACAGCGCGCGGCTGAAACCGGCTTTCGCGTCGGCCAGCAGGTGTTCCACACCAAGTTTGGGGAAGGCACGATCACGGCGCTTGAAGGCGGTGGCACGGATGCCAAGGCGCAGGTCAAATTCAAGCGGCACGGCGAGAAGTGGCTGGCGCTTGCGGTCGCCAAATTGCAGGCGGTCGAATGAGCGCGGGCACGGCAGGGTCAGCTGCGGCTAACGCGGGCGCGGCCGGTTTGGACGCGCCCGCTATCGATCTGAACCGCAGCGGCGCGTCGGTCCCGCACCGTCCGCTCGGCATTCTGGCGGCCTTGCCGCAGGAACTCGGCGATCTGATCGACGCGATGCGCGCCGAATCCGGCGTGCGCACCATCACGCATGGTCAGCGCGATTATCACCTGGGCACCGTGCACGGCGCGCCCTGCGTCGTGACGCTGGCGCGCGTCGGCAAGGTCGCCGCAGCGGCCACCGTCAGCGCCTTGATCCATGCGTTCGATGTCGAGGCGGTCGTGTTTACTGGCGTTGCGGGTGGCGTGGGGACCGAGGTGCGGGTCGGCGATATCGTCGTAGCCAACGTGCTCATGCAGCACGATCTCGACGCGTCGCCGTTGTTTCCGCGTTTCGAGGTGCCGTTGCTCGGCGTGTCGCGCTTTGCAGCCGATGCGGCGCTTGCCGATCAACTCGCCGCCGCGTGCGAGCGTTTTGTTGCTGAAGAGGGCACGGCGTCGGCGGTGCGCTTCGGCACGCGCGAGCCGCGCGTGCATCGCGGGTTGATCATCAGCGGCGATCAGTTCGTCGCGAGTGCAACAGGCGTCAAAGCGTTGCGCGATGCGCTGCCGGATGCGCTCGCGGTGGAGATGGAAGGGGCGGCGATCGCGCAGGTCTGTTACGAGTATGGCGTGCCATGTGCGGTGGTACGCACCATCTCCGACACCGCCGACGATCACGCGCCGCAATCGTTCGTGTCGTTTCTCACGGAGATCGCCGGGACATATTCGAATGCGATTCTGACGCGGTTTCTGGAAGCGCGTCGCGCGTAATCTGCTCACCGCTTTGGCACGCAGCGTGTTGATCAGCCGGGCCAATAGCAGCAACCCGGCAGTCACCCGGCAGTCACCCGAACGAGCGGCGCACAAGCGCTTCGCTCGTGCACGGCACGATCGGCCTGGGCGCTGGCTAGTGCTTCGTTGAATCCCCCAGCGCCTCGCGTACCTGCTGCAAAGCCGCCGGATCTTCGATAGTTGGCAGGTCGCCCGGTTCGCGTCCCTCGGCTAGCGCCGCAATCGCGCGGCGCAACAGCTTGCCCGAGCGCGTCTTCGGCAGCATCGATACCACGACCACTCGTGCTGGCCGCGCAATGGCGCCAAGCTGGCGGTCGACCGTGGCCGTGAGATCGGCTTCCAGCTTTGCCCGCGATTTGTCGTCCGCAAAGGCTTGCGCGTCGCGCAGCACGACAAAGGCCATGGCCGCCTGACCCTTCAGCGCATCCGCCACGCCGACCACCGCCACTTCCGCGACCGCTGCGTGGCTCGACAATGCTTCCTCGATCTCGCGCGTGCCGAGCCGGTGACCGGCGACGTTGATCACGTCGTCGGTGCGGCCGAGGATCGTCACGTAACCGTCTTTGTCCTGAATGCCCCAGTCGAACGTCGAGTAGGCCTGCTGGTTCGGAATGCTCGACCAATATGTGCTGACAAAGCGTTTGTCGTCGCCCCATACCGTCGACATGCATCCCGGCGGCAGCGGATATCCCAGCGTGAGCACGCCTTTTTCGCCAGGCGGGCAGGGCTCGCCGGTCAGTTCGTTACGCAAGGTCAGGTTGAAGCCGGCCGACGGCACACCCGGCGAGCCGAGCTTGGTGGGCAGGGCTTCGACGCCGCGCGGAATCGCCAGCATCGGCCAACCGGTTTCGGTCTGCCAGTAGTTGTCGATGATGGGCTTGCCGAGCGCGTCGGAGATCCACGCGGCGGTCGGTTCGTCGAGCGGCTCGCCGGCGAGGAACAGCGTGCGCAGGCTCGATAGATCGGATTTCTTCAGCAGCGCCGGGTCCTGCTTTTTCAGCACGCGCAACGCAGTCGGCGCGGTGAACATCAGATTGATCTTGTGCTGTTCGACGAGGCGCCACCAGATGCCGCCGTCCGGACGAATCGGTGTGCCTTCGTACATCACGGTAGTGAGCCCCGCGATCAGCGGCGCATAGACGATGTAGCTGTGGCCGACCACCCAGCCCACGTCCGACGCGGTGAACATCGTGTCGCCGGGCTTGCCCTGAAAGATGTGTTCCATCGATGCCGCCAGCGCCACCGCATAGCCGCCGACGTCGCGCTGCACGCCCTTCGGTTTGCCGGTCGTGCCCGACGTGTAAAGCACATAAGACGGCTCGTTCGATTCGAGCCATTCGCATGGCACATGCGCATCGAAAAACTGCTCGCGCAACGGCTCGTAGGCGACGAGGTAGCTCGCGTTCAGGCGCTCGGGCGCGAGCTGGCGGTCGATCAGCAGCACGTGCGGCGTCTTGTGGGTTGCGCGCGCGAGCGCTTCGTCCATCAGCGGCGTGTAGTCGATCACTTTGCCGCCGCGTGCGCCCGCGTCGGCGGTCACGATCAGCACAGGCTTCGCATCGTCGATGCGAGCTGCCAGATTGAGGGCCGCGAAGCCGCCGAACACCACCGAGTGAATCGCGCCGAGCCGCGCGCACGCGAGCATGGCGAACAGCGCTTCGGGGATCATCGGCATGTAGATCAGCACGACGTCGCCGCGCTTTACGCCCAGCGAGCGCATTACCGCAGCCATGCGGTTGATTTCCGCGTAGAGCTCGGCGTAGGTGTAACGCCGCTCGATACCGGTTTCCGTCGACACATAGACCAGCGCGTTCTGCTGTGGGCGCTCGACCATATGACGGTCCACCGCGTTATGGCACAGGTTCGTGCGGCCGCCGACGAACCAGCGCGCGAACGGCGGATTCGAGCGATCGAGCACCGTATCGAACGGCGTTTGCCAATGAATCCGCTGCGCCTGTTCACGCCAGAATTCCTCGGGTTGCTCGATCGAACGGCGGTGGAAGTCGCGGTAGCTGGTCATCGGCGGCGATCCTTCTGCTGCGTGAGTGAACGGATGGCGAGTCGTACGGCTGTTGGGCACGGCGCGAGAGCAGTGCGTACGTCCGCACAAGCATAGAGCACGCGTGGCTGTGCGGACAACGCGGGTTCACCATGAGCGCCGTCAAAGAAAAAAGGCGCCGCAGCGCCTTTTCGTCATGCAACTTCTGGCGAACGCATCACGCTTTCGCGCGCTTACCTTCGACATTCGGCAGAAACACCGTCAGCACGCCGATCAGCGGCAGGAACGAGCACACCTTATACACATAAGTGATGCTGGTGGCGTCGGCCAACTGCCCGAGCACGGCCGCGCCGATCCCGCCCATCCCGAACGCGAAACCGAAGAACAACCCTGCGACCATCCCCACTTTGCCGGGGATCAGCTCTTGCGCATAGACGAGGATCGCCGAGAACGCCGATGCCAGCACGATACCGATAATCACTGTCAGCACGCTGGTCCAGAACAGGTTCGCGTACGGCAGCAGCAGCGTGAATGGCGCGACGCCGAGGATCGACACCCAGATCACATACTTGCGGCCGATCCTGTCGCCGATCGGACCACCAATCACCGTACCCGCCGCGACAGCAGCGAGGAACACGAACAGGTGGATCTGCGCGGCCTGCACCGGCAGATGGAACTTGTCGATCAGATAGAACGTGAAGTAGCTGTTGATGCTGGCGAGGTAGAAGTATTTCGAGAACACCAGCAGCATCAGCACGCTCATCGCGAACATGACCTTGTTGCGCGACAGCGTCGCGTGGCCGGCTTGGCTGCGCGTCTTCTTGACCGACGGATGAGCCTTGTACCAGCGACCGATTTGCGTAAGCACGACGATCGCAACCAGTGCCGCCACCGAGAACCACGCGATGCTGCGCTGGCCGTGCGGAATCACGATCAACGCGGCGAGCAGCGGCCCGAGCGACGAACCCGCATTGCCGCCCACCTGGAACAGCGACTGCGCCAGACCGTGACGGCCGCCCGACGCCATGCGCGCCACCCGCGACGATTCCGGATGAAACACCGACGAGCCGCAACCGACCAGCGCCGCCGCTACCAGCAGCACGCCGAAACTCGGTGCGACCGACATCAGCAGCAGGCCGGCGAGGGTAAAGCCCATACCGACGGGCAGCGAATACGGCTTGGGATGCTTGTCGGTATAGCTGCCGACAAGCGGCTGCAGCAGCGATGCGGTGATCTGGTAGGTCAGCGTAATCAGGCCGATCTGCCCGAACGACAGTGAAAAGTTGTCCTTCAGCATCGGGTAAATAGCCAGAATCAACGACTGGATCATGTCGTTGAGCAGGTGCGAAAAGCTGATCGCACCGAGCACAGAGTAAACCGTGCGCTGGACTTTCGCGGCCGGCTGCGACGGGGCAGCGGGGTTGGCAGGACTGGTGGGAGAGGCTGAGGCACCGGCGAGGGCGCTTTTATCGAGGCTCGTTTCCATACGCTAGATGAGAGAGAGGAGAGTGAAAGGTAATGATTTCAGGCTGCCGGCGCGTCGTCGTTCTTTGGAGCCGCTTGCCTGTTCGACTGCTGCGGCATTTCGACGCGGTATCCGGCGTTGTCAGGTATTTGTCGAAGTTTAATGTGGCTTCCACGAATTGTAAGGACAAGTTTTGTCGCGAATCGGACACTTATGTCTCGTCTGGGCGCCATGGGTGCATTGAAACGGCGAGCCGGGTGCACCGTGACGGTGCTTGCGGCGGCTGTGCTGCCATGACCAAGCATGGCTGGCAAGCCGTCTGATAAATGCGGTTTGGGGATTTTTGGCCATGTATAAAACGGTCGCGGGCGCGGAGCTTACAAAGCGACGCGCCGAGGACCGGGCATAGTAGTTGGAGTTGGCATCACGTGAGCGGCGTTAAAGATCGCAGACGTTTATGCCGTAGACCCGGAGAGATAAGCATCAATGCCGGAACCGACCTTTCCGGCAGTTCGATTACGTGGGGACGAGGAATATGAAAGCAGTTTCGCTGGGCGGCCAGACGGGCGCGGGGTTCGTACCGGAAGGGGAAGCGGCGGGCGAGCCGTCGCCATCGCATGGGCAGGGCAGCCGCTCGCGTGCTGTGCGGCTCAAGGGCTGGTCGGTGAAGGCCACGCTGCGGCTTGCGTTTGCCGTGTTGTTGATTGGCACGCTGGCGATCGGTGTTTTTTCGCTGACCCAGATCAGCCGCCTGAACGCCTCCGCGCAATCGATCTACGACCAGGGCCACGTGGCGAGCCGCGCTGCCGAAGAGGCGCGTGGCCACATGCTGCGCGCAAGCCGCGCGCAAAAGATGCTGTTGACCGCGACCACCGCCAAGGAGCGCGACGATCTCGGCGCCGACATCGACAAGGGTCTGAGCGGTCTCGGCACGGAACTCGGCACGCTGCAACAGTACGTCGACACATCCGACGCGAAGTCTGTCGACCAGCAGAAGAAATTTGCCGCAGCCGTCACGGTGTGGAGCGGCCATTTGCGTGACTTCGTGAAGCTTGTGAAAGCGCAGCCGCTCGATCTTTCGCAGATGAACTGGCAGGTCGGCATGCAGGACGTCTCGCTGCTGGTCGAGACCGGCAAGCTCGAGAAACTCGTCGACGGACTCGTCGCGCAGCGCGGCACGGCTGCCAAGGCGACCATCGAGGCGTCGGGTTTTATCTTCCATTCGTCGTTCGTGATGATCGCGGTGATGACGATCGCATTGATCGCGCTGGCGTTCGGCATTAGCGAGTGGGTGGTGCGGCGCCTTGCCGGCCAGCTTGGCGGCGAGCCGGCGTACGCGAAGGAAATTGCCAGCCGGATCGCGGCGGGCGACCTGTCGAATCAGATCGCGTTGGGCCGCAAGGACAAGTCGAGCATGCTGTACGCGCTGCACGACATGCAAAGCGGCCTCGCGACGACGGTTTCCGACATCGCATCCAGTGCGGACGCGATTGCCACGGCGTCGGGCGAAATTTCGATGGGCAATCTCGACCTGTCGCAGCGCACCGAGCAGCAGGCGATGGCGCTCGAGCGGACCGCGAGCAGCATGGAGCAACTGACCTCCACGGTGAGGCAGAACGCCGACAACGCGAAGCAGGCGAGCACGCTGGCCAACAACGCCTCGGAGATTGCCGAGAAGGGTGGCGACGTGGTGAGCCGCGTGGTCGCGACGATGAACGAGATCAACGACAGTGCGCGAAGCATCGGCGACATCATCGGTGTGATCGAGGGGATTGCATTCCAGACCAACATTCTGGCCTTGAACGCGGCGGTGGAAGCCGCTCGAGCCGGCGAAGAGGGTCGCGGATTTTCGGTGGTCGCAGCCGAAGTACGCAATCTCGCGCAGCGCAGCGCAGCGGCTGCCAAGGAGATCAAGGGCTTGATCAGTGCGTCGGTGGAGCGAGTAAGCAACGGGTCGACACTCGCACAAAATGCTGGCCAGACCATGGATGAAGTAGTCAAGGCTGTGAAGCGCGTGACTGACATCATGGGCGAGATTTCGGCGGCATCGTCCGAGCAAAGCGCGGGGATTGAAGAGATCAATCTCGCGGTGACGCAGATGGACTCGGGCACACAGCAGAACGCCGCATTGGTGGAGCAGGCAACAGCGGCGGCCCGCTCATTGGACGACCAGGCCCGCGGCCTGAAGCAGATGGTCGGAAAGTTCAGGCTATAAAACGGGGGAACACGGTGCCCGAAGCCTTGGGAATGAAGCCCGCGACTGAAGTACCACCTCGGCGCGTGCGATGCCGCCGAGGCGAAGCCGATGGCCCCCACTGCCCGCAAACGGAGCCCTTGGTTTCCCTGGCAGACCCGTCCGCAACGCACGCAGTGCGGAGTGGGAGCTGATGAGCCCTTAGTCACTCCGGGTGGAAGTTGCGGGGCCTCGGATTCCACGGAGCCACTACGCCCTCCAAGCCGGGGAACCCGCTTAAGAATTAGCGGTGTGAGCCGCTTTCTCTTGCTTACTTCTCTTTGCGGCCGGCAAAGAGAAGTAAGTGCCGCCCCGCACAGGGGCGACACGAATAGACCACTAACAAATCAAGGAAAGGCCAACACCATAAAAACAAAGCCCAAAAGCGCCGCGAAGGCAAACACCTTAGCTAGGCTTAACAACAACAGTACAAGTAATCCCAGCAGCCAACACAACGCCGTCGGGCACAGAATCAATCCTCACCCGCACGGGCACGCGCTGCGCCAACCGAACCCAATTAAAAGTCGGATTCACATCGGCCAGTAGCTCACGGCTTTCGGGATTATCCCGATCATAGATCCCACGAGAGATGCTCTCGACATGCCCTTGAAGCGTGCCCCCGCTCATCAACCGAACTTCAGCCTTATCGCCGATACGAACATGAGGCAGCTTGGTCTCTTCAAAATACCCATAAACCCAGAACGAGTGACTATCGACAATGGCCAGCTTGGCAGATCCAGCCGTCGCATAATCCCCACGAAACACGTTCAGGTTGGTGATATAGCCATCAACCGGCGACACCACCCGAGTCCGCTCAAGATTCAATTTGGCAGCATCAAGCGCAGCCAAAGCCTGCTGATAAGAAGCCTCGGCGGCCGACGCAGTGTGAGTCGCATTCTCACGGCTCTCCTTGGACACAACCAAAGCATCCATATCCGCACGCCGTTGCGCATCATCGCGCTTCATCTGCAACTCGGCCTTACGCGCAGCAACCGCAGCTTGCGCCTGCTCAACAGCAATCTGATAGTGCGAAGGATCGATCTGCATCAACAGATCCCCCTTCTTCACCAGTTGATTATCTTTAACAGGCAAATCGACAACCGCGCCTGAAACATCCGGCGCCACATTCACGATTTCAGCGCGCACGCGTCCGTCACGTGTCCACGGTTCATCCATGTAATGAACCCACAACACGCGCCCAATCAAAATCGCGATGATAAAAATAATGGCTGTCGCGACGAAGCCAACAATATTTCGGATGGTCATGTTTCGACTCTGATCAACGATAAACGGCGAGACCCAGCACGCCGCACACACACACGAGCAAGCTGGCCCGGAACAAGGATGGATGCCACACCACGCGATACAGGCCCGTATAGGCAATCACGCGGTCCAACACCCAGGTAAGCGCGGCGCCCGCGATAAACAGCAGCACGATGGCCGGCACGTAAGCGTCGAAAACGGCGATATCACGTGGCATGACGAACTCCTTCTGACGCGTCGGCACGTCCGCTCATCAACGGTTCAAGCGGCGATTGCGGATCGAGCAGCGCGGTACGAATGAAATGCAGTTGGCTCAGAATGCGTTGCAACTGATGCCGCTCGTCACGCGGTGGCGTGAAGGTGACCAGCATCTGCTGAACGGCGGCAATTGCGTCGGTGGTGGCGGCGAGCGCGCGGTCGAAGCGGTCCGCGCGCGGACGTTCGAATAGCGCGGACACCGCGTTGCGCATCGCGCGCAATGAGACGCGCCAGGGCATCGTCTGCGCATAGCGCGCGTCGCGGGGCAGGGCCGCCACTTCGCGGCGCAGGTCGATCATCGCGTTACCCACTTCGAGCACCGAGAAGAGCCAGCGCAACGTGTCGCGTTTGAGTTCGGGTTCGTTCTGCGCGAGCGCGTTGATCTGGAACATCAGATCGCGTGCGCCGCTCTCGAAGCGTGAACGTACCCGGCGCATGCCCGTGCGGCTTGCCAGCACCACCTGACGGCGCAGGTCCACCAGCAGGCGGTTGCGCAGCCACGGCGTCGAAGGCGGCAGCAGCACGGCAAAGGCGACCGCGCACACCAGCATCGACAGCACCAGCGCAATCGCGTCGTTAATGGTGCCGCTCGGGTCGTAATGAATCAGGTTGTCCGGACCGGCCAGGAAACAGAAGAAGATGCAGTAGCCGACACCGTAGCCGGCCAGTGCCGGGCGCGTCGTCATGAACACGCCGAGCAGCAGGAATGGCGTGAGCGCGGCGCACAGCAGCGGAAAGCCGTCGATGTGCGGATACACGCCGTACACCGCGATCATGCCCATCACCGAGGCGACCAGCGTGCCGCCCGCCATCTGGAAGGCCGTGCGCTTCGGATTCGGCGACGACGACGCCAGCGCGCAGACCGCCGCGGCGTCCAGCGTCAAGGTCGAGCCGCTCGGCCACGCCGTCGCGATCCAGAATGCGCCGAGCACCATCATGACGATGGTCGCGCGCAAGCCGGCCACGCCCGCGGCGATTGCGTTCGTCTTCGGTTCGTAGCGCTCGATCCAGCGCTCGCGCTCGTGTGTGTCGACAGCAAGCGACGCATAAGTAGCTGCGTACGCGTGCAGATCGTCGATAAAGCGGTACAGCAGTTCAGCGCCGGTGTCGAAGTCGAGCAGCGGTGCGTCCGGCCGCGTTTCCAGGGCGGCGCGTGTCGCGCGGACCCGCTTGGGCAACTCCGCTTTGTACGCGTCGAGCTGCGCGGCGGCGTGGGCGGCATCCGTGGCGCTCAACACCGGTTCGCCGGATTTCGCGAGCAACGGGGCGATTTCCTTGAAGTACGGCTCCAGCGCTTCGATCGCGACGGTCGCGCCGCTCGTGTTCGCGTCGCGCAGCCGGTTCATCAACTGATGCAGCGCGTGAAAGCGTGTCGATGCGGTCATGAACTCGCTGTTCAGACGCGCCAGACGGCCGCCACGCATCCGCGAATCGGGGCCTTCGAATACGGCGACACTGCGCGCCGCTTCGAAACCGACGATGTCGGCGACAAAACTCGCATTGGTCGCTTCGATCTGCGCGCGGTCGTTGCGGCCGGCCAACGAGGCCGACACATACTCGACGAATGCCGAGAAACGCGCGCGCACGGTGCCGCGCATCTGCAAGCCGGCGAATTGCGGAAACACGAGGCCACTAACGGCGCCCGCGCAGACGATGCCGACCACTACTTCAGCCACCCGCGTGAGCGCGCTCAGAAACGCGCCGTCCGGATGCTGCGAAGCGGGGATGCCGATCAGCGCCGCGGTATAGCCGGCCAGCACGAAACCGTACGACTTGAAGTTGCGATTGCGCGCAGCGCCCGCGGTGCAGATGCCGACCCAGATTGCGGTTGTGGCGATGAACAGTTCCGGCTGTTGTGCGAACAGACCGATCAACGCAAGCATGACGACGAGACCGACCAGCGTCCCGCAGATCCGATAGAAGCTCTTGGCGAACACCATCCCGCTTTGCGGCTGCATCACGATGAACACGGTGGTCATCGCGGTGCGCGGCTGGGGCAGGTCGAGTTTCATCGCGATGCCGAGCGCCAGGAAACAGGCGGCGAGCGCTTTGAACAGATACACCCACGTGAGGCCGTCGGTGCGCGCCCAGTCGGCGGCAGCCGAATAGAGCGCGGCAAACGATGCCGGACGCGAGGCGGGAGAGGGGGAGGCTGACATGGTCCGCGTCCTTACTCAGTAGCTGCTGCGGCGGCCGGGCTTTGCGCTTGCGCCGTGGCGGCAGCAGGTGCGGTGCTATCCGCATGACTCGCCGAACCGGCCTGCGTCGGCGCGTCCGAAGGCTTGCCCGTGGCGGTCGAACCTGCCGCCGCCGCTTTACCCTTACCATGCGCCGGCAACGTTTCGTTCGCCTGCGGACCATTAGCCGGTTCGTCGAGTCCACCACCCAAGGCCGTGACCAGCGACGCATGCGCGCCCAGCCGTTCAGCCTGAATCTTCGCGACGCCTTCCTGCGCGCGCAGCAACTGGCTTTGCGCGACCAGCACGTTCAGATAGTCGGTCAAACCGCGCCGATACCCTTCGCGCGACAATTCATAGTTCTTGCGAGCCGCTGCGACCGAACGGTCGGCGTCTTGCGCCTGGGTCGCGAGCGAACGGATCCGGATCACCTGATCGGAGATGTCCTTCAGCGCGCCGACAATCGACTGGTTATAGCGATCGACCGCCTCGTCGTACCCTGCCGATGCCGCACCAAGCTGCGAGCGCAGACGTCCGCCGTCGAGGATCGGCAGCGACAGCGCCGGACCCGCGCTCCAGCTATGCGACGGGTCCTTCAGGAACTGGAACAGCGGTCCCATTGCCGCATAACCGCCGATCGATGCCAGCAGGTTGATGTCCGGATAGAAGCTGGCCTTGGCGACGTCGATGCCACGCGCTTGTGCCGCCACCGTCCAGCGTGCCGCGACCACGTCGGGCCGATGGCCGATCAGGTCCGCGGGCAGTGCGCCTGGCAAAGCGGCGGGTGCGTTGTCGAGCGAGAGCGTCGGACGCTGGATCGCATCGCCCGCGCCCGGCCCCTTGCCGGCCAGTGCGGCCAATTGATTGCGGCCGAGCGCAATCTTTTCCTCGATCGCGTCGATCTGGCGTTCGTATTCCGGCATTGGCGTTTCGGCCTGGCTCACTTCGAGTTGCGTGCCGATGCCGCCTTTCAGACGCCGGTTCGCCAGGTCGACGATCTGCTGCTGTTGTTGCAGCGTGGATTTGGCGATATCGAGCAGCGCATAGTTCATCGACATCTCGATGTACGTGCGCACCACGTTGCCTTCCAGTTCGAGCTGGGCGGCGCGGAAGTCCGCCGCGCTCGCGTGGGCGGCGTCGAGCGCGCGCTCGGCGGCGTTCTTGTCCTTGCCCCAGAGATCGAGGTTGTACGACAGACCCAGCGTGCCGGTGTTGTTCCACGACTGCTCGCCCGCGAGCGGGCCGGGGCCGTAATAGAGGTTGTCGGCCCATTTCTGACGCTGGATCGACAGGCTGCCGTTCACTTGCGGCGACAGCGCCGAACGGGCGACTCCCGCCATCGAAACGGCTTCGCGCACGCGCGCCTGGGCGACAGCGAGATTCGGATTGTCTGCCTGCGCGGTTTCGATCCATTCATTGAGCTGCGGATCGTTATAGGCGCGCCACCAGTCGGCGGCCGGCCATTGGGCGTCCGCGTTGGCGGCCCGGATGGCGTTGCCTGCGTCGAGCGAGGAGGGCTCGATTCCGCGGTCTTGCGGCGCGATGCCTCCGGTACTGGCACAGCCGGCGATTGTTAATAGGATCGTAAGAACCGCGGCTGCGGCGATCCCTTTCTGTACCGGAGACTGCACGATTTCCTCCAAAATTGGCTATAGAAGCATGTGCGTCATTATATTTTTTGATTGATTGGGGAATAACCGGTAAAGATGCAAGGCATTTTTACGCGATATGAGATAATCGCCTTTGCGAATCGTGTAACAATCGCTCCGGGTCAGTAAGGAAAATTATGGATACGCTTCAAAACATGCGCGTATTTGTCCGGGTCGTCGAAGCGGGCAGCTTTACGGGTGCCGCGCAACACCTGAACACGACCACGGCGTACGCGTCGCGCGCGGTTTCCGATCTGGAAGCGCACCTGCGCACGCGTCTGTTGAACCGCACGACGCGCCGTATCGCGCTGACCGAGGCAGGTGAGCGCTATCTGCAGCGCTGCGAGCAGATCCTCGCGTACGTGGATCAGGCTGAAGCGGAAGCCAGCGACGCCCACGCCCGCCCCTCCGGCAAACTCAAGGTCCACGCCATGACCAGCTTCGGCCAGCACTATGTTGTGCCGGCCGTGGGCCGCTATCAGGAGCGCTATCCGGATGTCCATGTCGAGCTGACGCTCGCGCAGCGCATGCCCGATCTGCTCGACGAAGGTTTCGACGTGTCGCTGACGCTGGCAACCGGCCTGCCGGATTCGGGGCTGGTGTCGCAGCGACTGGGCAGCGCGTTCAGCATCGCATGTGCGTCGCCGGCCTATCTGGAGCGGCACGGCGTGCCCCAAACGCCCGCGGACCTCGCGCACCACACCTGCCTGCAATTGGTCACACCGGTGTTTCCGATCGACAAATGGACGTTTGACGGCCCGAACGGCGAGGAAACGATTGCCCTCGGCCCGGCCACCTTCCAGGTGAATGTCGCGGAAGCCATGGCGGTCGCGGCGTGCAAGGGCATGGGGGTCGGACTGATTCCGATTTACTCGGCGATCAGCGGTTTGCGTAGCGGCGAGCTCGTGTGGCTATTGCCGGAATACACGTCGCAGGAAATGAATCTGTATGCGTTGTATCCGTCCCGGCAGTACCTGGACGCGAAAATCCGCACCTGGGTCGAATTCCTGCGCGACGAACTGCCCGGCACGCTGGCCGTCGATCAGGAAGAATTGCGCCAGTTCGCTCGCGGCTGAAGTAGCGCCACGTGGGCGGTTGACCATTGTTGACGGTTCCAGGCCGCTTCAGCGTGACAGCCTGTTACACAAGTGCCGCGTCGCAACATTTCCTTACTTCTGCGTCGCGGTCGATTTGCTAACGTGTCGTTCATGCGCTGCCGCATTCAGCGGGGGGCGCTTAAGCCGGGCGCGCTTAGTTAGCCGCCGTTCGGCAAATCGCAACAACCGCAACAACCGAAGGACGAGGAATTCATGGATACGCATCTGATGATCGGCGTGGCCGTCATGTTGGGACTGATCGGAATCGCCGCATCGCGCGATCTGCTGCGCCGTCTGCGTGACCAGCAGCCGCAACTGGTGCCGATCAAGGTCGAGCGCCCTGATTTGCAGGAACAACGGCGCGATCGTTGAGCCTTGGCGCGTGGCAATTGAGCTTGCCGGTGCGTTTTTTCGGGGCGCCTTTCGCGTTACCGGAATTTACTGCGTAGGTGTGGTCAGGTTCCCAATCAGTTTCGCTCCGCGTTGCGCCGCACCTTCTGCTTCAGTGCAGCGCTTCGATCAGACCCGGCTCGTCAGTGAGCGTGCGGTCTACGTCCGGACTCACCCGGTGCCAGCGAAACCGCGCGGCGGGTAGGCAGGCGCTGCGTGCGAGCTGTTCGAGTTCGTCGGACTGCAGGGCCGGATCCAGCCAGCGGCGTGCCGCCTCCGGCGCTAATACCAGTGGGCGCTGGCCGTGCACATCGATCAGGCCCGCGTCGGCGGTGGCCGTCACGATTACCAATCCCATGCCCTCCGTCTGCGGTTCCGTGCCGCGTACGCTCGACAGGGCCGCGAGGTACATTGGTACGTCGCTTTTCAGATGCACGAAGTAAGGCTGGCGGACCGCTGCGTTGGCTTCCGCCGCACTATCCCCGTTTGATGTTCCGGGCGCTGCTTCCATGCGCCATTCGAACCAGCCGTCTGCCGGCACCAGTACCCGTCCAGTTTTCCATAGGTCTTTGAAGTAGGGCGTATGCGGTGCGGTTTCGGCTCGCGCGTTGATCGTCTGCGGCAGATGCTGCTCGCGCGCCCACGCTGGGCAATAACCCCAGTGGATGGCGTGCAGCGTTTGGTCCGGATAGATCGCCAGCGGGTGAGTGCCCGGCGCGAGGTTGTAGCCGGGGCGGCGGTCGGCGGCGTCGAACAGCATGAGCGGATCGGCGAGGCCAAGCTGTTGCGCGTACAGATGCGGATCGCGGTACTGGCTGATTCGACCACACATGAGTGACCTCCGGAGATGACCGGCCTGGCGGGTTTCACCGATTCGAGCTATCCGGGCGATTTGACGCGATGCTGATGTGCCAGCACGCCAGCACGCCAGCACGCCAGCACGCCAGCACGCCAGCACGCCCACGCGTCCACACGCCGGCAAGACACGAACCCGACGACAGCAACAGCGTAGTGCTTGCCGCCTGGCCGCGCTACCCAGATCGGCCCCAAGCCGACGCTATATCTCTACGACCTTATCCCACGTGAACTGTGGATTCTCCGGCTGACCGGTGCGCCGGTCGAGATAGCCGCGTGGATTGCAGACCACGCGCGTGCCGTTCACGGTGTAATCGAATGGCGTATGCGTATGTCCGTGAATCCACAGTGCGACGGGCGAGCGCACCAGTTCCGGCAAATGATTGACGAACCCGGCCGACACGCGGTCCTCCGCGTAGCGCTCGGCCAGACTCATCCGATGCGGCGCGTGATGCGTGACGACGATCGTCTTGCCGTCGAACGGGCTGGCCAGCTCGCTTTCGAGCCAGGCACGCGCCTGGCGGTGGAGCGCGAAGGAATCGTCAGGGGTGAAGTCGCGTGGCGAGTCCCGGGTGTCGTGTGGCCAATTCATCTGGATCAGGCCGCGGAAGTCGAGCATCACCCGGCGCGATGCCTCGATGGATTCGGCGAGCGAGTCAGGATCCGCGCCGTATAACGCGAAGTCGGTCCACAACGTGGTGCCGAGTACGCGCCAGCGGCCTTGCGGGTCGACCAGCGTGGCATTGTTCAGCACGTGCACGTTGTCGACTTGCGCGGCTGCGTCGTAGAGGGCTGTTTCGAGCGCGCCGAATTCGCCGTCGTAGTACTCGTGATTGCCGGGCACATAGACCACCGGCACGGCGCCGTCGAAAGTCTGCGCGGCCCAGCGCGGGCCGGCTGCGTGATTGTGGATGTCGCCGGCCAGCACGATCAGATCCGCGTGCGCATGCGGGATCAACTCGGGCTCGTCGTTCTCCAGATGCAGATCGGACAGCACGCGAATCTTCACGACGACGACTCCTGCAATGAGCCTCGCACCCAACGGCGAGGGCTTCAAACCTTAGCGTAGCACCTTGCCCGGATTCATCAGGTTCAACGGGTCGAGCGCGCGTTTGACGGCGCGCATCAACTGCACCTCGACGTCCTGCTTGTAATGCATCGCCTCGTCGATCTTCAACTGGCCGAGGCCGTGTTCCGCGCTAATGCTGCCACGATGCCGGTGCACGCTGTCGTAGACGATCTGGTTGATCGGGCTTTGCCAGATGTCGAGGAATGCCTTCGCGTCGTCGCCCTCGGGCGCCTGCACGTTGTAGTGCAGGTTGCCGTCGCCGAGATGGCCGAACGTGACCATGCGCACACCCGGCACGGCCTGCGCGATCGCCGCGTCGGTTTCCTCGATGAAGTGGCCGATGCGCGAAATCGGCACAGCGATATCGTGCTTGATGTTCAGGCCTTCCTCAGCCTGCGCGAGGGGGATGTGTTCGCGCAGATTCCAGAATGCCCGTGACTGTGTGAGATTTTCCGCAACTACCGCGTCTTCGACCAGACCTTCGTCGAGCGCGGTTTCCATCAGGCGTTCAAACAGTCCGCGCGCATGCTCCTCACTCTCGCTATCTGACAGTTCCAATAGCACGACTTGCGCGTGCGATTCGGCGAACGGATAGCGCATCTGCTCGAAATGCCGGCCCACTAGCCGCAGACAGAAATCGGACATCAATTCGAAGCCGGTCAGAAGCGGTCCGGCGACGCGCTGCGTGAGCGACAGGAAATCGAGTGCCGCATGCGGCGATGCGAGCGCGGCGAGCGCCGTGACGCGCGCGGCCGGTTGTGGATGCAGCTTGAGCACGGCGGCGGTGATGATGCCAAGCGTGCCTTCCGCGCCTATGAACAGATCGCGCAGGTCGTAGCCAGTATTGTCCTTGCGCAGTCCGCGCAGGCCGTCCCACAGTTCACCTTGCGGCGTGACTACTTCGAGGCCCAGGCACAGCTCGCGCGTGTTGCCGTAGCGCAGTACGCCGGTGCCGCCCGCGTTGGTGGCGAGATTGCCGCCGATCGTGCAGCTGCCTTCGGCGGCGAGGCTCAGCGGAAACAGGCGGCCGGCTTCCTCGGCGTGCTTCTGTACTTCGGCGAGGATGACGCCGGCTTCGACCGTGACCGTATTGTTGTGCGGATCGATGTCGCGCACGCGATTCAGACGCCGCAGACTGATGATCGCCTGCGCGCCGCTTTCGTCCGGCGTGGCGCCGCCGGCCAGACCGGTGTTGCCGCCTTGCGGCACCAGCGCGATGCTATGTTCGACGGCGAGCTTGACGAGCGACGCGACTTCGCCAGGCGTGGCCGGGCAGAGCACCGCGCAGGCCGCGCCGGTGTAGCGGCGGCGCCAGTCGGTGAGGTAGGGGGCGGTGTCATGCGGGTCGGTCAGCACCTGGGCGGCGCCGATGGCTTCGCGGCAAGCAGTGAGGAAAGCGGCTTGGGTCATGTTTGGTCGGTCTGAATGGTCGGCGGATAGGTTACGCGGAAAACGCTATTTTCATCGTGCGCGTCCCTCGACATGCTCGGCGTTCTGCTTTGCGTTCTCTTTTGCTGCCCGTTTGGCGGCGCGCTTGAACGGTGCGACATATGCCAGCGTGCAGACGAAAAAAACCACGGTTAGGGCGGTTTCGAGCCAGCCGAGGCGCGCGCTCAGACCGCGGTCGCTCCAGCCGCGGACGATGCCCTCGGCAAAATACAGCAGGATCAACATCGACGCCCATTGCAGCGTGTAAAGCCGGTGCCGCCACACGCCGGGCAGGGCGAGCAGCAGCGGCACGGCTTTGAGCACTAGCGCCGAGCCGCCCGGGCGCAGCGGCGCGAGCCACCATTCCCACGCAACGGACAAAACGATCAACGCGAGCAGGGCCGCCGTTGCGCCGAAAGCGGCGGCGCGATTTTTCGGCACGGGCATGACGGTTGCGCGCTTAGGGGCGTTCGTTGCGGAATCCGCCGGGAACGAGCCGGCATGCTGCGGGTTGCGCTCGCTCACGGGCGGCGCAGAATTCGCGTCGTTCGCGGCCTGCGGGGCATTCGGCTCGTTCACGGCCGTTCACTCATGGACGCCGCCGTGCGGGCAACGCGTGCGCCGAGGGCTATTGCAAGCGTCTTTTCGTCGGCGGAGATGCCCTGTTCGGCCGTGCCCGCGCGTGCGAAATGCGACGCGCCGTAGGGCGTGCCGCCGGTTTGCGTGGTGGAGAGCGCACTCTCGGTGTACGGAATGCCGAGGATCAGCATGCCGTGGTGTAGAAGCGGCAGCATCATGGATAGCAGCGTGGATTCCTGGCCCCCGTGCAAACTGCCGGTGGACGTGAACACGCAGGCCGGTTTGCCGGACAGCGCACCCGAAAGCCACTGCGGCGTGGTGCCGTCGAGAAAATATTTCAGCGACGCGGCCATATTGCCGAAGCGGGTAGGCGAACCGAGTGCGAGACCGGCACATTCCTCGAGGTCGCGCAGTTCGACATAGGGCGGCCCTTCCGCGGGAATATCCGGCTGGGTCGCTTCGCAGACGGTGGAAACCGCCGGCACGGTGCGCACGCGCGCCTGCATGCCGGGGACGCTGTCGACGCCGTGCGCGATCGCCAGCGCAAGCTCGCGCGTAGCGCCATGACGGCTGTAATAGAGCACGAGAATGTCTTTCATAGGCCTCATCGGTGAACGGGTATTATAGGGGCTGGGTCCGCTGCACAGGCCATCCATAGCCATTCGGCCAGGCCTCGCGCACTGTCCTGAAACACCGTTTTTGATGCAAGGAGGTGGGTTTGTTGTCCAGGGTGCGTTTCGATCTCGATACGCTCAAACGGCTCGCGCAGTTTGCCGCGAAGCGCAGTAGCGAAGACCGCATTCCACAGGTGGCCGGCAGCCTCACGTTCACCACCATGCTTTCGCTGGTGCCGCTCGCCACGGTCGCGTTCGCGCTGTTCACCGCGTTTCCGATTTTCAGCTCGTTTCAGATGTCGCTGCAGATTTTCCTCGCCGACCATCTGATGCCTGCGCAGCTCAACAGTCAGATTTTCGATTATCTGAATCAGTTCGCGTCGAAGGCCAAGGGCCTCACGACCATCGGCATGATTTTTCTGTTCGTCACCGCCGTCATGACGATGATGACCGTGGAATCCGCTTTCAACGTGATCTGGCGGGTGCGCAAGGCACGGCCGATCGCGCAGCGCATTCTGGTCTACTGGGCGATCATCACGCTCGGCCCGATTCTGATCGGCGTGAGCCTGTCGATTTCTTCCTACCTGTTCACGCGCTCCATGGCGTTCACGGCGGCCCAGCATATTCCGCCGGTGATCGACTGGGCGCTGACCGGCGCCTCGCTGCCATTGACAGCACTCGCCTTCACGATGCTTTACGTGTTTTTGCCGAACTGCCGGGTGGAATGGCGTGACGCGGTGATCGGCGGGATTACTGCCGCGATCGCGTTCGAACTCTCCAAGCGCGGTTTTGGCTATTACGTGCGCCGGATTCCCACTTATACCGCGGTGTACGGCGCATTTGCCGCCGTACCGCTATTCCTGCTGTGGATGTACCTATGCTGGTTCATCGCGCTGGCCGGCGCAATGATCGCGTCGGCGCTGCCGGCGATCCGCATCGGGCAGTTTCACCGGCCGATTTTCGAGGGAAGCGATCTGTTCGATTCGCTTGAACTCCTCGCGCGGCTTTCGGAAGCACGGGAGGCCGGCAAGCGCGGCTACACGGTGCAGGAGCTCTCGCGCATGCTTCGCCGTGAGATGGATACCACGGTCAAGCTGCTGCAAAAACTTGAGGAGATCGAGTGGATTGCGCGCTTGCAGGAGGACGGCGCGCGTCCGCACTTCTTGCTGCTGGCGAATCCGGCGCAGATCACAGTCGAGCGCCTGTTCGATCTGTTTGTGATCGATCGCGCGGAACTCGAATATCAGCTTGAACTGAACTCTACGCGGGTGGATGGCCAAACGCTCCTGGCGGCGCTGGAAAACGACAAGCTGAAGGTAACGCTCGCTGTGCTGCTGGCGGCGCGTGCTGCCGCGCGGGCGGCGCGCGCGCAGGAAAGCGAGCAGGGCACTTCTTCCATGCCGCATCAGGCTGCATGAGCAGGCCGCCTGAAGCGGCAGCGAAACTACAGCGAAATCTTCCCGACGCAGATGTCCTTGAACATCACCCAGTCGCCCATCAGGCTATAGAGCGGATGCCGAAAGGTAGCCGGCCGGTTCTTTTCGAAGAAGAAATGCCCGACCCAGGCAAAGCCATATCCACAGATTACGGCAGCTGGCAGCCATAGCCAGTCACCGGTGGCGAGCGCCATGGCGAGGCAGCCGATCACACCGAGCGAACCCACGAAATGCAGCCGCCGCGATACCGTGTTGCGATGCTCGCTCAGGTAATACGGGTAGAACTCCGCGAAACTCGCGAAGTGATCGGTGTGCGCGGTTTGAGCCATCACGGCCTCCGAATGTCGACGCTACTCGATTCCGTGCCCGTCGCTCCCAGGTTGCTTCGGCGCGCGCCGACATGCCCGGAACGCGCTCAAAACAGGACAGGCTTGACCCATTGTGCGGCTATCGGGCCATGCGTGCAACCTGGCCATTCGGCCGATGGCGGCCCTGTGCCGGTGCGGCTATCGTGACCACTCGCAGCGACTATCGAACGCGGTGTGGAACGGCGCCGGCGGCTTTCGTGGCGAAGCTGAACAGCGCGTCGAGCGTGGCATCGGGCTGCTCGGTCATCAGGGCATGCCCGGCTTCGAGCACAACAGTGTCGACCGGCACGCCGGCTTGAGAGAGCGCGTCGGCGAGCGCTTTGGCCGCGCGTGGCGGCGTCATCGCATCGCGCCGACCCACGATCAATCGCGTCGGGCAACGCACCTGAGCCGCGCGTGCGAGGCCATCCGCGTAGCTATTGCAGGCGGTGAAGTCGGTGTGGAACAGGTGCGGCTCGCCGTGCGCCGAGACACGCTCCATCAGCCGCTGGTTCATGCCGTGCAGCCAGAAGCCCGGGCCGGGGCACGACGGCTTGGCGGCGAGCGTCGAGTGCGACCATTGATTGACCATGCCGATTGCATCGGGCTCGCGATGCAGGGCGGCGTCGAGCAAGGCGTCGGAGACGGCCATCGGCGCGGCGGTGGCGAGCAGCGCCAGGTGCGTTACGCGCTCCGGATAGCGGCCGGCGAAGTCGAGTGCAATCAGCGAGCCCATGCTGTGGCCGGCCGCGAATGCGCGCTGCACGCCGGCGGCGTCAAGAAGAGCGGCCAGCCAGTCGGCCATTGCTGCCACGGTGGTGAGCGCCGGGCCGGCGCTGCGGCAGTGTCCGGGCAGGTCGACCGCCAGTACGCTGAAGCCATGATGCGCGAAGTAACGTGTTTGCAATGCCCACACGCTATGGTCATGTTCGGCGCCGTGGATGAAGACGGCGGTCGGCAGGCTGGGGTCGAATGGTTTGCCGCCGGTGTACGCGTAGGCGGGCTTGCCTTGAACGGTGAGGATCATGCGGACTCCGGGCGGGGTTTGGTGGCGTCGGCGGACGGTCGGCCTGGGTTGCCTTGGGCCGGAGCGGCGGATGAGCCGGATGCGCTATTTTTCGCCGCGCCGGACGGACCGGCTGGCCCACTCCCAGGCGCCCCGCTCGCTTTCTGCGCTGCTTTTAGCGCCCGCTTGAGGTCGTCGATCAGATCGTCGGGGTCTTCAAGGCCGATAGACAGGCGGATCGTGCCTTCGGCGATGCCTGCGGCGGCGAGCGCGGCGGCGTCCATGCGGAAGTGCGTCGTCGATGCGGGATGGATGACCAGCGAGCGCGCGTCGCCGACGTTCGCGAGATGGGAGAACAGCGAAAGCGCTTCAATGAAGCTGCGCCCGGCGGCGCGGTCGCCGCGCAGATTGAAGCTGAACACCGCGCCCGCGCCGCGTGGCAGCAGACGCTTCGCGAGCGCGTGGTCCGGATGCGACGGTAGTTCCGGATAGGCGACGGCTTCGACGGCAGGGTGTGCGCACAGAAATTCGACCACCTTGCGCGTATTCGCGACGTGCCGTTCCATCCGTAGCGGCAGTGTTTCGATGCCTTGCAGTAGTTGCCAGGCAGCCTGGGGATGCAGGCACGCGCCGAAGTCACGCAAGCCCTCCCGGCGCGCGCGCAGGAGGAACGGCGCGACCGTGCTTTCTTCGGCGAACACCATGCCGTGAAAGCCCTCGTACGGCTCGGTAAATTCGGGGAAGCGGCCGGACGCGTCGAAGTCGAACGTGCCGCCGTCCACGAGTACGCCACCGATCGTGGTGCCGTGGCCGCCGAGGAATTTGGTTGCCGAGTGATAGACGAAGTCGGCGCCATGCTCGAACGGCTTGAGCAGGTAGGGTGTGGTGAAGGTCGAATCGACCAGCAGCGGCACGCGGTGTTCGTGCGCGAGTTGCGCCACCGCGGCGATATCGAGCACGTCGAGGCCGGGGTTGCCGAGTGTCTCGCCGAACAGCAGGCGCGTGTTCGGGCGCAGCGCGGCGCGCCACGCGTCGAGGTCGCCCGGTTTGACGAAGGTCGTCTCGATGCCGAAGCGCCGCAGCGTGTAGTGCAGCAGGTTATGTGAGCCGCCGTACAGCGCGCTGGAGGCGACGATATGGGCGCCGGCGCCCATCAACGTGGCGATCGCCAGATGGAGCGCGGCCTGGCCGCTGGCTGTACCGATCGCGCCCGCGCCGTTTTCCAGCGCGGCAACGCGTTCCTCGAACACGGCCACGGTCGGATTCGAGATGCGCGAATAGACGTGGCCGGCGCGTTCCATATTGAAGAGCGCCGCGGCGTGGTCCGAGTCGTGGAACGAAAACGAGGTAGTCTGGTAAATAGGCGTGGCGCGCGCGCCGGTGGTCGGGTCGGGCGCGGCGCCGGCGTGCAGCGCAAGCGTATCGAAACGGTTGGCGGACATCCTGGGCGGCGGGGCCACGGACGGCCTCGCGAAAGGTGAAAGTGGCGGCCATCCTATCACCGGCATGGATCGCTTCAAGCGCGGTTTTCCCGCGGGTTGGCCTATGTTTGTGCGCCGAACGGCGCCGGGCTGACCCTGCAAACGCCCGCGGCGCCTTGGTGGGCGGGCCGCTTTCCTTTTATGGACCTTTCCGCTAGGATCGAAAGTCATTCAGGCAATATCAGCTTAGCGGGTATCACGGAGACAGAACATGCGAGTCAGCGACATTCTTAAAGTCAAAGGCAACACCCTTTTCACGGTTACGCCGGATACCACGCTGCACGACGCAGTCAACACAATGGCCGAGCACGATATCGGCTCGCTGGTCGTGATGGAATACGGCGACCTCGTCGGCATGCTGACGTTTCGTGAAATTATTCTGACCTTGAGCAAGCATGGCGGCAGCCTCGGTACCTCCACGATCCGCAAATTGATGGACGACCATCCGCTGACCTGTACTCCCGAAACGGACGTCAACGAGGTTCGTCGCATGATGCTCGAGCATCACGTGCGCTATTTACCGGTGCTGGAAAGCCGCACGCTGATGGGCGTGATCTCGTTCTACGACGTCGCGAAGGCGGTGGTCGAAGAGCAGGGCTTCGAAAACCGCATGCTCAAGGCCTACATCCGCGACTGGCCGGAAGAACAGCCGGAACAGCAACCGGCGCCGCGCTAACTAACTAACGCGCGGTGGCTCACCGCGGCGCTCGCGCCGTTGCCGTGAGTATGAAGATGCGGTCAAGGCGCGCGCGAAAGCGTGCGCTTTTTTTGTGCCCGGTCCTTTCCCCTTTGTTGCGCTTTTTGGCCGTTCTCCGAACTTCATGAACGATCGTCCGTTACCTGCCGCCCGCCGTGCTGCCCGTTCTCATGAGGCGCACGAGTCCCAGTTCCGCCTGCTCGGCCAGCGCCGCTTCGCGCCGTTTTTCTGGACCCAGTTCCTCGGCGCGATGAACGATAACGTTTTCAAGATCGGCTTCACGTCGCTGGTCACGTATCAGGCCGCGCGCTTTTCCGGTGTCGATCCGAAAACGGCCGCGTTCCTGATCTCGGCGATTTTCATTTTGCCGTTTGTGCTGCTGTCGGCCACTTCCGGGCAGATCGCAGACAAGTACGACAAGGCCATGCTCACGCGTTTCGTCAAGAGCTTCGAAATCGTCGTGATGCTGATCGGCGGCGCGGGCTTCTGGCTGCACAGCGCGCCGTTGCTGTATCTGTGCACGTTTCTGATGGGCGTGCATTCGACCGTGTTCGGACCGGTCAAGTATTCATACCTGCCGCAGCATCTGTCGAAGTCGGAACTCGTCGGCGGTAACGGAATGGTCGAGATGGGCACCTTCGTCGCGATCCTGATCGGCACGATCGTTGGCGGCGTGGGCGCGGGTTTCGTCGAGCATGGCGCCGTGGTGCTGGCCTGCGCATGTGTCGGGATTGCGTTGGGGGGGCGGCTCGTGTCGAACTTCGTGCCGGTCACGGCGGCGCCGCAACCCGATCTGCGCATCAACTGGAATCCGGTCAGCGAAACGTGGCGCAACCTGAAGCTCGCGCGCGAAAACCGGACGGTGTTTCTGAGCCTCCTGGGAATTTCCTGGCTGTGGTTCGTCGGCGCGACCTTTCTGTCTTCATTTTTCAGCTTCGCGAAAAATGTGCTGTCCGCCGATCCGGACGTGGTGACCGTGCTGCTCGGCACGTTCTCGATCGGCATCGGCCTCGGTTCGCTGATGTGCGAAAAGCTCTCGAAGCGGCGCATCGAAATCGGCCTTGTACCGCTCGGCTCGATCGGCATGAGCGTGTTCGCGATCGATCTGTTTTTCGCGAGTCACGCGTTGCCGGCGGCGGGGCATCTGCTGAGCGTCGGCGAATTCCTGGTGCGGCCCGCCCATTGGCGCGTGCTGGCCGATCTGTTCCTGCTGGCCATGTTCGGTGGCTTCTATAGCGTGCCGCTCTATGCGCTGATCCAGAGCCGCAGCCAGCCGACTCATCGCGCGCGCATCATCGCCGCGAACAATATTCTGAATTCGCTGTTCATGATCGTCTCGGCGTTGATGGCGATGGGACTGACCGCAGCGGGTTTCAGCATTCCAGCGATTTTCCTCGTGACCGCGCTGTTGAACATTGTCGTCGCGACCTATATTTATTCGCTCGTGCCCGAGTTTTTGCTGCGTTTTATCGCCTGGGTGCTGGTGCATACGTTCTACCGGATTCGTCTGGTTCATGCCGAACGGATTCCGGAAGAGGGCGCGGCCGTGCTGGTGTGCAACCACGTGAGCTTTGTCGATGCGATCGTCATCATGGCCGAGAGCCCGCGACCGATCCGTTTCGTGATGGACCACCAGATCTTCAAGACGCCGTTCGCCGGCTGGGTGTTCAGGCAAGCGAAGGCGATTCCGATCGCGCCCGCCCACCAGGATCCGGAGCTGCTGACGCGTGCCTATGAGCGCTGCGCTGAGGCGCTCGCCGAGGGCGACCTGGTCTGCATCTTCCCGGAAGGCAAGCTGACGAAGACCGGCGAGATGAATCCGTTCCGCCACGGCGTGACCGAGATCGTCCGTCGCACACCGGCGCCGGTAATACCGATGGCGCTGCGCGGCTTGTGGGGCAGCGTGTTTTCGCGCGCCAACGACGTGCGCTGGCCGCGGCCGATCCAGAAGGGTGTGATGAGCCGGCTGACGCTGGCGGTGGGTGAGCCGATCGAGCCAGCGCAGGCGACGCCGGAGGTGCTGCAGCAGATTGTCACGGAGTTGCGGGGGGCGCGGAAGTAGCGCGGCCGGATGACGGCTTGCCGATCGGGCCCTTGGCGCAAGCTGCGGCGATATGGAATTCGCGGTTGGATTCCGTTGCGGCAGGAATTTCTGCGCATCCATGCGGGCACGCCCCCGTCGGAGACTTGTCCGAAAGGCATAGACCGCTGCGCACGGCGGTCCTAGCCCCTTGAGGGCTGGCATAATAGTGCCTTCCCCGCATTTCTTTGGACGACGCCCATGTCCGGCAACACGCTCGGTACGCTTTTCACTGTCACGACCTTCGGCGAATCGCATGGTCCCGCTATCGGCTGCGTGATTGACGGCTGCCCGCCGGGCATGGCGCTTGGCGAAGCCGATATCCAGCTTGAACTCGACCGCCGCAAGCCCGGCACGTCGCGCCACGTCACGCAGCGTCAGGAAGAAGACAAGGTCGAAATCCTGTCGGGCGTGTTCGAAGGCCAGACCACCGGCGCGCCGATCGCGCTCCTGATTCGCAATACGGACCAGCGCAGCAAAGACTACGGCAACATCGCCGACACCTTCCGCCCTGGCCATGCCGACTACACCTACTGGCAGAAATACGGCATTCGCGACTATCGTGGCGGCGGCCGTTCGTCGGCTCGTCTGACCGCGCCGACGGTGGCGGCCGGCGCGGTAGCGAAGAAATGGCTGCGCGAAAAATTCGGTACCGAGATCCGCGGCTACATGGCGGCGCTCGGCGAGATCGACGTGCCGTTCGTCGACTGGGCACACGTGCGTGAGAACCCGTTCTTCGTGCCGAATGCGGAGATCGTGCCGCAGCTCGAAGCGTACATGGACGCGCTACGCAAAGACGGCGACTCGATCGGCGCACGCATCAACGTCGTGGCTTCCGGCGTGCCGGTCGGACTCGGCGAGCCGCTGTTCGATCGCCTCGATGCGGACATCGCGCACGCCATGATGGGCATCAATGCGGTGAAGGGCGTCGAGATCGGCGCGGGCTTTGCCAGTGTCGCGCAACGCGGTTCGGTGCACGGCGACGAATTGACGCCGGAAGGCTTCGTCGGCAATCACGCGGGCGGCGTGCTCGGTGGCATTTCGACCGGGCAGGACGTCACCGTGTCCATCGCGATCAAGCCGACGTCGAGCATCCGCACGCCGCGCCGCTCGATCGACAAGGCGGGGCAGCCGGCTATCGTCGAAACGTTCGGGCGTCATGACCCGTGTGTCGGTATCCGTGCCACACCAATTGCTGAGTCCATGCTCGCGCTGGTACTGATCGACCACGCGCTGCGCCATCGTGCGCAATGTGGCGATGTTGCAGTGAGCACGCCGAAGATTGCGGCAAGCGCGCCGTAAAGGGCGCTTTCTGAGCGTCTTTGTACTGTGCGCGCAGCATCGTTTCAATGACCGATACGAACATCGAGCCGGTAGATGACTATCTCGCGGACCTGCGTGCGCGTGCTGCCGCGCCGCATGCCGGCGCGGCTGACTGCCTTGCGTTTGGTCAAGCGCTTTTGCAACACGCCGGCCGCGATAAAGCTCGTCGGCGTGAAGCGCTTGCAGCGCTGGTGCGCGCCTATCAGCTCGATCCCTCCTGTGAACCCGCGCTGCTTCACACGATCGCGCAGACGGGGTTCATCGTACGCGACTGGTCCCTCGTCGACTCTGCAACCGCGCGGCTTCTCGAACGAAACAGCGAAGACGCCAACGCGCTGATCTGGCGCGCCGCCGCCGTGCAACAGCGCAATGACTTCGACACGGCCGAGCGGCTACTGCGCGAAGCGGTGCGTGTCGTGCCCGGCAATCCGGTGGCGCTTCACAAACTCGCTTTGTGCATCAAGGAGCAGGCGCGATTTGCCGAGGCGGAAGCGTTGCTCAGACAAGTGCTGGAGTTGTCGCCGGATAACGTGCATGCGCTGTTCGATCTGTCAGAACTCGAAATCCGCACAGGGCGTTTCACCGAAGGCTGGGCGCATTACGAATCGCGCGTTGCATTCGGCGACGATTTGAATAACGCGCAGCATGCGCTCGCTTCGATCAGCGCGCATTGGCAGGGCGAATCGCTGGAAGGCAAAACGCTGATCGTGTACGGCGAGCAAGGCAACGGTGATTGCCTTTGGGCGGTGCGCTTTCTGCCGTTGCTGGCGCAGCGGGCGCGACGCGAGGGCGGCCGGGTGATTTTCGGTCACGACGGGTCGTTGCGGCATCTGTTCGAACGGATGCTGCCTGCTGACTTGCCGCTCGAAACAAGTCTTGAGACGCGGCCTGATTTCCATTGCGGGTTGATGAGCTTGCCGCTGCGGCTTGGCGTTTTCGATGCAACAGGGTGGGGTGCGCGGTATCTGAACGCCGAGCCCGCACTTGTGCAGGCATGGCGTGAGCGGGTCCATGCGCATACGGCCGGCCGGTCCGGTAGTCGAAAAGTCGGTTTGGTGTGGAACGGCAATCCGGAGCATATCCGCGACATGCGGCGGTCAGTGCCTGTCGAGCAATTCGAGCCGTTATTGAGCGTGCCGGGCGTGACGTGGTTTGCGTTGTCGCCGGGGCGCAGCGAGACGGTCGCGCAGTGGCGGGCCAGGCGTCTCGATGTTGTCGATTTGACCCACCATTTTCAGTCCGGCTTCGACGACGTCGCTGCGTTGCTGGCGAATCTGGATCTGGTCGTCACGATTGATAGCGGGCCGGCGCATCTGGCCGGCGCGCTAGGCGTGCCGACGTGCTTAATGATCGACCATGTGTCGGCATGGTTTTGGGGCGATGAATCGCGCACCACGGCCTGGTACGATTCTATTGAGATCTTTCGGCAACCTGAGATTGGTGCGTGGGCGCCTGTGCTGGCTAAAGTGCGGGAGCGGATTGAAATGACGCGGGGCGTTTGAGCTTTTGCCTGGCGGCGCTTTTGACAATACGCCGGCGGCGCATGCCTCGTTATCTTTTTCCTGCTCGAAGCGATTTGACTGCGTGCCGCACGCGGACGGACAAACAAGCTCCGCGTACGGCAATCAAACTCCGAATCACATATTCGGATAGTTAGGCCCGCCGCCGCCCTCAGGCGTCACCCACACGATGTTCTGGGTCGGGTCCTTGATATCGCAGGTCTTGCAGTGCACGCAGTTCTGCGCATTGATCACCAGACGCTCGCTGCCATCATCGTTCTTCACGAACTCATAAACCGCGGCTGGGCAGTAACGCGCTTCCGGACCGGCATAGGTCTGCCAGTTCACGTTCACCGGCACTGAAGGATCTTTCAGCGTCAGGTGAGCCGGCTGGTTCTCTTCATGGTTAGTGTTCGAGATGAACACTGAAGAGAGCCGGTCGAACGTCAGCTTGCCATCCGGCTTCGGATAGACGATCTGCTTGCACTGCGAAGCGGGTTTGAGCATCTCGTGGTCCGAGTGCTGGTGATGCAGCGTCCAGGGCACGTTGCCGCCGAGCAGCTTCTGTTCGACGCCGACCATCAAGGTACCGAGGTACAGGCCCTTGCTCATCCACTGCTTGAAGTTGCGCGCACGATGCAGTTCCGTGTGCAGCCACGAAGTCTTGAACGACTCCGGATAGGCCGTCAGCTCATCGCTGGTGCGGCCGGCTTGCACAGCCTCAAATGCTGCATCAGCCGCCAGCATGCCGGTCTTGATCGCCGCATGCGAACCCTTGATCCGCGACGCGTTCAGGAAGCCGGCATCGTCGCCCACCAGCGCGCCGCCCGGGAACACCAGCTTCGGCAGCGACAGCAGGCCGCCCGCAGTAATCGCCCGTGCGCCGTACGACACGCGTTTGCCGCCTTCGAGCACTGCGCGGATCGCCGGATGGGTCTTATAACGCTGGAATTCCTCGAACGGTGACAGATACGGGTTCGTGTAGCCGAGGCCGACCACGAAGCCCACCACCACTTGGTTGTTGTCCATGTGATAGAGGAACGAGCCACCGTACGTATCGTTTTCGAGCGGCCAGCCGGCGGTATGCATCACCAGACCCGGCTTGTGCTTGCCCGGATCGATTTCCCACAGTTCCTTGATGCCGATCCCGTAGACCTGCGGATCGACGCCTTCGCGCAGCTTGAATTTGTCGTTCAACTGGCGGCCCAGATGCCCGCGCGCGCCTTCGCAGAACAGCGTGTACCTGGCGTGCAATTCCATGCCGAGCTGGAAATTCTCGGTCGGCTCGCCGTCCTTGCCGATGCCCAGGTTGCCGGTGGCGACGCCTTTGACCGACCCATCGTCGTTATACAAAATCTCAGCAGCTGGAAAGCCCGGGAAGATTTCCACGCCCAGTGCTTCGGCCTGCTGACCCAGCCAGCGCGTGACGTTCGCGAGGCTGATCACGTAGTTGCCGTGGTTCTTGAAGTTTTCCGGGAGTGCCCAGGTCGGCACGCTCTTCGAACCGGTTTCGGTAAGGAACAGGAACTTGTCTTCGGTCACGTCCACCGTCAGCGGCGCGCCTTTTTCTTTCCAGTCCGGAATCAGTTCGGTGATGGCGCGCGGATCCATCACCGCGCCCGACAGGATATGAGCCCCGATCTCCGAGCCTTTTTCCAGTACGCACACGCCAATCTCGACGCCTTTTTCAGCCGCCAGCTGCTTCAGGCGGATCGCTGCGGACAGGCCAGCCGGGCCACCGCCGACGATCACCACGTCGTATTCCATCGACTCGCGCGGACCGTACTGCTCAATGAGACTTGCGGGGGTCATTGATGCTCCTCTTACCGTTAGAATGCTTTTTTCGGGATCGTATTGTGGGCGATGGTTTCCGCCACTGCAACCAGATGAGCATAGATTAGCACGATCGTTCTATTTCTATGATGCGGTATGACCCGCAGTGACGGTCCTACCGCACCTGTCAACCGCGTCTGTAACAACAACCGAACAAGGGAACGACTATGGGCCGTTCGATCAATCTGGAAGGCAAGGTCGCGCTGATCACCGGCGCCTCAAGCGGGTTGGGGAAGCGCTTTGCTCAAGTATTGTCGCAGGCCGGCGCTAAGGTCGTGCTGGCGAGCCGCCGAACCGAGCGCCTGAAGGAATTGCGCGCCGAGATCGAAGCCTCCGGCGGTGCCGCCCACGTTGTATCTCTCGACGTTACGGATTACCAGAGCATCAAGTCGGCCGTTGCTCACGCGGAAACCGAGGCGGGCACGATCGACATTCTGGTGAACAATTCAGGCGTGTCGACCACGCAGAAGCTCACGGAAGTCACGCCGGCCGACTTCGAATACGTGTTCGACACTAACACGCGCGGCGCTTTTTTCGTTGCCCAGGAAGTCGCCAAGCGCATGATCATGCGCGGCAATAGCGCGCAGAAGCCGTCATACCGGATCATCAATATCGCGTCGATGGCGGGCTTGCGGGTGCTGCCGCAGATCGGCCTGTACTCGATGAGCAAGGCCGCCGTCGTCCATATGACGAAAGCCATGGCGCTGGAATGGGGCCGGCACGGCATCAACGTGAATGCCATCTGCCCGGGTTATATCGATACCGAGATCAACCATCATCACTGGTCGACCGAGCAGGGACAGAAGCTGGTGTCGTTGCTGCCGCGTCATCGTGTCGGCAAGCCGGAGGATCTGGATGGCCTGTTGCTGTTGCTCGCGGCCGACGAATCGCAGTTCATCAATGGCTCGGTGATTGCCGCCGACGATGGGTTCGGGCTCTCCTGAGCGCGGCTTTTGGGGCGCCCGTTGGTGGGCCTCTATGCAACTTTTGCGCCGCTGCCGTGAGGCTTTGCCGTGCTTCATACCAGTGCCGCTTTGGACTGCCGCCGCCTCGGATTATCCCGCAGTCGAAGAAACTGTTTTACGTGCGCGGACCTTCCGCCGAAAGCATGCCCGCGTTATGTTGTTTGTCATCTCTGCGCCGGCCCACACGCCGGTTTCAACCTCGTTTCAACCCGTTAAAGAAGTACGATGAGCGATTTTCACGCAGTTTTTGAGATGTCGATGCCGATCCGCTGGGGCGACATGGATGCATTCGGCCATGTGAACAACACGGTCTATTTCCGTTACATGGAGCAAGTGCGGATTTCCTGGTTCGAACAACTGGGTCTGGTCGGCAGCAACGCCGATGGGCAGGGACCGGTGATCGTCAATGCGTCGATGGAGTTTCTCAAACAGCTGCACTATCCCGGCGATGTAATCGGCCGGATGTCCGTGGCCACGCCCGGCCGCAGCAGCTTTGACACTGCATTCGAGCTCGTGCGCGCCGACGAGCCGGACACCGTTTATGCCCGTGGCGCTGCGCGTTGCGTGTGGATCGACTACGCCGCAGGCAAGTCGGTGCCGGTTCCGGACATGTTGCGCGCGACCATCGAGCGCGCGGCGCTGGTCAAGGCGGCGTAGTGGCAACTTTGCGTCAAATCCGCAGCGCGAGTTAGCGTCGCGCGCGTTACAGGCCGCCTCAGAGCCGGTTTTCCAGCGCCCGGCTTTATGCCCGAGCCGCCAAAGCCGAGGCGCTCAACGCCCGAGCCCTCAGTGCCCGAGCAAACGCTGCAGCAGCTCGGTCGCGTTCCCCGTATCGTATTTGCGCATCAGCCGCGCGCGGTAGACATCGACCGTGCGCGGGCTGATATCCAGCGCCCGCCCGATCTGCTTGCTGGTTTTACCCGTCACCAGCTGCGCGGCGATTTCCCGTTCGCGCGGCGTCAATTCGACCGCCACGCGCCGCGTCGCGCTCAAATCCTCGAAGGTCCACACACCGGCGGCATGCGCGTCGGCGCGTTCCTGTGCGCGGCCGGTCACGTGGCACCAGAACAATTCCCCGTTGGCCCGCTTCATGATCCGGTCGTCAGCGTAGCTGCCTTGCGCGGTCATGATCGGTGGAATTCGCGCTCCGATCCGCTCGAATTCGTCCGTCGACGGATATAGCACCTGGAACGACTGGCCGAGCAGCGCCTCGCGCGTGCAGCCGAATATCGACGCCAGCTCGTCGTTGCAGTCTTCAATGATCCGTTCGCGTGACAGTACGAGTCCGATCGGGGCGAGGTGAAACGCGGTTTGGTAATCCAGTGCGGGCATGGGTTGGAGGCAAGTACTTATGTATTTTTGCGTATTGTGCCGCATGGCGCGCCCAGCGTACCCTTTCGGGCATATCACAACGCGGCGAAGCGTCCGCAGCAGGCGTAGGCGCCAAGCAGGGCAGCCTGAGCGCATGGGCTGCCGCGGATGACTAGAATGACGTGTCGGGCGTTTGTCCGCTGAACGTCATATCGAGGTCGCAACGATCCGGCAGCCGGCGTACCGGCGGCCGGTGCCCCGGTTTCGGGTTTCCATAAAGGAAGGGACATACTGATGAACAAGGTCTATCCAGGCGCCGCCGAGGCGCTGAAAGACATCGTCAAGGACGGGCAGACGTTTGCCGTCGGCGGTTTCGGGCTGTGCGGCATTCCCGAGGCGCTGATCGCGGCGCTGCGCGATTCGAAGGTGCAAGGCATCACCTGCATCAGCAACAATGCGGGCGTCGACGGTTTCGGCCTCGGTCTGTTGCTCGAAACGCGCCAGGTCAAGAAGATGATTTCGTCGTACGTGGGCGAGAACAAAGAGTTCGAACGCCAGTATCTGGCCGGCGAACTCGAACTCGAATTTACGCCGCAAGGCACGCTCGCCGAAAAGCTGCGCGCCGGTGGTTCGGGCATTCCGGCCTTCTTCACGAACACGGGCTACGGCACGCTGATCGCCGAGGGCAAGGAAACCCGCCAGTTCGGCGAGAACCACTACGTGCTCGAACATTCGCTGACGGCCGATGTCGCTTTGGTCAAGGCATGGAAGGCTGACAAATCGGGCAACCTGATCTATCGCCGCACCGCGCGCAACTTCAACCCGATGTGCGCGATGGCCGGCAAGATTACCGTCGTGGAGGTCGAGGAAATCGTTGAGATGGGCGAACTCGATCCGGATGCGATCCACACGCCGGGCATTTTCGTGCAGCGCATTGTGCTCAATGCGAATCCGGAAAAACGCATTGAACAACGCATCGTGCGCGCGAAAGGAGACTGATCATGGCATGGACTCGTGACGAAATGGCCGCACGCGCGGCGAAGGAATTGCAGGACGGTTTCTACGTCAACCTCGGTATCGGCTTGCCGACGCTGGTGGCGAACCACGTGCCGGCGGGCGTCGAAGTGTGGCTGCAGTCGGAGAACGGCCTGCTCGGCATCGGCCCGTCGCCGACCGAAGAAGAAGTGGATGCCGATCTGATCAACGCCGGCAAGCAGACGGTGACCACGTTGCCGGGTTCGTCGATTTTCTCGTCGGCGGATTCGTTCGCGATGATTCGCGGCGGCCACATCAACCTGGCGATTCTGGGCGCGATGCAGATCAGCAAGAAGGGCGATCTGGCCAACTGGATGATCCCGGGCAAGATGATCAAGGGCATGGGCGGCGCGATGGATCTGGTCGCGGGCGTCAAGCGCGTGGTCGTACTGATGGAACATGTCGCGAAGGGCGACCAGCACAAGATCCTCGAAGAATGCACGTTGCCGCTGACGGGCGTGGGCGTGGTCGATCAGATCATCACTGATCTCGGCGTGATCGAAGTCACGGAAGATGGTCTGAAGCTGACTGAGCTGGCGCCGGGCGTCAGCGTTGAGGAAATCAAGGCGAAGACGGGCGCGCCGCTGGATGTGAGCGCGGTGAGCTGAAGGGTGGTGTGAGCCGTCCACTTCGGTCTTTGTGACGGAAGCTGGCGGCAACGCGAGTTGCCTTGTGGGTCGCGGGGCGGCTTGCGAAGCGAATTGAAGCGAGGTTGTAAACGGGCGAGGCGCGAGTCTCGCCCGTTTTGTTTTGATGCCGTCTTTTCGTGCCGTTTTGCGCTGCCCGCATCGGCGCGCCGGCGCCGCGGCGTTACCCTGGAGCGTCCTGGCGCGTCTTAGGCCGTTTGGCCGATCCTTGCCGCGCGGCAAAGCGGTTTACAATCGTTTCAAGATTCGACGTTCATTCCCCGCCGCTTGGTCTGCGCCGAGCCCATAGCGCTTTTGCAAGGAACCCAGATGACCGAGACGTCCGCTTCCACCGCCGAGCGGCCCGCGCCCCGCCAACGTTATGTGCAGTGCGCGAGCGCCGGTGGCCTGCACCGGATCGCCTACACCGAGTGGGGCGACCCCGCTAATCCACGTGTGCTGCTGTGCGTGCACGGCTTGACGCGCTCCGGGCGCGATTTCGACCGCCTCGCGGCGGAATTCGCCGGCACTTACCGCGTGGTGTGTCCGGATGTGGCGGGGCGGGGCTTGTCTTCGTGGCTCGCCAACCCCAACTTCTATAGCGTGCCGCAGTACGTCGCCGATATGGTTACGCTGATCGCACGCCTGAACGTCGAAACGGTCGACTGGTTCGGTACCTCGATGGGCGGTTTGATCGGGCTCGCGCTGGCCGGCCTGCCGGAAACGCCGATTCGTAAAATGTTGTTGAACGACGTCGGACCGCATCTGGAGCCGGTGGCGGTGCAGCGCATCGGCGAATACCTTGGCAAGCCCGTGCGTTTCGAAACGCTGCAGCAGGGCATCGATTACGCCGCGTTGCTTGCGCAAACCTTCGGTCCGCTCACGCCAGAGGAGTGGCGCGAGATCAATACGCCGCTTTTGCACGAGCAGGACGGCGCATGGTTGTTCCGCTACGACCCGCGGATCGCACAGCCGTTTGCCGCGACAACCGAAGAGGCGGCCAAACTCGGCGAGGCCGCACTGTGGCATTCGCTGGCTGCGTTTCAGGGGCCGGTGCTGGTGGTGCGCGGCGAGCAATCGGATCTGCTCTCGCGCGAGACCGTCGCGAAGATGGTGGAGGCCGGGCGTGCTGTATCCAGCACCGAAATTGCGGGCGTCGGGCATGCGCCGGCGTTTCTGTCGGCCGATCAGATCGACCTCGCGAGGCGGTTCTTTATCGGGCCGCCCGCTGACGCGTCATAATATCGAGTTCCGCGCGGCGTCCTCTATTGGACGCAATGCGTGGGTGCAATGCGGAACGCATTTGCGATCAATTTTCAACCAACCCCAGGATTCTTCATGGCAGTCATTCGTCACCACGTCGGCAAGCGCCTCTCGGAAACCGCTGTGTACAACGGCACCGTGTACCTCGCCGGCCAGATCGCCGAAGACGCGGATCAGGACATCACGGGTCAGACGCGCGAAGTGCTCGGCCACATCGACCGTCTGCTCGAAGAAGTGAACAGTGACAAGTCGCATTTGCTGTCCGTGCAGATCTACATCTCGGACATGGTGCACTTCGCCGGCATGAACGCAGTGTGGGACGAGTGGGTCGCACAAGGTGCCACGCCGCCGCGCGCTACCGTCGAAGCGAAGCTCGCTAACCCGAAGTGCCTCGTCGAAATCGTCGTGGTCGCGGCGCAGCGCGATTGAGCCTGGCTGAGCCTGGCCTCGCAGTTGTTGTTGAAATTCCGTTGATCCGTCTGGCCCAGTGGGCCGTCGCACCATGACTACCGAAATCGTTACGAGCACGCCGTCCCCCATCCCTTCCTTCGACGAAGCGATGGCGTTCGTGCGCGAACACGCGGGCGAAGTGCGGCTCTCATCGGGCGAGTTGCTGGCGGATCATGCGGGGGGTACGGCGTCGATCATGCGCACGCTCAACGTCGATCCGCCAGCTGTGCTGGCGGCGGCCTTGTTTGCGCTGACGCCGCATTTGCAGGACCCTGAGCGCGTGATCGCCGATAACTTCGGCGAAGAAGTCGCGCAACTGGTCGGCGACGTGCGCAAGTTGCTGCGCCTGGGTACGGTGAGCTTGCGCGCCGCGCAGAATGCGATGCCTGAAGCCGGGCGCGATGCGCAGGCCGCGCGCCGAGCGCAGGTCGAGGCGCTGCGCAAGATGCTGCTCGCGTTCGCGCAAGATATTCGCGTGGTGCTGATACGGCTAGCGTCGCGCTTGCAATCGCTGCGTTATTACGCGGCGGCGAAAATCACGCCGTCGCCTGATGTCGCGCGCGAGACGCTCGATATTTACGCGCCGCTCGCCAACCGTCTGGGCATCTGGCAACTGAAATGGGAGCTCGAAGATCTCGCGTTGCGTTTCGAAGAGCCGGTCACTTACAAGCGCATCGCCAAGCTGCTCGACGAGAAGCGCGTGGAGCGCGAGAGTTATGTCGCGCAGGCGATCGAGCGGCTGCAGCGCGAGTTGGCTGCGGCGAATGTGCAGGCCGAAGTTAGCGGCCGACCCAAACATATCTATAGCATCTGGCGCAAGATGCGCGGCAAGGAGCTGGATTTCGCCGAACTGTACGACGTGCGCGCGTTTCGCGTGATCGTGCCGGACATCAAGGATTGCTACACCGTGCTCGGCATCGTGCACAACCTGTGGCAGCCGGTGCCGAAAGAGTTCGACGACTACATCTCGCGGCCGAAGCCGAACGGCTACAAATCGCTGCACACAGTTGTGATCGGCGACGACGGCCGGGCGTTCGAAGTGCAGATCCGAACGCAGGAGATGCATCAGTTCGCCGAGTATGGCGTGGCGGCGCACTGGCGTTATAAGGAAGCGGGCGCGCGTGGTTACGGTGGCCAGTTCAGCGCCAATGAGAAGTACGACGAGAAGATCGCGTGGTTGCGTCAGCTGCTCGCGTGGAAAGACGAAGTCTCGGAAGGCGAGCATGGCGAGAAGCGCGCGGCGCAGCCGTGGGAGCAACTGCGGCAGGCTACGCTCGACGACGACCACATCTACGTGCTCACGCCGCAAGCGCGCGTGATTCCGTTGCCGCACGGCGCGACTCCGGTGGACTTCGCGTATCACCTGCATAGCGAACTGGGGCACCGCTGCCGCGGCGCGCGTGTCGACGGTGCGATGGTGCCGCTCAACACACATCTGCAGAACGGTCAGACTGTCGAGATCGTCGCGGTGAAAGAGGGTGGTCCGTCGCGTGACTGGCTCAACCCGCAACTCGGATATTTGCAGAGCCATCGGGCACGGCAGAAAGTGCGCGCGTGGTTCAACGCGGTCGAAGTGCAGGAGCACATCGCGAGCGGCCGTGCGATGGTCGAAAAAACCCTGCAGCGCGAAGGCAAGACGTCGGTCAATCTCGATCAGCTCGCCGCCAAGCTTGGCTTCAAGGCCACTGACGACCTGTTCTCGGTGGTCGGCAAAGAAGAGTTCAGTCTTCGGCTCGTTGAGCAGGCGCTGCATGATGCGCCGCCGCCTGAGCCCATAGTCGAAGCGCCGGAACACTTCGAGAAGCGTAGTAGCGGCGCGAGCGTCGCACGCGGGGCTTCCACGGGCGTGCTGGTGGTTGGCGTCGACGCGTTGCTTACGCAACTCGCGCGCTGCTGCCGGCCCGCACCGCCTGACGACATCAGCGGGTTTGTCACGCGCGGCAAGGGCATGTCGATTCACCGCAGCGATTGCCCGACCTTCCTGCGCATGGCCGATCGCGCGCCGGAGCGTGTGTTGCAAACCGCATGGTCGGCAGATGTCATGAGCGGCCGCGGGCAATCGGTCTATCCTGTCGACCTCAGCATTGAGGCAACGGATCGGCAAGGTCTGCTACGGGATATCTCCGAAGTTTTCGCGCGCGAGAAGATGAATGTGATCGGCGTGAAAACGCAGTCGCGCCGTAACGCCGCCTTCATGCAATTCACGGTCGAGGTATCGAGCGCGGCGCAAATTCAGCGCGCGTGTGCGTTACTCGGTGAAGTAACGGGCGTGATGCGCGCTTCACGCAAGAATTGAAGCTCGGGCGAGATGGCGGGGGTGCCAGCAGGTATCGATTAGGCGCGGCTAGACGCGCCCGCGCGTGTGAGTAGAAATTTAAAGTCGGTGCATAAAAGTACTTGCCAAGCGGTGTGGCGCTCCATATAATCTCGTTTCTTCAGGCTCGTAGCTCAGCTGGTTAGAGCACCACCT
This sequence comes from Paraburkholderia sediminicola, assembly GCF_046026855.1. Lineage (GTDB taxonomy): Bacteria > Pseudomonadota > Gammaproteobacteria > Burkholderiales > Burkholderiaceae > Paraburkholderia > Paraburkholderia sediminicola_A. The sequence continues at coordinate 257,697 of NZ_JAQQET010000003.1, read as the reverse complement.
TGACATGGTGGGGGTCGTTGGTTCGAGTCCAATCGAGCCTACCAACGAAAGAGAAATTCCGGTTTTGCCGGGGTTTCGCAAACTGCAGTAAGCGCCTCGGCGCAAAAAGGCGAGTAGGGTATGACACCGCGAACGTTGACCGAAATTACTTCGGAGCGACGCTAGTCGAGGACCACTTTCGCCAATGTAGTTTGCAGGAAATGTGAATGCGGCCCCTCGAAAGCGGGGCCGCATTTTTTTTGGCTTATTTGATGGTTGTATGTGCCGCCGCCGGTCGGCACCACGGAGAACGCAATGGTTTCGATACGTCTGCCTGACGGTTCTGTTCGACAGTACGAGCATCCGGTGACCGTCGCCGAAGTGGCCGCCTCGATCGGCCCCGGCCTCGCGAAGGCCGCGCTCGGCGGCAAGATCGACGGTGAACTGGTCGATACGTCCACGCTGATCGATCACGACGTGGCGCTTGCCATCGTCACCGAAAAAGACGCCGACGGTCTCGACATCATTCGCCACTCCACGGCGCACTTGCTCGCGTACGCGGTGAAGGATCTGTTTCCGGAAGCGCAAGTCACGATCGGTCCGGTTATCGACAACGGCTTCTACTACGACTTCGCGTACAGCCGTCCTTTCACGCCTGAAGATCTCGAGAAGATCGAAAAGCGCATGCAGGAGCTCGCGAAGAAAGACGAGCCGGTTTCGCGCCGCGTGGTGTCGCGCGACGAAGCAGTGGACTACTTCAAGAGCATCGGCGAAAAGTACAAGGCCGAGATCATTGAGTCGATCCCTGTTACCGACGAAATCAAGCTGTACTCGCACGGCAGTTTCACCGACCTGTGCCGCGGTCCGCACGTGCCGTCTACCGGCAAGCTGAAGGTCTTCAAGCTGATGAAGCTTGCGGGCGCCTATTGGCGCGGTGATTCGAAGAACGAGCAGTTGCAGCGCATCTACGGTACGGCCTGGACGAAGAAGGAAGACCAGGAAGCGTATCTGCACATGCTCGAAGAGGCGGAAAAGCGCGACCACCGCAAGCTCGGCAAACAACTCGATCTGTTTCACATGCAAGACGAGTCGCCGGGCATGGTGTTCTGGCATCCGCGTGGCTGGACACTGTGGCAGCAGGTCGAGCAGTACATGCGCCGCCGCGTGAATGACGCCGGCTACCTCGAGATCAAGACCCCGATGATCATGGACCGCTCGCTCTGGGAAGCGTCGGGCCACTGGCAGAACTATCGTGAAAACATGTTCACGACCGAATCGGAAAAGCGCGACTACGCGATCAAGCCGATGAATTGCCCGGGTCATGTGCAGGTGTTCAACCACGGTCTGCGCTCGTATCGCGATCTGCCGCTGCGTTACGCGGAGTTCGGTTCGTGCCACCGTAATGAATCGTCGGGCGCGCTGCATGGACTGATGCGCGTGCGTGGATTCGTGCAGGACGATGCGCACATTTTCTGTACCGAAGACCAGTTCATCAGCGAATCGATCGCGTTCAACACGTTGGCGATGAGTGTCTACAAGGATTTTGGCTTCGACAACGTCGAGATCAAGCTGTCGCTGCGCCCGGATTCACGTGCCGGCACCGATGAGACGTGGGATCGTGCCGAGCAGGGCCTGCGCGACGCGCTGACGGCCTGCGGCGTGACGTGGGAAGAATTGCCGGGCGAGGGCGCATTCTATGGCCCGAAAGTCGAATATCACATCAAGGACGCCCTCGGCCGCTCGTGGCAGTGCGGCACCTTGCAGCTCGATATGGTGTTGCCGGAGCGCCTGGGCGCCGAATACGTCGCCGAAGACAACGGCCGTCGCCGCCCGATCATGCTGCACCGGGCAATCGTCGGATCAATGGAGCGCTTTCTCGGTATTCTGATCGAGCACCATGCTGGTGCAATGCCGTCGTGGCTCGCGCCCATGCAGGTTGTGGTGATGAATATCGCGGAAAATCAGACCGAATATGCACAGTCGCTAGCCCAATCGTTGCAAAAACAAGGGGTTAGAGTAGAGGCCGATTTGCGCAACGAGAAGATTAGCTATAAAATACGGGAGCACACGCTAGAAAAGGTGCCGTACCTGCTCGTGGTCGGCGACAAAGAGCGTGAAGCCCAAACGGTAGCCGTGCGTGCCCGTGGTGGTGTCGATCTGGGTGTGATGCCTCTCGATACCTTCATTGAGCGTCTGCGCCAGGACGTGCAGTCGTTCAACTGAGCCACTTGGCAGCCCGGCTCGTTTTTTTAATTTTTAGAGGAAACGTAACATCGCTACTGATAAGTCTGCGCACCGCATCAACGGTGAGATTACAGCACCCGAGGTGCGTCTGGTCGGAGTCGAGAACGAACCGCTCGGCATCGTGAAACTCGCTGATGCGTTCCGCATGTCGGAACAGCAAGATGTGGATCTGGTCGAAATCGCTCCGCAAGCGGTGCCGCCGGTCTGCCGTTTGATGGATTACGGCAAGTTCAAGTACTCGGAAGCGAAGAAGCAGCACGAGGCCAAGCTCAAGCAGAAGGTCGTCCAGGTCAAGGAAGTCAAGTTCCGCCCGGGCACCGATGACGGCGATTACAACGTCAAGCTGCGCAACCTCATCCGCTTCCTCGACGACGGCGACAAGACGAAAATCACGTTGCGTTTCCGTGGCCGCGAAATGGCTCACCAGGAAATCGGTATGCGCGTGCTTGAGCGCCTGCGCACGGACCTTGACGAAGTCGGTCAGGTCGAGCAGATGCCGAAAATGGAAGGTCGCCAGATGATCATGGTGATCGCTCCGAAGAAAAAGAAGTAAGCGATTGGAGCGGCGGCGCGCCGTACGGTGCGCGCTCCGGTTGTTCGCGATTGAAACGATGCTGTGCCGGGTGTCCGGCGCGGTATCGGCAGGTTTCGGAGCGGTGCCTATGCAAATAGGCGCCGCGTCCTGAAAAGCGGCCGCCGGCGGTATTGGTGGTCTGCATACCAAGTGGAATGGGTTTCGAAGGGCGGGTAATGGCCATCTGGTCGACCGCACACCCATATCCATCTAATAATGGAGTTGTCATGCCGAAGATGAAGACCAAGAAGAGTGCTGCGAAGCGCTTCGTGGTGCGTCCGGGCGGTACCGTCAAGCGCGGTCAAGCCTTCAAGCGCCACATTCTTACCAAGAAGACCACCAAGAACAAACGCCATCTGCGCGGTTCCACGTCAGTTCATGAGTCAGATATGAACTCCGTGCGCGCAATGCTGCCGTTCGCTTAACCCTTAACTAAAACTCACAGGAGCTAATTATGCCTAGAGTCAAACGTGGGGTTACCGCACGGGCCCGTCACAAGAAGATCATCAAGCTGGCCAAGGGTTACCGCGGCCGTCGCAATAACGTCTATCGCATCGCCAAGCAGGCGGTCATGCGCGCAGGCCAATACGCCTACCGCGATCGCCGCAACAAGAAGCGTGTGTTCCGTGCATTGTGGATCACGCGTATCAACGCGGCGGTGCGTCAGCACGACATGACGTACAGCGTGTTCATCAACGGCCTGAAGAAGGCTTCGATCGAACTCGACCGCAAGGTGCTGGCCGACATGGCTGTGTTCGACAAGGCTGCTTTTGCTGCGATCGTTCAGCAGGTGAAAGCCGCCGTTGCAGCCTGATTGCGCTTTGGGCAATTAAACTGCGTGGTTCGTTGCAGTGAATATCCGGTAGTCTCGGTGACGCTGCAGCAAAAACGGGGCTCCTCACCGAGCCCCGTTTTTGTTGGTAGAGCCAGTTTTGCTTCGATAGAACACTGACGTTGAAATGATGGGATCAATGGATCTGGACCAGATTGTCGCCGACGCGCAAAAAGCCTTCGCAGAAGCCTCTGACGTCACCACCCTCGAGAACGAGAAAGCGCGCTTTCTCGGCAAATCGGGTGCGCTGACCGAGCTATTGAAGGGCCTTGGCAAGCTCGATCCCGAAACGCGCAAGACCGAAGGCGCTCGGATCAACCTCGTCAAGCAACAAGTGGAAGCCGCGTTAACGGCCCGCCGTCAGGCGCTGGCCGACGCGTTGCTGAACCAGCGCCTCGCCGCTGAAGCCATCGACGTCACGCTGCCCGGCCGTGGCACCGGTGCAGGCAGTCTGCACCCAGTCATGCGCACATGGGAGCGCGTCGAACAGATTTTCCGGTCGATCGGATTCGACGTGGCCGACGGCCCCGAAATCGAAACCGACTGGTACAACTTCACCTCGCTGAACAGCCCGGAGAACCATCCGGCGCGTTCAATGCAGGACACTTTTTACGTCGACGGCAAAGATGCCGACGGCCGTCAACTGCTGTTGCGCACGCACACCAGCCCGATGCAGGTGCGCTACGCTCGCACCAACACGCCGCCGATCAAGGTGATCGTGCCGGGCCGCACGTATCGTGTGGACAGCGATGCAACGCATTCGCCGATGTTCAACCAGGTCGAAGGGCTGTGGATCGACGAGAACATCAGCTTCGCGGACCTGAAGGGCGTCTACTCCGACTTCCTCAAGAAATTCTTCGAGCGCGACGATATTCAGGTGCGCTTCCGTCCGTCGTACTTTCCGTTCACCGAACCGTCGGCTGAAATCGACATGCTGTTCGAAACGGGCAAGAACGCCGGCAAGTGGCTCGAAATTTCGGGCTCCGGCCAGGTTCACCCCACGGTGATCCGCAACATGGGTCTCGACCCCGAGCGCTATATTGGTTTTGCTTTTGGCAGCGGGCTCGAGCGGCTCACCATGTTGCGTTACGGCGTGCAAGACCTGCGTCTGTTCTTCGAAAACGACCTGCGTTTCCTGCGTCAATTCGCGTGAACTGGCGCGTACGAACGCGACAAGCATAGAGCGCGGCACTGCACGCAGTGCCGCAGCAGCGTCCCCGGCAGTGCTCGTTAATGACGGGCATCGAAGCATCTGCCGGACGTGGACCTAACCTGATCAGAACGTACACAGAACCATGCAATTCCCGGAATCCTGGCTGAGAACCTTTGTCGACCCGCAACTGACGACCGATGAGCTGTCGCACGCGTTGACGATGGCGGGTCTCGAAGTCGAAGACCTGCGGCCGGCTGCGCCGCCGACCTCGAAGATCGTCGTCGGCCAGGTGCTGGAAGTCGTCAAGCACCCCGACGCAGATAAGCTCAACGTGTGTCAGGTCGACGCTGGTACGGGCGTGACGCTGAACATCGTGTGCGGTGCGCCGAATGTCGCGCCCGGCATCAAGGTGCCGGTTGCGTTGGTTGGCGCGCAACTGCCGCCGGCCGAAGAGGGCGGCACGCCGTTCGCGATCAAGCTCTCGAAGCTGCGCGGCGTGGAAAGCCAGGGCATGCTGTGCTCGGCGCGCGAACTGAAGCTCTCGGAAGATCATAGCGGCCTGATGATCCTGCCGGAAGATACGCCGATCGGCCAGGACATCCGCGAAACGCTCAAGCTCGACGACACGGTTTTCGAAATCAAGCTGACGCCGAACAAGGCGGACTGCCTGTCGGTGTTCGGCGTGGCGCGCGAAACCTCGGCCATCACCGGTGCGCCGCTGCGCCCGCTCGAGATCAAACCGGTTGAAGTCAAGCTCAACGAAACGTTGCCCGTCAAAATCTCGGCGCCCGATCTGTGTGGCCGTTTTTCGGGCCGCGTGATTCGCGGCGTGAATGCGCGCGCGAAGTCACCGCAATGGATGGTGCAGCGTCTCGAACGCTCGGGTCAGCGCAGCATCTCCGCGCTCGTCGACATTTCGAACTATGTGATGCTCGAACTGGGCCGCCCGTCGCACGTGTTCGATCTGGATAAGATCCACGGCGGCATGGACGTGCGTTGGGGTCGTAAGGGCGAAACGCTCAAGCTGCTGAACGGCAACACTGTCGAACTCGACGAAACCGTCGGCGTGATTGCCGACGAACAGCACATCGAAAGTCTCGCCGGCATCATGGGCGGCGACAGCACGGCAGTCACGCTCGACACCACCAACATCTATCTCGAAGCTGCGTTCTGGTGGCCCGATAGCATTCGCGGGCGCTCGCGTAAGTACAACTTCTCGACCGATGCAGGCCATCGTTTCGAGCGCGGCGTCGATTACGCGACCACCGTCGAACACATCGAACGTATCACTCAACTGATCCTCGATATCTGCGGCGGCGAAGCCGGCCCCGTCGACGATCAGACCGTCAACGTGCCGAAGCGTGAGCCAGTGAAGATGCGGGTCTCGCGTGCGAACCGCATCATCGGCATCAAGATCGATGCGGACGAAATCGCGCAAATATTCACGCGCCTCGGCCTCACCTTCGAACGCGAGGGCGATACGTTCTCGGTGATGCCGCCGTCGTACCGCTTCGATATCGAAATCGAAGAAGACCTGATCGAAGAAGTTGCGCGAATTTACGGCTTCGAAAAGATTCCCGCACGTCCGCCGGTCGCGACCAGTGAAATGCTGCCGACCAACGAAACGCAGCGCTCGATTCACGTGATCCGTCATGCACTCGCCGCGCGCGACTACGCGGAAACGGTCAACTTCAGTTTCGTGGACGCCGAGTGGGAGTCGGACTTTGCCGGCAACGACAAGCCGGTACGTCTGTTGAATCCGATTGCAAGCCAGTTGTCGGTGATGCGTACCACGCTGTTCGGCAGCCTGATCAATGTGCTGCGCACGAATCTGAACCGTCGCGCGGCCGATCGCGTACGCGTGTTCGAAGCCGGCCGCGTCTTCCTGCACGATCCGTCGATCAAGGCAGGCGAGCTGACGGTAGAAGGTTTCGCGCAGCCGAAGATGATCGGCGGCCTCGCCTACGGTCCCTCGCTCGAAGAGCAGTGGGGCGCGCAAACGCGCACGGTCGATTATTTCGACGTGAAGGGCGATCTGGAAGCCGTGCTCGCGCCGGCCGTGGCACGCTTCGTGAAAGCGGAGCATCCAGCATTGCATCCGGGCCGCAGTGCGCGTATTGAACTGAATGGCCGAGCAGTGGGCTGGATTGGTGAATTGCACCCGCGCTGGATGCAGAAATATGATTTGCCGCATGCGCCGATTCTGTTTGAAATCGAAGCAGAAGCATTAATGCAGCGCGTATTGCCGACTCCGGCGGAAGTGTCTAAATTCCCGCCTGTGCGTCGCGATATTGCGCTGGTCGTCGATCAGAAAATCGAGGTGCAGGCACTGCTGGACGAGCTCCAGAAGGCTCAATCCGAAGAGGCCTGCAAGACTGTCCAGAAGGTTGCGCTTTTTGACGAATTCCGTCCAAAATCAAACACTTCCGGTGGTCTGGCTGCTCATGAGAAAAGCCTTGCGTTCCGTGTGACCTTGCAAGATACTGGCGGGACCCTTCAGGATGAAACGGTCGATCTGGCCATTCAAACTCTGGTGGAACGTCTGGCTCGAGTATATGGCGCACGGTTGCGTGGATAACCCGCATTTAACATTTGCACGGCATTTTTTCGCAACCTCCGTTTCTGCTTGGCGCGCCATTTGATAGATATGAATGAAATGAACTCGAGTGATTTCGAAGCCCTTCTTACGGCGCAACGCAGCGCCATGATTCGCGATATTCCGACATCACCCGCGGCTGTTTCCCCCGAAACGCCGACGCTTACCAAGGCGGAACTTGCCGAGTTGCTGTTCGACAATGTCGGGCTCAACAAGCGGGAAGCGAAAGACATGGTCGAAGCGTTCTTCGAGGTGATCCGCGATGCGCTGGAGAGTGGCGACAGCGTGAAGCTGTCGGGGTTCGGCAACTTTCAGTTGCGCGACAAACCCCAGCGTCCCGGCAGAAACCCGAAGACCGGCGAGGCGATTCCAATCGCCGCGCGCCGCGTTGTGACGTTCCATGCAAGTCAAAAGCTGAAAGCGCTGGTCGAAAACGGCGCTGAAGCGAGCTTCGCGCGCTGATCGATTGGCGCGTTCCTGCGCAACCCACCACGACGGCTAACTGACGATGACAGCGACGATCGAAAAAGTCGTCTTGCCTCCGATTCCGGCGAAGCGCTACTTCACGATTGGTGAGGTCAGCGAACTATGCGGCGTGAAACCGCATGTGTTGCGCTATTGGGAACAGGAATTCACGCAGTTGAGGCCGGTCAAGCGACGCGGCAATCGTCGGTACTACCAGCACCACGAGGTGCTGTTGATCCGGCGGATTCGTGAGCTGCTGTATGAGCAGGGCTTCACGATCAACGGTGCGCGCAACCGGCTTGATTCACATGGCGGTGGCGCGCACGGCGCACCGGCTGATCTGGTCGAGGAAGGCGAGGGCGCAGCGGCGCCGGCAGCCGCCACGGTGGACGTCGAGCAGTTGCGCAAGGAATTGCTGCATGTGATCGATGTGTTGGGCCACTAGTTTGCTTTGTTAGCGCGGGGCGGTTTTAATCGCTTGAAGTGTCTGTTATAATTATTAGCTGTTCGGGGCGTAGCGCAGCCTGGTAGCGCACACGCCTGGGGGGCGTGTGGTCGGAGGTTCAAATCCTCTCGCCCCGACCAAAGAAATCAATGGGTTACAAGTTTCGGCTTGTAACCCATTTTTCGTTTACGGCCTTCGTATCCTAGCGGTGTCCGAAACTCCGAAACTCGTGGGGTTGGACAAATTGGTTGTGGCTACAACGGCCGTCATTCGATCTGGCGTGCGAGTTCGAAGCGCCCGTCCCAGAGGTCACGCGTACGTGATAGACCGCGACGCGATAACTCACGTTGGTGACGCTTCGATACTTCGCCTGCCGTTCGTACGGCAGGCGGTGCTCGATTTACGCGACATCTTTAACTCCTCCGAACTCGGTAACGTTAGCGCGCGATAACCGCGATAGCGAATGACTTTCGTCGACTTCAATGGCGTTTTCCAAACAGGCGGCGAGGCGTTGCGAGGCCTTGAAGAGCGGCGCGATAAGAGACGGAGGAAATAATTTGATATTCGTTTGATGATACGAGACTACGCTGGCGACAGTTATAAGACCAGGACTGCTGTTGACGCGACAAGTGGAGACAAAGTGACGGAGCGCGAGCCAAGACGTCTTATCGTAGGAATCAGCGGGGCAAGCGGCGCTGTGTATGGCGTCCGGGCACTCCAGATATTGCGTGAATGCGATGTTGAAGCGCATCTGGTCGTAAGCAAGGCGGCGGAATTAACATTGAAGCATGAGGTAGGAACAAGCTCCGTCGCCCTGCGGGAGTTAGCCCACGCCTGGTATCCCGCTTCCGATATCGGGGCTGCCATTTCGTCGGGCTCATTCATCACCATGGGCATGCTGGTGCTGCCTTGCTCGGTGCGGACCATGAGTGAAATCTGCACGGGAGTCACCTCATCGCTCCTGAGTCGTGCGGCTGACGTGGTCCTCAAAGAGCGCAGACGTCTCGTACTCGGGATCAGAGAAACACCCCTGCATACGGGCCATTTGCGAACGATGACCAATTTGTCGGAAATGGGTGCGGTTATTGCACCTATTGTTCCGGCGCTTTACGCGCTGCCGCAGTCGCTTGAGGATGTGGTAGATCACACCGTGGGGCGGTTACTTGATTTATTCGGTATCGATAGCGGGCTCGTTAAACGATGGACAGGGCGCCTCTGACGCGGTCTTCCGGTGGTCGGCTTTATTGGACTGGAACCGAATCGCTTGCCTTGCCGCATCGGCAGATGCCACGACGAACAATGGCGTTAACTTTCGCTGCGTTGCAGTAGCGTTAGTACATTCACCGATAGCCGTGAATTCACGGTTGCTCAATTCGCCCCGCTGCCAGGCAAAGGCAGAATCGTACGGCCGCGGCGCCGATGCGTTCACTAATTCATCCGCGGGGATAGCCTACGACAATTTCTTGCGGCGTAAAGCCACCATTGTTAGACTGATTCTTCATTTCAGCGTGGCCCGCCGAGGCCGCCGGGCTCCCTGGCGCAGGATGGCAGGCGGGTAGTCGCTGGACCGGAACGGGTGCGACTGTTGAGGCACACACTTCAATGGTGGCGAGGTCGCGATCACGGGGTGGAGACGCAGCATGAAGATGTTCCAGATGATCACGTTGGGAGGCTTTGCGCTTCTTGATACCGGTGGCGTCCCGCTCGCTATTCAGACTCGCAAGCAAATGGCTTTGCTAGCCTACCTTGCTGTGCATCCAGAGAAGGTTTTCACACGCGCCATCCTTGCACCCATCTTCTGGGGGCGCGATGACGAAGTTCGCTCCCGCCATAGTCTTAGCCAGGCGCTCTATGACCTGAAGCGCGTCGTTGGAAGCGACGTAGTCTGTACGCACGGCCAAATGGTGTGGATCGGCAAGGAAACCATTAAGGTCGACGCGCTGGAACTGATCAGATTGGCCGGTGACTCTACAGCCGAGGCTTCGCACACAGCTGACCGCTTATATCAAGGCGATTTCCTCGCAGGCATGGCGCTCGACGAAGAGCCGTTTGACCACTGGCTGCTCGCAGAACAGGAGCGTTTCCGCCGTATTGCCCAGCGCAGTATCGGTGCATTGATATCGACAGGTGGCGAGCCCTTGGACAATGACGACCTGCTGCGCGTGAGCCGGTCGTTGCTGAAGGTCGACCCGTTCGACGAGCAGGCGCATTGCCGCATCATGGAAATCTACGCCCGGCAGGGCGTCAGGAGTCTGGCCATTGCCCATTTCGAAAAGCTTGCCGCCGACCTGGATCGAGAACTGGATACCCGGCCGTCGGTCAGACTCGTGTCGACCTATCAAGCGATCCGCGATAACGCCGGGCATGTGAGTGCAACCCCTTACAGGATCGAGGACTACGCGTTTATCGTCGAGCAGATCCCACAGCCCGTGGTCGTGACTGATATGAACCACCGGATAGTTGGCTGGAACGAAAGATCCGAGCAGGTATTTGGATTCAGCAAGTCCGAAATGTTTGGCCGCTCGTTGACGATGTTGTATGCACCGAACCGTGACTCCCGTCTGGCCGACGATATCCTGGGTCTGGCACTCGAACGCGGCAGTTGGGCTGGAGACGTCACGCTGGTGACTAAAGGCGGCAGCTGTTCCCGCCAACGGCGTATTGTTGCGCCGCTTTACTCACCAGAAGGCCGGTGCGTCGGGGCTTTTGGTCAAGGGCTTGTGAGCTAGCGCGCCATCTGTTTTCTCCGGTGCAAACCGCAAGACTACGCAAACCGTCAGACCATTCTCCATACCGTGGTCGTGCTCGTCCTGACGAGTCTATGCAGTAGCTATCTGGTTCAGGCGTCAAGTCGTTTGGACAACTGTGCGCCTCGTTCCTCGTGCCTCGCTACAAGGCAATCCAGTCAGACCCAAGGGTTTCCCCCAGACATACCCGATTACCTGACGCATCTCGACGGTCGCCATTTCGCCGCGCCACCGGGTTCTATCCTCGCGTGAGGATACTGAAAATATCTATCCATTTGCATTCAAGGGCTCTCGTGCCAGGGCGGGCGAACTCGAGGGGATCAGTGAGTGATCCTTTGAGAATGCTTTGATAGCCGACATCTATAGTGACGCGAAGAGGCCGTCACCTGTTTGATGCCTGACATGCAACAGATGGCATGTTGAAGCATGCGGTGTCGGCCACAAGAATAGTTCTGGCAGAAAGGAGACACGCTGTATGCACAACGACGGCAGGCTGCGCACGTTGCATGGCGTAGTGGCGCGGTCTACCCACGTGCGAATCTGGGCGCCGCTCGCTTTAATGAAACGGTGCAATTTCCGATGAAAAACTATGGAGCGGGTGAAGCCAGGGAGGACGCCGAATTGTTCACATTGTCGGGTGGCGAAGGTGATGACGTTCTGCTGTTGTTGCATGGTTTAGGCGCCACGGCGGACGTCTGGAGGCCGCTTGTTAGCCGTCTACCAGGGCAATGGAGGGGGCAGTGGCTAGCGCCCGATTTGCCAGGGCATGGCCGTTCGTCGAAAGCGGCGAGCTACGCCGCTGGCTCACAGGCGGCAAGCATTGCTCGTGTGCTGCCTGCCGGCGGCCGGGTGTATGTGCTGGCGCATTCCCTGGGCGGAATCATCGGCGTCCTGCTTGCCAGCCAGTGGTTCGGTGCGGCCGTGTATGCCGTGGCGGCATTTAGTGTCAAGGTAGTCTGGACCGATGAGGAGAAGGACATGGCGGCCCGGCGCGCAAGTGCAACTCCAAAGTATTTCGCGTCACGAGGCGAAGCGCTGAGCTTCTATCTGAAGGTAGCAGGGCTTGCCGGTCTTGTGCCGGAAGACGACCCCGTTGCGGCAACGGGCGTTGTGGAAGACGTGCACGGTTGGCGGCTGGCGGCGGACCCTGCGACGGCGGGCGTGGGTGGACCGCCTCTCGCCCCGATGCTCGCAGCGGCGACTTGCCCCATCGTTCTGGCTGCCGGCCGACGCGACCCAATGGTCAAGCTCGACACGCTGCGCAATATGCATTCGCCCGTTGTCGATCTGGGTGACCTCGGGCACAACCCGCATGTGGAGGCGCCGGACACGATCCTGAAGTTGGTGCGTGATCTCCCCACGAGATCCGGATAAGACGCGATACCGATTCTGATTACGAATTATTTTTTCAATAACTTCGGATGCCGAATCTATCTGAAGTGATCCGGATTTGATAATTGATTGATTCCTTGCAGGCAGAATTTTACCTATGCCCATTTATGACAACCTGCTGGCGCGAGCGCAGTCACTATTTGCCGATCATCCGGCCATTGTCGACGGTCCGGTGCGGCAGACCTATGGTGAACTGGTCGAACGCGTCCTGCGGCTTGCTGGCGCCATGACCAGACTTGGCTTGCAACGTGGCGATCGGGTTGGATTTCTCGGCAGAAACAGCTTTCGCTTCATCGAGGTCAACCTGGCTTGCTCACTCGCTGGATTGATTCATGTGCCAATCAACTTCCGCCTGTCCGATGTCGAGATCGACTATATCGTCGCCGATACGGGGCTGCGTTTGCTGTTTGCCGAAAGCCGCTACCGTGGGCGCGCGGGTCAGACGGTGGTCTGGTCCGACAGTGACCCTATCCGCGGTGACAACGAGTATGAAGCGTTGCTGTATTCGGGCCAGCCGGCCGATTTCGACGCAAGTTCTATCGAAAGCGCCACTGACGACGTTGCGCAAATCTTCTACACAAGCGGCACCACAGGTCATCCGAAGGGCGTTTGTCTGACGCGTGGCAATCTGACAGCGAGTGCGCTCGACGCACTCGTTTCGCTCGAGATGAAACGGCGCGACGGCTGGCTGCACGCGTCGCCGATGTTTCATCTGGTCGATGCGTTTGCAATCTGGGCCATCACGCTTGTGGGAGGGCGACACATCATCAATCATTTTTCACCTGACGAGTTCGGCCCGCTGGTCGAGGCTGAACGCATCACCAAGACCAGCCTGCCACCCACCTTGCTCGACAGAATCGTGCGAGAACCGTCGATCGCGAACTACGACGTGAGCTCGCTCGAGTTGATCAGCTACGGTGGTTCGCCGATGCAGGATGCCGTGTACCAGCGCTGTCATGAGACGCTCGGGTGTTCGATGTTGCAGGCATACGGCCTGACTGAAGGCTCGGGCTTTGTATGTCACGAGGTGCGCGACGATAACCCGACGCCGCAGCAGGCGATGAACACGGTCGGCCACCCGACACTGCATACGCAGATTCGTCTCGTGGATGATGCGGGTAATGGCGTCCCGGATGGTGAACCCGGTGAAATATTGATTCGTGGTCCTCGCGTGTTCAGGCATTACTGGCAGAAGCCCGAGATGACCGATGCCGTATTCACGCACGATGGCTGGTATCGAACTGGGGACATCGGGCGACGTGACCACCACGGCCGCTATCAGATCGCCGGCCGCAGAAAGGAAATGGTCATCAGCGGAGGAGAAAACATCTATCCAGCGGAGGTCCAGAACGTTCTGCTTGGCTGCCCCGGCGTGACCGAGGCAGCGGTGTTTGGCGTGCCTAGTGTCGAGTGGGGAGAGGAGGTTCGCGCGGTGGTCTATGCCGAAGGTGTACAAGCCGGGACCCTTAACGAAGCCGACTTGCTCGGGTATTGCCGGACGCGGATAGGCGGCTACAAGCTGCCCAAGAGAATATACATAAGCGATGCGCCGCTTCCCAAGAGCGGTCCGGGAAAAATTGCGACGAACCAGATTCGGGCCCGGTATATCGAGGAGTCGAAGCCATGATGATCGACGTTGAACAGTTTCGCCTCCGGAATTTTGTTGAGTCGCTCTGCTCGCAAGGAGAGTGTCGGATCTACGAGGAACCCATTGATCTGATCGACGTCGGCAGGATACTCGACGAGAGTGATCAGGCAGTGTGGTTCAAATCCGTCGGCGCCGAGCGGGCCGAGCTGGTGGGTAATGTGATGGGCTCGCGCCGGCGTCTTGCGCTCGCTTTCGGCGTTAGCGAACAGGAATTGCCGGAGGTGTTGCGTCAACGCGGCAACACGGAGATTGCGCCGACGCCGCTCACTTCGGAGCAGGCACCGGTTCAGGCCGTCGTAAAAACCGGTGCTGAGGCCAGCCTCCTCAGTTTGCCCGTACATCTTCAGCATGCCCTCGACGGTGCACCGTATATCTCGGCGAGCATCGACTTTGCACGGGACCCGTCGACGGGCGGCACCAATGTCGGTTGCCGCCGCATGATGCTGCGCGGGCGTCATGAAGCCGGCGTGGATCTGAATGCGCCGAGCGACCTGAGAGCGATCTATCAGGCTGCAACGCAGCGTGGTGAACGCGTGGAAGTAGCTTATGTGGTCGGTTGTCATCCGATTGACTTCCTTGCCGCCACGTTCGCGTCGCGCGCCACTGACGAGCTCGGTTTGATGGGTGCGCTGCGCGGCGCTTCGGTGCCGATCGTCAAATGCCGGAGCATCGACGTCTGGGTACCGGCCGATGCGGAATATGTTCTTGAAGGCTACCTGGACCACCGCGGATTTTCCGCAGCGGAGGGCCCCTATGGCGAGTTCCTCGGCTACTACGGTGAGGTCAAGCGAAATCCCGTCTTTCACCTGACGGCTATCACCCACCGTTCCGATGCGTTATTCCAGACCGTTACTATCGGCGGACGTTCGCTAGGCGGCACCGACACCGCGCAACTCGTGGCCGCAAAAACGGAATCGACAGTCTGGTCGTCGCTCCTGCAGGCGGTACGCGAACCGGTCGCGGTGTGTTCGTCGCCTTCGTGCGGCGGCATGTTTAACGTGCGTGTCTCGATCCGTCAGCGTTATCCCGGCGAAGCCCGTAACGCGATCGCGGCAGTGTTCGGGTCGGTGGCGGACGTCAAGCACGTATTTGTCGTCGACGACGATCTCGATGTCTTTAACGATGGCCACATCGACTGGGCATTGGCCACGCGCTTTCAGGCGGACAAGGATCTGATCGTGGGAGGGGGCTTTCGGGCGGTGCCGATCGACCCCTCGCTTGGCGGGCTTCGATCCGGCGCCAAGGCAGGCTTCGACTGTACGAAGCCACTGACGGCCGCGTCCACGCCGCACTATGTCATACCGGCTCCGCCCCGCCTTGGCACGTCTCCATACGATGGCCTCGGGGAGGCGCTTGCGGCTGGTCCGGCGAGCTTTCTGGAGTTAATGGCCGCCAGCCGTTCCCGCGACGGCCGTGATGTCCTCGAGGCGCTGGAGCCCTTATACGCACAAGGCCGTATCGGCAGGGACGACGACGGCCGCTATCGGCTGCTGGATGCCCCGCCGGCCGGGACATGAGGCACATGTGGCTGGACGCACGCAATTGAGTGCGCAACTGAACACGCAGTCAGGTGGTTAACAATGCAACAGGAGATACACGATGTCATCAAGCAATGGGTCTGTCGTAATCGATAAAGACGGCCACCCCGCTGGTTTTCTGGAGACGGTCGACGAGTTGAAAACCATCAAGGTCCATATGACCGACGACGGCATTGTCACAATCGCCCTTGCGCGTCCGAACAAGCTCAACGCGTTCGACGAGCGGATGATTCGTGAGATGCGTAACGTGATCTGGAAGGCGAATTTCGACGACGAGGTCCGCGTCATTGTCATCACCGGCGAAGGACGCGCATTCTGTGCCGGCAGGGACGTGGCCGGGCTCGACTATGAAAACAACCTGAAGACCTCACAGTATCGCGCCTACGTTCGCGCCAATCACGAACTCTTCGACGAGATCGAGTCGATCGAAAAACCGGTCATTGCCGCGATCAACGGCATCTGCGCCGGCGGCGGCGTGGAAATGGCGATAGCGTGCGACTTCAGGATGGCCGCGCGTTCCGCGACGTTTCTTCTGCCGGAAAACCAGCTCGGCGTTATTCCCGCTTCGGGCGCGTGCTCACGGATGATCCAGATGATCGGCATGGGCCGCCTGAAGGAGATGATCATGGCGGTCGAACCTGTCGACGCCGAGTCGGCGTTCCGGATCGGTCTCGCTACCCGGCTATGCGAGGATGAAGCACTGATGGCCGACACCATGGCGTTTGCGCGCAAACTCCTGACGAAAGCGCCGCAGGCAATGGGCATGGCCAAACACATTATCAATGCTTGTCAGAACGTCGATACCGAAACGGGCCGTATGCTTGAACGCCTGGGTCAATCAGTTCTGATCCGGACCGAGGACAACCAGGAAGGTATGTCCGCGTTCCTGGGCAAGCGGTCGCCTAAATTCCAGGGGCGCTGAATCATGTCATGCGCCTGATGTCCGGCGGCCGCGACGGCGGAGCAGGCGGCTGCGACCGGCCGGACAAACGGTCAAAAAAATGAACTGGAACGATCTGTACCCTCTTGGGGACACGTTAAAGTCCAGTCAGGATACCGGGCCCCCGGGCCAAGGAGACACTATGCACGACAGGGAGGCAGTCAGTCCGCAGGATTCGCCGCGACGGCTGGCGATTGCTCAATGGCGGGTCGTTTTTGCCGCATTGATCGGGCTGGTCGGAGGGGCGAGCACGTTGACAATCTACGGGCTCGGCATGTTTGTCAGGCCATTGCAGGCGGAGTTCGGCTGGTCGCTGACACAGATCTCATTCGCGAATACGCTTGTTTCGTTAAGCGGGATCGTGTCGGCTTTCGCGCAAGGCATCTTGATCGACCGTTTCGGCGCGCGCCGAGTCGTCCTGGTGTCGTTGCCATTGCTCTGTTTGAGTTTCGCCTCGATGTATTTCCTGCCGGACAGCTTGTTGGTCTTTTATATCGGCTGGTTGCTGATTCCTCTACTGGGCGCGGGCACCTGGGTCGGTTCGTATGCCAAAGCCATCGCTGCATGGTTCGACGATCGTCTGGGTTTGGCGCTCGGCGTGGCGGCAATTGGCGCCGGGCTAGGGGCCGCGGTGATTCCTGCATTGACTCACACGTTGTTGGTGGCCTACGGATGGCGTCTCGCTTACGTATGGATTGGCGCGCTGAGCATGGTCGTCGTGCTGCCTATGGTGTACTTCAACCTCTACGATAAACCGGCTGATCGAGGATTCCAGTGGCGCCCTCACATGCGTCGCGCCGGCATGCAGGACCGCGACGTGACGGTGCGGGAAGCACTCAGGCAGCATGCGTTCTGGGCGTTGATCGTCGCGTTCATGCTGCTCGGATTCAACACGACGGGGATTGCGCTACATATGGTTCCGATGCTGCTTCGCGACGGCGTGTCGACGGGGCAAGCCGCGGCTGCGCAATCGATAATGGGCGTGGGGGTGATTCTCGGCCGGCTTGCAGCCGGGTACTTGCTCGACAGGTTACCGCCGGCGCTCGTTACAGCTGTGTCGCTGCTCGGACCGACTCTTGGCTTTGCCGGATTTGCCCTGCTGGGTGCCCATCCGGTTTCAATGAATGTGCTGGCCGCCCTGATTGGTATTGGCATAGGCGCGGAGATCGATCTGCTTGGCTTCTATGTGCGTCGGCACTTTGGCACGTTTGCATACGGAAAGCTCTATTGCAGCATCTTCGCGATCTTCCAGTTTGGCTCCGGGGTGGGCGCAGTCGGAATTGCCTATGGCGCCACTCGCCTGAACGGCTACGGCCCGATGCTGCTTCTGATGGCCGCGTTTTCCGCAGCCGCAATTGGCCTGCTAGCCACGGTGAAAGTAGTTCGGCACCCGGCGTGTGGCACATTCACTGCCGCGGAGAACCCGGTTGCGAAGGCGCCCTGAAAGTAGTCATGCTGTTCCAGTGTAGGTAGTAACGAGGATGATCTGATTCTCGTTATGATCGGAGAAAAATTAGTACAACAAATAAAAATGGAGACGTCAATGAACCGAATTTCTATCGCATCATTTATTGCCGCCGTAGGGTTGGGAGGATGGGGTGCTGCCGCGCAGGCGCAAAGCGTTACGCTCTACGGGATTCTCGACACCGGCGTCGAATACATCAATCATGCCAGCGCGAATGGAAGTTCGGTGGTACGCGTGCCGGGCAATACAGGTGAGTTGCCATCACGTTGGGGCTTGAGAGGGGTAGAGGATCTCGGCGGCGGCTACAAGGCGGTATTCACGCTTGAGAGCGGCATTACGGTTGGAACAGGCGGCCTTGGCCAGGGCGGGCGACTCTTGGGTCGCCAGGCTTTTGTCGGAATCGACGGCCCGCTCGGCTTGCTGACCTTTGGGCGCCAGTACTCCATGCTCTACCGGGCTATCTTCGACGCGGATTTCATCGGTCCCGACATCTACGGCATCGCTTCACTGGATGCGTGGATTGCGAGCGCCCGCAGCGACAATACGGTCGCATACCAGCGTCATTTCGGTCCTGTCACTTTCGGCGCGAGCTATTCATTTGGCCGCGACGCATCGCCTACCGGTGGCACGAACACACCTGGCTCAGGCACGTGCGCGGGAAACCTGGCCGGTAACAACGAAGCATGCCGGGAATGGTCCGCCATGCTCAAGTACGACGTCGCGGCAGGCGGGGTGGCGATCAGTTATGACCGGCAGGATGGAGGGCCCGGTGCGACCGCGAACCTCTTCAACGGCATTGCGCCGGTGGCGCTGGCGGGCAGCGGTAATCGCGACTCACGATTCCTGCTGGACGGCTATTTCAAGCTTGGCAATTTTGAATTGGGCGCGGTATGGCTGAATCGTCAGGTCGAGTTCACCGGACTCGGTGCGAAAAATATCACGTCGAATCAGTACGTACTTGAGGCGAGCTATCAGGTGACGCCCGCATTTGTCGTCGACGGTCTGGTGCAAAAAATAATTGATCGGCAGCAGGATACGCGAGCCTCCATGGAAGTGCTTCGGGCGACCTATTTCCTGTCGGCCCGTACGGCGATATACGCACAGGCGGCCCTTCTGCAGAACAGTACCTACGCGGCCTATTCGGTCAGCGGGGGTGGTAGCTCCACGCCTGGAAAAGGCATGAACCAGTTCGGGATGATGTGCGGCGTCAGGCATTCGTTCTGAACCCGTGGGAATTCGCGTTGCCGCGAGGCATCGATTCAACACTGAAAGTGAGATCAACACACCATGAAACTGGCTTCGTTACGTTCCGGCCGGGACGGAGAACTGCTCGTCGTTAGCCGCGATTTGAGCCGGGCGGTGAATGCGGCACCTGCCGCGCGCACGCTACAGCAGGCACTCGACGACTGGGATGTCATCAGCCCCAGGCTGGAGGCGTTATATGCGGCGCTCAACGCCGGTCATGTCGGAGATAGCTTTACCCTTGAGTATGACAAGTTAGCCGCGCCGCTACCCCGGTCGTATCAGTATCTCGACGGCGCCGCCTACATTAGCCATATCAGGCGTAATCGCGCCGCGCGTGGCGAAGCATTACCTGATGACCTGTACGAGAAGCCGCTCGTGTACCAGGGCATTTCCCACGGTTTTCTTGGGTGGAACGAGGATGTCGTCCTTCCGGCAGATGATCTCGGCATTGATTTCGAGGCCGAAATTGCCGCCCTCACGGGTGACGTACCGATGGGCGTCTCGCCCGATAACGCCAGTTCCACCATTCGCCTCTTTGTGCTCCTCAACGACGTGTCTTTGCGTGCGATCATCCCTGGGGAGTTGAAGAGAACCTTCGGGTTCCTCACCGGAAAGCCGGCATCAAGCATGGGACCGATTGCCGTGACGCCGGATGAACTTGGCGACCTGTGGGACGGCAAACTTGTCTCGGGCACGATGCATTGCTGGGTACGTGGCGAGCAGGTTGGCCGTATCGAAACGGGGATAGATACGCCCTTTCACTATGGGGATCTGATCGCACATGTGGCACGCACTCGTGCATTCGAACCCGGTACGGTGGTTGGTCTGGGGACCGTATCGAATGAAGACGAATCAGCGGGATGCGGCTGCATTGGAGAAATTCGCGCGCTGGAAACCATCCGTGACGGCAATCCGACCACGCCTTTGTTCAGTTTCGGCGAGCGCGTCAAGATCGACCACAGGGACAGGAATGGGCATTCGGTTTTTGGTTGTATCGACCAGCGTTTCGTAGCCCCGGCACATCGTCCGGTTTGATCAACGACGAATTCATCGGAATGGGAGGAGTAAATATGCTCTGCAAAAGTCTTCATCACGCGGCGTTTCGATGTAAAGACGCACGCGCGACGGTTGAGTTCTATACGAACGTGCTCGGACTGGCATTCATTCACGCAATGGGCGAGGACCATGTGCCGTCGACCGGACAATACAGCCCGCATATCCATATTTTTTTCGAAATGGCGGATGGCAGTTGCATCGCCTTCTTCGAGCTACCGAAAGATGAAGGGGTGCCTTCGGGGCGCGATCCAGGCACGCCGGACTGGGTTCAGCATTTCGCGTTTCGTGTGGCCGATAAGGCAACGGTTGATCGAGCGAAAGACAAACTGGCGGCGCTCGGTATTCAGGTCACTGGGCCGACCAACCACGACGATTTTCTGTATTCAATCTACTTCTTCGACCCCTCGGGCCATCGCCTCGAACTAAGCGCGCATACGGCCACGGCCGATCAGGACAAACGCTTCCGGGCTGAAGCAATGGATGTGCTGAATCTATGGGACCGCACTCACGACTGGTCGCAACGCGCCACGCTTTTCGGAGGAGCAAGCGGATATCTTCGCGACGAGTCTCATCGCAACGACACCCGCTAGCACAGGAGACGCTGGAATGGTTGACACATCGAATCATGGCCGCCGTGCATTTTTGAAGGAGGCATTGGTAGCGGGTGCTACGGTCTCGCTAAGCCGCCCAGCCATTGCAACAACCGATGAAAGCAGCTTGCCGCCTGCGCCTGTCGTTCAGCCACCGCATAGCGGGCTGGTTGCATTGGAAACGCAGATGCCGTCATTGTCCGAAGCACCCTCTGCCGACCCGGGTCACATCGGGAATCCAGGATCGGATTTTATGGTGGACGTGATGAACGCCGTGGACATTGACTATGTTGCAGCGATGCCGGGATCGACGTTCAGAGGTTTGCATGAGTCGATCGTCACCTATGGAAGCGATCGGAAGCCCGCCATGATCGTGTGTACGCACGAAGAGGTGTCTGTCGCCATCGCTCACGGCTACGCAAAAGTCGCGGGTAAGCCGATGGCGTGTTTCGTGCACAGCACGGTGGGTCTGCAGCATGCGTCGATGGCGATCTACAACGCGTGGTGCGACCGGGTGCCGATGATGGTCATTGCCGGCAATATCGCCGATACGGATAAACGCAGAAATGGCATCGAGTGGTATCACACTGCTCAGGACCTGGGGGCGCTAGTCAGGGACTTCACGAAGTGGGACGATGCGCCCGCGTCGTTGCAAAGCTACGCCGAGTCGTTCGTGCGCGCATACACGATGTCGGTGACACCGCCCATGGAACCTGTATTGATCGTCGCCGACGCCGAACTTCAGGAAAGGCCGATCGATGATCCTGGCGCCATTGTGATGCCGGCAGTGCGTGCCGTTAGCCCACCTGTTGCAGAGCCGGGCGCTTTGGCGACCGCGGGCCGATGGCTCGCAGGCGCGAGTTCGCCGGTGATCGCGGTGGATCGCGCGATCCGTACGCCGGAGGGCATGAGGAAGCTGATCACGCTCGCGGAAACACTCAACGCACCGGTCATCGATCTGTTGGCGCGCATGAATTTTCCGACGAATCATTATCTGAATCAGTCTGGGCTGCAGAGAACGCTGATTGCGCAGGCGGACGTGATATTGGCGCTTGAGGTTGGCGACCTATGGGGTGTGACGGGGACGGTAAAGGATCTGATCGGGCGACCGTGGTCCCACACGGCAAGGCCTGGTGTCAAGGTAATCAGCATAACCACGTCTTACCTTTACGGGAAATCGAACATGCAGGATGCGCAGCGTTACGCATCTGCCGATTTACCGATCGCGGCAGACGCTGAAACGAGTTTGCCGGGACTGCTGGCACAAATCGATGCTTCGATGACGAAGGAACGGCGGTCTGTAATCGGGGCGCGTACCGAAAATCTCAAGCGCTCGTTCGATGCAATGCGTAGCGCTGATCGGCAGTCGGCCACGCTCGGTTGGGATGCCAGTCCTATCAGTACCGCGCGCTTGTCTCAGGAGGTATGGAACGTCATCAGGAACGAAAACTGGGCGCTGGTTTCATCGACCTATTCGATCAGTCGCTGGCCACACCGGCTTTGGGATTTCACCGAGCCGCATCAATTCATTGGTGGAGAAGGGGGCTTTGGCGTCGGTTACGGAGCGCCTGCCGCGGTCGGCGCCGCGCTGGCTCATCAGAAGGCGGGACGGATCGCTGTCAATATCCAGAACGACGGCGATCTGATGGCGGTTCCTGGCGCATTGTGGACGGCGGCACATCACAAGATTCCGCTGCTGACTGTCATGCATAACAATCGGGCTTATCACCAGGAGACCATGCATGTGCAGCGCATGGCAAGCCGGCGTGATCGTCACCCGGAAAACGGCACGGTTGGAACCGTGTTGACTGGACCTGACATAGATTTCTCTCGCATGGCGCAAAGCATGGGCATGTGGGCGGAGGGCCCCATATCGCGTCCGGAAGACCTGGGACCGTCGCTGGTACGCGCGCTTGCAATCGTCAAGCGCGGCGAGCCGGCGTTAGTCGATGTCGTCACCCAACCGCGCTAGGGGAACGCCATGAGAACTTACGCGATTCAGCGAACCGTACTGTGCGCGTTGTCCTGCATCGGTGCCGCGGCGAGCCTTGCGGCATTCGGGGCTTCTGGCGATATAAATGTCGGCCGTGCGCTGTATGTGAAGGATGGATGTTACGAGTGTCATGGCTATGTCGGACAGGGCAGCCTGATGTCGGGACCCAGTCTTGCTCCGTCACCTATCCCTCTCAGCGCGATGATTGCGTACGTTCATGCGCCGAAAGGACAGATGCCGCCGTACAGTCTGAATATCCTCTCAGACCGGGAGATTGCCGACATCCACGCGTACCTGTCGTCCATTCCGCCTGCTCCCACCGCAGACAGTATTTCCTTGCTCGCGGATAGCGGTACGCAAACGCAGGTGCCAACCCAGGCTGGACGCAGCGAGTCGGTATTCGCTGCCCGCTGCGCCGGTTGCCACGGCGCGCAGGGCGGAGGCGGAGCCGGTCCTTCACTGATCGGCGCGGCTGCGAGGCTTGGCGGTGCCGCCGGCATCGCTGCTTTTGTGAAAGCGCCCTCCGGCGCAATGCCACGACTGTTTCCGGGCGTCATCACGGAACAAGATGTCGCGCTTGTTTCCAGTTACGTGGCAACGCTCAAATAGGCCTGCTTTCCGACTCGATTAACGCAAAGAGACATGAGCGGCCGGTGTCGCTTTCCTGGAGGCAATGAACGAATGAACGTCACACGGAATTCGCGTGTGGCAGCAGAGCTACCCGGAGTCGTCTGCCATTACGCCACGAGTCGACAGAGTTGATGTGCACAGATTGCCGGCAAGCCTGGTCTCAACCTCTGCCGAGCGCGATATAGCGCTCGAGATGATGATCCTCATCCCCCAACTGATGGTCGATCATCACAAGGCGCTTCGCATAGTGAGCCAAGGGCAATTCCCATGTCATGCCGATACCGCCATGCAGCTGAATACATTCCTCGGAGACCATCGCCCCAATTCTGCCAATACTGTATTTAGCCGCCGACACCGCCCGTTCCCGCACCGTGCGTTCAGCCTCGAGTGCCGCAGCGGCATTGATTACCGCCGACCGCGCCTGTTCGATTTCGAGCAGGAGATCCGCCATCCGATGCTGCAAGGCCTGGAAGCTGCCGATTGGCACGCCGAACTGCTTGCGTGTGCGCAGGTACTCAAGCGTGTGGTCCTTTGCGACATCCATGGCGCCGACTGCTTCGGAACACAAGGCCAGCACGCCGCAGCTGATCGCGTATTCGAGCGTCGCAAAAGCTTCTCCGACCCTGCCGAGCACCGCATTATCGGCGAGCGTGACGTTGTCGAACGTGACCTCGGCCGCGCGGCCGCCGTCGATCTTGCGATAGCCGCGTATGCCGACTCCTGGTGCATCGCGAGGCACGAGAAAGAGCGTGATACCGGCTTCGGCATCGTCGGTGCCGGCGGTGCGTGCGGAGACCAGGAAGAGGGAGGCGTTTTCGCCCTGCTGAACCACTGCCTTCGCGCCGTTCAGGTTCCACGCATTGCCGTTGCGTTCCGCACGCGTTGTTACGCGTGAGAGTTCGTAGTAGCCGTCCGGTTCGCCATGCGCGAGGGCAGCCAGACGTGAGCCGTCGATCAGTTCGGCCAGCACGGCTTTCTGCGCTTCGCTGCCGTCACGTGCAATGGCCTGGCCGACGATCAGCGTATCGAGAAACGGCTCGACCACGAGGCCACGGCCCAGGCTCTCGAATACGACAGCGATATCGAAACCGCCCCCGCCAAAGCCACCATCCGTTTCATCGAACAATGCGCCAATAATGCCGAGTTCTGCGAAGCGATTCCACAGGTCGGCACTGAAGCCTTCCGGCGAGCGTGCAATCCGGTCGCGCGTCTCGAAGCCGTATTGCTCAGTGACAAAACGGTTGAGCGTATCCGCCATCATGCGGCGGTCTTCGGTATGCTGAAAATTCATGGCGTGTGCCCCTTACAGTCCCAGGATCATTTTGGAAATGATGTTCTTCTGGATTTCGTTGGAGCCGCCGAAGATCGACAGCTTGCGGTTGTTGAAGTAGAGCGAGGCAGCGCTCGCGGCTTCGTCGGGGCCGACTGGTGTGCCATCGAAATCGTCGTGCAAGGCTTCTTCTACGAATGGCTGCGCGTAGGGTCCCATGGCGCGACGCGTGAGCGAAGAGATTTCCTGACGGATCTCGGTGCCGCGAATCTTCAGCATCGAACTCTCCGCGCCCGGCACGCCGCCGCCGGCTACAGCCGCGATCACGCGCAGGTTGGTGGTCTTCATGTTCTCCAGATCGATCTCGACGCGTGCCATGCGTGTCGCAAACGATGGATCTTCCGCGAGCGGCCTGCCGTTGCGCTGCTGCTTCGCGGCGATCTTGCGCAGCCGGTTGAATGCGGCCACTGAAAAGCCGACGCCCGCGATATTGGTGCGTTCATACGTGAGCAGGTATTTGGCGTACGTCCAGCCCTTGTTCTCTTCGCCCACGAGGTTCTCGACGGGCACGCGCACGTCCGTCAAAAATACTTCGTTGACTTCGTGCTCGCCATCGAGCGTGATGATCGGGCGCACTTCGACACCCGGCGTGTTCATGTCGATCAGCAGGAAGCTGATGCCTTCCTGCTTGCGCACGTCGGTGGCGGTGCGCACGAGGCAGAAGATCATGTTCGCGTAGTGGCCGAGCGTGGTCCACGTTTTCTGACCGTTGACGATGTAGTGTTCGCCTTGTGCATCGCTGCTGCGTAGAGCGGTGGTTTTGACCGCGGCGAGATCGGAACCCGCGCCCGGTTCCGAGTAGCCTTGGCACCACCAGTCCGAGCCGTCGAGAATGCGCGGCAACCAGTGGCGTTTTTGCGCTTCGTTACCGTATTTGATCAACACCGGGCCCAGCATATTGACGCCGAACGGCACCACGCGCGGTGCTCCCGCCAAGGCGCATTCGTTCTCGAAGATGAATTTCTGCACGGCATTCCAGCCGGGGCCGCCGTACTCTTTCGGCCAATGATTGGCGAGCCAGCCTTGCGCGTTGAGAATCGCGTGCCACTCGGCCATGTCGTCGCGCGTGAGGCGGCGTCCGCCGTGTACCTTGCCGGCGAGACGCTGCGGGAGCTTGTCGCGCAAAAAACGCTGTACGTCAGCGCGAAAGGCTTCTTCTTCAGGTGTGAAATTCAGATCCATAACGGGTTCTTCCGTGGATATTTATCGGACCGGCGAAGCGGTGGACCGGCGGCGAGCAGGTGCCCACCGACCGAGCATGCGCCAAATGATGTGCCGTCTCAAGCTGTCTGATTGAGGCTCGCGAAATTGGCGCCGCGCTCAACCAGTTCCACCAGCAGCGGCGACGCTTGCCAGAACAGGGGGTCCTCTTTGGCGAACTCGCGGATGTCCGCGAGAACTGTGGCGAGGCCCACCGTATCGGCGTATTTCATCGGCCCGCCGCGATAACGTGGAAAGCCGTAGCCGTAGAGGAAGGTCACGTCGACGTCGAGCGGCCGCAGCGCGATGCCTTCGTGCACGACATTGGCGCCTTCGTTGATCATGGCGGCCATGTAGCGGCGCATGATCTCCTCATCGGCGAAAGTGCGCGGCGTGACGCCGGCACGTTCACGCTCGGCTTCGATGATTGCGTCGACCTCAGGGTCGGGCGTGCCGCTGCGCGAACCTTCGGGATACAGATAAAAGCCACGGCCGGTCTTCTGGCCGAACCAGCCGCGTTCGCAAAGACGGTCCGCGATCTGCACATAGCGCGCTTCAGGGTTCCGCGTGGCCGCACGCCGTTTGCGGGTGGCCCAACCGATATCGCCGCCCGCCAGATCGACCACCTGGAACGGGCCCATCGGGAAGCCGAACGCGCGCACGGCCGCATCGATCTGATAGGGTGATGCGCCGTCTTCCATCATCGCGTCCGCCGCGCTGCGATATACCGCCAGCACGCGATTACCGATGAAGCCGTCACACACGCCGGCACGCACCGGCGTCTTACGCAGCTTCTTCGCGAGTTCGAACGCAGTGGCGACTACGTCGGCACTGACCTGCTTCGGCACCACCACTTCCAGCAGCTTCATGATATTGGCGGGGGAGAAGAAGTGCAGCCCGATCACATCAGCGGGGCGCGAGATGCTGGCCGCAATCGCGTCGATGTCGAGATACGACGTGTTGGTGGCAAGCACCGCACCGGCTTTGCACACGCGA
Source organism: Paraburkholderia sediminicola (assembly GCF_046026855.1). Lineage (GTDB taxonomy): Bacteria > Pseudomonadota > Gammaproteobacteria > Burkholderiales > Burkholderiaceae > Paraburkholderia > Paraburkholderia sediminicola_A. The sequence goes on along the minus strand of NZ_JAQQET010000003.1, from coordinate 230,639 downwards.
TCGAGTTCGGCGAACACGGCCTGTTTCACCAAGAGGTCCTCGAATACGGCTTCGATCACCAGGTCGGCTTCGGCGAGTGCGTCGTACGAGGTGCTGCCGTGCCAGCGCGTCATCACGTCGGCCTTCTTCTCCGCACTCATGCGGCCTTTGGCGATCAGACCGTCGTAGACCTTTTCGATGTGTGCGCGGCCGCGCGCGAGCGATGCGTCGTCGCGTTCGATCATCGTCACCGGCAAGCCTGCATCGAGCACCGCGACGGCAATGCCCGCGCCCATCGTGCCGCCACCCACCACGCCGATCGTATTCAGCGCGCGGGGTTTTGCATCGCGCGTTTCCGGCGCTTTGAGCACTTCGCGCTCGGCAAAGAACGCGTGAATCAAGCCGGCACGCTGTGGGCTATCGATGCATTGCAGGAACAGTTTGCGTTCGAGTTGCAGGCCGTCTTCGAAAGCTTGTTCTACGGCGGCCTCGACGGCATCGACGATTTTGAGCGGGGAGAAGAGACCGCGCGATTTCTTAGCCGTTTCCGCGCGTGCCGTGGCGACGGCGGCGAGGCACGCGGCGCGGTCGCCAAGCGCAGCGGCATCGCGTGTGCGCCGCACTGGAGCGTGAGCGGCCAGCAATTCGTGCACGTAGGTGAGTCCTTCAGCGAGGATGTCGTCGCTGCGGCCCAGCCGGTCGATGAGGCCGAGTGCCAGCGCTTCTTTCGCGCCGGCGTGGCGGCCGCTCAGGATCAGGTCGAGGGCGGCTTGTGCGCCGATCAAACGCGGTGTGCGCTGCGTGCCGCCTGCGCCCGGTAGCAGGCCGAGTTGCACTTCGGGCAAACCGAGCTTCGCGCCCTCCACGGCGAGCCGGTAGTGTGCCGCGAGCGCCACTTCCAGGCCGCCGCCGAGCGCGGCGCCGTGAATGGCGGCCACCACTGGTTTCGTACAGGTTTCGATGCGGTTGCAGACATCGGGCAGCGAAGGCGGCACCGGCGGTTTGCCGAACTCGCGAATGTCCGCGCCCGCGATGAAGTTGCGCCCGGCGCCGACGATCAGCACGGCCTCGACCGCCTTGTCGGCGTCCGCCGCTTCAATGGCGGCGAGCAGGCCGCGCCGCACGTCTGCGGAGAGGGCGTTGACCGGCGCATGGTCGATTGTGACCAGCAGGACTTTGCCGCGCAATTCGCGCGTCACAACGTCGGCGGAAGGGTTGAGGCTCATCGTGTCGTCTCCTGATTGTCACCGGACCAGATCGGGCATGCCGGGTCTGGCGAATTCTCCGATTGTCGGTTGGTCAAGGTTTATTGACAATTACATAGAGGGTTGACAGACTGTCAAAATTATTTTGACAAAGGCTGCATCATGGACGTCAATTCGCTGACCTTGCTGGTTGATATCCTCGACGCGGGCAACCTGAGCGAAGCCGCGCGCCGGCTGAAAATGAGCCGCGCGAATGTGAGCTACCACCTGAACCAGCTAGAGCGCTCGATCGGGCTGCAACTGGTCAGGCGCACCACGCGGCGGGTCGAGGCGACTGAAATCGGTCTGCAGTTATACGAGCATGGCCGCACGATCCAGAATGCGCTGCTGGCCGCGCGCGAGTCGGTTACCACCCTCGGGCAGAGCTTGCAGGGGCGGGTGAGATTGAGTGTGCCAAGCGGTTACGGGCAACTGGTGATGTCGGATTGGCTGATCGCGTTCAAGCGTTTGTATCCGGGCATCGTGCTGGATGTGATGTTCGAGAATCGCGTCGAGGATCTGATGCGCGACGAGGTCGACATCGCGGTCCGGGTCATGTCGGAGCCGCCGCAGAATCTCGTCGCGCGCGACATGGGGCCGGTGCGATATGTTGCGTGTGCATCGCCGGATTTTGCCGAAAGCCGTGGCATGCCGGTGCGGCTAGATGATCTGCGCACGACACCGTTGATTACGGCGGCGGTGGTCGGCAGGCAGTTGCGCGTGGCGGCGTATCTGCGCGACGAGCGCCATGAGGTGCTGCTGGAGCCGACGATTATTTCCGAGAACTTCCTGTTCTTGCGCCAGGCGGTGCTGGCCGGCCTGGGTGTGGGTCTGGTGCCGGACTACGTAGTGCAGGACGACCTGCGTCGCGGGGATGTGGTGACGGCGCTCGATGAATGGCGTTTAAGTATCTTCGGTACGAATATGTACATGCTCTATATGCCGAATCGCCATCACACGCGGGCAGCGGCGAGTTTTATCGAGTTCATCCTGGAGCAGGCGCACGGAAGTGGAAGAGGGGTTGTTGCCTGAGCGGCAATGAAGCGCTTTTTCTTCGGCACGCTGATGATCTGCGCGTGGCAGGCGAACAGATCAAGGATGGCCTCCATGCTTCGCCGCGCAGGAATGAACAGCACCCGCACAGGTGCTTCACTCACGGGTATGCTTAACAAAACGGCGAGATAGCCGTGCGCCTGGCATCACATCAAACTTCAGGGGAGACGGAGATGAAATGGACAATCGCATTTCTAGCTCTGCTTGCAATCGCCATTGTCATTGTACTGGTCTCGCGTCTCCCAGGCGAGGAGGCCATCCGCCTCGCCGGTTATGCGGCCACGGCGGTTTTCGCCGCACTGGTCGGCTTCCTGATTCGCTGGCGCTCAACTCGCGCCCAACGAAACAAACGCACCGGGTGACTTCGCGTGCGCGGGTATTCACCCGGTCGGCTTAAAGGTCATGCAGTATCAGGCCCGCGGTATGCACGCTAATCCGATCGAACGCTCGCTTGCAACGCGTCGCCGAGAAAGTCGACGAACGTCCTGAGTTTCGCCGACAGCCGATGTCGTTCCAGATAGATTGCGTGAATGTCCGCGTTCGGCAGCGCCCAGTCCGTGAGCAAGGGCACCAGCTCGCCGCGTTGCAGATGGCGAGCAATCTCCCATTCCGAGCGCACCGCGATGCCGCGCCCATCGAGCGCCCACTTCAGCACGGCGCTGCCGTCGTTGCTGCTCAACGGGCCGTCCACTTTCACTGTCTCTGATTTCTTGCCGCGCGCAAAATGCCACGTGCCGTACGCCGATTCGTTTTCGCGTAAGACGAGGCACGCATGGCGCGTCAAATCGTGGGGCATGGCCGGCGCGCCATGCCGTTTCACATAGCTCGGCGCGGCACACACCAGCCGCTGGTTCTTCAGCAGCAAACGTGCGTTGATCCGCGCATCCGGCACCTCGCCGAAACGAATGCCCAGGTCGAAACCTTCTTCCTGCAAGCTGACCGGCCGGTCTGTCAGATGCAACTGGATCTTCATCGACGGAAAACGCTCGCTGAACCGCGAGATGGCCGGCGCAATGTGCGCGCGGCCGAAACCGAACGACGCGTTCACGCGCAATAGCCCAGTCGGCTCGGCGCGGCTGCTGGTGACCAGTTGCTCAAGTTCAGCGAGGTCGTCGAGGATGCGTGAGCCGTTGGCCAGATAGATCTCACCCTCCGCCGTGAGACTCAGGCGGCGTGTGGTCCGGTTGACGAGACGCACGCCCAGGCGCTGTTCGAGTTGCGCGAGACGCTTGCTGATCGACGGCGGCGTCACGCCGAGCTCACGCGCCGCGGCAGCCAGATTGCGGTGACGCGCCACTAACGCGAACAGATTCAGGTCGGAAAAACCGTCCATCGATTCGTTCCTAAAAGTTAATTCCGGATTGCCTTAAGAGAAACCATATCGTTGCAGGCATCAATTAGACTGCATTCAGATACGGGAGGCAACGATGTTTACAGGTTTCACCGACGCGTCGATTCACGTCGACGGCATCCAGATCCACGCAATCCGCGCAGGCAATGGGCCCGCTTTACTGCTGCTGCACGGCCATCCGCAGACCCATGCGATCTGGCATAAGGTGGCGCCCGCGCTGGCGCAGCACTTCACCGTCATTGCGGCGGACCTGCGTGGCTACGGCGACAGCGGCAAACCGCAAGGCGCGCCCGACCACAGCAACTATTCGAAACGCCGCATGGCTGCGGATCAGGTCGCGTTAATGCGCGCACAAGGGTTCACGCAATTTGCCGTGATCGGCCACGATCGCGGAGGACGCGTTGCTGCTCGCATGGCGCTCGATCATCCGCAAGCCGTGACGAAGCTGGTCACGCTGGACGTCGCGCCGACACTCGCCATGTATGAGAAAACTTCGTTCGAGTTTGCGCGCGCTTACTGGCACTGGTTTTTCCTCGTGTGTCCCGCGCCGTTTCCCGAAACGCTGATCCGTGCGGATCCCGATCTCTATCTGAAGCAGACCATCGGCGCGCGCAGCGCCGGGCTGGCGCCGTTCACGGAAGCCGCGTACGCCGGGTATTTGCGCTGTCTGTCAGACCCCACCACTGCGCATGGCATGTGCGAGGACTACCGCGCGAGCATCACGATCGACCTCGATCACGACCGTACCTCGCTCGCTGAAGGGCAGAAGATAGAGTGCGATTTCCTGGCGTTGTGGGGCGCGCATGGCGTGATCGAACAATGCTTCGAGCCGCTCGCCGAGTGGCGGCAGTGGTCGGCGCATGTGAGCGGCGCGGCATTGCCGTGCGGCCATTACATTCCCGAGGAAGCGCCCGGGTTGTTACTCGAACGCGCCCTGCCGTTCCTGCAGTCGTAGCCGCCGGTCGACCCATCATGTCAAAACGAACCCTTTACCAGAAGCTCGTCGATTCGCACGTTGTTACGCGCATCGACGAGCAAAACGTGCTGCTGTATGTCGATCTGCATCTGATGAACGAATACACCAGCCCACAGGCGTTCAGTGCGCTCGCGGCGAAAGCGCGGCCCGTGCGCCGTCCGCGACAGCAACTGGCGGTGGTCAGCCACATCATTCCAACGCATGCGGAATCGCCGCGTGTGATTCGCGATGCCGCTTCGTTGTTGCAGGCGAATAATCTCGCGCGTAACTGCGAGCAGGCGGGTATCGAACTGTACGCGGCGAACGATCCGTTGCAAGGCATCGAACATATCGTCGCGCCCGAACGCGGCCTGATTCGTCCGGGCATGGTCGTGCTGTGCGGCGACAGTCACACGACCACGTATGGCGCGCTTGGCGCATTGGGCTTCGGCATCGGCACCTCGGAGGTCGAACACGTGCTTGCCACGCAAACGCTGGTCTATCGTGTCGCGCAAACCATGCATATTACGATCGACGGGGCGTTACCCTACGGCACATCCTCAAAGGATGTGATCCTGTGGATCATCAGCTGCATCGGTGCACAGGGTGCGCGCGGATATGCGGTGGAGTTCGCTGGTTCGACGATTGCATCGCTGTCCGCGGAAGCACGCATGACCTTATGCAACATGACCGTCGAAGCCGGCGCGCGCGCAGCGTTGATCGCACCCGATGCAACCACGTTCGACTACGTCCGCGCGCACGCAACATCACTCGACGATGCCGCGTGGGCCGCGGCAATGAATGACTGGCGCGAACTGAAGTCGGACGCCGACGCGGTCTTCGATGCCGAACATCATTTCGACGCACGCGATATCGCGCCGTTCGTTACGTGGGGCACGAGCCCCGACCAGGCGATCGCAATCGATCAGCGTATTCCTGGTGCCGACGCTCAAGAGACGCCGGAGGCCGCCGCAGCATTGCGGCGCGCGCTCGACTATATCGGGCTCGATGCGGACCAGCCGATTGCGGGCACGCCGATCGATCGCGTGTTCATCGGCTCGTGTACTAATGGACGTATCGAAGATCTGCGCGTGGTCGCTGCGATCGTGCGCGGACGTCACGTCGCGCAAGGCGTGCGCGCGATGGTCGTGCCGGGTTCGGGCAGTGTGCGCCGCCAGGCCGAGGCTGAGGGTATCGCGACGATACTGCGCGACGCCGGTTTCGAATGGCGTGAGCCGGGCTGTTCAATGTGTCTCGCGATGAACGACGATTTTCTCGCGGAAGGCGAGCGCTGCGCGTCCACGACCAACCGCAACTTCGAAGGACGTCAGGGGCGCGGCGGCCGCACCCATCTGATGAGCCCCGCGATGGCCGCGGCTGCCGCACTAACTGGGCGCATCACCGACGTCCGCACGCTGGAGACTCAATCATGCTAACCAGACTCACTGAAATCGATGGGATTGCCGCGCCGCTGCCGATTGAAAACCTCGACACCGATCAGATCATGCCGAAGCAGTTTCTTCGCATCATCGACAAGGCCGGCCTGAGCGAGGGCTTGCTATACGACTTGCGTGTCGACGCAGAAGGCGAGCTGCGCTCAGGTTGTGTGCTGAATCAGGCGGCGTATCGCGGTGCGCGCATCCTGATTGGTGGTTCGAATTTCGGTTGCGGGTCGAGTCGCGAGCATGCGGTGTGGGGGCTTCAGCAATTCGGTTTCGACGCAGTGATCGCGCTGAGTTTTGCGGAGATTTTTTATTCGAACGCGATGAATAACCGCTTGCTGCTAGTGCAACTGGAACGCGACGCAGTCAATGTCCTGTTGCATGGCACCGCGACACAACCGGCTGCGCGGTTGCATATCGACATCGAACAGCAAACGGTGACGGACGCCAATGGTCACGTGTTCAAATTCCCTCTCGGCGCACGTCACAAACAGATGGTGATCGAAGGCATGGACACCGTCGATCTCACGCTCGCTTCGTTGCACAACATTGAAGCGTTCGAGCGGGCCCATTTTGAGCGGCATAGTTGGGCCGCCGTGCTGTAAATCCCCTGGCGGCCTTTGCGCCGCCATTCAACCGGAACGCGCGTGACGGATTCCCCGCCAGAAGGGAAGGGACGCGCTTTGCCTTTAAAAAACGGAGGAGACATGAAGCGCAAACCGCTCTATAAGGTGCTGTACGTGCAGGTGATCGTGGCGATCGTTATCGGTGTGCTGGTGGGCCATTTCCTGCCTGCGGATGCGGTGGCGATGAAACCGCTTGGCGATGCATTCATCAAACTTGTGCGCATGATCATCAGCCCGGTGATCTTCTGTACCGTCGTGACCGGCATCGCCAGCATGCACGATATGCGCAAGGTTGGCCGCGTGGGCGGTAAAGCGCTGTTGTATTTCGAAGTGGTGTCGACACTCGCGCTCGCCATCGGCTTGCTGGCCGCGCACGTGCTGAAACCAGGCGCGGGCTTTAACGTCGATCCCGCCACACTCGACGCCGGCGCAGTGTCCAGTTACACCGCGCAAGCCGCGCACGGCGAGGGGCTCGCGGGTTTCTTCATGCACATCATCCCGGAGACGTTCGTCGGTGCGTTCACGCAGGGCGATATTCTGCCGGTGCTGCTGATCGCCATGCTGTTCGGCACGGCGCTCGCGGTCATGGGCGAACCCGCCAGACCAGTCATCAGCCTGATCGAACTGCTGTCGAAAACGTTCTTCCGGATCGTGCGCATGATTACGAGCCTCGCGCCAATCGGCGCGTTCGGCGCCATCGCATTCACGATCGGCAAATATGGCATCGTCTCCTTGCTGCCGATGATGAAACTGATCGGCACGTTCTATCTCACCGCGTTCCTGTTCGTCTCGTGCGGCCTCGGCCTGATTGCGCGAGCATGCGGTTTCAGCCTGTGGCGTTTCGTCGTGTATATCAAGGATGAACTGCTGATCGTGCTTGGCACGTCGACATCCGAAGCGGCGTTGCCGCAGTTGATGGAAAAACTTGAACGGCTCGGTTGCTCTCGTGGAATCGTTGGGCTGGTCGTGCCGACCGGCTATTCGTTCAATCTCGACGGCACCAATATCTATATGACGCTTGCGGTGTTATTTCTCGCCCAGGCCACTAATACCCATTTGACCATCGCTCAGGAGATCACGTTGCTCGCGGTGACGATGCTGACGTCGAAGGGTTCGACCGGCGTCACAGGGGCAGGTTTTATCACGCTGGCCGCGAGTCTTTCGGTCGTGCCGACCGTGCCGGTGACGGCGATGGTGCTGATTCTCGGCATCGACCGTTTCATGTCCGAGTGCCGCGCACTGACCAATACGATGGGTAACGGTGTGGCGTCGATCGTGATTGCCGCGTGGGAAAAGGAATTGGATCGCGACAAGCTCAGGGCGGCGTTGGGGAGGCCTGTTGCTGTGCCTTGTGCAGACGTCGAGGGGCGCTCTGTCTGACTATGCCGTGATAGTTGCCTCGTGTCTGTGTGCCTGCGGCGTTGGCCTTTCCTTGTTTTGTTATTGGTTTTTTAGTGTTGCCCCTGTGCGGGGCGGCACCTACTTTTCTTTGCCGGCCGCAAAGAAAAGATAGGCAAAAGAAAGCGGCTGACACCGCTAGCTCATAAGCGGGGCCTTTGCACAGTTACGGTAGTGGTGCATCTGGAATCTGCGCTTTCGCACATTCCGCGCTAGTGACAAGGCGCTCATCTGCTCCCACTCCGTGCACCGCGGACAACAAGCCGCGTCGCGAATTCACGCCGAGCTTCGCGAAAGCGCGCTTTGCGTAAGTTTCGACTGTGGACTCCTTTACGCCTATTGCCTCTGCTATCGACAGTGTCGTCATGCCCTTTACGAAGGACGAACACACGCTGGCCTCCCGCGACGAGAGCAGTATCGAGCGGCGTGTCAGATATGCCTGGAGTGCATCCGCAGGCGCGATCCTTTTGATGTTGTCGTCGAGCGGCACGCCGACCATGCGTGTATGCAACTCTGCCAGCGGCAACAGTACCTGGCCGAGATGCTTGAGCACGCTCAACTCATAGAGCGAGAACGCCGGCAAACGCCGTGCGCGGCAGGTGGACAGCGAATAGGCGATGCCGTTGGACGGCCGCACCACGATGCACTCGTCGTGAATATTCGCAACGTCGTAGATCAGACAGCGTAGCTCGGTGTCTTCGATCGTCTGTGCCGACCGGTGAATCAATTCGGCCTGCCGGGCATCGGAAACGCGGTCGTTGAGCGGGTCGCGGTCGGCGAAACTGCCAAAGTACGTTTCCATGGTCCGCTGCAGGTTTTCGTGGTCAGGCGCATAGCTGCCGATCCACTCGATGCGCCGGGCGCGTGTTTCCTGCGACGTAACGCGCGCCCGTTGCAGATGCAACGAATCGCAATCGACAAATTGCTTCACGCAATCGAACAGTTGCCCCAGAAAGCGCGACGAACCGGCAGAATCGACCACTGGACCCAGGGCGTTCGACAGCGCGGCCAATTGTCCGACAGACAGTGGTATGGAGGAGGGGAAGCGGTCATGACCTTATATTTTCAGCGGAGCATCGCGGCAAGTTGACACTGATAACACGAAAAAATCGGCGCGCCCACTGCGGCTTACCCCTCCACCAACCGGGTGCAAGCGCCTGAACGCCGAGAACCCCAAAGTTGCACGTTTATATCCTGCGTGTCCCCCCTCAGTCGGGACAGACGGCGTAATTTCGTCTCCCTAGACTCTGCCCATCGTTGCATCATCATGAACCGGGGATGGAGGTCGAGGATGGAAATCAGCGGGTGGAGTAAGAGACTGGCGCGGCCGATGCGGGCACTATCGGTATGTTTGCTGACCGCAGCGGCGCATGCGGACCCGGCGGTCGTGAACGTCTACAACTGGGGCAATTCGATCGGTAAGGATACAGTCACCAACTTCGAGAAGGCGACCGGTATCCACGTGGTGTATCAAGAGTTCGACAGCAACGAGACCTTACAAGCCAAATTGCTCTCCGGCAGCTCCGGCTACGACGTGGTAGTGCCGTCTGACGCCTTCTGGGCGAAGCAGTTGGCCGCCGGCATCTACCAGCCGCTCGACAAAACCAGGCTGCCGAATTACGCACTGCTGGACCCCAAACTGATGGCGCTGCTCGCCGCCGACGACCCCGGGCATCAATACGGCGTGCCCTGGAGTTGGGGGACGGACGGTTTCGGGATCAACGTGGAGAAAGTGCAGGCTGCGCTCGGCAAAGATGCAAAGCTCGACGGACTCGATCTGCTGTTCGATCCAAAGAACGCGGCGAAACTGAAAAGCTGCGGCATTTCACTGATCGATTCGCCACGCGATGTATTCGGCAGTGTGCTGCTGTATATGAAGCGTGATCCGAATAGCGCTAATCCCAAGGATTACCAGGACGCGATGAGCGTGTTGAAGGGTATTCGGCCGTATATCGCGCAGTTCAGCACCGGCAGCTATATCGGTGACCTGGCGAACGGCGATATCTGTCTCGCGCTCGGCTGGTCGGGCGACGTGAATACCGCGCGACGCTCCGCGCTGGATGCGCATCGCTCCTATCACATCAAATACATTCTGCCGAACGAAGGCGGCCCGATCTGGTTCGACGTGATGGCCGTGCCGAAAGATGCGCCGCATCCCGATGCCGCGCTGAAGTGGATCAACTTTGTGCTGTCCGAGAAGGAAAGCGCGAACCTGACTAACGACACCTCTTATCCCACCGGGGTCGCGAGCGCGTCGAAACTGGTGCATGCGGAAGTGCTGGCTGATCCGGCGGTTTTCCCGCCACCGGCCGACTTCAACAAGCTGTTCGCGGTCAAGCCCTTGCCGACCGAGATCAACCGGCTCGTGACACGCCTGTGGCAACAGTACAAGACGGACTAGCGGCCTGAACGGGTTATCGACGACGCTGCGCAACCTGGCGACAGCAGTGCGTTTGGAACGTAACTGAGTCCCGCAACCCCACGCTCATACAACAAGCACGCTTTCTGCCGCCGCGTCTCGCGACGCGGTGCGGATCAACTCGTCCCTTCGATATCTTCCATCATGAAACTGAAAGTCATTGTTCTGGTGAGCACGCTCGCGTTCCAGTTGACTGCCCTTGCTGCACAGACGGACGCTTCTGCACATCCGTCCGTTGCCGCGCAACTTGATGCATTGCAGGCGCAAATCACTTCGCTGCAAGCGGAGATTCATAGCCTGCAGGCTCAGGCCAAGGTTAAGGCAACGCCGCAGATAGCCGCGGCCGCATCTGCACCGGTGTCTGCCACAGCCGCTGCTTCTGTTTCCGCTTCTGCTTTTGCTTCGGCACAGGACTCCGCAGCATTGGCGCGTGATTTCCAGTCGATGCACGAGCAGGTCAACAATCTCACGCTGAAAACGGACTCGCTTGAAGATGCGGCCACCACCGGCCCGCTCGCCGGCCTGAGCGTAACCGGCTATATCGACCCGCTGTACCTGTACAACCGCGCGCAGCGTTCAGGTGGCTTCCAGTTCCTGAATCATGACCCGGGCGTCTACGACTACTTCGAAAGTCAGATTGGCGATGTCTATCTCGACATCAAGAAGACCTTCGGTGTCGGGCCGCTCGCGCCGGCGGCGGAGATCGTGATCCAGCCCAATCGCGGTGTGGGTTCGACCTTGAGCAGCGGGCACGGCAGCGTCGGCAACAACATTCTGACGCAGGCCGATGTGACGGTGCCGCTGAACTCGCTGACCACTTTCACGGCGGGTCTGTTGCAAAGCCCGATCGGCTATGAGCCATTGCCGTCGAATCAGATGCTGACCCTGACGCACAACCTGCTGTACGACTTCAGCGAACCGGCAGGCATGGTTGGCATCGGCCTGAAGGGGAACAACGCGATCTTCACGCATTTCTGGCAGGTGTACATCGCGAACGAACAGTTGCGCACCGCGGGGGCGATCGTCAAAGGTCCCAACAACACCTCGCAGAGCAACTGGGTGCCGTCGCTCTCTGCGCGCTTCGACGATGCATTGTCGACCGCGCTCGACATTGGCGTGGCCGGCATGTTCGGCCGCTCGACACTGTTCTCGCCGTGCGCGAATCCGGGCGGCTATGGTTACCAATGCAACGCATCGACGCCCTTCGGCATGATGCGCTACGTCGAAACCGATCTGACTTACACGCGCGACAAGCTGCAACTGAACGCGCAACTCGACTACGGCGAACAGCAGAAGGGCGCTTACGACGGCGGCACCGCGCGCTGGTACGGCATTTCATTGCAGGGCCACAAGAAGTGGACTTCCACGTGGCTCGGCCATATGGGCGCGACGCTGCGCTTCGACTACCTGAACGACACGGCCAATGGCGGCGGCGCGCCAAACATTCTGTATGGACTCTCGGGCGGTAATCCTTCGGTGAATGCGACGAGCGGCTTCGGCATCGACCCTGCGTGCTTCTCCGTCTCGACGCGCAATGGCACCGAGTGCAAAGGCGCGACGCACTACGACATCACGGCCGACCTGCTGTTTTTTCCGACCCAGCAGATCACGCTCAAGTTCGAGTACCGGCACGACCAGGCCAACCATCCGGTGTTCCTGATGAACGACGGTACCTATTCATGTGCCAACGACATTCTGGCGACCCAATTCATCTATTCATTCTGACGACTATCATGGCTAACTTCTCACACGATGCCGCACGCGACGCGCTGCGCTACCGCAACTGCACCTTCGTCAACGGTGCGATCTACACCGGTGGCCCGACGCCGGCCTTTGCAGAATGTCTTGCCGTGCGCGACGGTTTGATCGCATACGTCGGCCGTCGCGCGGGTTTGCCGGAGGCGCTTCACCAGGCAGAGCAAATCGATTTGCGTGGGCGCATGATCGCGCCGGGCTTTACGGATTCGCACGCGCATCCTGTCGAAGGATTCCAACTGACGTGTGACGGCGATCTTGGCGACGCGCACTCATTCGACGCAATTGCCCACCAGGTCCGCGAATGCGCCGCTCTGCATCCGCAGCGAAGCTGGGTGATGGCGGGCAACGTTGCACTCGAAGCGCTCGGCGAGCAGCTCAACCGCGCGGCGTTAGACACGATGGTGCGTGACCGTCCGTTGCTGCTGATTGGCCATGACGTGCATTCCGGCTGCCTGAACACAGCCGCATTACGCGCCCTCGGCGTGAGCGCAACGACCCTGGACCCCGAGGGCGGCATTTACGAACGCGACGAGCACGGCGAGCCCACGGGTGTCGTGCATGAAGCCGCGCTATACGGACTGTTTCGCCATCTCCCGCAAATGGGCGCAGACGAATCCGCGCTGGCGTTGCAGAAGGCGCAACGCCAGGCCCATGAAAATGGCATTACGGGGTGGTTCGAAGCGATGGTGGGGCAACGCCTTGTGGATGCCTACGTGCGTGCACGGGACAACGGCGAACTGAAGGCAAACGTGAGCCTGGGGTTGCTGGTGTCGCCGAATATGTCGCTGGCGCCGCAGATTGCCAAGCTGATCGACTGGCGCCATCAGTACGACGGCGGCCGCGTACGTTTGCACACGGCCAAGATCTTTATCGACGGCGTGCTCGAAAGCCACACAGGCGCATTGCTGGACAACTACGAAGACGCCGACCATAACGGCGCTGCGCATTGGGATCCCGCGCAACTGCGCGAGGCTGTATTTGCCGCTGACGCTGCCGGCTTCGACCTACATTTCCACACGATCGGCGACCGCGCGGTACGAATGGCATTGGACGCACTTGAGGCGCTGAACCACGAACGCGGCCGCCGCGACCGCCGAGCGCAACTGGCGCACGTACAACTGATCGACCCACAGGACGTACCGCGTTTCGCCGAGATCGGTGCCATCGCATCGATTCAGGCCGTCTGGGGCAGTGTCGCACCGGATCTGCAGGATCTGTACACGCAACTGCTGGGAGAACGGCGAATGAGCCGCCACTATGCGTTTGGCGATTTGCAGCGCAACGGTGCGATGTTATCGGGCGGTTCCGACTGGCCGGTATCGACACAAAACCCGCTGGTGGCAATAGAAACCGCGTTGCGCCGTGCGAGGCCTGGCGATATCGACGACACGCCGTTCCTTGCGGAGCAAAGCGTCGATCTCGCAACGATGATGCAGGCGTACACGCACAATTCCGCGTACAGCTTGCGTTTCGACGACCAGGCGGGCCAACTGAGCGTGGGCCGTCCGGCATCGCTCGCGGTACTGAGTGACGACGTACGCGAGGTGGCGTCACATCGGATAGCGGAGGTGGCGACGACGATGACGTTGTTCGAGGGCGAGACGGTATACGGCAAACTTGATTAATTGAGGCGAGTTAGAAAAGGGAGGGCAAGCGGAGAATTACGCACCCGCCCACGCACCCCGCAGGTTTCCGTGGCACACCCATCCGCGACGCACGCAGTGCGGAGTGGGCGCTGATGAGCCCTTTGTCACCACGGCCGAATGTGCGAGGGCACGGATTCCAGATGCACCACTACCGTGGCTGCGCGAGGGACTCGCTTAAGAATTAGCGGTGTGAGCCGCTTTCTCTTGCTTACTTCTCTTTGCGGCGGCAAAGAGAAGTAAGTGCCTGCCCCGCACAGGGGCGACGCTAATAAACCAATAAGAATTCAAGGAAAGGCCAAAGGCCAAAGGCCAAAGAAGCCAGATCAAGGAAAGCCCAACGCCACAGGCAACAAGGCCACTACAGTCACACGGCAAACACACAAAAAGTACGCAACAGTCGCGAGTCCCCCCGCATGCTACGATACTTTGCTCGTTGTGAAGAACGTCGGAGACATAGATGCGTCCAGAGAGTGCCGTCCGTTTCGATGAACAGTTTGCGCCTCGCATCGCCGAGGCGATCGCCGCATGTTTTGCCACCACTGTGCATACCGAAGTACTGCCTTACGGCGGACATGGGCGTCCCACGCGCGTGCGAATTCACGCAGCACCGATCGAGGGCCTCAGCCACTACGCGCATCCCTTGAATCTGTTTCTGACCTGGGATAACGACGAGATCGAACGATTGATGGGCGCGGAAGGGCCGACGCGCTTCGCCGGCTATCTGGCTGCGCTGCCGCGCAAGCTCGAAGCCTGGCGCCATGTGCGCGAACTGGATTTTCTCTCGCACACACAGGCTGAGCCGGTGGTATTGATCGGCGGGCTCGATTTCGGGTCTTAGAACGCCGCCGTGCCGATCCGGAAGAAACTCACGCTTTGCACCAGACTCGATGCCTTGCTCTGCACCGCATTCATATGACAATAATGGTCGGCGCAACGCATCTATGCCGAAGCAGGCGGACGATTTCACATCACCGGAGAATGCAGGTGATGCGGATGGTCGAGTGTCTCGCCCACAATACGCAGCGCCTCTTCGCATTCGTCGCGCGTCTTCGAGCCGCCGAGACACACGCGCATGGCGTTCGGCGGATTGCCGTCGGTAGAAAACGCCGCGCCTGCAACCGCGGCGATGCCCTGATTGCGCAGTTGCAACGCGAGTTCCGATGCACTCCAGCCACTCTCGACCGGCACCGGCAACCACAAATGAAAACCATCCGGATGGGCTTCGTAAGACCACGCTTCGAGCATGCGCAAGGCAATCGCCTGGCGCGCGCGGGATTCATTGCGAATCGCGTTGAGCATGTCGAGCGCGGTGCCGTCGACGATCCATTGCGTCGCGAGCATGACCGTGAACGGACTCGCCATCACCGTGGTCGCGCGCAATGCGCCAGCGAGGCGCTGTGTTTGCCTTGCAGTCGGTGCGTGCAGATGCGCGACCCGCAAACCGGCACCGAGGCTCTTCGATAAACCCGTCACGTAGTAGGTCAGTTCGGGTGCGAAGCTCGCGAGCGCATCGGGCGCATTCTGCGGCAGCATCGCGTAGGCGTCGTCTTCGATGATCGGGACGTTGTAGCGCAACGCAACGTCTGCGAGGGCCTCGCGCCGTTTGTGCGTGAGCGTCAGCGTGCTCGGGTTCTGCAGCGTCGGATTGCAATAGAACGCGCTCGGCTTGTCGGTCTTGCAAAGCGCTTCGAATGCGTGAGCGAGCGGACCTTCGTCGTCGCGCGGCAGGGCTTGCAGACGCACGCCGAGTTGCGCGGCGATCGCCTTGATGCCGGGGTAGGTGAGCGTGTCGAGGCAGATCGTGCCGCCGGGCCGTGCCAACTGCGAGACGAGCGCCACCAGCGCGCTATGAATGCCAGGGCACACCAGCACGTTCTGCGCGTCGCAATGCGGCACGCGCCGCTTAAGCCATTCTGCGCCCGCGTCCTTGTCGGCGGCCGAACCGCCGAAGTCCTGATAACGGAGTAACTGGTAAGGATCGCAGCCGGTCATCAGGCGCGTGGCCGAGTCGCGCAAATGCGCGGCGTAGTCGGGCGGCTCGGGTGGCGTGTTCATCGACATCTCGATGCTGGTGCCGCCGGCCAGCGGCAAGGTCGCGGTGCGGCCGCGCACGAAGGTGCCGCTGCCGGCGCGCGAATCGAGCAAACCGCGCTTTCGCGCTTCCGCATACGCGCGTGCCACCGTTGTGTAGTTCAGTGCGAGTTCCCGGGCGAGATCGCGCAGCCCAGGCAGGCGGTCGCGCGGACGCAGACGGCCGGTGGCGAGATCTTCTTCAATCAGTTCGGGAATCGCGAGGTAGGCCGGTTTGCGGATATCGGCGAGACGTTTGATCCAGTGGTGTGTCGGGCTGCTCATCGTCTTGGGCTTCGGGTGAAGGTCATTAAAGTTGATCGGATGCTGAGGCACTCAATGATCGGATTGATCGCCAGTGGTGAATGAGTGCACCACGCCGACACGTCTCTGCCGGCAAACCGCACCCTGCTGGTGCGATATCGAGGCGCTGAGTGCGAATGCTCGTGACGCCCCGGCTGCATGCAACCTTCGCGCCAAAAGAATTTTCGAGTCGCATGTCGAATCGAGCCGGAATTGATTGCTGATTGATTGCATTTGTGTGGCCGATCAATGGCACGGGCGTTGCATTAGGAGAAGCGCGCACAGATTGAACGCGCGTCATCTTTTACTTAGCAAACCTGATCGGAGAGTGTCATGCCAGCCGTCAACAAACCGCTGCATCAGAAAGGCGATTACCTTGTCGACTACGAAGAGAAAGTCTTCGAAGACGTAAAAGCGGAACCGGGCGAGAAGGCGCTCGTCACGTTTCACACGGTTGCGTTCGAAGGCTCGATCGGTTTCGTCAACTTGCTTCAGGCCACCCGTCTGCAACGCAAGGGTTTCGAGACGTCAGTACTGCTGTATGGGCCGGGTGTCACGCTTGGTCTGCAACGCGGCTTTCCAACCCTCGGCGACGAAGCGTTCCCCGGTCACCTGAACTTCAACAAGCAACTGATGAAATTCATGGAAGAGGGCGGCAAGGTGTACGCCTGCCGCTTCGCACTGCAAGCCTTGTATGGACACGGCGAAGCGTCGCTGATCGAAGGCATCCGCCCGGTCAGTCCGCTCGACGTGCTCGATATCCAGCTGCTTCATCGCAAGGACAACGCGTTGATCATCCACACGTGGACGGTTTGACGAGAGGCGGGTGACCACTATGTCCGACAAGCGCATCGTGCGTGCCGCGGCAGTCCAGATCGCACCGGACTTCGAACGGAGCGGCGGCACCCTCGAGAAGGTATGCGAGGCCATCGAGAAGGCGGCACGCGAAGGCGTGCAACTGATCGTGTTCCCCGAAACCTTCGTGCCGTACTACCCATACTTTTCTTTCGTGCGGCCGCCGGTTGCATCCGGCGCCGATCACATGAAGCTCTATGAGGAAGCCGTGATCGTGCCGGGACCGGTGACGCAAGCGGTGGCTGAGCGGGCGCGTTTGCATAGGATGGTGGTGGTGTTAGGCGTCAACGAGCGCGACCACGGCAGCCTCTACAACACGCAACTGATCTTCGACGCGGACGGCCAACTGGTGCTCAAGCGCCGCAAGATCACGCCGACGTTTCACGAACGGATGATCTGGGGCCAAGGCGACGCGGCTGGTTTGAAAGTCGCTCAAACCGCAGTGGCGCGTGTCGGTGCGCTCGCTTGCTGGGAGCACTACAACCCCCTCGCGCGCTACGCATTGATGACGCAGCATGAAGAGATTCATTGCAGCCAGTTTCCCGGTTCGCTGGTGGGGCCGATCTTCGCCGACCAGATCGAGGTGACCATCCGGCATCACGCGCTGGAGTCGGGCTGCTTTGTGGTCAATGCAACGGGCTGGCTTACCGAAGCGCAGATCGCGTCGGTCACGCCGGATACGAATCTGCAGAAAGCGCTGCGCGGCGGCTGCAATACCGCGATCGTGTCGCCCGAAGGGCAGCACCTGGCCCAGCCGCTGCGTGAAGGCGAGGGCATGGTAATCGCCGATCTCGACATGACGTTGATCACCAAACGCAAACGCATGATGGATTCGGTCGGCCACTACGCGCGGCCTGAATTGCTCAGCCTTGCGATCAACCGGCGGCCGGCGGAAACCGTCGCACCGATGGCGGTGTGGTCCAGTGCTTCGGGTACTGGTTTCGATTCAGACGAGGGATGGCGCGATGAACTCCAGCGAGACACTGTCGGCAGCGAGCCGGCAATTGATGACTGAATTGCAGTCGGCCGGTTTGCGGCTCGTGTCTCCGGATGCGGGCGCCGCGAGCCGGCGCGGCGGCGCAGGCCCATCGGACCACAAAGCCGTAACGGTGGACGGTGTGACGATCATGGTGCCGGTGCATACGAGCACCGCATGGCACTCGCCGTTCGTCGCGCAGACGCCGGACGCGAACGGTTCGAGCGCGTTGTTGCGGGGCACGATTCCGATTGCCAATATCAGCTTTCCGAAAGCACCGCGTTTTTACGGCATGCAAACGCTCGACGGTGTGCCGTACTCGCACATCGCCACGCTGCATAGTGCGGACGTGCTGGCCACGACGGTGCTGCAAACCTGCATCCGCTACGAGAGCCGTCGCAAGAGTTGCAAGTTCTGCGCAATCGGGCAGTCGCTCGCGGCAGGCCGCACGATCGCCCGCAAAACGCCGGAACAATTGGCCGAAGTGGCGCGTGCAGCGGTGTTGCTCGACGGCGTCAAGCACATGGTGCTGACCACCGGCACGCCGCCCACGCCTGATCGTGGCGCGCGGATTCTGTGCGAGAGCGCGTTCGCCATCAAGGCGGCGGTGGATCTGCCGATTCAGGCGCAATGCGAGCCGCCTGACGACGATCGCTGGTTCGCGCGCATGAAGGCGAGCGGCATCGATACGCTCGGCATGCATCTCGAAGTGGTGGCGCCCGCATTGCGCGAACGCATCATGCCGGGCAAAGCGGGCGTGCCGATGTCGCGTTACATGGAGGCGTTCAAGGCCGCGGTTGCCGTATTCGGGCGCGGCCAGGTCAGCACGTACATACTCGCCGGTCTCGGCGATAGTGCCGAAACGATTCTGACCGTGTCGCGTGAACTGATCGAACTCGGCGTCTACCCGTTCGTGGTGCCGTTCGTGCCGATCAGCGGCACGCCGCTCGAAGATCATCCGGCGCCCACTCCCGAATTCATGAAGTCGATCCTGCAGCCGCTCGGTGGCATGCTCAACGCCGCCGCGATGCGTTCGAGCGATATCAAGGCGGGATGCGGCAAATGCGGCGCGTGTTCATCGCTGTCATCGTACGAGGAGTGATCATGTTCGGGGAAGCGATTGCAGGCGAGGCACTGGATGGCGACGTTGTTTTTGCACCGTATACGCCGAGCGAATTCCGTATCAAATGGACCACCCTGGATTGGGAAGCCGACGAAGCGTACAAGTTGAGGCGCGCAGTGTTCTGCATTGAGCAGGGCATTTTTGTCGGCGATGATCGCGACGATATCGATCGACACGCGCAGCAACTGGTGGCAGTCAGTTGCGTGGCCGGCATGCCGGAGCAGGTGGTCGGCACTGTGCGGATTCATCGCGATGAGGGCAACGTGTGGTTCGGTTCGCGACTCGCCGTGCATGCGGCGTTTCGCCGTCACGGCAAGATCGGCGCTACGCTGATTCGTCTCGCGGTGAGCAGCGCCCATGCGCTCGGCTGCGAGACTTTTTTCGCGCATGTGCAGAGCCAGAACGTGCCGCTCTTTTGCGCGATGCATTGGGACGTGCTTGCTGAAGAAACGCTATTGGGGCGGCCTCATCATCTGATGCAGGCGCAGCTGGATTGGTATCCGCCATGCGTGACACCGTATGGCGGCTTTGTGACTCACACGCAGCCACATGGCCTTCAGTCCGCACGGAGAGCCGCATGAACGTGGCCGATCTCGTTGCCAGCTTGCGCGAAAGCCGCGGGTTTCGGCACAAGACTGATATCGCCGATGTGGTCAGCTCGCTCGCACGGCATCTGCCTGGCGGTGCGCAGGATCTCGCACAGGCCGTCGCACTTGGCGACGACTGCGCGGCACTCGCCGATGGCGATGGCTATCTACTGTTCGCAATCGAAGGCATGGTCAGCGATTTCGTGAGCGCGATGCCGTGGTTCGCCGGCTATAGCAGTGTGATGGTCAACGTCAGCGACATCTACGCGATGGGTGGTCGGCCACTTGCGGTGGTTGATGCACTGTGGAGTGAGGGCATTGGCGCGGCCGGGGACATGCTTGCAGGCATGGCTGCGGCCTCTGTCGCTTATGGCGTACCGATCGTCGGCGGTCATACGAATACGCGCAGCAATGCAGCGCAACTGGCGGTGTCGATTGTGGGGCGAGCTAAGACGCTGCTTTCGAGTTTCAACGCGAAACCGGGTGACCGGCTGATGATGGCTGTCGATTTGCGCGGCCGGTTTGAGGAACCTTATCCGTTCTGGAATGCATCGGTGGACGCGCCGTCTGGACGTCTTGGAGCGGATCTGGAACTGCTGCCGAAATTGGCAGAAGGTGGCCTGTGCGACGCGGCGAAAGACATCAGCATGGCCGGCACGCTCGGCACGGCGCTGATGTTGCTCGAATGCTCGCGGGTGGGCGCGCGGATCGATATCGATCGTATTCCGAAGCCTGCAGATGTTCCGTTGGAGCGCTGGGTCACAGCGTTTCCGAGTTTCGGCTTTCTGCTATCGGTGCGGGAAGAACAGGTGGAAGCCGTGCAGGCGCAGTTTGACTCGCGTTCGCTCGCGTGCGCGGTGATTGGTTCGGTCGATGCAACGCGTGAAGTGGTTTTGCGTCAGCACGAAGAGACTGCGGTGTTGTGGGATTTCAATCGCGAGCCGTTCATGATCGCGAAGGACGGCCCGCGGTGAACAGGTTGCGTAGCGCATTGCTGACGCATTCGGTCAACCCGCGCGGTGGCGTGACGCATACGCTCGAACTGGCGACGGCGTTGACTGCGCTCGGCCATGATGTGACGGCCTTTGCACCGGCCGTGCCGGGCGGAATGCTGCTTTACTTGCCGCTTCCTTGCAAAGCGCACGCCGCCTATTCATTGATTGATAGAGGATTTGCGATGCCTGTCATGCACTTTCGGATTCAGTGGCCCGATGGCGACGAAGCGAACTGTTATTCGCCGTCGCTCGTCATCGGCGATTTTTTCAAGCCTGGAGAGACCTATGCGCTGGACGATTTCGTCGAACGTTCACGGCGAGCGTTAGGTATCGCGTCGGAACGCGTACGCGATAAATACGGCTTTGCCTGCTCTGCGGCGATGGACCAGCTTGCACAGATCGAGCGCGATGCTGAGCGCTTTCGCGATCACCCAGAGGCGACCGTCAAGGTTCTCGAATTCATCTAGACACTTATTTTGCAGAGGACGCATCATGTCGAATCCAACACATCATGCGCGTGCCGATGGGCATTACAGTGTGCTCATCGTCGGCGGCGGGCAGGCGGGCCTATCGGTCAGCTATTTCCTCAAGCAGGCGGGTATCGACCATCTGGTCGTGGAAAAGAACACAATCACGCATACGTGGCGCCAGCAACGTTGGGACGCCTTCTGTCTCGTGACGCCGAACTGGCAATGTGCATTGCCAGGCTATCCATACCGGGGCGACGATCCGCACGGGTTCATGAAGAAAGACGAGATCATCGACTATCTCGACGGCTTCATCGCACACGTCGATGCGCCGGTGATCGAGCATGCGGAAGTGAGGCGCGTTAAGCAACACAACGATGGGGTCTATACGATCGCGACCACCCAAGGCGATTTCACGGCGGAGCAGGTCGTGGTGGCTTCGGGCGGCTATCACACGCCTATCGTGCCGCGTCTCGCCGAGCGCTTGCCCGCAGGCATCGTGCAGTTGCAGTCGTCGGCTTATCGGAATCCACAGGCCTTGCCTGAAGGCGCGGTCATGGTGGTCGGCACGGGGCAATCCGGCGCGCAGATCGCGGAGGACTTGCATCTGGCGGGGCGCAAGGTGGTTCTCGCGGTTGGCGAGGCACCGCGCTGCGCGCGCTTCTATCGGGGCCGTGATGTGGTCGATTGGCTCGCGGACATGCAGTACTACGACATGCCGGTCGAAAAGCATCCCCTACGCGAAGGCGTACGCGACAACACCAATCACTATGTGACCGGCCGGGACGGCGGCCGCGACATCGACCTGCGCAAGTTCGCTGCTGAAGGCATGGAGTTGTACGGCAGGCTCGACGATCTGCGCGACGGGCAATTCCATTTCGCGCCGACGCTCGCTGTCAATCTCGACGCTGCGGACGATACGTATAACCGGATCAATGCGAGCATCGACGGCTTCATTGAAAAGCATGGCATCGACGCACCCGCGGGCGAGGTCTACGAACCCCTCTGGCGGCCGGCCGAAGAACGTACCACGCTCGATCTGGAGGCTAGCGGTATTTCGGCAATTATCTGGTGCATCGGCTTCACGCCGGACTTCAGCTGGCTCGACGCGCCCGTGTTCAATGGCCGAGGATATCCGGCGCATACGCGCGGCATTACACCGATCGATGGGTTGTATTTCGTCGGTCTGCCATGGCTGCACACGTGGGGTTCAGGACGCTTCTCCGGCGTCGCGCGCGATGCGGAGTTCGTTGTGCAAGCGATTCGCGAGAGGATGCGCGAGCGTGCGTCGTTGAGGGCGGCTGTAGCGGCTTGACACTACGGTTTAAGCGTCAAGATGCGAACGCATGAAAAAGCGGCCGTTGCTTTCCGTCGCAGCGGCCGCTTCTTTTGGTAAGGGCCTAGTGGAAACTTAGCTGCCGAGTGCCGGATCGCTCATGCTGCTCTTGCCGGTTTCCACGTGTCCGGCGAAGCGTCGCACGAACGACGGATCCGTGTCGACGGTAATTGCGAGGTCGTACCAGCCATAGGCGTTGCGCAGATCGAGGTATAGCTGTTCAGTGTCGCCACCGCGCACCGAATGTTTGACCACGTTGCTCGCATCATAGGCATTGACGATGGTGAACTGGCAATGTGCGCTGCCCACGTTCTCCAACCGCAATTGCAGGTTGCCGTTCGCGACGTCGTAGCCTTCGGCGACTTCCGGCCGCGCGATTTCGGAGCCGTGCCACCAGCTTCTCGCAACCGGCTTGCCCGCGAAGCGGCGCAGAAAACCGTTCGGGCCATAGACCGTGTAATCGTACGTACCGTCGACATTCAACGGCAACTGATCCTGCAGCCGCTTGCCGGCTTCGACCGTATACGTAAGCGGCGCGGCGAGACCATTCGCTGCATAGACGAGAAACACGGCACCCGTGCGGCCCGAATTGACGAAACGCATCGTCAGCTTGTTGGCCGAGCCTTCACCGTGCACGCGTACGAACAGCTCGTACGGCAGGGCGCGAGCCGGGCGTACGCCGGGTTCCTGCTTCGGCACCGCCTGCATGAGCGGCGGTAGCGGGACATAGTCCGGGTGGCGATTCTGGTCGGGCGGCACGTAGCCGCTCGTGCTCGGCAGCGTCGGGAACGCGTCGTTCGGGGTGCTGAAGTTGAACGCCGACATCAGATCGCCGCACACCGCGCGGCGCCACGGCGTGATGTTCGATTCGCCGAGGTTGTGCTGCTCGCCGAAGCGCTTTTCGATAAAGCGGATCACCGACGTATGGTCGAACAGCTCCGAGCACACGTAGCCGCCTTTCGACCACGGCGAGACCACCAGCATCGGCACGCGCGGGCCGAGTCCATACGGGCCAGCCGGCGTGCTACCGTTGCCCGCGTAGTTTTCATTGCTGGTGTCCACGGTCGACAAACCGTTCGCACTCGTCGCCGGGGCGAACGGCGGCGCCATGTGATCGAAGAAGCCGTCATTTTCGTCGTAATTGACCAGCAGCACGGTCTTGCTCCATACCTCCGGATTCGACGTGAGAATCTGCAAGACCTGATCGACGTACCACGCACCATAGTTGGACGGCCAGTTCGGGTGCTCGGAATACGCTTCCGGCGCGACGATCCACGAAACTTGCGGCAAGGCATTGTTCTGCACGTCGCGCTTGAGGATGTCGAAGTAACCGTCGCCATTGGCTGCGTTGGTGCCCGTGCGGGCGTTGTCGTACAGCGGGTTGCCCGGCTGCGCGTTGCGGTACTGGTTGAAGTAGAGCAGCGAGTTGTCGCCGTAGTTGCCGATATACGGGTTCTGCGTCCAGCCCCACGAGCCGCTTGCGTTGAGTCCGGTGCCGATGTCCTGATAGATCTTCCAGGTGATGCCCGCGTTCTGCAGCACTTCCGGATACGTGGACCAGCCGTAGCCGAGTTCCGAGTTGTCGATCACCGGGCCGCCGCCGTTGCCGTCATTGCCGACCCATCCGCTCCACATGTAGTAGCGGTTCGGGTCGGTCGGGCCCATCAGCGAGCAGTGGTACGCGTCGCAGATCGTGAACGCGTCGGCGAGTTGATAGTGGAACGGAATGTCGTCGCGTGTGAGGTAGGCCATCGTCGTGGTGCCCTTGGACGGCACCCATTGATCGTAGCGGCCGCCGTTCCATGCAGCGTGCGTGCTGGTCCAGTCGTGCGCGAGGTCCTGCAGGAATTGCAGACCGAGGTTCGGCGCGCTGGGGCGGAACGGCAACACATAACCGAGATCCGCGGCGAGCGGCTGATACCACACCGGCTTCCCGTTGGGCAGGTTGATCGCGCGCGTGTCGCCGAAACCGCGTACGCCCTTGAGCGTGCCGAAGTAGTGATCGAACGAGCGGTTTTCCTGCATCAGCACGATGATGTGCTCGACGTCGCGAATGCTGCCGGTCTTGTTGTTGGCGGGAATCGCGAGAGCGTTGCGAATGCCCAGCGGCAACATGCTCAACGCGGTGGCGGATCCGGCGGCGTGCGCGGCGGAGCGCAGAAATTCACGGCGATTTTTTGAAGTCATGGTTTTGGCTTTCGATCTTCATAAGAGGAACGAACCACGCGGCGCGCGAACATGAGCCGCGCATCGCGTGGGGCGCGGAACTCAATCTACGGTGTGGATGACGGGTGTGGCGAGCGGCGTCGATGCGGCAGCGGACTGAGCCATGTCGGCGCTTGATGCGGGCAGTGCTGGGGTTTGAATCGTGAGTGCGGGTGAGGCGGGTGGGGCGGAAGACGGGTTCGCTGACAAGACCTGTGAAGCGCCGCTGTCATCACCGGCACTATTGGTAGAACTCACTGCGTTCGTGTCCGGCGCTTTGTCGTCGTCGTTGCCGCAGGCGCCGAGCAATCCGCACAGCGACATGGCAATCAGTGCGCCTGCCAAACGTTTGCGATGTAAGGCAACAGTCGGCTTCGACACAACGGACATGGAATGCCTCCGGCACGGGGGAGTGAGCGCCAAGGCATTCGCGTGCCCGGGTCGACGATGCAGAAGAATAATCGCCGACCTGTGTAAGTTTTGTGAAGATACGGTGAGAAATAGTGAGGAATCTGCCGCCCTCGATCCTTAATCGTGGATCGCCACGATTTACCGGCTATGGAAAACGCGATAGCCGGTGCATACCGGCGGGAGAGCGTACCGCGATGATGTTCAACGCTGCCGCGAGATAAACGCCGCAATCGCCTCATTCAGCGCACCCGGCGCATCGCGATGCGGCGAGTGTCCGCACGCATCGAGTTTGACCAATTGCGCATGAGGCACGCGCTCGGCGATTGTATCGATCTGCGCCATCGTGCCGTAGTTATCGTCGTGGCCTTGCACCGCAAGCAGAGGTTGCTTGATGGCGGCCAGTTCACTAGCGATGTTCCATTCCCTGAACGCCGGATTCAACCAGATATCGTTCCAGCCATAAAACGCGGAATCGACGTCGGCGTGATAGCGACTGAGTTTGCTGCGCAGATCCGTGGTTTCGTAAAACGTTTTGGTCTGCGCGATGCTTTCCACCGAGATATCTTCGACGAATACGTGCGGTGCGATTGCTACCGCGCCGGCCAGTTCATTCGGATGCAGTGCCGCGTAAAGCAGCGTAATCGAGCCGCCGTCGCTATGGCCGATCAGCCACATGCGTCTGCGTTCCTGCATGCCGACATCGAGTGCGTCGAGCAAGGCGGGCAGGATATCGCGTGCTTGCTCCGTCATGAAATCGACCGGCCATTTGACGTTGTGCTCGCGCGGCGTGGAGAGTCCGTAACCGGGGCGTGAATAGACGAGGCCACGCATGCCGAGCCGCTCGCATAAGGATTGCGGCCAGTCGCGCCACATCGCAATAGAACCGAGTCCTTCGTGCAGGAAGACGGCGATGGGTGCATTGACCGCCACTTCATTCACCCAACGATATTCAATGCGCAACAGTCCATGCGATGCCGTGGCAGGCAACTCAGCGAAGTCGCTAACAATGGTTGAGCTTGCGGGGTTCTGCATGGATCACCTTATGACTGTTCGCGCAGTTTGAAGCGTTGGATCTTGCCGGTAGCCGTTTTCGGCAAATCGTCGACGAATAAAATATCGCGCGGATACTTATGTGGCGCGAGCCGCTCCTTGACGAAAGCCTTCAACTCGTCCACGAGTATCTCAGACGGCGCGAACTCGCGCTTCAACACCACGAATGCGCGGGTTTTCACGAGGCCGCCGTGATCTACGCCGACCACCGCGGCTTCCAGCACCGCATCGTGTTGCACCAGGACCATTTCCACTTCGACGGGCGACACGTACTGGCCACTCACTTTCAGCATGTCGTCGCTGCGGCCTGCGTACACGTAGCAACCGTTCGCGAGCCGGCAGTACTTATCGCCGCTGCGAATCCACTCGCCGAGGAACGTCGCACGCGACTTCTCGCGATTGCTCCAGTACATCAGTGCGGCACTCGGCCCCTTGATATACAGATCGCCTACTTCGCCGTCAGGCACCGCATGACCCGCTTCGTCGCGCAGTTCGATTTCATAGCCGGGCACCGGGCGGCCCGTAGTGCCGTATTCGACCGCGCCGGCGCGATTCGACAGGAAGATATGCAGCATTTCGGTCGAGCCGATACCGTCGAGAATCTCGCAGCCGAAGTGTGCTGTAAAGCGCTCGCCGATTTCGCGTGGCAGCGCTTCGCCCGCAGACGTGCACACGCGCATCGCGACATCGGCGCGCGCGGGCAGGTTAGGGCACACGAGCATGCTTGCGTACAGCGTCGGCACGCCGTAGAAAATGCTCGGACGATGCCGCACGAGGCGCGTGAAAATCGCCTCGGCGGTGGGGCGCTCGGCCATCAATATTGCCGTAGCGCCGACCGAGAGCGGGAACGTCAGACCATTGCCCAGACCATACGCAAAGAACAATTTGGCCGCCGAGAAAACCACGTCGCTTTCGACGATGCCAAGAATCGGCTTCGCGTACAGCTCAGCCGTCCAGTACAGATTCGCGTGCGTGTGGACGGTGCCTTTCGGTTTGCCGGTCGACCCTGACGAATACAGCCAGAACGCGATATCGTCGCAACCTGTCGTTGGCGCCTTGATGGCCGGCGTGGCCGCGTCGATCAGATCCTTGAGTAGCGGCGCGATTAACGGCTCGTTTTCCGGCGGCTGCGAAACGATCAACTGGCAACCGTCGTGTTCGGCGGTATCCATCGCCTGCGTGACATTCGGCAGCAAGGCACCCGATGCGATCACGGCGCGCGCGTGGCTGTGCGTCAGCATGTACACATAGTCGGCGGCGGTGAGCAGCGTGTTCGCAACGACCGGCACGACGCCCGCATAGAGCGCGCCGAGAAAGACGACCGGCAGCTCGACGGTATCGAGCATCACCAGCAGTACGCGTTCTTCCGGATGCACGCCGAGGGCGCGCAATGCGCTTGCGAAACGCCGGGCCCGCTCTTCGAGTTCGCCGTAAGTGGTGGTGCCGGTATCGTCGATATAAGCGGTCTTGGCGGCGCGCGATTCGTTCAATCGGAACAGGTAGGCCGCGAAGTTAAATACCGCGGGCGGCGGTTCGACCGTCGCGGCGGGCTGACTCGCAGCCGGTTCCAGCAGGGCTTCCATATGTCTCCTCCATCGGGTGGGGGCGGTCCGGCGGTTATGTGCTCATGATCCGCTCGATGCTTGCTACCTCATTGCTTGATGCCTGTCTTGCGCCGTTACGCTGCCGGCAAATGCGTGGTTTGCGTCAATGCGTCGATCGCCGCGCTCGATGCCTGAATGGCCGAGCGTCTGTGATAGAAACCCAGGGCACGCAGGCCACCGAGTTCTTCTCCGCCGCCCGCGCGGCCCGGTCCGCCATGCAGCGACATCGGCATCACGTTGCCGTGGCCGGTTTGACTCTGCTGGACTGAAGGCGAGATCGCGTGCACACGCCCATGCGAATCGGCGAGTTCCATCGCGAGGCGGCCGAGATGCGCGTCGTCGTTCGAATAGATCGACGCGACGAGCGAGCCCTGACCGCGTCGCGCGAGTGCGACGGCGTGCGCTTCGGGAAGGGCACCGCTTGCCGCGGCGGCGACGCGATAGGGCGCCACGGTTGCCACCGGTCCGAACACTTCGACATCGTGCAGCAGTGTTGCGCGATCGGGATCGTTGACGACGAACAGATGCGGCGCGACGCAGGCCGCAATCGATGCGTCCGCATCGATCAGCGGTGCAGCCGAACCGTCGTACGCGAGCACGGCTTCCTCGCGCAACGCGGCGATGCCGGCCAGCACGTTCTCGTACTGCTCGCGGCTCACGAGCGAGCCCATCCGCACCGCGTCGTTGCGCGGATTGCCGACGCTTATTTTCGCGAGCTTTGCTTTGAGTGCATCCAGGACCGCTTCGAGCGTTGCTTCCGGCACGAACGCGCGCCGGATCGCCGTGCATTTCTGACCGGACTTCACGGTCATTTCCCGTACTACCTCCTTGATGAACAATTCGAAGGCTGGCGTATCGGGTGTTGCATCGGCACAGAGAATGGCGCTGTTGAGGCTGTCGGCCTCGACATTCAGGCGCGCACCGCGCTCGACGAAAGCCGGGTGCGCGCGCAATGTTGTGGCGGTTTGCGCGGAGCCGGTGAACGACACCACGTCGAATGCCTGAATCTGATCGAGCAGACCCGCTGAACCGCCGCAGATGACTGACAATGCGCCGGGCGGCAGAATGCCTGCGTCGACCACATCGGCAACCATTTTTTGCGTGAGCCATGCTGTCGCCGTAGCGGGCTTGATGATGACAGGCACGCCGGACAACAACGCGGGCGCTGCTTTCTCCCACAAGCCCCACGACGGAAAATTGAACGCGTTGATGAAGAGCGCGACGCCGCGCGTTGGCGTCAACACATGCTGCACGGAGAACGATTGGTCTTTGCTCAGCGATGCGGCGTTGCCGTCGCGCAGCGCATGCACGTCGCCGAGCGACACACCGAGTTTCGCGTAGTACGACAGCGTGAAGATTCCACCGTCGATGTCGACCGCCGAATCATTGCGCGTCGTGCCCGAGTTCGCGGTCGCGATCGCATAGTAGTCGTCGCGCCTCGCTTGCAACAGTTTCACGATCTCGGCAAGACGGGCGGCGCGCTGCGCATAGGTCAACTCACGTAAAGCTGCGCCGCCGTCTTCTCGGGCGAAACCGAATGCGTGAGCGAGATCCAGACCTTGGCTCGACACGCGCACGAGCGCTTCACCGGTGATCGGATCGGTTAGCGTCACGCCTTCTCCGCCGCCTGCGACCCACTGGCCGGCAACGTAGTTTTTCAATAGTTCAGTCATGGCGAAGCTCAGGCGGAAGGTGGGGTGACGGTGAATTCGATCGCGCCTTGCGGCAGCAGATACAGCACCAGCGCCTGGCCATTCGCGACGGTCGGACGATGCGCGCTGCCGGGGCCGTACACGCACCAGCCGGCCGGATGACCGTCGAAGGTGGCGCCTTCGGTGAGTGGCATGATCAGATCGATTTCGCCGTTCGGGTGAACGTGATGCGGACCGGCAATATCCTTCATATCGACCACGTCGACGGAAAAGCCGTGGGTATCCGGCAGTGCCTTGAAGATCCGGCCATAGCGGATGCCGCCGCCTTCGCGGTTGCACAGCCAACCTTCGGTCACGCCGGTGCGGCAGGCATCGGTGAGATCGCGGAAGGTCGTGCCATCCGCAGGATAAGTATCGTTGAGCCACGCGGCCAGCGTGCCGTCGAGCGGCCGACTGGCGAGTTGCTCTGTCACGCCCGCAATCAGGCGTTGAAACTCATGTGGGGACATGTGAGCCTCCAGATCAGCATGCTCACGCACCTTAATTCATGCGTGTTGCGCGCCTTTTCCGTGATGCCGCCGAAAAATCTCGACAGCGTTTGTTATTGGATCAATATTTGGCGAAAATTAACCGTTCACTCAGTGCGTGTCAAGCACTATAGTACATGTAACGCAGTCAAGAGGCAGTTAAACATGAACCAAAATTACTCTTCCGCGCCGCTGGACGACCCTGCCGATGAGGACGCAAGCCGTGCGGGCCGGGCCAGCCCCGGGGCGGACAGCGGTGCTGAGCGCGGCGGCGAGCGAGAGGAACGTGATCCTTTCCTGACGGCAATGGGCGATCGCGTGCGCCTGCTGCGCGCGCGCCGCGGCATGACGCGCAAGACGCTGGCGACTGAAACCGGCTTGTCGGAGCGTCATCTGGCGAATCTGGAATCGGGCGTGGGGAATGCGTCGGTACTGGTATTGCGGCAGATCGCGGCGACGCTGAACTGCCCGCTGGCCGAAGTGATCGGCGACGAAACCACCGCTTCCGCCGAATGGCTGCTGATCCGCGAACTGCTGCAAGGGCGTGACCAGGCGGCGTTACAGCGTGCCCGTGTGGCGCTCGCCGAAATGTTCGCGCAAGCGCCGCGCGACCCGCATCGCAAGGACCGGATCGCGCTGATTGGCCTGCGCGGGGCAGGCAAGTCAACCTTCGGGCGGATGCTGGCGCAGGAGCGCAAGGTGCCATTCGTTGAACTCACGCGCGTGATCGAACAACTCGCCGGCTGCCCGCCGTCGGAGATTCACTCCCTCTATGGTGCGAGCGCTTACCGGCGCTATGAACACCGCGCGCTCGAGGCGGTGATTCAGGAGCACGAGCGCGCGGTGATCGCGTCGCCGGGCGGACTGGTGTCGGAGTCGGGCACCTTTAACGCGCTGCTGTCGCACTGTTTCACCGTGTGGTTGCAGGCCACGCCGGAAGAGCATATGCGCCGTGTCGTCGCCCAAGGGGATCTGCGGCCGATGTCCGGCAACAAGGAGGCGATGGACGACCTCAAACGCATCCTGGCAGGGCGCAGTGAACTGTACGGCCGTGCCGACATGACCTTCGACACTAGCGAGAAAACCTTGGCCGACGCCTATTTGCAGCTGCGTGACCGGCTTGCGGCAAGGCTCGCAGCGGAATCTCCGGACGAAGTACGGGTGAGCTGAAATGCAGTGCGGCGTCAGGGTTTACTAGCAAACATGCATTAAAGTGCTTTACATGGGTTTGACGATGCACTATTGTTCAAAAAACAAGTTTTGCATCGTCCAGTCAGGAGACGCCCCATGTCCACAGCAGAAACCGCAATCGCGCCGGTCGACTACCGCACCGATCCCTCGCAGTACAAGCATTGGAAGCTGAGTTTCAATGGTCCCGTTGCGACTCTCGGCATCGATATCGCCGAAGATGGCGGGATCCGCGACGGCTACAAGCTGAAGCTGAATTCGTACGACCTCGGCGTCGACATCGAACTGCACGACGCGATACAGCGCATCCGCTTCGAGCATCCCGAAGTCAAAACGGTGGTGCTGACGAGCCTGAAAGATCGGGTGTTCTGCTCGGGCGCGAACATCTTCATGCTGGGTCTGTCCACGCATGCGTGGAAGGTCAACTTCTGCAAGTTCACCAACGAAACGCGCAACGGTCTCGAAGACTCGTCGCGTCATTCAGGTCTGAAGTTTCTCGCTGCCGTGAACGGCGCATGCGCTGGCGGCGGTTATGAACTCGCGCTCGCTTGCGACGAAATCTATCTGGTGGATGACCGCTCGTCGTCCGTCTCGTTGCCGGAAGTGCCCCTGTTAGGTGTGCTGCCGGGCACGGGCGGCCTGACGCGTGTTACCGATAAACGTAAGGTGCGCCACGATCGTGCGGACATCTTCTGCACGGTGGTTGAAGGCATTCGCGGCGAACGGGCGAAAGCATGGCGTCTTGTGGATGAGGTCGTGAAGCCGAATCAGTTCGACCAGACGATTCAGGCCCGCGCGCTCGAACTCGCCGAGCAAAGCGATCGTCCCGCGGACGCACAAGGCGTCATGCTCACGCGAATCGAACGCACTGAGCGCGAAGACGGCCTGACTTATAAAACGCTCGATATCACGATCGATCGTGCGAAGCGCATTGCTACCTTCACCGCGAAAGCCCCGCAAGCCGAACAACCCACGGAGATCGACGCGATCGTCGCGGCCGGCACGAGCTGGTGGCCGCTGCAGTTTGCTCGCGAACTCGACGACGCGATCCTCACGATGCGCACCAACGAGCTCGACGTCGGCACCTGGGTCTTCAAGACCGAAGGCGATGCCCGTAACCTGCTCGCCGCCGACGCCACCCTGATGCAGCACAAGGACCACTGGTTCGTGCGCGAAACCATCGGCTTGTTGCGCCGCACGCTGGCGCGCATCGACGTGTCGTCGCGTTCGCTGTTCGCGCTGATCGAACCGGGCTCGTGTTTTGCCGGCACCTTTGCGGAACTCGCGTTCGCCTGCGACCGCAGCTATATGGCGGCACTCCCGAGTAACGAAGACGAAGAACCGGCGATCACGCTGTCGGAAGTCAACTTCGGTCTCTATCCGATGGTCACGCATCAATCGCGTCTCGCTCGCCGCTTCTATGAAGAAGTCGAACCGCTTGACGCCGTGCGCTCGAAGATCGGCCAGACGATCAAACCGGTTGAAGCCGAACGTCTGGGTCTCGTGACCGCATCGCCCGACGATATCGATTGGGCTGACGAAATCCGCATCGCGCTCGAAGAACGCGCGGCCATGTCGCCGGATGCATTGACCGGCCTGGAAGCGAATCTGCGCTTCAACGGCCCGGAAACGATGGAGACGCGTATTTTCGGGCGTCTCACCGCGTGGCAGAACTGGATCTTCAACCGGCCGAACGCAGTGGGCGAGAAGGGCGCGCTCAAGGTGTACGGCAAGGGCAGCAAGGCGCAATTCGACGTCTCGCGCGTTTGATTCTTTCGACGCGTCGCACCTGAAAGCAACGCCGCCTGCCTGATACGCGCATCCCATACGCAAGCTCTGTATTCCGACCAAGGAACCGACCATGTCAACGATCAACTACAGCGAAAAGATTCCGAACAACGTCAATCTCGCCGACGACCGCACGCTACAACGCGCGCTCGAACAATGGCAGCCGAATTTTCTGGCGTGGTGGGGCGATATGGGCCCGGAAGGCTCGCACGGCTATGACGTGTATCTGCGCACGGCGGTGAGCGTCGACGCGGGTGGCTGGGCGCATTTCGATCACGTGAAGATGCCGGACTATCGCTGGGGCATTTTCCTCACGCCCGGCGAGCAGGACCGCAAGATTCATTTCGGTGAGCACAAGGGTGAGGCTGCGTGGCAGGACGTGCCCGGCGAGCATCGCGCGAATCTGCGCCGCATCATTGTGACGCAAGGCGACACAGAGCCGGCTTCGGTCGAGCAGCAACGGCATCTGGGTCTGACCGCGCCGTCGATGTACGACTTGCGCAACCTGTTTCAGGTGAACGTGGAAGAAGGGCGCCACCTGTGGGCGATGGTGTATCTGCTGCATCGCTACTTCGGCCGTGATGGACGTGAGGAAGCCGAAGCACTGCTCGGCCGCCGTTCGGGCGACGAAGACAATCCGCGCATTCTCGGCGCCTTCAACGAGAAAACGCCGGACTGGCTCGCGTTCTACATGTTCACGTACTTTACCGACCGCGACGGCAAGTTCCAGTTGTCGGCACTCGCCGAATCGGGTTTCGATCCGCTGGCGCGCACCACGAAGTTCATGCTGACCGAAGAAGCGCATCACATGTTCGTCGGCGAATCGGGGGTGTCGCGTGTGATTCAGCGCACCGCGCAGGTGATGAACGAACTGGGCACGGACGACGTCGCAAAGATTCGTGCAGCCGGTGTGATCGATCTGTCGACCATTCAGCGTTATCTGAACTTCCATTACTCGGTGACGATCGATCTGTTCGGCGCCGATCATTCCTCGAATGCGGCCACGTTCTATAGCTCGGGCCTGAAGGGGCGCTACGAGGAGAACAAGCGTGACGACGATCATCAATTGAACGGTCAAAGCTACAAACTGCTCGACGTACAGGACGGCAAGCTGGTCGAACGTGAGGTGCCGATGCTCAACGCGATGAACGAAGTGCTGCGCGACGACTATATTAAAGATTCGGTGGCGGGCGTTGGCCGCTGGAACAAGGTGCTCGAAAAAGCCGGCATCGATTTCCGTATGACGGTGCCTCACAAAGCGTTCAATCGCCAGATCGGCACCTTCGCGAACACCCGTGTATCGCCGGATGGCCGTGTGATCGGCGAGACCGAATGGGCCGCCAATGAAGCGAAGTGGCTCGCCACACCGGAAGACCGTGCCTATGTCGCTTCGCTGATGGGCCGTGTCGCCGAACCCGGCAAGTTCGCGAACTGGATTGCGCCGCCGGCAATGGGCGTGAACCGTCAGCCGGTCGATTTCGAATACGTGCGCTTCAACTGAGCAGGCGATTAAAGACGTGTGGCGTACGACGTCGTATTCGCACGAATATAGGGTGGAGGAAGTCATGAACGGCCCAGTATCGATCGAAGTTCTCAGGCAGCATCTGATCGATCCGGAAATCTGCATTCGCTGCAATACCTGCGAAGAGACTTGCCCGGTCGATGCGATCACGCACGACGAGAACAATTATGTGGTCAAGGCGGATGTCTGCAACGGTTGCATGGCGTGCGTGCCACCATGTCCGACCGGTGCGATTGATAACTGGCGCACGGTGCTGAAAGCCGATGCATATCCCATCGGCGAGCAGTTCAAATGGGACGTGTTGCCTGAGCAGAACACAATGGCCGTGCCGGCAGCGGAAGATGCAGCGACGGGATCGTCAGGCGAGACACCGGCGGACGCGAGCGGTATTGAAGTCGATACCGTGCGCGGGTCGGTCGTGCCGCCGTGGTCCGCTGCGAAGCCGTACGTGAATCTCTATACGCACAAGGAGCCAACTACCGCGACGGTGGTCGGCAACTACCGGCTCACCGACGGCTCGACCGATAGCGACATCCACCACATCGTGCTCGATTTCGGTTCGATGCCTTTTCCTGTGCTTGAGGGACAGTCGATCGGTATCCTGCCGCCGGGAGCGACCGCGGATGGCCGCACACATCACGCGCGACAGTATTCGATTGCGAGCCCGCGCGACGGCGAACGGCCCGGCTATAACAATGTTTCTCTCACCGTGAAGCGCGTTTCCCAGCAGCACGGCGATGCACTCGATGGTGTCTGCTCGAATTATCTGTGCGATCTGAAGAAGGGTGACGTGGTGAGCGTGATCGGCCCGTTCGGCGGTACCTTCCTGATGCCGAATCATCCGAACTCGCATTTGCTGATGATTTGCACGGGCACGGGTTCTGCGCCGATGCGCGCGATGACCGAGTATCGCAGGCGGCGTCGTCTGAAAGGCGCGACCGGCAAACTGATGTTGTTCTTCGGCGCACGCACGAAAGAAGAGTTGCCGTACTTTGGGCCACTGACGAATCTGCCCAAGGATTTCATCGACACGAATCTGGCGTTTTCGCGCACGCCGGGTCAGCCCAGGCGCTACGTGCAGGATGTCATGCGTGAGCGCGCGGTCGACGTCGCGCACATGCTCAAGGACGACAACACGCATATCTACGTGTGCGGATTGAAGGGTATGGAAGATGGCGTGTTGCAAGCACTCAAGGAAATTGGCGAGCAGCACCAACTCGATTGGGAAGCGTTATGGATGAAGCTGAAGCGGGAGGGGCGGCTGCATCTGGAGACGTATTGATCGAGACGCTGTCGAAGGGAGCCTGGTTTTGCGCCGTAATGCCGTTCAGTCAAGTTTGCCGTTTGCTGATTATTTGCTAAGCTGGTCGATGCCGTACAGATAGTTGCATCCTTGCGTCACGCAAGGCAACATATGAGCATGACTGAATAGGCAGGCGAGGAAGGATTGAACAAACGGACAGCGTCTTGTGCACTATTGGCTATCGCGGCGGTCGGTGCTGCCTGGGTTTTTTTGGGCGAAGTTACCTATACATACGACGACGGAAACCAACATCACGTTTTCATTAAGCAGCATCCCACGCTGCAGGTCCTGTTCGTTAATCCCTATGCGAGCGATTTCTTGGGCGAGGAACACGACTACGCAAAAAAGTTTGACACCTCGGGGCGTTTCCTGAGCAGTACACCGGAATTTGGGGAGTTTCTAAATTACTGCAAGTACAGATTTGGTGTCATGGGCGATGGTATTGCCGCCCATGACCGATGCGTGGCGCTTATACAAAGCAACGTCGCTAGCTCGGCGAGCTAAGCCGTAGAGACGCGCGAAGCGTTTTTACAAATTCGAGGCCCACATTGCCGGGGCATATGCGTCCCTCTCCAGCGCTCTGATTCTGAAATTCGCGATGACCGCCAAGCACCCAAATGTAAAATACATTGCTCAGAATTTCGACTAGCTTCCTCAATGAATCTTTCTGTCTGTCGGGTATCTGCGGGCCGTTTTTGCCTAGCAGGCGAACGAGACTCTGCATCCTTCCGGCGAGGTCCTTTCGCTCCTCAGGTTCCGCGAGGTTCTCAAGCAAAACGATTCCAATTATGCCGGTGTTGTAGCGGAACAGGTGTTCGCCCTTAAAACGGATGTCGCGGCCTTCATAGATGTTCCCAAAACAGTCAATCGCGTAGTGATATCCAATGTCGTCGGCGTGCATCTTGCCCTGCATCCGTTGCAATAGAGTAGGGTCCATCTGCATGGACTGTATATCCTGCAACTGTAATGCAGCGGGCCCGCAGGTGAAGCTGCGGCCTGCGTGATGAACGGCTATGCCACGATAGTCCCAGTCGTCTTGCATGCTCGCGGTCTTCGCTTTGTGCGCTGCCCAGCTTGACCGCTCGACAAATTCCGTCCTTGAACGGCGAACCGCGTTGATGATGGCCTGTCGCGTCGCGGCACGGTCATTCACCGTGATTTCGACAGGGTCGTTGTTTTTGTAGTCCGGCATTGCGTTTGCCGTGCTCCAATGCTCGATGCTGTAATAGGGGGACACCATCCGCTATACCCCCTCCGCTGTGAGATGGCCTCTCGGCGAGGCGAAGACGACATGAATCCGAATTGACTGTCCTGCATGCGTATCAACATACGCATATCCTTCACTATCAGTGATGCCTTCACTTCTGATGCCGTCGACATCGGAGATGTATTTTCGGTTCGCGAGCCGCGTTCCTGTTTCGCTGTCTCTCAGCAAAAACGACTTGCCGTCATTTCCTCGTGTGGGTTCTTCTTTGCTTCGCGAAGCTGCTGAAACGGCGGTAGAAAATGACGCGTCCGTCGCAGGAATCGCCTCGCTCATCATGAACATCGTCATGCTGCGCTGAGCCGAAAATACACGGGGCGGTTTGCAATCGCACATGTTGATATCGCCGCTGAGCGCTGCCTCCTTGCCGTTCTCCGCAATACAGGGCAGTCGGGGGCCAGTGGGGCAGATAGTTCCGACCTTCTTGCATGCATGGCAGTACGTTTTCATGCCGACGGTTGCCATTCGCAGATGTCGTCCAGTCTCCTCGTCCTGATAGATGCTTGTATCCAGACCTTCGACAATGACGGCTTCTCCGGCTTTGTCGCCCTCGCAAAGAAATGTTCGAATCACGTGTCATCTCCTGTTAAACATTTCGGAAAATTCACGGTAATAAACGAGGAGGCCGATAGATATAGGATTGATCCGAAGGTTAGATCGAAGAAATTGCCCGAACGCGCCATAATCTCGAGGAGAGCTCTGATCGCGGGCTTTAACTACCTTCGCGTCAGAAATTAAAAATGCCGTTCAGCGCTCAACTGAACGGCATTAGGCGCTGCATGGCTTTCCGATTTGCCGGATTGTTCCGGCGTGTACGTAGGCCGATTCTTTCGCCTTTGATTGCTGGTGGGACGACGACGTCCAGCTATTCTCTGCAACCAGCTCGGTCGGATTTTCATAGCACACCATCGAGCCGCGCAGCACGTCGACCGGCTTGTGTTCGACACCGCGGCAAGGTCGTACTTCGAACACAGGTTTGCCGCGATTGGTCACGATGACGCTTTCACCCAATACCTCGACCTGTTGAAGGAAGTTGAGCGCGTTAGTCTCGAACGCCGACTTTGATACATGCTTCCTTTAGATGATCGTTCCTGTCGCTGTTTGCCACTACTCATGGTTATTAATCAATCGGTGAGGCGACCCAGTCATTTTTGAATGTTGCCGTCATTTGGCGACACCGCCCCACACGCCCGAATCACCAGTTGCACGACTTCCTCGGTTGTCACTTCGAACGCCTTCTGCGTGAGCGCTCGCTTGCCTTTAAGCGCGCGAATCTGCGCATCGAAGTCGGCGTAATGCTGAGTGGTTGCCCAGATCATGTACATCAGCGTTTGCGCATTCACTGGCGCCAGCAATCCGCGCGCGATCCAGTCGTCGATCACCTTCACCCGGCTGTCCAGCCACGGCTTTACGCGCCCGGTGAGAATGTCCTCCATATGCTCCGCGCCGTGGATGATCTCGCTCGCCCACACCTTCGAGCCCAAAGGCCGGCGGCGCGACAATTCCATCTTCGCGCGTACGTATCCGCCGATTGCCTCGACCGGATCATCGCTGCATTCAAACGTATCCGCCGCGCGGTGCCAGTCTTCGAACAGGTCTTCCAGCACGCGCCGGTACAACGCGAGCTTTGTCGGGAAGTAGTAATGCAGGTTAGCTTTCGGTAAGCCTGCGCGTTCCGCGATCATTGCCGTACTGGTTCCGTCGAGTCCTCGCTCCGCGAAAACCGCTTCGGCACACGCCAATAAATGCGCTTCATTCGACTCGCGAATGTGTGCCTTGCGCCGCCGCAAAGGTGCGCGAGTTTCGTCCCTCGTCTCGTTGTTTTCCGTGATGTCGGCAGCCACGTTGTCGTCTCTCATGTTGGCCTTCATCGGCATGTGTGCCGCGTCGCGCTTCATTCTAGTCGTTTGGGCGCGGATGGACACACGCATTCGAATCCGTCGATAAATGCGTGCTGCAGTGCAATGGCACGCTTCTCGCTATGTTTCTTACCGTACGAAAGGTATTGATTTGGCGGGCTTAATCGTCTACAACCTGTCCAATTGGACAGGATTGAGAGAGCGAGAGATGCCCCAGGGTTTGCCCTCTGACGAAGAGGCAATTAAAGGCATTGAGTGTGCACCGCCGCCGTGCGGCCACGCCCCAAAACTCGCCGCCCATGCACCAGTTTCATGTCGGTTCACCGAAAGGAGCGAGACGAATGAACGCGGTATCCGAAGCGCTGAAGCACTCAGAACCCGCTACGTCGATCAAGGTCGACGGCAAGCGGCTGTGGGACAGCTTGATGACGATGGCGAAGATCGGCGCAACGCCCAAAGGCGGCGTGTGCCGGCTGGCACTGACCGACCTCGACAAACAAGGGCGCGACCTGATCGTCAGTTGGGCGAAGGAAGCGGGTTGTGCTGTCACTGTCGATCAGATGGGCAATGTATTCATGCGCCGCGCCGGGCGTAATCCTGCTGCGTTGCCGGTCATGACCGGTTCGCACGCGGACTCGCAGCCAACTGGCGGCCGGTTCGACGGTATCTATGGCGTGCTTGGCGGACTCGAAGTCATCCGCAGTCTGAACGATCACGGCATCGAGACCGAGCATCCTGTTGAAGTGGTGATATGGACCAATGAGGAAGGCTCGCGCTTCGCGCCCGCAATGGTCGCCTCGGGTGTCTTTGCCGGTGTCTTTACGCTGGACTACGGCCTTTCGCGCAAGGACGTGGACGGCAAGACGATCGGCGAGGAACTCGAACGCATCGGCTATGCGGGCAATGTTCCTTGCGGTGGCCGCCCCTTGCATGCCGCGTTCGAATTGCATATCGAACAAGGGCCGATTCTCGAAGCCGAGCAAAAAACCATTGGCGTGGTGACCGATGCGCAAGGTCAACGCTGGTACGAAATCACGCTGACGGGGCAGGAAGCGCATGCGGGTCCGACGCCGATGCCACGCCGTCGCGATGCATTGCTCGGCGCCGCGCGCGTGGTCGATCTGGTCAATCGCATCGGGCTGGACAACGCGCCGTTCGGCTGCGCGACCGTCGGCATGATGCAGGTCTATCCGAACTCACGCAATGTGATTCCGGGGCGCGTGTTCTTCACGGTAGACTTTCGCCATCCGGATGACGCCGTACTCGCGAAGATGGATGCCGAGTTGCGCGAAGGGGTGGCGAAGATCACGGGCGCGATCGGTCTGGAAACCGAACTCGAGCAGATCTTTTACTACGCGCCAGTCGCTTTCGACGAGGCATGCGTGAAGTCGGTACGCGCCGCGGCTGAACGCTTTGGCTACCCGCACCGCAACATGGTGTCCGGTGCGGGACACGACGCCTGCTATCTCTCGCAAGTCGCGCCGACTTCGATGGTGTTCGTGCCGTGTGTCGACGGGATCAGTCACAACGAGATCGAGGACGCGACCTTCGAATGGATCGAAGCGGGCGCGAATGTCTTGCTGCACGCCATGCTCGGACGAGCGTGCGAGCCGGTTTCATAACGCTTTAGCGATAGCTGTAGCGGGTTTCGGTTAATTCCCTAGCCTCACCGTAGTGCCCATAAAACATGCCGCCCCGGCTCCGCTTCAGCGCAGTCGGCGGGACCGGCTACGTCCTCACATCGAAGAAGGAACGTGTATGGCCATCAAGCAAACCGGCGATATTGCGCCTCAGCGCCTATCGGCCGATCAACTCTCGTGCGAGTTCTCCGATATCGCACCGTTGCTCGACGCGAGTGCCGCGGCCGCAGCAGCGAGCCGCTGTCACTACTGTTACGACGCGCCGTGCGTGAACGCGTGCCCGACGCAGATCGACATTCCCAGTTTCATTCGCAAGATCAGCAACGGCAATCTGAAGGGCGCGGCCGTCGATATTCTGTCGGCGAATCCGCTGGGCGGCATGTGCTCGCGCGTTTGCCCGACCGAGATTCTTTGCGAGGGTGCTTGTGTGCGCAACCATCAGGATGCGAAGCCGGTGGCGATCGGCGCGCTGCAACGTCATGCGACTGATTGGGCGATGGCGCGCGGTGAAGCGCTGTTCAAGCGCGCGGCCGAAACGGGTCGGCATGTCGCGGTGGTCGGTGCGGGACCGGCGGGACTGGCGTGTGCACATCGGCTTGCATTGGCCGGCCATAACGTGACGATTTACGACGCTAACGAGAAGGCGGGCGGCCTGAACGAGTATGGCATTGCCGCCTACAAAACCGTCGACGATTTTGCGCAGCGCGAAGTGGCGTGGCTGTGCTCGATCGGTGGCATCGAGATCAGGCACGGCGTAGCGCTTGGACGTGACGTGGATCTCGATGCGCTGCGCAAGCAGCACGGTGCGGTCTTCCTCGCGATGGGTCTCGCGGGCGTGCGTGCCCTGGCGATGGAGGGCGAGGATCTGAGTGGTGTGATGAACGCAGTGGATTTCATCGAACAGGTGCGCACCGCGCGTGACTTCGGCACGGTGCCGGTGGGCCGCCGGGTCGTCGTGATCGGCGGCGGCAATACGGCGGTGGATGCGGCCGTGCAAAGTCGCAAGCTCGGCGCGACGTCAGTGACGATGGTGTATCGACGCGGCGTCCAGTCGATGAGCGCGACGTGGGCCGAGCGCGATTTCGCGCAGACCAACGGCGTCACGCTCGTCACGCACGCAACGCCGACTCGTTTGATCGGAGAAAGCGGTGTGGTCACGGGTGTTGAATTCGAACGTACGTCGAGCGATGGCAATCGGGAGCGCTTCGTGGTCGAAGCCGACGTGGTGCTCAAAGCGATTGGGCAAACATTGGTGCCAGTCGGCATCGAGCGAGAACTTCTGACGCTTGATGGCAGCCGCATCGCGGTGGATGCAAACGGACAAACTTCGTTGCCGGGTGTGTGGGCAGGCGGTGATTGCGCGGCGACAGGTGGAATCGATCTGACGGTACAAGCGGTGCAGGACGGCAAGATCGTCGCCGCCGCGATTGACGCGCAGTTCGCCCGCACAGCTGTCAAAGCCGCCTGAGTCGCTTAAGCACATTAAGTCACGCATCCCACCAGATAAAAACAGCAGTCCCCAAGGAGCCGAACATGGCCGATCTGCGCTGTACGATTGCCGGCATTACGTCGCCGAATCCTTTCTGGCTTGCCTCCGCGCCGCCGACCGACAAAGCCTATAACGTGAACCGCGCGTTCGAAGCGGGCTGGGGCGGCGTGGTGTGGAAGACCCTGGGCCTCGACCCGCATGTAGTGAATGTCAGTTCGCGCTATGGCGCAGTGCAATGGAACGGCCAGCGCATCGCGGGTCTGAACAACATCGAACTGATCACCGACCGTCCGCTCGACATCAACCTTAAGGAAATCGCCCAGGTCAAACGCGACTGGCCGGACCGCGCGATGATCGTCTCGCTGATGGTGCCGTGCAATGAGCACGACTGGAAGTGGATTTTGCCCCTCGTCGAAGACACGGGCGCGGATGCGGTGGAGCTGAATTTCGGTTGCCCGCATGGCATGAGCGAACGCGGTATGGGCGCGGCCGTGGGCCAGGTGCCGGAGTATGTGGAGATGGTCACGCGCTGGGTCAAGGAAGGCACGAAGCTGCCATGCCTCGTCAAGCTCACGCCGAATATCAGCGACATTCGCACCAGTTCACGCGCGGCCTATAAAGGCGGCGCAGACGGCGTGTCGCTGATCAACACCATCAATTCCATCGTCGCCGTGGATCTCGACGCGATGTCGCCGTTGCCGATGGTCGATGGCAAGGGCACGCACGGCGGCTACTGCGGTCCGGCCGTGAAGCCGATCGCACTGAACATGGTGGCTGAAATTGCTCGCGACGTGGAAACACCGAATCTGCCGATCTCCGGCATCGGCGGTATTTCGACGTGGCGCGACGCGGCCGAATTCATGGTGCTCGGCGCGGGCAGCGTACAGGTCTGCACGGCGGCGATGCACTATGGATTCCGTATCGTCTCCGATCTCGCGGATGGTCTTTCAAACTGGATGGACGAAAAAGGCTACGCGACGCTTGACGACATTCGCGGTCGCGCCGTGCCGAACGTCACCGACTGGAAGTACCTGAACCTCAAATACGACATCAAGGCGCGCATCGATCAGGACAAGTGCATCCAGTGCGGCCTTTGTTATATCGCATGCGAAGACACCGCTCACCAGGCGATCACGAAAGAAAAAGCTGGCGTCCGGCATTTTGAAGTGATGGACTCCGAATGCGTCGGCTGTAATCTGTGCATGCATGTGTGCCCGGTCGAACAGTGCATCACGATGGAGCGTGTGGACAACGGTGAGTATGCTAACTGGACGACGCATCCGAACAACCCAGCACGTGTTGATGCCGGTGAAAACGACAAGTCGGATGCCGCTGAAACCGCCGGGCATGCACATGCGCAGGCCCACGCTCACGCAGCGAAAGCAGCCTGAAACATGAGCTACCTGCAGGAAAGGAAACGAAGCGAAGCGCTTGTACTGAACCTGTAATTTCCCCCAAGGCCTGACGCGCCATCAGAAGCCGCGCGGGCCACAACGATCAGTGGAGATCTTTCGATGAAGCAGACAGCGCAACCCGTCGATCCGCAGTTTGCGGCCGGCGCGCAGGGCAGCAGTCTTTATAACGATGACCTTGCGCCGACCGGCGTCGCACAGCGCACGTGGAGGTGGTATCACTTCGCCGCGCTCTGGGTGGGGATGGTGATGAACATCGCCTCGTACATGCTCGCGGCCGGTTTGACGGAAGAGGGCATGTCGCCGTGGCAGGCGGTGGCGACCGTGCTGCTCGGCAATCTGATTGTGCTGGTGCCGATGCTGCTGATCGGGCATGCGGGCGCGAAGCACGGTATTCCGTATGCCGTGCTGGTGCGTTCCTCCTTCGGCACGCAAGGCGCGAAACTGCCGGCGATGTTGAGGGCAATCGTCGCGTGTGGCTGGTACGGCATTCAGACATGGCTTGGCGGCAGTGCGATCTATACGTTGCTGAACATCCTGACCGGCAACGCGCTGCACGGCGCGGCCTTGCCCTTCCTCGATATCTCGCTCGCGCAGCTCGCGTGTTTCCTCGTGTTCTGGGCGCTGCAGATCTACTTCATCATCCACGGCACCGATTCGATTCGCTGGCTAGAAAGCTGGTCCGCGCCGATCAAGATCGTGATGTGTGTCGCGCTGGTGTGGTGGGCCACCTCGAAAGCGGGCGGCCTCGGTTCGATGCTGTCGGCGCCGTCGCAGTTCGTGCCGGGCGGTAAGAAGGAGGGCATGTTCTGGGTCACCTTCTGGCCTGGC
Source organism: Paraburkholderia sediminicola (assembly GCF_046026855.1). Lineage (GTDB taxonomy): Bacteria > Pseudomonadota > Gammaproteobacteria > Burkholderiales > Burkholderiaceae > Paraburkholderia > Paraburkholderia sediminicola_A. Next base: position 186,311 of record NZ_JAQQET010000003.1, on the reverse strand, counting down.
CTCACGGCGATGGTGGGCTTCTGGGCGACGCTCGCGCTGAATATCCCTGACTTCACACGCTTTGCGAAAACGCAGCGCGATCAGATCATCGGCCAGTCGGTTGGATTGCCGATTCCGATGGCGCTGCTCTCGGTGATCTCCGTGGTGGTGACGTCGGCGACCGTGGTGATCTACGGCAAGGCGATCTGGGACCCGATCGATCTGACGAGCCGCATGACCGGCATCGGCGTCGGGCTCGCGCTGATCATCCTGACGCTGGATACGATGTGCTGCAATCTCGCGGCGAACCTCGTGGGGCCGGCTTATGACTTTTCGAGCCTGTGGCCCAAGGGTATTTCGTATCGTGTCGGCGGCATGATTACCGCGACCATCGCCATTGTGATGATGCCATGGAAGATTCTCGCCACCACGCAGGGCTACATCTTCACGTGGCTGGTCGGATACTCGGCCTTGCTTGGTCCGGTCGCGGGTATTTTGATGGTCGACTATTTTCTGATTCGCGGCACACGGCTGGACCCGCGTGAACTGTTCGACGAGCATGGCGAGTACAGCTACACCGGCGGCTGGAACATCGGCGCGGTGGTGGCGCTCGCGATCGGCGTGCTGCCGAATCTGCCGGGCTTTTTGCATACCGCGTTTCCGGCATCGTTCCCGAATGTGCCGGCGATTTTCAACACGCTCTATACGTATGCATGGTTTGTCGGACTCGCGTTGGCGTCGATCGTATACAGCGCATGGATGAAGCTGAGCAACGGACCGAGCGCGGGCGTGGTGCGTGCATAAACCGCACAGGAAGCGAATGAAGTACGTAGCACCGAAACCAGCAGTTCATAAGGAGGCGGCAACATGACAACCCTGATTCGCGGCGGCACGATTATCGACGCGGAGAACACGTATCGTGCGGACGTGTTGTGTGCGGACCCGGAAGATGGTGGCACGATCCTGCAGATCGGAGCGGACCTGGAAGCACCGGCGGGTGCCACGATCGTCGATGCGGGCGGGCAGTATGTGATGCCCGGCGGCATCGATCCGCATACGCACATGGAATTGCCGTTCATGGGCACGACGGCGAGCGACGATTTCTATACCGGTACGGCCGCGGGTTTATCCGGCGGCACGACCAGCATCATCGACTTCGTGATTCCGAGTCCGAAGCAGCCGTTGATGGAGGCCTTCAAGGAATGGCGCGGTTGGGCTGAAAAGGCGTCGGCGGACTATGGCTTTCACGTTGCGGTGACGTGGTGGGACGATTCGGTCTATCGCGACATGGGCACGCTGGTGCACGAACACGGCGTGTCGAGTTTCAAGCACTTCATGGCCTACAAAAACGCGATCATGGCCGACGACGAAGTACTGGTGAACAGTTTCTCGCGTTCGCTCGAACTCGGCGCGCTGCCCACTGTGCATGCGGAAAATGGTGAACTGGTGTTTCAGTTGCAGCGTCAATTGCTTGCGAAAGGCTTTACGGGTCCGGAGGCGCATCCATTGTCGCGGCCACCGGAAGTGGAGGGCGAGGCCGCCAATCGTGCAATCCGTATCGCGCAGGTGCTAGGCGTGCCGGTGTATATCGTCCACGTGTCCTCGAAAGATGCGGTCGATGCGATTGCACGTGCCCGCAGCGAAGGCCTTCGGGTGTTCGGCGAAGTGTTGCCGGGCCATCTGGTGATCGACGAAGCGGTGTATCGCGATCCCGACTGGACCCGCGCCGCAGCGCACGTGATGAGCCCGCCGTTCCGTTCCGCGGAGCATCGGGAGGCATTGTGGCGTGGTCTGCAAGCGGGCCAATTGCATACCACGGCGACCGATCACTGCGTGTTCTGCGCATCGCAGAAGGCCATGGGCCGCGAAGACTTCACGAAGATCCCGAATGGCTGCGGCGGTGTTGAAGATCGTATGGCGGTGCTCTGGCATCACGGTGTGAATTCCGGGCGTCTTACGCCGAATGAATTCGTGCGCATCACGTCGACCAACGCCGCGCAGATTTTCAACCTGTATCCGCGTAAAGGTGCGGTACAGGTGGGCGCGGACGCGGACCTGGTCGTGTGGGATCCGAAGGCAAGTAAAACGATTTCGGTGAAGACGCATCATCAGAAGGTCGACTTCAACGTGTTCGAAGGGATGACGGTGCAGGGTACGGCGATGCACACGCTCACGCGCGGCGCACTGGCATGGACCGATGGTGAGCTGCGGGCCGTGCGTGGCGCGGGGCGCTATCTGAAGCGCCCACCGAATCCGGCTTACTTCGATGCGATCCGGGTTGCCAATAAACGGAAGGAGCCGCATCCGGTGGAACGGTAAGCGGTTTGCAATCTGGCGGGCGGCCTCGCAGTGCCGCCCATGCCGGCTATTTTTCACCGCCGCGCGTTCGCCGCGGCGACACCCTCCCGCGTTTTCCCCGATGGCGCTCGGCACGCGTTCCGTGGTGCGATGCATGCCGCGTCTGTCATATCTGCTGTAGAGTCGAATTCGACGTTGTATGAGCTGCCTTGGCTGTCCGCTTAGCACGCAAGCGCATATTGATCGGAAACCTGATCCTTTGTAAAAACGCAGACCGTTTGCTACAGTCCGCCCACTCTGCCGGGCCTGACCGCTGGCGGAATGCCGCACACAAAACCATGCAACTGACGTAGCAAACTTTACGGAGCCACCTGATGAAGTCGATTCGTTCCATTCTGCTGATCGCGCTGCTGCAAGCGGTGACCCTGAGCCCGGCATTCGCCGCCGACGAACTCGCGCAGATCAAGTCCGCGGGTGTGTTCAAGATCGGCACCGAAGGCACCTACGCACCGTTCACGTACCACGACGAATCCGGCAAGCTGACCGGTTTCGACGTCGAGATCGGCACGGCGATCGCGCAACGCCTCGGCGTCAAGCCGCAATTCGTCGAAGGCAAATGGGACGGTCTGATCGCCGGTCTCGATGTGAACCGCTACGACGCGGTGATCAATGAAGTCGCTGTCACCGACGCGCGCAAGGTGAAATACGATTTCTCGGACCCGTACATTACCTCGCACGCGGCGCTGATCGTGGCCTCGAACAACACCACGATCAAGAGCTTTGACGACCTGAAAGGCAAGAAGTCGGCGAATACGCTGACCAGCAATTTCGGCAAGATCGCGGCCGCGCATGGCGCGGAGGTGATTCCCGTGCAGGGCTTCAACGAATCGATCGATCTGTTGACCTCGGGCCGAGTCGACGCGACTGTTAACGATTCGCTGTCGTTCCTCGACTTCAAGAAGCACAAGCCCGATGCGAAGGTAAAGATCGCCGCGCTCGATACTTCTTCCGATAGCAGCGACAAGTCCGCAGTGCTGATCCGCAAGGGCAGCCCGGAATTGCAGGCAGCAATCAATAAGGCACTCGCCGACATGAGGAAAGACGGCACGTATTTGAAAATTTCGCAGAAGTATTTCGGTAAAGACGTCTCCCAATAAGCGCCACCTGCGAGTCTGAATCATGCCTGCATGGTTGCATCTGATGGCGCAGTCGCTGTGGCCCCTTCTGTACGCGGGGCTTGTCTTCACCGTGCCGCTCACACTGGCATCGTTCGCGATCGGGATCGTGGTGGCGTTTATCGTCGCGCTGGTCCGGCTATTCGGACCGCGCTGGGCGGTAGTGTGCGTGCGCTTCTACGTGTGGCTATTTCGCGGCTCGCCGTTACTGGTGCAACTGTTCGTGATTTTCTACGGACTACCGAACGTGGGCATCGTGCTCGATCCGTTGACGGCGGCGATCATCGGTTTTTCGCTGAATGTCGGTGCATATAACTCGGAAGTGATCCGCGGCGTGATCGAGTCGATTCCGAAGGGGCAGTGGGAAGCGGCGTACTCGATGGGCATGACGCGTGAGCAGGCGTTGCGCCGCGCGATCTTGCCGCAAGCCGCGCGTGTCGCACTGCCGCCACTGTCGAACTCGTTTATCGCGTTGGTGAAGGACACCTCGCTCGCCGCGGTACTGACAGTACCGGAGGTGTTTCAGGCGGCGCAACGGATTGCGTCGGTGACGTATGAGCCGTTGATTCTGTACACCGAGGCGGCACTGGTTTATCTCGTGTTCAGTTCGGTGTTGTCGTCTGCGCAAGTCCGGCTCGAACGCAAGTTCGGCCGCCACGCACTTTTCCAGGCGAGCAACTGATGATTCGACTGGAAAAAATCGACAAATACTTCGGCGAGAACCAGGTTCTGAATTCGGTGGACCTGCAACTCGCGTCAGGCAACGTTACCGCACTGATCGGCCCATCCGGCAGCGGCAAGAGTACGCTTTTGCGCTGCGTGAATCTGCTGGAAATTCCCGAGGCTGGATCACTTGAACTGGGCGACCAGCGCCTCGAATTCAGCCGCGATCACAAACCATCGCGCGAAGCCGTGCTGACGATTCGCCGCCGCACCGGCATGGTGTTCCAGAATTTCCAGTTGTTTCCGCATCTGACGGTACGGCAGAACGTGATGGAAGGCCTGCTGACAGTACAAAAGTGGAACAAGGAAAAAGCGCGCGTACGAGCGGACGAATTACTTGAGAAAGTGGGCATCGCCCACAAAGCGGACGCATGGCCCTCAACGCTTTCCGGGGGACAGCAACAACGCGTAGCGATTGCGAGGGCGTTGGCGCCATCGCCGGAAGTATTGTTGTGCGACGAGCCCACATCCGCACTCGATCCTGGATTGGCCGCCGAGGTGGTGGAAGTACTCAAGCAGCTCGCCACGGAAGGCATGACGATGTTGATGGCGACACATGACTTGCGTCTTGCCGCGACGATTGCGCGGGACGTAGTTTTCCTGAATAACGGCGTAGTGGTCGAGCAGGGCCCATCGCGCGACATTTTCATGAATCCCCGCGAGCTGGAGACAGAACGCTTCGTGTCGACGCTGACGCATAGTTTGCCGGACGCGTGGACAGATCGGGGCTGACCTGAGAGCGGGCAAGACGGGGAATAAAAGGAAAGACGGGACCACAGACCTGTCCGTCGCCAGGCAGCAACGCAGAAAAAAGAAGAGGGGTGCAGAAGCGCCCCTCAAAAAATCACGACAAAAAACACTATTGGGTTTGCTAGCCGACCCTTCCGGCGAGCACACAGTGCGAGTCGGGAAGTATGACTCCCTTGTCACTCACGGGGAATGTGCGAAAACACAGATTCCAGATGCACCACTAACGCAACTGCGCGGGGGCCCCGCTTAAGAATTAGCGGTGTGAGCCGCTTTCTCTTGCTTACTTCTCTTTGCGGCGGCAAAGAGAAGTAAGTGCCGCCCCGCAGAGGGGCGACACTAATAAACCAATAAGAAATCAAGGAAAGGCCAAACACCAAAGAATCCAGATCAAGAAAAAATCAAAACCCTCATACAGCAACCCGCTCCACATCACCCCTCAGCGCAACTTCAAAAAACCGCCCTTGGGCCTCAACATTAACCCGCGCATAAGCCCGATTAACCCCACTAATCACAGCCCGAATAGAAGCTGTCACCAGATTGGCATCGATGCCAACCCCAAACGCGCTCCCGGCCACATCAGCCCCAGCCATCTCGGCAACAGCCACAGCGCGAGCATCCGCACCTTGAGTCAAAGCCCGCTCTTCATAGTGCTGAATGCGAACAGGCACACCAATAGCATGCATCAACGCATCAAGCGGCCCATTCCCTTCACCGTTCAAGACGCGCCGCGAGCCATTAATCTCGACAGTGAGCTTGATATGTTCACGCCCGTTGCGTTCAGACAGACTATGTCCAACGTAGTGAATCGGCGCAGCACTGTGCACATACTCCTGCTGGAACAACTCCCAGATCTGCGAAGGCGTCACTTCCTGACCACTAGCGTCAGTAAGCCGCTGCACAGCAGAGCTGAAATCGACCTGCAAGCGCCGCGGCAAGACCACGCCATAGCTCTGCTCGAGCAAATAAGCAATCCCACCCTTACCGGACTGGCTATTCACGCGAATGACGGAATCATAAGTCCGCCCGAGATCGCTCGGATCAATCGGCATATAAGGCACTTCCCAGACCGCATCCGGTTTCTGAACAGCAAACCCCTTCTTGATCGCGTCCTGATGCGAGCCGGAGAAAGCTGTGAACACCAGATCGCCGACATACGGATGACGCGGATGCACCGGCAACTGCGTGCATTCTTCAGCGGTACGCGCGACTTCATTGATATTCGAAAAGTCGAGTTCAGGATCGACACCCTGCGTATACAGATTCAACGCAAGCGTCACGAGATCGACATTGCCGGTACGTTCGCCATTGCCGAACAGGCACCCTTCGATACGATCTGCTCCCGCCATCACCGCCAGTTCCGCAGCAGCCACGGCAGTGCCGCGATCGTTATGCGGATGCACCGAAACGATCAACGAATCGCGACGCGCGAGATTGCGATGCATCCATTCGATCTGGTCTGCGTAGACATTCGGCGTGGCCATTTCAACGGTAGCGGGCAGGTTGACGATTGCTTTGTGTTCGGGCGTCGGTTGCCAGATGTCGAACACGGCGTCGCACACTTCCTTGGCGAATTCGAGTTCGGTGCCGCTGAATACTTCCGGGCTGTATTGCAGCGTGAAGTGCGTTTCCGTCGCGGCGTCAGCGAGACGTTTCATCGTACGCGCGGCGTTTTGCGCGAGTTCTTTCACACCGCTCTTTTCGAGGCCGAACACGATGCGGCGGAATTCCGGCGCAGTGGCGTTGTACAGATGGACGATGGCACGCGGTGCACCACGCAAGGATTCGAAGGTGCGTTCGATCAGGTCGTCGCGAGCTTGTGTCAATACTTCGATCGTGACGTCGTCGGGGATATGGCCGCCTTCGATCAGCTCACGCACGAAATTGAAGTCGGTCTGCGAGGCAGACGGAAATGCGACTTCGATTTCCTTGAAGCCGATCTGCACCAGCGTCTTGAACATGCGCATCTTGCGTTGCGCGTTCATCGGCTCGAACAGCGCCTGATTGCCGTCACGCAGGTCGGTACTCATCCAGATCGGCGCGCGCGTGATGGTGCGCGACGGCCACTGGCGGTCCGTCAAATTGATGGGCTTGAACGAGTGATATTTGGTAGCAGGGTTCTTCAACATTTTCATCATCCTTGGGATCGATCAACCTGGGTGTCGACCGGACGACGAAAACGTAAAGCATGGCCGCCGGTCGGAAACCGGGGCTGGGTCAGTTACTGGGGAATTGAGCGGTGCTTCGGGTGTATCAGATGGAAGCGCGCAGCAGCAGACCTAGCCCGGTAGAGCGGGCTAGTAGTAGCGATAGGGTGGTCTGGGCGCGATACATGGTGTGCAATAGGAACATATTATCAGGACGGCGTCAAGCGCACTGCGGTGAAGAACGTGCCGACCGGAGGCTTATTCCGGCCCTGAGGCGCTGCGACCCGGGCCGGTCATGCCTGTCACCTGGGTTTCACGAAACGCAACGTCATGCGATCCGATTCACCGATCGCCGCGTATTTCGTCCGGTCGACGTCGTGGCCTTCATAGGTGGGCGGCAGAGACCACACGCCGTGCGGATAGTTTTTCGTGTCGCGAGGATTGCTGTTCACCTCGCTTTGGCCGGCCAATTCGAAACCTGCGGCGCGCGCGTGTTCGATGACATAGGCTTGGGTCACATAGCCGGTGTCGATGATCTGTTGCAGGGAGGTGCCTGGCGCCGCGCGATGCTCCTCGACACCGAGGATGCCACCGGGCTTCAGTGCCGCGTAAAAGGCGCGCAGGTTGGCGTCGATCTGGCCGTCCTTGATCCAGTTGTGGATATTGCGGAAGGTGAGCACCTCGTCGACGCTGCCATCGGCCGGAAAGCCGCTGAACTGGCCCGCGCGCAGCGTGCCGACCACCACATTGCCATAGACCGCGGGCGTGGCCGCCAGCTTGCGCGCGAAAGGCGCCCGGCCAGCCTGCTCCTCTGCCGCCGACGCAGCCTCCGGGCTTTCATATTGCGCCTCGTACAGCTTGCCGTGGTCGTGCAGATAGGGCGCGAGTATTTCCGTGTACCAGCCGCCGCCGGGCGCGATCTCCAACACGGTTTGCGACGGCGCCACTTCGAAGAATTTCAGCGTTTCCTTCGGATGGCGATAGACGTCGCGTGCGCGGTTCTTGTCGCTGCGCTGCGGCCCGGAAATTGCGGCGTCGAGCGCGGCAGAATCAGCCGCGATGGAAGTGGTCGATGCCGTCGGGGCGGCGCAGGCGGCCAGCAGCAGCGCCGCGCTTAGCGCCGCGAACGTGGAACGCAGCGCGCGGGCTTGGGGAGTGGGGTGCGTGTTCATGGCACCCATTATCGGCCGCGATCCGCCTGGAAAGAAATCGCCAATCGCCATAACGATATGCGACTGCGGTATTTGCCGTGTCCCGGGGGATTGGGTCACCTCACGGTGCGCGCCTGTTTCCGGCGCGACTACCCGCGACTGGATTGCTGGCTCGGCCTCTGGCTCACATACCGAACACGATCCGCAGCGTATCGTTCTGCACGATCACGGAGATGCCGATTACCAGCAGGATCAACGGTAGCAGCGCAGTACCGTAGCGCCGGATCGGCGCGCCCAGCAGAGGATGCTCCACCAGCCACACCGCGCCCGCGCACCACAGCCCGATCATCACGACGAACACCAGCGAGATAAACATACCCTCGCTGTGCGAATGACTTGCGTACAAGGGCACGTAGACGGCGAGATTATCCGAGCCGTTGGCGACCGCCACGCACGCGACTGTCCACCATGACGAGCGTGTGACGGCCGCAGTCGATGTGCCCGGTGCATTCGTGTGCGCGGTGCCCTGCGCTTCTTTGTCCTGATCCGCGTTGGCGGGGCGAAAGCGTGTCCATGCTTTGCTCAGGCCCACGCCGATTGGCAGAATGCCGAGCAAACCGACATAGCCGGCGGGTAACCGCGTCAACAACGCGGCAAGCAGAATCGACCCCACGATCAAGGCCAGCGAACCGGCAAACTGCCCGGCGATCACCCGACGCCGCTGGCCGCGCGCCTCCGCAAGGAAGGCGAGCAGCACGAAAAGATTGTCGATATTGGTGGCGGCGTAAGCCGCGACGGCGAACAGGGCAAGGCTGAACATGCGGGAAAGCCGGTCAATGCACAGTGGGGAAGCGGATCTGCACCCGTGAAGCGGGCCCAGTTGAAGAGGCGGCAGCGCATAGGCGGCATGGCGGCCGGTCAACACGATGCCGATGCGAGGCGTTGCGGTCAAGCCGTCTTTTTGTCTTGTGCTATCTATGCGCCCTGCGGTTCAGTATGTTCACGCTCATATACGGTGCCGTGCCGTGCCGTGCCGTGCCGTGCCGTGCCGTGCCGTGCCGTGCCGTGCCGTGCCGTGCCGTCCCGTCCCGTCCCGTCCCGTCCCCGTTCTGTGCCTATGCCACCCCCATGAGAGCCACGGTGCCGATCCGTCAGCCCGTAAGCTACAATTGCCGACAGCTTGAAAAACGGAACATCAATGAAGATTCGGATTCTCCCTATCGTCTGCATCACGACCGCTGCCGCGCTGCTGGCGGCCTGCACGGCCGTCTACAAGAACTCGGATGCATGCGAGCAGTTGATGCGAAGCAAGCTGGCTGAAACGTCGCCGGATACGCTGAAAGTCGCTCATAAGGGTGTCGGTATCGACGGCTCGCGGGTGGTCGTCGAAGGTTCGATCGAGCATGTGGTGACGGCTTCGGAGGCCGCGGCAGCTTCCGCCGCGCAACTCGCGAATGCGCCCCGCCCGGCTTCGGGCGTGCGCGCGGCGTCGGCGGTATCGGCGGCCGCTCCGGCTTCAGGCGTTGCGGAAGCCTCCGGCGTGACGGCTGGCGTGGCTTCTGTTGCTACGGCCGCCTCCGCAAGCGTTGCTGCGTCAGGGGGCGAAGCGGCTTCGCTCAAATCGGCCAAGCCGAAGAAGACCAGCACGGCGGCCGCTGCTGAATGCACGTTTCATGGTTCGGCGCTGAGCGCATTCAGCTGGTTGGCGCCGGCCAAGCTCGCCACGCCGGCCAGCGGCGCTGCCAGCGAAGTCGTGGAGTAAAACCCGCGTTCCCAGCGGGTGCAGCCGGCTTTCGCCCGCGTCTCGTCAATCGCGAACCTCAAGCCGCCCCGTCCGCGTGGCGGCTTTTGTTTTCGCGTATCAATTTCAGCACGCTTTCACCGAACGCCTGCGGCCGCCCTTCAAAGCAGCGTTGCACCGCCTGCGTATCGATCAGGCGTTGCCGCAGCGCGGTGCGCTCGTCGTGCTGGTCGATCATTCGGACGGCCGCAGCGATATAAGCCTCGATGCTGTCCGTGGTGGTCCACGACGGCATGTCTACGCGCTCGAACAGCGCGCCGTCGATCTGTTCGAATACTTCCGGCCCGCGTTTGCATACACCGGGCAAGCCGAGCGTCAATGCATCGACGATACCGTTGGTATTACCGAACGGAAACGGGCTGAGGAACAGGTCAGACTGGTTGACGCGCGCCAGATACGCGGCGTAGTCGTGAAAGTCGTGCACGACGGCGCCCGGCACCGCACGCGTGACGACGTCGCGCAGTCGGTAGAGCGGTAGACCCAACGGCACACCGGTCATGAAATGAAATTCAACGGGTGTCGCGGCACGCTCGCCGATCGCGCGGCAAGCATCGAGAAAACCAGGATTGAGCTTCATCGCGCTGGCGGTGATGACAATCTGCAGCGTTTCGCGCGACGGGGGAATCTGCGCGACAATGTCAGGCAGCGCGACGGACGCCCGATACGGTTGCCCGTCTCTCGGCAGCTTCATCAGGCATTCGCTGAAGCAGGCCGGGTCGCCGACATAATCTTCCTCGACGCTGATGTAGTCGATCTTGTCTGAGTGCGTGGTGGCGGGGTGCCCGAGCGCCGCGATCTGCAACGGCGCGATGCGCAGATTGGACATGAACACCGTCAGCACGAACATGCCGACGCTCGGCATGTACAACACGTCCGGCTGCTCGGCCTCGGCAAAGTCGCGAATGGTCTTCATGCACTCGCCGATGTAGTCCGGCTGCTCCAGTTCGATGAAACGGTCGAAGATGTTCCGCCCCACTTCGTCCACGGCGTAACCGAAGCCGAAGCCCACCACCTCGAAATGTTCGCGCGCAGCTTCGAGCGTACGCGAATGCGTTCGGTAGATCGAATGGGCGCCGCTGAACCACTCAAGCACGACCACCATCAAGGGCTTCCTGCCGCGCCGTGGTTTGCCTCTGGCAGGCGTGCGCTTTGGCGTGGGCAGGTCGGTCAGGCCGAGTTGTTCGAGCTTGCGGCGCACCAGCACATTGATGTCCTGCTTGATCGCATGCCGGCGCGGTGTGTCGGCATAGCTGCAGAACATATAGGCGTTGTGCAGCACGGCCGACGGCAGATCGTCGAGGTCGTCGATTTGCTGCAGCTTGCCGGGCAGCCACTCCAGTAACGCCTCGCGCTTGCCGTGCGCGTTTGCCGAGCCCTTGAAGACAGGCGCCAGCAAGGTGAGGGCGAGACAGGCGGCGATGGTTTTGTCGTACGCCCAGAGCGCGGCAAAGTCGAGTTCCAGTTCGGATTCAGTCGAATAGAGCACGCAGAGTTTTTCAACGAAAGTGTCGCCGGGCAGAAACTGTGTGTCCGCGGGGCCGCGAGGATTCAGGTGCAGGGTGACGTGGTCGGTATTGCCGAACGCTGTGGTCGAGAACAGTATGCCGATCCATTCATGCAGCGTGAAGAACAGTCTGGAACACGCGGGGATGGGCTGAAAATCCGGGTTGGCGAACAACGTTGACGCTGCGCTCGCCAGGCGCGTGCAGAAACGCTGACGTTGTTCGTAGGGAGACAGATTGACCATGCCGGAGGCTTCGAAGCTGCCGTCCAGCTCGCCACGATTATGTTGAAGCAGCGCCAGCGCGGCGACAAGCTGGACTGAAGCTTGCGGGTGTTGTTGCGTATAGACGAGTTGCTCGAAGTGGTCGAGCGAAAAGGTGAATTCCATTAGTTGACTATTTTAAGATATGCATGACTAACTATATTGAAGGGAAGTTAGCCGGGGCGCCGATTATCGCAGTCAGGGCGTATCAAATAATCCCGGGATAGGAGTTTGGGAATTTTCTGTGCGGGAGAATCTGATCGGTTCGTGGGATTTATTCTGTTTTGGCGCGGTAGAACGAGATGACGGGGAGTCTGTTCGGACACTCAATCGACCCCGCCCAACTCAGTTGTCTGCGCCAGGCGGGTCCCGACATCGAGCACTCGGGATGCATCTCAGAACGCGTAATACGGACCCGGCCCGGCCGATGTTGCGCGCGACGCGATCGCCGTGTAGACCCGCCGCCCGAAAAAGAACGGCAGACCCCAGCCGAAGCTGTTGCTGGCCATGCCGGCCAGGTTGTTGAAGGCATTATTCGACGATGCGAACAGCGCGGTCGAATTGCCGATCGCAAACGATACCGTGGTCGACGCGCCATCGGTACCCACGATCGAGGCGCTCGCCGTTTGCGTCGAACCCGGGCAGTACCAGTAACCGCATTGCGGTAACTGGCTATTGCTGAAGAACAGGCCGTTCGAGCCGCTGTCGAGGTAACTTTGCGCATAAGTCTGGCCGGCGCTGCGGGTGGCCACATACCCTGTGACCTGATTCGCCTTGACAACACTTGCGCCGCCGAGCGTGTTGTTCGCCTGCGTGCCGATGCCGAAAATCATCGAGCCTGACACACTGACCGCGCCGGCGTCGGCGATCGCCGGCAGGTCGATTACCACGCCGTTGTTGTCGAGCGCGAAGCTGCTGACCGGATTGGTCACCTGCAGCGCAAGCGCTTGTGTGCTCGCGAGGCAGGTGCCGCCGGCGTTGCAACTGTAATACCAGCGCGGCAGCGCGGCATTGACGCAGCCGCTGCCGCAGTCGGCCGCGAACAGGCCGACGCCGAGAATGCCGTTGGCGCGAAGGCTCGATAGGGTCAGCATCGCCGGGCCTGCGCCCGCACAGTCGGTGGGTACGTTGGGCAGGGAGGGGTCGGAGATCACCTGGATTGGAATGGCTGCGGCTAACTGACCGGCCATGCGCACATCCGCACTGCGCACCGCGCCCCAGGCGTAGCCGCCGCCAAATACCGCGCACTCGCCGGTGACGCCGCTGCCCGAACCTACCGCCGCCAGCGTGAGGCTGGCCGGCAGCGCGGACGCGAGAATTCGCAAGCCATGCGAGCCGGTGTCGACCTGAATATTGTTGATCGTCGCGCAGTTGCTGGTGCCAGTCTGGCAGACGGTGACACTCGTCGTCAGCATGTTGCGGGTCAGGCCCGGCGCTGCGGCGACTGTGATCGGCTGAACGTTCGGCGTGCTCGACTGTGGCACGGAGGTGGCTGTGCTGGAAACGGCGGCCCCGGACGGCGCGCTGGCTCCTGACGGGCTTGACGCGTTCGGGCTGCTGGCCGGGTTGGCAGCCGCTGCCTGTGAAGAGCCGGCGGTGCCGCCACCGCCGCCGCAACCGGCGAGTGCCGCGCAGACGAGGAGCAGGGCATGGAGACGAGAAGAGGGTTTCATGATGTCGAGGGCAATCGCCGAGGCGTTTTTTTATTGGTTTGAGCGCGTCAGTGGAAATCGTCGGCTGTGACGCCGGACGGCAAGGCCGAAGGCAGCCAGGCGCGCCCTGCATAGCCGCGCATCGGGCCACCGGATTCCACGATTACATCCGGGCGAACTACCCGCGAGGCATGCAGGTTGCCGTCCGGCACCGCCGCTGCGGCCCCGGTTTTGTAGGAGTCGGCGTACTTCCCCAGCAGCGCGCGCAGGTCCGGCATGGTCGGACCTTGCCAGGTGTAAGCGATGATCTGGCCAGTATTCGTCGCGTACTCGTTGATGGTGGTATTGCCCGCGTCGGTCAGCGTGCGCAGGCGTAAGGCGCCGTTCAGCAGGGTTTGGGACGCAGCGGCTATCGAATTCGCCTGGGTCGGCATCGTGCCGCCCAATTCGGCACGCGCGTCGGCGCCGGTACATAGCACGGTAATCACCATTGCCGGGACGGCGAGGGCAGGTAAGAAAGAAGAATTTGGCATGGCAACCCGTCTCGCAGTTGGAGCGCTCAATCTTTTATTGAGATGTCCAATTCAAGATAACACCCGGGTTTCCTGATCCTTGTCAGGAGCGGCGCGCGGCGCTTGAGGTAATCTCGAAAATAGCGTGTGACAAGAGTGGAAAGTGTCTTTTAAAACAATGATCTGACGACTGGCCAGGACATGTCTGACAGGTGACTGGGAAGTGTTGTGAACTGTTAAATCTGCGGCTGGTGGAGATGATCGCCGCCAGCGAAGCGGGGTGCTTTTCTGCAGCGCGAAGCTCTCGCTGCGCGACGATTCATCGGTGTCCAGGCCACTTGTCGCAACCCGCGTTTTTGTGGGCCGAGCGCCGCTCAATTCGCGGGCAAACCCGGGTTTTTGCACATGTCGCGCTGGGATCGGTAAAATGTTGGGTTGATCCACGGAAACTTGCCGTGGCGTAGCGGAAGGATTCCCTGAACATGACTGATCTTCGTCTTACCAAGCGGTTTGCAGTAATGCTGATGGCAGGCGGTCTGGTCGCCGGCTGCGGCACGTCGTCGCCGACCAAAATTGACTACAAAAGCGACTCGAAATCGAAGCAGGTGTCGCTTGCCGTACCGCCGAACATGATCGATGAGACGTCCGATCAGCGTTCGTTGCCCCCGCAAGGCGGCGAAACCTCGCTGTCCACGCTCAAGCAGGTCCAGGCGCAAGCACCGGCTACCAGCACTCTGACGGTGGTGCCACAGGTCACCGGCATGCATATTCAGCGCGACGGCACGGAAAGCTGGCTCGTGATCGACAACAAGGCGCCTGACCAGGCCTGGCCGCAAATTCGCCGTTTCTGGCAGGAGCAGGGCTTCCTGCTGGTGGTCGACCAGCGCGACAAGGGCGTGATGGAAACGGACTGGAACGAAACGCACGCGCAGATCAACGACGGCCTGATCCGCGACACGCTGTCCAAGGCAATGGGCAACAGCTATGTGAGTTCTGAGCGCAACAAGTACCGCACGCGTCTCGAAACGGCGCCGAACGGCGGCACTTATGTGTTCATCAGCCAGAAGGGCATGCGCGAGGCGATCACCGGCACGAACAACGATTCGACCAGGTGGGAAGCCAAGCCGAACGATCCGGGCCTCGAACAGGAATATCTGAAGCGGCTGATGGCAGCGCTGGCGCTGACCGATTCACGCACGAAGTCGGCTGATACGCAGAGCGCCGAGTTGTCGCCGGCGGGTACGCAAACGGCGCCGAACGCGGCTACAGCGGGTGCGAAGTCGGCGGCTGCGGCCACGGCGGCGCAAAACGTGGCACTGTCGGCGCAACCGCCCATGCCGGATGACGCGGCGAACAGCACGGCGGCACAGTTCTCGTCCACCGAACTCACCCTCGGCGAGCCGTATGACCGTGCATGGCTGCGCGTGGGCCTCGCACTCGACCGCAGTAACTTCACTGTCGACGATCGCGATGCGAGCCGCGGTTTGTACTTCGTGCGCTACGTCGATCCGAAGGATATGACCTCGGCGGAGCAAGGCTTCTGGAGCCAGGTGTTCCACGGCAAGAAGGAAAAGGTCGCCAAGCAGTATCTTGTGAACGTGCGCGCGGTGACGCCTAACCAGACCCGTGTGGCAGTCGTCGACGACAAGGGCGCTATCGATCAGAGCCCGCAGGCCAAGCAGATCATGGGTCTGATGGTCGACCAGTTGCACTGAACGAAGTCGTAGCACGCAGCGAACGCTGTCTGAAAACCCGCCCGGAGTGCAGCCCGGGCGGGTTTTTTTATGTCCGTTTCATCTTTCGCGCCGCGAGTCGTCAGATCGCCGGCGTGGCGCGCACGCGTTTTGCTTCTGTCTGGAACACCGGTATAAACCGGCGCTCAACGGGAGATGGCCATGTTCGACGTGATTCCTTACTGGATGTGGGCGGCGAGCTTGCTCGTCCTGGCACTTGTATGCGGTGCGGCCTTGTCGCCGCGCGAGACGCGGCGGCCGGCGGTCGTGCGTGTCCGGCATACGGCTGCACACCGCACGAAATGGCCGATGTCCTGATGTTCGGCCTCGCTTCAAACGCAAGAAGCGAGGCATAGCGGCCGCCCCGTGCGGCCGCATGTTACGTGACGTTACCCCGGTGACGTAACCCGCCGAACCCTCTCCGCCAACCTCCCTTGCATGTTTTCATCGCAAAACAATCCAATAACAATCAATGGTTTGCGAACAATTTCTTGTGAATCTCTATAACTGGCACGCAAGCTGCTTTTATAGACTCATGGGGCCGGATTCGTAACATCCGCCGTGAGCTTGCGGCGCTTCTCGAATCGGCGATTTCCCAACCCTTTCAGTACCGGCGAACGAACCGGTGCTTAGCCCGATGATGGCCTGCGCGCGTGGCGCGCGGCCTCGGTGGCCCCGTCGCCTATCCTCGTAGGGCGACGGTTTCGCCCGCACTCCAATGGAGTGCGGGCTATTTTTTTGGGTGCTCGGGATGGATTGCGAGGCGGCCGCCGACGCGGCGACCGGTGCATGACGGGAAATGGCGACGCTGAAGAAGGCGTCGCTCGAAGGGGTGTTCCGTGTCGGCGCGATTCTCGTCAGGGCGAGAACCGGACTGCGCCGGACGTATTGCGCGAGGCGGTTTTCAGGTGTCGGCGCGGCGCGGGCCGCTCCAGGGCAGACGTTTGATCACGCCGGTGGCCAGCGCGGTGCCGACGAGAATCACACCGCAGCCTTCCAGCATGCCCGGCGACACGGTTTCGCTGAGAAATAACGCGCCCCACAGAATGCCGAAGATCGGAATCACGAAGGTCACCGTAATCGCGCGTGCCGGCCCGACCACTGCGATCAGGTGGAAGAACAGCATGTACGCGACGCCGGTACATGCGACACCCAGTGCGAAGACCGCGCCCCAGGCGTGCAGCGAGATCGGCGCAGCCGGCCAGTAGATTGCGGCGAGCGGCAGCAGCACGATGGTGGCGCCGGTCATCGTACCGGTCGCGACGGTCAATGCGTCGACGCCGGTCAGGTGGCGCTTTGTGTAATTGGCGGCGATGCCGTAAAGCAGCGTGGCGCCGAGCGCGGCTGCTGCTGCGAGCGCGGTGCTCAACGGCGTGGCGGCCGAACCGTTCGGCGCGGCGATCTGATCCCACACCAGCATCAGTACGCCGAGAAAGCCGATCACGAGACCGAGCGTGCGCAGCGCGCTCAGGCGGTCACGCAGCCAGAGAAAACCGACGAGGGCGCCCCACAGCGGTGTGCTGGCATTGATGACAGAGGTCACGCCTGCCGACAGCGTCAGCTCGGCATAGGCGAACAGGCAGAACGGCGCCGCCGAATTCAGGATGCCGACCACCAGCAGCGGAAAGGCGCGTGTGCGCAGGATCGTCGCGGACTGACGCAATGGCCGCCGCGCGACCAGTACGACTGCAAGGAAGATCGCGCCGATGCCGACCCGCAACGCCATCAGCGGCGCGACGCCGAAGTCGGCCACGCCGACACGTATAAACAGAAACGAGGCGCCCCATAGGGCGGCCAGGATCAGCAACTGCAACAGGTTCTTGGTATTCATTGTCTTGGCGCCGCGCGCGGTTGAGTCGAGACGCCTGCGCATCGTAGCAGCGCGATCGCGTGAAACGTTTCAGGCTGGAATGAAACGGCAAGATTCGCGGGATGAAAGGCGCCTGATAGTCATCATCGTAAGCGCAGCCGAGCTGGGCGCGAAACGAGCAATTCTCACGCTAATGTGAGAAAAATTGCGATGAGATTAGCGCGACCTCGGGGCGGGTCGAATGCATGCTGTCAAAAAAGCGGACGTGCCCGAAAGAGCACGTCCGCCGATTCACCCATTCAGTTGTCCACTAGCTAAGCGGATCCATCGCGCAAGCCACCGTCCCAGGGAAGTGGCAAGCGCACACCGTTACAGCCGCGATCAGGCAAACCTCAGTGCGGAATCATCCCCTGCAGGAAGTTTTGCTGCAGCCATACCAGCACGCCGAGGATCACTGTCAACAGAATCGAATGCTTGAAGGTTTTGGCGAATACGACGCCTTCCTTGCCCTTGAGTTCGGTCGTCGCCACGCCGGTCGAGATGTTTTGCGGCGAGATCATCTTGCCCATCACGCCACCTGACGAATTGGTTGCTGCCATCAGGATCGGGTTCAGGTTCAGCTGATGGGCCGCCACCACCTGCAGGTTGCCGAATAGCGCATTGCCCGAGGTATCGCTGCCGGACAGGAACACCGCGACCCAGCCGAGGAACGCCGATACCAGCGGAAAGAACGGTCCGACCGACGCAGCCCCGAGCCCGAGTGTGTAGGTGAGCCCGGAGTAGTTCATCAGATACGCGAGCGCGACGATGGTCGCCACCGTCAGAATGGCGATGCGCGTCTGGATCCACGTGTCGACAATGGCCTTGCCAAATTCGCGCACACCCAGACCCGTCACGAACGAAGTAATGATGGCGGCGACCAGAATTGCCGTGCCGGTGGCAAGCGGCTGGAAGTCCCACACCGCGCCGTATGGCGTGTTGTACAGGGTGATGTACACGGCTTTGTCGAGGCCCGGCCATGGCACCTTGACATCGCCGATCAGGAAAATTTTGGCGATGGTCCAGACGATCACCACCGCCGAGACGATGATCCACGGATACCAGCCCTGGCCGCCGCTGATCTTGCCGCGCACCTCGCCCACGCGATCGATGTTGATCGCGAACTTTGGGTCGACGGCGGGCTTCCATACACGCAGGAACGCGATCGTCAGGATCAGTGACACCATCGACGACAACACGTCGGTCAGGCTGTAGTTCACGTAGTTCGATGCGACGAACTGCGTCAGCGCGAAGCTGGCGCCCGACACCAGCAGTACCGGCCACACGCGCAGCATGTTACGAAAACCCGCATACACGCCGATCACGTAGAACGGCAGCAGCAAGGCGAAAAACGGCAACTGCCGTCCGACCATCTTGGCGAGCGTGTCGGCAGGCAGGTGCGTGACCGCGCCGAGCACCGTGATCGGTACGCCTAGCGCGCCGAACGCGACCGGCGCGGTATTGAAGATCAGCGTAAAGGTGAGCGCTTCGAGGGTGGGGAAACCGAGCAGGATCAGCAGCGAACTGGTGATCGCGACCGGCGTGCCGAAGCCGGAAATCCCTTCGAGCAGTGCGCCGAACGAAAAACCTATCACGACCAGCACGACGCGCCGGTCGTTCGGCAGGTTGTCGATCATCCACATACGGAAGGCCGCGAAGCGGCCCGAGCGTTGCGAGATGTTGTAAAGCAGGATCGCCGCGAACACGATCCACATCACCGGCCAGCAGGCGAAGACCGCACCGTTGGCCACCGAAGTGAGCGCGAGTCCGACCGGGAACTGCCATACGAAAATCGCCACGATCAGGCCGACGATCAGCCCCGCGAGCGAGGCCTGCCAGGCAGGCCGGCGTGCCCAGCCAAGCAGTAGCAGGACGACGATGATCGGCAGCGCGGCAACCAGGAACGACGGCAATAGCGCATTGCCGACGGGGGTGAGTAGTTGGTGAAACATCACGTCTCCTTCGTTGTTGTTTGAACTCGACGCGGGACTACGCACTACGGGCGCGTCGCTGTGGCAGGACGGACGGGCGTCGGCGGCGGGTGCAGGACGCGCCGGGTCGCTTATTTAAACGGGTACTGCGTGTGACTTCCCCAAGCATAGAGCCCGGATGTTGGCCGTCAAGAAGGGAAACTACGGGAGAAGGCGGGAATCGGTGAAAGCGCCGCGTTGTGCGGGCTGGACTGCGCGCGGCACGATGCGTGCGCAGGGAGCCCAGGAAGGCTCGCCATACACACGCTTCGCATAAGGGTCAGTGGGGGAAGCCAGGTCGGCAAGACTCAGTGATAGTGCCCGTGGCCACCCCATCCACCGCGGCCGCCGCCCCAATAGCCGCCGAAACCGAAGCCGATCGAGACCGACGGGCCATACCAGCCTGGGTATCCGTAATAAGCCGGATAGACCGGCGGCGGATAGTAAGCGGGATAGGCGGGATAGGGGGGAGCAACGTATACAGGCGGCTGGGCGACCGCGTAGGAGGGCGGTTGGGATTGCGCATTGGCCCGCGCCTGCTGCGCGGCTTGAGCCTGTTGTTGTTGCGAGGTTGCCGAATCGCCGGCAGTTCCGACGGCTACTTCCCGCTGAACGTCGGTGGGCGGGACGGTGCCGTAGGCGTAGTAAGGGTAGTAGCCCGGATAGTAGCCGTAAGGGTAATAGCAGCCGGATAGCGTCAGCATGCAGGCCGCGCCGGCAAGCGCGATTCCGGTTCGGGAAAGACGGGGTAAGCCGCGCGGCAGCCGCTGGCTGATTGTGCAAAGAGAATCGATGACGCGGGACTTCATGACGCGCTCCTGTTTACCATCGGACGCCGCCATCCGGGGCGTAATGGCCTGAGCTTACGCCGCTGTAGCGCCAACACGATTGCAAAACCGTAACGGCTTATTTCACCCCATTGCAAAGCATTTTTCGCAGCCATCGGCACGCATCCAGATGCACAGGCATGTGTCAGCAGACTGTCTATGTCGTGATCGCATGCTTACACTCTGTCGGCATGTGGCGTGCCGGCTTGCGCAGAAATGCAAAAGCCCGCCAGGGGCGGGCTTCTGTGCTGCAATGCAATGAGGCAGAAGGTTCGAATAGCGGGCGTGCACGTCTGCGCCCGCGATCCGTAACTTACTGCCGCTGATAAATCTCAGCGCCTTTCTTCATGAACTCGATCGACTTCACTTCCATGCCTTTCTTCAACGCGTCGTCGTCGGAGAGGCCTTGTTGCGCAGCGAATTCGCGCACGTCCTGCGTGATCTTCATCGAGCAGAAGTGCGGGCCGCACATCGAACAGAAGTGCGCGACCTTGGCAGAATCCTTCGGCAGGGTTTCGTCGTGGAATTCGCGTGCCTTGTCCGGGTCGAGACCGAGATTGAACTGGTCTTCCCAACGGAATTCGAAACGCGCCTTCGACAACGCATTGTCACGCACCTGCGCGCCCGGATGGCCCTTTGCCAGATCGGCGGCGTGCGCGGCGAGCTTATACGTAATGATGCCGGTCTTGACGTCGTCCTTGTTCGGAAGTCCAAGGTGTTCCTTCGGCGTGACGTAGCAGAGCATTG
This sequence comes from Paraburkholderia sediminicola, assembly GCF_046026855.1. Classification (GTDB taxonomy): domain Bacteria; phylum Pseudomonadota; class Gammaproteobacteria; order Burkholderiales; family Burkholderiaceae; genus Paraburkholderia; species Paraburkholderia sediminicola_A. The sequence goes on along the minus strand of NZ_JAQQET010000003.1, from coordinate 165,235 downwards.
CCGTGCCGAACCAGCCGATCATCGCAGCGCCGATGCCCGAGGTGATGTGGTCGTAGCCCGGCGCGATGTCGGTCGTCAACGGTCCCAGCGTGTAGAACGGTGCTTCGTCACACCATTCCAGTTGCAGGTCCATGTTTTCCTTGATCAACTGCATTGGCACGTGGCCGGGGCCTTCGATCATGGTCTGCACGTCGTGCTTCCATGCGATCTGCGTGAGTTCGCCGAGCGTTTTCAGTTCGCCGAGTTGCGCTTCGTCGTTCGCGTCGTAGATCGAGCCGGGGCGCAAGCCGTCGCCGAGCGAGAAGGCCACGTCATACGCCTTCATGATTTCGCAGATGTCTTCGAAGTGCTCGTACAGGAAGCTTTCCTTGTGGTGAGCGAGGCACCACTTCGCCATGATCGAGCCGCCGCGCGAGACGATACCCGTCATGCGCCTGGCCGTCAGCGGCACATATTGCAGACGCACGCCCGCGTGGATCGTGAAGTAGTCGACACCTTGCTCGGCCTGCTCAATCAGCGTGTCGCGGAAGATTTCCCACGTCAGGTCTTCGGCCTTGCCGTTGACCTTTTCCAAAGCCTGGTAAATCGGCACCGTGCCGATCGGCACCGGTGAATTGCGGATGATCCACTCACGCGTTTCGTGAATGTGCTTGCCGGTGGAGAGATCCATCACCGTGTCGCCGCCCCAGCGGATCGCCCACGTCATCTTGTCGACTTCTTCGCCAATCGACGAGGTCACCGCCGAGTTGCCGATGTTCGCATTCACCTTCACGAGGAAGTTACGGCCGATGATCATCGGCTCGCTTTCCGGGTGATTGATGTTGTTCGGGATGATCGCGCGGCCACGTGCGACTTCTTCACGCACGAATTCCGCAGTGATTTCCTTCAGGCCGTCGGGACCGAATGCGCTCGCGCCGAACGCCTGGCCCGGATGCTGGCGGCCCATCATGGCCGCGAGCTTTTCGCCGTTCGGGCCGCTCGTCCTCAGGGTTTCCAGATACGCGGCGCGTTGCTGGTTCTCGCGAATCGCGATGTATTCCATTTCCGGCGTGACGATGCCCTGACGCGCGTAGTGCATCTGCGAGACGTTCTTGCCGGCGACTGCGCGGCGCGGCGTGCGATGCAGGCCCTGGAAGCGCAGTTCGGCGGTTGCCGTGTCGGCGGCGCGTTCACGGCTGAAATCGCTCGACAGACCTGTCAGCGCTTCGGTGTCGCCGCGCTCTTCGATCCAGGCTTGACGCAGCGCCGGCAGACCCGCGCGGATGTCGATCTGCGCTTGCGGATCGGAATAGGGGCCCGACGTATCGTAGACGAAGACCGGCGGATTCTTCTCGCCGCCGAAGCTATCCGGCGTGTCGGACTGCGAGATTTCGCGCATCGGCACACGGATATCGGCTCGCGAGCCGGTCACGTAGACCTTGCGGGAATTCGGCAGCGGGGCGACAGCGGCGGCATCGACGTGAGCGTCGGCGGAAAGAAACTTCGGATTGGCGTTCATGCGTATCTCCTCGCAAAGCAATGTGGGCCGCTAAGCAGGAGACGAGATGGAAGTTGTCGGAAATCGCGAGAGATGAAACGGTAGACCAGGTGCGAAATCCGTACGCTTCCCTGCGCTGGCATTATCCAGATCAGGTTCAAAGGGTATTTCTCACCCACGCAACACGGACCTCCAACCTCCGCGCTACGCAGGACCCCCGCGTTAGCAGCGCACACGATACACCGCCCGGGCGGTGCTTGGCAACCCGTCTTGAAAAAGTCAGATGTCGGAGATAACGCCGGTCAGCCACGCACTATTCTTATTGTGATAGGGCTGCCGGGGATGGTGCGGCGCAGCGGTTCTGCGTCGCGAGTGCGCCTGGCTTACAGCGTGAAATCGTCGGCGGCTTCCGGCTGAAACAGGATCTTTTCGAGCTTCAGGACTTTCTCCGTGCCGCTCGGCGGCGTGAAGCGGATGCGTTCGCCGCGTTTGGCGCCGAGCAAGGCGAGGCCGACCGGTGAGAACACGTTCAGGCGGCCGTGCGCGAAGTCCGCATCGGGCGGATAGACGACCGTCCAGGTCATCTGCTCGCCGTTGGTTTCGTCGACCAGCGTGGCTTGCGAATTCATTGTGAGGACGTTCGCGGGAATGTCGCGCGATTCGACGATTACGGCGCGTTCCAGGACGTCGTCGAGCATGTCTTGCAGTTTGGCGTCGGCGCCGGGCGCGGCCGCGTGTTTTTCAAGACGGGCGACGTCGAGCTCGGTGAGGTAGCAGGTTTTCGTCTTTTTCATGACGGGTTCTCCAATTGATCTGCATAAGGGCATTGCGTGCGAATGAGATCAGCCCGGAGCCCGACGACGTGGCTCCGGTTATGGAGGAAGCAACGTCAGATCGGGCGCCGGGCGGCGAGAAGCGGGAGCGTTCGGGACGGCTGGCCGGCATGAGGCGCTGCGATGTCCGCGCGCGCGCAACCGGTTGCGCGGCGGGGGCGCAAGCGGGTGAGGGCACGGGAGAACGGAGGACGCATGGGATAGCTGGCAGGGAGCGAAAAGTATTGGGGTAAGCGCCGGAAAGAAGACTTGATCGACGCAATCGAAAGGGGAATGTTAGCACGGGCCGGGCGTCTCCTTAATCGCCGCTGAGAGGTGCCGTGTGCGCAGGGTGCGGCGCGTCTATTTCGCACCGGGTCGTTCAAGGCCGCCGCGGCGCTGCCGTTAATCCGCCTGTAGGGGCGGCCGTTGCCCAGCCGGACGACCGGCGGTGGGTGGCGCGTCAATGGCGTGATGCGGATCGAGACGGCTTTAAGGAGATGGGCTCATGAAAACGGGACTAGTGCGGTTTGGGGCGCTCGGCGCGGTCGCGGCGATGGCGGCGCTGGTTGCATCGCCAATGCCGGCGGTGGCGGCGAGTAATGGAACGATTAGTTTTTCGGGAGCGATCGTAGCGCCGCAACTGGCGATTTCGGCGGCCCCGGCTCCGGCCGGGGCACGCGTCGATGCTACCGGCGGGCGGCTCGCGCAAACGGGTTCGGCGGTCACGCTAACCTTTAGCGCTGCGCCGGGCGTGGCGACGGGTGCCGATGTCGCACTTCAGGTGAACAACGGTGCGACGGCGCGTGATGCGGTGGCCGGACGTTTTGTCGATAGCGGTGGCCGTGTGTCTCGCGCTGCCAGTGATGGGCACTACTGGGTTGGCCGCGATGGCGGGGTGTTGTCGCTTGCACCGAAGAATGCAGCGCTGGATACCCGGGTGACGGTTGTCGTTAGTTACGATTGAGGCGTCTTCGCGGGGCAGCGGTGTATTGAGGCAGTTTGCCCTCAAGCGTACAGACACGCCGCGCCTTGCGGGCGTATACAGCATGGAACGGTCGCGACCGCAGTTGAACAACCCCAAAAAAAATCAGAACTGGCTGTCATAAGCGGGCTCGTGGATCGACAAACGTGCAGATCCTGAAGAGAGCACGCCATGCAAACCGCCCGAACCCGCCGAGCCAACCGGCATGTCACCTGCGCAATCGCGCTAGCCGTCGCGCTGACAACGCTGTCAGCCAGCGGCCTCGCCACCGCCGCCGGTGCCGTATGCGCGTCGCACAGTCCATCCCACCGCGTAGCGCTGGTGGAGCTCTACAGCAGCGAAGGCTGCAACAGTTGCCCGCCCGCGGACAACTGGCTGAGCCAGTGGAAAAACAGCGGGGCAACCCAAAGCATCGTGCCATTGGCTCTGCACGTGGATTACTGGAATAGCCTTGGCTGGACCGACCGCTTTTCGCAGCATCGCTTTACCGAACGCCAGCAAACCCTCACGGACCTCGCCGGCGGCCACACGATCTACACACCCGAGATTTTCGTATCCGGCCGCGAGCTACGCAGCTGGTCGCAGCGCGACAGTTTCCAGAGCCGCATCGGCAAGGTTGTCGCCGAACCGGCGCAGGCGAACGTGGCGCTCGAACTGAAACCGCAGGCGAAGGGCGCCTTCAATGTTGATGCGCAATTCACCAGCAAGGCGGCAGACACAACAGGCCAGCTGAATGCCTACGTCGCGGTCTACCAGAACGCGTTGAACTCGCAGGTCAGAGCCGGGGAAAACAGCGGTGCGACGCTGCATCACGAACGCGTCGTGCGGCAATGGATTGGCCCCGTGCCACTTGTTGCCGGTAACGCGCAAATCCGCCGCGATATCCGCATCGACGATGCCGATGCCAACGCCCCGGCTGACAACTTTGGCGTAGTCGCGTTCGTCGAAAACGCGGCGACCGGCGACGTGCTGCAAGTGGGCGAACTGGCCGCCTGCAATTGATCGCACAACGCCCCTCAAGTTCCCCTATTTCACCGGAGATTCTCATGGCAACGCCTCATGCTCTCAGCGAAACCGCTCCGCCCGTTATACCGAAGAGCGGCACGATTCATCCGGTGTGGGTGCGCGTCACGCATTGGCTCAATGCACTTGCAGCCATCCTGATGATGCTGTCCGGCTGGCGCATCTATGACGCGTCGCCGATCTTCAAAGGTTTTACGTTTCCCACGACGATCACGCTCGGCGGCTGGCTTGGCGGCGCGCTGCAATGGCACTTCGCGGCGATGTGGCTGCTGGTTTTCAACGGTCTGCTGTATCTCGCGCTGAACCTGGCGAGCGGGCGTTTCGTGAGCAAGTTCCTGCCGGTCTCGCCGCGCGCCGTGCTGCACGACTTCGTCGCCGCACTGACTGGCAAGCTCTCGCACGCCGATCTGCGTGTCTACAACGCAGTGCAGAAATTCGCTTACCTGTTTGTCGTCTGCGATCTGATCGCGCTGGTGCTTTCGGGTCTCGCGATCTGGAAATCGGTGCAGTTTCCGCTGCTGCGCGAGCTGATGGGCGGCTATGACAATGCGCGCATCGTCCACTTCTGCGCCATGTCGCTGATGGCTGCGTTCATCGTCGTGCATCTGGCGATGGTGGCGCTCGTGCCGCGTTCGCTGCTGGCCATGCTGCGCGGACGCTAAGTCGCGGGTTCATGGATACGCACAGCTTAAGGACATCGAATCATGACCAAGCCCGATACAAAACCTGATCGAAAGCTCGCCCCTATGGCTGGCAACAAGCTCGACCGCGAATCGATCCTGATCGACGCCCGGCGCGAACTCGCGATGCCGTCGCGGCGCCTGTTCGGCAAACGGCTTCTGACGCTCGGCGGCCTGTCGATGCTGACAGGCTGCTCGCTCACCGACAACGATTCGGTCAACGCATTCCTGAGCGCCGTGTCGCGCCTGAATGACCGGGCGCAAGCCGCACTGTTCGATCCGAAGCAACTCGCGCCGACCTACACCGAAGCGCAGATTACGCGGCCATTTCCGTTTAACGCGTTCTACGGTATCGACGACGTCCCCGAGGTCGACGCCTCCGATTACAAGCTGAAGATCAGCGGTCTCGTGACCGGTCAGCGTGCCTGGACCTTGCCCGAGTTGTATGCGCTGCCGCATGCCGAGCAGATCACGCGGCATATCTGCGTGGAAGGGTGGAGCGCGATCGGCCGCTGGGGCGGCACGCCGTTTGCCGATTTCCTGCGGCGTATCGGCGCAGACACGAGCGCGAAGTACGTCGGTTTCAAATGCGCCGACGACTACTACGAAAGCATCGACATGCCGACCGCGCTGCATCCGCAAACGCTGCTCACGTTTTCCTATGACGGCGAACGTCTGCCCGCGAAATACGGCTTTCCAATGAAGCTGCGCATGCCGACCAAGCTCGGCTACAAGAATCCGAAACACATCGTCGAGATGTTCGTCACCAACACGTTCCCCGGCGGCTATTGGGTCGACCAGGGCTACAACTGGTTCGGAGGCTCCTGACGCACGGGTCGGCGCGTGCAGGACCCAGCGCGCGACCCCGGGCGGCAGAAGCTTCGGAAGTACCCCGGCACAAGCTGGAAGCCGGTTCATAGTTATCCATAACGAAACGGAGTTATCCCATGAAAAAGTTCGCAATCGCAGCAATGGCCGTCGCTCTCCTGACCAGCGGCGGTGCCGCGTTCGCTCAGGCAAGCGGCGCAATGTCCAACGATTCGATGTCCAAGGACACGATGTCGAAGGATTCGATGTCCAAAGACACCATGTCGAAGGACAGCATGAAGAAGGACACGATGAAGCACGACAAGATGAAAAAGAGCGGCGACGCAATGGGCATGAAGCACGAAGCCTCGGGCGCGATGGCCAACTAGGCGTTGCCGGCGATGCCGGTTGCATAGCTTCAGCGCCGGTGTCACGGGCGGCTCAAAAGCCGGGGATACGTCCCCGGCTTTTCTGTTGCAAGTACGCAAAAAAGTTACGATTCTTTCAGGCGACGCGGTGGGCGCTTACTGCATAATGCGATGCGCGCCAAACTTTGGGCGCGTGTCAGCCGTGGATCGATTTTTATCGACCGCCGCGGCGTTGTGGCCCCATTGGCCATCTATCGTCTTTCTGTTCCACCAACATGTCCGCCAGCCTCGCCCGTCAGACCGCATCGCCGATGCGGTATCCGCCATCCCGACACCGGGTTTTCAGCGGGGGCGCAGCACCTCGAGCGGCATGGGCGGGTTGAACGCATGTCGCCGCAACTCCCCAGCCGTTTTCCGCGTGGTTTTCCGATCCGTTTGCCGCAGTCCCGCAATGGACAGATCGCGCTCGCGCTCGCCGTCGTTTATCTCGTGTGGGGTTCGACCTATCTCGCCGTGCACGTCGCGCTCGGTTCGTTTCCGCCGCTGTTGCTCTCGGGGCTGCGCAATCTGTTTGCCGGCATAGGGCTCTTCGTCTTCGCGGCGCGCCGCAATCCAGTCTGGCCGAGCGCCGGTGAAATCCGGAACGCAGGCCTTGTCGGCACGATGCTGGTCGGCTTATCGAGCGGCATGCTGGCCTATGGCATGCGCACCGTCGGCACCGGCACTGCGGCCGTGATGGTCGCAACTGTGCCGCTGTTCGCGACGGTGATCGCGGCGGTGGCGGGGCGCAAGATCGGCAGGGGCGAGTGGTTCGCGGTGGGCCTCGGGCTGGTGGGCATCGCGATCCTGAGTCACGGCGACAGCGCGCCGGGATCAGCCGGCGGCAGCCTGGCGATCCTGTGCGGTGCGCTTTTCTGGGCGGGTGGCGCGCATCTGGCCGGCCGGCTGAAACTGCCGTCGGACCTGTTTCTATCGACGTCGTTGCAGATTGGCCTCGGCGGCGCGATGTCGACGCTGGTCGCCTGGGTATCGGGTGAGCGGATGATGGAGGTGCATTTTCTGCCGGTGCTGGCCTTCGTCTACCTGATGCTGATCGGGACGATGGCCGCCTATGTTGCGTACGGTTTTCTGATCCGGCATACGAGTCCGATCATCGCCAGCAGTTGCATGTACGTGAATCCGGTAGTCGCGGTGGCGCTCGGCGCGTTGTTGCTCGGCGAGCCGGTCACGCATTCGACGGTGATCGCGACCTGCGTGATTCTGGCCAGCGTGGGGCTGTCTTTCTGGCTCGATTACCGGAAGAAGGGTCTCGTCTGAGGCGGGTCAAAGCGCCGCCGCCACTTCCGCGCCTTCGCGAATTGCGCGTTTCGCATCCAGTTCGGTTGCCACCTTTGCACCGCCGATCACGTGATAGCGCGGACCATTCGCGCCATTCGAACCTTTAACGCTGTTCGCGCTGCCGGTCCCATTCGCACCGGTTGCCCCAGCCGCAACCCGGGCCGTCGCCTCCGGATGCAGATCGCGCAACGATTCCTGCCCAGCGCACACGACGATCGTGTCCACCTCGAGCCATTCTTCGACACCTTCGCGCGCAATCTTCAAGCCGCGCTCGCCGATCTCCAGATACGACACGCCGTCGAGCATCTTCACACCGTTTCTCGCCAGCGTCGCGCGATGCACCCAGCCCGAGGTTTTGCCAAGCCCCATGCCGAGCTTGCCCGCTTTGCGCTGCAGCAACCAGATCTCGCGGAATGGGCGCGCCAGCGCTGGCGCTTTCAAACCGCCGCGTTCCCGCACAGTGAGATCGACGCCCCATTCGTCGAGCCATGCGTCGCGCGGCATCGGTAGCGGATCGCCAGAACGATGCAGCAAAAACTCGCTGACGTCGAAGCCGATGCCGCCCGCACCGATCACCGCGACGCGTCTTCCCACCGGCGCACCGCGCAGCACGTCCACATAAGAGAGTACGTTAGCCCCGTCGATACCCGCGATCGCAGGGCTCCGTGGCACGATGCCGGTGGCGATGATCACATCGTCGTAACCACCTGCTGCGAGCAGCGCCGGATCGACGCGCGTATCGAGCCGCACGTCGACGCGATGGCGCTGCAACTGGCTCTGAAAATAGCGGATCGTTTCGCTGAATTCTTCCTTACCCGGTACGCGCATCGCCAGGTTGAACTGACCGCCGATGGTTGCGCTCGCATCGAATAATGTCACGCGATGTCCGCGCGACGCCGCGACGGTCGCCGCGGAAAGTCCCGCCGGCCCCGCACCGACTACCGCAACCGAACGCGCCGCCTGCGGGCTTGAAACCGGCAAGTAGATCAACTCGGTCTCGCGTCCCGCACGCGGATTCACGAGACAACTCGCGCGCTGGTTCTTGAACGTGTGATCGAGGCAGGCCTGATTGCAGGCGATACAGGTGTTGATTTCGTGCGCGCGTCCCTCGGCGGTCTTCAGCACGAACTCGGCGTCGGCGAGCAATGGCCTCGCCATTGAAACCAGATCACCCGCTCCCTGAGCGAGCAGTTCTTCCGCGACCTCGGGCGTATTGATGCGGTTCGACACGATCACAGGTACCCTGACCGCGTCTTTCAGACGTGCGCTCAGCGCTGCGAAGGCCGCACGCGGCACCGAGGTCACGATGGTCGGCACCCGTGCTTCATGCCAGCCGATTCCCGTGTTGAACATCGTTACGCCGGCGGCCTCGAGCGCCTGGGCGACCTGCACGGTTTCCTCCCAGGTGTTGCCGCCTTCGACCAGATCGATCAGCGAGAGGCGGTACACCACGACAAAGCGTTCGCCGCACGCCGCGCGCACGTGCTCGACAATTTCCCGCGCGAGCCGCATGCGGTTCTCGATGCTGCCGCCATAGCGGTCGCTACGATGGTTCGTGCGTGGACACAGGAACTGGTTGAGCAGATAGCCTTCGCTGCCCATGATCTCGATGCCGTCATACCCGGCGCGCTGGGCGAGGCGCGCACAGCGCGCATAGTCGCGCACCGTCCGCGCAATACCGGCTTCGGTGAGTGCGCGCGGTTTGAACTTCGAGATCGGCGATTTGAGCGCCGACGCCGACACGACGAACGGCTGGTACCCATAGCGGCCCGCATGCAGGATCTGCAACGCGATCTTGCCGCCTTCGGCATGCACGGCCTCGGTCAGCAAGCGGTGATTGCGCAGATCGAACACCGAATTCAGCGTGCCGCCGAAGGGTAGCAACCAGCCTTGCCGGTTCGGCGAAATTCCGCCCGTGATGATCAGGCCGACGCCGCCTTTGGCGCGCTCGCGGAAATACGCGGCCAGTTTCGGGTAATTCCAGAAACGGTCCTCCATGCCGGTGTGCATCGAACCCATCACCACGCGGTTGCGTAAGCGGGTGAAGCCGAGGTCGAGTTCGGCGAGTAAGTGTTGGTAAGACATGCAGGGGGCCGTGTAAGTATTGGGTGCGCACGAACAATACACCGCTCACCGATCCAATCTTCCGAGGAAAAATTCTAATCCGCGCAACTCATTGCTCCGTAAGACATTCATCAGGTGCCAGAAGCCGTATGGAGCCCTGCGGCACGCGCATTGCTGAATTCGAGCGTCCATCGACACGGACCGCGCCGCTCACCAGAACGGGCGCGATGTGCAGCAGGGAGGGGGCGCTTCCTTTCGGAGAGCCGGCCTGGAACCGTTCCAACAACCAACGAACAAGGTTTCCAGCCGGCGCATTGCCCGAAGCGGAGCGCTCGCAAATTAACGGGTCGTGGGCCCAACATAGATAGAGGTGAGCACAATGAAAATGATCCGAACCATGGCGGCTGTGGCCGCTGTTGCATCCGTTCTGAGCGCATGCGGTGGCGGCGGCTCCAGCGACGTAGGCAAGGAACTCGGCCTGACGAATCCGGAGATCCATTTCATCAACGCAGTTCCTGGCGGCCCGGCAGTCGACTTTCTCGTGAACGGTACCGCGCCCTCGGGACAGACGAACATCAGTTATAAGGGCGTGACGAACTTCACCAATATCAACACGGGCGCAACCACGGTCGCGTACTCGAACACCGGCACGACGACAGCATTGGCGAGCGGTAGCTTCCCCGATGTTGCGAAGGGCCACGATTACACCGTGCTGGCTTTACCGGGCCTGACAGCACCGGATATCGGCCTGATCGACGACCCGTTCGACAAGGGTCTGCTGTCCAACAGCGCGCGCTTGCGTGGCTTCAACGCATCGGCTAATGCGACCAACCTCGATCTGTATCTGGTTCAGGCAACCAGCACCGACATCACCAACGCCAGCCCGACGATGGCGGGTGTGTCGTTCAAGAACGCGGTGCCGGCAAGCGGTCAGGATTCGATCTATGTATCGGGCGGCCAATATGTGCTGATCGCGACGGTGGCGGGCAGCAAGACACCGATCTTCCAGTCGCAGTCCTTCTCGCTGTCGAACAACGCCGACTGGCTGGTGACGTCGGTGCCGATCGCCGGTACGCTGAGCCAGCTCGTGCCGGGTCAGATCCATCTGCTGGTCGCGCAGAACGGCAACACCAGCACGCCGAGTGTCGAGTTGACTAATACGCTGACGGGTCAATAAGCGCGCGAGCCAGCATGCGCGCATAGCATGCGAGACATACGATAAGCGACAGTCCCAGGGAGGACGGAGCGGCGATCCATGCGAGTGGATCGCCGTTTTGTTTGTGGGTCTTTTGTGGGCCTATGTCTGTGGCCAAAAAAAGCCCGCCGCGGTTTCCCGCGACGGGCTGTGGAGATCCTGCCTGGCAAGGCGCCGCGAGGCGCCATGCAGTCGCCTGGATCTCGCTAGCTTACTTGGCCTGGTCAGCCGAATTCGTGATGGCGTTGCCCCCCTTCGAAATATCCTGCCCAGCTCCCGCCATCGTGTTGCAACCCGCGAGTGCCGCCGTCCCTGCAATGAGAAGCAAAGCGATCAGTCGATTCATGAAAGTTCTCCTTGTCGAGAATGCATCGGTTGACGTGCCTATGTTTTACGGCACGCGCTAGCCGGGCTAGCTGTCGTCCGACCGGGGCCTACACCAGTCGATCCGGTCTGATTGCATGTTAAAAAAAGGGCGAAGGCCGCGCTGTCAGTTGCGTTGCGATTTTGTTGTAGGCGTGCTCCGGTGTTGACGTCGGCGCACTCCTACACGGGCTTGGTAATAGACCGCAAAGCCTTGCTAGACGGACGTTGGTGACGGCGCCGACGGCGGCAGATCGACTGACGGCGTTGCCGTGCTGACGCTGGGCATCACCACATGGATGTCGGTGCCGTTCGGCACAGCGCGCTGGATATCGAAGCGCCCGCCGTGCGCGGCGACCCGCTGACGCATGCCGAGCAGCCCGTGGGTGTGCGTACGCTTCAGATCGGCTGGCATGATGCCGACGCCGTTGTCCGCGATATGCAACGCCACTTCGTCGTCGCGGATCTGCAGGGAGATCGATACCTTCGAGGCCCGTGCGTACTTGGCCGCGTTCGTCAGCGACTCCTGCGCGACGCGAAAGAGCGCGATCTCGGTTTGCTCGTCGAGCTGGATATCGTCGGCGGGCAGGTGCGATTCGAGCGTCCAGTTGTTGCGCTGCGCGGCTTCGTCGGCGAGCGTGCGCAGCGCGGTGACGAGCCCGAAGTTCGCCAGCACGGTGGGCCGCATGTCTTCGATGATGCGCCGCTTCAGCGCGATGCCCTGGTCGAGATTGGCGAGCGCGCGCCTGAGTTTTTCGGAGATGTCCGGGTCGCTGTCCTTCAGTTTGCGGTTGGCCCAGGCCACATCCATTTTGCTCGCGGTCAGAATGGCACCGAGTTCGTCGTGCAGTTCGCGCGCGAGCTGCGTCTTTTCGTTTTCACTGACGGCCTGCAAATGCCAGCCCAGCGCTTCGAGTTGGCGCGTGCGTTCGTTGACGAGCTGGTCGAGCTCTTCCTGTTGCGTGATCAGTTGACGTTGCACACGCGCCTGCCGGTCCATCTGGATGCCGATATTGCGAAACAGCAGGATGAACAGCACGATGTTCAGTGCGGACAGCCCGGCCGCGCACAGCGTGGAGATGCGCTGGTCGGCGCGGCTTGCATCGAGTGCGTGCTGTGCGCGGCGCTCTTCGTTGTCGCGCAGCAGTGTGAGTGTGCTGTCGACCAATGCGGCGTCGGCGGGACTGGCCTCGCTCGCACTTGCGCAAGTGGAGAGATCGAGTGGGTGCGCGGCCGCGCGTTGCAATGCAGCAGCGCCCGCGCCGATGCGCGCTTCGATCAGCGCGACGATCTGCGTGAAACTCGCGAGCTCGGCGCTGTCCGGTTTGCCGCTACGGTAAAACCTGCCCAGTTGCTGTTCGTTCTGCCGTATCTGTCCGGCGGTCGCGCAAAAACCCTGCGCGGATGCATCCTGCTTCGTCAGAAGAAAATCGCTTTGGTGCGCGCTCAGGCGGGATAGCTGGCTTGCGAGCGTGCTCAGTTGCACGGTGACGTCGCGCGCTTCGAGCGCCGTTTCGTATTCCGCGGCAATGCGCTCGCGCGCGGTTTCGAGAATCACGAGCCCGCCCACGGTGATGACGATCGCCACGGCCATCGCGATCGCCCAACTGCGATTGCGCATCCAGCCGCTCAGTCGCGCTGCAGCCCCTGGATTTTGCGTGTTCGACAGGTTCGGCACATTCGGCTCCTGAGGTGGAATATCAGTGTAACGTCCGCCGGGCTCGAGGATGAAGTGAGTGCATCGCCCTTCGGATCGCAAGCTCCGTACGCCTGGGTAATCGACGCAAACGCGACGCAAACAGCGCGACGCAAGCGGCGTAACCCTGCCGTAATCCAATGTAAGCGGATTCTCACACGAAAAACGGAATGTGTCGGAATGCGCCCACCGCCGCCGGTCGATAGGATGGACCTGATCGTTCATTGATTGATTCTGGAGGAAGCCATCATGCTGAAATGGGCACTATTTTTCGCCGTCATCGCGGTGATCGCCGGCCTTCTCGGCTTTACCGGTGTCGCTGCGGGCGCGGCGGCAATTGCGAAGTTCCTGTTTATCGTGTTCGTGATTCTGTGCGTGGTGTTCCTCGTACTCGGCTTTGTGGTGACGAAGAAAATCGTCGATTAGCACCGCTCGATGAGGCGGTTGCGTGCCGTTCCCGCCGATTGTGAGGGAGCGGTTTGCCTCGGGTTGCTTCAAGTTCGTGTCACGCAGAGACCAACAACAGGGAGAGTTGCCATGCTTCACTATGCCATCGTCTTTTTCGTCATTGCGATCATTGCCGCCGTATTCGGATTTACCGGTATCGCAGCGGGCGCGGCGGAAATCGCGAAGATCCTGTTCTATATCTTCCTCGTCGTATTTGTGGTCACGTTGCTGCTCGGCGTATTCCGAACGTAGACGAATACTCCATCCTTAAACCGGCGTATCAGGCGCGATTCGTGCGGGATACGCAATTCCCCCAATACCGGATAAAGGAGAAATTCAATGGCGAAGTCTTCTGGCGCGCACAGCGCAGCATCTCAATCCAGCGATCCATTCGTGATGGACGTGAAAAAGATCCGCGACGATGCGCGCAAGCACATGTCGGATGGCGCGGTTACGCAAACTTACGGCGCGGATCGCGAGACGGTGCTGAAGTTGCTCAACGACTCGCTGGCCACTGAAATCGTCTGCGTGCTGCGCTATAAACGACATCATTTCATGGCCAAGGGCATCAACTCCGAGGGCGTGGCGGCGGAATTCGCGGCGCATGCGACGGAAGAGCAGGAGCACGCCGACCGTATCGCCGAGCGCATCGTGCAGCTTGGCGGCGAGCCGGATTTCGCACCGGACGGCTTGAAGACGCGGTCGCATTCGGAATACAAGGAAGGCGATAATCTGACGGACATGATCCGCGAAAATCTGATCGCAGAGCGTATTGCGATCGATACGTATCGCGAGATTGTGCGCTATCTCGGCGAGAAGGACGTGACGACGCGCCGGATGTTCGAAGAAATCCTCGCTGTTGAAGAAGAGCACGCTGATGATATGGCGGACCTGCTCGAAGGCCGCGAGTAACAAGGTCGAAAAGAGAGGCGGCGGCAGGCGGAAGTTGATAAGCGGGTATCGGCTGTGGATGTTGGTGTCGATAAGCGTTGGGTGGCCTAAACGCTAATTATCGCTTCCGTTGCCGCATTTGTTCGGGCGGTGCGGCCGGTGCGGGAAGGTCTGGATGGTCTCCCGCACCCGCAATGTCCGCTGCTTCTGCCGCTGTGATTCTCCATCTTCGGCCGAAGCCGGGCCGGAGATCATTACAATGTCTGTTTTGGAGCAATCCTGTTGCACGGACACCAGACCGATGATTCGAGTGTTGATAGCTGACGATCATGCGATCGTCCGAGGTGGCTTCAGGCAGTTCGTCGCCGACGAGCCGGATATGTGCGTCGCGGCCGAAGCGGCAACCGGCGACGAAACCATTAGTCTCGTGCGGGAGCAGGCATTCGATGTGGTGCTGCTCGACATCGCGATGCCGGACAAGAACGGCATCGACACGTTGCGTGTAATCAAGCAGATTCGGCCGGAGCAGGGCGTACTGATTCTGTCGGGCTATCCGGAGAGTCAATACGCGATCAACCTGCTGCGCGCGGGGGCTAACGGTTACCTCAACAAAGACTGCGAGCCCGAGGAGATCGTGCGGGCGATCCGCGCGGTGGCGCGCGGGCATCGTTACCTGTCGGAGGCGGTGGCCGATACGCTGGCCGACAACCTCGACAAGCCGGCTGCGGGGCGGCCGCACGAAGCGCTATCCGAGCGCGAGTTCCAGGTATTCTGCAAGCTCGCGGCGGGACAGATTCCGACTGACATTGCAGAGGAATTGCATTTATCCGTGAAGACCGTGAGTACTTACCGGGCTCGCGTGTTGGAGAAAATGCGGTTGGCGAACAATGCCGATCTGACTTATTACGCGATCAAGAACGGCTTGATCGAATAATGGACGATCGAGATACACCGATGAACAGCGAATCGAACACTGTTGAACCAGCCAGTCGCGCACCGTTGCGCGTGCTGCTGATCGAGGATTCGCCGCTGATCCGCAGGAGCCTGGTCGAAGCGATCGACGCGTCCGGTTTGCTGCAGGTGGCCGCGTATGCGGATTCCTCCGATCAGGCGATTGCTTTGTTGAGCGACGAGACGTTTGATGCGGTGATTGTGGACTTGCAGTTGAAGCAGGGGTCAGGGGTGCCTGTACTTGCGTATTTGCAGCGCGAGGGCATGATTGATTCGATTTTTGCTGCAGTGCTGACGAATCATGCCTTGCCGGCTTATCGGGAGCGCTGTGAACAGTATGGGGTTCGGCACTTTTACGATAAATCGTTTGAGTTTGATCGGGTTATTGATGCGCTGCATGAGTATGCGTTTGCGCGGGGCGCAGGGGGGTAGGGGTTTGTTTTTGTTTGTTCGTTTTTTTGTCTTTCGTCTTTTGTCTGTTTGCCTACGGCGTTGGCTTTTTCTTGATTAGGTTGCTTGCGCGGTGCTTGTTTGTCTGTGTTTTTATTGCGTTGGCCTTTCCTTGTTTTCTTAGTGGTCTATTAGCGTCGCCCCTGTGCGGGGCAGGCACCTACTTTTCTTTGCCTGCTGCAAAGAAAAGTAGGCAAAAGAAAGCAGCTCAAACCGCTAGCTCATAAGCGGGTCCCCTGGCTTGGAAGGGACAGTGGAGCATCTGGAATCCGTGTTCTCGCACATTCGGCATCAGTGACAAGGCCGTCATACTTCCGGCAGCGCTGCGCGCGCCGAAGCGCACTTCATAAACCCGCGCGCTGTGTTTTCGCGCTCACAACTCATTCGCCACAGTGATTCAGCCGGTATCGTGCTTATCGCTTCGCCGCTTCGCCGCTTCGCCGCTTCGCCGCTTCGCCGCTTCGCCGCTTCGCCGCTTCGCCGCTTCGCCGCTTCGCCGCTTCGCCGCTTCGCCGCTTCGCCGCTTCGCCGCTTCGCTACTTCAGTGCTTCGGTACATCGGTACATCGGTACATCGGTACTTCGGTACTTCGGTACTTCGGTACTTCGGTACTTCGGTACTTCGGTACTTCGGTACTTCGGTACTTCGGTACTTCGAATAAAGCATCGATGCTTTATTCGAAGTACAAACTATGAAAAGTTCCGACTGGGACGGCTTGCTGGTCGGTCGGAGTGAAGTAGCGATACCTGCAGAGCGCTGCGGTACTTGCGCATTTGGCGTCTTGCCAAGGCGAGGCGAGGCGAAGCGAAGTCGATGGCCCCCATCGCGCCCAAACGAAGCCCCTGGTTTCCCATGCAGACCCATCCGCGACGCACGCAGTGCGGAGTGGGAGCTGATGAGTGCTTTGTCACTAAGGCTGAATGCGCGTGGACACGGATTCCAGATGTACCACTACCGTGGCTGCGCAGGGGATCCACTTAAGAGCTAGCGGTTTGAGCTGCTTTCTTTTGCCTACTTTTCTTTGCAGCAGGCAAAGAAAAGTAGGTGCCTGCCCCGCACAGGGGCGACGCTAATAAACCACTAAGAAAACAAGGAAAGGCCAACACCATAAAAACACAGACAAACAAGCACCGCGCAGGCAACCAAAAATCAAGGAAGGCCCAACGCCACAGACAACCAGAAAAACAAGCGCCGAGCAGGCAAAACCCCTAACCTCTAACCCCGGCTGGAAGCCTCAAATGATTCCAGGCCGCCAGCCCGGCAAAAACAACCCCAGCAACGCTAACCCCCACCCACCCAAAGGTCGGCCAAACCACAGCGCCGACCCCCGACCCGACAGCTCCGCCAATAAAATACGCCACCATGTAGACCGTATTCACGCGGCTTCGCGCGTCGGGCTTGAGCGCGTAAATTCGTGATTGATTGGAAATCTGTGCCGCCTGCACGCCGATATCGAGGATGATCACGCCAATCACCAATCCGGCAATGCTCCTGGCCGACAAGGCAAAAACAACAAACGAAATCGCCACCAGCACAATCGACACTGTGATAATCGCCCGCGGCCCGCGTCGATCGGAAAACTTGCCGGCGAGCGGCGCGGCCATCGCCCCCGCCGCACCGACGATCCCGAATAAGCCGGCCGCCTGCGGCCCAAGATGAAACGGTGCGCCCGCCAGCAATAACGCCAGCACCGACCAGAAGATGCTGAACGCCGCAAACATTGCCGCGCCGGTCAAGGACGCTTCACGGAGCGCGCGATGCTCGACCACCAGATGCCACATCGAGACCAGCAGCTTGCCGTACGGCAATGTCGACGTCGGCTTGCTCTTCGGCAGACGCATGATGATCACCACCGCCAGCACCAGCAACGCGACGACCGAAGCGCCGAACACCGCACGCCAGCCGAAATACTCCGCGACAATGCCCGCCGCAGTCCGTGCCAGCAAAATTCCGAGCAACAGTCCACTCATCACCGTGCCAACGGCATGGCCACGCTCCGTTGGCGGCGCGAGTTCGGCCGCGAACGGCACCGCCTGCTGCGCGATAGTGGCGAGTACGCCGATCGCCAGGCTCGCGATAATCAGCACCGACAGCGTCGGCGCCGCGGATGCGCCCACCAGCGCGATGCACATGCCCACGATCTGCAACAGGATCAGGCGGCGTCGATCGAAGCGATCGCCGAGTGGCGCCAACAGCAGCATCCCGGCTGCGTAGCCGAGTTGCGTCACGGCCGGCACCGCGCCGACCCACGACGCGCTGTTCGGAAACGACTGCCGGAAATTGTCGAGCAGCGGCTGGTTGTAGTAGATGTTGGCGACTGCCACGCCGGCAATCGTCGCGAGCAGGAGCAGCAAGCCGCGCAAGGATCGGTCGGCGGAAGCGGGAGTGGAAGCGTCGGAAGTGGACATGAGAGGGGACTGTCGATGGACCGGCACATGCGCGGTCCTCAAGCGTGCCGATCATACCGGAGCAGGAAAGATCGTGCTGACGGCCGCGGAACGCCTCGCAGACAAAATGAGATGGTCGTTCGGTTTTCGTTCGTAGAATCCGCACGCGCAATAAGATCCATCACGTGACCGATTTCATGAACACAATCTCGAAACCCGAACCCCGACGAATCAGTGGCTGGCTGCTCATCGCCCTGATCTGCCTTGCCGCATGGGCGCTTTCAACCGCGATCACGCTGCGCGATCCGTTGAAGCTGATGCTCGAATGGGAACTCCTGGCAGTATTCGTGCGCCCTGAAACGCATGGCTGGTATCGCACCGTGATCGCCATGGTCGGCTGCGACGTGCTCATCGGGGCGTTCATCGTTGCCGGCGCAGGCTGGCTGGCGCTGCTCGTGCGGCGCAAATCGGCACGCTTTCCCGCACAGGTGCAGGCGTGGCTGCTGGCCATCGTAGTAATGCGCACCGGCGCCTATCTGCTCGGCGATCATATGACCCACGCCATTGGCATCGACATTGCCATTCCATTCGATGGCTTTGTTCAGGCCGTTGTTGCCGCCGCGCTCGGAATACCGTATTTCAGGCTGTCCCGGCGCGTACAGCAAACTTTCGTCGCCGCCTGAACTGGCGGCACGCTCAATCGATCAGGTCACCCTCGGGCTCGTAAAACGGATACGGCCCATCGGCTTTATCAACATACGCATGATGCGTGACGATGCCCGTCGCCGGATCGTAGCGATGCAGTGCATACGCAGGCGGCTCCATCACGAACGCGGATGGCGCATCGTTGCGCAAGTCGAGCCCGACCTGATGCGCGGGCGCCGGCACCGCCGACGCAATCGTGCCGCCAAAACGCACGAACATCGGCCGATGCACATGGCCGCAGATCACCCGTTCGACGTTCGGATAACGCGCGATCAACGCGGCGAGCTTGGCGGCGGCCGCGGGATCGAGCCGCAATTCATCCATATGCCCGATACCGCAGACGAACGGTGGATGATGCAACGCAATCACCGTGGGCCTGCCTTGTGCCGCATCGAGTTGCGCCGCGAGCCACGCTAAACGCACATCGCACAGATTGCCGGCGCTTTGCCCCGGCACCATCGAATCGAGCGCGATTACGCGCAGCGGTCCGACGTCGACCGCGTATTGCACGAACTCGCCGCCACTGCGCAATTCGTTGCGATCGGGAAACGCCGCGCGCAACGCGGTCCGTTCGTCATGATTGCCCACCAGCAGGAAGTAGGGGATCTCGAGCGGCGCGAGCAGGGTCTTGAGGTGCTCGTACTGTTCCGGATCGCCCTGATCGACGAGGTCGCCGGTCATGATCACTGCATCGGGACGCGGCTCCAGCGCATTGAGCGCGGCGATGGTGCGCGCGAGATAAGCGCCGGTGTCGACGCGGCGGTAAGCCAGCGCGCCGGGTCGTTTGATATGCAGGTCGCTAATTTGAGCCAGCAGCATGGGGATATCCTTTTTTATGGCGCGCTAAAAACACCGCGCTGCCTCGTTACGATAGCGCAATCAGCGCGTCCTGCGCGATCGAAATCCCGACCGGTGTGCCACGCGCGAGTTCTACCCGGCCCGCCACGTCGATCAGCAAAGCGTCCGGCGCGGCGCCACCGATCGTCAGCCGGGTGCGCTCGCCGAGAAACGCCGTGCTTTCGATATTGCCGCGCAACTGGGCGCTGGCCGGGTCGGCAAGATACGCGTCTTCAGGGCGGAAGAAAATTTCGTGTGCCGCGCTGGCGTGGGCGGGACCTGAGGGCAGCGGTACAGCACCGCCAGTCGTCGTCAGCAGGCCATCGCGCCGCTCGCCTGCCAGCCGGTTGATCGTGCCGACGAATTGCGCAACCGTGCGATTCGCCGGCCGGTAGTAAATGTCGCGTGGCGAGCCGATCTGTTCGATACGCCCCGCACTCATCACGACGATGCGGTCGCCCAACTCCATCGCCTCGGCCTGATCGTGCGTCACGTAGACGGTCGTGATGCCCAAGTCGCGCAGCAGCGTATTCATTTCGCTGCGCAAGGTGTCGCGCAAACGTGCATCGAGGGCGGTCAACGGTTCGTCGAGCAGCAGCACGCGAGGTTGCACGGCGAGCGCGCGCGCCAAGGCAACGCGCTGACGCTGGCCACCCGAAAGCTGATCGATGGATTTGTCCGCGTGCGCGGTGAGACGCATCATCGCGAGCAGTTCATCGACGCGTTGCCGTACAGCGTTCGCCGGTACGCGTTTGATCCTCAGCCCGTAGCCGATGTTGCCGCGTACGGTCAGGTTCGGAAACAGCGCGTAGCTCTGGAACACCATGCCGACCTGGCGTTTTTCGATCGGCAGCGTGGTGACGTCTTCGTCGCCGAACGCGATGTAGCCGCCTGCGTCGGGTGTCTCGAGACCCGCGATCATACGCAGCGTGGTGGTCTTGCCGCAACCGGACGGGCCGAGCAGCACCAGCGTCTCACCGGCGCCGATGCGCAGATCGAGCGGTTCGAGTACGCGCGTGCCACGAAACGTTTTCGCGCATTGCGTGAGCGTGATGGGAACGGAGTCGAGTTTCATGGCGTGGACGTTGGTATTGGCTTTGAACGGGCGGCGGCAATGCGTTTTTTCCCCGCACTGCGCTGGCCGGTCGCATCGACGCCGAGCCATTGCATTGCGACGAGTAGCGGCATCGTCATGATGAAAAACAGAATCGTGTAGGCGCTGCCGATCTCGATGCGTAACGACGCATAGGTGTCGGCGAGACCGACCGGCAGCGTCTTGGTGTCGGGCGTGTGCAGCATCCACGTCAGGTTGAATTCGCCGATCGAGAGCGTGAGTACCGCCAGCGCACCGGCGACGATTCCTGGGCGTGCATTCGGCAGCACGACCGTTATGAAACGTTGAAGGAAGCTCGCACCGAGGCTCGCCGCGCCTTCTTCGAGCGTGCGCAGATCGCTGCTCGCGCACACAGCTGCGACCGCGCGAACCATGAACGGCAGCGTGAACACCACGTGCCCGACAACGATAAACGCGACGCTCATGCGAAACATCGTGAAGCCGCCGTAGACCACCAGCAGCGCGAGCGCGGAAGCGAGGCCGGGCAGGGCGATCGGCAGCACCAGAAATTCTTCGATGATGCGCGAGAGACGCGTCTTGCTGCGCGCGAGCACGTACCCGGCGGGCACTCCGGTCAGCAGCGTAATGAACAATGTCGCCGCCGCCACTTCGAGCGAGAGAAACACCGAGTCGTGATACTGGGTCCACACTTCGCCAAGCCAGCGCAGCGTGAGTCCGCTCGATACGCCTTTGAAGTAGTTGACAGTGAGCCCGGCCATGATCGACATCACGACCGGCACGATCAGAAACACGCACAGCAACAGCGTAACGAACCACTGACCGGCTGCCAGCCACGTGCGTGCCGCGGGAAGCCTGAGCCGCCGCGCGCGCGATCTGGCGGTCGGCTGGCCTGGAGCGCTAATGGAATTCATCGAAGTCTTGTCATCGGGTTTGGAAACACCGCTCATGCGCTTGCCGCGACAGCCGAGCCGCTCACGCTGCGAGCGAACGCCAGCACGGCCCATGTGACGATGCCGAGCACAATGGACAGACCCGCGGCCGTCACCATGTTCGCGTTCAACGTGAACTCGGTATAGATGGTCATCGGCAAGACATCGATGTCGGTGGCCAGTGTGAAGGCGGTGCCGAAGGCGCCCATCGCGGTCGCGAAACACACCGCGCCCGCCGCGATCAAACCTGGCGACAACGCGGGCAGGACGATGTCGCGCGTGATACGCCACGGCGATGCGCCGAGCGAGCGCGCGGCTTCTTCGAGCGAGGCGTCGAGCTTGGTCGCCGACGCCATCACCGTGACGATCACGCGAGGAATCGAAAAGTACAGGTAGCCGAGAAAGAGGCCGCTCATCGAGTAAGCGAACACCCAGCGCTCACCGGTGAGTTTTAACGACAACGCGCCGATCAGACCCTGGCGTCCGGCCAGCATGATCACCATGAAACCGACCACGACGCCTGGGAATGCCAACGGAAACGTCAGCAGGGCGAGCAACGTGCGCTTGAGGGGAAACTCGCGGCGCGCCAGCAGCAAACCGGCGATCACTGAGAGCACCAACGTCGTCGCTGTGACCGCGGCGGACAACACGATGGTCGCGCCGAGGCTCGACATGTAGCGCGGATTCGTCAGCATCGCGCGATAGGTTGCGAACGCGTGGCCGTCGCCGCTGATTTGCGCGAGCGCCCCCATTGGCAGCAGCCAGAACGCGATGAAAATCACCAGTGCCGGCGCGATCAATGCGATGCGCCAGCGCAGCGGGAACGTGACGTCGTTCAATGCATCACCTGTAGATAACGCTCGCCGAAGCTCGACTGCCTCTCGGCCATTTTGCCGAAGTCGACTGGCTTGGCGCGGGCATAGTCGCTTGCGGGCAGGAACCTGGCGGCGGTTTCCGGGGTCATGGCATTCGCGCGCACGGGACGCAGATAGGCTTCGGCCCACAGCTTCTGGCCTTCATCCGACAGCACGAAATCCAGCACTTTCTTGCCGTTCGCTTCATGCGGCGCGCCCTTCACGAGACTCATCACGTACGGTACCGAGATCGTGCCTTCCTTCGGGATCACGAATTCGACGTTGGCGTGATCTTTGTACTTCGCGCGGTAGGCGTCGAAGTCGTAGTCGAGCAGGATCGGGATCTCACCGGACATGACGCGCGCATAGGCGGTCTGCTTCGGCACGATCGGCGCGTTGGCCTTCAGCTTGCGGAACCAGTCGAGGCCCGGCTCGAAGTTATCGAGCGTGCCGCCGAGCGCCTGATTCACCGCGACCGCGCCCGCATAGCCGACAAACGCGCTCGACGGATCGAGGTAACCGATCATGCCTTTGTACTCAGGCTTAAGAAGGTCGGCCCACGAACGCGGCACCGGTTTGCCTTCGAGCGCGTCCCTGTTGACGAAAAATCCCAGCGTGCCCGAGTGGATCGTGAACCAGTAGCCTTGCGGGTCCTTCATGTTCGCGGGGATGTCGTCCCAATGCGCGGGCTTGTAAGGCTGGATGACGCCTTTGCCCTTCGCCTGGAAGGCCGACGACACGCCGAGATACACCACGTCCGCGACCGGGCTCTTCTGCTCGGCCATCAATTGCGCAATCGATTGGCCGGAGTTCTTGTTGTCGAACGGTACGCGAATGCCGGTCTTTTGCTGGATCGCCTTGATCTGGCTCGCCCAGTCGGCCCATTCGGGCGGGCAGTTGTAGCAGATGGCGGTTTCGTCGGCGTGGGCTGCTTGCGGCGCGAGCGCTGCGAGTGCCGCGGTGACGATCATGCCGGCCGGGAGCGCGGTTGTCGCGGTGCGGGCGACGCGGCGCCAGAGCGGTTTGATCGATGAAGTAAAGCGTGTTGAAGAGCGGATCACTGCGGGTCTCCTGGAGCGGAAGAGGGCGGGTGGTTCGGCGTTGTTCGAACTGGATGATTCAACGGCGGCCTGACAACGGGGCATCGCGAACGGTTTGTGAAAACGACTGATGCAGTGAGTTGGTGCATCGAATCATGCAAAGACTCATGTGGTGGCTCATACAAAAGGCCTCTCGACCGATACCGAGGCATGCGCCGGCGGCTTTTCGTTGCTGTTCGAAATCGCCGCGATGGTGGCGCCTTCGCGCAGGCTGTGCGGCAACGTCAGCGTGAGCGACGTTTCACCTGATGTATCGTAGGTGCCGGTTACGCGAGCCAGCAAACGCTGCCAGGCGGCGCAGCCGATCTCACGATTCGGCGCGCAGATACTTGCCAGCGGCGGCGATAGTAGTTCGCCCATCGCGAGGCCGTCGAAGCCGAGAATCGACATGTCGTGCGGAATCTGCAGACGCGCACGGCGCAGGCCGCGCATCACGACCATGGCGAGCAGATCGTTGCTGCAGAAGAGGGCAGTCGGGCGGTTCGGGCCGCTGGTCAGATGAGCCAGCACGGACGGCGACAGTTCGTCGGCGTTGAAATCGACTTCGAGCGGGGGCGCGGGGGTAAGACCGGCTTGTTGCATCGCCTGCGCGTAGCCGAGATGCCGCTGACGGGCACGGTCCGAGGCGGCAAGCGTCCCGGCGAGCATCAGGATGCGGCGATGGCCGTGCGCGATCAGCATGCGTACGCCATCGAACGCGGCGAGGCGGTTATCGACCGAGACCGACGGACGCCGCACCGTGTCGTTATGCATCAGCACATAGAGCAGGCCGGCGCGGTCGAGCTCGTCGAGCAGCGGATGCGTGTCGGCATCGGCAACGGTCAGGATCAGGCCTTCCACACGATGTTCGCGCAGTGTTTCGATGGCGTGGCGTTCGCGGTCGGCATCGTACTGGGTGGTCATCAGCATGAGCCGGTAGCCTTGCGCCGCAGCGAGCTCGTCGATACCTTGCAGGCATTCGGCAAAGACGGGATTGGCGAGCGTTGGCAGGATCACGCCGATGAGGCGGGTGCGCTCACCGCGCAGTTGCCGCCCTAGCGGGCTGGGGCGGAAGTTAAGGGCGTCGATGGATTGGCGCACTGTGTCGAGCGTGACCGGGTTCACGGTGTGCGGCGCGTTGATCGCGCGAGAGACCGTGGCGATGGAAAAGCCCGCGTGGGCAGCGACATCTTTGATCGTCGGGATCATGGTTTCCGCTCGGGTTGTAAACGTTTTCGTGAGCGGATTATCGGGAAGGTTTGTGACTCCCGGATGACTCTGACTTTTGTGCTTGCGGGACGGGAGGCGGTGTGCGCTGCGGCTGGATTGCGCAGGTTTGGTGCGCTCGCCGGGCAATGGTAGAATTCGCGTCCACGAGCGGTTCTGACCCCTGCCGGGGTGATGAAATTGGTAAACATAGCGGACTTAAAATCCGCCGCTTAACAGCTTGCCGGTTCAAGTCCGGTCCCCGGCACCAGAAAGTGTTCCACCCGATTCCTGGAAATTCCTTAAACCCTTGATGCAGCAATGCTTCGAGGGTTTTTTATTTCCAATGAGTTCCATGGAGTGCTATTGCCATCCGGGGTATTTTTAGAGTATCTGCCGAATTCAATACCCTTCTTGCTCCGTCTGACCGGCAGCAACCTTTTGCCAGTCACCCGGCCGGCCAGACT
Organism: Paraburkholderia sediminicola; assembly: GCF_046026855.1. Taxonomy (GTDB): domain Bacteria; phylum Pseudomonadota; class Gammaproteobacteria; order Burkholderiales; family Burkholderiaceae; genus Paraburkholderia; species Paraburkholderia sediminicola_A. The sequence goes on along the minus strand of NZ_JAQQET010000003.1, from coordinate 140,149 downwards.
CCGGAGCTCCCACGACGGTGACTGTCCAGCAAATGCGTGTCGATAATCCCCACAGCTTCCATCAGCGCGTGCATCGTCGTGGGGCCGACGAACGAAAAACCCTTTTTACGAAGTGCCTTGCTCAGTGCGGCCGATTCCTCGGAGACTGTGGGAACTTCGTCAATCGTTCGGGGACAAGGCGTGCTCGCCGGCTGAAATGACCAGATCAACCTGGCGAGACCTCCGTCCTGGCGCAGCTCGATCGTTGCGATCGCGTTTTTTATCGTCGCCAGTATCTTGGCGCGATTGCGTATGATGCCGGAATCGGCGAGAAGACGCTGCACGTGCTGCTCGTCGAACCGCGCGACTGTGTCGGGGTCGAAGTTGCAGAATGCGGCACGAAATGCGTCCCTCTTCCTGAGAATCGTCGCCCACGACAGGCCTGACTGGAACGCCTCCAGCGAAAGTCTTTCAAACAATCCTCTTTCATCTCGTACCGGCATCCCCCATTCAGTGTCGTAGTAGGCGCGTAGCATTACGTCAACCGCTGCCCATGGAGGCCGGGCCAGACCGTCATCGCCGATGACAACACTTCGCGCAGGAGCAGGCGAATTGTTCACCTCGTTCCGTCCGGTCCTGCGAGCCGATTTCGCCGTCGCTCCCAATTCAATTCTCCGTTCCCCAAGTTCCACCGCGTATCTTAGCCTCGGCCGCAAGATTCGAATCGAAACCTTTCACACCGGCACCTTCGTGACCGTACATTTAGATCCCAGGATTCGCCGATACAGCAAACTCCGGGTTGCGTAGAGATTAGCCGGGTGCGAGTGCACGAAAGCCAGCGAGATCACGCGCGGCGTCTGAACCACCCGGTGAGGGACAGGCGGTCGCGCGTCGCGGGCAATACCTCGTGCAACATATCGGCGGATAGAAACACCGCGATCCGGCTGCCAACCGGAGCGATGTCCCGCATGCTCAAGCCCTCTGGATGCAGTCGCAATGCACCGCCATGCTCAGGCAGCCAGTCGGCATTCAGATAGACGACGATCGACACCGTGCGGCTGTCGTCGTGGCGAAACTGATCGCGGTGTTGCAGATACGAAGCACCTGGCGTGTAGAACGCGAAATGGCTCTCGTATTCTTCGAGTCCCAGAAACAGCCCGTGATTCAAGGCGATACGCAGCGCTTCCATGATCGCGAGGTACCGGTCGCAGGCTTCGGATTGACCTGCTTCCAGCCACTGGATCTGGTCGCCGCGGATGTTGGGTTGGAGCGAACGCGCCGCGCCCTGGCTGACACGGGCCAGTGTGAGCATCCCGGTTGCTGCAAGCGTCGAACATTCCAGCGCCAGCGCGAGTGTCAGATCCGGCGGAAAAAAATTGTCCTGTTCCGACCAGCCATGCAGATGGAGGTCATCCACGATTCGTCGATGCCCTTCATCTCCGTGCGCATCGGAATGCGCCGGTGAGTATGATCGGTTCACTGCCTGTTCCTTCGAATGAAGGTGCTGGTTGGGAATTCGAACTGTCGTCCGGGAGATATGAGAGAGGCGGGGTCTTCTGTGCACCCGGCTGCTGTCAGTGTGATGTCAACGGGTGGACTATACGCGTCTGACGAGCAGAATTGACCGCGAGCTTACGCGATGCTCGTTCTGGCTGACGCGCCCAATCGATAAATCCCGGCATGTGCAGCTCCGGTGCGCGCACTGCCCGCAGCGCGTTAAAGCATCGGGTTTATCACTCCAGCAGATAACCGTATCGGATTTGCTTCGTTGTCGTCGCGCGCGTGCGCGGGTAAATTTGGCTGACTTCGCCTTCGCCTTCGCCGGCGCCCTCCGAACAGATTCGACGAAGAGTTTCCTGTGACGACTGCCTTTGCACCCACCGCCGCCAGCGCTGCTGGCCGTGCTAATCAAACTCAGCCCATCGAAATTCGCGCTTTCGACGGCCCCGTCGGCGCGGAAGTTCTGGGTCTCGATCTCAGCCAACCGCTGGGTCAGGATGATTTCGCACGCATCCACCGTGCGCATCTGGACCATCACGTACTGGTGTTTCGCGATCAACGCATCACGCCGGATCAGCAGATTGCCTTCAGCCGCCGCTTCGGCCCGCTGCAGATTCACGTGCTGCATCAATTCCAGTTGCCGGACTACCCGGAGGTGCTGGTCGTCTCGAACATCGTCGAGAACGGCCAGCCGATCGGTCTCGGCGACGCCGGTCATTACTGGCATTCCGATCTGTCCTACAAGGAGAAGCCGAGCCTCGGTTCGCTGCTGCATGCGCAGGAACTGCCTTCGGAAGGTGGCGACACGCTGTTCGCCAACATGCACCTCGCGTGGGAAACCTTGCCGGCACACTTGCGTAGCGCGGTGCAGGGGCGTTCGGCGGAGCACACGTATCTCGCGAAATATGCGGAATTGCAGAAACGCAGCCCATGGCGGCCGAATCTGTCGGCGGAGCAGATCGCCCAAGTGAAACCGGTGGTGCAGCCGATCGTGCGCACGCATCCTGAGACCGGGCGCCGCGCGCTCTTCGTCAGCGAGCATTTCACGACCCGTGTGATCGGCCTGCCGGAAGACGAGAGCAAGTCACTACTCGAGGAAATTTTCGCGCATAGCGTGCGCCCCGAGCACCTGTACCGGCATCGATGGGCCGAACACGACATGGTGTTCTGGGACAACCGCTCATTGATGCATCTTGCAGCCGGTACGCCCGATCATCTGCGCCGCAAACTGTACCGCACGACGATTGAAGGCGACGTGCCGTTCTGACGGCAACGCCGCCCGCCTTGACCACTATCCCATGCTGACCGGAGTTCCGATGCTTGCCAGGTTTCGCCCGACCGCTCTTCGGTCGTCTTTTGCCCGTCGTTTGACCGCGTCGCTGCTTACCTTATCGGTGGGTGCGGCCGGCTTCGGCGCAGCCGTGCCCGCCCGTGCCGAAGGCCAGATCCGCGTGGCCGAACAGTTCGGTATCGTCTATTTGCTGCTGAACGTGGCGCGTGACCAGCAGTTTGTCGAGAAAGAAGGGCGTAAGCAGGGGCTCGACATCAAGGTCGACTGGGTGAAACTATCGGGCGGCGCCGCCGTCAACGATGCGCTGCTCTCCGGCGCGGTGGATATAGCGGGCGCGGGCGTCGGCCCCTTGCTGACGATCTGGGACCGCACGCACGGCAAGCAGAACGTGAAGGGCGTGGCGTCGCTCGGTAATCTGCCGTACTACCTTGTCAGTAACAATCCCAATGTCAAGACGATCGCCGACTTTACCGAGAAGGACCGCATCGCGGTGCCGGCGGTAAATGTGTCGGTGCAGTCGCGCGTGCTGCAATACGCGGCGGCGAAGCGCTGGGGCGACAAGGATTACAACCGCCTCGACAAGTTCACGCAGGCGCTGCCGCATCCCGACGCCACAGCGGCGATCATTGCGGGCGGCACGGAAATCACCGGACACTTCGGCAATCCGCCGTTTCAGGAGCAGGAACTCGCCGGCAATCCAAAGGCGCACATCGTGCTGAATTCGTACGACGTGCTGGGTGGGCCGAGCTCGGCAACCGTCCTGTACGCGACGGAAAAATTCCGCGACAACAATCCGAAGACCTACCGCGCATTTGTCGATGCGCTGGCGGATGCCGCACGCTTTATCTCGGCGAATCCCGACGCCGCAGCCGATATCTACATCCGTACGAATCAGTCGAAGATCGACCGTAATCTGCTGCTGAAGGTCATCAAGGATCCGCGGGTGCAGTTCAAGGTCGCACCGCAGAACACGTTCGGACTCGCGCAGTTCATGTATCGAGTCGGCGCCATCAAAAACGAGCCCAAGTCATGGAAGGACTATTTCTTCGACGACCCGGCGACGGCGGCAGGAAGTTGAGCATGACTTTCTTCTTGAGCTTCGACGAACATAAATCGGCCCGCGTGGTCAGCTCACAGGGAGCGATCTGATGGTGGCAAATCCCACGCTGCTGTTTCCAGGCCACACTGAGCAAGTCGGTCCGGCGACCAGTGAAAGACTACTCGCGGTCGAGAATGTCAACCTCGAATACCGCACGCGCGAGCGGATCGTTCGCGCGACTCATGACGTGAGTTTCGATGTCTACGGCGGCGACCGCTTCGTGCTGCTGGGACCATCAGGTTGCGGCAAGTCGACCCTGCTCAAAGCCGTGGCCGGGTTTATCGAGCCGACCTCCGGCAGTATCTCGCTCGACGGCCAGACTGTGCGAGGCCCCGGTGCCGATCGCATCGTCGTGTTTCAGGAATTCGATCAGTTACCGCCATGGAAGACGGTGCTGCAGAACGTCGCCTTTCCGTTGCGTGTAGCCAAGAAGCTGTCGCGCGCGGAAGCCAACGAGCGTGCGCTGCATTATCTGGAGAAGGTGGGACTCGCGTCGTTTGCCAAGGCCTATCCGCATACGTTGTCGGGCGGCATGAAGCAGCGCGTCGCGATTGCCCGTGCACTGGCGATGCAGCCACGCGTGCTGCTGATGGACGAGCCGTTCGCCGCACTCGATGCGCTCACGCGCCGCAAGATGCAGGAAGAACTGCTGCGTCTGTGGGAAGAAGTCAACTTCACGCTGCTGTTCGTGACGCACTCGATCGAGGAAGCGCTGGTGGTTGGCAACCGTATCCTGTTGTTGTCGCCGCATCCGGGACGTGTGCGTGCCGAACTCAACAGCCATCAGTATTCGCAGGATAGTTTCGGGCGCAGTGATTTTCAACGCAGCGTCGCGCGTATTCATCATCTGTTGTTCGAGCAGACGGAGGCCGTGCAATGAGTTCCCCCGCCACCTTGTTGCCGCCGGTTCGCGAGGAGTACGAGCGTCCGCTCGAACCACTCGGTGAACTCGTGCTTGAGGCACCGCTGCCGCTCGGCAAACGCCTCTACGCGCAAAGCTGGTTGCGCAAGACGCTGATCGCGCTGGTGTTGATCGCAATCTGGGAAATCGCCGCACGGGTGATCGATAACGATCTCCTGCTGCCGACGTTCGGCGCGACATTCAGTGCGTTCGTCCAGGGCGTATGGTCCGGCGAGCTGCTGCAGAAAACGGCTGTGTCGATGTCTGTGCTGTTGCGCGGCTATCTGCTCGGCGCCGCACTCGCGTTCGTGCTGACCTCGCTTGCCGTGTCGACGCGCCTGGGGCGTGATGTTCTGTCGATGCTGACGGCGATGTTCAACCCTTTGCCTTCCATCGCGCTATTGCCGCTCGCGTTGCTCTGGTTCGGTCTCGGCACCGGCAGTCTGTTGTTCGTGCTGGTCCATTCGGTACTGTGGCCGCTGGCGCTGAACACCTACTCCGGTTTTCAATCGGTGCCGGCTACGTTGCGAATGACGGGGCGCAACTACGGGCTCACGGGCATACGCCATGTGCTGCTGATTCTGGTGCCGGCGGCGTTGCCCGCGATTCTGGCTGGCTTGCGGGTGGGTTGGGCCTTTGCGTGGCGCACGCTGATCGCTGCCGAACTCGTATTCGGTGCGAGTTCCGGCAGTGGTGGGCTTGGCTGGTATATCTTCCAGAATCGCAACGAGTTGTACACGGATCGCGTTTTTGCGGGGCTGGCCGCGGTGATCGTGATTGGTTTGCTGATCGAGCATCTGGTGTTCGATACGCTCGAGCGCGTGACTGTTCGACGCTGGGGCGTGCAGCACTAACGGTCCGAAGCCCGCGACTACTATAGTGTAGAAAAGCACTTGAACATGACGAAACGCGACGCGCGCCAAAGTTGGCGAAACTCTCGGTTGCGCTTGCTGCTACTGTGCACTACAACTCTTAAGCTGCGCCGCGGCCTGCCACGGGCGCGCTGAGCATCTCATTGACAAACGACGGTTCGCAACAAGGCGTGCGACCCGTTGGGGACTGTGAGTAGACGAGCGCCTTGGGCCCTGAACCAGATAGAAGGAGCGTCCCGTCATGCTTATGCGCCCAGATCCCACTTTCCACGCGTCGCCGAAACTCGCGATGGATGCGCCAGCGGAAGACTTCGCCTACACGCTGCTGCTCAGCCCCGATTTCTCGCAGCCTGACGCGCTCGCCGTCGTGGACGTGAAGCCCGGCTCGCCGACCTATAGCCAGGTGGTTCACACGGTGCCGGTGCCTAACAAAGGGGACGAATTCCACCACTTCGGATGGAATGCCTGCTCATCGTCACTGTCGCCGCTGACCGGCCACGCCTTTCTCGAACGGCGCTATCTGATCATTCCGGGAATGCGCTCCTCGCGCATCTACATCGTCGACACCAAGCCTCATCCGACCCAGGCGCGAATCCACAAGATCATCGAACCTGAGGAAATTTTCAACAAGACAGGCTACTCGCGTCCGCACACGGTCCATTGCGGGCCTGAAGGAATCTACGTCAGTACGCTCGGTGGCGGTGGGAAGGATGGCACAGACGGTCCTCCGGGCATCTTTATCATGGACTGCGAGACTTTCGATGTTCTCGGCCGCTGGGAGATCGACCGCGGGTCGCAGGAGAAACACTACGATTTCTGGTGGAACCTGCCGCGTGACTACATGGTGTCGAGCGAGTGGGCGTTGCCGCCGCAATTCGAGAACGGGATCGTCCCCGAAGATCTTCTGTCGAACAAGTACGGGCACCACATCCACTTCTGGGATCTGCGGGCGAGACGCAACGTGCAGACGATCGATCTCGGCGCGAACCACCAGATGGCGCTCGAAGTGCGGCCCGCGCACGATCCCAGCCGGGAGTACGGCTTTATCGGCGTGGTGGTCGACACGACGAACCTTGAAGGGTCGATCTGGACCTGGTGGCGGGAGGGTGGCAAATTCCACATCGAGAAGACCGCGACCATTCCGCCCGAGCCCGCAGCCACGGAATTGCTTCCACCGTTGCTTCAGGGATTCGGCGCGGTGCCGCCGCTCGTCACCGATATCGATCTCTCCATCGACGACAAATTCCTGTACGTCGCCTGTTGGGGAACCGGCGAGATGCGCCAGTACGATGTGACGGAGCCCCGGAAACCGAAGCTCACGGGATCGGTCCACATCGGCGGCATCGTACGGCGCACGCCCCATCCGAACGGTAAAACCTTTGCGGGTGGTCCGCAGATGGTCGAGATCAGCCGCGACGGCAAGCGGGTCTACTGGACGAACTCGCTCTACTCGACCTGGGACAACCAGTTCTATCCGGACGGCGTGCCGGCGGCACAGGTCATGGCTCGGGCTGAACCTGGCGGTGGCCTCGCGCTGGCCGACGATTACTGGGTAGCCTTTCCCGACGGATATCGGGCTCACCAGATCCGGCTTGAAGGTGGCGACTGTTCGACCGATTCGTTCTGCTATCCGTCGGTGGGGATTTGATCGGGGGCGGCTGGCCGCAGACCGGCCTTTGGTTAGCTGTCGCGGCGAGTGGTTTTTATCACGGGCTCAACCCGGCGATGGGATGGCCGCTCGCCGTCTCGAGCGGGCTGATGGAGAGACGGTCACGGGCGCTGTTCTCCGCGCTCTTATACCTCGCGGCGGGGCACGTGTTGGCCATGTTCGTGGTAATGGTGCCCTTCGCCATGCTTGCGATTCTGCTCGCCTGGCAGCGCGAAATCCAGATTGGCGCGAGTGTGCTCGTCATTGGCTTTGGTGCCTTTCTTCTGATCTGGCGGCGCCATCCGCGTGTACTCGCGCGGATCCCCCCGTCGAGGCTTGCGCTCTGGTCCTTCGCTGTTGCCATCGCGCATGGCGCAGGACTGATGCTTGTGCCGATCTACCTCGGTCTTTGCCGGTCCTACGACAGCGATCAAGGGCATCAGGCCGCACGGACCCTGATCGACGCCAATCTGGGCATGGCGCTGCTCGTTTCCGGCGTCCATGCCACCGCCATGATCGTGGTCGGTGGACTGCTGGCCTGGTGGGTCTACCGCTACGTGGGGCTGAAGTTCGTGTCACGGAGCTGGTTCAATCTGGACGCAGTCTGGGCATCGAGCCTCATTCTGGTGGGTACGCTCTCATTGGTATTCAATACCCTGGTATCAGGCAGCGACGGGCGATAGCAGCGGGCTTGCGTCGACGTGGCGTTGATCGAATTAGGCTACCCCGAGCAGGTTTCTCCACTCCGGGAGGCTTCCCTTCGGATCCAGTGCTTCGACCAATGGCGCGCCTCGCGTCGCCAGGTCCTGTTGCACGTCGGCGACAGCGTTTGCGAGGGCACTCGACATCCCTAAGGCGTCCAGCATCAATGCGGCTTCGCGCATCTCTTCGGCGCGCCGTTGCCCGTGTTCGACTACACGACCGATCAGATAGGCCTCGTAGCCCTTATCCCAGCCTACGCCCGGAAAGCTTGCCGCGAGCGATGCAAGCACGCGGCCGTCCACGTCGAACTGTCTGGCTGCCAGCATCGACTGAACGCATAGCGCCTCCATGCCCTTGATCATGATGCTGCGGCATAGCTTGATGGCTGAGGCGAGGCCGACTTTCTGCGCCACGGCTTCCGTGCGCATCCCCAACCCGTTGAGACGGTCTGCCGTTTCTACAGCGAGTCGGCCGCCCAACAGCATCGGCACCTGTATGCCGTGCGGCGGAACCGGCGCCATCACCGCGGCTTCCACGTAGTCGGCGCCATTGCGTTCGATCTGCTGGCAGTTGCGTTGTTTGACGGCGGGCGAAACTGAATTGAGGTCGAGGAAGGTCTGGCCGCTCGTCAGATATTCCGCGGAAGCGGTGGCGACCGCTTCCGCCTGGCTCGCGGTGACCGCGGAGAAAATGAGTTGCGCATCGCGCAGTGCCGCTGGGAGATCGTCGGCCACGTGAACGTTGCATTCGTGGGCCCGCTGCAAGATCGTCGAACGCGTAGCCGCATCTTGCAGCTTGATGTCGAAGATCGACACTTCATGGCCGGCCACGGTCAATGCGCGAGCGAAGATAGGCCCGACTTCTCCGAAGCCGATGATTGCGATGCGGCCAACAGGCTGAGTGCGATTCTGATCCATGCTGATTCTCTGCGAGTGAGGGTGGGAAATGACAATATGCTGTGTGTGGCGCGCCGTGATTTGCGTCGCAACCTCAACGCGGGTGCTCGGTTGCCCGAACTGTCACCGGTCCCGCTGGCGGCGCGTGGCGACCGTTAACGTAAGCGTCGAATTTTTGCTGATCGAACATGCGCTCCCATTTCGCCAGCACGAGCACCGCGACCGAGTTGCCGATCACGTTGGTCGTCGACGTGGCGATCGCGAGCACGCGATCGATGCCGAATAGCAGACCCACACCCGACAACGGTAGCGCGTGTGAAGACTGCAAGGTGGCCGCCAGTTTGACTAGTGCGCCACCGGCCGCGCCGGCGCCGCCTTTCGACGTAAGCAGCATTACCGCGAGCAGGGCCAGCTGTTGCGAGAGCGGGAGCGGGGTATCGGTCGCCTGCGCAATGAAACCGACCCCGCACGCCATATACAGGCAGGCGCCGTCAATATTGAAGCTATAACCTGCCGGCAGCACGAAACCGACCACCGCCTCGTCGCAGCCCGCCTGTTCGAGCTTGGTGATGAGACGGGGCAGCGCGACTTCGCTGGCGGCCGTGCCCATGGCGAGAATGGCTTCTTCCTTGATCAAGCCAAGAATCTTCAGAATGGAGAAGCCCGCTGTTGCCGACACAATGCCCAGTACTACGAACACAAAAAATAATGTGCTCGCGTAATAGGTCAGAACGTAGCGCAACAGATAAAGCAGCGTGACGCCGCCGTAGCTGCCCACAGCGGTCGCCATTGCACCGAATGCGCCGAGCGGCGAGAGGCGCATGATGAAACCGAGGATCCTGAAGACGACAGTTTGCGCTTCTTCGATCAGCCGGAAAATCAACCAGTCAGGCTTCGCGCAACTGCTCAACGCGAAGCCCGTCAAAAGCGAAACGAATAGAACGGGGAGGATGTCACCGCTGACGAAAGCGGAGAACAATGTGTGAGGAATGATGGAGCTCAGGAAGTGGGTGAACGAGAAGTCGCCGGAACTGCCCGCCTTGATGACGTCCGCCGCGGCGTGCACCGGACTTAGGGCGCTGGCATGCAGTCCATCGCCAGGCCGCACGATATTGACGATCGCGAAACCGACCAGCATTGCGAGCGTGCTGACCACTTCGAAATAAAGCAAGGTTTTGATGCCGAGCCGGCCTAGCCGCCTGAAGTCCTTGATATGCCCGATTCCATGAACGACGGTGCAGAAAATGATGGGTCCGAGCATCATCTTCAGGAGCGCGATGAAGCTGTCCCCGAGCGGTTTCATCATCACGGCCTGATGCGGCGCAAGCAGACCGAATGCGATCGCAAGGGCGATGGCGATCAGCACCTGGACGTACGTCTTGCTCAACAGACTCACCGTCTCCTCCGTTCTGCTTTTTCTCGATGTCGAAAGTATGGAGGGGGTGCGGACGTTTGCCCGCTGCCAAGTGTTGAATGTGCCGCCTGTTTTGTTTATCGGGGCAGGCGGGGAAGGTCTGATGTCCGCGTTTATACCGATGGAATCGATGGAAATGCGCCGTGCGTGGGGTGGCGAGCGCGGCGGATCACGCAGATCGGGGCAGGTTCGCTCAGGTTCGCCGGGTGACTTCGCGAATCGCTTCGATCAGCTTGCGGGCGGCCGGAGACGGTTCGGCCGCCGCTCGCGTTGTCAGACCGATTGCGCGTCCCGTGTGGGGCAGCGCAACGTCCAGAATCACCAGTTGTCCGGTCTCGAGTTCGTAGTAGACCTGTTGCGCAGACAGAACGGCAAGCATGTCCGTACGCAACAGGAGACCGCGAATCATCGCGAGATCCGCCGTTTCGATCGCGGGTACCGGCACTCCCAACTCCATGCGCACGAATAGCGCATCGAGAATCGAACGCGCCGGCGTGTGGTTGCGCGGTAAAAGCCACTCCGCGTCGGCCAGTTGTTGTAACTCGAGTCCCCGCTTGCCGGCGAGCGGATGGTCCGCCCGGGCGAGCACGACCATATCGTCCGATATCAACGGTTCGCCATGCAGCCCGCTCGCGGCATCGGTGGGACGCAGGGCGCCGAGAATGAAGTCGATGTCGCCGGCGCGCAGCTTCGCCACGAGCGTCTCGTAGGCGCTTTCGTCGGTAGTAATGCGCACACCCGGATAGGCACGCCTGACACACGCTACCGCCTCCGGAAGGATCAACGTACGGCTGAGCGGTAACGCGCCGACCGCAGCATGACCGCGGATACTGCCGCGCACTGCAGCGATATCGTCAGGGATGTGGCGCAGTTCGTTGAGAGCGCGCCGCACGTGCAGTGCAAAAATTTCTCCCTCGCGGGTGAGTTGCACGCCTCGCGCCGTACGGTGAAACAGCGCGATATCGGCGCCATTCTCAAGAATCCGCACTGCGCTGCTGACGGCCGGCTGGCTGACGCCGAGCGCCTGCGCCGCGCTTGGCATGTGCTGATGACGCACGAGAGCGACGAACAACTGCAAGCGCCGTGTGTTCAGCAAGTAGGACGGAATCGAGCCAGAAGTGAAGGCGCGTGCGCGCGCCTGGCGCGTCGCGCACCACTGTGCGAGCGCCTGCAATTCCGCGAAGATGCGCCGGCTGCGTTCGTCGACGGTACGCCCAACCGAGGTGGGCAGCATGCCCGATGGCCTGCGTTCCAGCAGCCGTTCGCCGAGCGTTTCTTCGAGCTCCCGCACGGAGCGTGTCACGGCTGATTGCGCGCGAAAGAGCAGCGCGGCTGCCCGGCTTGCACTGCCGTGTTCAACGACGATGGTGAACACACGCAGTTGAGCGAGATTGAGAAGATCGGTGCTCGGAGATGTCGAATTGGCCAAGAGAGCGGACGTGCGAAATAAACCCGGGGTCAGGCAGCGGTGCCGTAGAGCGGCAATATTTTCGATTCGAGCATGGCGATCGCCTGGATGGCAAGTTGCGACAGCGTGTGCTTGCTACTGGTTGCGATCGCAAGACGGCTGAAGAGCGTCGGCTCGGTAATGCGGATCACCTGGAAGCGCCGCTTGAGCGCATCGCTGCTAGTTGCATTGAGTGATAGCACCGCATAGCCGATATCCTCGCTGACCAGATCGAGAATTGAGGTCACTGCATCGACCTCCAGTTCGATCCGCAATCTTACGCCCTGTTCTGCGGCAGCCGCTTCGACCATCCGTCTGATCGCGTGCATGCGGCCGGGGATGATAAGTGGGTAGCGTACGATTTCCCGCAGCGTGATCGCTGTTGTGGGCTCGCGTACTGCCGCTGTGGGGGTGCCGCCACTGTCCGGGCCGATCAGAAACAGTTCTTCGGTAAAGATGGTTCGCTTGTCGATCAACGGCGTATCGAACGTGTCGTACAGAACCGCGACGTCGATGCGGCCCATCATCAGCCATTCGATCAGATAGGTGGACAGGCCTTGAGCCACCGAGATAGTCGCCCCGGGAAACGAGGAGCGAAAACCCCGGACGAGCTCGTGCGTGGCGACTCTCGCGAAGCTGGGGGTGATGCCGATGCCGAAATGACCGCCGGGTGCACCGTGCAACTCGTCCAGATCCTGCGAGGCGCGCTGCACCTGCTGCAGGATACCTTTCGCATGTGCGAGCATCCGCTGGCCTGCCGGCGTTAACGTCACGCCGCGGCCGGTCCGTTCGAGCAGCGTATGCCGCAATTCCACTTCCAGATGCCGCACGAGCCGGCTCAGGGCGGGCTGGTTCGTGTCCAGCGTGATCGCGGCACGTGTAAAGCTGCCGAGTTCAGCGACGTGAACGAATGCCTCGAGCTGCTTCAGGTCCATGGTTGGCAACGTATGTGAAATTCACATATCAGCTAGTTCAATATGGTGATTGTACCGATCCATCATCGTCGCCACAATGCATGCAGCCCTTACAAAGCCGCGCCATGCGGCATGACATCGAGACGACGCTTCATGAAATCCTGCCTGCCTCCTGATCCCGATCCCGTTCGACCCGTTCAGCAACTGCCTGCCGGTGCATGTGACGCGCACTGCCACGTATTCGGCCCCGCCGATCAATTTCCTTACGCACCGGAGCGCAGCTACACGCCGCCCGACGCCCCATTCGAGCGCCTTGTCGCGCTGCACGATTTTCTCGGCGCGAACCGGGGCGTGATCGTGCAGGCAAGCTGCCATGGCACCGACAACACCGCGATGCTGGATGCGATCGCGCGTGGCAATGGACGCTATCGCGGCGTCGCGATCGTCGACGGCGACGTGACCGATGAGCAATTGGCCGACCTCGACGTGCGCGGCGTGCGCGGCGTGCGCTTCAATTTCGTCGCGCATCTGGGCGGCGCGCCCGATCTCGATGTATTCGATAGGGTGCTCGAACGGATCGAGGGCCTTGGCTGGCACGTCGTGCTGCATCTCGACGCGCAAGACATCCTGCAATACGGCGAGCGGATCGCGCGTATCAAGGTGCCTTTCGTGATCGACCACATGGGCCGTGTACGCGCGGAAGCCGGCGTCGATCAGCAACCGTTCCGCCAGCTTCTGGAACTGATGCGCAACCCGCTAGCATGGGTCAAGGTATGCGGCGCCGAGCGCGTGTCCGCAGGTCACCGTCCTTTCGACGATGCGATCCCATTCGCGCACGCGCTGATCGAAGCCGCTCCCGACCGCGTGCTGTGGGGTACCGACTGGCCGCATCCGAACATCAGCCAGGACATGCCGAACGACGGCGAACTGGTCGATCTGCTGTTCCGCTTCTGTCCGGACGCGGCGCTGCGCGAGCAACTGCTCGTCACGAACCCGGCACGGCTTTACGGATTCTGAGCGAACCGTTCGCTTTACTTATTTACTACTCACTTTTGAACTGCCACGCCAAGAATGGCAGCCAGGCGGAAATCCGGAATCGACCGGCTTTCCGCTCACCATTCGTATCAGGAGACAACAATGACCGGTATGCATTGCCACCGGGCCCATTCGGCCCGTTCGGCTCATTCGCGAGCGGCGCCATGAACGACAGCGCCGTCATGACATCCCCCGCGCGCAGCGCGAAGCAACCCTTCTATCGCGCGCTGTATTTCCACGTGCTACTCGCGATCCTTCTCGGCGTGCTGCTGGGTCATTTCGCGCCGTCGCTCGCCGTGCAGATGAAGCCGCTCGGTGACGCGTTCATCAAGCTGGTCAAGATGGTGATCGGCCCAATCATCTTCTGCACTGTTGTCACCGGCATCGCCGGCATGGGCGACATCAAGAAGGTCGGGCGTGTCGGCGGCAAGGCGCTGCTGTATTTCGAAGTCGTATCGACGCTGTCGCTCGTGATCGGACTCGTGGCCGGGCATCTGTTTCATCCCGGCACCGGCTTCAATCTGAATCCCGCGACGATCGATACCAAAGCGCTCGCCGGATTCGCGACGGCCGCGCACGAACAGAACACGGTCGAGTTTCTGATGCACATCATTCCCGACACCGTGGTCAGCGCATTTTCGAGTGGCAATGTCTTGCAGATTCTGCTGGTCTCCGTGCTGTTCGGCGCCGCGCTCGCGGCTACGGGAGAATACGGCCGGCCCCTGGTTCGCATGATCGACCGCTTCGCACAGACGTTCTTCGGCATCGTTCACATCATCATGAAGGTCGCGGCGATCGGGGCGTTCGGCTCAATCGCGTTCACGATCGGCACCTATGGCATCGGCGCCGTACTACCTTTGCTCAAACTGATTGGCACGTTCTACCTGACGCTCGCCTTCTTCGTGCTGGTGGTGCTCGGTGTGATTTCGCGCTTGCTAGGCTTCAGCATCCTGCGCTTCCTGAGCTATATCCGCGAGGAAATCCTGATCGTGCTCGGCACGAGTTCGTCCGAAGCCGCGCTGCCACGGATGCTCGAAAAACTCGAACGGCTCGGCTGCTCGAAATCGGTGGTGGGTCTTGTGATTCCAGCCGGTTATTCGTTCAATCTCGACGGCACCAACATCTACCTGACGATGGCCGTGCTCTTCATCGCGCAGGCATTCAACATTGAGCTCAGCCTGACGCAGGAGCTCACGCTCGTGGGCGTGGCGATGCTGACGTCGAAGGGCGCGAGCGGTGTGGCTGGCGCGGCCTTCGTGATGCTGACTTCGACGCTGCTGGTCTTCCCGATTATTCCAGTGTCCGGCATGGTTCTTATCCTCGGCATTCACCGCTTCATGGGAACGGGGCTCGCGATCGCCAACACCATCGGAAACGGTGTCGCCACGCTAGTGGTGTCGGCATGGGAGCACGAGCTTGACCGTTCGAAACTGAACGCCGAAATGTCGCGCCGTCACGCCGAATGACGCGCTAGCCGGCGAGAAAACCCCTCGTGTGTTTCGCGGTCTGCGTGCGCTGCCCGTGCACGCAGCGGGGGAGCGCTCGCGCATAAAACAACAAACTGGTTTGGAGACGAAAACATAATGTCAGTGGAAAAAAGCGGATTGCCCGGTCGAGTGAAGCTCAACGCCGCATGCGTGGCAACGGGATTGTTGGTGGCCAGCGGCGTTGGCGTCGCGCACGCAGGCGATTCATCGGCGGTAGCCGGAGGGGCGGGGACACCATCGTCTTTCGTACAGATGTATGGACTCATCGGCATGTATATCGACAGTTCGAAACTCAGCACGACCCGTGCAAGCACGGTACAGGAAGGCGGTGGAGGGATGACGACGTCGTTCTGGGGCATGCGCGGCCGCGAAGACCTTGGTGGCGGCAATGCGGTGATCTTCGCGCTCGAGAGTTTTTTCAGGCCGAACACGGGGCAGATGGGACGCAACACCACGGATGGTTTGTTTTCGCGCAATGCCTATGTCGGCCTGACCGGCGCATATGGCACGTTCAAAGTGGGGGAGCAGACCAATCCGACTTATTCCAACCAGCAACTCGTCAATCCGTTCGGCTCGTCGGTGGTGTTCTCGCCGTTGATCGTGCAGTCGTATACCGCGAGCTATAGCAATACGCAGATCGGCGACACGGTCTGGCAAAACGCCGTCGAGTACGTTTCGCCGAACTACAGCGGTCTCACGGGCACCGTGATTTATGGCGTCAGCAGCACCACGGGTCAACAGGGGAAGGACAACATCGGTTTGCATCTGACCTACGCAAACGGGCCGCTCACGGCGGTGTTCTCGGCGCAGCGTGTACGAACGGCGGCGGTTGCGCCGTCGAGCGGTCAATATCTTTATCTCGCAGGCGCTGCTTACGATGCAAAGATCGTCAAGCTCTATGGGGCTGCGCAGATGACAAGCAACAACGACGTTGAGACCGGCTCACATACGTATGAGCTAGGAGTTTCCGTGCCGTTGTCGCCGTCGAACACGATCCTCGCCGAATGGGCGCGCACGAAGCACAGTGCGCCGTTGAACCAGAGCAATGTGCGCAATACCGGCTCCATTGCCTATAACCATATTTTGTCGAAGCGCACGTATGTGTATGCGGTCTATTCTTATGACAAGCTGACGGCCAACCCGTCGGGCAGTACATACGGTGTCGGCATGCAGCACACGTTTTAGGGCGAGGCGATCTGGCGGCCGAAGGGTGCATTTGCGAAGTCAGCGCGCATGGCACCTGGGCAGTCGCAGGCGTTCTGAATGGCTTTCGTTGAAAGCATAGATCACATTGGGAAGACGTCGACTTCTCTTTAAGCGCTCTTTATACCTGCCGCTATTCCATCAATTTCCTGGAAAATTGACGATTCCCTGCTGTTACACCGACCCGGAGATTCGGTGAACAAAACTCGACAAATCTCTACAGCGCCTGCCAACCCGGCTCGTAGGCATCACGCTAGAATTTGACTAAGGCAACGTAGAGAAAACGAACAGCCCGCGGGGAATCTGTCTGGAAACGGTTGGAGTTTGATAGGTACGAGTTAAAAGAAATGAAGTTTCGAAAACGAAATTGTACTGTCGACGCAGTCCAGTGGTTCAAGCCGGGTGATCATGCTGCGGTCGAAATGCACGATGGGCTGTGGCGTGTTTTGACGCCGGAGGGGTGGCGCACTGTCGCGCCGGGTGACTGGGTCGTGACAGACGGCGGCAAAAACTCGTTCCCCATGAAAAATCAGTTGTTCATCAACATCTACGAACCAGCAACCGAAGCCGACTGATATAACGATTAGATGAACATCGCGTAATGCTGGATTTCAGACGGACCGGCAGGTCTTTAGCGCTGCCGGTCCGTTATCTCAGGCGGTCTTGCGACGGGCAAAGCGCCGCTTTCGAAGGGCTGGCGTAATGCGCCGGAAGCGCTCCTTCTTATGCTCTTCTTCAAAATGGCTGAGCGACGGTTTGATCAGATCGCTGCGTGACACGATCCCAACCAGGCGCATCGTGTCCCGGTCAGCGACGACAGGCAAACGTTCCAGACCATGTACTGCCAGCCTGGTCGCAACGAGCCGGCAGGTTTCGTCGGGCAAGGCAAAAGCGGGGGGCCGTTGCCGCAGTACGTCAGCCAGATTCAGACGGGCTTTGAGCTCCGAGTCATCCTGACACAGCTGTTGAAGAAACATCCGGTCGATCATGCCGAGCACAGCGCCATCTTGCACCACCGGGTACGCGCGGCGCGTCTGCGTGCGACCAAAGTACGTTGCCAGTGCATCGGCAACCGTCGTGACGGCATCGATCGATTCGACCAACGGTGTCATGACCTCGTCGACATAGTGGCGCTCCAGCGGGTCAACGCCATACTCCCGATAAATGTGATAGCCGCGCCGCGCGATTTTTTCCGTCATGATCGAGCGACGCATCACTACCGTCGAAAATCCGTGTGCAACCAGTGTTGCGGTTAGAAGCGGCAGCAGCGCATTGCTGTCGTGCGTGAGGCCGAATGCGAATACGATCGCCGTCAAAGGCGCGCCGAGGGTCGCACCGAGCGTTGCAGCCATGCAGACGAGCGGCCACAGCGCCGGTTGATTGCCGGGCAGAAAGTGGGCAAGTACGGTCCCGAGTCCGGCGCCCAGCATCAGCAACGGTGCGAGCACGCCACCAGAGGTTCCCGAGCCGAGCGCAACGACCCACATGACGGCCTTGACGGCCAGTAACGCGAGCGCGATTTGCAAGGCGATATTCTGGTGAAGCAGATCGCCGATCACGTCGTATCCGACGCCGAGTGCGCGTGGCTCGATGAACCCGCCAATGCCGACGATGACACCGCCGAGCGCGGGCCACCACATCCAGTGAATCGGCAACTTGCCGAACAGATCTTCCGTCTTGTACAAGGCAGCTGAAAGGCCTGAGGCCAGCGCGCCAGATAACAGTCCGGCAATGACGCAGGAAATGAGCGACCAGCCGTCAGGCGCTCCCGTTTCCAGTGGGAACAGCGGTCCGGTGCCAAAAAACGCCGCCCGCGCGAAACCGGCGACAGCACAGGCGAGCGCGACAGGCAGGAAGCTGCGCGGCCGCCATTCGAAAAGCAGCAGTTCGACGGCGAGCAGCACAGCGGCCACCGGTGTGCCGAACACGGCGGTCATACCCGCCGCCGCGCCCGCGACCAGCAGCGTTTTGCGCTCCGCCGAGGTCACTTTCACACATTGTGCGAGCAGTGAACCGAGTGCGCCGCCCGTCATGATGATCGGTCCTTCGGCGCCGAAGGGGCCACCGCTGCCGATCACAATGCCTGACGACAGCGGTTTGAGCACGGCGATTTTCGGCGACATCTTGCTCTTTCCAAACAGGATCGCTTCAATCGCTTCCGGAATGCCATGCCCACGGATTTTTTCGGAGCCGTACCGCGCCATCAGGCCGACGATCAAACCGCCCACCACCGGCACGAGAATGACCCAGGCGCCGAGCGCATTGTGGGCGGGCGAGCGATCCTCAAACGAGAGGATTCCGAAGAAGAACAGATTGGTGAACAGATGGATCAGATTCATCAATACAAATGCGGCAACGGTACTGATTGCACCGATACATGCAGCAAGTACGAAAATGCCAGGCAGCCGTGTATTGGTTGAAAAATCGCGCTTGTGAGAATCGGTGCTCATCATTATTCGAAGTCGATTTGTGGAATCTGGAAAGCACCCTCGAGCGATTTCAGCTCGGCACGGTGCAGTTCCGCCAGTTTTGCAAGGACCTTTTCACCCGCTTTCTCCAGGTGGACCTCAACCTGACGGCGGTCCGCTTCGCTGATCTGGCGGCGGACCAGACTGAGTGCTTCACAACGCGATACCAGTGCGACGACACCGTGGTGCTGGGCCTGAAGTCGCTCCGCCAGTTCGCCAACGGTTGCCCAGTCGCGTTCCGGATATCCCTTGATGTGCAGCAGCAGCAAATACTGGAGTGGCGTGATGCCTTCGCTTTGCGCGGCCTGTTCTGAGAACCGTTCAAAGCGCCGCATCTGGTAGCGAAACTCTGACAACTGCTCGAAGTCGGTCTTGCTCAGCCCGCGAATCCGTACTTTCATTGGATACCTGCCAACGTAAAAGTCATAATTATATCATATGGTGATATAAATGATCGTAAATTGGCCGTGTTTGCTCCATCCGCCGGCTGCCGTCGTTACGTCGCCGGCCGGTCCTTCGCGAAAGTTTGACGATACAGGCCAGAGATCAGATCCACCTGCGTAATCATGCCAACGACCTGGCCCGCAGCATCGAGTACCGGAATATGATGGTGGCCGTAGTTCGCGAACATGGGCACGAGTTCGGTAATTGGCGATGCCGCGTTGACCGTGCAGACCTCGGTGCTCATCACTGAGCCGACATTCGGCGTGGAGAGCGAATCCCTGCGAAGCCAGCCATCGACGTAACTGGCAACGGAGGAAAGCCTTCCGAATGTTCGCTTATCGATCAGATCCGCGCGGGTCACGATACCAACGAGCCTGTGCGCAGGATCGGTGACCGGCAGGGCTTTCACGTGATGGCGTTTGAGCAGCCCCCACGCGGCTGCCGCCCGGGTGTCCGGCGCAACCGTCACGACGTGACGCGACATGATGTCCGCGCACGTCAGTTCGTTAAAGGTTCGCGAGAAGGCCTGAAGCTGTGTTTCGCGCAGCAGCGACTCGAGGTCGTCCGGGTCGATGTCCAGCATTTCGCCGCGCCTTTTCAGAACCACGTCCAGATCCGCGCGGGTGAAACCCGAGCGCGATGTTTGATCGGCCGCTGCGCCTGCGTTACCCTGGTTTTGACGGCCGGCGTGCGGATAGCGATGACCGGTGGCGGCGTGGTAGACGATCGCGGCGCAGAGTAGCGCAATCGACTGAACGGCAATGGGCTCAAGCACGAAAGCGTAGCCCAACGCATGTACGGCGGGGCCGCCCAGCACAGCCGTCAGCGCAACAGCACCCGAAGGCGGATGAACGCACCGAAGAGCGAACATCCCGCAGATCGAGAGGGCGACGGCGAGCGCCGACGCAAGGATCGGGTCCGCAATCACACTTGCACAGGTCACGCCAATCGTTGCAGAAACGAGGTTGCCGCCGACAATAGACCATGGCTGTGCGAGCGGACTGGCCGGCACCGCAAACAGTAATACCGCGGATGCGCCCATTGGGGCGACGAGAAGCGGAATGTTCGCCGCAGACCCGAGCAGGAGATGCATCGAGCCACCCGTGAACGCAATGCCGAGCAGCGCACCGAGGCAGGACCGCCAACGCTCTTGCCATTTAACGGCAATGGGGGCCGGGATGAAGCTGGAAATCCAGTTGAGTGCGACGGAGCGGGACAAGATCAGACCGGGAAAAAGGGTGTATGAACTCAATCGCGAGGCCGTGACCTTGAGGGCGGGAACTTTCGCGAAACGAAATAAACAATCGCAGTGATTATATCGCATTGTGATGTAACCTCGCGATCTGGCTGCTCGCTGTGCCTGTGAAACCATTCGCCAACCCCGTTGCGGACCTGTACGGATGAGATGCGCCGAACCTTCAAAGAAGTCGCCGTCTATCAAAGTGACTCATGTCGTGATATAAAATAACTGCATGGTTATTGTGCGAGTGAAACCAGTTCGACCGTGATTCACTCTGTAAGAGAGGGGCCATCGCGAGTAGGAAGAGGAGGTGGTGACATGTCGAGTTTCAGCCGTGTGCTTCTTTGTTATGACGCAACCCGTGAGGGACAGCGGGCTCTTGGAGAGGCGGCCGCGCTGGTCGAGCAACTCAAAGCGGAAACGCACGTTCTTTCCATTCTTAACAACTCTGCGTGGATACAGGGCGCGGATATCACCTCCGCTGTGCCCTTTGACGTCGTGAGCAACGCTGCCAAAGACCTGCTTCAGGAAGGGTTGAAGAAGCTCGAAGCGCGCGGAATCCAGGCAATCGGACATTTCGCCGTCGGCGACCCGTTGGATCAAATTCCGTTCTTTGCAAAAGATCTGAACGTTGACCTCATCGTGGTTGGTCACCGCCACTCCACGCGGTTGGCGCGCTGGTGGGCCGGAAAAAATGACGGGCTGCTGCTGGACAGGGTCAGTTGCAGTGTGCTCGTCGCGATGTGTCCGGACAGGCAATGACCGCGTATAACGCGGAATGTGTCCTCACACCTGTTCATGGGGGAATGGAATGCGCCCGGGGCGTCGCCGCGATCACCGGCATGTCCTGGCATATACCATCCTGAGCGGTGAGTCACCCTATCGCGCCGCACTCCGCCTGCGCGGTGATTTGCCGGAAATCTTTCCGCCGGCGCCGGCCAGTTTAGTCACGGGCAGCTCACGTGCCGTCTCCCTTAGCAGTGTGCGCAGCCATGAGATCGCGGGATCGCGTTCCTGATACTTGTGCCACTGCACCTTTTCCGCGAACGTTGGAATCTCGATTGGACACTGCAGGATGCGCAGTGGAAATCGCTGCACCATCTGCAAGGCTAACCGTGTCGGAAGGGTGGCGATTCTTGACGTACCAAGGAGCAGTTCCGGGACAAGCGTGAAGGTGGGTGAAATCACGTCCTGCCGGCGAACCTGTTTGCCGGTGGAGATCATCTGCGCGTCTAAGGTCACGCGCCTGCCGCCGCCCCATTCGACACCGACATGTGCCGATTCAAAATATTGGTCGGTGGTGATCGTACCGCCTTTGACTGGGTGGTCCGCGCAGACCAGACATGAAAACGTGTCTTCAAACAGCACTTCGGCTGGGTGTCCCGCAACCGTGTTGAATACCGGTGCGATGAGCAATTCGACTTCGCCTCCCTCGAGGTGCTCCGGCGACTGTGGGCTGAGCGCCCTCAAGTCGAACTGCATCAATGGCGCAAGCGTGGCCGCCTTTCTCACGACTTCAGAAAGAAACACGCTGATCACGTAATCGGATGACTCTATGGTGAAGCGCCGCGTCGATGTCGCCGGATCGAACGTGGGTCTGGCCCGCGTGATCGTCTGAATTTGCAGCAGAACGTCTCTGA
The DNA here is from genome assembly GCF_046026855.1 of Paraburkholderia sediminicola. Classification (GTDB taxonomy): domain Bacteria; phylum Pseudomonadota; class Gammaproteobacteria; order Burkholderiales; family Burkholderiaceae; genus Paraburkholderia; species Paraburkholderia sediminicola_A. The sequence continues at coordinate 117,969 of NZ_JAQQET010000003.1, read as the reverse complement.
CAGGTTTGACCAGCTCGGTAGCCAGTGGCGTCAGAACCTGGGTCTTTCCTACGGGCACCAGAAGCTCGTCTTCGAAATACTCGCGCAGGCGGGCGAGGGAGCAACTCGTTGCCGGCTGGCTGAGAAACAGTCGTTCGGCCGCACGGCCGACGCTGCGGGTGGACAGGATCGCATCGAGCACGACCAGCTGGTTGAGGTCCAGTTTGTTAAAGCGCATTTTCGTGTGACATTTACAGGATAGATGCTCTTCATTTAAACAATAAATTTGGTAAATGTCCCGCGAAATCTATACTTGCTGCAAATAGCGGCCCTCTATGGCGCGCACAAATCTTCGGAGACAGAGAATATGGAGGATCGCCGTAACCGCAATTCAATTCTGCGGCAGTGGGGACTGGTTGCCTGCCTGACCGTCGTGAGCATGCTGGCCCAGATCGACAAGAACATTCTCGTACTGATGGTGGGGCCAATTCAGCGGGATTTCGGCGCGAGCGACGTCCAGATCAGCCTTCTTATCGGCGCGGCATTTGCCGTTGCCAATATTGTGGTTGGGTTGCCGTCCGGCTGGTTGGCGGATCGATTCAACCGGCGCGTTGTCATTGCCGTGGGCGTCGCGATCTGGTCGCTTGCCGTGGCTTCCAATGCAGTCGCGTCGGCGTTCGTGGCGCTCCTCGTGGCCCGAATTATCGTCGGCGGTGCGGAGGCATTGATTCCGCCTTCGTCCTATTCGTTGATTCGCGACGGGGTCGACGAACAGCGCCGGGCACGTGCATTGTCCGTGTACACCATGTCGCTGATGCTCGGAACCGGGTTGTCGCTCGTACTGGGTGGTCCGTTGCTGGGCGCAATTCAATCCGCGGGTATCCGCTCGATTCCTTTCATTGGTACGGTTTCTCCGTGGCAGGTCACGTTACTTCTGATCGGCGTTGTCGGGCTGCCCATGAGTCTGCTCATTTTTCTTGCGAAGGAGCCGGGGCGGCAACAGGAAGCATCCTTGGATGCAAGCCGCGGTCTGTCGGGAATCGGCCGTTACCTGGTCGTCAATCGGGCGATATTTCTGCCGTTGTTCATTTTTGCCGTCTCTCACGCGATGATCACTTTCGGCCTCGGGAGCTGGATGCCGACCATGACCGCGCGCCGCTTTCACCTCGGTCTGCGCGAAATCGGCCTGATGCAGGGCGGCCTGTTACTGACCATGGGCCCGCTCGGTCTGTGGCTCGCCGGCATGGCGATGGACCGGAAAGGGGGCAGAAGCCTGGCGGGCGTTGCACGTGTCGGCGTGCTCGTGACGATCGCTGTAACAGCGCTGACAGTCACGATGTGCCTGATCGGGTCGGTGACCGCATTCTGGATCGTCGACGCCATGGTGGTGCTGTTTTCATGGACGTTTATGGCAGTCACATCGACGGTCGTTGCGAAAACCGCGCCTGCGTCGATCGTGGGCGCTGTTATGGCGATCGTCCTCGTTCTGAACGGGTTGATTGGACAAGGCGGTTCTCCCACGTTGATCGCGCTTGTCAGCCAGCATGGTTTTGGGGGAGGCCACGACGCGTTGCCCCAGGCGATGGCTTCGGTATTCGCCGCCGCGGGCGCCGTCGCGCTCTGGGCTGCCGTGGTGCTTTATCGCAACTTTCTGCGTTGGGACGGCGTGGGTGTCCCCGTAGTATTGCACGTTCATATCGGCGACGCGCGATGAAAATGAACCGTCGGTCAGAAGGGTTGCAGAAGATCGCTACTCCATACAACGATTGGTCTGATCCCTGTCCGGCTTGCGAATCGCAGTTATAGCGATCGTGTTCGAGCGGGGTTTATGGAGGAGGTAAGGAGACATGGAAATGAAAACAAAGTTATTAATTAGTATAACGATGTATATGGCTATTTCGGGTACTGCTTGCGCCCAGTCTGGCGTGACCCTTTCGGGTCTGCTCGGAACGGGCATTGCGTACAGCAACAATGCGGGCAAGGGGAGCAGCCTGTATCAGATGACCGGATCCCATGCGGTGCCGTTCTGGGCAATATCGGGCAGGGAGGAACTGGATACGGATAGCTCGGCGTTCTTTCGGCTGAGCCAGTACGCCTTTCTGAACAACGGCACGAGCTCGCCTTTCGAAAGCTACCTTGGTCTGAAATCAAACAAGGTGGGAACGGTCACGCTGGGGTCCATGTATGACCTCCTTGCCGATCTTGTTCCATTCACGTCTGAACGCTTCACTTCTTTTCTGGCGACCCATCCTGGCAATCTGGACCGGACCGTGGGTAACTCGCTCAACAACCTGGTCAAGTACAAATCGCCTGTGTTCGGTGGCGCGCTTCAGTTTGGCGCTCAGTATGGGTTCGGACAGCAGGGTTCGACCACCAACACGGGTCGTACCGTTGGCGCGGAAGCCAGTTTTTCCAGCGGCCCGTTCCAGTCCGTGCTCGTTTGGGAATCGGTGGATGGCGTGCCGTACGCACCGTACACCAGGCTAGGTGTGAGCGAGCTGTACGGTATCAATTTCAGCGCCAATCCCTCGCGGACCGTTAGCCAGAACCAGAACACGACGACGATCGGCGTGGCCTACGCCGGCGACACGGTGCGTGTCATGGGCAACTACAGCTATACGCACCTGACGGCCGCGGGCCAATCGGAAACGGCGCAGTCCATCGATGTCGGTGCGTACAAATACATCACGACGCAAATGCGCATCGGTGGCGGCTATTCATACACGAAGCTGGACACCTACAAATGGAACCAGGTTCATGCCCATCTCGACTATGCGCTTTCGAAGCGCACGAGCCTTTACCTGCTTGGCGTGCTGCAAATAGCAGGCAGCGGACAACTGGCGGTGCTTCGAAACCAGGCGCCGGCGTCGTCGTCACGACAACTCGAACTCGAGGCCGGGATGACGCATCTTTTTTAAGTCGAGTGGCCCGTTCGGCGCTTTCGTCACATAGGCGCGGCCGGGCTCGGCATTACAGGATCGCGATGCAGGATCCAAATTCACAAGGCAGATGGAGAAATACGATGCAGTGGGATGTCATTGTGGCCGGCGGCGGTCCGTCGGGCCTAACGGTTGCTGCGGAACTGGCGGGAGCGGGCGTCAAAACGCTGGTGCTGGAGCGACGTACCGAAGGTGTCCAGTCACGCGCCGGCACGATCCTGCCACGCGTGCTTGAGTTGTTCGATGCGCGAGGTATTGCGGACAGGTTCATCGAGAAAACGCGCAAGATTGCGGAGTACCCATTCCGTCCGTCCCATATCTGGGCGGGCTTCCATCCTATCGAATGGAAGTATCTGGAAACGCGCTTTGGTTTCACGTTGGGCCTGCCGCAGAACCTGACCGAAGAGGTGCTGTGGGATTGGGCGGTGGAAAGCGGTGTGAAGGTGCAGCGCGGCGCCGAAGTGCGGGACGTCCGCCAGCATGCAGACAGTGTTGAGGTCGATGTGGCCGATGCCTCTGGTGTCATCTCGACGCTGCGCGCGCGATACCTGATCGGCGCCGACGGCGGCCGCAGTACCGTGCGCTCGAAAGTAGGCCTGCCGTTCGAGGGGCGTTCCGGCACATTCCGCGGCATCGTGCTCGACGCCGAATTGAAAGCACCGTGGCCGGGCGGACGGATCAATGTCGATAACGAAATGGGCTGGGTGCGCGGCTACACCTTTGGCGAGGGGATTACCCGATTCAATATCGTGCATCGTGATCGCCGCCATGCGCCGAAAGACGAGCCCGTTACGCTCGAGGAAGCACTGCAGTGTATTCGTGATGTGCATGGTACCGATTACGGCATCGAGAAATATCGCTGGGCATCACGATTCGACGACCAGATGCGCGCGGTGCCGAGCCTGCGTCAGGGACGTACTTTCCTCGTGGGCGAATCCGCGCGTATTCATTACCCGGCAAGCGGCGTGGGCATGAATTTCTGTTTGCAGGATGCGTTCAATCTCGGCTGGAAACTCGCCAACGTTATCAACGGCGTCGCGGATGTGGCTACGCTGGACACTTATGACACGGAACGTCTTCCCGTCATGCATGCGTTGCTCGATAGCGTGAAGGCGCAGTGCGTGCTGCAGTTTAACTTCGAGCCCGAGGCGGTGGCGCTCAAGCGTCGGATGCAGGAGCACATCGTTCCGTTGCCTGATGTGCAACGCAAACTGGTGCTGGAGCTATGCGGTCTGGAAGCGCCTTATCCGTGCGACGCGGATAGCCATCCGTTGACGGGCCTGCGTTGTCCCGATTTCGACCTCGTGTTGCTTGACGGACGTTCCGTCGCGGTGACGGAGACTTTGCGAAGCCGGCACTTCGTGTTGCTGGATCTCGAAGGATTCAGCCGCCAGTTCGGGGCACTCGATGTGTCCGGGCTGCCGGTCACGGTATTGCCGGTGCGTGCCGCGCATATCCCCGCGTCGATGGATGGTGTGAAAGCACTGCTGGTCCGTCCGGATGGATACGTGGCATGGGCAAGCATGGAGGTGGCGCGTGCCGGCGAAGCCGAAGCGCAAATCGGCAAATGGCTCAAGCGGTGACATCATGAACGAACCACGAATTCTGCTGACAGGCGGCTGGATCCTGAGTATGGATCCGGCTATCGGCGACCTGCGTAAAGGTGACATCCTCGTCGAGGGGACGGACATCATTGCCGTCGAGCCCCACATCGACGCTCCCGATGCCGGGCATGTCGACGCGCGTGGCATGATCGTGCTGCCTGGGTTTGTCGATACGCATCGCCACACGTGGCAAACCTGCGTGCGCCATCGCTATGCGGATATCGATCCGCAGATTTACTTCGCCGAGATGCTGGGCGCCAAAGGCGCCGCGTTCCGGCCGGAGGACGTCTACATTGGTACGATGCTCGGCGCCGTTTCCGCGCTGGACGGCGGCATCACCACGATGCTCGACTGGTCGCACGTGCAGAACACTCCGGAACATTCGGACGCGGCTATTCTAGGCCTGCGTGATGCGAACATTCGCGGCGTGTTTGCCCACGGCTGGCCGCTGGTGGACGGTGCTTCGTGGATGTTCGACAGCCAGCGTGGCCACCCCGATGACATCCGGCGCCTGCGCGAGCAATTCTTCTCGTCAGACGATCAACTGCTCACGCTGGCCATGGCGGCACGCGGCCCCGAAATGGCGTGTCGCGACGTCTGGCTTGCTGATCTGCGACTCGCCCGCGAACTCGACATCCGCTCGACCGTCCACATGGGCGCGTACGCGCGCAACGCGTCTGTGAAGGCCATTACGCAGATGCATGACGCCGGTGTATTGAGCGACGACCTGACGTTCGTGCATTGCTGCTTTTGCGGTGCGGATGAGATTGCGATGATGGCCGATGCCGGGGTCAGCGCTTCGCTCGGCGTGCATTGCGAATTGAATGCTCAGGGCATCGGCGACATTCCGCTAGATCGACTGCTGGCGGTTGGCATCCGGCCCAGTCTGAGCGGCGACACCGAAACAAAATGCTCAGGCGACATGTTCACGCAGATGCGGCATGCGTTCGCCTATTACCGCTCGTGGATGGGGGGCAACCATTCGAGCGTTCCGAATGCACCGGCCACGCTGTCGATGCGCGACGTGCTTGAATTTGCCACCGTCGCGGGTGCGCGAGCGAATGGTCTCGATCACAAAGTCGGTTCGCTCACGCCGGGCAAACAGGCCGACATCATCATGATCCGCTGCGACGACCTCAATCTCACGCCGGTTTCCGACGCGGTGGGGGCTGTTGTGCTGGCCGCCCATCCGGGCAACGTGGACACGGTCTTTGTCGCGGGGCGGGCTGTGAAGCGGCATGGCCACATGCTGGATGTCGACCTCGACGCGCTACGGCAGCGCGCGCTGGCGTCCCAACAGTACATTCTCGGATTGCAATGAGAGACGCCGCCATGCCTTTACCGCTCGATCCTGAACTGGCTGGCATTGTGTCGGCCATGCGTGCCGCTAACGCACCGCCGCCGTTTTCCGGCACGCCTGAGCAAGCGCGTGAGCGGATGCGGCGCGCCATCATGGCGGCGCGCGAACGGTCTGCGTTACCCGTCGTCGGCGTGGTCGAAGATGCGCTTGCCGGGTTCGACGGTGCCCACGTGCCGGTGCGTGTCTATCGTCCGCAAGATGCGCAACCTGGGTTGGCGACGGTGGTGTTCTTCCACGGCGGCGGATTCGTGCTCGGCAGCGTCGAGTTGATGGACGACATCGCACGCAAGCTATGTCGGGACATGAACGCGGTTGTGGTATCTGTCGAATACCGGCTGGCGCCGGAGTACCCGTTTCCTGCCGCCCATGATGACGCGTTGACGGCCACGCTATGGGCCATTCGCAACGTCGCGGCACTGGGGGGCGATGCGTCGCGCGTCGCGGTGGCAGGGGAGAGCGCGGGTGGCAACCTCGCTGCGTCGACTGTTCTGACACTGCGCGATCGGGGAGAGCGTCTCGCGGCACAACTGCTCGTGGTGCCCGGTGTCGATCTGGCTCGTGATACCTCGCGGATCGAAGCGAAACAGAGCGACTTCCCGATGCTGTCGCCGTCGGATCTGCGGGATATTTCGCGGCTTTACATGGGGGCAAACTCGGCACAGGCGGGGATGTTTCCGCCATCGCCGTTGCACGCAGCGGATTTTGCAGGGTTGCCGCCCGCGGTGATCGCCGTTGCCGGGCACGACCCGCTTTGCGAGGAAGGACTCGCCTATGCGGAACGTCTTGGCGCGGCCGGCGTTCCGGTGCAGGTGCACCGATTCGACGATATGTTCCATCCATTCTTTGGGTTCTTCGATGCTTCGGCAGCGGCGTGCCGCACGAATGACGAGATTTGTCAGGGCTTTGCCGCGTGGCTCGATCAATACGCGTTGCCTGTCGCCCGGTGAAAGAGACACCTCAAGCTCACGATTAATGTAAATTGGTCGTACTTGAGAGTGCCTTTCAGCGGAGAGACCCATGAAAAACGGAAAACCAAAACGGACGCGTCAGGATGCGGACAATCTTTTCCCCGACCTGCAGCAAAGCGGCACCCATCTTGCGAGCCGGCCTGACAACCCGTTCGGAGAAAAAGTATCTGAGCCAATCGCTCGACGTGATCGTGACGAGGCATCGTTGTGGAAAGATAATCTCGTCACCTTGCCGACAGCGATCGAGTTGCCTCCGGGATATCAGTCGGTGCCGCACGTGCGCCAGGCGATGGAGAAGGCATGGCGTATGAAATGGGTCAGGGAAAGCGGCAATGAGGTCGTCGCAGAATTTCCTGAGGGCTGGGCGGCCATTCGGCCCCCGAGCGGCGCAGTGGAATTGAGGGACGCGACCGGCGTGGTCCGAGCCGTGTACGGCTGGGCAGAGGATGCTGAAGTGAGACTACTGCCGCGGTATAGGGTCGAATCGCAGGCGAACAGCTCGAGCGGTCTCGGCAGCCTGGTCGTGCGTGATCGCGAGAACGGAAACATTCTTGAGAGGTCGTCGATCTGGTCTGCTCAGACCGGGACAAACCACCCCGATTGGGCGAGGCTTTCGGCATGGCTGGACAAGCAGTATCCTGGCCACCGCGATCCACTGCGGCTGTGGGCGGATTGCGAAGACAACCTCAGTTGAATTCTTCTCATCGAGAGTCCGGCTCCCAAAGAAGCCGTTCCGTACGAAATCAAACGCTGCTATCTCGTGCGATGCACGCAAGAAAAGCGGCAATTGCGGGACTCTGCCCGCGTTCTTTCAGGTAATAGATGTATTCGTCGATCGTCGTGCGTACGCCGCGCAAGCCAAGCACGCACAGATCGGGATGTTTTTCGACCTCGCCGAGCGGAAACAGGCTGCCGCCGATCCCACGCAGGATCGCTTCCCGAATGGCCTCCCGGCTGCCGATCTCCGCGACTCGCGGTGGCGCGACCCCCGCGGCTGCAACGATCTCTTCAGTGCGCTGACGTGTCACCGAACCATCTTCGCGCATCAGCAGTCGCACCTCGGCCAGCATTGACGCATCGATCTCGGTGAAGCGCGCCAGCGCATGCGTGCGGTGGACGACCAGCACCAGTGGATCCGTTGAAATCACACGCCGCGCCAATCCTTCAGCAGCGTTGAGTTGCGAGGACACCGCAAGATCAATGCGGAATTCGTGTAGCGCATTGAGCATTTCTTCCGAATTGCCGATCCGGCAGGTCAACTCAATTGTCGGATAGGCCTCCGAAAAGCGGCCGATCGCATCCATGATGTAGTACGGCCCGGTCGCCCCGAGCCGCAGATGACCTTCGAACAAGCCGCCTGCATTACGCAGCGTCGTCCCGGCCTGCGCTTCGAGGTCGATCATTTTCTGGATCACTGGCAAGAGCTTGACGCCTGTCTCGGTCACTTCAAGCCTGCGTCCACTCCGATAGAACAACTCCGCACCGTAGGTCTGTTCGAGTTGTCTGATCTGCGCCGCGATGGTCGGCTGACTCAGGCCGAGATGCCTCGCTGCGCGCGTGATGCTGCCCTGTTGCACGGTCGCGTGGAATGCTTTCAGCTGATCGTACAAACTCCGTCTCCTTCATTTTCACAACCCCTCAGCTTAACGGCGCGTTATGTCGAGCATGTGAAACGGTCTCTATCTCGACGACCGCAAAGGTTTGCGTTGCCACCTTTACCCCAGAAAGCTTGGGTAGCTACCCAGGAAACCTCGGGGAACTGGTCAAGTCCGCGACATGTGCGGCAAGTACTAATAGGGGTGTTCTAAACGACTGGACCATTCAACCATGCACAGACTCAGATCGGCTGCGCTCTGCGCGGCTTTGCTCCTCACGGTCGCGCTGGCGGCTTGCGGGGACGGCAGCAGCGGTTCGTCGGCCGCGCCTGCCGCTAACAGCCAGACGCCCGCTTCTGACGCAAATGCACAGGAGCCATCGTCCGGCACGCCCGTCGTGCATTGGGCGCCGGATTCTGGCGCGAGCGCCGCCAACTGACCCGTGAATCGGGCCCTGCATCGCCTCTTCCCACATCACCAGGTTTCTCATGTCCTCTAAAAACAGACGCGACTTCCTGCGCCTTGCCGCGACGTCGGCCGGTGCGCTTGCCACTTATGCAGGCTTTCCCCCGGCGATCCGCAAGGCGCTCGCCATGCCCGCGGCATCGCGCACCGGCACGATCAACGACGTCGAGCACGTCGTGATCTTCATGCAGGAGAACCGTTCGTTCGATCACTATTTCGGTGGCATGCGGGGTGTGCGCGGGTTCAACGATCCGCGTCCGCATCTGCTGCCCAACGGCGCACCTGTGTGGCAACAGCCGCCCGCCACGGTGCAAACGCAACGCTACAACGCGCGCGGCCTCGATCCAGCCGCGCCGTACGTGATGCCTTTTTATCTCGATCCGGCGCGGACGAGCGAATTCCAGCCGGGCACCGATCACGGCTGGAGCAGCGGCCACCTCGCGTGGAACGGCGGGAAATGGGATCAATGGGTCAACCAGAAGCAGGACGTGCTGACGATGGGCTACCTGAAGCGCCACGATCTTTCGTATCACTACGCGCTCGCCGAAGCGTTCACCGTGTGCGACTCGTACTTCTGCTCAGTGAACGCCGATACCGCGCCCAATCGTATCTATCTGTGGACGGGCACTATCGATGCCCGCAACGCGTACGGCACGAAGCCGAACGGTCCAGGCCTCGGCGAGCGGGACGGCACGAATGGCTATACGTGGACGACCTATCCGGAGCGGCTCGAAGCGAACAACATCAGCTGGAAGCTTTACCAGGGCGGTACAGGAATTCCAGGCGATCCAACGGATAACTTCACTGACAACTCGCTGGAATTCTTCGCCCGCTATCAGGTGCAGGAGGGTGCGAGCGGCCCGCTCGTCGACAAGGGCGCATCCCAGCACACGCTCGCCGAATTCAAGTCCGATGTGCAGAACGACCGTCTGCCGCAGGTATCCTGGATCGTGTCGCCGTATAAGTACAGCGAGCACCCTGCGGCCTGCGCCACCGACGGTGCCTTCTTCATCAACATGATTCTCGAAGCGCTCACGTCCAACCCCGACGTCTGGGCAAAGACGGCGTTCTTCATCAACTACGACGAGAACGATGGGTTGTTCGACCACGTCGTTCCGCCGATGCCACCTACGACGAGCGGCGTCAACGGGCAGGGCATCGTGTCGGGCGATCTGCTCGCGAGCCTCGGTGACGAACTGCTCGATCTCGACAAATACCCTGGCGAAAAGAGTCCGCTCGTACCTGGCGCGGATCCTGGCGGCATTCAGCCGATCGGCCTTGGAACACGCGTGCCGATGATTGTCGTCTCGCCGTGGACTAAAGGCGGATGGGTCTGCTCGGAGGTCTTCGATCACACATCCGTGCTGCAATTTCTCGAAGCGCGTTTTGGCGTCGCGGAGCCGAACATCAGCAAATGGCGCCGTGCGGTGTGCGGCGATCTCACGTCGGCGTTCGACTTTTCCGGGCGTCCCGATACCGAGGCGGTGAGTTTCACTGTGCCGCAGCACATCTCTTCATCTGGGCTGGCGTACCAGGTGCCGGCCCAGCAGACGATGCCCGTGCAGGAACCCGGAACGCGGCGCGCCCGCGCACTGCCGTATGAAATGTACGTCAACAGCCGCGTCGCGGGGCATGACGGCAAGGTGTGGCTCGACTTTGCCAATACCGGCGATGTGGGCGCGGCGTTCTACGTCTATGACCGCCTGCGTCCAACCGACACGCCGCGCCGCTACACCGTTTCCGCGAAGGACAGGCTGTCGGATTACTGGAGCACGTCGGCATTGCAGGGCGCCTACCATCTCGCGGTGTACGGGCCGAACGGCTATCTATGCGAGTTCCAGGGCAATACGAAACTCGCGACGGATGGCCGGCATGCAAATCCGGAAGCGCGTATTGGCTACGACGTGCGAAACCGGCACATCTATCTGGAGGTGCGCAACAGTGGCAATGCGACGTGTCATGCGATGGTCGACAACGCGTATGGCCACGGCCGCGGGCGGCACTACACGTTGCGACCTGGCGAAACGGTTCAGGATCACTGGGAGTTGAGTTCGAGCCATGGGTGGTACGATCTGACGATTTCCGCCAGCACAACCGGAGGGGATTCGACGGACCCGGTCATGCGGCGCTTCGCGGGTCACGTCGAGACCGGGCGGCCGAGCAGGAGCGATCCCGGTCCGGGCAGAGGGTGACGCTGCGATAGCGTAGACCGACGTATGGCATGGCGGCTGAAGATAGTCGGCGGCCATGCCACTCACCTTGTGCTGGTCGCGACGCCCCCGACCCTTTGCGACCAGCAAAAATCACCATGCAGCAATTGAAATACCTAATCGGCTATCCAGCGTCTCTGCAGGAAAAAGTCCAGAAGCTGATTGCCGACGAGCAACTCGGCGCTTATCTAAGCGCGAGGTACCCCGGCACGCACGCAGTGCAAACAGACCGGGCTCTGTACGAGTACTGCGCAGAGTTGAAGCGCGAACACCTTCGCACGGGAGCCGCGATTGACAAAGTCACCTACGACAGCAAGCTCGACGTCGTGCGCCATGCTCTCGGCCTTCACACGAGCATCTCGCGCGTGCAGGGCGGCAAGCTGAAGGCAAAAAAAGAAATCCGCATTGCGTCGCTATTCAAGGACGCCGCGCCGGAATTCCTGAAAATGATCGTTGTACATGAACTCGCCCATCTGAAAGAAAGCGACCATAACAAGGCGTTTTACCGCCTCTGCGAGTTCATGCAGCCGGGCTACCATCAGATCGAATTTGATCTGCGCTTGTATCTGACGTACCGCGATCTGAAGAAAAGCCAGACCTGAGCGGTAAGCACGTGTTTCGCTACGTATCAGGTTCGTGTGGTTGCGAGCGGCGCCGTACGGGCGGCATACGCGACCTCTGCTGCAGCTTGATCCACCGCCGCGCCGGTTGAATCCGCGTACGCCTGTTCGCGTGCCAGGCTCAGGCGGAACTGCCTGCAGCCGAACCACAACAGCACGGCGGCCAGCAGTGTGGCGACCAGGTTGACGATGGACATCGAGTTGCCGACGGCTTTGGGCGAGCCGAACACCTTGTCGGTCAATAACGCAACAAGAGTGGTACCGATTCCGAGCGCGATCAGGTTCGAGACCAGCAGGAACACCGCTGAAATCTGCGCGCGCATCTGATTGGGTGCGAGGGTTTGCATCGCGGCAGTCGAAGTAGGCATCGGGAACGACGCAAAGAACATCGCGATCACCAGTAGCCCGAGAGAAACGGTCAGGCTGCCGACCTGCGTGAAGACGACCGCCGGCACCAGCATCCCGATTGCGCCAATGAAGCCAGCGAGCATCGGGCCGTCTGCGCGGCCTTTCTTCATCAGCCAGTCGTTGAGCCAGCCGCCGCAGAACACGCCGACGGTATTCGCGATCAGCAGGATAGTGCCGAGCGTGTAGCCGGCTTCGACCGGCGTAAGCCCGAAGCGGCGGATGTAGAACGCGGGTGTCCAGCTCATCAGGCAGAAGAGGGTCATCGCGTAGAAGGAAAAGCCGAGGTAATGGCAGAAGAACGTCTTGCCATGTTTGCGGATGAAGCGCAGCGAGTCGCCCATCGACACACGCTTTGCCTTGCCGGCGCCGTCCTGCATGAGCCCCTTACGTTGGGGATCGCGCACGGTCAGGATAAACAGCAGGGCTATAAGAAAGCCAGGCAGCCCGACGATGAAAAAGGTCAACTGCCACGAGCGCACGTCGCCGACGAGCGGCAGTGAGACGGTGGTCATCTGTTTCAGCAGGTTGATCACGTACCCGCCGATCAGGAATGCGATCCCGCCGCCAATGAACGATCCGAGGGAATAGATGCCGACTGCGCGCCCCAGCTTTTCCTTGGGAAAGTAGTCGCTCAACATCGAATACGTTCCCGGCGAGAGCGCGGCTTCGCCCACACCGACGCTCATCCGCGCCAGAAACATGTGAAGGAAGTTCTGGCTGACGCCGCAGACAGTGGTGGCCAGACTCCATAGCGCGATGCCTGTCGCGATGATGCGCGGCCGCGCAAAGCGGTCGGCGAGATAGGCGAGCGGCATGCCCATCACCGCGTAGAAGAGCGAAAACGCGAAGCCCTGCAACAGGCTGAACTGCGTATCGGTCAGATGCAGATCCTTTTTGATCGGCTCGATCATCAGCGCAAGCACCTGCCGGTCGATAAAGGAAAAGACATACGCAAGCATGCAGATCACGACCACATACCATTCGTAGGTATAGCGCTTGCCCGCAGGTTTGCTGCGTGTTGATACGGTCATCTGGGTTCTCCGGGAATCGGTGTTCGACGGCGCATGGCAGCGCGCGTATGCGCACGTCCTGCATGAGAAGAGTCCGCTACGGTGGCGTTCCGGAGATGCAGCGTACGTAAACAAAATTCCGAAACCTATGCGCAATACCTGCACGCACACGGCGGCATTCCCCTGGGAAGCTAAGGCTTTTCCCAGGGTGAGTCGCTAAAAGGCCCGCCACATAAGGCGCCGAGGAGCGCCATGCGGTGTGCGAGGCACATCATTCGTGCGGTCTATAAGTGTTATATGCATGAGTTGATCGACGCTCGAAATTGGTCTTCCTAGACTCGCTTCGTTTTCCGCTCGATCAAACGAAGTCCTTAGGGAAGGCGGGAAACACAAGCGCCGCAGCGTCCAAATCCGCTCGGCCCATAAAAATCAGACTCTCGCCGGGACCACAGGAATGATTAACTGGAAATGGTGCGCGCCGCTGCTATGCGTCGCAGCGACGCCCGCGCTGGCGCAATCAAGCGTGACCTTGTATGGACGTATTGATACATCGATCGAGTACACGAATTTCGGCCCCAACCACGTAGTGCGGATGGGCAGCGGCGATATCTTCGCGACGCAATGGGGCTTGAAGGGCAGCGAAGATCTCGGCGGTGGCTACCGCGCGATCTTCAAGCTTGAAAACGGCTTTAGTTCGGCCAACGGCACGCTCGGCAACAACGGCGCGCTGTTCGGGCGCGAAGCGTGGGTCGGACTGTCCGGGCCATTCGGCGCCATGCAGGCGGGCGTCAACTATACGATCCTGCATACCTCGTTCGTGACGTACAGTCTGCCTGGAGACGGCGCCGGGCTTGCGTGGGGCAACGCGGCGAATAACTTTGTCGGACCCGCATTCCTGCGCGTGAACAACTCCGTGAGGTACACGTCGCCGCGTTTCGGCGGGTTCCTGCTCCGGGCGATCGCCGCGCGCGGTGCAAATGGTGCGCAGAATGTGCCGTCGACGCTCGGAGACACCTATGGGGCGTCGCTCAACTACCTGAACGGCAATCTGTCGATCGACGCCGACTACATGCAGCAGACCTTCAGCCCGGCTAGTGCGGCGACGCTGAACGCGAACAGTCCGACGGCTGCCGGCAATTACGCGCTCGGCGGCGTGTCGTACGACTTCGGCTTCTTCAAACCGGCATTCATCTACATGCGCCATCGCGGTGGACCGGACGTCGCGGCCGGCGTGAATGCCACCAGTTCGAATCCGCACAGCGATCTGTTTGAACTTGACGCAACCGTGCCGGTGGGGCGGTCGCAGGTTCTGCTGAGTTACGGCCATTATCGGAAGGTCGCCGACAGTGGAGGCAATGCGGATTCGTTTGGCGTGCGCTACGACTATCCTCTGTCGAAGCGCACGGTGCTCTACACGGGCGCGGCCATGATCCGCAACGGCGCACATGCGACGTTCACGGTCAACGGCGCGGCGGGCGGCGGGGTAGCCGTGGCCAAGCCGGGCGCTACCGCGAGTTCGGTGGTTGCAGGCATCATGACGGCGTTCTAGGCGAAGCATCCGCTTCCGCTTCAAACGCCGAATGTGACGCGGCTAGTCGCTGTGCAAGCCTTCCGGGTTGAGATTGAGCGGCGCGCCGAGCCAACTGTCGAATGGCTCGGCGGTGCCGATCCTGAAGAGTTCCATCAATAACCCGCGTAGCCAGCGGTGGCCGGGGTCGGCATCGAAACGCCGATGCCAGTACGCGTTGACGGGCCACGTGCCTGCATCGTCGATCTCGAAGACGGCGGACTCGCCGAGCGCGGAGAAGGCACGCGCCACGGTACGCGGCAGAATCAGCGCGTAATCGCAGCGGCTAAGGATCGCCGGCACGACCATGAAGTTCGGCACGGCGATCCGCACGCGCGCCGTCAGGTGATAACGTTCGAGCAATTCGGTCGATTGCGGGTGTGACGTGACCGCGATGAAATGCAGCCCTGAGGGTACATTCGCGCCCAATGTGTAGTGTTCATCCAGTTCGAGTCGCTGTGCCACGCGCCGCGCCATCAGCAGTACGTACCGTTCATGGAGGAGTTCACTGTGGTAAAAGTGGCTTGATGCGTGCGGGAAATGCCCAAGGGCAAAGTCGATGCGGCCGGATTCGAGCGCCACGTTGAACTGGCTGTCCTCAATGTGATGGGTTTCGACCATCACGTCCGGCGCACGGGCGCTGAGTTCGCGCATTAGCGTCGGCAGAAATGCGCTTTCTGCAAAGTCGCTCATATGCAGGCGAAACACGCGTCGCGAGGTGGCTGCGCAGAATTGCGCGCCTTCATCGAGCATGTCCTGGAGGATGCGCAGGACGCGGTCGATCGAGCCCGCCAGGCGCTGCGCACGCGGCGTTGCTTCGACACCGCCGGGTGTGCGCACGAACAGCGCGTCACGAAACACAAGCCGCAGGCGGCTCAACGCATGGCTGACGGACGGCTGCGTCACACCCAGGCGTAACGCCGCGCGCCCGACGTTCTTCTCGACGTGTACCGCGTGAAACGCTTTCAGCAGGTTGAGGTCGAGATCCTGCACGCGCGGCGCGTCGCCGGCATCCATGAAGGCTCGTAGGTCGTGCGCAGGCGGCGTGACGTCAGAGGGGGCAGGGGGATTGGTTGGCATGAGGTCGTTAGGCGTTTTGCGAACACCGGGTCAGTTGCACATCCGGCGCTTCGCGGTTGCCGATGGCAGACAGCCGAAGCGTCGCGCATAAGCCTTCGCGAAATGCCCAAAGCTGTTCACGCCATGTTCAATAAGGATGTCGGTCACCGATCGTTCCGGCCCGGCCTGGAGTGCGCGATGGACTGCCTCGAGCCGTCGTTCGCGGACATAGCCACCCGGCGACGTATTGAGAAACTGGCTGAAGCCGTTTTGCAGCGTGCGCGCCGATACGCCGGCTGCACGCGCCAGCGTGTCCATGCGGAGCGATTCGTCGAGGTGCGCGTGGATATAGTCGCGCGCGCGGCGCACGTGGGCCGGCAGCGGCGCGGAGGATTCTTTCGCAAGCGCCGCGCTGTATGAGTGAGGAAGCTGGCTGAGCAGCACCGTCATCAGCCACTGCGTGAGATCCCGGCCAAAAATCCGTTCATGTGCCGGCGTGTCGAACTGGTCGCAGAGATCGCACAGGTAACGCAGCGTCGAAAAAAAGACCGTCGTGCCGGTATGTGCGCCGTCCACCGCGAGGTCGAACACCAGCGGCTGTCTGACGCTGTCGTTGAGCATCTCGGCGAGCTTGACTTCAAGTGCCTGCCGGTCGATACGCAGCAGCAGGTTGCGGCATTCGCGATCTGTGACGATGCGGCTCACACGCGCAGGCGACGACACGCTCAGACCACCCGCGCGCAACGAGACGCGCTCGCTGCCGGATTCCAGCGCGCATTGACCGCTTAGCGTGGTGCGAAACAGATAGTGATCCCCAATATCGCCCGCGTCGATGTGCGTTTCGCTGCCGTAGTGGAGTTCCAGAAGCGTCGCCTGATAGAGGGCGACACGGTACAACTCCGCGTTGAGCGGTCCGCGATCCGCGACTTCCATTCTGTGTGGGCACAGCACCTGCGACACCTCCCGTTCGATGTCCTCACGCGCGTGCGAAGCGATAAGCCGGTTACGGGTCTTGCGTGAAATCGCGATGTCCATTCGTGGCCTCGAGCCGTGCAGTAGGTAGCGCGCTCATGATGCGATGACCATATTGTTCGCGCAAGAACGGGGCGACCCGGATGGCGAATTGTTCATCGCGCGTCCTGGTGCGCAGCATCGAGTTGCCGGATTTGAATGCGGATTGCGCGGCGTGAAGCGTTTTTGTGCGGGTGGGCACGTACTCTGGCAGCCATCGAACAAGGAGAACTGTGATGAATGTCAGCGTACTGGGCGGCGGCCACGGCTGCTATGCGGCCGTGATCGACCTGTTGGAAAAGGGCCACCGGGTGACGTGGTGGCGACGCGACACGAGCGCCGCGGCGCGACTGCGCGAAATTGGCGCGTTGAATGTGAAGGATTTTCGGGGCGAACGGCGTGTGCCGCTTGGCGAGGCGCAGGGCGCAGTGCGCCTCGTCGACGACCTCGCTGAGGCGGTACAGGGCGCACGGTTAGTCGTTATCCCGTTGCCGTCCACAACGCACGAAGCGCTGGCGGCGCAACTCGCGCCATGCCTCGCGGACGATCAGGTCGTCTTCCTGCCGCCGGGCACGTTCGGCAGCTATGTGTTCGCGAAGGCGATGCACGAGGCCGGCAACACCAGCAAGGTGGCATTCGCCGAAACAGGCACGTTGCCGTATCTGGCTCGCAAGCACGGTGAAGACAACGTCGTGGTGAGCGCCTATGCAACCCGATTGCCGACCGGCGTGTTCCCCGCGCGGTTTTCCGGCTGGGCGTTCCCCGTGCTCCAGGATGGCTATCCGTCGGTCGAACCCATCGAGGATGCGCTGAGTGGCGCGTTGATGAACGCAGGGCCGGTGATTCACCCGCCGCTGATCATGATGAATGCGGGGCCGCTCGAACATTTCGACGCCTGGGACATTCACAACGAAGGCACCCAGCCTTCGATCCGCCGCGTGACGAGTGCGCTCGATGCCGAACGTATCGCGGTTCGCGAAGCGCTCGGCTACGGCGCGCCGCACTTTCCGCTCGCAGACCACTACGCCAGCGAGGGCGATGAGTGGATGTACGGTCGAGGCGCGCACGGCAAGCTGACCGACAGTGGCGACTGGCGCGAGGACATCGATCTGAAGACGCACCGCTACATGCTGGAGGACACGCGGCTCGGCCTGTCGTTTCTCGTCTCGGCTGGACGGTGGGCCGGCGTGCCGACACCCGTGGCCGAAGGCTTGCTGAATGTGGCGAGTGCGGTGTCGGAACGCGATCTGTATGGCGAAGGCCGTACGCTGGAGCAATTGGGCATCGCTTCGCTTTCGCGAGAAGCGATGACGGCCCTGCTTGAACGAGGCTTTGCGCAATGAGTGCGGCCGCTGCTATCCAGCATGTCCATATCCTTGGCGCGGGACGCATGGGCCAAGGCATCGCGCTTGCGTTCGCGTACGCGGGGTTGCACGTCACCCTGATCGATTTCAAGGATCGCGACGCAGTGGCCCGTATTGCATTCGCCGCGGCAGCGCGAGGCGACATCGCGCGGCAGTTGCAAACGCAGGTGAGCGTCGGCCGTATCACGGATCCGCAGGCGGCCGAGGCGATGGCTCGCATCGGCATCGTGGATCGCGAGCGAGCGCGCGCCGGGCTTGCTGCGGGCGAGATCGTCTTCGAAGCCGTGCCGGAAGTCATGGAGGCCAAGCAGACCGCATTCGCATGGTTGTGTGAACACGTGGGCGCTGAGGTGCTGATTGCGTCGACCACGTCCACTTTTCTCGTGACCGAACTGCAGCAGATCGTCGCTCATCCGCAGCGGGTGCTCAACGCGCACTGGCTCAACCCCGCCCATCTGATGCCGCTCGTCGAGGTGAGCCGCAGCGACGTGACGAGTGAGGCGGCCGTGCAGCGCGTTGTGGCGTTGCTGCGCAGGGTTGGCAAGGTACCGGTGGTGTGTGCGCCGTCTGCCGGTTACATCGTGCCGCGCATTCAGGCGCTCGCGATGAACGAAGCCGCGCGCATGGTCGAGGAGGGTGTCGCCAGCGCGGAAGATATCGACATCGCTATCCGTACGGGCTTCGGCCTGCGTTTCTCGGTTCTGGGTCTGCTGGAATTCATCGACTGGGGCGGTTGCGACATCTTGAACTATGCGTCGCACTATCTCGCACGCGCAATCGATCCGCGCTTTCTGCCGGCGAAAATCGTCAGCGACAACATGCGCGAAGGCCGTGACGGACTGCGCAATGGGCGCGGTTTCTACGATTATGCGGACGTTGATGTGCCCGCATATCGGGAAAAGCGGCTTGCTGAATTCGGACACGCGCTGGATAGAATGGGGCTTTTGCCAGCATTCAACGCTGCCATTTGAGGCTGAGGGGGCCAACGTGAATCAGGTGCGGAGCTTCGGGCGGCACCCGCCAACTGTGACGCAAGACCCCTCACGCAGCAGCCGCCTCCACCGCCTCCATCACCGACGCCGTCAGCAACACCGGAATCGACTTCGAAGTCGGCGTCCCCGCGCCATCGGCGATCGACGAGAGCGGCACCAGCGGATTCGTCTCCGGATAGTAAGCGCCGAGACACCCGCGCGGAATGTCGTACTCCACTAGCAGGAACCCAGCCGCGTGACGCTCGATCCCATCGGCCCACACGCTCGTGATATCCACGCGCTGGCCCGCAACGAAGCCGAGCATCGCGAGATCGTCCTTGTTGACGAACAGCACGCGCCGCTGTCCATACACGCCGCGATAACGGTCGTCGAGGCCGTAGATCGTCGTGTTGTACTGGTCGTGTGAACGTGTCGTCATCAAGGTCATCAACCGCTCGCCATGCTCTGCGCGTGCCTGATGAATCGGCGTGTCGATATCAATCGCATGCACCAGGAATTGCGCTTTGCCGCTCGGCGTTTTCCAGATGCGATCGCGCGAGGCGACGCCGAGGTGAAAACCGCCCGGGTGCTTCAGGCGCTCGTTGTAATCGTGGAAGCCATCGATCACTTTCGCGATGCCGTCGCGAATCAACGCGTAGTCGGCCGTCTGTGCGAGCCAGTCGACCTTGTCGCTGCCGAGCGTGGCGCGTGCCATCCGCGCGACGATCGCAATCTCGGACAAAAGATTTTCCGAGGCCGGCTTGTTCATGCCGTACGAGATGTGCACCATGCTCATCGAATCTTCGACGCTCACGCCTTGCGCCACACCATTCTGCAGATCGATCTCGGTGCGGCCGAGTGTCGGCAGAATCAGCGCGTCGCGGCCATGCACGAGATGGCTGCGGTTCAGCTTGGTCGTGATGTGCACGGTCAACTCGCACGAGCGCATCGCTTCCCACGTGCGCGGTGTGTCCGGCGTCGCGATCGAGAAGTTGCCGCCAAGCCCGATGAACACCTTCACCTTGCCGTCGAGCATCGCCTGGATCGTGTTGACGACGTCGAGGCCATGCTCGCGCGGCGGCTCGAAATCATAGACTTCGCCGAGCCGGTTGAGAAACTCCTGAGTCGGTCTTTCTTCGATGCCGACCGTGCGATCGCCCTGCACATTCGAGTGCCCGCGTACCGGGCACAAGCCCGCGCCGCGGCGGCCGATATTGCCGCGCATCATCATCAGGTTCGACAGGATCTGCACCGTCGGCACCGAGTTCTTGTGTTGCGTGAGACCCATGCCCCACGTCGAAATCACGGCGCGGCCCTTCACGTAGATGTCGGCGAGCTTCAGCACGTCTTCAAACGGCACACCCGATTCGGCGACGATCATGTCCCAGCTTTCGGCACGCAAATCGTCGGTGAACGCATCGAAACCGACCGTGTGTTCGGCGATGAATGCGACGTCGAGCACGCGTTCCAAACCTGAGGCCAACGCTTCGTCGTCGAGTTCGATCACGCGTTTGGCGACGCCCTTGATCAAGGCGAAATCGCCGCCGACTTTCGGCCGGATGAACACGGAGCTGATCTTCGTGCTACCCATCGTGATCATTTCCACCGGGTGCTGTGGGCTTGCAAAGCGCTCAAGGCCTCGCTCCTTCAGCGGATTGATCGACACGATGGTCGCGCCGCGCTTCGCGCACTCGCGTAGTTCGCCGAGCATGCGCGGATGGTTGGTGGCCGGATTCTGGCCGAAGATCAGGAGCGTATCGGCGTGTTCGAAGTCGTCGAGCGTGACCGTGCCCTTGCCGATGCCGACCGTATGCGGCAAGCCGCGGCTGGTCGCTTCGTGGCACATGTTCGAGCAATCGGGAAAATTGTTGGTGCCGTACATGCGCACAAACAACTGATACAGGAACGCGGCTTCGTTGCTGGCGCGGCCCGAGGTATAGAAGGCGGCGCTGTCGGGATTGTCGAGCCGCAGCAGGTGATCCGCGATCAGGTCGAAGGCTTCGTCCCAGCCGATCGGCACGTAACGGTCGCGCACAGCGTCGTAGACGAGCGGATCGGTCAGGCGGCCGTGTTGTTCCAACTCGAAATCCGACTGCGCCATCAGTTCTTCGACCGTATGTTGCTCGAAGAACGCCGGCGTCACGCGCTTGCTGGTCGCCTCGGCGGCCACGGCCTTGACGCCGTTTTCGCAGAACTCGAAGGTGGACGCATGTTCGCGATCCGGCCACGCGCAACCCGGGCAGTCGAACCCGTCCGGCTGATTCTGTTTGAGCAGCATGCGGTAGTCGCCGCCCGTCACCTTTTCCTTGAGCAGGTTGAGGGCGACGTATTTGAGCGCGCCCCAACCGGCGGCGGGGTGCGTGTACGGTTCGATGCGAGCTTCGGGTTTCTTCATGATCTTGCCGCAGGATGTGGCTTGGACGAGGCTTTTATGCCGATGCGTGGAAGCCTACTGTGTTCCAAAAGCAGCGCAGCATACAGAAAATCGGAAAGCGGAGGAGTACAGTTGCAGGGATTTGTCATAGACTGACGTTCCCGCCCACGTGTTCGTTTGAGCCAGGTCCTTGAAACTGTACGAAAAACTCGCCGATGAAATGACCGAAGCCGTGCGCCGCGGCGTTTTCGCGGCGGGCGAGCGGATTCCGTCGGTGCGGCAGGCGAGCCAGCAGCACGGTGTCAGCATCAAGACCGTGTTGCACGCGTATGCGTTGCTGGAGAGCCGGGGGATTGTCGAGACCCGTCCGCAGTCGGGGTATTTCGTGCGTGACGCGGCGGCGACGGCCGCGACGTTCGACGAGCCGCGTCTAAGCCGCCAGCCTGCGCCCCAAACACCGCCAGTGGCCGCCGCGGTCGACGTAAGCCGCCTCGTGCTGTCGACCCTGCGCAGCATCCGCGCGCACGACGCCGTGCCGCTCGGCTCGCCTTATCCCGATCCGTCGCTGTTCCCGTGGCGGCGCATCAACCAGTACGCGAACGCGATTGCCCGGCGCCATGCGAGCTGGAACCTGATCGACGACTTGCCGCCCGGCAATCCCGAGCTGATCCGCCAGATCGCGCGGCGCTATGCCGAGAACGGCGTGCCCGTGGATCCCGACGAAATCATCATCACGCTCGGCGCGACCGAGGCGATCAACCTCAGCTTGCAGGCGGTCGCCAAACCGGGCGACACAGTCGCCGTCGAGTCGCCGACCTACTACGCGATGCTGCACGCCATCGAGCGTCTCGGCATGCGCGCCATCGAAGTGGCGACGCATCCGGTCCATGGCATCGATATCGAGGCGTTGGCCCAGGTCATCGCCAGACAGAAGATCGCCGCGTGCATGGTGATGCCGAACTTCCAGAATCCGCTCGGTTTCCAGATGCCGGACGCGCGCAAGCAGCAACTGGTCGAACTGCTCGCCGCGCACGAGATTCCTGCCATCGAGAACGATGTCTATCAGGAGCTGTACTTTGGCGAGGCGCGGCCATCGACCTTGAAGAACTACGACACCAGGGGGCTGGTGCTGCATTGCGCGTCGTTTTCGAAAAGCCTGACCGCGTCGTACCGGATCGGCTGGGCGATGCCGGGGCGCTACCGCGCGCAGGTCGAGAAGCTGAAGTTTCTCAACACGCTGACCACGCCCTCGGTGCCGCAAGTCGCCGTCGCCGATTACCTCCGGCAGGATGGCTACGACCGGCATCTGCGCCACGTGCGCAAGCTCTACCGCCAGCAGGCGAGCATCATGACGGCGATGGTGCAGCGGTTTTTCCCGGCGGGCACGCGCATGTCGACGCCGCAAGGCGGTTACGTGCTGTGGGTGGAGTTGCCTGAACGTGTCGATTCGATGCGGCTCTATGAGGCGGCGCTCGCGCGCAGCATCACGATCGGGCCGGGCATGATGTTTTCGATGCGCGACGACTTTCGCCACTTCATCCGGCTTAATTACAGCTATCCGTGGACGGCGCAGACCGAGGCGGCATTGAAGACGCTGGGCGAACTAGTGGCGCACATGGCTTGATGGCGCCTGGCAGGGCATGGGAAAAGCGAGGAGACATTCACAATGGAAGACGACGAACTCGATCCGGTACTGGTCGCCATCCTGACGCAGTTGTGGCGCGCGTGTCAGGAAACGCCTGGCGGCGCGTGGTCGCTCGCCAAACTTTCCAGGCAGGCGGATGTGCCGATGAGCGGCTTGCGGCGACAGTTGACGGCACTCGTCGACGGCGGTCTGGTGGACACCACGTTCAACGAGGAAGGCACGGGCACGGCGCGCTTGAGCGAGACCGGCCAGGCTTTGTGCGCGGACTTGTTCGGCGAGGGCGACGCGCCTGACGAAGAGCCGGCAGACCCGCCGCCCCAGGTTCATTGAGTTGCAAATGCGCGTAGCAGATGAATCCGGCGCGAGGAAGACGGCTGCGCCTTCAGCATCCGGATGCGGTGCGCGCCTGCCGTACCACGTTGCCGATGTACTCCTTCGAAGATATCGATCACGGTTCCTGGGCACCAAAATACCGGATTCGTTATGGGCGGGATAACGAATAATAATTTTTCCGCTGAAATTGACCTTCGAATATGGCCCTCTATGCTGGAGCCGTGCCCGGGCGTGTCCCGAGCGAGCGCTGTGGCAGGCACCTCACCTTGAAACCATCTTCGGAGAATTCATGAAAACAAAGTTGGCGCGAGCGCTGCATCACTCATTGCGCATCAAAACCGTCCGGACTGCTCTCGCCGCAGTACTCGGCGCGACTCTGGCGTTCAGCGCCGCGACCGCAGCCGCAGCGACCGCGCAGCCGCTCGGTATCGCCTTCGTCTACCTCGGTAATCCGGGCGATGCCGGTTGGACCTACGCGCACGAGCAGGGTGTGAAAGAGGTTGAGGCGAAATTCGGTGACAAGATCAAGGTGACACGCGTCGAGAACGTGCCGGAGTCGGCCGATTCGGAGCGCGTGTTTCGCGATCTGGCGTCCAAGGGCAACAAGATCGTGGTTGGTTCGAGCTTCGGTTTCCAGGATTTCGAGCTGAAAGTCGCCAAGGACTTCCCGGACGCCGTGTTCGAACATGCGACCGGCTACAAGAAGGCCGCCAACTTCGCCACCTATGACGTGCGCACGTACCAGAGCGCCTACCTGGCCGGTCTGGTCGCCGGTTATACGACGAAGTCCAACACGCTCGGCTTTGTCGGCTCGGTGCCGGTGCCGGAGGTGGTGCGCAACATCAACGCGTTCACGATGGGCGCGCGCTCGGTCAACCCGAATGCGCGGGTGAAGGTCGTGTGGATCAACAGCTGGTTCGACCCGGGCCGCGAAAAGCAGGCCGCCGAGACGCTGATCGGCCAGGGCGCTGACGTGCTGATCCAGAACACCGATTCGACTGCGACCATGCAGACGGCCGAACAGAAAAAAGTGCATGCGTTCGGCTGGGATTCCGACATGAAGAAGTTCGGACCGAATGCACAGTTGGGCGCATGCGTGAGCAACTGGGGCGTGTATTACACGCATCTGGTGCAGCAGGTGATGTCGGGTACCTGGAACAATTCGCCGGTATGGTGGGGGCTGAAAGAGAAGGCGATCGATCTGGCCAACATCAACACGGACGCGGTGTCGCCGGTGGCGCAAAAGGCGTTGAACCAGAAGCGTGACGACATCATCTCGGGCAAGTTCAACCCGTTTGCCGGTCCGATCGCGGATCAGTCCGGCGTGGTGAAGGTTGCTGCCGGCAAGTCGTTGAGCGATGCGGAACTACTGCGTTTGAACTGGTTCGTGCAGGGCGTGGACGGTTCGCTGCCGAAGTAACGAATTGATTGGTTTGCCTAACTATTATTCAAGGAGATTGCACGTGAGCCTTACCGTCCCGACCGGTGCCGATGCTGCTGGAGTGGCGGCGACCTATCCGCCGCAGGGTTTAACGCCGACGCACGAGCAGATTGTGCGGCATCTACGGCATTCGAGCCGGGTGGCCGAGCGGGCGACATTGCTGGGGCACCACCCGTTCGGCGCCGTGCTGGTCGGCCCGGATCAGGAGACCGTGTTGATGGAGCAGGGCAACGTCGACACGGTGAATCATGCCGAGTCGGTGCTGGCTCGCGTGGCGGCGTTGAATTTCACGCCGGAGTATTTGTGGAGTTGTACGTTGTACACGTCAGTCGAGCCCTGCTGCATGTGTGCCGGCACGATGTATTGGGCCAACATCGGCCGCGTCGTGTTTGGCATGACTGAGAAGCGCTTGCTGGAGGCGACCGGCGATCATGCCGAGAATCCGACCATGAGCGTGGACTGCCGCTATGTGTTCGACCATTGCCAGAAACCCGTTGAGGTGATCGGTCCGGTGGTCGAGGTGGAGGGCGAGGTGATGGCGGTTCAGCGGAGATTCTGGAGCGGAAGGTAGCGCTTTATCTCCGCATCACTGACGTCTCTTCGCCTGCGGCGTGCAAAGCATGAAAAGTAAAGTCCAACACCGCAGGCAAACACAAAACCCCCAATCTCACCGTGCCGGGCCGGCCTCCACTGGCGCGAGCATGGCGAGGCCACAGAACCAGTCGCCGCCGTGCGGCTTATATTTCCACTGACTGTTGTTCTGCTTGATCACAGTGGAGCACTGGTCATTCACAACGATCCCGGGATTCGCGGCGGTGCATTGAAGCATCGCCGTTTCGATTTGTTGTAGCGCGGGCATCACGGCCTTACGTTGAGTGTCCGGTTTGGCCGGCGCATCTGGCGTTTCCATCTGCATGCTTTCGATCAGCCGTTGCAGTTCTTCGATCCGCGTCGTATACCACGTCCCCAGGCATGCCTCATCGCGGCAATTCGCTTCCCGCCACGCCCACTTGCTGTCGCTATCGGTGAGGAAGGCGCGACGGTTAATGACGCGCCGCCGTGCTTTCCAGTACAGTTGTCCCAGTGTGTCATCGAGCTTCGAGAGCGCGGGGTCGTTGCAGATCATCCGTTCGGTGAGCGAGCGTCCCCGATGGCAGTCGAAGCTGGTAGCGTGAGCGGGTAGATGCGTGAGCATCAGTGCGGCGACAAGGATGGGGCGAAAAATTTTCATGGTGGTCCCGCCAGTGCAAGGGTTTTTCATGCAATGGATGATCGGCCGAGTTGCCGGAACGCAGACGCCCGAAAACAGCGTGAGTTCGGCTGGGTGATTACCAAATCTTGCTTTGTGCGAGGCGGCACTGGAATGGGTAGGGCAAGCCCGTAGGCATTTGCCGGGCGGTTTCAGGCATGTGCATTGCAGGTGCGGATGAGTAGGCACCCTGGCCGCGACACCGCTTGAGGCGACGGGCCTGGCCCGACGCATTCCCACGTGCATGCAGATGGGCACACATGCGGGCCATAGCGGCAGGCACGCAAACGCGGGACGTAAAAACGGGAGAAAAAAATGAAACAGCACCTCGTTCGATGTATGTACGTGGCGGTCGGCTTGCTGTCACTGCCAGCAGTGGCTTCTGCGCAATCGCAGGCTTACACGAACAGCACGGTCAATGTGCGTGCCGGGCCTGCTTCGGATTACCCGGTCGTGACGCAGTTGCCAGGTGGCGTGCCGGTTAGCGTGATGGGTTGCATCAGCAATTACGAATGGTGTGACGTCGCTGCTCCGAATCTGCGCGGTTGGGTCTATGCGGGGCGGCTCAGCTATCCCTATCAGGGCAGCAATGTGCCGGTGATGAACTACGGCACGGTGATCGGGCTGCCGATCGTGACGTTCTCGATCGGCGCCTACTGGGGCAATTATTATCGGGGCCGGCCGTGGTACGGCCAGCAATCGCGCTGGGCGCATCATCCGCCCCCGCGACCGCCGAGACCCGGTGCCGGACGGCCACCAGGGGGCCGTCCGCCGGGGAATGTGGGTGGGCGTCCGCCACCGGGTAACGCAGGTGGACGACCGCCAGGAGGTCAACCGGGTAACGCGGGAGGACGCCCACCAGGAGGTCAGCCAGGGAACGCGGGAGGACGACCGCCAGGAGGTCAACCGGGTAATGCAGGAGGACGCCCACCAGGAGGACAGCCAGGGAGCGCGGGTGGCCGTCCGCCAGGTGGCCAGCCGCCGGGTAACGCTGGAGGCAGGCCACCGGGTGGTAATGGCAATGCAGGAGGCCGCCCGCCGGGTGGCAATGGTGGTGGCCGCCCGCAAGGTGGCGGTGGCAGACCCCCGGGTGGCGGAAAAGACGGCGGTGGAGGCGGAGGTAACCGGCCACCGGATCAGCGTGGCTAATCCGCATAACGGCACCGGTGGCGAGGGGGCAGGGGCAGGATAAGGCACCTCGACTCGCCAGAGCCTGCGCCTGATTCGGGTTTCGCAGCGCCGCGAGGCGCGTGCGGAACCCGCCTGACGCGCCCGCTCTAGCTTCGTCGCCGTCCTCACGTTGGGGACACGCCGAGCCGTCGCTCCTCTTCAGTACGCCGCGTTCAAAAACGCCGAACTAACCGCGCGCAAGGTTTCCTGCGAGCGCGGGTCGCTAAGCCGCGTATGCAGCACCACTTTCGAGTTTGGCAGCGGCGGCAAGCCGAGTTGCTCGCCGACCTCGACCGTTCCCGCCGGCGCCACGCGCTGCGCCAGCGCGGCCACGGCGAGCCCGGCGCTCACTGCCACGCCAACGGCCATCACGCCGCCGCCGACGAACACCTCGGTCCACGTAATCCCGGCAGCATCGAGCGCGTCTGTGGCAATCGCCCGAATCCCACACGGCGCGGCGAGCGTCGCCAGCTTCAGCGGCTGCCCCTCGCGATGTTGCCAGCCCGGCGCCGCGAACCAGCCTAGCCGCTCCTCCGCCAGCAGTTGCCCATCGCGGCGATCACCCTCGCGACGGCCGATCGCCGCGTCGATTTCACCCCGCTCGAACCAGGCAAGTACATCGCGTGACGCAGCAATGCGTACCTCGATGACGAGCAACGGATCGTAAGCCGCGAGCCGTCCCAGCAGCGCCGGCAGATTGGGCCCCGCCACGTGGTCGCTGATGCCGAGCTTGAGCCGGCGTTCCGGCGCATCGGTAGTCTCCGCCAGCGCCCGCTCATGAGCGGGCGGTGTGTCTAACAGCAGGATGAGCGAAACCGGTTCGACAGCGACGCTGGCGGCCTCTTCTCCGTCAGCGCCGCTCGATGCCCGGGTGGCGCTGGCCGCCCACCTGACAGGGCTCGCGCTGACGGCCGGTGCAATCGTGGGATTCGCCGTATTAATGGTGCTGTCGCTTCATTGGCTGAATAGATAGCTGGACGGCCGTGCACTTCGCCCTATGCATCGCGATTAAAATGCGCCGGTCTCGCGTAAACCCCGGTGCGCCGCGTACACTAACTTGCCGATGTGGGGTTAGGGGGCGCACAAATGACACGCGATGCGACGTCAGATACGACGATGGGAGCAACGCCTGAGGGCACCCGCTACCGGCCAAATCTGGCCGAGGGTGTGCTGGCGTCGGAGCGTACGGTATTGCGGCTGATTACCCGCAATACCCCGCTGCCGGAATTGCTCGATGAAGTATGCCGCCGCGCGGAAGCGCTGCTCGGCGACGGTGCGTCCTGTTCGATCCTGTTGCTGGATGCCGACGGCGTGCACGCGAGAGTGGGTGGCGCGCCTTCGCTGCCGGCGCACTTCAGCGCCGCGATCGACGGTGCCGCGATTGGCCCAGGGGTAGGGTCCTGCGGCACCGCGATGTACGAGCGGCGCATGGTCGCCGTCGAAGATATCGAAACCGATCCGCTGTGGGCCGATTTCCGGCACCTTGCGTTGCCGATCGGCTTGCGCGCGTGCTGGTCGATGCCATTTGAAAACGATGCCGGCACGGTGCTGGGCGCGTTCGCGGTCTACCATCGCACGTCGCGCCGGCCGAGCGCCGAAGAAGAGGCGATGCTCCACGACATCAGCCACAGTGTCGGTCTCGCCGTTCATCAGGACGTTATGGCGCAACGCCTCGCGCACAGCGAGGAGCATCACCGGCTGGTCGTCGACCATCTCAACGAAGGCATCGTCGTGCAGTCGCGCGAGGGCGTGGTGCTGGCCTGCAATCCGAGTGCGCAACGCATTCTGCGGGCGAGCACCGATCTGATCGGCCAGGACATTCTGACGGTCATGGTGCGCGCGTATCACGAGGACGGCTCCGCCGTCACCGACGCAGATCGTCCGACCGCTCAGGTGCTTGCAACCGGCACACCCTTGCTTGGCATCACGATCGGTCTGGAACTGACCGACGGCGAGGTCATCTGGATTACTGAGAATGTCGTGCCGATCATCAAGCCGGGCGACAGCGAACCCGGTTCGGTGCTGATCTCGTTTACCGACATCGGGCCGGTGCGCGAGGCGCAACGGCAGCTCAAGTTTCTGGCCACTCACGATCCGCTCACCGGTCTCTACAACCGCGCCTACCTGGCCGAGCGGATGCGCGATCTGTTTGCGCCGGGTGGGGTGGCCGGGATGGGCGAGCTGGCGCGGGTCGCCGTGCTATTCGTCGATCTGGACGGTTTCAAGAAGGTCAACGACACCGCCGGTCACGAGGCCGGGGATGCGCTTCTATGCAGCGTGGCGGAGCGGTTGTCGGCGTGTGTCGCGCGGAACGACACGCTCGCGCGCGTGGGCGGCGACGAGTTCGTGATCGTGGTCTGCGCTTACGAAAACACAGGTCATCTGATCGCGCTCGCCCAGCGCATTCTCGACATGATCGCGGTGCCGTTCGCGGTGGCGGACAACGAGTACTACATGGGTGCGTCGATCGGCATCAGTCTGTTTCCCGAAGACGGCCAGGACGTGCCCACGCTGATGCGCAATGCCGACTCGGCGATGTACCACGCGAAACAATGCGGGCGTAACAATTTTCAGTTCTTCACGGTCGAGCTGAATCAGCATCTGCAACGCCGCTTCATGATCGAGCAGGCGTTGCGGCGTGCGCTCGCTACCAACGAACTGAGCCTCGTGTATCAGCCGATCGTCGACAGTCAGTGCGGCCGCACGATCGGCGCCGAAGCGCTGCTGCGCTGGTACAACACCGAATTGGGCAATGTTTCGCCGGTGGAATTCATCCCCGTGGCCGAAGACGCCGGCCTGATCGTCGAGATCGGTTCCTGGGTGCTGGCGCGGGCCTGCGAGCAGGTCGCGCAATGGCGGCGCACGCTGGCGCCCGAGTTGATCGTCGCGGTGAATCTGTCGCCGCGCCAGTTCAAAAACGGGCTCGTGGAGCGGATCGAGCGTTGTCTGGAGCAGTCCGGGCTTGAGCCGGAGGCGCTGGAACTCGAGATTACCGAGCGGCTGTTGATGAGCGACAGCGACGCCGTATTGCCGATGCTGAGCGCGTTGAGCGCGATGGGCGTGCGGATTTCCGTCGACGATTTCGGTACCGGCTATTCGTCGCTGTCGTATTTGAAGCGGTTTCCGCTGCATAACCTGAAGATCGATCGTTCCTTCGTCGCGGGCTTGCCGGATCATCGCGATTCGATCGCGATCACCCAGGCGGTGGTGGCGATGGCCCATTCGCTAGGCATGAATGTCACGGCTGAAGGCGTGGAGACCGCCGAGCAGGCGGCGTTTTTGCGTGGGATCGCCTGCGACAAGCAGCAGGGGTATTTTTATAGCCGGCCGGTTGGGGCGAGTGCTTATGCGCGTAGTTTGTGTGACGCTCAGATGGGGCTGGCCGGGGCGTCATGACTGCCCTGACGTTTCCGGCCACGGCCGCAGGCAGGCGCTGGCGTAGCAAACCCACTTCGCCGGGCGGGTTAATCCAGCAAACAGACCCCTCTGCCGCGGGCATCCAGACTTGATTGTTCAGTTTTGCAAACAAGTGCCTTCGCGTTCCCGGTATTTATCCGCGCCCCCTGTTTCCCTAAAATTCTCCCATCGAATATACATTCCGCGCTGCGCCGAAGCGGCCCCGCGCGATGGGAGCCGTTATGCCAGCCCTGATTCAAAACCAGCTTTATCGGCCATCGGTGATCCTGCCGATGGTCGCCCTCATGCAGGTGATGGTGTCGCAGGATTTCAACCTCGGCCAGGTCGGCTGGGTCGTCGCGACGCGCGGCGCGCAGGCCGCACTGCAACGCTCGCGCGAATTGATCTGCGCCGTGCACTGCCACGCCTGAACACAATCGGGCGCGATTTTCATTCAATCGACTGGCGCCGGTCCCCCGGCGAGACGAAAACAGATCGCACGCCGGCGCGCGGAGCTCACGGAGCGCAGCAGAATCAACGAGGAGGGGCGACAAAGGCAACACGCGGCGCTGAGGGTAAGATGCTACGACCAGCACCCCAGCCTCGGGAGATCTGCCATGCCACAGCACTTCGACGCAGTCGTGATCGGCACGGGACAAGGCGGTGCGCCGCTTGCTGTCCGTCTTGGTGAAAGCGGCCGTAAAACCGCGGTCATCGAACGCGCGGCCTTCGGCGGGACCTGTGTGAATGTCGGCTGCACGCCGACCAAGTCTTATGTGGCCAGTGCCCGCGCGGCCCACGTGGCGCGCCACGCCGCGGAGTTGGGCGTGCAGGTGAGCGGCGCGGTCAGCGTCGATCTGGCAGCGGTCAAGGCACGCAAGGACGGGATCATCGGTCAATCGCGCGACGGCGTCGAGAAATGGCTGCGCGGCGCGGATAACGTCACCGTCTTCAACGGCCACGCGCGCTTCACCGGCGCCCATACGCTCACCATCAGCGGCCCGGACGGCGCAGTGCTCGATGAGCTCAGCGCTGACGAAATCTTCATCAATACCGGCACGCGCGCCGTTGTGCCGCCGCTCGAAGGGCTCGAGCGAATTCGCTACTACACCAACTCGAATCTGCTTGATCTCACGGAATTGCCGGACCATCTGGCGATTGTCGGCGGCAGCTATATTGCGCTCGAATTCGCGCAGATATTTCGCCGCTTCGGCAGCCGGGTGACCGTGCTGGTGCGCGGCGAGCGCGTGCTCACGCGCGAGGATGCCGACTTTGCCGACTCCGTGCAGAAGGTGCTGGCGCGCGAAGGGGTCGAGTTTGTCTTCGGCGTGCAACCCTCGCGGGTCGAGCCGCATCCGCATCACGAGAACGAGGTGTGCATCGGCTTTGAGCAGAACATTCCCGCGCTCGAGGCGTCGCACCTGCTGTTCGCCACCGGCCGCGAACCGAATACCGACGACCTCGGCCTCGACGCCGCCGGCATCGCGACGGACCGTCACGGCACGATTCCCGTCGACGGTCAGTTGCGCACCAATGTGCCGGGCATCTGGGCGATCGGCGACATCAACGGACGCGGCGCCTTTACTCACACCTCTTACGACGATTTCCATATCGTCGCGGCCAATCTGCTCGATGGCGGCGCGCGCAGCGTCGACACGCGAATCATGGCGTACGCGGTGTTCGTCGACCCGCCGCTCGCGCGCGTCGGGCTCTCGGAAGCCGATGTGCGCAAGGCCGACCGCGACGCGCTGATCGCCACCATGCCGATGACGCGGGTAGGCCGCGCCCGCGAACGCGGCGAGACCGACGGCTTCATGAAGGTGCTGGTCGACGCGCAGAGCAGGCAGATTCTTGGCGCGGCGATCCATGGCATCGAAGGCGACGAAGCGCTGCACACGTTCATCGACATCATGACGGCCGGGGCGCCGTATCCTACCTTGCAGTACGCCATGCATATTCATCCAACCATCAGCGAACTGGTGCCGACTTTGCTCGATGGACTCAAGCCGATGAAATAGACGGCGTACCCGGCGGTAAACCGGGCGACGTGGCGTGTGCTGTGGGCGAAACGCGCTGCGAACCGGTTGCCGGGCAATGACCAATCGCTGAGATCACGTCGCCATAACGGGATTACACTCGAACTGGGACGTATCCTGGAGCAAAATCATGATCAATGCCGACCCTAAAAGCACTTTTCACGGTCTTCCGTTGACCCCGGAACAGGACGCGGAAGTCAGACATTACATCAAGAAGCAGAAGCAACAGGGCGCGGAGTGGGACACGCCAGAGCTGGCGGCCATGCTTCGAGACATGCTGGAACCCCCGGGTGATGATGACGAGGAATTCGATCCCGTTTTCGACGAAACGAAAGCAGCCGCGGAACGTGCGGCGGCTTCGATCGACGAGTCGATGGACCCGATTGAAGCCAGCGAAGAGCGGAACGCGGCTATGGAAATCGAGGCCATGAAGGGCAAGAGGCGTTGAGCCTGCATGACGGAGCGACAGAACGACTGGCGAGCCGCGCTTATCGATCCGGCGATCTTGCACGGAGTAAGGACTTCGTGGTTCTATCCGGCAGCAGCCGATCAGTCATCAGGGGAAAACATGAGCATTAGCATCGTCCAGCTAGGGTCTCCGAGGGCGGCCGACGAAGGGGTGCGTATCGGTACGGTTCGGCGACCGCCGCGCGGCGTACCCCGGACGGAATTCGCCACTCGCGACTACTACGATGTGTGGCTGCCTAATCTGTCGCCTGATGCGGAGTTGGTGAAGGAAGCAAAGGCGGTCGCCAGTGACGCTGAGTGGGCCACGTTTGCGAAAAAATTCCGGACGGAAATGAATGGTGGCGATGCCAGCAAGGTGTTGGATCTGCTTGCCACATTGTCAAAAACGACGCACTTTTCCGTCGGTTGCTACTGCGAGGACGAAAGCCGGTGCCATCGCAGCATTCTTCGTCAGTTGTTGCACGAGCGGGGTGCGCTGATAAGGTGAAGCACGTGTACGCGGTCGGCTTCAGCGATGGTGTGATCGCCATCATCATCACGATCTTGTGCTCGAGTATGAACGAGCGGCAGTGAGCCTACGGTATGGTTTGCAGTTCACCTGGCTGCTTGACAGATGGCGGAATGACCGCGCGCTGCGTATGCGCCTTTACGATGACCGGCGCGCATCTGGGGTATGCGGACAGGCGCAAGCGGGATAATCGCGCGCGCCTGGAACACTATTTTCCAACAGCAAATCTGCTATTCAAGCTGTGGACAAGCTGTGGATTGATTTCAATTTTTAGTTTGATGCTTAACATCACTTTTTCGGGAATTTAGCGTATCCACGCATTACGAAACCCGAGTCGATATCCACTTTTGGCATTACCGTGCCGCAGTAGAATTTCCGATAGCTTATTTTCCAAATTCATTGCCTGGTCACCGTGGATTCCATGATTCAGGCTTTCAGCCGGTTCCAATCCGCGTTCCCTCCAGAGTGTCGGGCGTGTGACGGCTCGTGTATCCTCTTGCTAACAGGCCGTTCATCGAAATAATCCGTTTTGACCTGATCTGTGTGGCCTTTGAAAACAATTTCAATCATCGAAGGGACATAAATGAATCGGATCCACCGTGTCATACATGAACGCTCGTCTGATTCTATGCAAATGGCATTTGAAGCCGTCTGGCCGAAAGATAGCCATAAAACCGGTCAAACCGTCACTCACGCCACCAGGCTAATTGGCCGCGGCGGCGTCGCTGAATCTCGCGACAAACCTCTTCTCAGACCCATTAGCGCCAGCATTCTGTTAATTGGCGTCAGTGCGGCCGTCAGTACAGCACAGGCGCAAACCATTTCATTCACGACAAACTCGACCGTCGACATAGGCAATTCGACTACCGCTGTCACCAGCCTGCTGGTTAGCAATAATGTCACCGGCACGCTCAATGGGGTGGGCGGCACGCTGGTGTATTCGGGCGGACCCTTCCGTCTCGGCGGAACGGCTAACGGCACACAGCAGACGTTAAATATGTCGGGCCTGAGTAATTTCATTTCCGGCAATGCGACGCAAGCGTTCAGTGTTAGCGGGCAGATAACGGCAGTGGGCGGGTCGGGTAACACGAGCGGTAGCATGACCCTGGCGGGCAGCAACACCATTACGGCAGCCACGTTCGGCGTGGGCGATTTCAATCGCAGCGTGTCCAATTTCTCAACTAACACCGGAACCGTGCTGCTCGGGCAAAGCAATACGATCAACGCGGATCAGGTTGTGATCGGGAGCAGCCAGGCAACCGGTACTCTGGCCTTCCAGAGTGGGAGCAACGGCGGGACGCTCGTGCTCCGGGGAACCGATGGCAGCAGTCCGGTCGGCACCTGGAATATCGCCGTGGGCGTATCAAGCAATTACACCGGTAACAATGGCACTGTGGACCTGAGCCGAGGTTCATTGGACGCGAAGATAGGCAATCTGCTCATTGGTTCAGCTGGATATGGCTCGCAATCGGCCATCGGCAGTTTGAGCATGGGAGCCGGCACACTCAATGCCACGTCCGTTACTCTCGGCCAACGCAGTTCCACGGTTGGCGCCGGTGCCGCCCAAGGAACATTGACGATTGCCGGCGGCACCGTATTGACGCAGAGCCTGACACTCGGCGACTTCTCCGGCACCACCGGCTCGGCAACTGGCACGGTCAACCTGAACAGCGGCGCTACGCTTCGTGCCCTGTCGATTCAACCCGGTGCGGGTAGCGCAACCCGGACGATCAACTGGAACGACGGCACGCTCGGCAACTATGCCGACGGTGGCAACATGACGGTGTCGGGTGCGCAGATCCGTTTGTCCGATAGCGGTACGCACACGTTCCAGATCGACGGCGCCAATGCGCTCGCAACGGTGAGCTCCACGCTGAGCAATGCAGGCGGTGCAGTGACTGGCGGAACGTTGGTCAAAGCTGGGACTGGGACGCTCGCGCTGACAGCGGCGAACACCTATAGCGGTGGCACCACAGTGACCGGTGGACTGGTCAACTTCCAGAACCTGTCCAATCTCGGGACCGGAAATGTCACGCTCAATGGCGGAGGTCTCCAGTGGGCGAGCGGGGTCGCTGCGGATGTGTCTGGCCGCCTGAATCCGCTGGGCCAGAACGGCGGGGTTTTCGATACCAATGGCAACGACGTCACGCTCGCTACAGGCCTGACGGGAACCGGCGGCAGCCTGGCCAAACAGGGCGCAGGCGTTTTGACACTGACGGGCAACAATACCTACACCGGCGGCACGGTGATTGGCGCCGGCACGCTGCAGCTCGGCAACGGGGGCCCCAGCGGCAGCATCGTGGGCAACGTGACCGATAACGGCACGTTTGTCATCGATCGCTCCGATACCGTGACCCTGCCGGGCGTGATTTCCGGGACTGGCAGCGTGAATCAGCACGGCTCGGGTACCGTCATTCTTGCCGCGGACAATACCTATACCGGTGGTACGACGATCAGCGCCGGCACGCTCCAGGTTGGCAATGGCGGCACCGCCGGGAGCATCGTCAGTGATGTAACCGACAATGGCGCGCTTGCTTTCAACCGCAGCGATACGCTGACCTACGGCGGCGCGGTGAGCGGCACAGGTTCGCTGGAACAGGCGGGCACCGGCACCTTGATCCTGACCGGCAATAACACTTACACCGGCACCACGACGATCAGCGCCGGCACACTGCAGCTCGGCAATGGCGGTGCCGGCGGCAGCATCGCTGGCAACGTGAACAATGACGGCGCGCTGGTATTCGATCGTTCGGATAGCCTGGTTTATGACGGAACCGTCAGCGGGACCGGATCGGTTACGCAAGCGGGTAGTGGCAAGGTGGTTCTCAATGGTGTGCAGACTTACAGCGGTAACACGAATATTGTCGGCGGCACGTTGGTCATTGGCGACAGCGCGCACACCGGCGCAGAACTGGCAGGAGGCGGACAGGTCAACATCGCGGCCGGGGGCGCATTCGGCGGCTACGGGAAGGTGACGGGTCCGGTCGTCAACGACGGGCTGATTGGCGTGGGCAATGCGCTGCCGGCCCTGGCCAATGGCCCTGATGCCGTTTTTACCGTCGCAGGCAATCTGGATAACGGTGGCACGATTACCATGGTCAATGGCTTTGCTGGCGATCGCATGGCCGTGATCGGCGGCACGTACACGTCCAACGGTGGACGGCTGCTGATCGAGACCGTGCTCAATGCAGGGGGCGCAAGTTCTCAAACCGATACGCTGGCAGCCCAGTCAACTGCCGTTGGAGCAGGCGGTGCGACCAGCATTACCGTTCAACGCATAGGCGGCACGGGGGCGGTAACCGACCAGAACGGCATCCAGGTCGTGCAGGTGGCTGATCCGAGCCGCTCGGCGAGCGGTGCATTTACTCTCAATGGCCGCGTGGTAGCCGGCCCCTATGAATACCGGCTGTTTCAGGGCGGGGTGAGCGATCCTGCCGACGGTCAGTGGTACCTTCGTTCCGAGCAGCCCACGCCGACACCCACGCCGACACCCACGCCGACACCCACGCCCACGCCGACGCCCACGCCGACACCCACGCCCACGCCCATGCCGACACCCACGCCGGCCAAACTACTGAGGCCTGAAGGGGGCGTCTATCTTGGCAACAAGTACGCGGCGCAAACCATGTTTCTGAACACGCTGCATGACCGCTTAGGTGAGCCTCAATTCGCCGAGCTTGATAAGCCCGACGGCAGCGCCCGGCTTGCTGATGGATGGGCGCGCGTTGTGGGCACGAGCTTGCGTAGCGACGCAGCTGGCGGTCAGCTGACTGTGAGAACGCAGGGGGAAGTGCTACAGGCGGGCGGCGACGCAGCGCAATGGTCCGTGTTGCAGAGCGGCGACCGTCTGCATCTGGGCGTGATGACCGCCTACGGCAACATGCGTACGAACTCGAGCGCGGACGGCAACCCTTTCAATGCGCATGGCACCGTGAACGGCTACGCGGTCGGCACCTACGCCACATGGTTCGCTAACGAAAAGGACCGGCTCGGCGCTTATGTCGACAGCTGGGTCCAGTACGGCAACTTCGACAACCGGGTCGAGGGCGATCTGCTGCCAGGCGAAAAGTACAGCGCGCATAGCTGGACCGGTTCGCTTGAGGCGGGCTACGCGCTGAAGCCGTTCGGTAATGATTGGGTGGTCGAGCCGCAGGGGCAACTCATCTACATCGACTACAGTGCGGGCACTCATACGGAAGTCAACGGGACTGACGTCGCGGACAACAGCTCAGGTGGGCTCGTGACCCGCCTGGGCGCACGCATCTATCGGGATTTTGCGAGAGATAGCGGCAAGACGATTCAGGCGTCGTTCGAGGCCAACTGGTGGTACGCCAACCGCAAAAATGCGGTAGCGATGGACGGTGTGAACGTTCCGCTCGATGGGATTGCGAAAAGCACCGGGGAAATCAAGGCAGGGGTGCAATACCGCTTCGCTCATCGGTGGCAAACCTGGGGTAGCGTGGCGTGGGCCTTTGGCGGCAGCGATTACCAGCGTCTGACCGGTATGGCAGGCGTGAAATACGCCTGGTAGCGGTTTCTCCGTGCGCCGCCAACGCAGGTCATCGCGTTTTGCGTGTTCTTCTCGCACGGCGATGCGCTGGGCGGCCCGATATTGACGCGGTGGTCCGCGTTCATGAGCCACCGCCCGCATCGACAAATCGAGTGGTCATCGCCGATAATTGCCGTCGGGCTTGCCAGCGTAAGCATGCTGGCATGCTGCGCGCGGTGCTCGCGCAAGGACCACGTTCCCGGCACACGCGCATTTCCCTCTCAACCGCCGCTGCACGACCAGGAAACCAAACGATGGGCAAGGGACGCGTCGAAGCTTTCAGCGATGGCGTGATCGCCATCATCATCACGATCATGGTGCTCGAGTTGAAGGTGCCGGAAGGCTACGACCTCGCTGCGCTGCGCCCCGTGATCCCGGTGTTCTGCGCCTACGTGCTGAGTTTCATCTACGTCGGCATCTACTGGAACAATCATCATCACATGTTCCATGCCGTCCAGAAGGTCAACGGCGCGGTGCTCTGGGCCAATCTCCATCTGTTGTTCTGGCTGTCGTTGCTGCCGGCCGTCACGCATTGGGTCGGCGAAAACCATCTGGCTTCGTGGCCGACCGCGCTGTACGGCGCGGTGCTGTTCATGTCGGCGATTGCCTATTTCATTCTGACTCGCGTGCTGATCCGCGAGCACGGCACGGAGTCGACGATCGCGAAAGCGCTCGGCAACGACTTCAAGGGCAAGGTCTCGGTCGTCATCTATCTGGCGGGGATCGTGCTGGCATTCGTGCAGCCGTGGCTCTCGGCTGCGCTCTATACGCTGGCTGCGGCGTGGTGGCTGGTGCCCGA
The DNA here is from genome assembly GCF_046026855.1 of Paraburkholderia sediminicola. GTDB lineage: Bacteria > Pseudomonadota > Gammaproteobacteria > Burkholderiales > Burkholderiaceae > Paraburkholderia > Paraburkholderia sediminicola_A. The sequence continues at coordinate 78,871 of NZ_JAQQET010000003.1, read as the reverse complement.
CCGGCGCATCGAGCACCTGATGGAAGCGTAAGCATGTTGCTTCGCGCGAAGCGGCCTGTGCAGACCTTGACGCGGGAGCTTGCCGAACAGCAGTCGGCAGACTGAGGCCGTTTGGCAGATACTGGCATCATGACTTCGCGTACCCAAAGCCCCCCAGCCGCCCGGATCGGTCTGATCTCCGACACGCACAACCTCGTGCGCCCTGAAGTCCTGCAGTACCTCGCAGGCTGCGATGCGATCATCCACGCGGGCGATATCTGCAATCAGGCGGTGCTCGATGCACTTGCGCAGATCGCACCAATCACAGCCGTGCGCGGCAATAACGATATCGAAGAACCGGTCGCGTCGTTGCCGACACACGTCAAGCTCACAGTGCAACAGGTGACGATCCTCGTCGTGCATGACATCGCCGACGTGGGCGACGACCCGCGTCGTGAAGGCGTCGACGTGGTCGTGACGGGGCACTCGCATAAGCCTGCGATCAGCGAGCGCGACGGTGTGCTGTTCGTCAATCCAGGCAGTGCCGGACCGAGGCGGTTCAAGCTGCCGATTTCCGCCGGCATGCTAATTATCGAAGGCGCGCATGCAAGTGCGACGTTCGATTCTCTGGTGACATAAAAAACGGGCCGGCAAAAATCTGCCGGCCCGTTTTCGGACACGCTAACGCGAATTACAGTGATTGCTTGCCGCCGCCTCGTTCGCCCCTTACGGCGGGCGCTACGGGTACGACTTCGGGCGGCCAGCTACCGCGCAACCCAGGATCAGGCACGCGCCGTAGCCGCAGCAGCGTAACCTTCATCCATCTCCGCCGCCTCACGCTCGCCGCGCAGTACCGCATGCGCTTCCGCACGCGTTGCGACACACGGACCCGAGCCGAGCAGCGGCTTGCGGGCCGTTTCACGCAACGCGAACACCGACACGATCCCGATCAGCGACGCGCCCATCAGGTAGTACGCGGGCATCATCAGATTGCCGGTGCTATTGACCAGCCATGCTGTCACGAGCGGCGTTGTCCCGCCGAACAGCGACACCGAAATGTTGAAGCCGATCGCGAGCGCACCATAACGGATCTTCGTCGGGAACAGCGCCGGCAGCGCCGACGGCATCACGCCGGTAAAGCACGACAGCAGCACGCCGAGAATCATCAGGCCGCCGAACACGGGCAGCACCGTGCCCATGCGAATCAGCAGCAGCGCGGGAATCGACAGCGCGAACAGGCCCACGCAACCGAACAGCATCACCGGCTTGCGGCCGATCGTGTCGGACAGACGGCCGGCGGCCAGCGTCATCGGCATCATCAGCACCATCACGAGCAGCACGAGGAAGAGACCATGTGTTTCGTTGAAGTGCAGCGTGGCTGACAGATAGCTCGGCAGATACGAGAGCGCCATGTAATCGGTGACGTTGAAGATCAGCACGAGGCCGACGCACAGCAGAAGCGGCTTCCATTGCTGCATGAGCAACTCGCGGAACGATTGTTTCGGGAGCGCCTTGTCTTCGGCTTCACGTTGTTCTGCCTGCTTCTTGAACGCGGGCGTTTCTTCGAGTTTCATCCGGATGTACAGACCGACCAGACCCAGCGGCCCCGCGATCAGGAACGGCACGCGCCAGCCCCAGGAAAGCAGCGCGTCGTTCGACAGCGTTGCCGTCAGGACCGCGACCGTACCTGCGCCGAGCACATAGCCGATCAGTGTGCCGAACTCGAGGAAGCTGCCCATGAAGCCGCGGCGTTTGTCCGTCGAGAATTCGGCGATGAAGGTGGCGGCGCCGCCGTATTCGCCCCCCGTCGAAAAGCCTTGCACCAGGCGCGCGACCAGCAGCAACACGGGCGCGAAAATGCCGATCGTCGCGTAGCTCGGAATCAGGCCGATCGCGAAGGTGCCGAGCGCCATCATGATCATGGTCATGGCCAGCACGCGCTGACGGCCGATGCGATCGCCCAGCGGCCCGAACACCATGCCGCCGACCGGCCGCACGAGGAACGCCGCGGCAAACGTGCCGAAGGTGGCGATCAACTGGGCGGCCGGACTCGCCGACGGGAAGAACACTCGGCCGAGCGTGACAGCGATATAGCTGTACACGCCGAAATCGAACCATTCCATCGCGTTGCCGAGCGCCATGGCGCCGACGGCCCGCTTGAGGAGAGATTTGTCGACGACGGTAATGTCGTCGAGTGAGAGGCGTTGTTCTTCTTTGTGATGTCGCCAGAAGCCGTTGCTGGAAGCGGTCAAGGTGAAAACTCCAATGACTGCGACGAAACTCATGAAAATGCGCATGAACGTTCCGCCACGGGTGCTGGGGAAGTGCAGTTTCGCGAGCAGAGCGATGGCGTCTCTTTCGCCCGAGGACAAAAGAAGTGGGCGCGAAAAAGAAAATAAAACGCCCGTGCCTCGCGAACGATTCGCGAAAAAACACTCGTCTAGATTGTGCTGACTGTTGCATCTGCGTGGCCGTGGAAGGGGGGCAGATGCATGAGGACGCTGGGGTGGCTGAAAGCTGGCCCATGCGCCGCTGGAAGGCTCGAAACGAAAAAGGCCGGCGCTGGATCGCCGCTCATGGGATGAGATCCGGCGGGGAAACGACCGACAAGCCTTCTTGTATAAAAACTGTCCAATTCAGCGTGGCGGCGTACGGGAAAAGACACGACGGGCCAGCTTGAGAGAACGCGAATGAAGGTGAAATGCTGTTGGAACGATGAACATGATAGCACGATGACCGAGGATCGTGCAAACCAGGTGTGCGCTCAGAAGCCCGGGGAGGGCAGTCAATCCCTTGCGTGGTGGGGAATCCAGCGGATTGCGGCGGTATGGAAAGGAGGCTTAAAAATGGCCGGAAATGGTCCGGTTAGTGAATTTTGCCAAGGAGTGACAGTAGTGAAAGGCGCAACGGGAAGCCGGTGTATCGAGCGGCTCAAGGTTCGACGAAAACGTGCCGTATCGAGCGGCGAAAGGCGCGACCAGACAGGCGAAAAAAAACCGCGCACGCGGCGCGGATTCTTCATACGGCTGATCGCCAATACTGGGGCGTAGCCGAAAACGCTTATTCGGCTGCCGGCGGCACGTAACCCTGCGCCGTATCCGCGCCTTCGCCGAAGAAGAACTTTTCGGTCTGCTTCATCAGATACTGACGTGCGCGCGGGTCGGCCATATTGAGGCGGTTTTCGTTGATCAGCATGGTTTGCTGCTTCAACCAGGCCTGCCAGGCTTCCTTCGAAATACTTTCGTAGATCCGCTTGCCGAGTTCGCCCGGTAGCGGCGGGAAATCGAGACCTTCGGCTTCCTTGCCGAGCTTCGCGCATTGAACCATACGAGTCATGCTGTGCTTCTCCTTTAATCGATGTGGGGGCGGGCAGTCGCTTTATATGGGGACGCTCAGAGCTGTTTCATCAGCACGAGCGACTTGCGCTGCCAGTTATAGAGTCGGCGGCGGTCTTCAGGCAGGTCGTCGACCGTGACCTTGACGAAGCCGCGCTTGAGGAACCAGTGTTCGGTGCGCGTGGTGAGCACGAAAATGCGGGTGAGGCCGCGTGCCCGCGCGCGTTGTTCGATGCGCTTGAGCAGGCGTTCGCCGTCGCCGGTGCCCTGCGCTTCCGGCGCGACCGTGAGGCACGCCATTTCGCCGATGCGCTCCTGCGGGTACGGGTACAGCGCCGCGCAGCCAAACAGCACGCCATCGTGCTCGATCACCGAGAAATGGTCGATGTCCCGTTCGATCTGGTGGCGGCCGCGCCGCACCAGCGTACCGTCGGATTCGAGCGGCTCGATCAGGGAGAGAATGCCGCCGACGTCGTCCGGCGTGGCTTCGCGCAGGCTTTCGAGGTTCTCGTACGAGATCATCGTGCCCACGCCATCGTGCAGGAACAGTTCGAGCAGCAGGCTGCCGTCGAGCGCGTAGGGGATGATGTGCGCCCGCGCCACGCCGCCGCGGCAGGCGCGGATCGAATGTTTCAGATAGAAACCCGCGTCGCCGGTGACTTCGCCGCTTTCATGCAGCTTGTAGGCGTCGTCGAGCGACAGTTCGCGAACCAGTACGGGTCCGTCTTCGCCGGTTTCCATCAGGCCCGGCGTCTCGGTCAGGAACACGATCTTGTCGGCGCGCAGCGCGATCGCCGCCGCCGAGGCGACGTCTTCCATCGACAGATTGAATGCCTCGCCGGTGGGCGAGAAGCCGAGCGGCGACAGCAGCACCAGCTTGCGGCTCGCGAGCGAATGGCGGATCGAATCCGCGTCGATCTTACGCACCACGCCGGTGTGGGCAAAATCGACGCCGTCCAGAATGCCGACCGGGCGCGCCGTCACGAAGTTGCCGGACACCACGCTGATGTGCGCGTGCGCCATCGGCGTGTTCGGCAAGCCCTGACTAATCGCCGCCTCGATATCCAGACGCACTTCGCCGGCCGCTTCTTTCGCGGACTCCAAAGCACGCGCGTCGGTAATGCGCATGCCGTGCGAAAACTCGGATTCCACGCCGTGCAGGCTCATCTGCTCTTCGACCTGCGGCCGCGAGCCGTGCACCAGTACGATCTGGATGCCCATGGCCTGCAGCAGCGCGATATCGGACACGAGCGCATTCAGGAGCCCCTGATGCACCACCTCGCCGCCGAAACCGACGACGAACGTCTTGTTACGGAACGCATGGATGTAAGGGGCGACTGAGCGCATCCAGTCGACGAATTGCGCGTGCTGTGCGAGGTCTTCCGTTGCTCCGGCGGGGGCCGGAACGCTCGCGGGCGCGGGGACGAGGTCGGTTTGGGAATTCATGCCGGGGATTATAATGCGCCCCCATGTCGAATGTACCCAAAAGTCCCGCTACGGCGAACGAGAATGCGGCGCCGGCCGCCGATCAGGCGAAGCCTGGCGACGCTGCGCGCCGCGAAGCGCCAGACGCCAACCGCAACGCGCCGCGCACGGCGCGCGAGCCGCGACGCACCGCGGAAGGCGCGCAAGCGTCGGCGCAGAAAAATAATCCGCCGCGTGAGGCGCGCCGCGAAGCGGGCGCGCCCGCGCGCAAATCACCACAAGCAGGTGATGCTCAAGGCGGCCAGCCCCGCCGCGAACCGCGCCCGCCGCGCGTTCAACGCGTCGTCGAACCGAACCCGATTCCGCCGATCACCTTCCCCGAAGCGCTGCCGGTCTCCGGCCGCCGCGAGGAGATCGCGCGCGCTATCGCGCAGAATCAGGTCGTGATCGTGTGCGGCGAGACCGGTTCGGGTAAAACAACCCAGTTGCCGAAAATCTGCCTTGAACTCGGTCGTGGTCTCGGCGCGGGCGGCACGGGCCTGATTGGCCACACGCAACCGCGCCGGATCGCGGCTTCGGCGACGGGCCGCCGCATTGCCGAAGAACTCGGCACGCCGTTCGGCGAGGTGGTCGGCTACAAGGTGCGTTTTACCGACAATCTGTCGCCGGGCGCGTCGGTCAAACTCATGACCGACGGCATTCTGCTCGCCGAAACGCAGACCGATCCGCTGCTGCAGGCCTACGACACGCTGATCATCGACGAAGCGCACGAGCGCAGCCTGAACATCGATTTCCTGCTGGGCTACCTGAAGGAAATCCTTGTCAAACGGCCCGATCTGAAGCTGATCGTGACCTCGGCGACGATCGACGCGGATCGCTTCGCGCGTCATTTCGGCAGCGACGAGAAGCCTGCGCCGGTGATCGAAGTGAGTGGCCGGCTCTATCCGGTCGAGATGCGTTATCGGCCGGTCGCGGAAGACAGTCCGGCGGTGAAGTCGGCGGAAGGCGCTTCTGCATCGTCGTCGCGTGAAAGGCCGAAGACCCAGCGCGAAACGGATCGCGATCTGATGGAAGCGATCGTCGATGCGGTCGACGAACTGTGCCGCGAAGGTCCCGGGGACGTGCTGGTCTTCCTGCCCGGCGAGCGCGAGATTCGCGACGCCGCCGAAGCGCTGCGCAAGCACCATCCGCCGCATACGGAAATTCTGCCGTTGTTCGCGCGCTTGTCCGCCGCCGAACAGGAGCGCGTGTTCCGCACCTCGAACGCGCGCCGCATCGTGCTCGCGACCAACGTCGCCGAAACCTCGCTGACGGTGCCGGGGATTCGCTATGTGGTCGATACCGGGCTCGCGCGTGTGAAGCGCTACTCGTATCGCAACAAGGTCGAACAGTTGCAGGTCGAGTCGATCTCGCAGGCCGCCGCGAATCAGCGGGCAGGGCGCTGCGGCCGTGTTGCCGATGGCGTGTGTATCCGTCTGTATGAGGAAAGCGACTACCAGGGCCGCGTGCGCTTTACCGATCCGGAGATTTTGCGTTCGTCGCTGGCGTCGGTGATTCTGCGGATGAAGTCGCTGCATCTGACTGCGATCGAAACCTTTCCGTTCATCGAGCCGCCACCCGGCCGCGCCATCGCCGATGGTTATCAACTGCTCAACGAACTGGGCGCCGTCGACGATGACAACCAGCTCACGCCGCTCGGCCGCGAACTCGCGCGCTTGCCGCTCGACCCGCGCGTCGGCCGGATGATTCTCGCCGCGCGCGATCAGCAGGCGTTGAGGGAAGTGTTGATCATCGCCAGTGCATTGTCGGTGCAAGATCCGCGTGACCGGCCGATCGAAGCGCAGGAGCAAGCTGACCAGGCACATCGCCGGTTCGCCGACGAGCGTTCCGAGTTCCTGCAATGGCTGAAGATCTGGAACTGGTTTGAAGAAGCGATCGCGCACAAGAAGTCGAACCGGCAGTTGCAGGACGAATGCCGCAAGAACTTCCTGTCGCAACTGCGCCTGCGTGAATGGCGCGACGTGCACTCGCAACTGCTCACGGTGGTGCGTGAGCACGGCTGGCGTCTGAACGAGGCCGAAGCGACCTTTGAGCAGATCCACCTCGCATTGTTGACCGGCTTGCTCGGCAACATCGGCTTGAAAGCCGACGACGAGCCGTATTTTCTCGGCGCGCGCAGCATCAAGTTCTACCTTTGGCCTGGCTCGGCGCTGGTGAAGAAGGCTGGGAAGTGGGTCATGGCCGCGGAACTGGTTGAGACGAGCCGTCTGTACGCACGTTGCATCGCGAAGATCGAACCGGAATGGATCGAGAAGATCGGCGAGCATCTTCTGAAGAAGTCATTGTCCGAGCCGCATTGGGAAAAGCGCGCGGCACAGGTGTCGGCGTTCGAGCGCGCGGTGCTGTACGGCTTGCCGATCTATCACCGGCGGCGCGTGAGCTTCGGCAAACAGGACCCGGCTCGGGCGCGCGAGTTGTTTATTCGCGGTGCGCTGGTGGAAGGCGAGTTCGATACGAAGCTTGCGTTCTTCGCGCACAACCGCAAGCTGCTCGCCGATATCGAGCAACTGGAACACAAGTCGCGCCGTCAGGACGTGCTGGTCGACGACGAGCTGATTTTCGGCTTTTACGATCAGGCGTTGCCGCAGGGCATTTACACAGGCGCATCGTTCGAGCGCTGGTATCGCGACGAGGTCAGGAAGAGCGGCCAGTCGGAGGACAAGCTGCGTCTGCTGTATCTGTCGCGTGACGATCTGATGCGGCACGAAGCCGCCGGCGTGACGACCGACCTGTTCCCGAAGCGCACGACGATGGCGGGCGTCGAGATGGCGCTCACGTATCACTTCGAACCCGGTTCGCCGCGCGATGGCGTGACGCTCGCGGTGCCGCTCTACGCGCTGAATCAGGTCGACGCGCGCCGTTGCGAATGGCTCGTTCCGGGCATGCTGAAAGAGAAGGCGCAACTGCTGCTGAAATCGTTGCCGCAGAAGTTGCGGCGCCATTGCGTGCCGCTGCCTGAGTTCGCGGCGGGTTTCGTCGATCGGCATAGTGGTCCGCGTTTCGGCGCGGGCGGTTTGCTCGAATCGCTGATTGCGGACATTCGCGAGCAGACCCAGGTCGCGATGAAGCAATCGGACTTCAAGCTCGAAACGCTGACGCCGCATCTGTTCATGAACTTCAAGGTCATCGACGAGCACGGGCGGCAACTCGCGATGGGCCGGAATATGTCGCAACTGCGCGCCGAGTTGGGCGGTCAGGCGCAGCAGCACTTCCAGAAAATTGCGTCCAGTGCGGCTGGGGCGGCGTTGGCGGATGCGGGCGGCGGTAGCGTAGCGGTTGGCTCGCAGGCATCCGGCTCAGCAGGCGCGAGCGGTGCGGCGCCGCGGGGCAAGGGCGTCGCTGCGGCCGGTCCAGAAACAGCGTCGCAAGGCGGCGGTGCACCGGCTACCGCGCTCTACGAAAAACTGACGACGTGGAATTTCGGCAAGCTTCCCGAGTTGCTGGAAATTCGCCGCGGCGGGCAGACGTTGTTCGGCTATCCGGCGTTGGTGGATCGCGGCACGCATTGCGACGTCGAAGTATTCGATTCACCGGACGAAGCCGCGCGCATCCATCGCGCGGGATTGCGGCGCCTCTTTGCGTTGCAGTTGAAGGAACCGATCAAGTATCTGGAAAAGAATCTGCCGGGTTTGCGCGAAATGGCGATGCAGTTCATGCCACGTGGCACGCAGGAGGCGTTGCGCGATCAGCTGATCGATACCGCGCTCGACCGCGCGTGTCTGCAAGACCCGCTGCCCGCCGATGACGTCAGTTTCCATACGCGCCGCGACGAAGGCCGCAGCCGCCTGACGTTGTTGGCTCAGGAAATTGCCCGCCTCGTCGGGCAGATTCTCAGCGAATACGCGACGGTGACGAAAAAGCTGGTGCAGGCGAAGTCGTTCACGGCCGCGCATGCGGACATGCAGAACCAGCTGGATGCTCTGATCGGCAAACGCTTCGTGGTCGATACGCCGTACCCGCAGTTGGCGCACTTCCCGCGCTATCTGAAAGGAATCGCGCTGCGCATCGACAAGCTGAAGGCAGACTCCGCGCGCGACGCCCGTCAGTTCGCCGAATTCCAGCCGCTCTTGCAGAACTACCAGCGCGCGCTCGCGCAACGCGGTGGCGTGCTGGACACGCGTCTGTCGGAGTTCCGCTGGCTGCTGGAAGAATTGCGGATTTCGCTGTTCGCGCAGGAGTTGCGTACACCGATGCCGGTTTCGGTGAAGCGTCTGTACAAGGTGTGGGAATCGATGCAGCGCTGAGCGGCGATTGGGACGGTGCGCGGTTCGCGCCCGCCCCAATTGGGCAGCGAGCGTGGAGAGGCGCAACGCCTTTGCAGCGCGCATAAAAAAGCGCGCGACACCGTTCCTTTTGAGAATGACATCACGCGCAAAGGGCGCGGATCTTCCGGACCCGCGCCCGCTCGCTGCTACTACAAGTACAACGCTGTTGCATCGCGGTGACTGGCTCGGGTCGAGCCAGTCACGCTGTTTTGCCTTACCAGTGCATGCCGGCGCCGACCGACGCGCCGAACTGACCACGCGAGTCGGAGGTGCCTTGCACCTTGTAGACCCATTTGCCGGTTTCCGACAGTTGCGATACACCAATTGCAATCGCCGACTGGCCGCCATACGTGCCCGCAGCCATTGCCACCATGCCGTGACCCGGCAACACGGCTTGCGGTAAGCCAGCCGCCGCGAGTGCCGTCGCCGTACCGCCGTATGCATCGCGGCGAGCCGAGCGGATCTGGTCGTCGGTGTAGCTGTTGGCCTGACCGACCGCGCCGCTCATGCTCTGCTGCAACTGGTTGACGTTGACCGCGTCCGTGCCTTGCACGCCGGCTGCCACGTTGGTGATCTGACGCTCAGCACCCGCCGCGCCGACCGACACCGTGTTCGCCCGATCCGCGACAGAGCCTTGACCCAATGCCACCGAGTTGTCCGCGCTGGCATTGGCGTTTGCGCCGAGTGCTGTTGCGTTGTTTGCGCTTGCAACCGAATTCGCGCCGATAGCGACAGCGTTGGTACCCGTGGCTTGTGCGTTCGCGCCTGATGCGACGGAGTGCGTACCGGTTGCCACCGCGCCTTCGGTATCGCGATTGCCTTCGGCGCTGAAGAACGGGTTGGCCGAGTTGACGGTAATGTTGCTGACCGCGCCGTTGATGGCCGCGTTCAACTGACCGAGGTTGACCGCGTCGTTTGCATCCACGCCGTCGGCGACATTGTGGATCGCGGTGCCCGCGTCGCCGCCCAGCGTGACGCTGTTCTTGTTGACCGTGCCATCGGCGTTCTGGTCGTACATGACCGCGCCGTCGAGTTTGGCTGCGGTGGCGGCGCCCTGGTCGCTGACGGCTTTCAGTTGGGCGACGTTGACCGCGTCGGTGTCGGCGGTGCCGGCTGCGACGTTGGTGATCTGACGTTCTGCGCCTGCTGCGCCAACCGATACGGTATTTTCGCGATCAGCGACTGAGCCTTGACCGAGGGCGACTGAATTGGCCGCAATAGCGTTCGCCTTGTAGCCGAGGGCGGTCGAGTTGTCGCCCTGCGCCGTGGAGAGCGTGCCGACAGCGGTGGAGAAATCGCCTTGTGTTTGCGAACTTGTACCAGCGGCAAAGGATGCTTTGCCTGACGCTTCGGCGAAGCTGCCGATCGCGACGGCGTGATCGCCGCTTGCGATCGCATCGTCGCTACCGTCATTGGCGCCGTTTGCCTTGAAATAACGCGATGCGCCGGCCGTGGCGGCCTGCAACTGGCTGACGTTGACGGCGTCGGTGGCCTCGGTGCCGGCTGCGACATTGGTGATCTGGCGTTCGCTGCCCGCCGAGCCGACGGAGACAGTGTTTGCACGATCTGCCAGCGAACCTTGGCCCAAGGCGACAGACCCTTCCGCGGATGCGACTGCGCCTTGCCCCAGAGCAACGGAGTCGGTGGCGCTGGCCGTTGAAAAGGCGCCGAGCGCGACACTGCCAAAATCGCTGGCGGTGGCGCCTGAGCCCAGTGCGACCGAACTGTCGCCGCTGGCTTCGGCGTGCAGGCCCACGGCGGTTGCGGTCAAGCCGCTAGATTCGGCGAGGTTGCCGATCGCGACTGCCCCCGTCGTCGCGGCGCTGGAGTTCGCACCCAGCGCTATTGCGCCGTTGCCTTCAGCGTCGGCAAGCGTGCCGACAGCGACGGAGTAATCGGCGATTGCCATGGCTGTCGCACCGCCTGCGAACGAACCGACGCCGGATGCCGATGCGTTGCTCCCCACCGCAGTGGCAGCCGTGGTGCCCGCCAACGCCTTGCTGCCGATAGCGACTGATGTCGTGCCGAGCGCTTGCGCGTCGTCCGAGCCGTCGCTGGCGCCAGTTGCCTTGAAGTAACGTGATGTAGTGGCGGTGGCGGCAGCCAGTTGGCTGACGTTGACGGCGTCGGTGGCCGCAGTGCCGGCCTTCACGTTGGTGATCTGACGCTCGCTGCCCGCAGCGCCGACGGAGACGGTGTTTGCGCGGTCGGCCACCGAACCCTGACCCAATGCGACTGAACCGTCTGCGCTGGCGTCGGCATAGTTGCCGAGTGCGACGCTGCGGGATCCCGTCGCGGACGAATTGCTACCGATCGAAGTGGAGACCTGACCGTCGGCGACGGAATCGATCCCCACCGCCGTCGCAAGTTGACCATTCGCCGCGGCGCTTGAGCCGATTGCGACGGAACCAAAGGCAGTGGCGCTGGCGTTCGCTCCTGCTGCAACCGCGTTCGTACCGCTGGCGGCTACCGCGTCGTCCGTACCATCGTTGGCGCCGTCGGCTTTGAAGTAGTGCAGGGTGCTGCTTTTGGCGACAGCGTCGACCTTGCCATCGACCGCGCTGAGTTGGCTCACGTTGACTGCATCCGTCGCGGCCGCACCGGCTGCGACATTCGTGACGCGGCGTTCATTACCTTGGGAGCCCACCGAAACTTCACCTGTTGCGGTAGTGCCTGCGATTGGCGCAGACGTTGTACCGTCCAACAGTTTCGGTGCATAAGCTGCAGCACCCAGATCTGCGGCCGCGGTCGAGTTCGCACCCAGCGCGACGCTGTTCTCTGATGTGGCCTGCGAGTTGTACCCCAGCGCGACCGAGTTTGCGCCATTCGCCACGCTATATGCGCCGACTGCGGTTGCTCCGGCTGCAGCTGATGTGGCCCAGCCCCCGAGGGCAATACCGGATTCGTTCAATGCCCATGCTGCCGTGCCGGCCGAAACAGCACCTTGGCCCATTGCGTGCGCGTTGCTGCCGAACGCAATGGCGCCTCCAGCGGTTGCCATTGCCCCATAGCCGACGGCAGAGGAGCTGTCACCTAAAGCTTGGGCGTTAGCGCCGGCCGCGACTGAAGCCTGTTCACTCGCCATCGCGCCGCGATCTACGCCGTTAGCTGCCGGCGTGGCCACGAAGTGATCTGGCGTTGTCTGTGCGTGCGCGATCGATGCAGCACCCATCAACGCAGCCCCAGCCAACACCACCTGCGCCATCGCCAGCTTCCGCGCCGTGCCGCGCTTCGTCTTCGACCGTGCCGTTTCCGACGTGGCTACCCACGTTCCCGTTGCTTCACACCAAACCGATTTGTAAATCTTGTTCATGTTTTTAGAAAACTCCGCGGAATTACGAGCGTGGACAGTGCGTGAAAGCATTTTGATTCGGAGGGAATGTCATCGCCCCCAATATGTCGCGCACAAAATAAAACATGTCGACCGCGGTTTCTCCGTTGTCCGTTTTTTCGTGTCCTGCTGAATTTTTCGCGCGTCCGAATCGCATGCGTCACGCTCTTAAGTCCACAGGATTAAGTGCATGAGCGATGATCGGCGGGATTGTCAGGCGTGGCGGGGAAGGGGCGGAATAAGCCAATTCCTAAACGATTAAAAATAAATAATACATTGTAATTTAATTTGATTAAATGTTATTTGAATGTATAAAATTAGGGGATGTAAAGATAAATCTTAGTTTGTCTTATTTGATATTTAAAAAATTAAGAATGTAATAATCCGTTATTTTGATTAAAATAGTGGCATTGAGAAAATCAGATGAGGATTTTCTTACGCGAAGCTGACCTTATGTCAGCAGTGCGGTGGAATGCGCTGACAGTCTCGTGCCCGCATTCCGCCTGTTTACCGTTTTCCCCCACGGGTCATACCCGCATCCACGTCAACCGCGTGCCCCGGCAAACGTTCTACAATGATGGTTGTTCTCCGAAGTGAGTTTTCATGCGTAAATTTTTTCTTCCCGGCTTGACTGCCACGTTCGCCGCAGGCGTGGCGCTGGTCGCCGCCGCAGGCTTTTTTTCTCCGGCGGCCCACGCCAATAACGTGATCGTGCTCAATTCAGGTGAAGCCACGCTGAGCCTGATCGACGAGGCGACCCGCCAGGTCGTCGGCACGGTGCCGACGGGCAAGGAACCGCATCACCTGATGGCCACGCCGGACAATTCGTCATTGATCGTCGCCAACTCAGTGTCGAACAACCTGATGTTCGTCGATCCGAAGTCGGGCCAGGTGCAGCGCTGGGTCGAAAACATCGAGGATCCGTATCAGATCGGCTTTTCGCCTGACCGTAAGTGGCTCGTCACCACCGGGCTGCGTCTGGACCGTCTCGACATCTATCATTACGACGGCCAGAAGAATCAGATGGCGCTGGCCTCGCGTCTGCCGCTCGCGGTGATGCCGAGCCACATGGCGTTCACCAATGACAGCAAGACGGTTTTCGTCACGCTGCAGGTTTCGGGCGAACTGGCCGCTATTGATCTGGCCACGCAAACCGTCAAGTGGAAGATGAAGGTCGGCAAGGTACCGGCCGGCTTGTGGATGACACCGGGCGAAAAGTACCTGCTGATCGGCATGACCGGGTCGGATTACGTCGCGGTGGTCGATTGGCGCAACCAGAAAATCGTCAAGACGATCCAGACAGGCAAGGGCGCGCATAACTTCCGCTCGCTGGCTGACGGCAAGCATGTCGCGGTGTCGAACCGTGTCGCGAGCACCATCAGCATCATCGACGAAGACACGCTCACCAACGTCGGCGACATCACCGGTTTGATGCCGGGGCCGGACGACATGGAACTTTCCGCCGACAAACGCTATCTGTGGGTTACCTTCCGCTTCGCGAAGCACGTCGGCATCATCGACCTGAACACGCGTAAGCTGATCCAGACGATTGCCGTCGGCCGTTCGCCGCACGGTATCTATTTCTTCAATCGCGCGCCGGTCACGGCGCCGAACGGCGCATGATGCGGTAATCAGCGAACCGTCAGGAATGAAGTAACAGGCCAGTACCATGTTCCATCTGATTTTTTCTTCACTCGACAGCTTCGTCTCGGCCCTGCAGACGCTGCTGTATGTCGACGTGGTGCAGCCGTTGCTGTTCCGCTTCAATCTGATGGACTACGACGAAGATACCTACGACAGCCTGTATTGGGTGATCGTCGGCGTCGTCGAGGTGCTGGCGATGTACGCGGTGCTGCGCCCGCTCGAGGCGCTACGCCCGGTGGAGCGGTGGGAAAACCGCAAGGCCGTGCGGGTCGACGTGATCTATACCTGGATCGCCAAGCTCGGCATCCTCAACCTGTTCTTCTTTTTTGCGCTGCAGCCATTCTTCGACACTGTTCAGGCCTGGCTGCGTCTGCACAACATCGCGAACATCGAATTCGACAATCTGTGGCCAGGCGTCACCACGCAGCCGCTCGTCACGTTTGTGATGTATCTGCTCGTGCTCGATTTCGCCGGTTACTGGTACCACCGGTGGGAGCATCGCATCGGCGTGTGGTGGGAACTGCATGCGGTGCACCACAGCCAGCAGCAGATGTCGCTATGGTCCGACGACCGTAACCATCTGCTCGACGATCTGCTGCAAGCGTCGTTCTTCGCGGTGATCGCATTGGTGATCGGCGTGCCGCCGTCCCAATTCGTTGTGCTGGTGGCAATCACGAACCTGGCGCAGAGCGTGCAGCACGCAAACATCCGTCTGTACTTCGGCTGGCTCGGCGAGCGCCTGCTGGTCAGTCCGACTTTCCATCGCCGTCACCATGCGATCGGCTACGGCCACGAAGGCCTGACGTACGGTTGCAATTTCGGTGTGCTGTTTCCGTGGTGGGACATGTTGTTTCGCAGCGTGTCCTGGAGCCGGGAGATGGAGCCGACCGGCATCCGTGACCAACTCGAAGGCCGGCGCTACGGTGACGGTTTCTGGGCGCAGCACTGGCTCGCCTTCGTACGCATCGCCGGACGTCTTTCGCCGAAGCGACGCCGCGCCGAAGGCAGCGACGCCGCGCCAGTTTGAGCATTCTTCCTCCCACGCTGCCGGTTTTCCCGGCGGCGCGTCACGTGGTTTATCCTGTCCACGTTTGCGCGCACGTTCCTGGTTCGTTTTCCGATCCGCATTCCGATCTGTTTGCCGGATCCTTCGCCTGTTCGTCGCGCTGTTCCCCTTATTCCATCGTTTCGTTCACCGGCACTGGCACGTATGAATGATCTGTTGCGCTCGTTCGGACGTGCGCTCGCAAGCGCGCTCCACCCGCGCATGCTCTGGCTGACCTTCCTGCCGTTTCTGGGGGCGACGCTCGGGTGGGGCGTGATCCTGTGGTTTTCCTGGCAGACGCTGATCGGCGCTACCCGCACGTGGCTCGAAAGCTGGTCGTTCACGATCACGCTTTATCGTCTGTTCGACTGGCTCGGTTTTTCAGCGCTGCACACGGCGATCGCCCCGTTTATGGTGATTGCAATGGCGATTCCGCTGATCGTTGTCACGGTATTGCTGTTGATCGCCACGCTGTCGATGCCGGCCGTGATCCGCTTTCTGTCGGCTCGGCAATTTACCGGACTCGAAATGCGCCACGGCGGAACGTGGTACGGTAGCCTCGGCCAGGCGTTGTGGACCACACTGGTCTGCCTCGTGCTGCTGATCGTCACGTTGCCGCTGTGGTTGGTGCCGCCGTTCTTCGCGCTGATTCCGCCGCTTCTGTGGGGCTGGCTGACGTATCGCGTAATGAGTTACGACGCGCTCGCCTTGCATGCCACGCGTGAAGAGCGGCGCGAGCTGGTGCGGCGCTTCCGGCTGCCGCTGCTGTTGATCGGCATCGCGAGCGGACTACTGGGCTCGCTGCCTACGCTGTTGTGGGCGTCGTCGGTCTGGTTGATCGTACTGTTCCCGGTGATCACCGCGGTGACGATCTGGATTTACGCGTTCATCCTCGTGTTTTCGGCGCTGTGGTTCGGCTACTACTGTTTGCGCGCGTTGCAACGCATGCGCGCGGAAGAGCACGGTCCGCGGCACGCGGCACCGGTTCCTTACTGATGAATTATTGACTAAGCGAAAGAGGCGGCAATGGCATTTGGCGTCATCATCATCGGCGACGAAATCCTGTCGGGCAGACGCATCGACAAGCATCTGCCGAAGGTCATCGAATTGCTGGGCGCGCGCGGGCTGTCGCTCGGCTGGGCGGAATACATCGGCGACGAGCCGGAGCGCATCACGGCAACGCTGCGGCGCACGTTCGCATCGGGTGACATCGTGTTTTCCACGGGCGGCATTGGCGCCACGCCGGACGACCATACCCGCCAGTGCGCGGCAGCCGCGCTTGGCGTGCCGCTCGAACTGCATCCGGAGGCCGCGACGCTGATTCAGGAGCGCATCCGCGATATGTATCCGGCG
Source organism: Paraburkholderia sediminicola (assembly GCF_046026855.1). Lineage (GTDB taxonomy): Bacteria > Pseudomonadota > Gammaproteobacteria > Burkholderiales > Burkholderiaceae > Paraburkholderia > Paraburkholderia sediminicola_A. The sequence goes on along the minus strand of NZ_JAQQET010000003.1, from coordinate 62,434 downwards.
AACTCGGCTACGCCGCTTGATCTGGCTTCGCCGGAGAACCGGCATCGTCTGAATATGGGCACGTATCCGCAGGGCGCATCGATCATTCCCAACGGCTACAACAAGATCCCAGGCTTCTCGATCAAACAGCACTACTTCGTGCCGGGTTTTCCGGTCATGGCGTGGCCGATGATCGAGTGGGTGCTGGATACGCAATACGCTCATCTGCACCACGCGATGCCGCACGCTGAAAAGTCATTACTGGTCTTCGAGTTGCCGGAGTCGCGCCTCACACCGTTAATGGAAAAGATCGAACACGATTTTCCGGGCGTGAGGGTGTTCAGCTTGCCGAGCGTGGGCGATGCGGAGCGCGGCGGTGTGTATGCGCGGCATCACATCGATCTGGGTGTGAAGGGCGAACCGGAAGCGGTGGCAGCGGCCTTCGTGAAGCTGCGCGAAGGCGTGCATCTGCTGGGCGGCGACATTGTCGAGCTTGAGGCGGCCGCGGCTAAACCGCGCAGTTGATCAGCCCAACACGCCAGACTTTGTTCGGGTGCACTCGCGCCCCGTGGCTAGCTTATTAAGACTCAATGCATCATCGGCCTGTCACATGCAGCGCCGACGATGCGTCTAATCGTTCCTCCCATCGTCTTGCGGCACCCTCAAGTGTTCTTATGCGCCGGCTTGGACGCGCGGCCGGCGAAAGTACCCTTGCCGCGCCGATAGCAGTACGCGCACGCAGGCGCCGCTGCAGCGGGCAGCAACGTTCAGGCCGCCAGCCAGCACTCAGGCGCCAATCCACGGCAACCCGCGAAAGCACCAGCCTGACACCGTCTTCCGATGCCCCTGGCCGTCCTTATCGCCCTCGAAGCCTTCCAGCAGGTCATACGCCTTGGTAAAGCCGGCCTGGGCGGCGGCGATCGCGGCGAGCTTCGACCGCGCGGCGCTGCGGCACAAAAACAGCACGGGTGTATCGGGCGAGGCCACCTGGCTGAGTTGCTGAAGGAATTCCTGGTTCGGCACGGCGCCCGGATAACGCGTCCACTCCACATGCGCGTATTGCCCGTCGCCCATAACCGGCCGGCCGACCCAATCGAGTTCGGCGCGGGTGCGCACGTCGACGAGACGCGTGCGCGGATCGAGTTGCAGCAGTTCGAATGCTTCGGCGGGCGATACCGCGCCCGCATAGGGCAACTGGTTCTCGGTGCGGCGCTTGTCCGCCTGGGTGTACAACTGTTCGAGCGTGCTCATGAGCGCAAATCTCCTTCGGACCAAATGACCATTCTAGCGCGCGGCGGGCAGGGAGCATGCCGTTCAGAGGGGGCGTCTCGGCCGTGTGGAGCGAGGAGGCGGGCGCCCAGTAATGGTGCGTTTTTGCGAGAATGCACCAAAATAGAGATGTCAGCAGTTGCGGATTTTGCGAGCGCACTAATTCGGTGCGTAGCGCGACACAAAGATTTCAGGGCTGCATGCTGTTCGGTGCGCTCATTCCCCGCAAATGCGCGCGCAGTGCGGTTTTGCGCCGGGTTGGCGCATGCATGGCACAGAAGCTGCTTTATTGGTGCCGATCGATTTGCTCCAGCAGGCTTTTATGTTCGCCCTCAACGATACAGGGGTGGACGGGCCGGAGCGGGTCAGCTAGATTGGGCGGCGGCTGAATCCGCCGAATTCGTTAATCAGGAGATAGGTTATGAGTAAATCCGTGGCCGACGTCATTCAACTCGTCAAAGACGAAGACGTCAAGTTTGTCGACTTCCGTTTCACCGACACGCGCGGCAAAGAGCAACACGTTTCGGTGCCGGTGTCGGCATTCGATGAAGACAAGTTCGAAAGCGGCCATGCGTTTGACGGTTCGTCGATTGCCGGCTGGAAGGGCATCGAAGCATCGGACATGTTGCTGATCCCGGACGCGAACACCGCCTTTATCGACCCGTTCTATGAAGAGTCGACCCTCGTGCTGACGTGCGACGTCGTCGAACCGGCTGACGGCAAGGGCTACGAACGCGATCCGCGTTCGCTCGCAAAGCGCGCTGAAGCGTACCTGAAGAGCACGGGTCTGGGCGACACGGCCTTCTTCGGTCCGGAACCGGAATTCTTCATTTTCGACTCGATCAAGTGGGGCACGGATCAGTCGGGCACGTTCGTCAAGATCGGTTCGGAAGAAGCACCGTGGTCGTCGTCGATGGACTTCGAAGGCGGCAACACCGGCCACCGTCCGGGCACGAAGGGCGGCTACTTCCCGGTCGCTCCGGTCGACACGTTCCAGGACATCCGTTCGGAAATGTGTCTGCTGCTCGAACAGATCGGCATCCCGGTCGAAGTGCATCACCACGAAGTTGCGGGCCAGGGCCAGAACGAAATCGGCACGAAGTTCTCGACGCTGGTGCAACGCGCCGACTGGCTGCAGCAGATGAAGTACATCATCCACAACGTCGCGCACACGTACGGCAAGACGGCAACGTTCATGCCGAAGCCGGTGGTCGGCGATAACGGTTCGGGCATGCACGTTCACCAGTCGATCTGGAAAGACGGCGCGAACCTGTTCGCAGGCAATGGTTACGCAGGTCTGTCGGAATTCGCGTTGTTCTACATCGGCGGCATCATCAAGCATGCTCGTGCGCTGAACGCGATCACGAACCCGTCGACGAACTCGTACAAGCGCCTCGTGCCGCACTTCGAAGCACCGGTGAAGCTGGCTTACTCGGCTCGCAACCGTTCGGCATCGATCCGCATTCCGCATGTGTCGAACCCGAAGGGCCGCCGTATCGAAACGCGTTTCCCGGATCCGATGGCGAATCCGTATCTGTGCTTCTCCGCGCTGATGATGGCGGGTCTGGACGGCGTGCAGAACAAGATTCACCCGGGTGAAGCTGCCGACAAGAACCTGTACGACCTGCCGCCGGAAGAGGATGCAAAGATCCCGACCGTGTGTGCCGGCCTCGACCAGGCGCTTGACTCGCTGGACGCGGACCGCGAATTCCTGACGCGCGGTGGCGTGTTCACGGACTCGATGCTCGACGCGTACATCGAACTGAAGACGGGCGAGTTGCAACGCTATCGTCAGTCGGTGCATCCGATCGAATTCGAAATGTACTACTCGCTGTAAGCGGCAATGGCGCTTCGCCCTTCAAATGGCGAAGCGCTTTGCCCGACGCTCGCGATCGGTCACAAAGGGACGGCGGCGCCGTCCCTTTTTTGTTAGACCCGAATTCGTTTGCAGCGTAGGGGCAGCAATAAAGCAGAACAGTAGGCAGCGCAATAAGCGGTACACCTGATTTATCACCATCTCCTATCGGCCAGACTGCAAGATGGTTCTGAAGAATCTGATGAAGGCAAGAAAAGGGCACGAGCAGACGCTCTCGGACGACGCCCAGTTGGTGAGTTCCGGGTTGTTGCCGGGCTTCGAGGCATTACCAACGGTCGTGCTGGTGCTCGAAAAGCGCACGCTGCGTGTGGTGTTTGCGAACCCGTCGGCGGAATCGATGCTGGAGCTTTCGCGAAAGCAACTGACGCAGATGGCGTGGCAGGACATTTTCTCGAATGCCGACGAACTGGTCGCCACGATTTCCGCGATCGCCGCCCACCGTTTTCACGCCACGCATCTGGACGCCGTACTCGAGCGTCCCGGCCACGAGCCGCTGCATGTGCATGCGATCGTCGGCTTTCTGGAGAGCGCGCAAGACTATGTGCTGCTCGAATTATTCGAAAACGAGCGGCATTTACGTTCCGACCGCGAGGAACGCATCAACGATCTCACGGCCGTCAACAAACAACTGATCCGCAATCTCGCGCACGAGATCAAGAACCCGCTTGGCGGGATTCGCGGCGCGGCGCAACTGCTCGAGTTTGAACTCGGCGAGCGCGAACGGGACGAGTTGCGCGAGTACACGCAAGTCATCATCAAGGAATCGGACCGGCTGCAAACGCTGGTTGATCGCTTGCTGGAGCCGCACCGTCATCCGCATATCGTCGGTGACGTGAATATTCACGAAGTGTGTGAGCGCGTGCGTCAGGTGATTCTCGCGGAGTTTCCGCGCGGTCTCACGATCGAGCGCGATTACGACGTGAGCGTGCCGGACCTGCGTGGCGACAAGGAGCAACTGATTCAGGCGCTCCTGAATATCGTGCGCAATGCAGCCGAAGCGCTGCGTGAACGCATCTCGCAAGGCGACGCGCGCATCGAATTGCGCACTCGCATTGCGCGCAAGATCACCGTGTCGAAACGTTTATGTAAGCTGGCACTGGACTTGCATATCATTGACAACGGCCCTGGCATTCCCGAGGAAATCCGTGACCGCATTTTCTATCCGCTCGTATCAGGGCGGGAGGACGGTAGCGGTCTCGGTTTGACGCTCGCGCAGACCTTCGTGCAACAACACGACGGACTGATCGAAGTGGAAAGCCGGCCGGGCCATACCGAGTTTCAGATTCTGCTGCCGCTCGACTGCTAACACCAAACGCACCGTGAGAAAACGCCGGGCCGCCCCAAGTTTTCTCACCCCCTTCGGGGGGCCTGGCGCGAAGCGACAGGTTTGGGGGCGCTCTTAAGACTTCTGACCGACCTATATGAAGCCGATCTGGATAGTAGACGACGATCAATCGATTCGCTGGGTGCTCGAAAAAGCGCTCGCCCGCGAAAACTTCGCGACGCGCAGCTTCGCGAACGTGCGCGAGGCTTCCGCGGCGCTCGATCACGACAGCCCTCAGGTGCTGGTGTCCGACATCAGGATGCCTGGCGGCTCGGGTCTCGAATTGCTGCAAACCGTCCGTGAGAAGGTGCCGGGTTTGCCCGTCATCATCATGACGGCGTTCTCGGACCTGGACAGCGCGGTTGCCGCGTTCCAGGGCGGGGCGTTCGAGTACCTCGCCAAACCGTTCGACGTCGACAAGGCGGTCGAGCTGATCCGCCGCGCGGTCGACGAAAGCATGCGTGGCGAACAGACGTGGGACGACCGCGTCGCCGATGCACCGGAAATGCTCGGCCAGGCGCCGGCGATGCAGGACATGTTTCGCGCGATCGGCCGGCTGTCTCATTCGGCGGCCACCGTGCTCATTACCGGCGAATCAGGCACCGGTAAGGAACTCGTCGCGCGTGCATTGCACCGACATAGCCCACGCGCGAACGGTCCCTTCATCGCGCTGAACACGGCGGCGATTCCGAAGGATCTGTTGGAATCCGAACTGTTCGGCCACGAGCGCGGTGCGTTCACCGGTGCGCAGGCCATGCGTCAGGGGCGCTTCGAGCAAGCGGAAAACGGCACGCTGTTTCTCGATGAAATCGGCGATATGCCGTTCGATTTGCAGACACGCCTGTTGCGTGTGCTGTCAGACGGGCAGTTCTATCGCGTCGGTGGGCACAATCCGTTGCGCGCCAATGTGCGCGTGATCGCGGCGACGCACCAGAACCTCGAATCGCGCGTGCGTCAGGGCCTGTTCCGCGAGGACTTGTATCACCGGCTCAATGTGATCCGTTTGCGCTTGCCGGCGTTGCGCGAGCGCAGTGAAGACATTCCGTTGCTCACCCGCCATTTCCTGCAAAAAAGTGCGCGCGATCTGGGCGTGGAGCCGAAGCGCGTGTCCGAAGAGGCGCTCGCTTATCTGGCATCGCTGCCGTTTCCCGGCAATGTGCGTCAACTGGAAAATCTCGCCAACTGGCTGACGGTGATGGCGCCGGCGCAGACCATCGAGATCAAGGATTTGCCGCCTGACCTCGGTCCCACGCAAGCGGGCCTGACTGATCTCTCCGGTGGTGTTGGCGGGATGATCGGCACGGGTGAGGCAGCCCTCGCGGGTGGCGCGCCGATCAACGGTATTGGCGCGGCTACGCATCCGGCTACCGCCGCCGGTATGCCGGCCGCGACTACCGTAAACGCCTGGGAAGGCGGCTTGCGCACCGAAGTCGCGCGGATGTTGCGTGAGAATGCGGCCGACGTCATGGACGAACTCGCACGCCGTTTCGAAGCGGCGGTGATTCGCGAGGCGCTGGATTTCACGCGTGGGCGTAAGGTGGAAGCAGCGGAGCGGCTCGGCATCGGTCGTAATACGATTACGCGCAAGATTCAGGAGCTCAATCTCGAGCCCTGAAGTGTGTTGTCAGCCGGGGTAGCTTGCCAGCCGCCCCGGCAGTTGTCGCTTAGGCCGCTCGTTCGGCCATCTCATGGATAAGTTCCTAAGCCGCCTCTCCAGCGATCTCTTCAGCTGTTCCGGCGCGTGGCATCAAAGGCCTTCGGGCTCACGCAAGGCATAATCAACGCTGTTTTCATTCGACAGCTGACGATGCCCGCTTCTCCCGCTACTTTCTCCTGGCCGCTTTCCCCCGATACCTTTCTGTCGCTCGAGGCACTCGACGACCCTGACGCGCTCGCGTGGGTCGAAGCGCAGAACGACCGCACGCGCGCGGCTTGGTGCCGCAGCGCGGAATTTGAGTCGCTCAAACAGCGGCTTACCGACGCTTATCTGCCGCGTGAGCGTCCGGTTATTCCCGATCGCTGGAAGGACTGGGCCTACGATTTGTGGCAGGACGAACGCAATCCCAAAGGCATCTGGCGGCGTACGACGTGGGCAGCCTGGCGCAGTGGCGCGCCGGTCTGGCAGAACCTGCTCGATTTCGACGCGCTCGGTGCAGCCGAAGGCACGCCATGGGTCTGCGCCGAACTCGACATTCTTTATCCGGACGGCGATCGCGCATTGATCACGCTGTCGCCGGGTGGCTCGGATGCGCTCGTGGTGCGCGAGTTCGACATCGACGCGCAATGTTTTGTCGACGACGGTTTCGTGATCGCGAAGGCCGGCAAGCACACGGCTTCGTGGATCGATCGGGATACGCTCTATGTCGGCTGGGACAACGGGCGCAAGACGTTGACGCGCTCCGGCTATCCGCGCGAAGTGCGGCGCTGGACGCGGGGCAGTGCGCTGGCCGACGCGCCGGTGGTCTTCAAGGGGGCATTCGGCGACATCGGCGTGGAGGCACACTACGATCCGATCGAGCAGCGGCATGCCGTGGTGAGCAGTGTCGATTTCTTCGATTCGCAGACGTACTACCTCGATAGCGCCGATGGCACTGCAGATGGTGCTGGTGCGGCCAATCGTGCTGATATTGTCAATGCCTGGAAGCAATACGACGTGCCTTCGCACGTCGCGGTCGGCGGCTGGCAGGGTTGGCTGCTGCTCGAGCCGCGCCTCGATTGGGACTGCAATGGTGTGCGCTATCCGGGCGGTTCGTTGCTGGCGATCCGCGAAGCGGCATTCTTGCACGGCGAGCGTGACGTGGTGCCGCTTTTCACGCCGACATCGCAAACCTCCGTCTGCGAGTGGGCGCACACGCGCAATTACCTGATCGTGTCGTACCTGGAAGATGTGCAGAGCAGGACCGCGCTGTGGATCCCGTCGCAAGCGGCCGATCAAACCTGGCACTGGCATCGACGCCTCTTTCCATCGCATGACGACGTGCAGGCTGACGTCTCACCGGTCGAGCCGACGCTGAACGACGAAGTATTCGTCGATACCGACGATTATCTGCAGCCGCCTGCGTACTGGCTCACCGATCTTGCCCGGGACGACCTGACCGACTGGGAGTTGCTGGACCGCTGGCCGACTCAGTTCGATGCGACGCCGTTCGCCGTGACGCGTGGGCACGCGGTGTCCGCGGACGGCACGCGAGTGCCGTATACCGTGATCGGACCGCGAGTTGCACAGCACACCGGGCAAGGGCAGACGGCGCAGCCTGTGCAGCAGACGCGCGAGCAAACGCATGGACAAACACACGAGCAGACACACGAGCAAGCACGCCCATGCCTGCTCAACGGTTACGGTGGCTTCGCGATTCCGTTGCTGCCGGGTTATCTGACCGGGCAGGGCATCGGCTGGCTGGAGCGGGGCGGCGTGTATGCGGTGGCGCATATTCGCGGTGGCGGCGAGTTCGGCACAGCGTGGCATACGGCGGCGCAGGGCGAGCATCGACAGCGCTCGTTCGACGATTTCATCGCGGTGGCCGAGGCGCTCATCAGCACGGGCGTGACCAGCGCGGCGCAACTCGGCATTCAGGGCGGCAGCAATGGCGGCCTGCTGGTCGCGGCGTGCATGGTGCAGCGGCCCGAGTTGTTCGGCGCTGTGGTGTGCGAGGTGCCGTTGCTCGACATGAGCCGCTATCACCTGCTGCACGCGGGCGCGTCATGGATCGATGAATACGGCGATCCGGACGAACCCGACGAAGCGCGCGTGCTGGCCGCTTACTCGCCTTATCACCGCGTGAGCGCGGACGTGGCGTATCCGCCCGTACTGTTCACCACGTCGACGGCCGACGACCGCGTGCATCCCGGACACGCGCGCAAGATGGCGGCGCGCATGCAGGCGCTGGGCGCGGAAAGGGTCTGGTATCGCGAGAACACGGAAGGGGGTCACGGCGGCTCCGATGAACTGGAGCAGGCCGAGCATGACGCGATGGTGTTCGAATTTCTGTGGCGCTGTTTGAACGGGGCGGCGTAGGCCTTTTGAAACAGGCGGACTGTCGTCCAGCGTGAGGCCTCGCTTGCGGCGCGTTCAGTCGATCTGTGCGACGACCGGTGCATGGTCAGACGGCTGCTCCAACTTGCGCGGCACTTTGTCCACATCGCAGGACGAGCACGCTTCAGCAAGCTCTTTCGACAGCAGAATATGGTCGATGCGCAGCCCCGCATTGCGGCGGAACGCCATCATCCGGTAGTCCCACCACGAGTAGATCTTCTCCGGTTGCTCAAACTTGCGAAACGCATCGACAAGACCGAGTTCAATCAGTCGCACGAATTCGGTACGCTCTTCGGGCGACACAAGATTCTGGCCTTCCCATGCTTTCGGATCGTGTACGTCGCGATCTTCCGGCGCGATGTTGTAGTCGCCGAGCAGCGCGAGTTTCGGATACAGCACCATTTCGCTCGCGATCCAGTCGTGCAGTGCGGCGAGCCAGCGCAGCTTGTAGGCGAATTTGTCGGTGCCCGGCGCCTGGCCGTTCGGGAAGTACGCGGAGATGATGCGCACGCCTTCGACGGTCGCGGCGATCACCCGTTGCTGCGGGTCTTCGAAGCCGGGGATATTGCGCACGATAGTGCTTTCGTCGACGTTCAGGCCTTCGCGCACCAGGATGCCGACGCCGTTATAGGTCTTCTGGCCCGCGAACCAGCTCCTGTAGCCTTTTTCTTCGAGTTCGGCGCGGGGGAACTTGTCGTCGGTCAGCTTCAGTTCCTGCAGGCACAGCACATCCGTATGGCTCGTTTCGAGCCAATCGATGACATGCTGCAAGCGAACTTTGAGGGAGTTAACGTTCCAGGTGGCGATTTTCATGAAGTTCTCACATTCTTGCTGAGCAAGGCTTGGTGGGGCGCTGACCCCGCGTCTTTGCTTTATCTACCCGTCTGGCGACCCAAAATCGGATTGTCAGGATCGGGTTAATTCCGATAGTCCCGCATCTTATCGCGCGAGACGGGCGACGGTGAAAATTGCCTCGGCGGCCGTGAAAAATAAAAGCCCGATCCCTTCATGCCGCAGCGTATAGTGGGATCACATTTACACGCATCAAGGATGCACCATGGCCCAACTTTATCCAGCCCTTTATAAGGACTTCGAAGTGCATCCGCTGGTGTTTTCGCGGGAGTTCGACAAGTTCGACGGTCACAAGCGTCATGCCGAAGGGTACGACGTTGCGGTACGCGTCTGCCGGCCGGGTGCGATCGGCGGCTCGAAGGCAAGCCGCGTATTTCGTCTCGTGCTGCCGGCCACGTTCTCCGATTTCGGCGTCGCGAAACGAAGCGCGAGCCAGTACGGCGCGGACATCATCGACGGCAAAGTAGAAGGCGCTACGGTCGAAGATCTTTGAGTTGCACGCTCACATGCTGCATGAGCGTGGACACGCGCGGCGCGCCTCGTTTGAAACTATTTCATCCGATTGTTTGACGTCTTGCTGACAGCCCGCTATAATCTTTTTCTCTGACGCGGGGTGGAGCAGTCTGGCAGCTCGTCGGGCTCATAACCCGAAGGTCGTAGGTTCAAATCCTACCCCCGCAACCAAGTATTGTTGAAAGCCCGCTAGCGCAAGCTACGCGGGCTTTTTAACTTTCCGCGTCTCCTCAAGCGCGCCTCATACATGCATGACGCGCTTGCATTCAGTCCGACTCGATCGCCCATTCCACTGCCGCTTGCGCATGCAATGCAGTCGTGTCGAACACGGGTAACGCCGAATCCTCCGGCTTGATCAGCAAGGTGATTTCCGTGCAGCCGAGAATCACTGCCTGCGCACCACGGGCAGCGAGCCCTTCGATCACACGTTGATACACCGCACGCGAGGCGTCATTCACTTTGCCGTGGCACAGCTCGTCGTAGATGATGCGGTGCACATCCGCGCGTTCGGCTTCGTCGGGAATCAGTGTCTCGAGGGCGTAGCGCTCGCGTAAGCGTCCCGTGTAGAACGTCTGCTCCATCGTATAGCGTGTACCCAGCAAGCCCACCCGTTCGATTCCCGCGGCGTGCAGCGCGTTGCCGGTCGGATCGGCGATGTGCAGGAAGGGCACGTCGATCGCCTGTTCAATCGATTCATAGACGCGGTGCATCGTGTTGGTCGCCAGTATCACCAGGTCGGCGCCGCCGCGTTCGAGTTGGCGTGCGGCATCGGCCAGCTGTTTGCCGAGCGCGGTCCAGTCGCCGGCGCGCTGGTTGGCCTCGATCGGCGCGAAGTCGACCGTCAGCATCAGGCTGCGCGCATTGTGATGGCCGCCCAGACGCGCCTTGGCGTGCCGGTTCAGGAGCTTGTAGTACTCCGTGGACGACTCCCAGCTCATCCCGCCGATCACGCCGATGGTTTTCATGGTCTTGCTCCGTTGGTGGATGAGGCAGGCACCCGTTGTGCGCCGAAGGAGGATGCCAACGTCAGTGCGGAACGCCCAGGCGTCGAACATGTGGAAGGTCGAGTATAGGCGCGCGCCGTTGCCCGCAGCCGGTACGGATTCCCCTCTGCCCACCGGTACGGCATCCTGTTAAAACGCGGCACGCACTTTCTGACGCCGATAGAATCATCATCATTCAAAGAGCGGTCAACAGGAGCGAACCATGGATCTGATCATCCGCCACGCGATGCTGCCGCCGAGCGCCGCGCCGCAGCAAAAGCAGCCGGTCGACATCGGCATCGAAGCGGGGCGCATCGTCGCCGTCGAACCGAATCTGGCCGCGAGCGCGCGCGAAGAAATCGACGCCGCCGGTTCGCTCGTCACGCCGCCATTCGTCGATCCGCATTTCCACATGGACGCGACGCTATCGTATGGTCTGCCGCGCGTGAACGCGTCGGGCACCTTGCTGGAAGGCATCGCGCTGTGGGGCGAACTGAAGCCGGACCTCACGCAGGAAGCCCTGGTCGAGCGTGCGTTGCATTACTGCGACTGGGCTGTCGCGCGCGGACTGCTGGCGATTCGCAGCCACGTGGATGTGTGCGATCCGCGCTTGCTCGCGGTCGAGGCGCTGGTCGAAGTGAAGCGCCGCGTCGCACCGTATCTCGACCTGCAACTGGTTGCGTTTCCGCAGGACGGCGTTTTGCGCAGCGCAGGCGCATTCGAGAATCTCAAGCGTGCGATTGCGATGGGCGTCGACGTGGTCGGCGGGATTCCGCATTTCGAGCGCACGATGGCCGATGGCGCGCTGTCCGTGCGCATGTTGTGCGAGTTCGCGGCGGAGCAGGGCTTGCGCGTCGATATGCATTGCGACGAATCGGACGATCCGATGTCGCGCCATATCGAAACGCTCGCTGCCGAAACGCACCGGCTGGGCTTGCATGGGCGCGTCACCGGTTCGCATCTCACCTCGATGCATTCGATGGACAACTACTACGTCAGCAAGCTCTTGCCGCTGATGCGCGAGTCGGGTGTCGCCGCGATCGCCAATCCGCTGATCAACATCACGCTGCAAGGCCGCAGCGACACGTATCCGAAACGGCGTGGCATGACGCGCGTGCCGGAGATGATGGCCGCGGGCATCAATGTCGCGTTCGGCCACGACTGTGTGATGGACCCGTGGTACAGCCTTGGCTCGGGCGACATGCTCGAAGTCGCGCACATGGGTTTGCATGTTGCGCAGATGACGGGCGTCGACGGTATGCATGCCTGTTTCGACGCGGTCACGGTGAACGCCGCGCGTATTCTCGGTCTGGAGGGCTATGGCATCGCGCCGGGAAGCGCCGCCAACCTCGTGCTGCTCGACGCGCGCGATCCGGTCGAGGCAATTCGCTTGCGCGCCGCACGGCTCGCGGTGGTCAGTCGCGGCAAGGTGGTGAGCCGCGCGCCTGCTGCGCGTGCGGCGTTGTCGCTGGAGGGGCGTCCTGCGCAGGTGGATTTCAAACTGCATCGCGGTTAGCCGGCGCGCGCAGCGTACTGACGCGTAAATGGAAAAAACCGGTGCTTGCTCACGCAAGTCACCGGTTTTTTATCGACGCTGGCGTGACCTGCAACGCCAACTGATGCTTCAACGCAAGATCAATGCGCGGCGGCAGGCGTCATGCCATTGTGGCGCAGCAGCGCATCGATATTCGGCTCGCGGCCGCGGAATGCCTTGAACGATTCCATCGCGGGACGGCTGCCGCCCACTTCCAGAATCTCCTTGCGATAACGCATGCCGGTCGCCTGATCGAGCACGCTGCCGCTCGCGGCTTGTGCAGCTTCTTCGAACGCGGCATACGCATCGGCGGACAGCACTTCAGCCCACTTGTAGCTGTAGTAACCTGCCGCATAACCGCCCGCGAAAATATGGCTGAACGTATTCGGCCAACGCGAGAACGAAGCTTGCGGAATCACATGGAAGCGCTCGTTGATCTCGCTCGCGAGTTCGGTCGCGTTCTTTGTGCCGGACGCATCGAAATCGGTGTGCAGTTGCATGTCGAACATCGAGAAGACGATCTGGCGCAACGTGCCGAGACCGCTCTGGAAATTCTTCGCGGCGAGCATCTTGTCGAACAGATCACGCGGCAATGGCCTGGCGGTGTCGACGTGCGAGGTCATGTCGCTCAACACGTCCCACTCCCAGCAGAAGTTCTCCATGAATTGCGACGGCAATTCAACCGCGTCCCACTCGACACCGTTGATGCCCGACACGCCCAGTTCGTCGACACGCGTCAGCATGTGATGCAGCCCGTGACCGAACTCGTGGAATAGCGTGATCACTTCATCATGCGTGAAGCAGGCGGGTTTGCCACCCACCGGCGCCGAGAAGTTGCAGGTCAGATACGCGACCGGCGTTTGCACACTGCCGTGCGTATGTTTGTGACGGCCGCGCGCATCGTCCATCCAGGCGCCGCCGCGTTTGCCTTCGCGTGCATACAGGTCGAGATAGAACTGGGCGACGAGGCCGCCGTCCTGATTCTCGACGCGGAAAAAGCGCACGTCCGGATGCCACACGGCCGCTTCATCGCGACGGATGCGCACGCCGAACAGCGTTTCGGTGACCTTGAAGAGCCCCTTGAACACGACGTCTTCCGGGAAGTACTGTTTGACTTCGTTCTCGGAGAACGAATAGCGGTTCTGGCGCAAACGTTCAGCGGCAAACGTCATGTCCCATGGCTGCAGGTCGGTCATGCCGAGTTCGTTCGCGGCAAATTCGCGCAGCTCCTTCCAGTCCTGTTCGGCGTGCGGACGCGCGCGCGTGGCGAGGTCTTCGAGGAAGCTCATCACTTGTGCCGGCGACTCGGCCATCTTCGGTGCGAGCGAGACTTCGGCGAAGTTGTTGTAGCCGAGCATGTGCGCTTCTTCCGCGCGCAGCTTCAACTGATCGGCGAGCACCTGAGTGTTGTCCCACTCGGGCTTGCCGCCGCCGTATTGCGGCCCGAGTTCGGAGGCGCGCGTTACATACGCGCGGTACATCGTTTCGCGCATCGCGCGATTTTCCGAGTACTGCATCACCGGGAAATACGAGGGAAAGTGCAGCGTGAACTTGTAGCCGGTCTTGCCTTCGCGTTCGGCCGCTTCCTTCGCGGCTTCGATCACGTCCTCAGGCAGGCCGGCCAGTTGTGCTTCATCGCCGGCCTCGACAACATACGCATACGCGTTCGTCGCATCGAGCACGTGATCCGAAAACGCTTTGGACAATCCCGCCTGGCGTTCCTGCAATTCGGCGAAATGGGGTTTCTGGTCTTCCGGCAATTCCGCGCCTGACAGTCGGAAATCGCGCAGCGCATTGCCGAGAATCTTCTTGCGCTCGCCGGTCAGCGACGAAAAATCGCTGCTGGCGTGAAGCGTCTTGTACTTCTCATAGAGCGCGAGATTCTGGCCGACGCTCGACCAGAATTCGGTGACGCGCGGTAGATTCTCGCCATACACGGCGCGCAGTTCCGGCGTATCCGCCACGGCGTTCAGATGGCCCACCACGCTCCAGGCGCGCGACAGCGGTTCGGTGGCGCGCTCGACCGGCTCGACCACGTCGGACCACGAAGCGGGCGTAATGGGTTGGGCGGCGCGCTTGGCGGCGGCGGCGGCATCGGCGAGCAGGACATCGAGGGCGGGGGTGACGTGTTCGGGGCGGATCTCGCCAAAGCGCGGCAGGTCGGAGAAATCGAGGAGCGGATTGTCTTGATTCGAGGGGGTAGTGGACATAAGGCTTCCTGTCTGACGCGGGTGAACGGGTAATCGGTGCATCGACGGGCGCGCGCGATGGCGCCCCGATAACACTCCATATGGACATTATTGGGGCAGGGCGCGCCGATTCCAATCCGTCGGCAGACAAATTATCAGATGTCGCGCGCCTGTGCGCGCAGAGCGCATGGCGTACGCGGTTCGGGCGGCGGGAATGCGCCACCATGCCGCGCCCGCCATGCCGCTGCGCTCTGTGCGAAAGCGAACGGTTCGAATTGTTGCCATGCCGCATTCTGACGTGTCGCTACCGGTCAGCGACGCTTTCTGTAAGAGGTATCGATGAACCCGCTTTCGCACGCTTTATCGCGCAAGGGCAACAATTTCGACCTCGTGCGGCTCTTGGCCGCCGTTGCCGTGGTGTATGGCCATTCGTATCTGCTGCAAGCACCCGACGGCGCGACGGATTGGGTCCAGAACGCGCTTGGCTTCGACGGTTTCGGCGCGCTTGGCGTCTACGCGTTTTTTTTGCTGAGCGGCATGCTGGTGACCGCCAGTTTCGACCGGCAACGTTCGGTGCCGCGTTTTGCCGCGTTGCGCATCGCGCGCCTGTGGCCGGCGGTGGCTGGGGGCTCGCTGGTGACCGTGTTCATCCTCGGGCCGCTGTTCACGACACTGCCGCTGCGCGACTATTTCGCCTCTGGCATGACGTGGGGCAACCTCGACAACTTCTCCACCATCGTACTGAAAATCGGCTGGGCGCTGCCTGGCGTATTCGAGCACAACCGCTTTCCGGTCGACGTCTGCGCGCCGCTGTGGACGCTGCCGCTCGAAGTGCGCTGCTATCTGATCGTGATGGTGACCGGCATGCTGGGGCTGTTGTCCAGCGCGCGCGGCATCGTGCTGGCGGTGGCGCTCGGATGCGCCGCGTTCGTTCTGCGCGTGCATCTGCCGCATCTGCAAATCGGGCTGCGCGACTTCAGCGAAACGCCTGGCGGCTATTCGTTCTGGCCGGAGCCGTTTTTCATGCTAGGGATGCTGCTGTACGGCTGGCGCGAACGGATCGACATCAACGGTCTGACGGCTCTCGCGCTGGCGATGGTGTTTCTGGTGTTCCGCGACACGGCCGGTGCTCAACCGCTGTTCTATCTGGCTTTTGCATACGGCGTGCTGTGGATGGGTTCAACGCCGCTTTTGCGGCGCTTCGTGCCGCGCCACGATTACTCGTATGGGATTTATCTGTACGGTTTCATGGTGCAGCAATGCGTCGCGAATATCGCGCCGCAGTTGAGCCATGTGACGGCGGTGCTGATCGCCGCGCCGTTCATCCTGCTATGCGCGGCGCTGTCGTGGCACTTCGTGGAGCGACCGGTGCTGAAATGGTGCCGCGGGCGCCTTGCGCGTCGACAGACGCCGCATGGCGCGGGCATCGCGGCAGGGGATCAGGCCGCACGTTGAGGGCGGGATTCGCCGTCAACGTGGAGCGACCGGAGTCGGCTCTTTACGCGAGCCGCCGTTGCGGATTTATGCCTGTGCCGCCGCTTCGCGCTCGGCTGCTTCGATCGTGTTGACGAGCAGCATCGTGATGGTCATGGGGCCGACGCCGCCCGGCACCGGCGTGATATAGCCCGCCACTTCCTTGACGCCCGCGAAATCGACATCGCCGCACAGTTTGCCGGCTTCGTCGCGATTCATGCCGACGTCGATCACGGCAGCGCCCGGCTTCACCATGTCCACCGTGAGAATGTTGCGCAGGCCGGTGGCGGCGACCACCACGTCGGCGTTACGCGTATGAGCGGCCAGATCGCGCGTCTTGCTATGGCAGATCGTGACGGTTGCGCCGGCTTCGAGCAGCAGCAGCGCCATCGGCTTGCCCACGATGTTCGAGCGGCCGATCACCACGGCATTCGCGCCTTGCAGCGGAATCTCGTAGGCCGCCAGCATCTTCATCACGCCGTATGGCGTGCACGGACGGAACAGCGGCCGGCCGGTCATCAGCGCACCGGCATTGGCAACGTGAAAGCCGTCGACGTCCTTTTCCGGCGCGATGGCCTCGATCACCTTGTGGCTGTCGATATGCGGCGGCAGCGGCAGTTGCACCAGAATGCCGTGGATGCGCGGATCGCGGTTCAGTTCGTCGATGCGAGCCAGCAGTTCGGCTTCCGGCAGATCGGCCGGATAGCGATCGAACGACGAACCGAGGCCGTTGTCATTGCACGCTTTGACCTTATTGCGCACATAGACTTCGCTGGCCGGATTGTCGCCGACCAGCACCACGGCGAGGCCCGGCTGATGTCCACGGGCGGTGAGGGCGGCGGCGCGCGTGGCGACGTCGGCGCGCAGGGTCTTGGAAAGGGCTAGGCCGTCGATCAGTTTGGCAGTCATGGTCGGTCGAGATGGGCAGTTTGGAAAGCGGAGCAGGGCGCAGGCGCGCATATATGGCATGTGCGGCACGTGCGATGGCGCTTTTCACCGAAAACGGGTCGGCACATGAAAAGCGCGCGGAGCGAATCAGGGATAAGCGGCGCTGCAAAGTCCGACATTATACCGGCCCGGCATGACGCACCACGTACGGATTCCAGGCGCGTGGGAGCGTTGCGGATTCGCGATGCCTTCGGGGGCGGATCCGCGCTCGCGGCGGCTGCCTGGTGTGGTCGGCAGGCGTGCGTGTCGCGCGGACGTCGCCATGAATACCGGTGTTGGACACCGGCACAGATCTAAAAACAGATCGGCCGCGGGCGGCTTGTGCGCCGCCGCGGCCGTCGAGCGACTCCCGCCGCTTTACTGTTGCACCGGCTGCCAGCTATCGTCCGGGTCGAACGACTTAATGGCCGCCGCGGCGCGCGCGCTCTGCGGCCCGAGGTTCTTCTGATAGACCTGACCATCCTGATTGACGATAAAGCTCATCACGCCGGTCTTGCCGTATTCGGCCGGCGAGGCGATCAGACCGAACCCTTTGGTCATCTCGCCGTTCTCCACGTAGTTCTGTGCGCCACCCTTTGCGTGCGAACCCTGCGCCGTCAGGATCCGGTAGTGATAGCCGTGGTAAGCCTCTTTCGGCAGCGTGCCGTTGGGCATGGTGGCGGCGAGCGGTCCGAGCGGGCTTTCCGTTTCGCCGGGCGCCGTTGTCCAATACAGCCCGTCATGCTGGCCCTGCGTACTGACGAAGCGCTGTGCGTAGTGCTGGGTCAGGTTGTGATAGTCGTTTTGCGCGTCGAGATAGGCGAGCGAGGTCAGGATCGCTGCGTGTTCGTTGCGGCCGATGCGACGTGTCAGCATCTCGTCCTGCGCGGCGGGTGGATCGAAGCGCCAGCCATGCGCGGCCTGCGCGAGCGGGATCGGCAAGGTCCAGCCACTGTCGCCGACCGCCAGATGCGCGGTTGCGCGGCCCTTGCTCTTCACAGGGTCTTCGACGATCTGATGTCCTTTCGACCATGCGCCGAGGAACTGGTAGATGTCGTCTTCGCCGATTCCTTCGGAAGGAATGAAGCGATGAAAATCGTTGCCGAGCACGTGCTTGAGCGCATTTTCGTCGTTGCGGGCCAACGCGTCGACGAACGCACTGGCGGCGTCGTCGGCACTCGGATAGACCGCCTGCGCGTGTGCGGCGGTCGTGCCGAGCAGCAGTACCGGCGCCACCAGCAGGGTACCCGTCGTGCCAAGGGCGAGGGCGAATGTCAGTGCGCGGACGCGTAAGGCGCCCCGTGGAAATAAGCGAATCATCAGAGACTCCTCTTGATCGTTCAACGGTTGCGGCCGAGGTGGCGCTCACCACCGCCGCCACCGCCCAGTCGGCCGCCACCACCGCCGCGCTGGATGCCGCCGCCGTTTGCACCGAGACCGCCGCCCGTGCGTTGCTGGCCGCCACCGTTGGCGCCGAAGCCACCGCTGCCGGAACGGTTCGCGGCTGCGTTGCGGCTCGCCTCGCCACGCTGCGTGTCCTGCCGCGCGCTGTTGCCGTCGCCGGCGCCGCGCAACGCGTTATCGCGATTGGCGTTCTGCGCGCGGTTTTGCAGATCGGTGTTCGCGGTGCCGCCCTGGTGAATCCCCTGCACGCGCTGGCTCGCGTTGCCACTCAGATTCTGGCCGGTACGATTCTGCAAGGTCTGCTGCGCCTGGGCGCGGGCGGCGTCGTCACGGCCGCGGTAGGCATCGCGTTGCGCACCGCCGAGGTTGTTGTTGACGTTGCGGTTGAGATTCGCATTGTTGACGTTGCGATTAACGTTGGTGTTGCGGTTCCAGTTCGTCGTGCTGCTGTTCACGTTGAGCCGGTTGTTCACATTGATGTTGTTGTACCGGTTCACGTTGATGTTGACGTCGTGCGTGTTCCAGTTGAAGCCGCCCCACAGCGAATTGGCAACGGCGACGCCGGCGCCGAACGCAAGGCCTGCAGCCAAACCGGACGCGATTGCATAACCGGGCGGCGGCGGGACATACACGGGCGGGTAGGCGGGATAGGGCCATGTGCCGTAGACGACAGTCGGGTTGTACGTCGGCACGTACACCACTTGCGGATTGGCCGGCACGATCTGAATCGTGCTTTGCTCGACCACGACTTTCTGTTGTGAGCTCGTCTTCAGATTGCCTGCCGCTTGCGCCTGTTTGCGCAAGCGCTGCACGGAGTCCATCACGTCGTTCGACTGACCGAGAAAGGCGGTGCCGAGTTGCGAGACCCAGTCGGGTTTCGACGCCATCGTCGCGAGGACCTGCGGGAAGGCAACCAGCGATTGCACGCTGGGATCCCACGGTTCGGATGCGACTGCCTTCACGGCGTCGTCGCCTTGCAGCTTCGAGTTCGCTTTCGACCATGCGGCTGCAGCCTGCACGTCTTGAGGGAAAGTGGCGGCCATCAGCACCTGCGCGAGCAGGGCATCGGGATAGAGCGCGATGGGTGCAGTCAGCGAATCGAGTTGCTGGGTCGACATCTTCGCGGCACTTTGCGCATAGACCGCGCCTGGCATGGTCAGACCGGCGAAGAGTGGCGCGCCCGCAAGTGCGGCGCAAACAAGCAACACACGCGAACGGTGTGTTCCGGATCGTTTCACGATGAAATCCTCCCGGTTGCGTTAGACGCGCGAAGTCAATGCGCAGCGCATGCTGCGTTGCTTCGGCGCAAAGGAATGGAGAAGGAAGCGAGTAAAGGCCGGCTCAGTTTTGCTTGAGCCGTTCGATAGAACAGATCCCTCAGCAATGCGGTTGAACCACGGTAACTGCTTTGCATCGCCTTGCGACGCACACACGACAACGGCAGCACACCTGTCATGCGTTTCATCGGGCATCAACGGTTCCTGTTGAGGAGTTCTGTGTAAATTAAGGGGCGCAGCGAAGCTTGTCAATCTTGCCGGAGGAAAGAAATTATTGCCGCGCGACGTAAGCGCATGCTGAGTAATGCGTAATGATTAACGGATGCGAACGTGGATGCGGATGCGGGCGTGTTGAGCCATGCCGCCCGTCGTTGTTGCGAAGCGGGGGAAAAGAGGAGAAGTAGATGAGGCAGGCCGGACTGTTCGACAGCCCGGCCGTTGACACCGCACACAGTCACGACCCCGGCCTGTGCCGCGGTCGCTATGTTTATCGGTTTATTGCGCCGGTTGCGGCTTGTTCGACAACGCGAGGCGCAGCAGATCGGCGACCGTGTTGACGTTGAGCTTTTCCATGATGTTCGCGCGGTGCGCTTCAACCGTCTTGATGCTGATGCCGAGGTCGTCGGCGATCTGCTTGTTCAGGCGGCCGGCAATAATGCGCTCAAGCACCTGATGCTCACGCGCGGTCAGCTTGCCCAGGCGCTCCGCAGCGGCGCGCTGTTGCTGCACGCTGGTGCTTTCGCTGCGCGCCTTGTCGAGCATGCGCTCGACAAGCTTGCGCAGTTCGGCTTCGTCGAATGGTTTTTCGATGAAGTCCATGGCGCCTTTTTTCATCGTCGACACGGCCATCGGCACATCGCCGTGACCCGTCACGAAGATGATCGGCAGCGAGGCGTTGTCGGCGATCAGGCGTTCCTGCAACTCGAGCCCGCTCATTCCGGACATCCGCACATCGAGAATCAGACAAGCAATCTGGCCCGGATGCGTATGCGGCTGCCATGCGTCGATGAACTGCTCGGCGCTGGAGAAGCATTGCACGCGGTAGCCGTTCGCCTCCAGCAGCCAGCGCAGCGAATCTCGTACGGCCTCATCGTCGTCGACGACAAAGACAGTTTCCTGTGTGGTGACTGGGCTGTTCATAGCTCTCCCGTAACGGTTTGTGGTGTCGGCGCCTCTGACCCGCCGTTGCTCGGGCCGTCGGGCTCTCCAATAGGCAGACTGCAATGGAACGTGGCGCCTGTGATGTGGCCGTCAGATTCGACGTTGTTGACCACCCACAGACGGCCGCGGTGCGATTCGATAATCGAACGGCAAATGTTCAGCCCCATGCCCATACCATCGGACTTGGTGCTGTAAAACGGTTCGAACAGCCGCTCGGCTGTCGCTTCGTCGACGCCCGGTCCCTGGTCGACAACACTGATGCAGACAAACCCGCCTTCCAGCCGGACGACCACGCGAATCACGGGGTCGACGGCATTCGGGCGCGCATCGTGCATCGCTTCGGCACCGTTCTTCAGCAGGTTCACCAGCACCTGCTCGATCAGCACCGGGTCGACATAGATCACCGGCAGGCGCGAGCGCAGATCGGTCACGATGCGAATCTTGCGCTTGCGCGCTTCGAGTTCGGCGAGACCCACGGCGTCGGCCACGATATCGGCCACGCGCGTGGCCTGGCGTTTCGGCTCGCTGCGTTTCACGAATTCGCGAATGCGCTTGATGATCATGCCGGCTCGTACCGCCTGTTGGGCGGTTTTCTCGAGCACGGGCAGAAGATTGTCAGGCGTCGTCCGACCGGATTTAACCAGTGCTACGGTTCCTGAGCAATAGTTATTGATCGCGGCGAGCGGCTGGTTCAGTTCGTGCGCGAGGGATGAGGCCATTTCGCCCATCGTCATCAGGCGGCTGGTGAACTGCAGTTTCTCGTCCTGTTGGCGCGAAAGTTCCTGAGCCTGCTTGCGGGTGGTGATGTCGGTCGCGATCTGCATCTGCGCGAGATGGCCGTCCACCCACTGAATGTACTGGCGGCGCACTTCGAACCATTTCTGGATGCTCTGGACGTAGATTTCCTGCGCATCGGCTGTGCTTTCGGTCAAGGCGGCGGCGGGCAGGCCCGCGTAGGTATCCACCATATCGATCGAATCGGACGACGCCTGTGCGCTATCGAACCCGCCGCCTGCCAATTCCAGATGACCGTCCGGGCGAATGCCGAAGAGGTGACGGTAGTAGCGGTTGGCGAACAGCAGTTCGGCTTCGTCGGCGGCCAGCACGGAGACAGCGGCGTCCAGACTTTCGAGCACAGTCGTGAAGCGCTCGTGTGCAGCGGCGAGTTCTTCGCGCGCGCGTTTCGGTTCGGTGATGTCGGTCATCGACGACATCCAGCCGGTCTGGCGCCCCGAGCTGTCGATCAGCGGCGACACATAGAGACGCGCGTGGAACAGCGAACCGTCCTTGCGGCGCACCCGCAATTCGAAGCCGGAAGAGGGCGCCTTGCCGCGCAGCGTCATATCGAGCTGGCGTTGCATCTCTGGGTAAGCGTCGCGTGGCCAGTAGGCGAACGGCGCGTTCTTGCCGACCAGATCGCTTTCGTCCCAGCCGGTCATGCGGCAAAACGCCGGATTGACGTGAGTGATGCGGCCGTGCATGTCAAGCACGCGCATGCCGATCAGCACCGAGTTTTCCATTGCGCGCCGGAAGAACGCTTCGGCGTAAAGCGCCTGTTGCGCTTCGAAGCGTTGCCGCGTGTGTTTCCACAAGCTCCACAGACTCCACAACACGAAGCACGACAGGCCGGCCACCAGCCAGACCAGTGTGTTGTTGGTGAAGTTGGTCATCTGCGGGAACGCGTAGACGCGTACCGAGACGCCCTGGCCTGGCGGGTCGAGCGGCAGATCGTAGAACATGTCGCGCGGCAGGCGCGGGCGGGTCGACGTGGTGGTCAACTCGCGATTGTTCACGTCGATGATCGAGATTTTGTATTTGGCCGACAATTCGGGCGGAATGTCGTGCTTCAGTATCCCTTCTACCGAGAACACGGCGGCAATCGTGCCGAGGAAGTCGCGGTCGCGATAGACCGGCGTTTGCAACGTAATGTAGCCGTTGCCGACGTCGTCGTAGATCAGTGGCGAGTACACCTGGCGGCGCGTATTGCGCGCCTCGTTGAACGCGGCTTTGACGGCATCGTCCATCTGGGCGTCGTTTGGCTTGGCAAGGCGCTGGCCGAACACGGGCAAGGCGGTATTGGGCCAGCGCGGCTGCTGCTGGCTCGTGTACCAGTTCATATAGAGGATCTCGGGATGCCCCTGCATGATGTCCGTGGTGGACACCTGGAATGAATGCGGATCGGCGTGGCCGGCGACGAGATCGCGGGCGAGGGCCTGAATCTGTTCCTGCGCGCCGGTCATGGACAGGCGGATCTGCTGCTGCGCCCACGCGACATTACGGTAGAGCGTGTCTTCCTGCTGCTGCTGTTCGCGCCGGTTCAGACTCCACAAAATCAGGCTCATGACGACCAGGAAAACCAGGATCGACAACAGCGGCGTAAGCAAATAGGAGTTCGACCACCACGGTCCGTGGTGCCAGCGGGAGGACGGCGTCGAATCCGCCGGCGAACCGGCGGTGCGCGCCGAGCGAGCGAAAAGCCGTTCGGTCAACATGCGTGGCATTGTAGCGCAGCGAGTCACTAGCAAATGGCGCAAAAAAGCACTGAAAGTGCCGTTAATCGGCGCAAACTAGCCGACGTATCCGTCGATCGACAGTCAAATCAGGTTGCGCCGCAGCAATTTTCCGCATTATGGGAATCAATCTCGTAATTCGAAAATTTTGTTGCGCGGACGTCGGGACCCCTTTTACAATCGGCCGAAGCTGCCGCGGCCGTGCTTCGTCCGCGTCGTCTGTTCAAAAGAGCGTTCCTCTATATCCAGGAGACGAGCATGTCCGCTGTACCCGACGAAGTCATGAAATATGTCGCCGCCGAGAAAGACGACGATCCCCAGGAAACCGGCGAATGGCTGGAAGCGCTGGATGGCGTGATTTCTGCTGTGGGCCCCGATCGCGCCCACTATCTGATCGAGAAACAGATCGAATTCGCCCGTGTACACGGCGAACATCTGCCGTTCTCCGCTAACACCCCGTACATCAACACGATTCCCGTGTCGCGTCAGGCGCCGATTCCCGGCGACCAGGATCTCGAACACCGCATCCGTTCGTACACGCGCTGGAACGCCATTGCCATGGTGCTGCGCGCGGGCAAGGACACGAACGTTGGCGGTCACATCGCTTCGTTCGCGTCGGCTGCCACGCTGTACGACGTCGGCTATAACCATTTCTGGCACGCACCGTCGGCTGAACATGGCGGCGATCTCGTGTTCGTGCAGGGCCATTCGTCGCCGGGTGTGTACTCGCGCGCGTTCCTGCTCGGCCGTCTGACCGAAAACCAGCTCGACAATTTCCGTCAGGAAGTGGGCGGCGAGGGCATCTCGTCGTATCCGCATCCGTGGCTGATGCCGGATTTCTGGCAATTCCCGACCGTCTCGATGGGCCTCGGCCCGATCATGGCGATCTATCAGGCGCGCTTCATGAAGTACATGCAGGCGCGCGGCATCGCGAAGACGACCGGTCGCAAGGTCTGGGCCTTCCTCGGCGACGGCGAAACCGATGAACCGGAATCGCTCGGCGCGATTGGCATGGCCGGCCGCGAACGCCTCGACAACCTGGTGTTCGTGATTAACTGCAACCTGCAGCGTCTCGACGGCCCGGTACGCGGCAACGGCAAGATCATCCAGGAACTCGAAAGCGAATTCCGCGGCGCCGGCTGGAACGTCATCAAGGTTATCTGGGGCAGCCGCTGGGATGCGCTGTTCCAACGCGACAAATCGGGCGCGCTGATGCGCCGGATGATGGAAGTCGTCGACGGCGAATACCAGACGTACAAGTCGGAGTCGGGCGCGTTTGTTCGCGAACACTTCTTCAACACGCCGGAACTGAAGGCGCTGGTCGCCGAATGGTCCGACGAGGACATCTGGAATCTGAACCGCGGCGGTCACGATCCGCACAAGATCTACGCAGCATTCCAGGAAGCGTCGAATTCGCAAGGCCAGCCCACCGTCATTCTCGCGAAGACGATCAAGGGCTACGGCATGGGCGAAGCCGGCCAGGCGATGAACATCACCCACCAGCAGAAGAAACTGCACGTGGATCAGCTGAAGAAATTCCGCGACCAGTTCCGTCTGCCGATCTCCGACGAAGACCTCGTCAACGTGCCGTATCTCAAGTTCGAAGAAGGTTCGAAAGAACTCGAGTACATGCGCGCTCGCCGTCAGGACCTCGGCGGCTATCTGCCGGCGCGCCGTCAGAAGGCCGAGCCGCTGCCGGTCCCGGAACTTTCGGCATTCGAGCCGCTATTGAAGGGTACGGGCGAAGGCCGCGAGATCTCCACGACGATGGCGTTCGTGCGGATCCTGAACAT
The DNA here is from genome assembly GCF_046026855.1 of Paraburkholderia sediminicola. Taxonomy (GTDB): domain Bacteria; phylum Pseudomonadota; class Gammaproteobacteria; order Burkholderiales; family Burkholderiaceae; genus Paraburkholderia; species Paraburkholderia sediminicola_A. The sequence goes on along the minus strand of NZ_JAQQET010000003.1, from coordinate 37,337 downwards.
CCTGCTGAAGGACAAGGCGCTCGGCAAACGCATCGTGCCGATCGTGCCGGACGAATCGCGTACCTTCGGTATGGAAGGCCTGTTCCGCCAGATCGGTATCTGGAATCAGGAAGGCCAGAAGTATGTGCCGGAAGATTCCGACCAGCTGATGTTCTACCGCGAATCGGAAACCGGCCAGATCCTGCAGGAAGGGATTAACGAAGCCGGTGGTATGTGTGACTGGATCGCAGCCGCGACGTCGTACTCGACGCACGGCGAGATCATGATCCCGTTCTACATCTTCTACTCGATGTTTGGCTTCCAGCGTATCGGCGACCTGGCATGGGCTGCGGGCGACATGCGTTCGCGCGGCTTCCTGCTGGGCGGCACGGCTGGCCGCACGACGCTGAACGGCGAAGGTCTGCAACACGAAGACGGCCATTCGCTGCTGTGGGCGGCATCGGTGCCGAACTGCATCAGCTATGACCCGACCTTCGGTTACGAACTTGCCGTCATCATGCAAGACGGTCTGCGCCGCATGGTGGCCGACCAGGAAGACGTGTACTACTACGTCACGGTGATGAACGAGAACTACGAGCACCCGGCAATTCCGCAGGGCGAGTCCGTAGCGGCCGACATCATCAAGGGTATGTACTCGTTCAGGAAGGCCGATGCTGATAAGAAGGCGCCGCGCGTTCAGCTGATGGGTGCCGGCACGATCTTCAACGAAGTGATCGCCGCTGCCGACCTGCTGAAGAACGACTGGGGCGTCGCTGCCGACCTGTGGAGCGTACCGAGCTTCACCGAACTGGCTCGCGAAGGTCACGAAGTTCAGCGCTGGAACCTGCTGCACCCGAGCGATGAGAAGAAGGTCTCGCACGTCGAGAAGCTGCTGAAGGATGCACAAGGTCCGGTCATCGCATCCACCGACTACGTGCGCGCGCTGACCGAACAGATCCGCGCGTTCGTGCCGCAGAAGTTCGTCGTGCTGGGTACGGATGGCTACGGCCGTTCGGACACACGTGAAAAGCTGCGTCACTTCTTTGAAGTCGACCGCTACTGGGTCACGGTTGCCGCGTTGAATGCACTGGCAGATGAAGGCACGATCGAACGCAAGGTCGTCGCCGAGGCGCTCAAGAAGTACAACCTTGATCCCGCCAAACCCAACCCGATGACCGTCTAAGGCATCATTCCCCGTGTGCCACGGCGTGCGCGCCTGTCCCTGACGACCAGGGGCGGGTGGCGTGCGCGGCCCAGGAGACACTAACAATGAGTCAAGCGATCGAAGTCAAGGTGCCGGACATCGGCGATTACAAGGACATTCCTGTGATCGAGGTGCTGGTGAAGGCGGGTGATACCGTCGAGAAAGAGCAATCGCTCGTTACGCTGGAATCCGACAAGGCGACCATGGACGTGCCGAGCTCGGCCGCCGGTGTCGTCAAGGAAGTGAAGGTCAAGGTTGGCGACAACGTGTCGGAAGGCTCGCTGATCGTCGTGCTGGAAGGCGAGGGTGCGGCTGCTGCCGCGCCGGCGCCCGCTGCGGCACCTGCACCTGCGCCCGCGGCGTCACCTGCTGCTGCTCCGGCAGCGTCGCCTGCCGCCGCTGGCGGCGGTGGTCTGCAAGAAGTCAAAGTGCCGGATATCGGCGACTACAAAGACATTCCCGTGATCGAAGTCTCGGTGAAGGTCGGTGATCGCGTCGAGAAAGAGCAGTCGCTGGTGACGCTCGAATCCGATAAGGCGACCATGGACGTGCCGAGCTCGGCCGCCGGCGTCGTCAAGGAAGTGAAGGTCAAGGTCGGCGATAACGTGTCGGAAGGCTCGGTCATCGTCGTGCTGGAAGCGGATGGTGCTGCTGCGCCGGCTGCGGCTCCCGCACCCGCGCCTAAGCAGGGCGCGGTCGAGAAGCCCTCGGACGCGCCGGCTGCTCCGTCGCCCGCTCCGGCTTCGCCGTCTGCGCTTGCACAAGCGCCGCTGATTCAGGCTGGCGAGGGCGGCGCTCGCCGTGCGAGCCACGCTTCGCCGTCCGTGCGCAAGTTCTCGCGCGAACTCGGTGTCGACGTGACGCAGGTGCAGGGCACGGGTCCGAAGGGTCGTATTACGCAAGCGGACGTGACCGGCTTCATCAAGGGTGTGATGACGGGGCAGCGTGCTGCACCGGCAGGTGCTGCTGCGCCGGCCGCTGGCGGTGGTGGCGAGCTGAACCTGCTGCCGTGGCCTAAGGTGGACTTCACGAAGTTCGGTCCGGTCGATCCGAAGCCGCTGTCGCGCATCAAGAAGATCTCGGGCGCGAATCTGCATCGCAACTGGGTCATGATTCCGCACGTCACGAACAACGACGAAGCGGACATCACCGATCTCGAAGCGCTGCGCGTGCAGTTGAACAAGGAAAACGAAAAGGCCGGCGTGAAGATCACGATGCTGGCGTTCGTGATCAAGGCGGTGGTTTCCGCGTTGAAGCAATTCCCGACGTTCAACGCCAGCCTCGACGGCGACAACCTGGTGTTCAAGCAGTACTTCCATATCGGGTTCGCTGCCGATACGCCGAATGGTCTGGTCGTTCCGGTGATTCGCGATGCGGACAAGAAGGGTTTGATCGACATCGCCAAGGAAATGACCGAGCTGTCGAAGGCTGCGCGCGACGGCAAGCTGAAGCCGGATCAGATGCAGGGTGGTTGCTTCTCGATTTCATCCCTGGGTGGCATTGGCGGGACTAACTTCACGCCGATTATCAATGCGCCGGAAGTTGCCATTCTTGGGTTGTCGCGTGGCGCGATGAAGCCGGTTTGGGATGGCAAGCAGTTTGTGCCGCGTCTGATTCTGCCGCTGTCGTTGTCGTATGACCATCGGGTGATTGATGGTGCTGCGGCGGCGCGGTTCAATGCGTATCTGGGTGCGATTCTTGCCGATTTTCGGCGTGTGATTCTTTGATCTGCTGATGATTGCCGGCGGCGCGGATTGTTTGTTGTTCTGTTATCCGCGTCCCTTCGTTGAACCTGCTTACTTATCGGTTTATTAGCGTCGCCCCTGTGCGGGGCGGCACCTACTTTTCTTTGTCTTCCAAAGAAAAGTAGGCAAAAGAAAGGCGCGTCCTTGGGCGGACAGCAAAGGATGATTCTGTCCGCGCCTTGGGTGACTGTCTGGCCGAAAGTTTTTGGTTCTTCGCATCATCACGATCAATAAGAGAAGGGGACACTATGAGTCTCGTCGAAGTAAAAGTGCCGGATATCGGTGACTTCAAGGACGTCGATGTCATCGAAGTCAATATCAAACCGGGCGATGTCATCGAGAACGAACAGGCGTTGATGACGCTCGAGTCCGATAAGGCCTCCATCGAAGTGCCAAGCGATACCGCCGGCACAGTCAAGGAAGTGCGCGTCAAAGCCGGCGACAAAGTTTCGCAAGGCACGATCATCGCGCTGGTCGAAACGTCGGCAGACGCGGGAGCGGCTAAAGAGGCACCGAAGGCTGCGGCCAAAGAACCCGAGAAAGCGCCCGCGCCTGCAGCGCAAGCTGCGGCTGCTGCGCCGAAGGCTGCCGCACCCGCACCGCAAGCCGGTAGCTTCTCCGGCAACGCGGATATCGAGTGCGACATGCTCGTGCTCGGTTCGGGCCCCGGTGGATACTCGGCTGCGTTCCGCTCGGCCGACCTCGGTATGAAAACGGTGCTGGTCGAACGTTATGCAACGCTCGGCGGTGTCTGTCTGAACGTCGGTTGTATTCCGTCGAAGGCGTTGTTGCACACCGCCCTCGTCATCGACGAGGCGGAAGCGCTCGGCGCGCATGGCATCACGTTCGCCAAGCCGCAAATCGATCTCGACAAGCTGCGCGACTTCAAGTCGGGCGTCGTCAAGAAGCTCACCGGCGGTCTCGCCGGTATGGCGAAAGCGCGCAAGGTCGAAGTCGTGACGGGTAACGGCTCGTTCGTCGATCCGCATCACATGGAAGTGCAGACCGAAGGCGGCAAAAAAGTCGTCAAGTTCAAGCAGGCAATCATCGCCGCGGGCTCGGAAGCGGTGAAATTGCCGTTCATTCCGGAAGATCCGCGTGTGGTCGATTCGACCGGTGCGCTCGAACTGCGTCAGATTCCGCAACGCATGCTGGTGATCGGGGGCGGCATCATCGGGCTGGAAATGGCGACGGTCTACGCCACGCTCGGCGCCAAGATCGATGTGGTCGAAATGCTCGACGGCCTGATGGCCGGCGCGGATCGCGATCTGGTCAAGGTCTGGGAGAAGTACAACAGCAAGCGTTTTGCCAACGTCATGCTGAAGACCAAAACCACCGCAGCGGAAGCGAAAGACGACGGCATCTACGTGTCGTTCGAAGGCGAAAAAGCCCCGGCCGAAGCGCAACGCTATGACCTCGTGCTGGTCGCCGTCGGCCGTACGCCGAATGGCAAGAAGATCGGTGCGGATAAGGCAGGCGTGGCCGTAACGGATCGCGGCTTCATCGACGTCGACAAGCAGATGCGCACGAACGTGCCGCATATCTTCGCGATCGGCGATATCGTCGGTCAGCCGATGCTCGCGCACAAAGCCGTGCACGAAGGTCACGTCGCCGCTGAAGTGGCGCACGGTGAGAAGGCTTACTTCGACGCGCTGCAGATTCCGTCAGTGGCCTACACCGATCCGGAAGTGGCATGGGCCGGCAAGACGGAAGACCAATTGAAGGCTGCGGGCATCAAGTACGGCAAAGCAGTGTTCCCGTGGGCAGCCTCGGGCCGCGCAATCGCCAACGGCCGTGACGAAGGCTTCACCAAGCTGCTGTTCGACGAAGAAACGCATCGTGTGATCGGCGGTGGGATCGTTGGTCTGAACGCGGGCGACCTGATCAGCGAAGTCTGTCTCGCAATCGAAATGGGTGCGGACGCAACGGATATCGGTAAGACGATTCATCCGCACCCGACGCTCGGCGAATCGATCGGTATGGCCGCCGAGTTGTACGAAGGCGTCTGCACCGACTTGCCGCCGCAGAAAAAGAAGTAACGCGGTTGGTGGGCCCACCTGCATGCAGATGGGCTCGAAGCAACAGAGGCAAAAAAAACGGCGCGCCCTTTACAGGGCGCGCCGTTTTCTATTTGCAGCAGACATCGTAGAGCGTTTGTCGTGGCGCACCGCATGAAACATGCGCTGCGCACTCTGACCGAGGGGAAAAAAATCCCGGCCTTTCGCCGGGCAAACGATACGTCATTCAACGTATCGGAGCGTTCGGCCAGATAAAACCGTGTGAGCGGCACGGCACGACGCTGTTGCTTGCGATAACGCCGGCCCAGCCTGTGAGGCGGGCCGGCGTGATGTGATGCCTGAAACTTAGACGGCCTTCTTTGCCGAGCGCGATGCTTGTGCCGCGGCTTGCGACGCTGCCTTCGATGCGGCCGTTGCGGCTGCATTGAAGTTGCTTTCGGCGATTTCGACAGCTTGCTTGGTTGCCTTGTGGACCGTTTCGTACGTGGTGTTGGCGGCGGTGATAGCCGACTTCATCACGGCGACAGCGGTTTCCGAACCGGCCGGAGCATTCTTTGCAACGTTCTCGACGAGCGCCTGAACCTTGCGGTTCTGCTCTTCGAATTGGGCTTCCGCGACGCGGGTGAATTCACCCTGCGTTGCCGAAACGATTTCATACACGTGACGGCCGTACGACAGCGCCTTTTCAGCCACCGGCTGTGCAAGGCTTGCTTGCAGCGCCAGCAATTCCTGCGCGTCCTTCACCGACAGTGCGCGCTGGGCATTTTCCTGGCTTTCCGCGAGCGTCGACTTCACGACTTGCAGGTTCAGCTCAACCAGCTTTTCGACGCCTTCAAATGCTTTGGTCGTCAGGCCGAACAACGTTTCAAAGTTGGCTTTCTGGGCTGCGGCGAATTGCTCAGGGGTCAGCAGAGTCATGGTTTACGCTCCTGGATTGCGGCCTGTCTGTGCGGACCGCATTGGGTTGGTGGCGAGACGCTTTAAAGATCGTCTCTCCGGACCGCGATGTATTGTGCATCGCAGCAATGGTTCCCATTTTAGGATGGCCACAACGAATGTCAAGCGTTTTTTGTGCGTCGCACAATATTAAGAAATTGCTGATAAAACAATGCCTTATGCAGTAGGCATGACATTCATATGATGCAAGTTAATTTGCCCGTTGCACTGTGCTGGTGCGGGAGGAAACTGCATTTGTTACCGATTTCAGGAGGGGTTTTGACCGCTTGACGAGGAGTGGCGCCGGCGCAAACGTGGTGTCGGCATTTGACAAAAAATCCATCAATTGGCCATTCCGATGTAAACCGGAAAGTGTCACGGAACGTTAATGTTCTATGCCGGTCCAATGCGCGTTGGCGGTCTCCAGCAGATGTTTAACAGACTGCAGCGAGACCCCGGCGACGTTCTGATGCTCCGGCACGTTGCGCCGGCAAGGCTTTAGACGCTTGCGCTCAGACCGTATTTCCCCTGATCAAGGTTGTCTCGAAATTGCCGTTATTCTGAAAGAATCGTCTTGATTCCAGCATCTGGCGGCAAAGGCGAGGCAAAGCGCGTTGGCGATCGTTTTTTTCGATCGGCGCGTGGCACTTATTTGTGTTTTTGCGATCGGAGCTTACAAGCCGGTTTAAGGAGCGCGTATAAGTGCTTCAAATTGCTAATTTTTCATTGTTTTACTACACTTGCGGAAACCTCTCGCCGCTCCCTACCGAACACCCATGAAAACCGACATGTTTTCGTCGCTAAAAGTGATCCACGGCGCGGCCCGCAGCACCGCTCTGTCGGTGGCCGCCTCCATGGTCATCGCAGCGGCGTTCGCCGCGCCTGTCAGCACTTTTGCCGCCACGCCCGCTACAACCGCAAAAACCTCCAAACACGCGAAAGCAGCCAAAAAGCCTGCCGCAGCCGCTGCCGACAAAGTGTCGAGCAAGAAGGCCGCCAAAGGCGCCGCTGCGAAGACCGTCGCCGCTGCGGATGACAACGCGCCGCGCGCGAGTGTCAAGCGCAAGCGCGTAACGTATACGTCGAACGGCCGCCACCGTTCCGTGGTGCGCCGCGTCGCATATGAACCGCGTCCGCCTACTGTCGGCCAGGCTTTTGGTTTGCACGAAACGCCAGACGCGCTGATGCTGCGTTCAAGCGTTGCCTACGTGATCGATCAGAACTCCGGCGAATCGCTGTTCGACAAGAATTCGCGCGCCGTGGTGCCGATCGCGTCGATCACCAAGCTGATGACCTCGATGGTCGTGCTTGATTCGAAAGAGTCGATGACCGACCAGATCGAAGTCACCGACGAAGACCGCGACTACGAGAAGAACACGGGCTCGCGTCTGTCGGTGGGCTCGGTGCTCTCGCGTGAAGACATGCTGCACATCGCGCTGATGGCCTCGGAAAACCGCGCGGCCGCAGCGCTGTCGCGTTACTTCCCGGGCGGCCGTCCGGCGTTCCTCGCGGCCATGAACGCGAAGGCCAGGCAACTCGGCATGACCGACACACACTTCGAAAACCCTACGGGTTTGACGAGCCAGAACGTGTCGAGCGCGCGTGACCTCGTGAAGATGGTCAACGCGGCGTATCAATATCCGCTGATCCGCAAGTTCTCGACCGATCACAGCTACGAGGTGTACACCGGCAAGCGTTCGCTGGCGTACAACAGCACGAATGCACTGGTGCGTAACCCAACGTGGGACATCGGTCTGCAGAAGACCGGCTTCATCAACGAAGCGGGCGAGTGCCTTGTGATGCAGGCGACCATTCATGGTCGTCCGATGATCATGGTGCTGCTCGACTCGTCGGGTAAGTACTCGCGCTTTGCAGACGCGACGCGTCTGCGCACGTGGCTCGACAACGGCGGCGATCAGCCGCGCATTACCAGTGCGGATGCCGGCGGCGCCGGTACCTGAAGTGGGCTAGCATGTTTTAGTGGTCGGTTTTCGGCCCGGCCAGAAAAAAGCCTCGCAGATGCGAGGCTTTTTTATTGAGCCGAAGAGGAGGGCCCCGCCAGCCTATGCGTGCTGGTGGTGCGTATGCTCCTGTGGTTTCTGCGGGCGATAACCGAGCGACTCGGAAATCAGCAACGCCGTTTGGCTGAGCTGCCCCAGCCACGAGTCCTGCAAGCGATCCGCCGGGGCGGACAGCGACAGGCCCGCAACCAGCTTGCCGGTGTCGTCGTAAATCCCGGCTGCAATGCAGCGCACGCCGAGTTCCAGTTCTTCGTTATCGCGTGCGCACGCCTGCTGGCGCACGTGCGACAACTCACGTTCGAGCTTGGTCAGATCGGTGATGCTGTTCTGCGTGTGACCGGACAGCCCGGTGCGCGTGGCATAGGCTCGCACGCGGGTCGATTCGTCCGCGGCGAGGAAAAGCTTGCCCACTGAGGTCAGATGCAGTGGCGCGCGCCCACCAATCGCTCGCACCACCTGCATGCCGGAACGTTCGGAATAGGCGCGTTCTATATAGACGATCTCGTCGCCCTGACGCACCGACAGGTTCACTGTCTGTCCGGTTTGACGGTGCAGCTCGCGCATCGGCGTGAGCGCCGCGTCGCGTACCGACAGCCGGGCCTTCACCAGATTGCCTAGCTCGAGCAGGCGCATACCGAGACGGTAAGTGCCGGGGTCCGACCGGTCGACCAGCCGGCACATCACCATGTCGTTCAGGATGCGGTGCGCGGTGGACGGGTGTAGCTCCGTGCGGATGGCAAGTTCTTTCAGGCTGACCGGGTCGCTATGCGCAGCGAGTGCATCGAGCAGGCGCATCATGCGTTCGATCACCTGGATCGACGTTTTGGGATCCGGGTTCGTATCGCTCATGGGAGGAATCGGTTGACGCGTCAAACAGCGGAAATTGATTGTATCCCGTATTGTGAAAAGAAGGAAAGCAGTTGGAACGCCTATTCCAATTTAACGTGGCATTCGTCCTATGCCTTCCGGTCGTTGGTATTGTGCGGCAAACAGCGGATAATCAGGGACGTTTTCCCGAAGGAGGGCTCATGCGAGTCGGATTGTTCGTCACCTGCCTGATCGACCTGATGCGTCCTGAGATCGGTTTTTCGGTCATCAAGCTGATCGAAGGCGCCGGTTTCGAGGTGATGGTGCCGCCCGCGCAAACCTGTTGCGGGCAGCCCGCATACAACTCGGGCGAGCGGCGCATCGCGCGCGACCTTGCCGAGAAAACCTTGCGCGAGTTCGAGCAGTTCGATTACATCGTAGTGCCGTCCGGTTCGTGTGGTGGCATGATCCGCGCGCATTACGGCGACCTGTTTGCGGACGATCCGGAAATGATGAGCCGCTTCGGCCGGTTGCGAGCCAAAGTGTTCGAGTTGACCGACTTCCTCGTTAATGTGGCCAAGGTGCAATTGCAGCCGGGTGAGTTCGCGGGCCAGGTGACGTACCACGATTCCTGTTCGGGATTGCGCGAACTCGGTATCAAGGCACAGCCGCGAGCGTTGCTGACGCAGGTGGGCGTGGCCGTGACCGAAATGAAGGATTGCGAGCACTGCTGCGGTTTTGGGGGCACCTTCGCGCTCAAGTACGGTGACATCTCGACGGCGATCGTCGACGAGAAATGCGCGAATATCGGCGCGAGCGGCGCCGGCGCGGTGGTACTCGGCGACCTCGGCTGCATGCTCAATATCGAAGGCCGCTTGCGGCGCACCGGTGACACCACCACGCGCGTGCTGCACATCGCCCAGGTGCTGGCCGGCGACGCCTGAAAATCAGTGCGGCGCTCAAACCCGTGAACTTGATTCGGCGCACGCCATTCCGCGCGCTTCGCTCGCGCATCTCACACGCGCATCTCACACGAATACGCTCAAGGCCGCCATGCAAGTCCAATCGATGCATTTCAAGGCCCGCGCGGGCCAGAAGCTCGCCGACCAGCGTCTGCAGCAGAACCTCACCAAGCTGTCGACCAAGTTCGTGTCGGCCCGCGCCGCGGCCATTACCGCGATCGATTTCCCCGCCACCCGCGCCGCGCTGAAGGAGCGCCGCGATCGCGCGCTGGAAAATCTCGATGTCTGGCTCGAGACCTTCGAACGTGAAGCGACCCGGCGCGGCGTCACGGTCCTGTTCGCCGAGACGACGCAGGAGGCCGCGCGCCTCGTCGGCGATATTGCGCGTCGGTACGAGGTGAAGAAGGTGATCAAGACCAAGTCGATGGTCACTGAGGAAATGCGCCTGAACGAAGTGCTCGGGCAGATGGGCGTGCAATCGATCGAAACCGATCTGGGCGAATACATTCTCCAGCTTAATGACAACGAGCCGCCCAGTCACATCATCGCGCCGGTGGTCCATAAAGATAAGGACGAGATCGCCGACATCTTCGCGAAAACGCACGACCGGCCGCGTCTGACCGAGATCGCGGACATGACCCGAGAAGCGCGCGAGATGCTGCGGCCGCACTTCATGACCGCCGACATGGGCGTGACCGGCGGCAACTTTGTAGTAGCGGAGACGGGTTCGGTCGCGTTGGTCACGAACGAGGGCAACGAGGGCATGTGCACCGTGATGCCACGCGTGCACGTGGCCGTGACCGGCATTGAGAAAGTGTTGCCCACGCTGGAAGATCTCGCTACGGCTATGCGTCTTTTACCGCGCTCGGCAACGGGGCAGGCGACGTCGAACTATTTTTCCGTGTTAACCGGGCCGCGCGGGGCGCGCGATCAGGACGGTCCTGAGCATATGTACGTGGTACTGGTCGACGGGGGGCGCACGGGGCTGATCGGCGGCGACTTCCAGGAGATGCTGCGCTGCATCCGTTGCGGTGCCTGTATGAACCACTGCCCGGTGTATCAGAAGGTGGGCGGCCACGCCTACGGCTGGGTTTATCCGGGGCCGATGGGGGCGGTGCTGACGCCGAGCTATGTCGGAATCGACAAAGCGCTGGATTTGCCTCAGGCGGCGACTTTGTGCGGCGAGTGCGACAGCGTGTGTCCGGTGGGGATTCCGTTGTCCAATCTGCTGCGCAAGCTGCGCGAGAAGCAGGTCGAGCGGCGCCTGCGGCCGTGGCGCGAGCGGGCAGGGCTTGCGGTATGGGGGTTTCTCGCGCTGCACCCGGATGCTTATGCGCTCTTCACCAAGCTCGCGGTTCGCGTGCTGGAAAGAATGGGTGGGAGAAATCGTTCGATTACCAGGCTGCCGCTGGGTGGCGCGGGCTGGACCAATACACGCGATATACGGGCTCCGGTCGGCCGCACGTTCAGAGAACTGTACGCCGCGCAACGCAGCCATCTTGGCTGAGCGGGCGGCACAGCAGTTGTAGCTTGCACCGCCGGTGCATTGAAGCTTGCGCACATAGGCCCATAGGCGGAGCGTGGCCCGAGCCGCGCTGCCAGCGCTACCTGGCTTGGTACTTTATAGCCGGTGCGTCTGAAGCCGTTCGCCTCGAGCCACCCGGTTCATGCAATTCGCTCGCGGTACCCAATGAGTCAGGTGCGGGAAGCGTGACCTAAGACTGCGCTTCCGTTCTCCACCAGCTCAATGGTCCGTCATTCCCCCTGACGGGCGGTTGGGATTGCCTCTGGCCGGCGTATTCCCCCCATTACCGCGCCCGCCGCTGTTGCCTGCTTGCTGTGGCGGAGGCGGGCTGCCTGCCCCCGGCCGTGGCGCGTTAGATCCGCTCGGTCCCCTCGGCCCGCCGACCGCGCCCTGAGGCGGCGGTCCTCCACGTGAGCCGTCGGCGTTTGGCTGACCATGCCCGCCCCCGTTGTCCCCGCGGTTACCGTTGTTTCCATAGTTGCCGTTATTCGGCCGTCCCCGATCCGGATAACCTGGGTAGCCGCGATAACCCGGCCCCGGCCCGTAATAGCGGCCCGGTCCGTCGTAGTAGCCCGGGCCCGAATAATTGCCATAGCCCATATAGACGTTGGTTTGTGGCACAACCGGCGCGCCGGTCGCATAGCCATCGTAACCGTCGTAGCCGCTGTAACCGCCGTCATAGCCGTTGCCGACCATCGGCGTGCCGTCCGGATAGACTGCGCAGCCGCCTAGCAATGCAGCGGCGATAGTGAGGCCGGCAAGTGGAGCAATACGTTTCATTTGGAGGACCAGTGCGAAGATTTCATGTCTGTAAGACATCTATTATCGCTAACCGTCGCGCCAGCTTTGTATGCGTTTGTAAGGATTTCTCTTTTGCGCCACGACGCATGTCAACGGTGCGTGCGGCAAAGCAGTCAATGGACTGTTCCATTCAGCGCAACGCTGTATCTCGTGCCAGTGGGTTTTTCCCGATTGTGAATTCCTATAGCATTTGGACTGGGCATAGTGGGTCACAAGCTCATGAGCCCTTAATCGGAAGAAACGACATCATGAAAAAGATAATATCGGTGTACTGGCCCCTTGCCATCGTTGTGCCACTTGCTGTGGCAGGTTATCTGCACATTTGCGGCGGCGCCGCTTCGCGTTCCTCGCAAGCCCCGCTCGCTGCTGATCAACTGACCGCGGAACTGGCGCGCGCCGTCTCGTACGGCATGGTCGACAGCGTGACGACGTTGCCGGCCAAGCCCATGCGCGCTGTGACGGCGATGCCGCTGGCCGAAGCGTCCTGAACACGGCGGATCGGATCGTGCGCCGTGACTCCAGCGATTCCGTCATTCCGGCGCGGCTTGGCGTTGTGGCTGTGTCCGTACGACCCGCCGCTTGCTGGAGTTGCTAGCGCAGTTTCCGTAGCTGAATCCGGTCGCCGGCTGAGGCGCTCAGCCCCGGGCGAGATTTTGTTCAGCTTTGTATAATCGCGGCACCTTTTCCTAACTGCCGATCCGCGCGCGCTTGACGCCCGAAAGCCTCTGATGAAAACCGTGTCCATCTGCTTTGTCTGCCTGGGGAACATCTGCCGTTCACCGACCGCGGAAGGCGTGATGCGTCATCTGGTTGGGGAAGCAAAGCTGGCGGAGCGCATTCTGATCGATTCCGCCGGCACGGGCGACTGGCACATTGGCCAGCCACCTGACGATCGCGCGCAACATGCGGCCGGCCAGCGAGGTTACGAGCTTGCCGCCTTGCGTGGCCGCCAGATCGCCTCGGCGGACTTCGAGCGCTTCGATCTGCTGATCGCAATGGACGACAAAAACGTCGCCGCGCTGCGTCAGGTGTGTCCGGCGGAGCAGCGTGACAAAATCCGCCTGCTGATGGAGTTTGTGCTTGAAGCGGATGGTCGCTGGGGTGGCGCCCGCGAAGTTGTCGATCCCTATTTCGGGGGTGCCGAAGGTTTCGAGCAGGTGCTGGATCAATGCGAAGCAGCCTGCCGCGGGCTGATCGCGGCGTTGCGTCCCCAATTGATTGCATAAGCCTGGCGGGTCATTGGTGAACTTCGACCGCCTTATCCAGCAATTAAGCGAATGACCCAAATTGCGGTAGGGATACTTGACTAATTCACTCATGTATTTATACTTGACCAAACTTGTCGAGAATTACGGTTCCCACACCATATGAGACTCACCACGAAAGGCCGTTTCGCCGTCACGGCGATGATTGACCTGGCACTGCGCCAGGAGCAGGGCCCGGTGACGCTTGCGGGTATCAGCCAGCGCCAGCATATCTCCCTGTCTTATCTCGAGCAGCTGTTTGGCAAGCTGCGTCGTCACGAAATCGTCGAGTCCGTGCGCGGACCGGGCGGCGGCTACAATCTGGCCCGCCGCGCTGAAGACGTGACCGTCGCCGACATCATCATCGCGGTCGACGAGCCGCTCGACGCCACCCAATGCGGCGGCAAGGGCTCGTGCGAAGGCACCAAACAGCACGACGGCCACTGCATGACACACGAATTGTGGTCGACGCTGAACCAGAAAATGGTCGAGTACCTAGATTCGGTCTCCCTGAAAGACCTGGTCGATCAGCAGCGTTCGCGTGAAGGTGCGCCGGCGGTGTTGCGCGACCGGCGCAATGAGGCGCCGGCGGTCGAACCCGCCCGCGTCGTGCCGAAAGGGCCTAATTCTGTTTTCAACATGGCCGGTTCCTAGGCGCGGCAATCTGAACACCCCGCAGCCAGATAAAGAACCCAGAAGCCAGAGCAATGACGTCCCCGGAGCAATTGATGAACAACGACACTCTCCACCTGCCCATTTACATGGACTACAGCGCGACGACGCCGATCGATCCGCGCGTGGTGGACAAGATGATTCCGTACCTGCGTGAGCAGTTCGGTAACCCCGCATCGCGCAGCCACTCGTATGGCTGGGACGCGGAACGTGCGGTCGAAGAAGCGCGCGAGAATGTCGCTGCGCTGGTGAATGCCGATCCGCGCGAAATCATCTGGACCTCGGGCGCAACGGAGTCGGACAACCTCGCGATCAAGGGTGCCGCGCACTTCTACAAGAGTAAGGGCAAGCACATCATCACGGTGAAGACCGAGCACAAGGCTGTGCTCGACACCTGCCGCGAGCTCGAGCGCGAAGGCTTCGAAGTCACGTATCTGGATGTGAAGGACGACGGTCTGATCGACCTCGAGAAGTTCAAGGCCGCGCTGCGCCCTGATACGATTCTGGTCTCGGTGATGTCGGTGAACAACGAAATCGGCGTGATCCAGGACATCGAGGCGATCGGCGAGATCACCCGTGAAAAGGGCATCATTTTCCACGTCGACGCGGCGCAAGCCACCGGCAAGATCGCGATCGATCTGCAAAAGCTGAAGGTCGACCTGATGTCGTTCTCGGCCCACAAGACATATGGACCGAAGGGCATCGGCGCGTTGTATGTGCGTCGCAAGCCGCGTATCCGTATCGAAGCGCAGATGCACGGCGGCGGTCACGAGCGCGGCATGCGTTCGGGCACGCTGGCGACTCACCAGATCGTCGGCATGGGCGAAGCGTTCCGTATCGCGCGCGAAGAAATGGCTACGGAAAACGAACGCATCCGCATGCTGCGCGACCGTCTGTTGCGCGGCCTGCAGGACATGGAAGAAACGTATGTGAACGGCGACATGCAAAAGCGTGTGCCGCACAACCTGAACATCAGCTTCAATTTCGTCGAAGGCGAGTCGCTGATCATGGCGGTGAAGGACGTCGCGGTGTCGTCGGGCTCGGCGTGCACGTCGGCCTCGCTGGAACCGTCGTACGTGCTGCGTGCACTGGGTCGTAACGACGAACTGGCGCACAGCTCGATCCGCTTCACGGTGGGCCGCTTCACGACCGAGCAGGATGTCGACTACGTGATCAACCTGCTGAAGACCAAGATTTCGAAGCTGCGCGACTTGTCGCCGCTGTGGGAAATGCACAAGGACGGGATCGATATTTCGACCATCCAGTGGGCAGCGCACTGACGCGCCAGTTTGGACGGCGTCGAATTTATCGAATTGCAATTTGCAGGTTGAAACGGATCAAGGAGTGTAATCATGGCTTATAGCGACAAGGTTCTGGACCACTACGAAAACCCGCGCAACGTCGGTTCCTTCGCGAAGGACGACGATGCAGTCGGCACGGGCATGGTCGGCGCGCCGGCTTGCGGCGACGTGATGAAGCTGCAGATCCGCGTGGGTGCGGACGGCATCATCGAAGACGCGAAGTTCAAGACGTATGGTTGCGGTTCGGCGATCGCGTCGAGCTCGCTCGTCACCGAATGGGTGAAGGGCAAGACACTCGATCAGGCAATGTCGATCAAGAACACGCAGATCGCCGAAGAACTGGCGCTGCCGCCGGTGAAGATCCACTGCTCGATCCTCGCGGAAGACGCGATCAAGGCAGCGGTCGCCGACTACAAGCAGCGTCATGGTGAAGCGGTCGTCGAAAGCGACAAGCAACACGCATAAGTGCGTGTTTGAGTGAGTCGAAGCGGGCCGTGCCAGTAGAAAGGCGCGGTCCGGCATGAGCGATATTTGAGGCAGGCAGGGTAGCAGTGCGTCAGTAGGCATACGAATGCCGAACGCGCGCGGCGCAATGAGAAACGCTATGGCAATTACGTTGACCGAAAAGGCAGCACAGCACGTCCAGAAGTATCTGATTCGTCGCGGCAAGGGTGTCGGGCTGCGCGTGGGCGTACGCACGACTGGTTGCTCGGGTTTGGCCTACAAGCTCGAGTACGTGGATGAACTCGCGCCTGAAGACGAAGTGTTCGACTGCAACGGCGTGAAGATCATTGTCGACCCGAAGAGCCTCGCCTATATCGACGGCACCGAACTCGACTTCGCACGCGAAGGGTTGAACGAAGGCTTCAAGTTCAACAACCCGAACGTGAAGGACGAGTGCGGTTGCGGCGAATCGTTCCGCGTGTAAATCGGCTCATTCCGCGTGCAGCGGATCAAAGGCGGCGCGGGCCGCCTTTTTAGTTTCATCCGCGTATTTGGCCTGGTGTCTTGCGGCTGAGCTTTGCCGTTGAACTTTGGCGGCGCTTTCGATCCGCGTTTTTAGCCTGCACTCCGGTGCGCTTTCCTGAACGGACTCTTTCTATCCGATGGCCTCGCTGAACGACAGCCACTTCGACCTGTTCGATCTACCGGCGCAATT
Source organism: Paraburkholderia sediminicola (assembly GCF_046026855.1). Lineage (GTDB taxonomy): Bacteria > Pseudomonadota > Gammaproteobacteria > Burkholderiales > Burkholderiaceae > Paraburkholderia > Paraburkholderia sediminicola_A. The sequence continues at coordinate 20,963 of NZ_JAQQET010000003.1, read as the reverse complement.
CGCGCTCGACGCAACGACGCTCGATCACGCCTACCGCACGGTGCAGGCGCAAGTGCATCCGGACCGCTTCGCGGCGGCCGGCGACGCGCAAAAGCGTATCGCGATGCAATGGGCGACGCGCACCAACGAGGCGTATCAGACGCTGCGCGATCCGTTGAAGCGCGCGACCTACCTGCTGCACCTGCGCGACATCGACGTCGGCTCGGAGAACAACACGGCGATGGAACCGGCGTTCCTGATGCAGCAGATGGAATGGCGGGAAAACATCGAAGATGCAGCCGCGGCGAAGAACGTCGACGCGCTCGACGCCTTGCTGACCGAACTGCGCGACGAAGAGCGCATGCGTTTCGACAAGCTCGGCGCGCTGCTCGACAGCGGCGCGAACCAGGCGGCGGGCGAAGCGGTGCGGCAGTTGATGTTCATCGAACGGGTGGCGTCGGAAATCGGCACGCAGATCGAGCGGCTTGAAAACTAGCGGTCCGGCGCACGCCGACGCCGCGCATGAATATGCAGCGATAGTAGCCGTAGCAATACATCCAGCAACGCGAAAATTCAGGACGGGGTCAAGCGGCCCCGAGAAGATCCAGATGGCCTTACTGCAAATCTCCGAACCCGGCATGGCGCCGGCGCCCCATCAGCGGCGTCTGGCGGTCGGTATCGATCTCGGCACCACCAACTCCCTCGTCGCCGCCGTGCGCAGCGGCGTGCCCGATGTGCTGCCCGACGAAGATGGCTATGCGTTGCTGCCGTCGGTCGTGCGTTACCTGGAAAAGGGCGGCCGCCGTATCGGCCGCACGGCCAAGGCTGAAGCCGCGACCGATCCGCGCAACACGATCGTGTCGGTCAAGCGTTTCATGGGCCGCGGCAAGGCGGAAGTGGAAGGCGCTGAAAATGCGCCCTACGATTTCGTCGACGCGCCGGGCATGGTGCAGATCCGTACTGTCGACGGGGTGAAGAGCCCGGTCGAAGTCTCGGCGGAAATCCTCGCAACGCTGCGCCAGCGCGCCGAAGACACGCTTGGCGACGAACTGGTCGGCGCAGTCATTACTGTGCCCGCCTATTTCGACGAAGCGCAGCGCCAGGCGACCAAAGACGCCGCGCGTCTGGCCGGCCTGAACGTGCTACGTCTGCTGAACGAGCCGACCGCGGCTGCGATCGCCTACGGTCTCGACAATGGCTCCGAAGGCCTCTACGCGGTCTACGACCTTGGCGGCGGCACGTTCGATCTGTCGATTCTGAAGCTCACCAAGGGTGTGTTCGAAGTGCTCGCGGCCGGCGGCGATTCCGCGCTCGGCGGCGACGATTTCGACCATGCCCTGTACCGCCACGTGCTGGAGCAGGCGGGCATCGCGCCGCGAACGCTCGCACCGGAAGACGTCCGCCTGTTGCTCGATAGCGTACGCGCGACCAAGGAGGCTTTGTCGGATGCGCCGGGTGCGAAGGTGCAGGCAAAGCTCTCGAACGGCACACAGATCGATCTGACGGTCGACGAGGCCACTTTCGAGGCCGTCACTCAGGCGCTGGTTCAACGCACGCTTGGGCCCACGAAGAAGGCGCTGCGCGACGCCAAGGTTGCCACCAAGGATATCAAGGGCGTGGTGCTGGTCGGCGGCGCGACGCGCATGCCGGTGATTCGCCGCGCGGTCGAGTCGTTCTTTGGTCAGCCGCCTTTGATCAACCTTGACCCGGATCAGGTCGTCGCGCTCGGCGCGGCGATCCAGGCCGATCTGCTCGCGGGCAACCGCGGCGCCGACGGCGACGACTGGCTGCTGCTCGACGTGATTCCGCTGTCGCTGGGCGTCGAAACGATGGGCGGTTTGACCGAGAAGATCATTCCGCGCAATTCGACGATTCCGGTCGCGCGCGCGCAGGATTTCACAACGTTCAAGGACGGCCAGACGGCGATGGCGATCCACGTCGTGCAAGGCGAGCGCGAACTCGTCAGCGATTGCCGTTCGCTCGCGCGTTTCGAATTGCGCGGCATTCCGCCGATGGCCGCCGGCGCGGCGCGGATTCGCGTCACGTATCAGGTCGACGCCGACGGCTTGCTGTCGGTGTTCGCGCGTGAACAGGGCTCGGGCGTGGAAGCGTCGGTGGTGGTGAAGCCGTCCTACGGTCTGGCCGACGACGACATCGCCAGGATGCTCGAAGACAGCTTCTCGACCGCCGAGGTCGACATGCGCGCGCGTGCGCTGCGTGAAGCGCAAGTCGAAGCGCGCCGCCTCGTCGAAGCGACCGACGCGGCGCTTGCCGCCGACGCCGAATTGCTCGACGACAACGAGCGTGCCGAACTCGACACGCAGCTCGCCGCGTTGCGCAATATCGCTGCAAGCGACGACGTCGACGCGATTGAAGCCGCGACCAGAACGCTCGCCGATGGTACCGACGAATTCGCCGCCCGTCGTATGAACAAGGGCATTCGCCGGGCGCTGGCCGGCCGCAAGCTCGACGAGATCTGAGCCTTGCGGTGCGGCCGCGCCATGTGCGCGTGCCGGCAATGAACCGCGCCGCGCGGACTTAAAAAGTCCGTGCGGCGCCAGTAAAATGGTACGGAGCCGGTTTGCGGCCGCCGTGCCGCAGACCCAAACGGAAAATGTATGCCTCAAATCGTTGTGCTGCCTCACGTCGAACTGTGCCCGGAAGGCGCGGTGATCGATGCCGTGCCCGGTAAGAGCATCTGCGACAATCTGCTCGAACACGGCATCGAAATCGAGCACGCGTGCGAGAAGTCCTGCGCGTGCACAACCTGTCACGTGATCGTGCGTGAGGGTTTCGCCGCCTTGACGCCATCAGAGGAAGACGAGGACGATCTGCTGGACAAGGCGTGGGGGCTCGAACCGGCCTCACGTCTGTCGTGCCAGGCGATGGTGCCGGCCGAGCAGGATCTGGTCGTCGAGATCCCGCGCTACTCGATCAATCACGCGAAGGAAAATCACTAACTGGAGGATGCAGCCATGAAGTGGACCGATACGCAAGACATCGCGATGGCCCTGACTGACAAGCACCAGGACATCGATCCGCAACAGGTGCGCTTCACTGATTTGCACCGCTGGGTCACCGAGCTGGAAGGTTTCGACGACGACCCTAACCGGTCGAATGAAAAGATCCTCGAAGCGATTCAGACTGCATGGATCGAAGACGCGGATTACTGAGCACGCGGCAGGGTTTTCCACCGGCGGCGGGGCGCGATTGATTCCGCTCCGGCTACAGCAAAGAAAAAGGCGATTCCATTGGAATCGCCTTTTTTAACGCCAGGAGAATCTTCAGGCTGCCAGTGGTCAGCTTGCTACGAGCGTGCCGTTTTCGACCCGCACGCGCTGGCCTTGCTGGAACGGCGGCGCTTCGTGATAGGTGAAATAGCGCGTCTTGCCGTTTTCCATCTGCACCCGGACCGAATAGGACGTCGTGCTGCGGATGTGCTTTTCAACCGAGTTACCGGCCAGGCCACCGCCGAGCACGCCGAGCACCGTCATCGCCGTGCGCCCGCCGCCGCTGCCGAACTGGTTACCTACGACACCGCCGGCCACTGCACCGCCGACCGCACCGATACCGGTGCCATGGCCTTCCTGCCGTACCGCCGAGATGCCGGCCACCGTGCCGCAGCTCGAGCAGTAGGCCGGTTGCGATGGCTGTTGCTGAGCGTACTGCGGCGCCGGCTGGGCCTGTTGCTGCTGGGCGTACTGTTGCTGCTGCGCCGGCGTCGGGGCGCGCTGAGGCGGCTGCTGCTGCGCTGCCTGTTGTGCCGCGGCCTGCTCGGCCGCCTGCTGAGCGCCCGGATTTGCGGGTGCCGCCGAATCGACCACGCCCGGTTGGGTGGCCACTTGCGCAGCCTGGGTCTGATCGGTTTGCGCGCCGCTGCTCGAGGCCTTGGGGAACAGGCCCGTGACGGCCGCCGTTGCGGCGAGGCTGGCGATGATCACTGCACCCGCCGCGGTAGCGACGAGCGGATGAATACGACGTTGTTGCGTGGGTTTGGTATCTGGATTGTCCATATTGGCCTCCGTCTGGAGCAGAGTCGACTGTTATTGAGACTGAGTGTCGGGCAAATCGATCCCGGGAGGGTTTCAATTTGTAACCATTCCTGGGCAATTATCGCGGCTCTTTCGCGTCAAAGCGCGCGAAGGGCGGCGGGGCGCCTGATTCCTTGCGGTTCCGCAGCGGGTTAAGAAAACAGCGGTCTGGCGGGCAATGCGCGCCTTTTACCGATGGTTACAAACCGTCAGGTTTCGGCCGGCAGTGCTTTTCATACGCCGCATAAAAAACGCCCGGCATCGAACCGGGCATTTTTCTTTTACGGGCCGTTGACGCGAGCAACGCGGCGATCAGTCTTCGCGGCGCAGATGCGGGAACAGAATCACGTCGCGGATGCTCGGGCTGTCGGTCAGCATCATGACCAGACGGTCGATGCCGATGCCGCAACCACCGGCCGGCGGCATACCGTATTCCAGCGCGCGGATGTAGTCGGCGTCGTAGAACATGGCTTCTTCGTCGCCGGCGTCTTTCTGGTCGACCTGCTTCTTGAAGCGGGCGGCCTGGTCTTCCGGATCGTTCAGCTCCGAGAAACCGTTGGCGATTTCACGGCCCGTGATGAACAGCTCGAAACGCTCGGTGATGCCGGGGACCTTGTCCGACGCGCGCGCCAAAGGCGACACTTCGACCGGGTAGTCGATGATGTAGGTCGGCTCCCACAGTTGTGACTCGGCGGTTTCCTCGAACAGCGCCAGTTGCAATGCGCCGACGCCCGCGTTCAGGAACTGCGGCTTCGACGCGTCCACGCCGAACTTCTTCAGTTCGGTGCGCAGGAATGCGTCGTCGCCGAGTTGTGCGTCCGTGTACTGCGGCGCGTACTTCTGGATAGCCTGGCTGATCGTCAGGCGGTGGAATGGCTTGGCCAGATCGAGTTCGCGGCCCTGATAGCTGATCGTGGCGGTACCGAGCGAGTCGATCGCCGCCTGGCGGATCAACTGCTCGGTGAAATCCATCAACCATTTGTAATCGGTGTACGCCGCGTAGAACTCGATCATCGTGAATTCCGGATTGTGGCGTACCGACACGCCCTCATTGCGGAAGTTACGGTTGATCTCGAACACGCGCTCGAAGCCGCCGACCACGAGGCGCTTCAGATACAGCTCCGGCGCGATCCGCAGGAACATTTGCATATCGAGCGCGTTGTGGTGCGTGGTGAACGGCTTGGCCGCCGCGCCGCCCGGAATCGGGTGCAGCATCGGCGTTTCGACTTCCATGAAGTCGGCATCCGACATGAACTTGCGGATCGACGAAATCGCCTTGGTGCGCGCGACGAACGTCTTGCGCGTTTCCGGCGTGACGATCAGGTCGACATAGCGCTGGCGGTACTTCATTTCCTGGTCGGCAAGACCATGGAACTTGTCCGGCAGCGGACGCAGCGACTTCGACAGCAAACGCAGTTCGGTACAACGCACCGACAGTTCGCCCTTGTTGGTGCGGAACAGCACGCCGCGCGTCGCGACGATGTCACCCATGTCCCACTTCTTGAAGGCGTCGTACGTTTCCTGACCGATGTCGGCGGGCGTGATGAAGAACTGGATCTGACCCGAACCGTCGCGCACGGTCGCAAAGCTCGCCTTGCCCATCACGCGCTTGAGCATCATGCGGCCGGCGATCGCGACTTCGAGCGGATTGGCTTCGAGCGCTTCCTTGTCGGTCTCGGCGTACTGCGTTTGCAGATCCGCGGCATGGTGCGTGGGACGGAAATCGTTCGGGTAGGCGACGCCGTGCTCACGCAGTTCGCGCAGCTTTTCACGGCGCTCGGCCATGATCTTGTTGTCGTCTACCTCGGGCGCGACATTGGGCTGGGCCGCATTAGGCTGGGTCGGTTCGGTCATGATGATTTGGTATTCGGTGGCCCGCATCGGGGAGCCCCACATGCGGGTGGCCAGTCAGTGAAAAAACCTCAGGCGCTATGACAAAGTTGCAAAGAGACGGCGCAGCAATGCGATGCATGCCGCGCCGGTTGCGCCTAGACGCCCTGTTTCAGGCTGGCGCTGATGAAGGGATCAAGGTCGCCGTCGAGCACGCTCTTGGTATTGCTGATTTCGACGTTGGTGCGCAGATCCTTGATACGGCTGTTGTCCAGCACGTACGAGCGGATCTGATGACCCCAGCCCACATCGGTCTTGCCGGCTTCGAGCTTGTCCTGCTCGGCCTGACGCTTGCGGATTTCCGCTTCGTACAGGCGCGATTTCAGCATGGCCATGGCTTCGGCACGGTTGCGGTGCTGCGAGCGGTCGTTCTGACACTGCACGACGATGCCCGAGGGCATGTGCGTAATCCGCACGGCCGAATCGGTCTTGTTGATGTGCTGGCCGCCCGCGCCGGACGCGCGGTACGTGTCGATGCGCAGATCGGCCGGATTGATGTCGACCTCGATCGAATCGTCGACTTCCGGGTACACGAACACTGACGAGAACGACGTATGGCGGCCACCCGACGAATCGAACGGCGACTTGCGCACGAGGCGGTGCACGCCGGTTTCGGTGCGTAAAAAGCCGTATGCGTATTCGCCTTCGATCTTGATCGTGGCGTTTTTGATGCCGGCGACGTCGCCGTCGGTCTGTTCCAGCACTTCAGTCTTGAAGCCCTTGCGCTCGCAGTAGCGCAGGTATTGGCGCAGCAGCATCGACGCCCAGTCGCACGCTTCGGTGCCGCCGGCGCCGGCCTGAATGTCCAGGAAGGCATTGTTCGGATCGGCCGGGTTCGCGAACATCCGGCGAAATTCCATGTCGGCGACGCGCTGTTCGAGCCCTTGTGCATCCAATTCGCAGGAGACGAGGGTTTCCTCGTCGTTTTCTTCGCGGGCCATTTCGAACAGGTCGTGCGCGTCGCGCAGGTCGTTGTCGAGCGAGGTGAGCTTGCCGACGACGTCGTCGAGCAGTTTCTTTTCCCGGCCGAGGGCCTGGGCGTGTTTCGAGTCGTTCCAGACGTCCGGGTCTTCGAGTTCCCGGTTGACTTCAATTAGACGCAGTGCTTTGTCGTCGTAGTCAAAGATACCCCCGTAGGTCGTCCGCGCGTGTGCGCAGGTCCGCCAGAGAGGCTTCGATCGCGTTGAGACGTTCCGCTTCCATGTCGATCTTTTATAGCTTCGTAAAAAGGGGAAATTATAGCCGATCGGCGCGCCGCGCCGGAGGCTAGTGTGCGATCCGGCGCGGGTTTGGGGTTGATTTTGCGGTGTTTTGCGCGCGCTGGGCAGAAGGTTGGCCGCACTCAGGCAGCGCACGCGCAGCACGCGGGAGCCGCTCGCGCGGCAACCCGGCGGCCGCTTCAGCTCGCCGCGTGTTCGACGATCAATTGCACGCGTGACACGCCGTTCCAGGTGTCGCTGGCGAGCCGGTATGCAACCGTGGTGCGCGCCGGCAGCGTGTCGGTATGGTTGAACCAGATTGCGTTGAAACGCTGGCGGCCGCGCACCAGTTGCAGTTTCAGATGCTTGTCTTTCACCAGCGCCTGCGAGGCGATGTCGAATTCGCCGGAAAACACCGGCGCCGGAAAGCCCTGGCCCCATACGGCGGCGTCGAGCATTTCGACGAATTGCGGCGTGAAGTAGGCGTCTTCGAGTTCGCCGTCGGTTTCGACCGTGCGCGATAGCGCTTCTTCGGAGAGCCATTCGCGGCCGATCGCTTCGAATGCGGCGGTGAAGCGCGGCACGTCGGCGGTGGCCATCGTCAGGCCCGCGGCCATCGCGTGGCCGCCAAATTTGACGATCAGACCCGGCTCGCGCTTCGAGATCAGATCGAGCGCGTCACGCAGATGGAAGCCCGAGATCGAACGGCCCGAGCCTTTGACAAGCTGGCCGCTGTCGTCGGCGAGCGCGAACGTGAACGACGGCCGGTGGAACTTCTCCTTCAACCGTCCGGCGACGATGCCGATCACGCCCTGGTGCCAGCCCGGATTGAACAGCGTGATGGTGGTCGCGCCGTCGGGATTGATCGCCGAGAGGTCTTCGAGCGCCTGCTGCTGCATGCCGGCTTCGATCTCGCGGCGTTCGCGGTTCATGGTGTCGAGCTGCTGGGCGAGATCCCATGCGCGGCCGATATCGTCGGTGGTCAGGCATTCGATGCCGAGCGACATGTCCGACAGGCGGCCGGCTGCGTTCAGGCGCGGCCCGAGTGCAAAACCGAGGTCGAAACCCGACGCGCTGCGCGCGTCGCGCGCGGCGGCGCGAAAGAGGGCGGCGATGCCCGGCTGCATCTTGCCTTTGCGGATCCGCTGCAGACCTTGCGCGACCAGCACGCGGTTGTTGCCGTCGAGCTTGACCACGTCGGCGACCGTGCCGAGCGCGACCAGATCCAGCAGGCCATCCAGACGCGGCTCGGGGAATGCATCGTTGAAGGCGCCGCGGCGGCGCAATTCCGCGCGTAATGCCAGTAGCACATAAAACATCACGCCGACGCCCGCGATGCACTTGCTTGGGAACGTGCAGCCCGGCTGGTTCGGATTGACGATTGCGCGGGCTGCCGGTAGTTCGTCGCCGGGCAGGTGGTGATCGGTGACCAGCACGTCGATGCCCAGCGCATTGGCTGCTTCCACGCCGTCGACGCTGGCGATGCCGTTGTCGACGGTAATCAGCAGTTCCGGTTTGCCCGACGCACTGCGGGCGGCCAGTGCGACGATCTCCGGCGTCAGGCCATAACCGTACTCGAAACGGTTCGGCACCAGATACTCGATCTGGCCGCCGAACATGCGCAGGCCGCGCACCGCGACCGCGCAGGCAGTGGCGCCGTCACAGTCGTAGTCGGCGACTACCAGCATGCGGCGTTTGCCCTGAATCGCATCGGCGAGCAGCACGGCGGCGTCTTCGCAACCTTTGAGCCCGGCGGGCGGCACGAGCCGCGCGAGGCCGGTTTCGATTTCATCGGGCATGCACACGCCGCGTGCGGCGTACAGGCGCGCGAGCACCGGATGCAGGCCGTGGCGGGTGAGGATTTCGGCGTCGACGGGTGAAGCGGCGCGCGTAACGATTCGAGTCATTCTGAAAGGCCGTGGATCATTCGATAAGTCATTCGATGAACAGCGAGGCGAGCATGCGCCGCCGCCAGAATTTGCGCAGGTCGCCGCGCGTGATCGTGAGCGTCACCGAGCCGGTGTCGCCGCACAGCGTCAGGCCAAGTTCGCCGAGCTGGCCCGACTGCAGCGCTTGTAGTGCCGGTTCGAACCAGTCGGTTTGCAACGCGGCGAAAGCGTCGTTCCAGCGCGCCCAGTCCTGTTCGATGTAGGGCGCGGAAAAGGGATCCAGTTCGACCAGCGTGGCGCCGTTGGCGTTGACATTTGTATTTGCGCTGGCGGCCGCGCCGCCCGATGTGCCGCCCGCCTCGGTAGCGGCCCGGAGTGCCGCAAACGACGCCGGCGGCGCAGCGGCCGCGACGCCCGCAGTCATGGCGAGGCCGCGCGTAGCCGCAGCGTCGGAGAAGACCCGCGCGAACGGGCTCGTCACCGGTTGCACTGCGCCCTGTGCGTGAAACCAGATCGAGTTGACAGCCGGCAAGCCACGCGCCTCGCGCGCTTCATTGACCGGATGTTCGAACCACGCCATCTGCACTTCGTTCTGCAGCTTCATCCAGGCGCGCGAACGGTCGCCGGAATGCGCCTCGTGCGGCAGCCAGATTTCGATGTTGCGGCCGCTCGCGCGCAACGGCGACGCTCCTGCCAGCGTGCCGAAGCCATCGCCCGACAAATACCACCGTGTGGGCTTCGGCGCTTCGATACGCACGCCAAGTTCCTCGATCAATGGCCGGGCGACTGCCAGCAGCACGCTGGCTTCGTCGTCGGAAAGATCGAGCGAGGCCGGATCGATCAGCACCAGATGGTCGTGCGCGATGCGCACATGCACCGGTTGCACGCAGGCCCACGTGGCGTTGCCGGGGTTGCCGCCGTCGGCGCGCAGCATATACGGGGCGAGCGGCGCTTCGTCGGCTGCCGCCGTGCCGCTGGGAAGCGCGCCGAACTGGCGCGCCACCCAGCGCTCGTGCGGCAGCGTGCGCTGAAAATCTTCGCCGACCACCCGTTCGACCAGCGTCGCGCGGGCGATCAGCCGGTCGAGGGCCGGACTCTGGATATCGTGCAGGGCGGTAGAGGCGTCCGCTGCGGCGGGCAGCGCGAAGGGCAGGAGCAGATGAAGACGGTTGGCGTGCATGATGCTGCGCATTGTAGGGCAAAGAGTGCGAGTATTCAGACCATATCGGCGGATTCGGGCGCCTTGCCCGAGCCCTGCGAGTGGCAGCAGCCGGGCGCGGCGGCACCGCGCGCATGACGAGGGAGACCGACATGTCGCGTGAACTGAAAACCGAGCAGGAACTGCTTGGATTGGTCGTACAGGCGCTCGAAGCCAATCCGGCCACGGCCGGCTGGATTCCGACCGGATTCCACGAGACCGTCGAGGACGAGGAAGGCTGTAACTGGGATATCACCCATCTGCACCGCGACCGTAAAGATGCGGAGGTGCGCGAAGCCGCGACCAGCCAGGCGGCCGGGATCATCAACGATCTGCGCCGCCATTACAACCTGCGTTAGTGCGGAACGGGCGTGTCGGCTCAAGGCGGCAGGTGAGCCGGTTTTCGCCGCGAGTCCGGCGTTCATGACCGGCAGCAGGCGCTTGAGCCCGCCGCGAGCCCGTGTGCAAGGCCTTTGCGCGAGGGCGCGGCATTGTATGGCAAACTTCGCGCTTGATTGACGGTGGCAGCAGCAGTGGCGGCGGGGTAGCTCCAGTAGCGCCGGGTTTGCTAACGACGCTGTAAGGCGCCCGAAGGCGCCAGAACGTCGTACCGGAACCATCCGGGTTGCCGCGACACCAATGATCACGACGCTCAGGCCACATAACAGGCGCGACAGGTTCAGGTTGCCGCCGTCATGCGCAGCAAAAGGGCCATGAGCAGACGGGCCATGAGCAGACGAAGAACGCAGAAAAGGATTCGCTTGAAATTTCCCTACGAATGGCAGATTGGCTGGCGCTACACCCGCGCCGGCAAACGCACGACCGGTAACGGCTTCATTTCCTTCATCGCGCTCGTGTCGATGTCGGGCATCGCGCTTGGCGTTGCGGCGTTGATCGTCGTGTTGTCCGTGATGAACGGTTTCCAGAAAGAGGTGCGCGACCGGATGCTGTCGGTGCTGGCGCACGTCGAAATTTTTTCGCCGACCGGTTCGATGCCCGACTGGCAATTGACTGCGAAGGAAGCCCGCCAGAACAAGGAAGTGATCGGCGCTGCGCCGTATGTTGAAGCGCAGGCGCTGCTCACGCGTCAGGACGCGGTGAGCGGCGTGGCGCTGCGCGGCGTCGAACCGACGCTTGAGCCCGAGGTGTCCGATATCGGTAAGGAGATGAAGGGCGGCAAGCTAACCGACCTCGTTTCGGGCGACTTCGGCATCGTGCTGGGCGCGGATCTCGCCACCAATCTCGGCGTGACGGTCAACGACAAGATCACGCTGGTCGCGCCTGAAGGCACGATCACGCCCGCCGGCATGCTGCCACGGCTGAAACAGTTCACGGTGGTGGGCATCTTCGAGTCGGGGCACTACGAATACGACAGCACGCTCGCGCTGATCAACATCAAGGACGCACAGGCGCTGTTCCGGCTACCCGCGCCAACCGGCGTGCGGCTGCGCCTGACCGACATGCAGCGTGCGCCGGAGGTCGCGCATCAACTGGCACGCAGCCTGTCCGGCGATTTATATATTCGCGACTGGACTCAGCAGAACAAGACCTGGTTTTCGGCGGTGCAGATCGAAAAACGCATGATGTTCATCATCCTCACGCTGATCATCGCGGTGGCGGCGTTCAATCTGGTGTCGTCGCTGGTGATGACGGTGACCAACAAGCAGGCTGACATCGCGATTTTGCGCACGCTCGGCGCGCAACCTGGCTCGATCATGAAGATTTTCGTGGTGCAAGGCGTGACGATCGGTTTTATCGGCACGGCGACCGGCGTCGCGCTCGGCTGCCTGATCGCGTGGAGCATTCCGTGGCTCGTGCCGATGATCGAGCATCTGCTCGGCGTGCAGTTCCTGCCGCCGTCCGTGTATTTCATCAGCGAACTGCCGTCCGAACTGATTCCCGCCGACGTGGCGCGGATCGGCCTCATCGCGTTCCTGATGTCGGCGCTGGCGACCCTTTATCCGAGCTGGCGTGGTGCGAAGGTCCGTCCTGCGGAGGCACTGCGCTATGAATGACCGTTCCGCTAGCGTTTCCATGAACTCTGAAGACACCGCGCTGTATCCCTATGTGCTGGAAGCAACCGGCGTTTCGAAGTCGTTCGTGCAGGGTGGCCTCAATGTGCAGGTGCTGAACAACGCGCAACTGAGCGTACGGCGCGGCGAAAAGCTGGCGATCGTCGGCGCATCGGGGTCAGGCAAGAGCACGCTGCTGCATGTGCTCGGCGGCCTCGACGATCCGAGCGCAGGCCATGTCTCAGTGATGGGCAAGCCGTTCACGAAGCTCTCCGAGCGCGAACGTAACGACCTGCGCAATCGCGCGCTCGGTTTCGTGTATCAGTTCCACCATCTGCTGCCGGAATTCACCGCGCTCGACAATGTCGCCATGCCGTTGCGGATTCGCCGCATGACGACCGAAGCCGCGCGGCGCGAAGCGCTCGCGGTGCTGGAGCGCGTCGGCATGGGGCACCGCGCGAAGCATCGTCCGGGCGAATTGTCCGGCGGCGAGCGTCAACGGGTCGCGATCGCGCGGGCGCTGGTAACGAAGCCCGCGTGCGTGCTCGCCGACGAACCCACCGGCAATCTGGACGGCGGCACTGCGGACACCGTGTTCAATCTGATGCTCGAACTGTCGCAAACGCTCGACACCAGCTTTGTGATCGTGACGCACGATCTGGAATTGGCCGGGCGTTGCGACCGGATCATGCGCTTGCGTGACGGCGTGTTGCACGAAGATCCGCCTGTGCCGGTTTAATTGCCGCGCGGAATGTGAGCGATGCTTTGCCGCTAACGAGGCGCGCCATGTGGATCGATACGCACTGCCATCTCGACGCTTCCGAATTCAACGCCGACCGCGATGAAGTCGCCAATGCGGCACGTCAGGCAGGTGTCGGGCGTATCGTGATTCCCGCGATCGGTCGCGAGAACTTCACGACGGTGCGCGATCTCGCGCACCGCATCGACGGCGGCGCGTATGCACTCGGCATCCATCCGCTCTTCACGCCGGGCGCGCAGGACGGCGATCTCGAACTGCTGCGCATGGAAATCGAGGCGAGCCTCGACGATCCGTTGTTCGTCGGCATCGGCGAGATCGGCCTCGATTATTTCGTCGAAGGTCTCGACGATGCGCGCCAGCAGTTTTTCTACAACGGTCAACTTCAACTGGCGCGCGAATTCGATTTGCCTGTGATTTGTCACGTGCGAAAATCACAGGACCAGGTCATCAAAGGGCTGCGGCGACATCAGATCCATCGTGGTATCGCCCATGCATTCAACGGCAGTTTCCAGCAGGCTCAGGCGTATATCGACCAGGGCATGCATCTCGGTTTCGGCGGCAATCTGACTTTCGAGCGGGCGCGGCAAATCCGGCGGCTGGCGGAGCAATTGCCGTTCGACGCGCTAGTCGTCGAGACCGACGCGCCGGACATCGCTCCTTCCTGGATGTACAAGCAGCGCAACTCGCCGGAGCAGATTCCGGGCATCGGCGCGGGCCTCGCGCAACTGCGCGGCATGACTGCCGACGAAGCCGCCCTAGGCACAACGGCTAACGCGCTCGCCGCGTTGCCGCGGCTCGCACTTTCCTCTGCATAATTGAACGCGATGGTTTGAGTGGTTCGCGCCGGGCGGAACACACGCCCGGCGGGCCTGCTGACGCCTGCTCGCTGTGCGTCGCGTCCTCCGGCGTCGCTGGGCGGAGGGTGGATGCGGGCATGGTGGTGCGGGTTTGCGTTGGGTGTGATCTGGCTGCAGCGGCAGGCGGCGTTGCCGGATTGGGGTGGGTGGTGTGCTCTGGTGATGTCTGGGTGCGTTGCGATTCCTTTGGCGGCGTGGGGATTGCGCTGCGGTGCGCGAGATGAAGTGCGCGGCGGTACTTCGGATGAATTGTGCGGTGATTCGATAATCGCGCGCGCGCATGCGGCAGTTGCAATTTCGCGATTGTGGTACGTCTTGCCCAGCGCTCGCGTGCGCTCATGCGTTGGCTGGGGGGCGGTGTGGATTGCCGCCATGTGCATGGGTTTCGGCTATGCCGCCTGGCGCGCTGAAACACGGCTCGCGGTGAGCTTGCCGAGCGCATGGGAAGGGCGCGATATCGACGTCGTCGGCAGCATCAAGGGTCTGCCTTCACGCGACGACAAGGGTGCGCGGTTTCTCTTCGAAGTCGCTTCGGTCGACGCGCCGATCGACGCTTTTCCGCGCGTGATTCAACTCTCGTGGATTGCCGCGGATACGCCTGCGCCATTGCTCGAACCCGGCGCGCGCTGGCGTCTGAGCGTGCGGCTCAAACGTCCGCATGGCAACGCAAACTTCGGCGTGCGCGACGCTGAGGCGAGTTTGCTGGCGCGTAATGTACGCGCTACCGGCTATGTGAGCGCGCCGGCTCACGCTGTGCGTTTGCCGGGTTACGCGCGTGGCGCCAGCGTCACGGTCGATCGCTGGCGCGCCGCGCTACGTGCGCGCATCGACAAGGTGCTCGCCGATGCACCGCACCGTGGGATCGTGGTGGCGCTCGCCATCGGCGCGCAGGACCAGGTCAGCGCGGCCGACTGGCTGCTGATGCGCGGCACGGGCACCAGTCATCTGGTGGCGATTTCGGGCCTGCATATTGGCTTTGTCGCGGGCCTTGCGGCCTGGCTCGCTGGTGCGGTGTGGCGGCGCTCGGGGTTCATCGGTCGCAACTGGCCGTTGCTGCTGCCCGCGCAGGTCGTTGCAGTGACGGGCGGCGCGGTGTTCGCGGGGCTGCATGCGGCATTGGCCGGTTTCAACGTGCCGGCGCAGCGCGCGCTGTGGATGGCGGGCGTGGTGGCGCTCGCGTTTATCAGCGGCCGTAATGTCGCGCGATCAGTGGTGCTGGCTTGGGCACTGGGCCTGGTGCTGCTGATCGATCCGTGGGCGGTCGTGTCGGCGGGATTCTGGCTGTCGTTCTGCGCGGTGGCGGCGATTCTGTTCGCGATGTCGGGACGGCCCCGTGTGCAGGATCATCAGCAGCGTCGAGACGAAGACGGTGAGGGCGGCGTAGCGCCGACAAGGCTCTCGCGGCTGTGGTCAGGCCTGGGCCGCCGCGTGCGCGCTTTCGGTGAACGCCTGCGTAGCGCCGCGCATGTGCAGTTCGCGGTGACCGTCGCGCTTGCACCGCTCACCGTCTACTGGTTTGCGCAGATTCCCTTGATCGGTCCGCTCGCGAATGCGTTCGCGATTCCGTGGGTGAGCCTGCTGGTAACGCCGGCGGTATTGGCGGGCGTCGCGTTGCCTGCGCCATTCGATGCCTATGCCTTTCGCGCCGCGCACACCTTGCTCGACCTGCTGAGCGCGGGCTTGCAGATGCTGTCCGGTCCGGCATGGACGCTCTGGCGGCTGCCGCAGCCGGACGCGTGGGCGCTCGCCGCGGCGGCGGCGGGTGTCCTCTGGTGTCTGGCGCCGCGTGGCTGGCCGCTGCGTTGGGCCGCACCGCTCACCTGGCTGCCACTGCTGATGCCGGCACCGCCTGGGCCGCCGCACGGCAGCTTCCGTCTGACGGCGTTGGATATCGGTCAAGGCACCTCGGTGCTGGTCGAAACCGCGCATCACGCGCTGCTGTTCGACACCGGACCGGGGCCGGAATCGACGCATGCTGGCGAGCGGGTTGTCGTGCCGTTTTTGCAGGCGCACGGCGTCACGGCGCTCGATACGCTGATCATCAGCCACGCCGATTCCGACCACTCGGGTGGCGCGCCGGCTGTACTGGACGCAATCGAGGTGCGCCAGATGGTGGCGGCATTGGCGCCGGCCAATCCGTTGTGGTCGAAAGCAAAGCAACGTGGCGCGGATACGCTGCCCTGTGCGGCGGGGCAGCGCTGGCAATGGGACGGCGTTGAGTTCGCGGTGCTCTGGCCGGATGCCGGACCGCTGCAAGTCAAGCCGAATGCGCATTGCTGTGTATTGCGAGTGAGTACGCTACCTGTTGCGATGAAGCCGTCTGTCATGGCGAGCCCGCCGGTCGCGGAGGGCATGTCGCTGGCGGCGGGCGGGGCGGCTGTAGAGAGCGTGCCGGCCGGAAGTGTTCAAACGGCGCCGGTACGCATGGCCGCCTTGCTGGCGGCTGACATCGAAGCGCCGGTCGAACGCATTCTGCTCGCGCGCGATCGTGACGCGTTGCGCGCTCAGGTGCTGGTCGTGCCGCATCATGGGAGCAAGACCTCGTCGACCGAGCCGTTCCTCGACTCTATCGACCCGCTCGTCGCGCTATTTCAGGTAGGCTACTTTAAATACCACCCCTGAGAGCCTTACGCCGCAAGGGTTTGCGGCGTTGTCACTTCCTGTTGTGACCAGATTGTGACCGCGTTTGCATGGTGTGCCAGATGGTCGGGCGCGAGGTGTGCATAACGTAGCACGTGTTCATACTTCGACCACCCGCCCATTTCCATCAAACGATTCAGCGGCGTTCCCGCCTGGACGTGCCAGCTTGCCCAGGTGTGCCGGATGTCGTGAAACCTGAAATTCTCGATACCGGCGCGCACGCATTGCCGTTTCCATTGCTCACTAGTCACGTTCGGAATGATCTTTCCACGCCGCGAGAATACGTGCGTAGGGTGCCGACCGATCCAGCGCCTGATGACGGCTACGGCTTCGTCATTCAGCGGCACGCCGATAGACTTGCGCGCCTTCGCTTGATCGGAGTGAATCCACGCACGCCGGTTCACCAAATCGACCTGTGTCCATTCCAGACCGAGCAGGTTTGCACGTCGCAGACCGGTTGCGAAACCGAGTGTTGCAACGTCGCGTAGCCATTCGGTACTGATTGCCGCAATCAGCCTTTGCGCCTCTTCACGCGTGAGGAAGCGAACGCGCTTGTTTGCTACCTTTGTGTCTTCCAGAAACGGCACACGGTCAAGCCATTCCCATTTGATCGCCAGATTGAATAAATGCCTCATAGTACCGAGATACATATTCTTCGTTTTGACGGACAGCGGTTTAGGCTGTTTCGTTCGTGCGCTCAGTTGGGGCAATGCTTCGTAGATCTCGTCACGCGTAATCGACTCCAGCAAGCGACCAGAAAAAAACTGCCGGAAGTGCCGAATATGAATTTCGAGATTCACGTAAGAACTAAGGTGCGTTGATTCCTTCAACATTCGCAGCGCGGCGGCGTCCCATGTATGCTTTTGTTTCTCGCCAAGCTTCGATATGCGCCACAATTCTGCCTTCAGCCTGTCGTGATACTCTTCAGCCTCCTTTTTGTTGGCCGTGCCAGTAGACTGTCTAATTCGCTCGCCACCTGGCGCGCGGAGGTCAATGTGCCAGGTGGTCGAGCCGTTGCGCTTACGGAGTGCCATTTCTTCTCCTTCGGTTCCGTCCGCGCCGGTCGGGACGAATTATACTCTGTTACGGTCTTCAGTTTTTCAGGCCAGATTCGCCATTGCTTGCCAATCTGGAAAAATCCCATGTCTACCTTGTGGGCGTAAATCGTCGCGTATGAGACGCCAAGCAGGGCGGCGGCTTCCTTTAAGGAAAGCGCTTTCGTGGTCGAGGCGTCGCTTTCGAAGTCTGTATTTTCGTTGTCTTTCGTCATTCGTGATAATTGTTGAATTGAATGAGGAAAGGTTATGGATAATCGAAAACACTTTCAAATCATTTTTTGGTCTAATTAAATGTACTTTCTTTAAAATCACGCATTTGACACTTTTCGCGTTATTTTGTTGTTTATAGAAATGTTGTATTTCGACAACAAGGCGAAAGAGCCCAGCTACTCTTTCGAATAGCGGGGCTTTTTTTGCGCGCGGTAGGATCGTGCGCTTCGCGCGTGTGAAGGACTGATTTCGGCGGCTTCTGGCGCGTCAGCGCTGCATCAGGTTTTATCTCTGGTAGTCTCTGTTAGTAGTCTCTGTTCTATATAGACGAAGATGCCAATTTGGTTTCTCCGATGATGCCAAATTGGCACCATCGATGATTCCATTTTGGGAGGTAACTCGGCGCAATGCTCATCACCTAATCAATCGCCCAGCGGCACCGCGTTGGTCACCGTGGGTACATACGGGTCATTCGGAGCATTGACAGGCCAGCAGGCGTACCCTTTGCCGCCACGAGCGGATTGTGTAGCGCCAACATCGCACCCAACATGGCGCGACCCGCCGTCCCGCTATCGGGAACTATATTGCCAAGTAACGGTGGCGAGCGTTTCGTGCGAATGGCTGATTTCGGCGGGTTCCCATACACGCGCCGCCAGCTAGGGGAGGTGCGAAAAACACCCTGGTCCGGGGTAGTGGTTGCCGAAAATTTTCCCGGCATCGTTTCGGATGCGGGTACGGGAGATCGAAGATGAAAGTCTTAGTGATTGTGGTGCTCACATTGGCTACGGTGATAACCGGCGTAGCTGCGGCTTTATTTTCGCTTCAGTCAACCCGTGTTCCGGTTGTTCCGGGTTGGGATGGCATCAGCACCATCGAACCAGTAGACCCGGCCCAGGCTAACGCCGGGTGGACGGTCGGGCTGCTAAACGCTAACAATAAGAGTTCCGACCTTAATAGAAAAGCGGCATGGTCCGCCCTTGCTGCGGCTGTGTTGGGCGCACTGACTGGATTTGCTGCACTGTGGTGGCCGTGAGATCGTGCAGTTGATTAACGGATAGCTCACGGGAGCTGTGATCCGGACTACAACCACAGCGGGATTGATGAAAAGATGGCAAAGTTCAAGCCGGGTGATGCGACGGACCTCGCGTTGTGCGCGGCGTTGAAGCACGAGTATCTTAGGTGCAGCGATGCGTTTGAAGAATTCAGGCACGTTGCCGAGAAGATGATCATGCAAGGTGAAGACCGCAGGATTGCGTTCAGAACTTACAACGCTTACGCGCGGTTCATTCATCACCTGTATGAGTTCCTGCTAGCAGCGACGCAGCGGGATCGCAACGACACTGCCCAACTTGACCACGAGTTAGCAGACAAATACATACACGGCATTGCACAGCGTGTACTGAACAAACGGCGCGAAGCAATCTTGAACGGCACCGCTCCGGCGTGGGAAAACCACATCAGCGCATTTCCGGAACACGTGCC
Organism: Paraburkholderia sediminicola; assembly: GCF_046026855.1. GTDB lineage: Bacteria > Pseudomonadota > Gammaproteobacteria > Burkholderiales > Burkholderiaceae > Paraburkholderia > Paraburkholderia sediminicola_A. Next base: position 1,758 of record NZ_JAQQET010000003.1, on the reverse strand, counting down.
GCAAGACTTTGCGAGCCGATTCCGCAGGGTTCGTAACACTGCCTTGGGTCATGCAAAGCCCGAGCGCCATCGCCTTAGTCTTACGACCTTTTATCACGAATTCCACAAGTTCCTTTACATGATCTACGTGGACTCAATGTGGATGTGGGGGCGTGTAGATGATGACTTCCCGGACCTTGGCGAAATCACAGCCTTCTCCGTTATGATCAAGGACGACCCGGCGCTGAGTACCTGAGTGGGCACCGTCCCGAGTGCCAATTCGGCGGATACTCGTTTTTACCCGGTTGTGAGCGATTCCGCAAGTTCGCTTAGTGTCACGAAGATAACGCCATATGTCTTTGATAGCCAAGCGCGATTTTCCAGGTTCATGACTGACGGGCCGCCAGCGGATTTTCCAAAGTCATGGGAGCAGAACAGATCGATTCGATAGCCGACGTGCGATGCGATGCCGTCGCCATCCGACCACTCCGCAATTGCTTTTTCAACGGCAGTGCGTTCTGCGGACGTTTGCGCATGGGCCAAACCCTGAAGCCAAAGTTTGGGTTTATCGGAAGTAACTCCAGCTAACTTGTTGTACTCGTTGCCGATCTTAAGACCAACAGCACGCCCAACACCCCGTTGTTCGATGGCGGCAGCAACTTCGTTCGCCTTTTCACGATGCGCCACGACTTGCTCGATAGGCTCAATCACATAAAAGGACTGATCCGGGTCCGGTCGAGTTAATCCATCCACCCACCGAGCAGGTCCCCTAAGTGCTCGCAGACCCAAGCCCAAAGCTGCCTGCACAGCCTTCTCGTACGCATCATTTAAGGGCGGGCGATGATGCCGAATCTCGATTGTGATATTCGCAGCCTGCTTGTTGGGCGACGTTGAGCGACTACCGACAGCCGTTTTTGCCAACACCTCGGGCCGCTCTTTGCGCTCGATCCCTTCCAAGCTGCAATACGTTTGTGAAAAATAGCCGTTGAGCCTCCCATCCTTCAGCGCTGCATGGACGACGAAATAATCAGCCTGACGCGGGTCGCCGACGCAACGCTCGGGGCGAGTGGCTTTTTCTAGGGTATTGGCGTCGAAGGTTACGGTTCGGATCATGTTTTGGCTCATCGAATGCTGGTCTATCGGACTATCTGCAAGTGGTGTGCAACGTCGCTGTCGGTCACGCATACGCCCGTACCCTGTTGGGTCCATCCACTTGATGTGAACACACATCGAACGTCGTGAGCTTCTACCGAGTGCGCTAGCACATCGCCCTTTTTCTTACATTTCGCCCTTTGACTCGATCTTGATTCGGCAAGCCGCAAACGCCGCTTCGAACGCTTCGAGGTCATCCGGGAAAATCGCATCGGGTTGATCGACCTTGACGATTTCCCACTCTCGAACGTGGCGATGACGGATCGTCTGATTTCTGATCCGATATCCGGTCGGATGAATGTCATCGATGGTGGCGTTCATTGTCCAGCCGCCGTGCTCGCGCGTTTGCTTGCTTTCCATTTGACACCTCCTGTTCTGGGACAACTGTGCCACGGTCTGCTGTTTCCGCAAAACTTCTTAGTTGCTTTCCTTCGTTCGCTGTTCGATGCGATCTCGATCACGGTGAAGTCCGGACAGCGCTTCCTTGATCTGTTTGCGTGCATCACGAACACTCTCGGCGAGTTCAGAAAACTTGGTTTCCGCAAAAAAACTGGATTGCAGGCCGTGGCGATGCAAGCTCTCGATGCGGGAAAGAAGTTCGCTTGCAACGCGTTCAAGATCGCAGAC
>NZ_JAQQET010000002.1:0-385831 GCF_046026855.1 Paraburkholderia sediminicola | reverse complement strand
CGCGGCCGTTTGCCGGCCGCGCACCGAACGTGGATGTCGAACTACGCGTAAATATTCAAACGGCCCGCGGCGCCAGCGGCCACGGTGCAGGAATCAGCCACCATCGATGGATAGCGATACCGATGCGGCACGTGCCCTGGCCAGTACGTCGCCGCGTCGAAGCATGAGTTCAGCCGTGATCCGTCATCAACATATTGCTACCAAGATCGCGTACGTGCGGAATGCGAAACTGCCTGAGCTTGCGATACAACGACGCGCGGCAAATACCGAGGTCACGCGACGCGGCCGAGATATTCCAGCGGCTCGCGGACAGCGCCCGCAGAATGTTATCGCGTTCGCTCGGCGGCGCGACCGGCAGGCGCGCCGCTTCAGCATGACGCGCAGGGTGCGATGCGCTGTTCATGGCGTCGTGCATGGGCGCGTATCGGGTGTCATGTGATGCGGTGTGCGGATACGGTGGCGCCTGCAACGCGGCATGAAGCGTCGAACGCAGACCGGCATGTGCACTCACGCCTTTACCCGGATGCACATTGGCCGGCAGATCGCCGGCGCGGATCAGGTCACCGTTCTTTACGGCGCAGGCATATTGGAGTGCCGCACGCATCTGCCGCAGATTGCCCGGCCATTTGCAGTGCAACAGAATCTCACGGGCTTCGCGGTCGACGTTGGCGTCGAGCGTCATGCCCGGCGCTTCGCATTCGAGGATCGATTGCAGCAGCCATTCGCGGTCATGCCGTTCGCGCACCGGCGGCAGATGCACGATGCCCACGGCGATCCGGTAATAGAGATCTTCACGGAAGGTCCCCGCTTCGACATGCGATTCGATGTTCTGGTGCGTTGCGCAGATCAGTTGCAGATCGACCGCAATCGGTTCGGCCGAGCCGATCGGCGTCACTTCGCGTTCGGACAGCGCGCGCAGCAAGCGGGTTTGCTGGGCGGCGGGCATATCGCCGATTTCGTCGAGGAATAGTGTGCCGCGATGAGCGAGCACGACCTTGCCTTTCATGCCGGTCGAGAGCGCGCCGGAGAACGCGCCGCGTGCGTAGCCGAACAGTTCGCTCTCGATCAGATTCTCGGGAATCGAGCCGCAATTCACCGACACCAGCGCCGCCTGCCGGCGGCTGCTGTAGTTGTGCAGCGCACGGGCGAGATATTCCTTACCGGTGCCGGTTTCACCGAGGATGAGAATGGGAAGTTGCCGGTCGATAAGCAGACGGGCACGCGATAGCGTGGCCAGCATTGTCGGATCGTCGCCACATAGTCGGCTAAGCGGTAGCCCGGATGAGCGAGTTGAGTCTGCACGGGCGCGGTCCAACGGGTCGTGGGCGGTCATGGCATCTCTCTTGGTCTATTTGATTGGCAGGATCGGCCCGGCTTGTGGCCCGGCGAATCGAAAAAGCTGCCAGCGGTTTGTCTCCGAAACCAAGCATAGTGCGATTCATTAATAGTCTCCAATACATTATGATGCGACGACTGATACCGATAAGGTATAAGTCGGACTTCTATTTGCAGACCCTGGGGCAGGCATGGAGCTGAGGCAATTACGCTATTTCGTCGTGCTTGCGGAGACCCTGCACTTCGGACGGGCGGCGGCGCTCCTTAATATTTCGCAGCCGCCGTTGTCGCGGCAGATCGCGTTGCTCGAAGCGGAACTGGGCGTCGTGCTGCTGGATCGCACGCGTCGCAGCGTGCGGCTCTCGGCAGCAGGGCATCGCTTCTATCGCGATGCCAAGACCGTGATGGCTACGGTCGACCAGGCACGCGGCCATGCGCGAGCCGCCGACCTCGGCGAGGAGGGCACGCTGATGGCGGGCTTCATGTTCGCCGCCGCGTACAGCATCGTGCCGGCGCTGACGCGTGCGTATGCGTCGGCGTTTCCACGCGTCGAACTGAAGCTGAGCGAAAGCATCCCTACGTTATTGGTGGCCGAGATCCGCGCCGGCAAGGCCGACGTCGGCATCATGTATCCGTCCGATTCGGCGGTCGAACTGGAGACCCGCACGATCTTCAGCGAGCAACTGGTGGCGGTGCTGCCCGAAGGACACCGGCTCGCCATGCGGGCGGAGATTTCGATTGCGGAGTTGCGCGACGAATGGTTCATCATCTCGCCGCATGCGGCATCGCCATTCATCTACAACACGATCGTCGAGCACTGCCGTCGCTCGGGGTTTACGCCACGTATCCGCCTCGAAACCAATTTCCAGCAGACCATCGTGAATCTCGTCGCGCAGCAGCTCGGTGTTGCGCTCGTGCATAGCTCGATGCGCAGCACGCATGCGGATAACGTCAAGTTCGTGCCGCTGCAGCATGCGCCCTATGTCGATGTCGCGTTGGTGTGGAGTCCCGATACGTTGAATCCGTGCGTCGCGCGGTTTGTCGATATCGCCGCGCAAATTGGTCTTGCCGGCACGCGGCACGAAAGTTAACGCGCGCCCGGATGGCCGAGTGCCGTTATCGGCGCTTGCGTTGCACATGGGAGCGGTTCCGATCCGCGTTGAATCTGCACGGCTCCCGCACTACACCTGTAGCACTGCACGCGACAGATGTCTCGCTCGCAATGGCTGAGTGACGCGCGCCGAGGCTTGCTGCGCCTGGCGCTCCCTGCATCGCGTGCGGATGGCATTGAAGTTGCTCATATGAGGTGTCGTAATTTACCTGACCCTCCTATGACGTCGAAGACAGAAGCTTTCCGCCATCCTGGCGCAGCCGCTCACCCGCGGGTGCTCGCCATGGTCGTGCGGGAGCCGCGCGAACTGCGCGTTGAAATACCCAGCGGACGCAATGCCGGCAAGGTCCTGCGCGACCTGATGATGCGCCACGGTTTTTGCGGCGCGACCGGCCGGATTTGCAGCGGTTCGGCGCGTGCATTGCAGTACCACGTCGTCATCAAGGCGGCGCAAGGCGAGCGGCCTTATATCTACGGCGCCCCTACCGTGGAGAATGACGAAGTCGCGTTGCTGCACGGAGCGGTCACGATCGGCAAAGATAGTGCGGGCAGCGTCGCGTTGCATTGTCACGGCGCGTTCGTCGGCGGCAACGGGCGATTGCACGGCGGGCATGTGATCCTCGATCGCCTCGAAGTGGGCCGCGAATCGCTGGTGTTGCGGCTTTGCGCGTTTGCACACGGTGGCTTCACGCAGTACATCGACGAGGAAACCCGCTACACGTTATTTGGGCCGACGGCGGAGGACGCTGCATGACTGCGCTATCCAACTCATCCGAGGTCAAACTCGAAGCCGGTAGCTACGGACGTACGGTGATTGCACGGTTGAAGCCGAATGAGGACATCGTCGAATCACTCGAGCGGCTGTGCGCGCAATATGGGATCGGCCGCGCCGTGGTGCGCAGCGCGGTCGGCAGTCTGATCGACGGGCATCTGGCGAGCGGCGCGGGTGCCGCGCTGGCCACGCAGATCGTCAAGGGGCCGGGCGTCGAGATTGTCGGGCTGTTCGGTGAAGTCGCGGGCATTGTGCCGGGTCGCGACGATATGGGTACGACCGAGCTCACCGCGATTCTGTCCGGCACGGATAGCCAGGTGTTTGCCGGGCGCGTGGTACGCGGCATGAATCTGTCATTCATCACCATCGAGGTGACGCTGCAGGAGTGGATCGCAGACGCGGCTGGTCTGACGGGAAGTGCTTGAGGGATCGTTCCGAAAGCAAACGGCTCGTATGATGGAGCAAAGAGGGGCGGTTCGATGAGTCGCCCCTCAACAGGCAGACGGCGGTGGACTCCGACGAAGACTGCAGGAATCGCCGCGACCCGTGATCTCTTGACGTTACGCCACGTTGGTAAACAAGCTGCCCCAGCTTGCCAATGGCTTTGTATCCACCCCAAGCATTCTTAAAGACTTCCAAACGACGGTGGCTACCGTGTCATAGGCCGGAATATCGGTAGCCATCTCAAACGCCCGCACCAGATGCGCCGCATGCAGATTCGTGCAAAAGGTGGTTACCGCATCAGGCCTGGCAAATGCAGCCTCACGCATCATGATCGCCAATTGCGCGTCCGGCACCTCCGCAAAACTGAAATTGTCCTGCAAGCCAAGGTGTCGTTCCGAAACGCATTCAATGCCGAGCTTCTCGTAGTTGCGCACGATCCGCTGCTGAACGTCGTCAATATATGGCGAGACCAAACCCAAGCGTCGCACCTCCGTTTTGGCGAAGATCTCGTTGAGCGCCAGCACTGAGGTCGTCGCAGGAATTCCGGTCTCTTCGGTGATCTGGCGGCACAACGTCTGGTCGCGCTCGAAGCCGAGCCAGCCGGCAGATGTACCGCTCCACCCGATCACATCCACGCGCGCATCAGCCAGTTGACGCGCTGCGGCGAGAATCCGGCTCGCGTCGAATTGACCGAGCGCCTGCTCCGATAGTGCGATCTCCGTCACCGTGAAGCGAGCGAAGTGCGCGCTGACGTGCAGCAGTTCGCTGAGCATCGCCGAGGTCATCGGCTCCAACGCCGTGTTCGACGAAGGCGTGAGAATGCCGAGCCGGATTCTTCTGTGTTGCATCGGGGCGTGTCCTGTTTGTACTTGCGTGCGTTAGTGGTTTAATCGGCGAGCAGTTGTTTCACACCCTCGGCCGCTTCATAACGGAGCCGTTCGAGATCGAGTCCCGGAATCACGCCGTTGTCCACCACCACGCGGCCATTCACCACGTTGTAGCGCACACGCGCCGGTTCGCCTGCGGCTACCGGCGCCACCGCCACATCGTGGAAGCCATTGAAGCGCAGATCGCTGACGTCGTAAAGCACGAAATCCGCTGCCTTGCCGACTTCGAGCGTGCCGACCGCATCCAGGCCGAGCACGCCTGCACCGCCCGCGCTGCCCCAATGAATTATCTCTTCGACAGTCGTCGCCGACGCGCCCTGAGCCGCGCGATGCACTAACCATGCGAAGTGCGCTTCATTGGTCATGCTGCCGGATTCGTTCGAGGCGACGCCGTCTACGGCCAGCGACATTGGCACACCTGCTGCCGCCATCTGCGGCGCCGGCGCAATACCGCTGCCAAGGCGCGCGTTGCTCACGGGGCAGTGCGAGCAGCCGCTACCGGTTTCCGCAAGCATCGCGATTTCGCTGGGCTGCAGATGCACGAGGTGGGCGAACCAGACATCTGGCCCGAGCCATTCATGATCGGCGACGAACTCGACCGGCAACTGGTTGAAACGCTCTTTACAGAAGTCGACGTAGCGGGTCGTTTCGGAAAGATGCGTGTGCAATCGCAAGCCCATGCGCCGCGCCGCGCGCGCGACTTCGGGCAGCAGTTCCGGCGGCAGCGAAAACGTCGGCGTAGTCGGCGCCACGACAACGCGCCGCATCGAAGCGTCGCCTGAATCGTGATAGCGCGACTTCAGGCGTTCGATATCCGCGAGCATCTGATCGAGCGTTTCGGGTTTCAACGCCACTTTGGAAAACCCCGGATGATCACCCGCCGCTTGCAATGCGCCGCCACGGCACAGGACGAAACGCATGCCGAACGAAGCCGCTTCGTCGAACAGCAGATCGCCCGTTTCGGTAGTGCCCTCCGCGTGATACAGGTAGTGGTGATCGGCACAGGTGGTCACGCCGGACAGAAGTAGTTCGGCAAGACCCAAACGTGCAGCGACGCGCGCCAGGTCCGGCGTAAAGCGTGCGAGTCGCGGATACGGTACAGCGGCCAGCCATTCCTGCAAATCGGCGTTGATGCCGGACGGTACCGCTTTCAGCAGGTTCTGGAACAAATGGTGGTGAGTATTCACCCAGCCCGGATAAACAACGCATGAACGCGCGTCGATGACGCGTTCATCGGCGCGCGGTTCGAGGTTAGGCGCAATGTTCTCGATACGGCCGTTGCGAATCCGCAGATCGACCTGGCCCAGGCGCGCGCCGTCGCCGCTTCGGCCGCTCATCACCGCGACAGGGTTCTTGATCAGCAACGCTTCAGTTTGCATGCTCACGATTCAATGTCCTTTCAGTTACTGCGAAGCGGCCGCCGGTCCAGGGGGCGCGACGACCGCGCTCGTCTTACTGCGTGGGTCGCTTACTCACGCACGAGGTTGTGCGTCTCGACGATCTTTTTTTCTTCTTCATGCGCGCCGTTCAGTACCGCGTTCAGCACGACCGATACCAGGCACGCCAACACCACACCGCTATGCAAGAAAGGTTGCGTCCAGTCGGGCATGTGCTTGAAGACTTGCGGCGACATCACCGGAATCAGCGCGGTGGCGATCGTGAAACCGACGATCAGCACGTTGTAGCGATTGCGCTCGAAGTCCACCTTCGCCAGCGTCTGCACGCCGGCGGCCACCACCACACCGAACATGGCGATACCGGCACCGCCAAGCGCCGCTGCGGGCGTGGAGGCTACTATCGCACCGATCTTCGGCACCAGCGCCACCACGCACATCAGCACGCCGCTAATCGCCACCACCCAGCGGCTGCGGACACCCGTCAGGATGACGAGGCCGACGTTCTCCATGAAGGCGATGAACGGGAACGCCGCGAACATGCCGGCAATCGCGCTGGCAAGACCATTCGCACGCATCCCGCGCACCACGTCTTCTTCGCTCACGTCCTTGCCGACGATGTCACCGATGGCGACGAACAGGCCCATCGATTCGACCATCTGCACCACCATCACGACGATCATCGTCAGTACCGGCACCACTGAAAACACAGGCGTACCGAAGTGGAACGGCATCGGCAGCGTGAACCACGGCGCGGCCCCCACGCTCGAGAAGTTGCCCATGCCGAGCGAGCAGGCGAGAATGCCACCGGCAATCAAACCGATCAGCACCGAGAGATTGCGCAAGAACGGGCCGGCAAAGCGGTTGATCCCGAGAATCACCAGCGCGACGAACAACGTGACGCCCAGGAAGGGTGGTGCGCCGAACTGTTGCTGAGCGGCTTCTCCGCCACCGGCCCATTGATACGCAACGGGGAACAGTTGCAAACCAATCACCGTCACGATGCAGCCGGTCACCACAGGTGGGAAGAACCTTCGCAAGCGTCCGACGAGAGGCGCGGCGAACATCGTGAAGAGACCCGCGCCAATCACCGCGCCGCACACACCGGCGAAGCCGACACCCGGACTCAGGCCGATCGCGATGACCGGTCCGACGCTGCTGAATGCCACGCCTTGCAGAATCGGCAGACGCACGCCGAACTTCCAGATGCCGACGGTCTGCAAGATCGTCGAGATGCCAGAGCAAAACAAAGCGGTACTGATCAGCACGGTGGTGTCGGCCGGCGACATCTTCAGTGCCGACGCGACGATCAACGGAACAGCAATCGCGCCGATATAAGCCACTAGCATGTGCTGCAAACCGAGCGTGATCATCTGGCGCTTCGGCAGAATCCGATCGACGGGATGTATGGCGGTGTTCATGACGTGTCTCCAAATTGTCGTTTTCGATCGGAGCGCGCCGCACGGCCTGGCCGTGCAGCATCACTTCGCGCGCCGACCGGATCTCCCGTCAGGCCGCAACCGGCACGGCAAGACAGGCATGGAAGCGGTCGGTCAGCGCGGCGCGATCGAGATCGCGTCCGATGAATACGATGCGGCACGAGCGCGGTTCAACGCCCCACACTTGCGCCGCGCGCAGTTCGATGACGTTGTGCACGCCTTGCAGCACATAGCGATGCGACTGGCCTTGCACAGCGAGAATGCCTTTCATGCGGAACAGTTTGGCGGCGTCGGACTCGCGCAGTTCAGTGAGCCAGGCTTGCAGCGCGTCGAGATCGATGTCCGCATCGACTTCGATACCGACTGAGGACACGCTTTCGTCGTGCTGGTGGTCGGCGTGATCGTCGTCATGATGGGCGTGTTCATGATCGTGATGCGCTTCGTGCTCGTCGTGGTGATGCTCGTGATCGTGTTCGTTGGCCCGCGAATGCTCTTCTTCATGCAAACCGTCGGTTTCCACGAGAATCTGCGAGAACTCATTTGCACCAATACCGAGAATCTTGTCGAGGTCGATCTGGGCATAGCTCGATTCGACGATTTCCGCCGTCGCGTTCAACCCGCGAATGCGCTGCGTCAGCGAAGCGATATCTTCCGCGGTCACCAGATCGACCTTGTTGATCACGATACGATCCGCACAGACGATCTGATCGACCGCCTGGTTATCGCTACCGTCGAGCACCAGATCGTCCAGGTGCGCGGCGATATGCTTCGCATCCACCATCGTGACGACTGCGTCCAACGTCACCTGTTTCGCGATCGGATCGTCGAGGAAGAACGTTTGGGCGACCGGATACGGATCGGCGAGTCCACTCGTTTCAACAATGATGTGATCGAGCCGGTCCGGCCTTTCCACCAGCATGCGCACGATTCGCACCAGGTCTTCGCGCACCGCGCCGACGCAGCACACGCAACCATTCGTCATCTCGTAGATCTCTTCGGTCGATTCGAGCACGAGGCCACCGTCGATGCCGATTTCACCGAACTCGTTCTCGATCACCGCGATCTTGCGGCCGTGCTTCTCGCGCAGAATGTAGTTGAGCAGCGTCGTTTTGCCTGCGCCGAGAAAGCCGGTCAGCACCGTGACGGGGATTTTCTCGATTTCGTTGTGGGTGGTGTGAATGTGATTCATGGCTCGTCTCCGTTTCTTCGTTCGTACTGCGGTTCGTGCGTTTCGTGCGATTTGTGCGGTTGTTGCGATTCGACTTTCAGGCGATATGCGGTGCTTGTGCCGCTTCTTGCAGTGCGGTTTCTACTGCACCTTCTCGCCAGCGTTTGACGGTGCCCGCTTCGAGACCGAACAGATCGAGCACGCGACCTAGCGTGTGGTCGATCATCTGGTCGAGCGAAACAGGGCGCGCGTAAAACGCCGGGACGGGTGGAGCGACGATCGCGCCCATTTCGGTGACGGCGATCATGTTGCGCAGATGCGCCAGCGTGTAAGGGGTTTCACGCGCCAGCAACACCAGAGGGCGGCGCTCTTTCAACGTAACGTCGGCGGCGCGCGAGATCAGGCTCGACGACATGCCGCTGGCAATTTCGGCAAGCGTCTTCATCGAACAGGGCGCGACGATCATGCCCAGTGAGCGGAACGAGCCACTGGAAATAGCCGCGGCCATGTCGTCGCAGCGGTAGGTGAAGCGGGCGAGGGCGCTGACCTCGGCGAACTTGTAGTCGGTTTCGTGCGTCATCGTCAGCAGCGCGCTGCGCGAGACGGTCAGATGCGTTTCGATGTCGAGTTCACGCAGCAGTTGCAGCAGGCGCACGCCGTACGTGAAGCCGGACGCGCCGCTGATGCCGACTACGAGTCGCCGCGGGGTCATCGCTGGGCTCCGTTGGCGGCGCGAGCCAGAATTTCAATCGCTTGCTGCGAGGCACGTTCGCTGATCTTCGCTCGAATGCCGTCGAAGTGGGAACCGCGTGTCGCATCGATACCCATGCGCGACGTGGTGCCCGCAGCGGACGATGAGGGATCGAGCGGGCTGCCCGGTAAACCATCGACGATAAATACGTCCTGATGCGGCTGGAAATGCGTGGCGATGGCCCACAGCACTTGCGAATCGTTGGTGATGTCGATATCGCTATCCACCGCTACGACGTTCTTCAGATACGGGTCCCAGCCGAGCAACGCGAGCATGATCTGGCGCGCTTCGCCGTCGCGTGTCTGGTTCAGCGCGACGTAGCAGTGGAAGTGCGTACCCGAGTTCGGGTAGTGCAGCGCGGTGACGGAAGGAAAGCGCGCCTTCAACTTCTCGCTCATTTCCGCTTCGCGAGGCAAGCGAGCCAGCGTCAGATGCTCAGCATACGGCCCGCCGACGACATCGACCAGCCATGCATCGTTACGCCGCATCGACGTGTCGACGCGTAGCACGTTGTTGGTGGACCGGTCCGATGAATAGCCGGTGAATTCGCCGAACGGGCCCTCTTCGGCGTGGGCGTCCGGATCGATCGTGCCTTCAAGGACGAACTCAGCGGAAGCGGGAACGCCGATACCGTATCGCGGCGTGCGCACTAATTCCAGCGGCGCACCGAACAATCCGCCTGCAATCGTGCGTTCATCTGTGCCGAAGGGCACGCGCGCCGCGGCGGCCAGCATGAACAACGGGTGCGCGCCGATCACCATCGCGACCTTCAACGTGTCGCCGCGTGCTTGAGCGGTTTGCAGCATGCGCCAGAGATGGCCGCGCGAATGCAGGCTGGTTGCCAGCGCATTGCGGGCATGTCGCATCGAACGGTGATAACTCATATTCGCGACGCCGGTCACTGGGTCTTCGGCAATGATCACCGCGTTGGTGATGTACGGACCACGGTCGGTATCGAAGTGGCGGATCATCGGCAGTTGCGCGAGATCGACGGCGTCGCCTTCGATAACCTGGTCGAGAACGGGGCCGGACGGAACGTAAACCGGCGCGATTGGCGCGTTCGCACGCTGTTGGTAAGCGTCGAACAGCCCTGACGCATCGACGTCGAACAAACGCCCAATGCGTGTTCGCGAAGCAAAGAAATTGGTCACCAGCGGTGTCGCAATGCCGTCGACCTTTTCGCAGATCAACATTTCATGGCGTCCGCGCGCGGCCAGTTCGGCCACTACCGCGGTGACGTCCTGATCCGCAGCCAACGGTTGCTTGATCGTCAATACATCATCGGGGAACTGCTCGCGATACGCTTGCGCGAAGCGGTGAAAATCCTGCGTGGCGCGGAAGAGGTTATCCGCCATAGTGAACTCCGTCGAACGCGATAACGAAAGCGGACCGTCAAGAAGGGCAGGCGCGGCGCGAACCGTCAGCCGCGCCTGCAATACACCACTAGGAAGCGTTAAGCAGGCTGCGTTACGTCATTCACGTAAGTCGCCTTCAAACGCTTTTCCGCTTCGGCCAGATCTTTCGGCGGCTTGGTCGGTTCGATGCCGACCAGACGGGCGATGTTGTTGCCCATATAGTCTTCGAGACCGTCTTCGTCCAGATCCATGCCTTGCGGCGCCGGACCGCACAACATTTCGAGTTCACGCAGCCACATGCCCGGCTCATTCGGCGGCGAATCCGTGCCGAACACGATCTTGCTGCGCGGCAATTCGCGAGCAAATTCGACGATGCGCGACTGATAGCACCAGCCCGATTCGCAATACACGTTGGGCGTATCCATCGCCATCCAGAACGATTCGAACGAGTAGTTACCGCCCGTTTGAATCCCGAAGTGACCAATGATGAAATTCACCATCGGGAATTCGCGGATGATCGGATAGAACTGCGTCGGAATCGTGTACGGTCCGTCGCCGGTGTGAATCAGCACGACCACGCCGAGTTCTGCGCACTTCTTCATCGCGGGGCGCAACCAGTCGAGCGCGCGATCCGGCCGATAGCCGTGCATGTTCGCGTGCAGCTTGAGCATCTTGAAGCCGTATTCCTTCACGTGGAATTCGAGTTCGGCGGCACCGTTCTCCGGGCCCCAACGCGGGTTGTATGTGAAGTTGCCGATAAAGCGATCCGGGTACTTCTGTGTCAATTCGGCGATATACGACATGTAGTCGCGAATGCCTTCACGACCGCGGCGATTGCCGTCGCGATAGCCGGTGTTGCCCGGCGGCGGCTGAATGAAGCCCATGTCGATACGGCGCGGCTTGCCGTTGATGATGTACGGACCGTCCATCATCTTCAGCAGGCGTTCGCCAGTGAACGGCTCGCCGGTGTGGCGCCACGCTTCGTCGACGAGATTGGTCGGGTGCAGATGGGTATCGATGATCATGAACGGGCTCCTGCGTAGGCGGCTTGTGTTGCACTCGCGGCATGCTTCTGCGACGCGCCGGCGTGTTGCTTCAAATAGGCTTGGGCTTCTTCGACGCTTTTCGGCCGCGCGGTCGGCTCGATGCCGATCATGCGGGCGAGGTTGTTGCCGAGGTAGTCCTCGAGCGTGTCTTCGTCGAGATTCAGGCCTTGCGGTGGCTCGTGGCATAACACTTCGAGCAAACGCAGCCACATGCCGGGCTCGTTCGGCGGCGTGTCGGAGCCGTAGAGAATCTTGTGGGTCGGCAGCACCTTCGCGAATTCGACGATCCGCGATTGCAGGCACCAGCTCGATTCGCAATACACGTTCGGCGTATCGAGCGCCATCTGATACGGCTCGAAGCAGTACACACCACCGGTCTGCACACCGAAGTGCGCCATGATGAAATTCACCGAAGGGAATTCGCGAATCAGCGGATACCACTCGGTCGGAATACTGTACGGGCCGTCGCCGGTGTGCAGCTTCACAAGCAGGCCGAGGTCCGCGCATTTGCGCAATGCAGGGCGCAGCCAGTCGAGCGCGCGATCGGGACGATACGCATGCATGTTGGCCTGCAACTGCACCATCTTGAAGCCGTGTTCCTTCGCATAGAACTCGATGGCTTCAGCGCCGTTCTCCGGGCCGCAACGCGGGTTGTAGACGAAGCAACCGATCAGACGGTCCGGATACTTCTGCGTCATTTCGACGGTGTAGGCCATGTAGTCGTCGATCGACTCGCGGCCCGAGCGGTTGCCGTCGGTCCACGTATAGATAGTGTTGCCTTGCGGCGGTTGAATGAATGCCTTGTCGATGCGGCGCGGCTTGCCGTTGATGATGTACGGGCCGTCCATCGTTGCGATCAGACGCTCGCCGGTAAATGGCTCGCCGTCGTGGCGCCAGGCGAGGTCGACCAGATTGGTCGGGTAACAGCTAGTGTCGATGATCATGTACTCGATCTCCTTGAGAGGAACTGGTGTATCCAGTTGCCGGATCGCGGGCAGGCGCATCGATGGAACGGAGCCCAGTTAGGCTTGCCCATGCGGCCCTTTGCAAGACGCAGTGTTTATGCGCCTTCCCCTCGCCGGCATCGAGTGTCACACTGATGTGCACTGCTGCTTGCGATGCAGTCTCACAAGATAAAAACGCTCTGTACAATATTTTTTAACCACGATCTTGATACGTTTGCGATATGGACATCCGGCTGTTGCGTTACTTCGCGGTACTTGCCGACGAACTGCATTTCGGCCGGGCAGCCGCACGGCTGCACATTTCGCAGCCCCCTTTGAGTCAGCAGATTCGCATCCTCGAAGAGGAGATGGGCACCGCGTTGTTCACACGCTCGCAACACCGTGTCGAACTCACGGATGCAGGGAAAACACTTAAGGAGCAGGTGCCGCTGATCTTCGCGCAGTTCGAACGCGCGATCGATCTGACACGTTGTGCGGGGCGGGGCGAAGTGGGGAGTCTTGAGATCGGCATCATCAGCTCGGCGATGGTCGAACCGATTCCGCGTGCACTACGGGTATTTGCGGAGAAGCATCCGCAAGTGCAGTGGACGCTGCATGAGATGACACCCGCTGCGCAGATTCTCGCGCTCAAGGAACGGCGCCTGGATGTGTGTTTCTTCCGGGTTTCGCATGAGGACCCGGAGATTCGCAGTGAAGTCGTGATGCGCGAATCGGCGGTAGTGGCGCTGCCATTCGGGCATCGGCTTGCGGCGCGCGAGGAGATTGCGTTGCGCGAGCTGGAGACGGAGCGTTTCGTGTCGTTCGGTTTGCAGCATTCGCAACTGGCGCGCTTTTTACAGGACTGTTGTGTCGAAGCAGGGTTTACACCGCAGATCGATCAGGAGGTGGTCGAGGTGCATACGCTGCTGTGCCTCGTGCGCGAAGGGCTGGGCGTGGCGTTGCTGCCTTCGTCGGCGCGGCAGTTGACGACCGGCGGTGTGGCCTTCGTGCCGCTGGCTGCGCCGCGTCCCGAGGTGTCGCTGCACGCGCGCTATCGTGCTGAGGATGCGTCGCCGGTGCTTTCGCTGTTTCTCGATACCGTGCGGGAAGTGGCCGCTCGCGTGAACGTGGATGCGGAGGGGGGCGAGCGGTAACGTTCGCGTGCTGATCGTTTGGGCGATGCGCGAGAGTCAGCATGGGCGCGAAGGGTGCCATGAGCGGTGAGCGCTAAGGCGCACCGACCGTCTGCGCGACCAGTTCGCGAATCACTCCGATCAGTGGCGCCACGCGCGCTGCTTTCTCCCGAGGCCACACCGCATACAGGTTGTAATGCGTCGGAATTTCTACTTCCGTGAGTTCGACCAGGCGCCCGTCGCGCCGCGCGTCCGCAGCGAGCAGGCCGCGCGCCAGACCGGCGCCTATTCCTGCGCTTGCCGCTGCAATCAACCCGGCAGCGTTGTCGAACACCGCGATTGCGTCCGGTTCGACGGCGGGCATGCCTGCCGCCGTGAGCCACGGAATCCACGAGCGTTTCGTATAGCCGAGCAATGGTAAATCGAGCACCTGTTCCGGCGTGAGCGGCACGCTCAGCCCGCGTGCCTCAAGAAGCGCGGGCGAACCCACGGCAGTCAATCGATCGCCGCAAATCAGCGCGTTCTCGAGGCCGTCCCATTCTCCATACCCATACCGCAACGCAATATCCACGCGCTCGAACGCGCTGCGGTCGTGACGCGGCGTAGACAGCACCGTCAACGACGTGCCGGTCAACGCGCCGAGCAAAGCAGGCAAGCGCGCCACCAGCCAGCTCTGCGCGAGTTCGGGGTCGACATCGAGCGTAATCGACTGCTTGACAGTGCGCTCTTTCACCGACGACAACGCACGATCGATCTGCTCGAAACCATCGGTCAACTGATTTGCAAACAGCACGCCGGCGTCCGTCAGCACCACGCCGCCGCCTTCGCGCACGAATAGAGGCTGGCCGACGAACTCTTCGAGCGTGCGGATCTGCTGGCTGATTGCGCTATGCGTGAGCGACAACTGACGCGCCGCGCTCGAAAAGCTGCCGACGCGTGCCGCTTGCAGGAAAGCCTGCATCGACTGGATCGAAGGGTAGCGTTTCAACATAGGTGTTAGCCGGACTTACGGATGATGGAAGAAATCGTCGCTGGCGTTGTGCTTAACGGCTTTCAATAATGGCCGCAAGCACGCGGCCTTCGTAGCATGCACCACACGCCGCGCTGCACAACAACATTCAGGAGACAGCGCATGATCGAGATCGTGGTCAACGACACGCGGCACTCGCTCGACAATGTACCGGAAGACATGCCCCTGTTGTGGGTGTTGCGCGACCGGCTCAAATTGACCGGTACGAAATTCGGCTGCGGCGGCGGATTCTGCGGCGCGTGTACGGTGCATCTGGAAGGCGAGGCCGTGCGCTCCTGTTTGCTGCCGATTGCAGCCGTGGCGGGCAAGCACATCACGACGATCGAAGGATTGTCGAAAGACGGCAGGCATCCGCTGCAACTCGCGTGGGTCGCGGAAGACGTGCCGCAATGCGGCTACTGTCAATCGGGGCAGTTGATGCAGGCCGCGGCGTTTCTGAAGGACAAGCCGACCGTCAACGATGAAACGATTGCCACCGCCATGTCGGGCAACATCTGCCGCTGCGGCACCTATTCACGCATTCGCAAGGCGATTAAACGCGCGGCTTCCGGCGATCCGGCGCTCGCGTCGGTCACGTGGGTCGAGCCCATGTGCGCTTCCGCCTGCACCTCCACGAAAGAGGAGGCTTGAATGCGCAACGATAAGCAAGCGCTGGGCAGCGCACACGGTGCGGCGCGTAGACGTTTCATCAAACAGAGTTCGGCATTGCTGGCTTCGGGCCTCGCGATCGGTTTTCAACTGCCCGAGGCTTTTGCGAAAGACGCCAACGTAAGCGGCGATCCGAAACCGCAAGCAGGCGAGTTCGAACCGAACGCATGGGTGCGCGTGCTGCCCGACGACACGATCAAACTGGTGGTTCACAAGCACGACTCCGGCACGGGCACGCGCACGGCATTGGCTGCGGTTGTTGCTGAAGAACTCGATGTCGATCCGTTTCGCGTGGATGTGATTACGCCGGAGAATCCGTTCTACGGGGATTACATTCATCCGCTGTGGAAAGTGTTTTCGACAGGCGGCAGTACCAGCGTCTCGCTTGAGTACGATCGCTTGCGGCGCGCGGGCGCAACCGCACGTGCCATGTTGATCGAAGCGGCCGCGAAACAATGGAACGTGGCGCCGTCCGCGTGTTCGACGGAAAACGGCTTTGTTATTGACAAGGCGAGCGGCAAGCGCGCGAACTACGGATCGTTGGCGAGCGTGGCGGCGCAATTGCCTGCGCCGAAAGACGTCGTGTTGAAAGACCCTTCGCAGTTCAAATACATCGGTAAGCTGCAGAAAAAGCGCGGTGCCGATCTGAAAGCGAGGGGCGCGTTTCCGTACAGCATCGATGTCTCGTTGCCGGGGATGCTGGTTGCCGTCGTCACGCGTGCGCCGGTTATCGACGCACGCGTGCGCAGCGTCGATGCCAAAGCCGCGTTGGCGGTGCCGGGCGTGCGGCAGGTGTTGCAGATTCCTGGCCGTCCGGACCTTCTCGGCGGCAATCAGGCTGGCGTGGCCGTGCTGGCTGACGACTACTGGTCAGCGCACAAGGGTCAGGCCGCGCTGCAGGTCGAATGGGAAGATAGTCCGTTCGAAACGTTCGACAGCACCACGCTCGCCGCGCGCCAGGCCGCGTGGCTCGACGATCCCGCTTCGCATGTCGTGCCGACCGTTCAGCATGGCGACGCTAAAACTGCGTGGCCGCACGGCGCACGCGTGATCGAGGCGTCGTATTCGATGCCATACAAGGCACAGAATGCGCTCGAGCCGATCAATGTCACCGCGTGGGCGAAGGATGGTGGTATCGAGTACTGGGGCGGATTGCAAGTGCCTTCCACGGTGCAGGAAGCGGCCGAGGTGATCGGCGGGATTCCTGCTGATCGTGTGGTGTTGCATGAACTTGTTTCGGGCGGCAGCTTTGGTTCGCGGGAATCGAAGTACTGGCTATTTGAGGCAACGTGGCTTGCGCTGAAAGTTGGCAAACCCGTCAAGCTGATGAATAGCCGCGAAGACGAAATGCGCGCGCTGTTCTATCACTCGGCGAGTTATCACCGTGGCAAAGCTGCACTCGATGCGCACGGCAATCTCACCACGTTGCAATTGCGCGCGGTGATGCCTGCCTCGCCGGAACAATGGGAGCCGGGGTATTTTGATCGCCCGGATCGGATGGACTACAGCACGACTGAAGCGATCAGCAAATATGAGTTCGCTTACGATGCGCCGCATGTCGATCTTGGTTGGGTTCGGCATGAGACGGGTGTGCCGACGGGTTGGTATCGCGCGGTGAGTTATATCCCGAACGTGTTCGCGGTGGAGTCGTTTATGGATGAGGCTGCGCATGCTGGGCAGCGCGATCCGGTTGAGTTTCGGCTTGCGCATATGAAGGACCCGCGGCATCAGGCAGTGCTGCGCGAGGCAGCGGCGCGGGCGGGGTGGGGGAAGGCGTTGCCTGCTGGTACGGCGTTGGGTGTTGCGACGAATCAGGCGTATAGCAGCTATGTTGCGGTGGTGGCGCGGGTGGTGCGCAAGGGCGATGCGGTGGTGGTTGAGAAGCTGACGTGTGTCGCGGATTGCGGGCTGGCTGTGTCGCCGGGTGGGGTTGAAGAACAACTGTATGGCGGGCTGATGTGGGGGTTAGGGCATGCGACGGCGGATCGCATCGATATTCGGCATGGGCAGGTTGAGCAGAAGAACTTCGATACGTATCGCGTGATGCGGATGAGTGATATGCCGGAGGTTGATATTTTGATCGTGCAAGGCGATCCGGCGAAACCGGGTGGAGTGGGGGAGTTGTCGAGTCCTTCGGTGGCGCCGGCTGTGGCTAATGCGGTGTTCAGGTTGACGGGGAAGAGGGTGAGGGATACGCCGTTTGATCTTGAGAAGGTGGCGCAAGCGGGTGCTCACGGATCAGGGTTGGCGTTTGCCGCGGCCACCAGCAGGTTTGCCAGCCGGCTTACCTGAACCCGCAACTGGCTTGCTGGCGGGTTTGCTGCGTGGCTTTTGCACGCTGAATGGGTTACCGCTGGACAAGCTTGTGCCTTTACCCGCGGCCACAGCGCGTTGCGCTGCAGGCTTGCGTTTGTTTTCGCCACTTTGCGGGCGCGGTTTTTTGCTGAGCACCTGCGCGGCGCCCGGCGCAACTTGCGGCACTTTGGGCTTCTTAGGCTTCTTGGGTTTCTTGATGATCTGGCCCGTCGCGCTAGTTTGCGGCACACGGTGTTCGGCTTCAAAACCCGGCTCTTCTTCACGGGGCAGCGTTTGCCGGATCAGCGCTTCAATCGCGGCCAGTTGCGGCGCTTCATCGGCACACACAAGGGACACCGCCACGCCGCTGGCGCCCGCGCGGCCGGTACGGCCAATACGGTGCACGTAGTCTTGCGCCACGATCGGCAGATCAACGTTGATCACCAGCGGCAGGTCGTCGATATCCAGCCCGCGCGCAGCCACATCGGTGGCTACCAGCATACGTACTTCGCCCGTCTTGAAGCGCTCCAGCGCACGCAGGCGCGCGGGTTGCGGTTTGTCGCCGTGGATGGTGTCGACCGAATAGCCGGCTTCATCCAGGATGGCCGCCAGGTAATCCACGCCATTGCGGGTTTTGACGAACACCAGCGCGTGCTCCCAGTTGTTCTCAGCCACAAGGTGCATGAAGAGGTCCGGCTTGTTCTTTTTATCCACCAGCACCACCCACTGCTTGATCTTGCTGGCCGTGGCATTGGGCGGGCTGACGCTGATATTGACCGGGCCGCGCAGAATGCCCGCCGCCATGGCGCGGATATCATCGGTAAACGTGGCAGAGAACAGCAGGGTCTGGCGCTGAACGGGCAAGGCGGCAAAGACGGCGTTGAGTTCGCGCGCAAAGCCCAGATCCAGCATGCGGTCGGCTTCATCCAGCACCAGCGTTTGTACTTGATCAAACTGCACTGCGTTCTGGCGATTGAGATCCAGCAAACGGCCCGGCGTGGCAACGAGCACATCCACGCCTTTGCGCAACGTCATCATCTGCGGGTTGATACTCACACCGCCGTAGGCGGCCAGAAATCGTAAGTCGAGGCCTTTGCCGTAATCGATAAAGCTTTGCAGCACTTGTTCGGCCAGCTCACGCGTGGGCACCAGCACCAGAACGCGCGCGCGGTTGCTGGGGACCGCCGGGCCGTGTTGCACTAGCCGTTGCAACAGCGGCAGCGCAAAACCCGCCGTTTTGCCAGTGCCGGTCTGTGCCGCAGCCATGACGTCGCGGCCACTGAGCACAGCAGGAATCGCCTTGGCCTGCACCGGCGTAGGTGTCTGGTAATTGAGGTCCTGCAGATTACGCAGCAAGCGATCGATCAGGCCAAGCGAGGCAAAAGACATTGGCGTATTCCGGGCTAAAGCCGCAATTCTAGCGGTTACCGCCTGATTGCGCCGCGCGGATCAAGGGTCAAAAAGATCGACGTTGATCGCCCACTGAATCGTTGCGCAAGGCGATCGCATAAGAACACTCGTACTTAGCTTGCCAGGTGCGGTCATTTTGCGGTCAGCCTCTCGCGCAACCGGGTCATCGACGATCCCTTGCCGCCGCGGCAACTCCTCGAGCCTTCAGTGGCATACTAAAGGCCAGGTTCGGCGTCCACCTACTGACGACGCCAACTACACGGACGGGATCATCGTGCTGCACAAGGGCGCGGTGGTTTATGAGCGCTATGCCGGCTGTCTCGACGCGACCGGACAGCATGGAGCGATGTCGGTGACAAAATCGCTGACCGGATTGCTCGGCGAAATGCTCGTCGCAGAAGGCGTGATTGATGACAATGCACACGTCGACACCATCGTGCCCGAATTGCGACAGAGTGCCTTTGGCGACGCCACCGTTCGCGAGGTGCTGGATATGACGACCGGACTTCAATACAGCGAGGACTATGCCGATCCCAAGGCGGAAGTCTGGAGCTATTCGGCGGCCGGAAGCCCGCTTCCCCGGCCTGGCGATTACAAGGGGCCGCGAACCTATTTGGAATATCTCGAGACCGTCCGCAAACAGGGTGAGCACGGAGCGGCCTTTGCCTATAAGACAGTCAATACCGACACGCTGGGATGGATCATCGCACGCAAGACCGGAAAGTCGGTTGCCCAGTTGCTTGCGGAGCGAATCTGGAGCCGCATGGGTGCCGAACAGGACGGCTACTACACCGTTGACTCCCTTGGAACACCCTATGCCGGCGGAGGCTTCAATGCCGGCTTGCGCGACATGGCGCGGATCGGTGACCTGATGCTGGAAGGGGGCACGATCAACGGTAAGCGGCTGGTGCCAAAGACTGCGATTGACCACATCCGTGCGGGTGGTGACAAAGTCGCATTTGCAAAGGCAGGCTATGGGCTGCTCAAGGGATGGAGCTACAGCGGCATGTGGTGGATCACGCACAATGATCACGGCGCGTTCATGGCGCGCGGCGTCCACGGGCAGGCGATCTACGTCGATCCTGCTGCGCAAATGGTGATCGCGCGTTTCAGCTCACATCCGAGCGCAAGCAATGCGGCGAACGATCCGACTTCCTTGCCCGCCTACCAGGCAGTGGCAGAATATTTGATGACCCGCCCGTAGCGCGGTCATCGCTTGGCATGATTAAGTAATCGGAAAACTTTCAGTGAGTGTAGGTGCAACGAAGTGGAACCGGAAGCCGGTTCATGGGTGAGGAAGGTTTTCAGCTCCATATTTCGGCCAACCTGCTCCGTAGAAGCTATTGGTCGTTCGTGATGCGTGACGCCTGTAACGGGTACTACGTGGCGATGAACGGAGCATCGACTATTCAGAATGACGCGTCGTCTGACCGCTCAGGATCGAGAGTATGAGTTCACCGATACAGGAAGCGGCCGTCCGGCTGCTCGACGCCGTCACCGTCAACAATCCGCCCATCGCTGACCTACAACCCAAGCCGCCACACCGTCGGAAATAGCCGAACTGCGCTCGACGGTTATCGGGCGGGTCTCGGACGCTCCAGTCATTCGGGTGACGGCTTCGCAAGATGGGCGAACGGCAATAACTTGCCCGCTTCGCACGAAGATAGCCGCGGCGGAAAGCGGTCTCGCGAACCCGTTTGCAACATCGATTTGTGCGGCGCGTCGAATGTGTGCCATAGACTGTGGGATCAAGTCCAGCTACGCCCGCCCATCGGCGTATCATCCGGGCATATTGCCTGGTTGAAAGATGTGGGAATGCGGATAGTCGACTTGGGAAAGGTACTGCTCTGGCCTCAGGGCGGCCTTCTCAAGCCACGCGTGGACTGCCGACCGGGCCGGCTCAGTCAGCTCAAATTGGACGGGGCGTCTCGGCCGATGCCGGTGCAGGTGGCTTTCGTTAGAATCTGTTTTCGATTCTTTTATTTGTCTATTACCGGAGGCGAACGTGCCAGGGTTACTCCCCGATGTCGACCGCGAGGGACTCCTCGAATACTCAGTCGTTTACACCGACCGATCCATCAACCATATGTCGCAGCTTTTTCAGGGAGTCGTACGGGATATTTCCAGCGCGCTGAAAAAAGTCTACAACGCGAAGTCGGCCATTATCGTCCCGGGCAGCGGGACATTTGGCATGGAAGCTGTCGCCCGGCAGTTCGCGACGAACAAGAAGTGTCTGGTGATTCGCAATGGCTGGTTCAGTTTCCGCTGGTCGCAGATTTTCGACATGGGCGGCATTCCGTCTGAATCGATGGTGTTGAAGGCGCGTCCGGTCGAACAAGGAAGGCAGGCCGCGTATGCACCGCCGCCGATTGAAGAAGTGGTCGCTGCGATCAGGGAAAACAAGCCGGATCTGGTCTTTGCGCCGCATGTCGAAACCGCATCCGGGATGATGTTGCCTGATGCCTATTTGCGCGCGGTGGCCGACGCTGTTCATGCCGTCGGCGGCATGTTTGTACTGGATTGCATCGCCTCCGGTACGATCTGGGTGGACATGCAGGCCAGTGGCATTGATGTCCTGATCAGCGCACCGCAAAAGGGATGGAGCGCATCACCCTGCTGCGCACTGGTCATGCTCAGTCCTCTCGCCCGCGAAAGAATCGACGCAACAGCCAGCACCAGTTTCGCTTGCGATCTTCGCAAGTGGCTGCAGGTTATGGAAGCCTACGAGAACGGTGGGTTCGCGTACCACGCCACGATGCCCACGGATAGTCTCGCGACGCTGCGCGACGTCATGAAGGAAACCGAGGCATACGGCTTCGACAAAGTGAGAGCGGAGCAGGCTGAACTCGGCACGCGCGTTCGCTCACTCCTGGTTGCCAAGGGTTTCAAAAGCGTGGCGGCTGAAGGTTTTCAGGCTCCGGGCGTCGTGGTCAGCTATACCGACGATGACGGCATACGATCCGGCAAGAAATTTGCTGATGCCGGCTTGCAGATCGCGGCCGGCGTTCCCCTTCAATGCGACGAGCCTGAAGACTTCAAGACCTTCCGAGTCGGATTATTTGGCCTGGACAAACTGCATGACGTCGAAGGCGCGGTCGCCAGGCTTGCCAAGGCGTTGGACGGTATCGTTTAGGGCGCTTTTCCGGAGCATGTGCGCATGGTTCGTCGTCCTCGCAACCACAACGGCCGATCGACGTGCTCCGTCGTGAATGACTGTTGCCGAGGGTACAACGGCCGTTCGCGTCGTTATATCGCGCTTTACCCGGTCCGTTTCGCGGAAATTAGTCTAAGGATGGAACCGCCCCGTCGGCCAGCATCTTAAGCAGGCGCGCGCGACGGCGTTCGAGGTCCGCTATCTGGCGTTCGATCGAGGCCAGCCGTTTGCGCTGCGCATCGGAGGTTTCGGGACATGAACCCGCGCCTTCGATCATGCGCATGCAGTCGGGAAAAGAGCGGATATCAGCCAAACTGAAACCGGTTGCGATCATGCGCTGAATCTGCCAAGACACACCTCGATGGCGAGCGCAGATTTCTCGGCCTGTGTTTCCATACGCAGCCCGGCAAGTCCACAACGGAGCGTCTGCTTGCAAATGCAGCGATGGCGTCGTGGGACATGCAGAGCGCAGTTCAGTCGATGACTGTCGCCGCTTCCGAGGGCTTGAGCAAAACCAGAGCGCCTGTGTTGCTGCTCTATGGCGAACACGACGCGCTTGTGAATACTAGCGGTGCGATTGCCCGGGCGAAGGAACTTGATCCACACATTCAAACCAAGCTGTACGCGAATTCGGGTCACGCGCCTTTCATTGAAGAGCCGGATCGTTTCAATCACGATCTGGCCGCTTTCATTGATACCGCCGTGGCGCACTGAGTCGACTTCCGAAACGAGAGGAACATATGTCAACTGATACCCTCCGTCATGAATCGCGTGACCATTTCCCGGGTTTCTGCGGTCTCCAGGTCGACGCAGGAGATGTCTCCTTTAACGGCGTGATTAGCGGCTCTGGACCACTAGTACTCCTGTTGCACGGCTATCCGCAGACGCATCTGGCATTGCGCTACATTGCTCCTCAGCTGGCACGTTCATTAAGCGGGGGGAACGGTCCTGGCCGCGCAGCGCGGGGTCTGAGCCGCGTCAGCGCGAGGCTTGCAACCTCGCGCGGCAAACGCAACGCACCAATCTAACTTCTCGCCGATGACAGTTCGATGCGCTTGCGCTGCAGGAACCGGCGCACGGCCGGATCGCGCTCGAGTCCGATGGCGAGATCGTACGCGCTGAGCGCTTCGGCCGTCGCGCCGGCACGCGCGAGCAGATCAGCACGCGCAGCCCAGTACGGCTGGTAGTCGGCCAGCCGCGGATCGTCCACATACGGCTCGAGCGCGTCGAGCGCCGCCTGCGGACCGTCCCGTTCCGCCTGCGCGAGAGCGCGGTTCACCGCGACCACCGGCGACGGCGCGATCGCGAGCAGCGCATCGTAGAGCTGCACAATCTCGTCCCAGTTCGGGCGATGCGTCCGGCAGCGGTGAACGTGCGCCGACTGCAGCGCGGCCTCGAGCTGAAAGCGTCCAATTGCGTTGAATGTGCTTGCGCGCCGCAGCAATGCGTTGGCTGCGTCGATCATCGGTGCGTTCCATCTCGCCGGATCCTGAGCCGACAGCGGCACGTAGTCGCCGGCCGCATCGCGTCGCGAATCGCGCCGCGACTGTGCATACAACATCAGCGCGAGCAGACCAAGCGTCTCTGGCTCCTCGGGCAGCAGTTCGACGAGCAGTTGTGCAAGAAACAACGCCTCGTCGGCGAGATCGCGCTGCCCGGCATCGCCGCCGACAGGATCGGTCCACCCTTCCGCATACGCCGCATAGACCGCTTCCAGCACCGCAGCGAGCCGGCCGGGCAACTCCTCGCGCTCCGGTACGCTGAACGGAATGCCAGCTTCACGGATCTTATTCTTCGCCCGCACGAGACGCTTGCTCATCGCGGCGGGCGACATCAGGAAGGCAGACGCAATCGTCTTCGCTTCGAGCCCCAGCACCACCTGCAGCATCAGCGGCGTGCGAATCGCGGCCTCAAGCGCAGGGTGCGTGCACGCGAACAGTAGCGCAAGCCGCCGGTCGGGCAACATGCCTGCTTCACGCTCGTCGATCTCGTCGGCGAGGATCGAGAGCTGGTTCACCACTTCGTCGCCGACACGACGATGACGCACGCCGTCGAGCGCCCGGCGGCGCGCAACCGTCATCAGCCACGCTTCGGGATTCGCGGGGCAGCCTCGCTTCGGCCAGTCCGCGAGCGCGGCCGCAAACGCGTCGGCCAGCGCGTCTTCGGCCGCGGCGACGTCGCGCGTGCGCATCGCCAGCAGCGCGACGAGCTTGCCGTAACTGCGGCGCGCGACCGCCTCGGCAATCGAATGCGCGGCGCCGTCAATGTCACGTTCGCCGCCGGACGGGCTCATGCAGCAGATGGCGCGTCGTAGGGGGCAGTCCAGACCGGGCGCACTTCCATGAGGCCGTGCGCCGCGCCGGGACAACGCGACGCCCACGCTATCGCCGCGTCCAGGTTGGGCACGTCGATCAGGTAGTAGCCGGCGAGCTGCTCCTTCGAATCGGAATACGGTCCGTCAAGCACCTGCGGCTTGCCGTCGACGAGCCGCACCGTAGTGGCTGTGCTCGTGTTCTGCAGCCGGTTGGCGCCCATCAGCGCCTCCGCTTTTTTCAACGATTCGGTGTACGCCTGATATGCGGCAACCCCTTGCTGCCGCTCGCTGTCGGTCAACTGGTTCCAGCCGTTTTCTTCCGAATAGATCATCAATAGGTATTGCATATGAGCCTCCGTCATGGGGTTAAGGCGGGTGAATTGCATTGGGCCGCCATTACAATGACGCTCGGGCCGCATGCTGACGGACAGGTGGCGTCAAAAAAAAACGAACGGCGCACCAACCTTAATCGTTCGCCTTCTAGTTGCACTGCAAGAATGTTTGCTGATCCTCCTGAGCTTCTTTCAGCATTTGCTACTATTGCGACGCAGCAAATACGCCATTCAACTAGGGGATATGATGAAACGAGTTCTCCTGGCACTTGCCCTCACGTGTTCGTCCGCCATTGCCGGCACCCTTGATCCCGCCGACGTCATCTCGCAGCAAAGCGGATTGCCTGCGAGTGAAGTACAAGCCATGCTCGCGAACTGCGACGAGAACCAGATGAGCCTGAACTTCTGCGCATGGCGTGACAGAGTGGTTGCCGAGCAGAAGCTGCAGGACGCCATCGACGATAAGACCTCAAATTCTCCAGACTGCAAGGCGCGTCTGGAAAAGAAAATCACCGCATGGAAGAAGCGCCGCGACGCGAGTTGCAAAAAGTCAGCCGAGGCGGAAAACGGAGGTGGTTCCATCGTGCCGATGGAAATTGCCGCCTGCCAGGCCGCAGAGACCGACCGCATGACGAAGGTTGTCGCATCGATCCGCCGGTGCAATTGACCGGCAAGTCGACATATAGCCGGTAGCAGCGGTGGCAAAGGAAGCATGTGGCCAAAGCCGCAGCCTTTCTTTCTAACGTGAGCCGCTCGATTGTCGGCCGATTCAGACGCCACTGTGGATTGGATTCGGTCGAACTGCAGCAGTCGCTAGTCGTCTCAGTGCGGCCAAAAAAGCGGTCGTGCAATGCCATGGACACAATCAGAGTGCTTGCAGTGTTTGGGTGGATGCTTACTGCCGTATGCCAGCTTACAAATTCGGAAAATTTCGCTTAAAGACATACGGTTAAGCAAAAATATGCTGCCAGAATATTTCGCGTAGTTCCGGCAAACCATGCAGATTTTCTGTCCATATTACGTCAGGCGTCTAAACGGAGGCAAACGATGACACGAGTTCGCGTTAAGGGCTTCACCATCTCGCTCGACGGATATGGAGCAGGCCCGAATCAAGACATCAACAATCCGCTCGGCGTTGGCGGGACGGAACTGCACCAGTGGCTTGTCCCAACACGCACGTTCCAGCAGACCTTGTTCGGCAAGGACGGCGGTACGACCGGGATTGACGATGATTTCGCCGCCCGTAGCTTTCAGAATGTTGGGGCCTGGATTCTTGGGAGGAACATGTTCGGACCCATTCGTGGGGACTGGCCGGACACAAACTGGAAAGGCTGGTGGGGAGACAATCCACCGTATCACGTTCCAGTCTTCATCTTGACCCATCATGCTCGCCCGCCCATCGAGATGGAAGGCGGCACGACGTTCCACTTCATAACCGGAGGCTTTCGCGAGGCGCTCGACCGTGCACGCGAGGCTGCTGCCGGAATGGACGTGCGGATCGGCGGTGGCCCGGCCACAATCCAGCAGTATCTTCGAGAGGGCCTTATTGATGAACTGCACATTGCTATCGCGCCGGTCCTGCTCGGCAGGGGAGAATCGCTGTTTGGAGGGGTTGACTTGCGGGCTCTGGGATACGAATGCGTTGAATTCGTAGCGTCGGAGAAGGCCACGCATGTCGTCCTACGGCGCCAGGGGCACACGGGCGCCTAATCACTCGCTGAAGGTCGACGTCACTGACGGGACGCGGCCTTAGCCTGGACGTTGAGTGTCCGCTTTTCCAATCACCAGCCATCTAAATTGGGTCGAACTAGGTCGGTCATCATCGGACAGAGTTTGGCCAGGAGCGAACGATCGCGGATGGTAGTTATCCTGTGCCCCTGGTGAGGTCTGAATCTCTTGTGCGGCTACTCGCGTGGATAACCCTGAGCTTGAGCGATAGCTCAGGTCGGCAGCGTGACGATCGGCGCTTCAGCCAGGCGCCAAGGAGACATCATGACGGTGAAGCGTATGGACAATGTCGGCATCGTGGTTGAAGACATCAATGCCGCCATTGAGTTTTTTGTCGAACTTGGCCTTGAGCTCGAGGGGCGCGCCCCAATCGAAGGAGACTGGGCAGATGGGGTCACTGGATTGCGCGGCATGCGCGTCGAAATTGCCATGATGCGTACGCCGGACGGTCACAGCCGGCTCGAGTTGTCCCGATTCCTTGCGCCACCTGTGGTCGCCGATCACCGTCGCACCCCGGTGAACGCCCTTGGT
The DNA here is from genome assembly GCF_046026855.1 of Paraburkholderia sediminicola. Taxonomy (GTDB): domain Bacteria; phylum Pseudomonadota; class Gammaproteobacteria; order Burkholderiales; family Burkholderiaceae; genus Paraburkholderia; species Paraburkholderia sediminicola_A. The sequence continues at coordinate 358,610 of NZ_JAQQET010000002.1, read as the reverse complement.
TACCTACGCGTCATGTTTGCCGTGGAGGACATCGACGATACGCTCGCCCGCCTCGGTAAACGCGGCGCGGAACTCGTCGGCACAGTGGCTCAGTACGAAAACACGTATCGGCTCTGCTACATCCGGGGTCCCGAAGGAATCCTCATCGGGCTCGCTCAAGAACTCGGGCATGGCGCCTAACCGCTCCATCGAGCGGACGTCCAACAGCAAGCTTCGCTTGCTTTCGGCCGCCGCTCATGTCGAACGTTAGCGACCGGCGGCTTCCCGCAAGAGAAATTCGGAGCGCTGCTCGACCGCTATGGGTCTTCAGCGTTACGATCGACCTGGCCGCTCTCGGGCCGCTCTCGGGCCGCTCTCGGGCCGCACGCGGCCATCTCCGGACAATCGTCGCGGACGCTAAAATCGTTGGCACTCGGCTCAGGGCCCCAATGTGTTAGCGGGCTGGTCCCAATCGCGTGTGTCTGTGTTGCCTTCCGACACCCTCCTGAGAAAACGATTAAGCCGGCAGGACAACTACTTGATGGGCTGGTTTTCGCTGAAGAAATCAACCAGACTCTGAGGCGCGTTGGGGCCGAGACACACGTTGAGGATTCTTTCTGACTCCGCGGCTTCGGACGCGCTGCGGGGAAAAAGGTCCCTTTCATACGCGATCAGTGCGGCCTCAAAGTCACCTGGGTTGGCTGCGATGGCCTTCCCAAGTTCGGCGCCGTCGAACATTGCGAGATTGGCCCCTTCGCCTGACGGGATCATCAGGTGCGCCGCATCGCCGAGCAGAGTCACCCCGGGCACGCGAGCCCATCGGTGCTCGACCGGGAGCGCATGAATAGGACGAGGCACAGGGTCAGTCTCACCGTCGGTGATGAGCGCTGTCAGCTCCGGAGCCCAGCCGTCGAATTCCTCGGCAACACGGGCCAGCGCAATTGCCGGATCGGAGAAGTCGATGCTGTCAATCCAGTCCCTGGACTTGTTCAACTCCACGTACGTGTGCAGCACGCCATTGGGCTCGCGGTGCGCGGCGATGCCTTTTCCCGGCGCCAGCGCAAACAAGGCGCCATCGCCAACAGCTTCCGCGCTCGCCTTGTGACGGGTGTCGCTGTCAAACAGGCATGTCTCGATGAATGAGGTGCCGACATACACCGGCTTCGCCTCGGAAAGAAGTGGACGAACTCTCGACCAGGCACCGTCGGCCCCGACGAGGAGATCGGCAGTCACGGCTGCGCCGTTAGCAAAGGTCAACACGTGCCGTCCGCCGCTGAGCGCAGACACCTCCGTGACTTTGTGTCCCCAGCGGACCGTGCCGACAGGCAGTGAGTCGAGCAGAATCCGGCGAAGCTCTCCTCTGGGTACCTCAGGTCGACCGCCTGTGCCATCGTCGGCATCTTCAAACAGGACGTTGCCATCCTTGTCGAGTACCCGCGTTGCCTGGCCGCCAGCATGAATGATCTCAAGGAATTGATCGAAGAGTCCCGCTGCCTTAAGTGCGAGCTGTCCGTTGTTTTCGTGGATATCCAGCATACCCCCTTGCGCTCGCGCGTTTGCCGAGGCGTCTGCTTCGTAGACCGTCGCAGAGATGCCATGGACGTGAAGCACCCGCGCGAGAGTCAATCCACCCAGCCCCGCACCGATGATCGCTACTGAAGTATTCATCCTGTTTCCCTGGTGATCGGAGATCGCTACATGTCTGTACTGCAGGCAGCGGTTTGGAACGTCGTTCCATGGTAATATTGGAACAACATTCCATAAATGTCAAGATGAAGCATGGCAAAAAAAGTACGTAGCATTCAACGCCGGGAGGAATCGCTCTCGCCCGATCAAATCGTTGCGGCATCGATCGAGCTCCTCGATTGCGGCGGAGAGAGGGGGCTGACTTTCCGCGCTCTGTCCGAGCGGCTCGCCACCGGTCCTGGTGCTATTTACTGGCACATCTCCAGCAAGAGCGATCTTCTGACTGCCGCGTGCGACGCCATCGTCGCTCGCACGATGAGCGCGCCCGTGGACGGCTCGACGCCGAAAGCAACCATTCGCGCGCTCGCTCTGGCCATGTTCGACGCGATCGACGAGCATCCGTGGGTTGGCTCAGCGCTGACACGTGCCCCCGGGCAGTTGCCGACGGTGCGGGTTCTCGAACGCATTGGCCAGCAACTGCGCGCTCTTGGTGTGCGGGCCGAAGAAGAATGGGCAACGGCGTCTGCGTTGCTGAGCTACATTCTTGGCGTCGGAGGACAGAACGCGGCGAACTCGCATTTCGCTCGGGAGCAAGGCCTCGATAGATCCAACTTTCTAAACGAGGTGTCGACTGCGTGGTCTCAGCTCGATCCGGATGAGTACCCGTTCACCCGCAACGTAGCCAGACAGTTGCGCGTTCACGACGACCGTGTCGATTTTCTCGCCGGAATCGATCTCATGCTTCGCGGGATCGAGTCAGCGGGCGGTAGTCGATCTGACAGCGCGTCGTGATCGGCGCCGCTACCGTCTCGATAGCGCAGTCTGTCTAGACATTTATGTATTGCCCGTCGATTTCGCGTCCGTTGACTCGAATGCTTTAGTGAGCGAACAAACTCGGTTCCTTGAGTTTCTTCTGAATCAGGCGATGGTCTCGACGACCGCTTTGGAGCGGCACATCTGTGTCTTGTGGGTTGGGATTCGCCACTCGCACAGGGCAGTGACCGGGCTAGAACCAGTCGCCCAAGGAGGCCACTCACGTAACGGCTATTCGTCTCGTTCGGGGTGGCGAAACCGTGAGCGAGGAATTTCGGCGATCGCCGCGATCTCGATCATCAGTTCAGGTCGGTATAGACGTTCGACCTGGACGGTCGTGGTGACAGGATACGGCGCGGCAAAAAATTCTTGCCGGATGTCTCCGGTGGTCATGAAGGCCTCAATGTCCGTTGCATATTGAACCACTGAAATCACATCAGCCATCTGTCCGCCCATCGCCGCTACGACACGGCGAATATTCTCCAGAACCTGTCGTACCTGCACCCGGATGTCGTGTTGCCCTACGACTTGCCCGTGCCGATCGAGTGACACCTGGCCTTTCAGGTGCACGATATGCCCATCGCCTTGAATGACCGCCATCGAGAACGTGCCGAACGGTGCCCAAACTTCCATCGGGTTCACTGCATCTGTCATTGCCGAACTCCTTTAACGGGGTGTCGCCCGGAATCATACATGGCCAACGATGCGTCCATCGATGGCCGCGTTCGAACGAAAATATTGCTCTACTATGTGTTTTCCGCCATCTCGCGAACCGTCTGAATGATCTTCGTCTTCATATGGAAGAATGTTTCGCTATCCCTCAACGCCAGTGTGCGTGTGGTACCCAAATGGGACGTGACATCGATGTCCTCGAGCACCCGTGCGGGTCGTCGTGAAAACACGATGATCCTGTCAGCAAGGAAGACTGCTTCTTCGACATCGTGAGTGACGAAGATGACAGTGCGCAACTCCTCACTTTGAATGCGGCGCAACTCCACCTGGAGCTGCTCGCGCCGCTGTGCGTCGAGAGCGCCGAATGGCTCATCCATCAGAAGCACTTCGGAACCCGCAGCAAGCGTTCGTGCGATTGCGACGCGTTGGCGCATGCCTCCCGATATCCGGTTCGGGTAAGTGCCTGCGAATTCATGAAGGCCGACAAGGCGAAGATAGTGATCGGTGCGACGGCGCTTTTCGTCCTTGCCAAGGTCGGCCCGGTAGCGCATGCCAAAGGCCACATTCTGGCTGACGGTCAGCCAGGGAAACGACGAGTACGATTGAAACACCATGCCACGTCGCTGGTCGGGCTTGCCGACCGGCTCGCCCTCAAGCCGGATTTCGCCGGCGCTCGGCGTATCGAGCCCACCTGACATTCGCATCAGTGTCGTCTTGCCGCAACCGGAGGGCCCTAGAAATACGACGAACTGGCCTCGTGGGATAGTCAGATCAAAGGGCTTTTCCACGACGGGCAACCCGCCAAAGAGCTTGGTGACCCCGTCGAAAACAAGATACTCGGTAGTTCGAATGTTCATCAATCAGTACTCTTGAGGTAGCGGAACAGCCGCCGATGAAGCGCGCGAATAACCTGGTCGCTGACAAGTCCAATCATGCCGATCACAAATACTCCAGCCATGACCTGGTCTGTCTGCATGTAACGGCGCGCGTTCCATATGACGAAGCCCAAACCGCTGTCGGAGGCCACGATTTCAGCAATGATCAGGTAGGTCCAGCACCAGCCGAGTGTAATGCGCAAATTGTCGACCAGATTGGGCAGCATCGATCGCCAGGCGATATCCGTAAGAATCTGGAACGGGCGGCCACCGAGCGTACGCGCGATCTCGATGTACTCGTTTGGAACGCGATTAGCGTCGTCGACTACAAGCAAGACTAGCTGGAAGAACGTTCCTAGCCACAGCAGGAAGATCTTTGTTTCCTCTCCGACACCGAACCAGATGATACTGATCGGCACCAGCGCCGGCGTCGGCAAGTACCGGATGAAATCCACGATCGGTTCGAGCGCGGCGTTAACCGGACGATAGCTGCTCATCAACAGGCCGATGGGAATCGCCATCGCCGCCGACAGCGCAAATGCAGTGAGAATGCGCCCGATCGAGACCATTGCATTGCCGATGATTTGCCCTTCGAGGGTCATGGTCAAGAGGCTGTGGGCGATCTCGACGGGCGACGGCAGAAAGGTCGGATCGACCCACCCGCTCCATGACGACATCTGCCACGCCAGCAAGACTGCGAAGCTGGCGCCGAAGCCAATGAGAATATTGGCCCGGCGACTGATGCTTCCGCGAAAGGAGAAGGCGTTTGGAAGCGGTTTGATCACTTGAGGTCGGTAGCCGAGATGGATTGCAAAAGCGAACCGTCGAATGAGCCGGCGGCCGACAGCGTATGGTCCGATGCACCGTTCGCCAGATTTAGCTTCATCAGCGTATCGAAGGTCTTGTAGATGGAGCCGGGCTTGTCAGTGGCGCCAAGATAGTGCTTCGCCGTGTCGAGCGACGTGTAGGAAAGGCTTCCATCGATGCTTGCCTTGAAGTCCTTGCCGCTCTGGTTGAAGTGAGGCGCGGCAAGACGGATGAAGTCAGCCGGCTCGGCGTTGTAATACGCAATCGCCTTGTACACGCCGATCAGGAAGTTCTTGTAGGCGAGCGGGTCGGCTTTGAGTTTTGACTGGTTGACGATGATTGCGTCCACAATCGTACCCGGGTAGCTTGCCGATGAAACCAGAATATGAGCGCCGCGTTTCGCGTCTAGCGTGATTGCCTTGTTCATGAACGGCTGGAACGTCCCGATCGCCGCAACGTTATGGTCTGAGAACACCGATAGCGCGTCAGATCCCGCAGTTTGCTTGATCGTCATGTCCTTATAGCTGAGCCCGGCTTTGCTCAGTTCAAGTTGCAGGAGGAGGTAGGCAGGAATATCCGTCTCCATTGCCACCACCTTTCCCTTCAGATCGCTGACCTTCTGGATCGAACCGTCCGCTACCACGCCGTCTCCACCATTGGACTCGTCGATGGTGCCGATCATGACCCCCGGCGTCGAGGGGCTGCGCGGGCGACGCTGATAGTCGTCGACTGTACGCATGTCTACTTCAATATCGCCATGGGCAATCCCTGCCAGCGCGTCCGCCTGCTCGTCGTCAAACTTGACGGTGACCTTCAGCCCGAGCTGTTTGAAGTAACCAAGGTCGCCCGCTACGAAGACCGGTGCGAATCCGGACCAGTTGTTACATATCACGCGAATCGCTTTGTCTTCCGCGTGGGCGGCCTGGGTGGTTGCGATCAGACCGAACGCAAACATGGCCGCCCGAGCGGCGGTTCTATAGTTGAGACGATGTGACATAGAATGCACCCCTAACGAATGATCAAGATTGAAACTGCGACGAGGAAGAATCAGCTACGAGCGGGATTGGCGTCGCCAACCCATCGGTTCATGCGGACATCGACAGCGAGTGACTTCTGGTACATGGCGCGATAGTACGGAAGCCATTCGGCGGCTTCGCGCGTCAAGGTTTCGCGCTGACCGGCGGCGGCCGCCATGATGGCGCGTGCTTCCTGCCGCAGCGCGGGTTCATCGATGGTCAGAAGCTTGCCGTCCCGCATCACCACGCGACCCGCAACCATCGTCATGACGACTGCGCGGCTTGCATCCGCATACACAAGCTGGCGGGCGATATCGTTGAGCGGGGTGAACGGCAGCGTATCCAGATCGAGCATGACCAGATCGGCCTGAAACCCCGACGCGATACGCCCGAGCTGATGACGCTGACGCATCGCCGTGGCGCCGCCGTCGAACATGCACTGAAGGATTTCGTCAGCCACGGGCCAGCGTTGGGGGTCCGGATCGCCGATCGTGTGGATCAGCGCGGCCGTTTTCATGACCGACCACAGGTTGACCGCGTCGTCCGCGATGATTTCGTCGGATCCCAGCGCAATCGGAACGCCCGCTTGTGCGAGCCGCCGGAACGGCATGACGCCGCTGCCGAGTCGCAGGTTGCTGATCGGGTTGTGAATCACCTGGGCACGGGCGCGCGCTAGCAGAGCAATGTCGTCGTCGTCGATCCACACGGCGTGGATGACATTCATGCGTTCAGACAGAAGCGAGAGGTCGTCGACATACTGGATCAGCGAGCGGCCATTCAGACACACTTCGCCAAAAACGCGCTGAAGGCGAGTCTCGAGCATGTGGATGTAAAACGGCAGATCGTGAGCACGGCTGAGCGTGTCCAGTTCTCGCAGATAATCGACGCTGACGCGCTGCGGTGCTGAACAGGAAACAGCGGCGCGCAGGCGTCCATCGCTGGATTGATGCCACGTATCGATCAGATAGCGATAGTGGCGCAGCAGGTCGTCCGTCTGCATGGGCGCGGGAGCTTCGAGCCGCGCTCTGAGTTCATCCGGAACGAGGTCGCGGAGAAACGGGAGTTTGGCGATTTCAGGCAGATTAGGCTGGTCGAGTGCCACAGTCGCCCGAATACCGATATCGCGGTAGGCGCTCATTACCGCGTCGATTTCGGCGTGGCTCGGTGCCGGCAGGAAGAACGCATCGTCCTGCACCGACGTGACGCCGAGCTTCAGCATTTCGGCGGCGCCAATCTGCGTGCGGACGTAGGCGCCGCGGGCCGATACCGCTGCGTCAGGCGTCGCAGGCACTTCATAGAGCATGAAGAGCTCGAGCGGCAGACTGTCCAGCGCGCCCTTCAGAAAATTGGTGGGCGAATGGAAATGTGCGTTGATCAGACCCGGCATGACGAGGTGCCCGGCGCCGTCTATCACGACGTGCGCATCGCCTATGCCTAGAGAGGCATCTGGGGCAATTTCGCGGATCCTGCCGTGCTCGATGACGATGTCCGCACATGCATGCTGCGGGCACGTGGGATCCATCGTCAGTACGCAGGCATTCCTGATGACGGTCAGGGGTGCCACACCGTCGCTTGTCTGGGCCGAAGAAGTGTTCGCCGGCCCAACAGGGTTGTCGCTCATCGCGATCACCTTTTTGCTGGACGGGCACGCCAACCCGATATCCTCTGTGAGATCAGAGGAGCGCTGCCTTTAACGGTTTCGAAGTTAAAGGAAAATTTTTTTGTCGTCAACGCGTCAAAAAACGCGCTGTTATCAAAGCGGAATCGTGCTCGCTGCTCGCGAGGCTTCCGCATGGACGCGCAAATCACCTGCCATGGCGCGGCCAGTTTCCTGCTGGTCGCGTTCGTTGATGGGTCTTTTGTAGACGATCTTGCCGTCGCTCATGACAGCGACGTGATCGGCAAGCGGAACCAGCGCGCGTCAACGAACGTAGACGAAATGTGATCCAGGATGATGTTCCGTTGACGGAGAATTTTCATCCACTCGATGCTGTGACGTAGATCGCTAACAAATAACTGGTCTCTTCCACAGCAACCCTTAAGAGGGGGAGTCTCTATGAAATTTGACTGGCACCGAGGCCCGATTAACCGGGCCACTAAAATTGACGAGACTTACAAGAACACCCAGAACGTTCGCCGGTTTCTGACGAGTGAGTGTGGTGAGACGTTCAGGTTCGATCGATCCTTCATGGCCTGGATTAAAAGTGGAGTACCCAGAAACATGGGCGAGGTGGCAGACGAATGGGTCAGGTTGCGCAAGGTCGACGTCGAAACTTAACTGCCCCGATGCAACGCGCACTGGATCATGACCACCGTTCCTTCGTGCTACGATTCACGTTGCCTGACTGACATAACGAAAGCAGGCTTGACTCACCCCGTAATGAACTGATAAAGACTCCCGCGAACAATGTACGCAGCTGCCTGGCCTCCCTCGAAAACGCACTGAAAGCCTGTGTTGATGCAGCGATTGCATCTACCTTGGCGTTCGTCCCGGACCTATTGTCAATAACGGTCCGGAGATGTCGCTCGAATCGACTTATCGCATTCAGATTCGCGCGACTGCATTTTCACGAGACCACAACATGCGTATTCTCAATACGATGGCGGCTCACGCCATCCCGCTCGTTCCCCGTTCGCTGATCCGTCAGATCTCCCTCCGCTATATTGCTGGCGAAACGCTTTGCGATGCTTGCACGCGCATTCACGCGCTCCATGCAGCAGGCTTCCGAACGACCGTCGATGTGTTGGGCGAGACCGCGTCGTCGCCGGATCAGGCAGAGTCGATGACTCGCGATTATCTCGATCTCGTTCAGGCGCTTGGCGCGCAAAATGAGTCCACCGAGCTGTCGATAAAATTGACCGCGCTGGGGTTGCATCTCGACGAAGACGCGTGCATGGCGCGGGTCACGGCGATTCTGCGAGCGGCAGCATCGCACGGAATCAGCGCGTGCATCGACATGGAAGACATCAGTTGCACCCAGAAAACGCTGGACTCGTTCGTAAAGCTCGAAGCCGACGGATTTCCAGTTGGAATTGCACTGCAAGCGTATTTGACGCGCACGAACGGTGACATCGTTCCGCTGCAGGCACGCAAGAGCCGCATGCGCATTTGCAAGGGAATTTATGCAGAGGCAACCGAGCATCTCGTCGACCGTGCATCGAGGGATCGGGCAGCGATCAACACGCATTTCGTTCGGCATGTTTCGAGTGCAATACAGGCCGGATCGTTCGTGGGCATTGCAACGCACGATGCGCAACTGATCGATGTGCTGATCAATTGGCTGCAATGCGAGCGGATTGACAGGTCACGATTCGAGTTTCAGATGTTGCTTGGGGTATGCGAACCGCTGCGTGATGCTCTGCTTGCGCAAGGATTTAACGTGCGCGTCTATGTGCCGTACGGTCATGATTGGTATGGTTACAGCACCCGGCGAATCAAGGAGAATCCGCGAATTGCCGGATATATCCTGGCGGCGATGATACGTAGCGCTCGGGCGCGCTAGCAGTTACAGCAGGATCGGCGGAGCGGGGCCGGCCAGATCGGTGGTCCTGCTTTTATATTTATCGAGGATGACCGTAAAGCCATGGCGCGCCGTAAGGCGGTCTATGTTTCGAACGGCTGTTTTCGAGAAGTCCGACCGGCCGCTCGTTGTGTGGACACACCGGCGACAAAGTCGGCAATCCGGCCTGCTGCGGTCCGTCCGCTAACGAGAAGGGCGGAGGACCGCTCAGGGGGCACTGAGTCACATGCGTCGGGCAGCGTGCGGCCACTATGGGAGGGCCGCAAGGCGTCCAGCCGCGCGCTCGGTAGCTATCCTGCGATGTTCGATGAATGACGTGATCTTTTGGCGGGTCGCTTCGACCAGTGCAACGGGTGCGGTACGCGGCGACCCGGTTTGATAAGGAGGCTCGGGGTCATACTTCATCTGAAGTTGTATCTCCTGCGCAACTTCGTGTCCCATAAGATCGGCCACTACGGTCAATGCAAAATCGATTCCGGACGTGATACCTGCACCCGTTATCCGGTTCCGGTCGCGCACAACACGTTCCTGAACGGGTCCGAGTCTTCTCAGCGTTCACGATAGTTTCCGGTTAGTGGCAAAGAGTCACCGTAGCACAGCGGGGGAACAGCGCTTAACAAACGTCGCTTTGTTATAAGCAAGACTAAACTAGGCCTGTTCTGCACTATGAGCGCTAGTGTTGTCATGCCGGGCGGTCATGCTTGCCATTTCGCAACCCACTTTCTGCGCTGCCGCCAGTCCCGCTGATGAGCGACGCGAGAGTCCACTATGGGTCACCCTCGGTCCGTTATCGAACTTCCGAGTTCGGCCGGGAGCGGCCCCACACAATCGATCCGCGAACGACTGCTTACGGCAGATGAACCGCCCTTAGATATGCAGCGGCGCCCTGACGACTGAGGCGAGAAAGGTCAAACCTGCGACCGGTCAGGAAAACCGCAAGCGTGCCGAACCCTCATAGGCTCACGTCAAAGTCCTCGGGACTGCCCGGTCGCATGTGCGCCTTCATGAAATCGATCCATGCCCGTATTTTTGTATCGAGGTATTGCCGGGACGCATACAGCAAATACAGGTCAGTTTCGTTGACCGTGTATTCCGGCAGTACGGCGATAACGTCGCCGAGTTGTATCTCTTGCGACGCGATATACGACGGCAGCGGCCCGACACCCATGCCTTGGCGGATGGCGATTGCCAGGGAACGTCCGGCATCGACAATTAGCTGTGGATCGATGGGCACCGTCGCGGTTTCCCTGCCGCATCTCATCTGCCACTCACGTTCGCGAAATGCCGGCCCCCCAATTTGCAGGCAGCGGTGTGCTGCGAGATCGCCGAGTGTGCAAGGAATTCCGTATTCCTCAACGTAGTCAGCAGACGCGCACAGCACGCTTCGAATAGCGCCGACCTTTAATGCGACCAGATTGGACTCTGGGAGGTGGTTGGCGGCCATCAATGCAATGTCATAACGTGCCCGAACCAGATCGGGCATTTGCGACGCCACCGTCAGATCAAAATTCACATGCGGGTATTGACGTTGAAATCCTGCGGCAAGTGGCAACACGAAATGATCGGCCAGACTTGCACTGCAATGCATCCGCAAGGTGCCGCGTGGCTCTGCGGATGCAAACCTCACTTCACGTTCAGATGCGTCCAGCACACTTAGAATTTCGTGCACCCGGGCGAGATAGCGCAACCCTGGCTCGGTAAGCGCAATCGAACGCGTCGTACGATGCAGAAGACGAGTACCAAGATGGCTCTCCAACTGGGCTATAGCGCGCGACGCATGAGGCGTGGAGACGCCGAGTTGTCCCGCGCTGCGGGTAAAACTGCCGGTGTCGGCGAGCACAGAAAAAACGCGCATGCAATGAATCAGGTCCAGTGGAATTCCCCGAGCAATGGTGATAAGGCGCCGGGCGGGATTGTCGTTGCATTGAATAGCGCGCTTCGGCGCTAGCAGTCTATTTGAGAAGCCTGGATCGCCGCGCACGCAAATCTTCAACTGATCGTCGCGAATCGGACAGCCTCCGATGTCGTCGTGCTGTACGGGATGAGCCTCATTTGAAGTACTCGCTGGGTGCGACTCCGAGGATCTTGCGAAACATTGCTGTGAACGCGCTCGGGCTGTCGTAGCCGTGTTCAAGTGCGACGTCGAGCACCGATGCGCCGGTTGCCAGTTGCGGAAGGCTTAGCAGGACCCGCGTGTGACGGCACCATGAACCATGCGTCATGCCGGTCTCGCGCTGAAATGCCCGTGCGAACGTACGCGCATTCATGTTGGCCCGGTGCGCCCAAGCTTGCAATGTAGCGTCGAGCGACGGCTGTGCAATCAGTTCAGCGCACAGTTCGACGAGCGCCGGATGACGTGGCATCGGCACATGCAATAGCAGTGGTTCGGCGGCGCAGATCTCATCGAGGATCAACTCCAGCACGCGCCGTTCTCGTCCACCGTGCCCGGCGACCGGCCGGATGCCGACTGCGGTCACGATCAGCTCACGCAGCAGCGCGCCTACCAGGATCACCCTGCAGCTGTCTGGCAATGTGTCGCGAGCGTCGGCCGCCACGTAGACCGTGCGCATCTGCACGTCGCTGGCGATTTCGATTTCATGGCGCACACCGCCCGGCACCCACACCGCGCGCCCGGTCGGCACGATCCAACTGCCGGCGGCCGAACGCACGATCATCACGCCCGAAATGGCGTAGATCAATTGACCGCTGCTGTGCGCGTGTGGCGGGAACGCGGTGCCGGCGGGCTGATCCGTGGCGAGCACGGTGACGGGCGCGACTTCAAGCGCCTTCTGGCTTTCGAAAAAACCGAAGCTGTCCATTTCGCGATGATGCATGGCAATTCTTCGAGAGATGAACGAATCACAGGACTCTACCATCAGTCCTTCGATTCCACAGCCGAGCATCTGTCATGGTTCCTTCGGGCGCTTTTCGCACCGTTCATTTTCTTGTTCGTCGTGGCCCGAGGCGGCAGCCACGCGTGCCACGTCGCTTCACACGATCGCCTCTGCGCCTGGTCTGCATTGCGGCGTTCGCGCTGCTTGGCTCGGCGTGTTCTCTTGAGGCGCCGTACCGCGCGCCGCAGTGGTCGGCTGCAGCGTCCGCGCCGTTCATGTCGGCGGAACGTGCGCCTGTTGCGCAACAGCCATTACCTGACGACTGGTGGCGTCTCTACCAGGACCCGGTGCTTGACGGTCTCATCCAGCAGGCACTCGAGCAGAATCGTGATCTCGCGGTCGCGGTTGCGCGTCTGGCGCGTTCGCAAGCGGTGCTGAACGAAGCCACGGGCGCCAGGCTACCCGAAGCGCAGCTTGCACTCGGCGGCAACTACGGCAAGCAGAGTGCTGATCAGATCGTCGCGGCAGCGCGGCGCGAGTCGGCTGACACGCGCTGGGCTTACGCGCCCTCGCTGGCGGTTTCGTACGAAGTGGATCTGTGGGGGCGCGTGCGCCATCTCGTCGAAGCGTCGCAAGCCGATGCCGACGCGATGCAGGCGGCCACGGACGCGGTCCGCGTCGCCGTCGTCGCGTCGACAACTGACGCGTACATGCACGTGTGTGCTTACGGCGAACAGATCGACGTGGCCAACCGCTCGCTCGGGATCGCTCAACGCCTGGTGGATCTGACCACCCGGCAACGCAATCGCGGGCTGGTGTCCGACCTCGAGGTCACGCGCGCGAGCGGCTTTCTTGATGAAACGCGCGCGACACTTCCGACGCTCGAGGGCAAGCGTCGCGCAGCCCTGTTCGAACTGGCCGTGCTGCTGGGCCGCCCGCCTGGCGAGTTTCCCCAGGCGGCCGGGCAGTGCCGTCTCGCGCCGGTGCTCAATGCGCCGTTCCCGGTTGGCGATGGCGCCGCCCTGCTGCGCCGCCGTCCTGACCTGCGTGAGGCGGAACGCAAGCTGGCCGCCGCCGACGCCCGGGTCGGCGTCGCGCGTGCCGATCTGTATCCGTCGATCGTGTTGGGCGGCTCGGTGAACTTCCTGTCGACCACCGGCAGCCTCGCATCGCTCGGGGATCAGTACGCGGTGGCCTGGGGCGTGGGGCCGTTGATCAGCTGGCGCTTTCCCAACATGGCGGTGAGCCGCGCGCGGCTTGCACAGGCCAAGGCCGGCAACACGGAAGCGCTCGCCCAGTTCGAACGCAACGTGCTCACGGCGTTGAAGGAAACCGAACAGGCGCTGACGTTCTACGGTGCGCAGTGGGAACGCCAACGTGCGTTGCAGGCCGCCCGCGCGAACGATGCCCGCGCCTTCCATCTCGCCGAACTGAATTACCAGGCGGGTGCACTGGACTTTCTCGATGTGCTCGATGCCGAGCGGAGTCTCGTTGCCGGCGATGCAGCGCTTGCTGTATCGACTGAAGCACTCGCGTCCGATCAGATCGCCGTGTTCAAGGCACTCGGTGGCGGCTGGCAACACTAGCGCATCGTGTCGCCGCGCCGCACGTCCATTACTTTCTCATCAAGGTCTTGATATGAGTACCACTGTCGTTCCAGGAAAGACATTGCCGTTTAGCAGAAAAAACCTTGTGCTTGCGGGCACGGCGATAGCCGTCGCCGGGATTGTCGTGGTGGGCATCCGCTGGTGGACCGTCGGCCGTTTTATCGAAAGTACCGATGACGCCTATGTGCGCGCGGACGTGGTGACGGTCAGTTCGCGCGTGCCGGGCTATGTAACGAGCGTCGATGTCGAAGACAATCAGCCGGTGCACCAGGGCGACGTGCTCGCGCATATCGACCGCGCCGACTACGCGGCCAAGGTCGCGCGGGCTCAGGCAACGGTCGATGCCGGGCTTGCGACCCTGCACGCGGAGCAGGCGAACGTCGCCACGCTCGATGCGCAGATTGCCCAGCAAGGCAGTGTGATGAACGCGGCGCAGGCGGACGTCGCCGCGGCGCGGGCAGGCGCGAACCGCAGCAAGGCAGACGCTGAGCGCTACCGGCAGTTGGCGGCTGAGCAGGCCTCTAGCGCGCAGCGCTGGGAACAGGCGCATGCCGACGCACTCACTGCCGACGCCGCGCTGGCCAAGGCCAATGCGACCGTACAAGCCCAGCGCGGCCAGCAAATCGTGCTGGAGAAGCGCCGGAGTCAAGGCATGGCGGCGATCGAGCAGGCGCAAGCCCAGCTCGGTGTTGCGCGCGCAGCGTTGTCGCTCGCACAGATCGATCTCGACCACACGACGATTCGCGCGGCGAACGACGGCACGGTCGGCCAGCGCGCCGTGAGGCCGGGTCAATACGTCGAGACCGGCCAACCTCTGCTCGCCGTGGTGCCGCTCCAGGATGTCTACGTGATCGCCAACTTCAAGGAAACGGAGGTCGCCGCAATGAGCACCGGCCAGCCGGTCGAGATCGACGTCGACACCTATGCGGGGCATTCCTTGCATGGGCGCGTGCTGAGCATCGCGCCAGGCTCGGGCGCGCAGTTCGCGTTGCTGCCGCCCGATAACGCGACTGGCAACTTCACCAAGGTCGTGCAGCGCATTCCCGTCAAGATCCGGCTGGACGCTGGGCAGCGTGAGTCCATCAGCCTGCGGCCAGGCATGTCAGTCGTCGCGCGCGTTCACACCGGCACCACCGTTGTGCAGCCCTCCGCGAGCCGCTCATGAGCACGACGAACGCCTTGTCCCATACTCATGAATCGGTGTCGCTGCGCGCATGGGTGGCGGTGCTTGGCGGCGTGTTCGGCTGCTTTATGGCCGGCATGAACGTGCACGTCACCAATGCGTCGCTGCCCGATATCCGCGGTTCGCTCGGCGCGAGTTTCGAGGAAGGTTCGTGGATTACCACGGCGTACCTGGTGGCGGAAATCATCATCATTCCGTTGACCGGTTGGCTCGTGCGGGTGTTTTCCATCCGCCGTGTGATGCTGGCCGGCACAAGCGGATTCCTGATCTTCTCGCTGGTGTGTTCGGTGGCACCAACGATCGACGCGATGATCGTCGCCCGGGCATTTCAGGGGGCGTTCGGCGGTGTGCTGATTCCGCTGTCGTTTCAGCTGATCCTGACGGAGTTGCCCGCGTCACGGCATCCCCTCGGGATGGCGTTGTTCGCCGTGGCCAACAACGTTGCGCAGGCGGCTGGGCCTTCTCTTGGAGGCTGGCTAACCGACATGTATTCGTGGCGCTGGATCTTCTATCTGCAGATCCCACCCGCGCTGGTGCTGCTGGGCGCAATCGGTTGGGCGATCAAACCGGAGCCCGTGCATCTGGACAGGTTGCGCAACGCAGACTGGCTGGGTATCACGACAATGGCAATCGGACTCAGTGCGCTGCAGATCGTGCTGGAGGAAGGTGGCCGCAAGGATTGGTTCGGCTCGAGCTTCATTGTGAACATGTTTCTGATCGCGGCCGTTGGACTGACTATTTTCGTGGTCGTGCAGCTTCGTCGCGAGGACCCGTTCATCAATCTGAGATTGCTCGGCCGCTACAACTTCGGCATAGCCAGTCTGATGCAGTTCCTGTTCGGAAGCGTAGTGTTCGCGGTGGTGTTTCTCGTGCCGAACTACTTTGCCGAATTGCAGGGCTACAGTGCGCGTGATATCGGCGTCATGATGGTGCCGTACGGGCTCGTTCAGTTCGTGATGTCGTTCCTGACGCCGCCGCTGATGCGTCACACGAGTGCCCGCACAGCCATCATCGCCGGCTTTTTGCTGGTGGCAATCGGCTGTCTGATGAACATTCATCTCAACGTGGATGCATCGGCGAATGTGGTCGTGCCGTCGTTGATCGTGCGCGGGATCGGACAGTCGCTGGTGGTCGTCGCGCTCGGTGTGATGGCCGTGGACGGCATCGAAAAGAGTCAGCTTGGATCAGCCTCGGGACTGTTCAGTATGGTGCGCAACCTGGGCGGTGCGATCGGCATTGCGATCGCCAGCCAGATCGTGGTCGAACGGGAAAAACTGCATGCTTCGCGCATTGGCGAGGCGATCACCCCGTTCAATGGCGCGTTTCAGGAGCGCATGATCGGCATGGTCAGGGTGTTGACACAGAGCCACATTGACAGGGCGCATGCGCTGGCAGTGTCAGGGCTTGATGGTACCCGCGAGGTGGCACTCGGGATCGTCGACAAAGTGATTGGACGTGAAGCGCTTCTTATGGCTTACAGCGATACGTTCTTCGTAGCCGGCATCGCGATGTTGGGATGTACGTTTGCCGCGTTCGCGCTGCGCAGCCGAAGGAAAAACATCAAGGTCGCACGTCCGCTATTGAAAATGCATGATCAGTCTCCACGGTAATGCCAACGTCACGTCAGACGGAGGAAACTCGCCCAGGCGGAAGTCAATTGCCAACCGTCCCCGGAAACGCGTCACCCCCAGAGTGACCAGCAAGGCTTTTTACGCGAGGTGCCGCAGAGAAGGAGTCAAATCCCCGCCGTTGTTGGTTCGGCATTGAGCGGATGTGCGGGGATCACGGGCGCGGGCAGTCGACGAATCCGTGCGGCTTCGCCTGAGTGAAGTGGAGGTCAACGGCGGAGCCAGAGAATCGCCGAACAGGGATTTGGCCGCCATCGGTATTCGTAATCTCTACGAATGCCCGACGACCTTTGAAACAGATTGCGCGAGTATCCGGACTTCGTCCAGCTGGGTTACCAACTCGAAACACAGCACGAATGCCATCGCGTAACCGAGTCCTGGCCTTTTGTCGATCCATCGGAGGATGGGGGCTGCAAGAGGCCTTCTGACGAAATCACTCGTCATCACATAGGTGACCACAACGCCGATCAGCGCTCCCGCGATGACATCGGTCGGATAGTGCAAACCGAGATAAACCCGTGGCGCGCATATGAAGATCGCCGTGTAGAGAATCGCGAGTATCCCTACGCGGCATGAGACGAGAAAAATTCCAGTGGCGACCGACATCCACATCATCGCGTGGTCGCTCGGAAAAGAACTCCAGAATCGCAACTCATGCTCCCCCTCGGTCGCGGGAAAGTGAAGGTGCAAATCCGGGTTATAGATCGGTCGCACGCGAAATGGCAGGTAATGCGCAAGAAGTCTGCCTAGCACGAGTGCCATAAGGCCGCTCGCAAGGGTCGCGATGACGACCTCGCGATCCCATTCGCCGTGCTGATGGGGTTTAAACCATATCCAACACAATATGGGGATGAACACCAGGCCCTTGAACGTGTAGAAGCCGGCGATGGCTCTTATCGCCTTGGTTATCAATCCAGCGCTAAAAGCGTGTTGGGTCAGGAAAGTTAGAATTGTTAGATCGAATCCGTTCATTGCGGATCTCCTCGACGTAGTCGCTCGCAGGGTGTGGAGAAAAAACGCCCGGTGCCTCGAATTTCATGCTGCCGGCGTGCTCCCGTCATCCTCCTGGATCACGCTGTCGGCCATCGCTCATCGCGACCTCAACGCCGCCTGATTTTTCGCGCCAGCGCTTCGAGTGGGTACCGGTCCTTCGTTCTTCCGCGGCAATCAGGATCCTCCTGCCGTTGTCCTGGTGGTCCTGAGGATCTGATTGCTGATGGTAACTCCATGCGCAAAAAATTGACTTATGAGTGTCGTATTTGTGTGTTGTAGCGCACGCGCGTGATTGCAATCATCGCCTTCACGGCATTAGACGAAACGGAGGTGCGTCGGCAACTCAGGAGTGACGAGATTGATGGCTACTGCCAGAAGGGCCGGGGGCCAATTCGTTTGGTTGAGTTGATCATCGGCCTCGTTCGATGACCTTCGGGCGGATGGTCAGAAGGGATTGCTGCTCATTGGCTGCTCAGGGTCGCGTGCCGCCGATCGACGACAGGCGCTGGCCGGCCAATTGCCGTTGGTCGATGATGTCGCCTATGAAGAAACAACGCTCGACGTCGAAAAGAAGAGTCAGACGCCTTTCAGCGCGGCGCGCACAAACGAGACAAACCGTGATGTAACTGGGTTTTTCTGCGCATCTGCCCAGACAAGCCCTACGCGCCACTTCGCGTACTTTCCGCGAAGCGGCAGGACGGTAGCGTCTCGAAGAAGATGCTGCGCGCGCGAGGGAACGAACGCGACACCGACTCCAGCAGCGACAGATGTCAGGACAGACTGCATATCATCAGCCTGTTGCATCACGTTTGGTACAAAGCCCTGTTCGCGACACCAGCTTTCGACTTGGGCAGCGAGCCCGGGCCCACGCGCACGCCGCAAGGCCAGGAAACCCATTTCATTCAGCTTGCCGAAATCGGAAGGAAGACGTACGTGCTCAAGGCGCGGGGGTAACGCCAGCGCCAGTGTCTCGTCGACCACACGAAGCGACGAGAGACCGTCGACCGAGGGTGCCCGCATAAAGCCGACATCCAGCTTCCCCGCCAGCAGGCGGCGAGTTTGCTCAGCGGAAGACAGGTCACTCAACGCGACGGCAATGCCCGGATACTGCTGACGGAAGTCGGCAATGATCTGCGGCGCGATCGTCAGCACGGACAGACAAATGCCGATCCGCAAATGCCCACGCCTGCCGCTGCTTGCCTCTCGCGCACGCGCGAGAATCTCGTCCGCGTCGTAGACGAGCGCTTGCGCATCGGGCAGGAAAATTTCCCCGAACCGCGTCAGTTCCGCGCCATGCCGGCCTCGCTCGAACAGCTTCGCGCCCAGGCTCGCCTCCAGCGCGCCAACCTGTTTGCTCAACGCCGGCTGACTCATGTGCAGGGCGTCCGCCGCGCGCCCGAAATGACGCAGCTCGACGACCGACAAAAACGTTCGCAGCAGTTTGAGTTCCATTCCGTCTGGTTATCGTATTGATCAAATCATTCATTTTACTAATCGATGGTCGAGTTGTTCAATACGGATATGTCTTTTTACACGCGATTACCCATGGCCTCAACAAACCCTAAGCGTCATCCACACCGGCTGGGTCGCAGAGATATCTCGGTTGACGAACACATCGGCGATCCTGAACCTGTGCCGGATCCTTTGGTTAGTCGAGCACGCCGCCCTCGTCGCCCTCGCTTCGCCAGCGTATCCTCGGCAGACGATGGCCACGTTCAGACGGGCGCGATCGCCGTGAGCTTCGCCGTCGTCTCTCGCAAACGATGGCCGCGTTGAAAATGATCAACTACCCAGACTGCATCGGCGGCACGAAGTGAAAGCGCTTGATGAAACCCCTTTCCGAGCGGAATTGGGCTTATGCCGAACGCATCTGAACCGCCGAAAGACTCTGGAATGAGCGGCAGCGCTGGGACTGCTTCGTGCGCGACGAGATACTTACACCGCTCGGCATGACAGACGCGGAATTCACCATAGCTGACATGCTCACGCGACCAGAACCTGCGGTACCGTTTCTGGAGAGGCGCGACAGCGATGAATTGTGGCAGCCGCCGTACATGGACACCGAAGAGTCGAGCCCCGCTGGCAGCATTGTCGCCACAATGGATGATATGTCCCGCTGGTTGCTGATGCTGATGAATCACGGCCGGGTGTCGGGCAAGCAGGTGATTCCCGAGCGTATTCTCAAGGCAACGCTGGAGCCGGGCGTTGCTGTGGCTTGATCAGGCCGAGGCGGTATTCAAACGGATGCCCGATGCAGTGCCCCAGTCCGTCCTCGACAAAATCACCGGAACCTATGTGACGGCGATTGGGATCAAAGCGGCGGTGCGGCTAAATCGTAGACAGAAGCTCACGCTGCGCTTTGCAAAACGGACCTGTTGAAGTTCTGGTGCCGTTCAAAGACCTTCAGTTCCGCAGTTACCTGAGCCCGAAAACGACGTTCGAGTTTGTAATGGACGGTGATCGCGTCAAGGCGTTGCGGCACTGGAACGCGATTGCCGAGTTTGTCCTGACGCGTTCCGAGGATGGCGACACGCTCGACACAATGGAGGAAGACGAGCCGGCAGATGACTAGCGACACGCTCCATCGGGGGATGCCCTGGCTCCAGTCTGACACGTGGCTACCGGCCGTTGCATCGTTGGACTGCTTTGCCAGTCAGGAAGTGCCGAAGGCACCGCACGGGTCTGGGGACGGAGCGGTGCGCATGATCGAGGCTACGGTTTCACCGCGTAACGCACCAGTTCCATTGCGGTCGTCGCGGGTGCGCCCTTTCCGGCCATGCGGCCTTGAAACTCCTCCCTGACAACACGCTTGACGCTCGGGGCGTACCACAGTGTCTCCTCCATCGGCCCACCTCCGGCGCCAGCTTGCGGCGACCAGACTCCCGTCATCCTGATCCTGATCGCGGAGAATGAGCCGGCCTTTGTCTTGATCTCTTCAACACCTTGCACTTCGCACTGGGCTCGCCGTAGCACAGTCGTGCCCGCTTCGCCGGAGGCCTGGCAATCCGCCTCGTAGCGCGTTCCGGCTCCCAGCGGAAAATGAAGCGCGATACCGCAGGCGTGCTGGGCAGCTTCGTTGGGAATCACGTTTGCTTCAGAGGTCAGTTTTACACGCCCGCCTCCGGGGCCTATCAGAAGAGAGGCACTCCCATCGGCATGGACGGATGTCACGGTTTGGGTGATGGTCTTACTCTTTCCGGACAGCAGGTCGGACCACAGATAGGTCCAGTTGTCTCCGGTCCTGTAGTGCGGCGCATCCTGAGGCAGAAGGATGGATTCTGCGCCGGACGCGGCACTGGTTGATGCAGCAAACCCCGCCACCAGCAGGCACGCGACCGCCCGCGAGCCAATATGCATGGAAGAGCGCTTGCTTTCGATTGCTTTCATGTCTAGCCCTCGTGTGGACGGATTCGGGTTGAACAGGCGCGAATCGAATTCGACCATTTGCAAAATCAACCGTTCTGAGACGAATGAAACGCGTCACATATCGGTAGAAATTTCGCCGTCCAAAAAGACGGCGTCTCGCGGCTGCCGTGCGCTGCGATGAAATATGCAAGCAGACGATCCTTGACGCCTTGTCCCGCCAGCCTGGTGAACACTTCGGATTTCGCAACGCCATCCGATAGAAGCTGCAAGACCTGAGCTTTGATTTCTTTTCGATTCATTGACTCCATCCCTATGTTTTTTGGTAACGGTCAAAACACCCTGATTCATTCGCTATGCATAGCGATACGCCGGGACAAGGCGAAATATTACCTGTTGCGCGAGAAGGAGAGGAGAGACCCATTCACGTTCGCTTGCAAAGTCGCAGAGCGGCTTGTAAAGGCGCAATGAGTTGCATATGGTCATACGTGGGTCACCGATCACGAATTTGAAATCTGACTGGCCGACTATTCACGTGAATGATCACTACATTCTGGAGAGCATCAGTCATGGTCGAGAAAAAACGAATTCATGCTGTGCTACTCGCCGTAGCGATCGCCACGATCGCGCCGGCGTGTCAGGCGGAAAACACCACCGACTGGCTGGCGAACACCTATGGCACCCTCGCCGCCCATGTGGGTAACACCGCGCGTTCCATGTGGGTCGCGCCCGAAGGTGTCATCTATACGGCCTCCATGTGGGACGAATACGAGGGTGGCGTGGCTATCTACCAGGCCGGCAAGAGCCTCGGCTCGATCGGCGCACACGGCGAGTTTCAGGGCAGCGCGATCACGGGTAACGCGACGTCGATCTACGTGGCACTGCAGCCTGGCGGGACGTACGGAAGCGGAGCGGTAGGACGATACAACCGCACCACCAAGGCTCGCGATCTTTTGATTCAGATCAGCGCGTTGAACAACCAGCCTCGGGTCGATGTCGTCACCGGGCTCGCCACGGCGGGCTCGCTCCTCTATGCGAGCGACTTCTATGGCAATCGTGTTCGGATCTTCACTACCGACGGCGTCTGGAAGCGGGACATCAACGTCACAGGCCCGGGCGCTCTCGCACTGGATGGCGCAGGCAACATCTGGGTCGCACAGAAGAGTGAGGGCTCGATCGTCGGGTTCAGTCCAACCGGCGGCCTGTTGAACACCATCCGGATGCCAGGTGGGTCGCTGCCATCGGCGCTTTATTTCGATGCGTTGTCGGGGCAGCTCGTGGTCGGGGACGAAGGTCCCGACATGAACATCAAGCGCTACAAGCTCTCGGGCACGCCGACGCTGGCCGGCACATTCGGCATTCAGGGCGGTTATCTCGACACCACGACGGGAATCAAAGGCCAGGTTGGCGACAAGCGGTTCACTCGCGTCGTAGGCATCGGCAAGGACACCGCAGGCAACCTCTATGTGCTCAACAACCCGTGGGGCGGCAGTTGGGACCTCGGCCGCGACGGCGGCACCGACATTCACTCCTACAACAGTTCTGGTCGCCTGCAATGGAAGCTTCAGTCTCTCAACTTTGAGGGGATCGCCGCTCCAGACCCGGGTACTGACGGTGTCTACTTCTATGGAGGCACCAACATCTATACCGGCCCCGCAGGGGGAACCTTCGTAGCGAACACGGTCGATCCGATTGCCTATCCATCTGATCCACGCATCAACATCAACGATCGCTCACGGGATGAGCACTTCGGTCAACTTGCCACCGTCGGCGCCAACCGGATTCTCGTGGCGTCCGGCCAGAACCCCGATACCTACTACTTCTTCCACTTCAATGCTGCGAATGGCTACATCGCGATACCGGACGCCACGCTTCCCGGTCCGGCGTTCAAGGCGACCGCGTCGGTCAGGGACGGATTCTGCATCGACAGCAAGGGGGGCGTGTGGGCCGGCCTCGACAAGACCGGTTACATCTACCACTATCCGCTGATCGGCTTCGACGCCAGCGGCAAGCCAACATGGGGACCCGGTATTCCCATCCGCATTCCCGACAGCATCAAGCCGTTGACGCGCATCGTCTACCTCGCGGACAGCGACACCATGATTCTCGGACAGGGCATGGTTGGGAGTACGGACTGGACGTCGATAGGCTCGCGGATCGAGGTGTATCACGGCTGGAGTGCGGGCAATACCACGGCACCCAATCCGGTGATCAAGCTCGCCCACGCCGGCGCCAAATCGATTGACGCGGCCGGCAGCTATCTATTTGTCGGTTACTGGTTCAGCGGCGGCCAAGCTTTGCCGAACATCGACGCATTCAATCTGGCTACAGGAAATCTCGACACCACGCTGGTCAACACCAGTACCGGTACCGTCGACGCCAGCAGCGCCATCGATTCGATGTACGGCATCAGGGCATACCTTCGATCGACGGGCGAGTACGTGGTCACGAAGAACAACGTCAAGGGTTCCAGTATCACCGTTTATCGCTGGACGCCCTGACCTGTGGTTGTTTTGGTTTGGGCCTTTCGATTTCAGAACCCATTTAAGGACCCACTTGTACTAGTTGTTACGACGAGGGGAAATCATGAACCGTGGCAGGGCATGAAATGGCTGAACAAGGCGAAGTGTGAGCCGACCCCGGCGAGCGAATGGACGCTCGCCGGCTATGAAGAGACACTGACCACTATGGCGTTGAACGGCGGAAGCGCGCGACGAAGCGGACACTCAAAATTCTGCCTCGTCGATCTCGCCGTCCGGAACCGGATGATGGACTCTCAACTCCCGAAGCAGCCAGGTCTTGAAGGTGTCAAACGCCTGGTGATAATGAAGCCGTTTCGGATAAACGAGGTAGTGCCCGATATAGGGCACTTCGCGCGTACGCCCGAGCAGCGGGCACGCCAACGTCCCGTTCTTCAGTTCACGGTCGGCCAGCAGCGTCGATTCGAGCACGACGCCGAGTCCGTCGACCGCGGCTGCGATGGCCATTGAACTGCGGTCGAAGTGCAGGCCGTAGTGACCAGGCGGACTCAGATCGTTCGCTTCGAACCAGCCCCTCCACTGAAACATTTGAACGTCGCATTGGATGAGCGTATGCGCATAGAGGTCTTCGGGGCCGCGGATCTGCACGGCCACGTCTGGCGCGCACAACGGCGTGAGCTTCTCCAGCGCTAGCGGAATCTTTTCGTGCGGCGATGGCTTCGGCTCACCGTACACGATGTCGAGATCGAAATCATCGTTTTCGAAGCGCGCGTAATCGGTGCTCGCGGAAAAACGCAAATCGATGTTCGGATTTTCGCGGACAAAACCCGATAGCCTGGGCAGCAGCCACTGCGTCGCGAAACTAGGCGCCGTATGCAGGCGCAGCGGACTGGGTCCGTCGGTCGCGACGAGCGCGAGTCCGCGTCGCATCTCATCCATGCCTCGCTGTACGTGCTCAAGCAGGATCGCCCCCTCGCGGGTAAGTTTCACCTCACGTGTACTGCGCTGAAACAGTCGCAGATTCAACGTCTCTTCAAGTTTGCGGATCGAATGGCTCACCGCGCTCGGCGACAGATCGAGTTCCTCTGCGGCTGTCGCGAACGACGCGGTGCGGCCGGCCGCCTCGAAGACGCGCAGGAAGGGCAGCGGTAGCTTGCGGATCGACTTCATGCGTGAATTCCATTCATGATTGGGTGCAATCCTTTCTTTTGTCAGGCCGTTTTTCCCAATGATACTCTGGCACTGCGTTGAATTGATCGACTACTGATGAATGAAGTGCACCTGTCGTCGCCAGATACCGCGGCGCACCGGGCACAGACATTCCGCAAAATACCAGGACGGAGACATGACACCCATCACCGCCTCAATGCGGCCGGCCGCCGACACGCCTGCCGGCCCCCACACGAGGCTCGCGTACCACGCATACCGGATTCGCCGCTTTGCTCTGCGTATGGGCGAAGTCCAGGGGCAAGGCTATATCGGTCAGGCGCTCGGCCTCGCCGACGTGCTTGCCGTCGCCTGGTGCCACGCCATGAAGATTCGTCCGGACGATCCCGAATGGGAAGACCGCGACCGCTTCCTGCTCTCGCACGGACACTATGCGATCGCGCTCTACGCCGCGCTGATCGAAGCCGGCATCATCCCGGAAGCCGAACTCGAAACCTACGGCTCGGACGACAGTCGCCTGCCAATGTCGGGAATGGCGACCTACACACCTGGGATGGAAATCTCGGGCGGCTCGCTTGGGCAGGGTCTGACGATCGCCGTGGGCATGGCACTGGGCCTGCGCCTCAAAGGCAATCCTGCCTTCGTCTACAACTCGATGTCCGACGGCGAACTCGACGAAGGTGCGACCTGGGAAGCGGCGCTCTCCGCTGCACATCATCGACTCTCCAACCTGATCGTCCTCGTCGACATCAACCGTCAGCAGGCGGACGGTCCCTCGCACGACATCCTCGCGTTTGAACCGCTCGCGGACAAATGGCTGGCGTTCGGCTGGCACGTTGAACGTGTCGACGGCAACGATCTCGACGCTGTGATCACCGCATTCGATCGGGCGCGCGCGCTCGCTGATGAGAAGCCGCGGGTAATCCTCTGCGACACGCTGATGGGTAAAGGCGTGCCGTTTCTTGAAGCACGTGAGAAGAACCACTTCATCCGCGTCGATCAGGAAGAGTGGCAGCAAGCGATTGCCGTGCTCGATCAGAACCATACGCAGGGAGATCGCGCATGAGCGCCGTCACTGAAAAAAAGCCCCGTCTGACCACATCGGCGATGATTGCGTCGATCGCATCGGAAGGGCAACGCACACGCCCGGCGCCGTTTGGACACGCGCTCGTGGCCGAGGCTGAGAAGCGTCAGAACATTGTCGGCATGTCCGCCGATCTGTCGAAGTACACGGACCTGCACATCTTCGGGAATGCGTTCCCCAAGCGCTTCTTTCAGATGGGAATGGCTGAGCAGCTTCTGATGGGCGCGGCTGGCGGCATGGCCAAGGAAGGCTTCATTCCGTTCGCCACCACCTACGCGGTGTTCGCGACGCGCCGCGCCTACGATTTCATCCACCAGGTGATCGCCGAGGAAAACCTCAACGTCAAAATCTGCGCCGCCTTGCCAGGACTGACGACAGGCTACGGTCCAAGCCATCAGGCCACCGAGGATATCGCGCTGATGCGCGGCATTCCGGGACTGACCATCGTCGATCCGTGCGATGCGCTCGATACCGAGCAGGCCGTTGCCGCGATCGCGGCCCACAACGGCCCCGTGTATATGCGCCTGTTGCGCGGCAAGGTGCCCGTCGTGCTCGACGACTACGACTACACGTTCGAACTGGGTAAGGCCAAACTGCTGCGCGATGGCGCCGATGTGCTGATCGTCTCGTCCGGCATCATGACGATGCGTGCGCTCGAAGCCGCGCAGGCGCTGGATGACGGATCAGCCAGCGTCGCCGTGCTGCACGTGCCGACCATCAAGCCACTCGATGAAACCACCATCATCGAACAATGCAAACGTCCGGGCCGGCTCGTCATCGTCGCGGAGAACCACAGCTGTATCGGCGGCCTTGGCGAAGCCGTCGCCACCGCGCTCATGCGTGCGCGTGTCATGCCCGAGTTCCGGCAAGTCGCGCTCCCCGATCAGTTCCTCGATGCGGGCGCTCTTCCGACGCTCCACGACCGTTACGGCATTTCGACTTCATCGATCGTCGAGAACATCAAACACTGGCTCAAGTAGGCGGACATCATGAAGGTAACTTTTGTGGGTATCGGTGCGATCGGTCTGCCGATGGCGCTACAAGTCAAGAAGGCGGGTCATAGCGTAACGGGCGTCGACCTGTCGAGCCACGCGCGTGAAATCGCGCAGGCGAGCAGCCTCGACGCTGTCGGCTCGTTCGATGCGGCGCCCGCCGCGGAGGTCGTCGTTGCGATGGTCGCCACGCCCGCGCAACTGGCTTCGTTGATCGACGGTGTGGGTGAAGCGGTGGCCGGGCAGCGCTGGATCATTATGTCGACTGTCGGCCCGGCGAGCGTGCGGGAACAGGGGGCGCGTTTGCGAGAGGCGGGTGCGCGGGTGGTCGATGCGCCCGTGACGGGCGGCGTCGCGCGAGCCAGGACGGGCGAACTGGTGATATTTGCGGCCGGCAACCGGGACGATATCAACGCGTCGTGTCCGGTGCTCGACGCAATGGGCAGCGTGCGCATCACGGGCGAGAACCTCGGCGACGGCCAGAGCATCAAGGTGGTGAATCAGCATTTGTGCTCCGTGCACATCGTTGCCGCCGCCGAGGCGTTGAATCTCGCCAGCTCGCTCGGCCTCGAGCCTGCCACGGTGCTCGAACTGATCGAGAAAGGTGCGGCGGGTTCGTGGATGTTGTCCGATCGCGGGCCGAGGATGCTGGCCGGCACCGACGTCAACGTGACAAGCGCAATCAATATTTTCGTGAAGGACAGCGATCTGGTGGCAGCCGCGGCTGAAGGTTGCGGCGCAGACGTACCGCTACTCGCAGTGGCCAACACCCGATACCACCAGGCAGCTGACGCCGGACTCGGCGCACGGGACGATAGCCGCGTGATCGAAACCTGGCGCTGAGCGACTGGCGCACAACGATCGTCGCCACGGTGCGGCACGATTCTGACTTAATAAAACGATTCGGAGACAAATGCCATGAGTACCTCATCTACGACGCTTGCCGCGAAGGACAACCCGGTCAAGGTCTCCGTTGCTTCGATGATCGGTTCGGCGGTGGAGAGCTATGACTTCTTCATCTACGGCACGGCCGCCGCCGGATGGTTCGGAAAGATATTTTTTCATACGAACGATCCGATCATCGGCATTCTCGCGGCGTTCGCCACGCTTGCAGTCGGCTTCCTGATGCGCCCGTTCGGCGGCTACCTCGCCGGTCATTTCGGCGATCGCCTGGGCCGCAAGACTGTGCTGTTCTGGTCACTGCTCGCCATGGGAGCCGCCACGGTGCTGATCGGCGCGTTGCCAACCTACGAGCAGGTCGGGGTGCTGGCGCCGGTCCTGCTGATCGTGTTGCGGATGGTGCAAGGTATCGGTTTCGGCGCTGAATGGGGCGGTGCGGTGTTGATGGCGTGCGAGCACGCTCCGGCAAAACGTCGGGGCTTTTTCGGCGCGGTGCCACAGGTCGGCATCCCGTTGGGCCTGTTGCTCGCCAACGGTGCATTCCTGCTGTCGTCACATCTGTTCGAAGGAAACTGGGTATGGCGCGCGCCATTCCTTGTGTCATTCGTGATGGTAGCGATTGGCATTTTCATCCGTTTGAGCGTGAAAGAGTCACCTGCATTCGAGGCCATCAAGGCCAGTGACACGATCGTCAAGCAGCCTGCGCTGCAGGTGATTCGCAGCGACTGGCGGATGATCCTGAAGATTATCGGATTGCGCCTGGCGGAAACGGGGGGCTATTACATCACGACCAGTTTCATGCTGTCCTACGTAATGCTGGCGCATGTGACGAGCAAGGAGAACGTGCTGTGGGGGACGATGATCGGCTCGGCCTTGGGTCTTGGCAGCCATCTGTTGTACGGCGCGCTAAGTGACAGACTGGGACGACGCCCACTTTTCCTGTTTGGCTCGCTGTTCACGATAATCTTCGGTGTGCCGATGTTCCTGTTGATCAACACTGGCGCAGGCGTCATGGTCATTACAGCGGTGTCGCTGTCGCTTCTGTTCAGTCACGATCCTATTTTTGCGGTCGAATCCAGCTGGTTCTCCGAGCAGTTTCCTGCCAATGTGCGCTCGTCAGGGATTTCGCTTGGCTACAACGGGGCGTCGGTCGTGGCAGGATTGTTGCCGTTCATCGCCACCGGACTGTTTGGCGTCGTTGGCTGGATGGGACCTGCAATCATGTTTTCGCTGCTTGGCATCATCTCCAGCCTGTGCGCGTTGTCCATGCGCGAAACCGCGCCGGCGGTGGTGGAGAAACAAGCTGTCATGCCCATGAGCCAGCATAAAATGGGTACCCGTTGAGCGTCTGAAGGGATCATCGATAGACTGCGGAAACCCGTGCGGTGATCTGAGATGTTGAATTATTCGCTCGTGTTGTCAGGACGACGCACCACGACTTTTCAATAGAATCGGCCAAATTCGGTCAGTCGATCTGGCGGTCAAATTCGTTGGCAATTACTGATCCGAACAGATCACCGGACATCAATCGCATATGCTGGATATCACGGTATCGAAGAAAGCGCCGCTTGGTGGCGATGTCGGGCGATCGGGATTGACGCTTGATGTAGTTATTTGACGTCGTTACGACGATCAGAAGAACTCATCCAACAAGCAGTAGAACGCTATGCGCCGGTGATCAGGTTTTACACCGTAATCGCGAAAGAAAGGCTCCACCCACATCTCCCCGAGATTGCGGGCAATGCTTCGCGCGGTCAGTGCAAGATCTTGATAGCGGTCACTGACACCTAGGCGACCGCAGTCGATGAAGCCAGTGAAGTTACTTCCTTCAGCCATGAAATTTGGCAAACATGCGTCCCCGTGGGTCACTACAAGGTCAGACGTTTCAGGGAGCGTCGACAGCAGCTCAGCGAGCACATCCGTAGCATTTTGTCCTAGCCGCTCATTGTCGAAGTCTGCCTCGTCAACGAGCCCGGCGCTTACACGATTCTTGGCGACTACTATGCGCTCTTCGAGGCGATGGTCGAAGGGGCATTCCGCAATAGACACCTGATGCAGGCTACGTAGTGCCATCGCCAGAATGCCGACGACTTGAGACGGAGATAAATCGTTATTACTGGCCAAATCGAGCCCGGGGACTGCCGTCATGAGCAGCCAGTGGCGGTTGTATTCCGTCGTATCGCCGAGTACTGTAGGTCCAGGCAGATCGAGTCGTTTCATCCAGCGAAGGCGCTCAACCTCGTCAGGAAGCTCATCTAGCAAACCAACGGGCTCGGACTTTAGAAATAGCGCCTCCCCACTGTCACAACGGATGCGAAAAACCTCCGCTCCAGATTCTCCAATGACCTGCCGCTCGATAAGTGCCCCGGCGAATTTCTCACGCCATTTGGTCGGGATATACATGTTGTCAGGTTGTCTGGAGGAATTCATATAAACGAATTGGCAAGATTGTGGACGATCTGGAAATATGCGTCGAGTCCGTCTGCGAGCGAACGGCGGCTTTGAGGCGGGTCGATTGGGCGCTCCGGGTCGAACTGAGCCAATCGCATCAGGCAGAGTGCGGCCAGTTTGAGCTGTTCGACACAGCCGCCTATATCGTCGACAATCGGCGGACCCGTCATCGATCGACCTTTACGGTCATCCGGTCCAGGGCCATGCGTACAACCTCCGCCAGTCCAAACAAACCTTACACGGCATCTCAGCGGCTCCATGAAAAATCCGTCCCCTGTCGCTCTTGTCACTGGCTCGACTTCTGGCATTGGTGCCGCGATCGCGCGGCGACTCTCCATGGACGGATTCTCAATCGTCCTGCATTCGCGAAGTTCGGCCGAAGCGGGTCATGCGTTGGCGCGTGAACTCGGATCGGCAGCATACGTGCAAGCGGATTTGTCCGATGACGCGGACAGAGTGAGGCTCATCCGCGAAGCGATTGCCGTATGGGGCCGACTCGACGTCCTGGTCAATAACGCCGGGATCAGCCGCGTTATCCCTCATGCAGATCTGGCAGCGGCGACGCCGGACGTATGGCGGGAGCTGCATGAAGTCAATGTCATTGCCCCGTTTCACCTGGTAGCCGAAGCGCAATCCGCGCTCCGTGAAGCCGCCGCACGAGGAAGTCCGGGTTGCGTCGTAAACGTAAGTTCACATGCGGGCGTCCGACCAAAGGGGGCGTCCATTCCTTACGCAGCGACCAAGGCAGCGTTAAACCACGTGACCCGCCTGCTCGCTCTTTCGCTTGCCCCGGATATCCGCGTAAATGCTGTCGCCCCTGGCTTGGTAGATACGCCTCTCACGGCGGAGTGGACACAGGCGCAGCAACTTTGGAAAGAGCGGGCGCCTATGCGCCGGGCCGCTAGTCCCGAGGATATTGCTCAGGCTGTTGCATTCCTGGTCGCCTCAAATTATCTGACGGGTGAAATTCTGCTCTCGGATGGGGGATTGAATCTTACGTAGCAAGCGCGTGACGACCGACCGGCTGCTTTGGCGCACGTTTGTTCGTTCACTCAGGGGCGCGTGCGGCCGATTCGGGAATTGAGGTGCGTTTAGTTTCTCGCCATTCATTAGTGGGCGTCTGATGACCCGCCGGCGTGGCGGCGTCATACTGGGTGCGAGCGGCGTTCTCAAGCCGTACGGCTGGCTATCGTGCGTACCAATCTTATGTGGGAAAATCAAAATGATGAAGAAGACGAGAATTTCGATCATTCTGCTCATGCTGGCGGTTCTCAGCCCGCTGGCGCATGCGAGCGTGGCTACAGGCGCCCACGAGTTCAAGAACGATGTCAAGACGGCAGGCAAGAAGAGCGGGCATGCTGTGCGCGATGCCGCGCACGCGGTCGGCCGCGGTACGAAGAAGGCCGGCCATGCCGTTGCCGATGCAACAAGGCACGGCTATCACGCGACGAAAAAGGTCGTGACAGGGCATGGATAAGGGTCGCTTCGCGGCGACTAGGGTGACGACTGCGGGTCGAGGCGCCCTGCATCAGTCGAAATGTCGTATCCAGCGATAGTTATGGCCACCGTGCCGTTCTCGGGGAGCTGGCGATGGGCGACGAGCTTCGTCAGGTAACTATCAAGCCGCATCGAGGTGCGCCATCGCCGGTTAGTGGCGCCCCCACCGTGAATCAACCCGACTCCAGGCTCAATAGGTCCATCGAACCTTCTGACGGCGAGGCCCTTCGTTTGATATGTACAGTGACTTTTCTGTTACCAACACAGTTGCATTCACCCGCGTGATACAGGAGGGCTGGCATTGAAAATGGAGCGCATCCACGCTCCGGAAGCGTAGCCAGTGGCGAACCGGTACACCCGTCACCGAGTGTGAATGGCGGCTTCACCGGAGCGCGACCGACCGCTCAGGGTCTTGGATTCAACCGGTTGATCGCGTCTGTCGAAGGCGGACATCCGAAACCAGTCGCAGCATCCATAGGTTGAATGACTACTTTGGCCGCCCAGACAGCGGTCACTCATCTGGAAAACTCGTCTTTAAGCGCCGCATATAGCCTGCGATATCGCGCAAGCCGATCCCCGATCAGCGACCACTGTCCTGCGTCGGGCTCGCATACCTCGATCGTTGCCGGAGACGTACACACCTGCGCGACCTTCTCCTTCGTCACGGCCAGCCTCGGCATGTGCTCACGCGAAAGGCCGGTTGCGGAGAGCATCCTGTCCGACCAGTCACGCTTTGCAACGTCGAGCCACAGCATGCCCGACGCATCAGACATGTCGGAGACGAACTCGCCAGTTAGCCGCCACGCCACGTAGTCCTTCGGCAACAGGACCTTGTGCGCGGCGCGGAACACGGCCGGTTCGTATTTAGACAGCCAGAGCAGTTTCGGCGCGGTGAAACCCGGCATCGCGAGGTTGCCGGTAATCGAGCGCGATTCGGGCACCAGTGCTTCGAGCTCCACATATTCGGCAAACGCCCGAGTGCCGTTCCACAGGATCGCCGGGCGTAACACCTGACCGGCGCGATCAAGCAGGGTCGCGCCATGCCTCTGTCCGGATAGCCCAATGCCGCGTAGCGCCGAAAAGCCAGCGGGATTGGACGCCCGTACCTGCGCGATGGCATCGAGTGTGGCGTGCCACCATGCCTGCGGGCTCTGTTCGGACCCGTGGGGGTGAATTTGCTCGACTTCAAGTCGTGCATTGCCGGTGGCGATCGTGTGCGATTCGTCGTCAGTGAGTAGCGCTTTTACCTCGGAGGTCCCAAGGTCGATTCCAAGGAAAGTCAAGAGTGTCGTCCTGGTTCTTGCGGCCGGCTCGTCTAGTGCATCGACCGCTTGGCGACCCTGTCTTCGCCAGACCGAACTGCATCGTGCGGATGCCATAGCCCGACTGCCACCGGTGGCTACTTGTGGCTACGTGTGGCAACATCGCGGTGATCTCTAAATCACGTTAGGACTTGCACAGGTCCATACACCTCAGGAGAACTCATGTTTGACCACGTCAAATTCGGAGTCAGCGACTATGCAGCGAGCAAAGCGTTTTTCCTCAAGGCACTCGAACCGCTTGGCGTAGCTGTTGTCTCGGAGGGGTCGCCGACGTACGGTGTCGAGCTTAGCCCACAGGGCAAGGCGTCATTGTGCCTGTACCAGACCGAGGAGAAGCCGGCGCATCTGCACCTGGCGTTTACGGCCGGGAATCGCCAGCAAGTCGACGCTTTCTATCGCGCGGCTCTGGAGGCGGGCGGCAAAGACAATGGTGCGCCTGGTCTGCGCCCGCACTACCACGCGAACTACTATGCAGCTTTTGTCATTGCGCCGGACGGGCACAACATCGAAGTGGTTTGCCACCAGCCCGAGGCCTAACCCTTCCATCGAGCGGACGCGCGAGGCTGGCCGCGTCTCATGTCAAACGTTGAGCGTCCGTATTCGGCGGTCTGCTGGGCGTTTCGAGCGCCCAGCTATGGGTCCGCTGCCGTCGATCGCAGTCAGGCTGTGAGCGGTCCAAAGCAGCCTTTCAATTGCCCATCCTCAATCGCTGATAATCTGAATGAAGCTTGAAGTCACCGATGTGCAGAATGCGTCGGATGACGCAGCGCATTAGCAACGACGACGAACGCAGGAGTCGGCTGGTGGCGGCTGGGATAGTACAGATGAAAACCAGAGAACGACGGGCACCAGTCGGACAGCACCCGCACATCTGCAGGCGCGCGTCGGTAAATAACTCCCATCTATACAACATGCCAGTTGGCACGGGGAAGGACCGTCATGTCAGAAAGCATCGCAGGAAAAATTGCCTTCATTACTGGCGGTGACTATCTGATGGTTGGGGGCGTTACCGTATCCTGCTGGTTCGGATCGCTGGCGCCGCAGTAGCGATCGCGGTGTGGCTCCTGACTCAGAAGCGGCCACCGCAGCCTCGCGGCGGGGGGCACGATAAGGTAACGAGGGCAGGCCGGAGGCGGACGCCAATTCCCTTTCACATTCGCTCAGCGGGCGCCGAACCGCTGCTTCGCGGCGTCGGTCACGGGCGTGTACATGCCCACGAGCGTCCCTTCGGGGTCGCGGAACTGAGCCGCGCGATTGCCCCAAGGCATCATCTTCGGCTCGTGCACCACGGGCACTTCATCTTTCAGCCTTGCGAACTCGGCATCTACGTCTTCGACCTGGAACTCCACGATAGCGGTGCGATTGGAGGCGGGCTCAGCGCTTCCTTCCTTGAATAACGCCACGGTCTCGGCGGCGCCGATCGCAAGCGTTGCCGCCGGAGTGACGATTTCTGCGAATACGGGCGCCAGCCATTCCGCCTGTTGGCCCGTCACCTTCTCGTAAAAGCTGACGAGGGTTTTGATGTCGCGGGCAATGAGCCGCGTGGAAGCGAATTTCATAACAACCACCTTTTGCGTGAAGTGGGAAAATTGAACAAGGGTGTGATTGCCCATGAACGTACGATACGCTACAGTAGCGTATCGTATCTTGTCTACCTTATTTCTGCTCATGCGAAAGAAAACCACAGTCACCGAACCAGGTGCGCCGGCTGTTGCTGAGCCTGACGTCGAGGCGCTCGACGAAAGGGTCCGCCGCTCGCGGGCGACCGTGCTTGGCGTCACGGCAGAATTACTCTTCGAACGTGGCCTTAGTGGCGCGAGCGTCGATGAAATCTCGCGTCGCTCGGGCGTCGCGAAGACCACGATCTATCGGCACTGGCCAACCCGGGCTGACCTGCTGCGAGATGCCTGCTCGACGCTCAGCACGCCTCAAGACGTACCAGACACCGGAGACTTCGAGAGCGACGTCACGGCGCTGATGACAAGTCTCGCGAAGCTGCTGCGGTCAGCCAAATGGACCTCAGTGCTGCCTTCGATCATTGATGCCGCCGAGCGGGACCCCGACATCGCCGATATGTACAGCAAACTTCAACGGGGTTATTCGATGCCTTTTGAGGTCGTCATCCAGCGGGCGGTGCGCAAGGGAGAACTGCCGAAGAACACGGATGCTGCCATGCTGATCGCGGCGCTTACGGGCTCGCTTTTTTATCGCCGCTGGTTTTCGCGGGAGCCCCTGACAGATGCGTTCGCGAAGCAGATCGTCAAGCGGGTTATCCGTTAAACCGGAAAGTAGCCGGTCGTGACAGGAGGCTCTGGGCTACTGGCGACTCACATCGGCCGCTCATATTGCATGCCATCGCATGCAATATGAGCGGTTGCGTGTGGACGACGGCGACGAAGCAACATAGCGAGCCTATTTCACCGTAGGGTTGTGCCGATCCCTGATCGGCCATGCGCGGTCGCTGGGTAGTGAGACAGATCAGCCGCTCCAACGTCTCATCGCCTTCGTCAACAGCCGCTCAAAACTCCCGACACGATCAACTGCATTCGTCACCTTTGCCAAGACTTTTGTGCATAGGATCGCCGGCGCCGGTCATAGCGGACGCCATCCGGCGCAGTGCAGACAACAATGCGTTGCACGCTGTTACGTTGCCTTCTTGATATCGTTGCCAGGCCGATTTGTCAGGATGGCGCTCGTAATAACATGAAAGAGATGATCCCCCCGTGACGCGAATGCGGGCTGGCCGGCGAGCCAGCCGAGCGCCGACATCAGGGCGAACAGGTCGACCCCATCCATATCGGCGCGCGCCGTTCCCTCGGCTTGAGCGCGGAGCAGTAGTCGCGCGCCCGCTGAACGCAGCGCTGTGCTCGAAGCGTGAAGCGCGGAGTCCGGGTCCGCGTGCGCGGTCGCAAACAAGGCGCAAATACCGTTATAGGTATGAACGAATGCAAGCCCTTCGCGAAACCAGGACACCAGCGCTTCGTCAGGTGGATTCGACGTTTCGAGTTCGGCTGCCTGCTGTATCAGTTCGTCCACGTTCATGCGCAGCAACGCTTCGAACAAGGCTTCTCGTGTCGGGAAATGGCGAAACAGCGTGGCCAACCCGACGTTGGCCCGGCGGGCGATATCTCGCATGGACGCGTCGGCACCATGCTCTGTGACGACGTCGCGCGCGACCGCAAGTAGATGGCTGTAATTTTTTCTGGCGTCGGCTCGCACGGGTTTTCCTTGACAAACGGATCGGTGATCCGTATATAATGAATTCGTATCTGGATCAGTGATCCACAAGATACCGCACATGTGTGCAAATTGGAACAGGGACGCAGTCCGACACCACGAAAGGAGAAGTCATGGGAAAGCTTGAGGGTAAGGTTGCAGTCATCACGGGTGGATCGAGCGGCATGGCACTGGCGAGCGCCAAGCGGTTCGTTGAAGAAGGCGCCTATGTTTTCATCACGGGCCGGAGGCAGGAGGCGCTCGACGAGGCCGTCAAGCTGATTGGCCGGAACGTGACGGGGGTGCGCGGCGACGCGGCCAATCTAGGCGACCTCGACCGCCTGTTCGATACAGTCAAGCGGGAAAAGGGCAAGATCGACATCCTGTTCGCGAGCGCAGGCACGGGCGAAGCCGTCCCTCTGGGCGAGATTACCGAGCAGCACTTCGATGCGACCTTCAGTCTGAATACGCGCGGAACGCTGTTTGCGGTTCAGAAGGCGTTGCCGCTGTTCAACGATGGTGGATCGATCTTCATGACCGGGTCAGTTGCTTCGGTGAAAGGTTTTCCTGGTTATGGCGTGTATTCGGCGAGCAAGGCGGCGTTGCGCTCATTCGCACGCACCTGGCTTAACGAACTGAGGGGCAGGAATATCCGGGTGAACGTGCTGAGCCCGGGGCCGATCGCCACACCGATGCAGGACCAGGTTCTTACCGAGGAGGCGAAGCGGATGTTCGAATCCCTGATACCGCGGGGAAAGATGGGTCGTCCTGAGGAAATTGCGACGGTCGCGCTGTTTCTTGCTTCAGACGATTCGAGCTTCGTGAATGGGGTGGAGTTGTCTGTCGACGGCGGCTTCTCGGCCATCTGAAATCGCGCCGAAAAGCGTGTAGAAGGACCTGTCAACTCGACGAAAATGATCCGATCTGTATCGATAAATATGGATTCCTTACAAATACTGAATGGAGAGTTCGCATGAGCTATTCGATTATTGGCTTTGGCGCGGTAGGCCAGGCACTCGCCCAAGCGTTTGCAAGAAAGAACATCGATGTGACCGTCGCCAGCCGGCGCCCTCCCGAGACGTTGATGCAGCAGGCACGAGCGATCGGCCCCACCGTTGTCCCCAGGACGTTGCAGGATGCAATCGCGTCCGACACGATCTTCCTGGCGGTTCCGTTTTGGGAACATCGCGAAGTCGCGAAGCAGATCACAACCTGGCAGGGCAAGACGATCATCGACACGACAAATGCTTTTGGTGTTCCCGTTGAAGACCTGGAGGGGCAACCGTCGTCCGTAGTTGTCGCCAAAGCGTTTGCCGGCGCCAGGTTCGTAAAGGGCTTTAACCATCTGCCCGCTGCCGTTCTGGCCGCTGATCCGAGCGTGAATGGCGGCAGCCGCGTCGTGTTTTTGTCGAGCGATGACAAAAATGCGATGGCACCGGTCGCGGTTCTGGCCGAACAACTCGGTTTCGCGCCGATTGCGCTAGGACCGCTCAAAGATGGCGGCTTGCTCGTCCAGGCCAAGGGGAATACCTGGGCTGAACTGATCTTCAAGGATCTCGTCAAGTTCAAATAGCGGCGCGTCACGACAAAGTCACAGCGGCCACGCGCATCGCTGAACGCGTGCTGGTGATCTGATCGAGATTCAGTTGGTGCTTCTGAGCGAGGGCATGATGGCCGGTAGCGACCCGCCGGCTGCGAGCGCCCGTACGGCAGACGTGATGGGGGCGGATGTCCGTTCGGAATTGGAAAGCGGTCGTTGCCGACAAGGTGACCCGAATGACGGCTCAGGGTCGGGTACGGAAGTTTGGCATTCGGCCGCGGCCACTGCTGCTTAGCCTGACCGCGTACTTCCGGGTTCGGCCAGCTTGAGACGTTCGACAAGCTACGAAAATCGTCAACAATCGGTGTTCATCCCTCCAACATTGCTCGAGCATCACCTCTGCCTACCAGGTGCGTCAGGCTCTTTAGAAAAATCTCTACGTTTTCACTCGAACTCGCGCAAACTCTCGTGCAATATTTCGACCCGCTGTAAATGGCTGCTGCCCCGTTCGAGCAGGCGTTCGGCAACCAGTGAGCAGATCAGATTGACCACCGCCGTCATGCCGACGTTGCTGTCGAACAGCATCAGGCCATCCGTGTGGCAACGGATCACCCAGCGCGCCAATCGCGCCGGCTTCCCCGCAATGACGTCCGACATATACACAATCGGTACGCCGGCCTCGGCGAGTGCAACTGCGGCAAGACCGACCGCCGGCACACGGCGCCGCAAACCGACGATGATTGCGACATCCTTCGCGGCGAGGTCGCCGAGATATTCGCCCATGGTGTCGCCCGGCGCAGGCAACAACACCACGTCGGAGCGCACCTGAATCAGTTCGCGCCTGATCATTGTGGCCACCGTATGACTATGCCGATACCCAATGATCACCACGCGCCGCGCGTACGCAACTGCTTCGACCACCTCGCTCAGCACGCGCGTATCGAGCGACCGATACGTGCTCGCCAGATTCTCGACCTCGTGCTGCAAATGCGCCTGAATCACGTCGTCGAGTTTCGTACTCGCGCTCTTGCGGCCCCTATCCTGTAGATACAACGGCGAACCGCCGACCTGCGCCGCGCGTGCAATCGCACGCGCGTCGTCATAAGACGTATATCCGAGCTTCTGAAAAAAACGCGTCGTGGTCGCTTTCGACACCTGCGCGGTCGCCGCTAGTTCCGTGGCGGTTTGCATCGCCAGTTGCCCCGGCGCACTCAGAATGACATCGGCCAACCGTTGATCGATCTCGGACAGTTCGTCATAGCATTCGGCGATGCGACTTTCGATCGACTGCGGTGCGCGCTTTTCCTGTTTCGTTTGAGCTTTTGACATTTCGATGCTTGTGAGTAAGTGGAGCGCCCGCCGTGGTGCAACGTCGGCACCGCGAACGTGCATTGCCGTTCTCTTGCACGCAGCAGGTGCAGTCAGTTGTCATCCCGCGATGACGTCATTATAAATCGGACTGTGGAATGTGAAATGCGTGTTTCTTGTGAATCACCATAGAAACATGTGTTTTTGAGCTTAGATTCGTGAAACCTATGTTTCTCGCATCGACGGTTGGCATGGATCATGCGTTCCGGTGGTTTCGTGCACCTCTCAACGGGAGTTCCCTGATGTCAAAACGCCGCCTCTCCAGCATTGTCCTCGCCACGTTGTTTCCGTTCGGCGCATTGATCCACTCGGTAGCCGCGAACGCCGATACGCTCGACGACATCAAGAGTCGCGGCACGATGACCGTCGCGATCGATCCGACCTTTGCGCCGTACGAATACACCGACGCCAGCAACAACATCGTCGGCTTCGATCCGGCCGTCATGGCTGCGGTCGCTAAGCATCTGGGCGTAAAGATCGAATATCAGCGCATGGCATTCAGCGGGATCATCCCGGGCCTGCTCGCGCATTCGTTCGATGTCGAAGGTTCCGCGCTGAACGTAACTTCCGAACGCGCAAAGCGTCTCGCGTACGTAGTGCCGACCAGCAAGACCGTAAACGGCGCTCTGGTGCGCGCCGATTTCAGGAAGATTCCGCAGCCAGCCACCATTGAGTCTCTCGCTGGCCTGACGGCTGCGGTCAAGAGCGCGAGCGCGCCCGAACAGATTCTCAAGCAGTTCAACGAGACGCTGAAGGCCAAAGGTCTTGCACCAATCCAGCTGATCAGCGTGGATAGCGTCGATCAGACAGTGGCTGCGCTGATGACGCGTCGCGCCGATTTCGTGTTCGACGATATGACCGTGCTCGCGGGCGTCATCAAACAGAATCCGGGCAAGCTGAAATCGACCGGTGAGCTGGGCCCGTCGCAATGGATTGCCTGGGCGACCCGCCCGGACGATACGCGTCTGAACAAGGCGATCGGCGATCAGATCCTCGCAATGAAAAAGTCCGGCGAACTCGCGCGCCTGCAAAAGGCCAACCTGGGCGTGACCTTCGATACGCCGACGTCCGATTTCATCCCCGCGCAGTAAATCGAGCAGACCGAATCATATGACAGAACCAGTACAGACTCTCACCGTCAAGGCAGGACACGGACGTACCTTCGAAGTGAAGGCGGGCCAACGGTTGACCATCATGGACGTCGAGGGGCAGCAGGCCGCCGACTTTGTCGCGGTGGTCAAGTCGAACCATGGCGAGAAGCTGTCGCCGACGCATACGCGCCGCCAGCTTCGGACGCTGTTTTTCAACGTCGGCGACGCGCTGTATTCATCGCTGGGACGCCCCTTGTTGCGGGTAGTCGAAGACACCGTCGGCATTCACGATGCCAACGTGCCCGCCTGTGACGATACGCGTTTCACGGTCGATTTCAACGTGACCGGGCATCGCAACTGCCTCGACAACATGCACGCGGGTCTGGCGCTGTACGGGATGTCGCCGTTCGATGTGCCGGAGCCGTTCAACCTGTTTCAGAACGGCCCGGTCACACGGGATTGCCGGATGCAGGTCACCGATCCGACCAGCAAGCCCGGCGACTACATTACGTTCGACGTGCTCGAAGATCTGGTGTGCGCAGTGTCGTCGTGTCCTCAGGACATCATTCCCGGCAACGGCCTGAAGGTTACCGACATCGCTATTTCCATCCTGCCCGCGACGCCTGTCGCCGCCTGAACGGACTCAACATGCTGCTTCTCAAAGAACCGCCTTCGCGCGCACCGCTGTCCCCGCAAACCGTCGCCGTGCCTGCGGGCGAATCGCGCGCGATCGACGTCAAGGCAGGCCAGATCCTGCGTATCGAGGCGAAACAACCGGGCGCGGTCGCGTCGATGTTCGGCTTCAGCCGGATCAACGACGACGTGTACATGTCGGTTCATCACACACGCGTGTTCAGCAATTCGTACGTGCTGCAGGCAGGCATGCGGATCGTCAGCAATCGCCGCCGCGCGCTGATGGTGCTCGGTAAGGATTCGAGCGGCAAACACGATCTGCTACTCCCGGCATCGACAACCGCGTATCTCGCGGACCAGGGCCACGCGGGACAGACCGGCTGCGTCGAATCGGTCGGCGCGGTGATTCAAACGCTGGGCCTGAAGCCGCCCAAAATGCCCGACCCGATCAACCTTTTCATGCACGTGGCATTGCATCAGGATGGCCGTATCGAACCGCTGCCCAACGTCACGCGAGCCGGCGATTTCGTCGCGTGCCGGGTGGTGACGGACATGGTGTTCATTGTGTCGGCCTGCTGCACCGGCATTCCCGGCAACGACGCGCCTGGCGCGCTCGAACTGTCGGCGGTCGAAGAACTCGACCAACTCTGATTTTCGGGAATCCGCCGTGATGGGCTTTGACCCGCAAGTGATCCACAGCCTGCCGACACTCATCGACGGCTGGCTGCTGACCGTGGAACTGACGCTGTTCGGCGCAACCGGCAGTCTCGTGTTCGGTCATCTCGCGCTCGCGATGCAACTTACGCGCGTTGCGCCGTTGCGCTGGGCCGCGCGACTCTATATCAGCTTCATGCGTGGCACACCCGCCCTCGTGCAACTGTTCGTGCTGTTCTTCGCGTTGCCGCTGATCGGGCTGGGCGGCCGTCCGATGCTGGCCGCCGCGCTCACGCTCGGCCTGAATAGCGGCGCCTACACGGCTGAGATCCTGCGAGGCAATCTGCGGGTGATCACGCCTGGTCAATACGAAGCCGCGATTGCGCTCGGTATGGCGCCGTGGCGCATCGCATTGAGGATCGCGCTCCCACAGATGCTGAAGGCCAGTCTGCCCGCACTCATCAACGAATTCACGATCCTGTTGAAAACCACGCCGCTCGCATCGGTCGTCGCCGTCACCGAACTAACGTACGCGGGACAGATGGTGATCGCGCGAACCTACACGTCGACGCAAGTGATGCTGCTGGTCAGCGCCGGCTATCTGGCGGTCGCGTTGCCGGTCATCTATGCCGCGCGCCGCGCACAGCGTTCGCCGCGCGTGCCAGGCGTCGAGCAGGTCGCGACCGGAGTTGCGCGATGACCTTCGATCTCGGCGTTCTGTCCGGCTACTGGCCGGAGCTTGCAGCAGGACTCGGCAGCACGGTCTGGTTGTGTGCGGCCGGCGCAGTCATGTCGGGCGTGCTCGGCGTGCTGCTGACAGTCGGCCAGCGACGTGGCGGTCCGTGGCTGGCCGCGGTGATTCGCGGCTACACGGCATTGACGCTCGGCTTGCCGCTGCTCGTGCTGCTGTATGTCATGTTCTTCGTATTGCCGGATTTCGGCGTGCTGCTGCCCGCGCCGCTGGTCGGCACGCTCACGCTCGCGGTCTATTACGGCCCGTACGTCGCAGAAGTGATTCAGGCTGCTGTTGCCGCCGTGCCCGCTGGAACCGTCGAAGCAGGCGTCGCGATCGGCATGTCGCCGGTTGCGATCGCGCGCCGCATCATCGCGCCGCAAGCGCTGCCGTTGCTGCTGCCAACGCTGACGGGTCTGCTGATCGGCCTCGTCAAAGATTCCGCGTTGCTATCGGTGATCTCTGTGCACGAATTCATGTTCGCCGCGAAGGCGGTCGTGTCGGACACGTACGCGCCCCTCGAAGTCTATTTCGTCGTCGCGATGGTCTACTGGGCCGCGACATCCGTCATCCACTTTTCGACCCGTCATTGGGAGCGCCGTCTCGGTCGCGCCCATCGGGTCGCCCGGCCCCGGTGATCAGCATGAACCTATCCGACAGCACGCCCCCCGTAACGTTGAAGGCGAGCGGTATCGTCAAGTCGTTCGGCGCGAACCGCATCCTCAATGGCGTCGACCTAACCGTAGCGCGCGGCGAAACGGTCTGCGTATTGGGTCCTTCGGGCTCTGGAAAATCGACACTGCTGCGCTGCCTGAACTGGCTTTCACCGCCCGACGAAGGCGCCATCTGGATCGGCGACCAGCGGATCGGCCTGCGCGAGAACCCGAACGGCGCGACCAGCCCGCGTCCTGAGCGCGAGATACGCGCGCAGCGCAGCCGCATCGGCATGGTGTTTCAGAGTTTCAATCTGTGGCCGCATATGACGGCGCTCGAAAACGTGATGGAAGGACTGCTGTCGGTCAAACGGATGAACCGTCTCGCCGCCACTGATCTCGCGGTCGAAGCGCTGCGCCAGGTCGGCCTGGGCGGCAAGCACACGTCGATGCCCGCGAACCTGTCGGGCGGTCAGCAGCAGCGTGTCGGCATTGCCCGCACGCTCGCGATGGCGCCGGAAGTCATCCTGTTCGACGAACCGACCAGCGCGCTCGATCCCGAACTGGTCGGCGAAGTCCTGGCCGTGATGCGCGGACTCGCCGCGAACGATACGACGATGATCGTCGTCACGCACGAAATCGGCTTTGCGCGCGATGTCGCGGATCGCGTGATCTTTATGGACGGTGGACGCATCGTCGA
This sequence comes from Paraburkholderia sediminicola, assembly GCF_046026855.1. Classification (GTDB taxonomy): domain Bacteria; phylum Pseudomonadota; class Gammaproteobacteria; order Burkholderiales; family Burkholderiaceae; genus Paraburkholderia; species Paraburkholderia sediminicola_A. Next base: position 315,152 of record NZ_JAQQET010000002.1, on the reverse strand, counting down.
GCAGGGTCCGCCAGCACAAGTTCTCGATACACCCTCGTCGCCGCGACTCCAGCAATTTCTCTATCGTTTTACCCCGGAAAATTCACGCTCATGAGCTATACAGATCACCCTACAGTAACCATTCCCGCCGGCCACGGCAAGGCAGTCCGACTGAAAGCGGGCCAGGTCGTGCGCGTCATCAATACCCATGGTACGCAAGTCGTGGACTGCTGGGCCTGGAACGCGTACGACCTGAACGAATACATGTGCATGGAGACCACGCGCGTGTGGAACCAGCGGCTCAATCCGGTGGTTGGAGACAGCTTTGTGACCAACCAGCGTAATGCGGTGCTGACCGTCGTGGAAGACACGACGCCCGGCGTCCATGACACCTTCATGGCGGCCTGCGATCGCAAACGCTATGAACTGCTCGGCGTGCGCGGCTATCACCGCAACTGTTGCGACAACATGTTTGAAGGGATGTTCGAACTCGGCGTGACGCCGCCGCGCCAGAACCTCGCTTCGTTCAATATCTTCATGAATATCCGCGTGCAACCGGACGGCATTACGCTGCATACGTTGCCTACCGTGACGAAGCCTGGTGAGTACATCACGCTGCGCGCTGAGATGGATTGCTTCGTTGCGTTTTCTGCGTGTCCACAGGACATCGTCAAAATTCAGGGGCAAGGCGACAACACGCCGAAACCGGTTGACATCGCCGTGCTCGACGACTTTTCATCCGATCTGCAAGGCACGCAATCGTGGGTTCCGGACGCCTGAGCGTTCATCATTTCAACAATCTCGGACAGACGCTCACACACATGGCGATTCCCACTTTCGACCCGAACGCGCCTGCCTTTACGCGCACGGGCATCAACCTCGCGGACCCGCGTCTGGGCGCACATGCTGTGCTTACCAGTGATGATTTTTTCGCGCCGATGGCTCGCATGCTGGATCCGGAGCCGGCCGTGTTCATTCCCGGCAAATACGATGACAACGGCAAATGGATGGACGGCTGGGAATCGCGTCGCAAGCGCGTGACCGGCCACGATTTCTGTATCGTCAAGCTGGGCACGGCGGGTGATCTGATGGGCGTCGATATCGACACGAGCCATTTCACCGGCAACTTTCCTCCGGCGGCATCGATAGACGCATGCCGCTCGGATGACGACATTCCGCCCGCAGATGCGCAATGGACCGAAGTGCTGCCCGCGGTGGCGCTGAGCGGCAACGCGCATCACTTTCGCGCAATCGAAGCGGCCGAGGGCGCGGTTTACACCCACGTACGCCTGAATATCTATCCGGACGGCGGTATCGCGCGATTGCGCGTGTTCGGCCGGCCGCGCCGCGAACTCGCGCCTGACGCCGAACTCGATCTCGCGTCAGCGACGAATGGCGCGCGGATCGTCGCGGCAAACAACCAACATTACGGCCTTGCGTCAAATCTGCTTTTGCCCACGCGCGCGGCCAACATGGGCGAAGGCTGGGAAACCCGCCGACGTCGCGAACCGGGCTGTGACTGGTGCATCGTCGAACTTGCGGTGCCAGGTGAAATCAGCAGGATCGATGTCGACACTGCGCATTTCAAAGGCAATTTCGCGGACCGTTGCTCGCTGCAAGGCGCATTCGTCACGGCAGGCACCGACGAATCGCTCATCACCCAATCGATGTTCTGGCCCGTGTTGCTCGACGAGCAGAAGCTGGAAATGGACTGCGTGCATTCGTTCACGCCTGAACAGATCATGCCGGTTACCCATGTGCGCTTCAATATTCTGCCGGACGGAGGGGTGTCGCGACTTTGCCTGATCGGGCGCGCAGTGGGTTGATCCATACCGCCTGCCCGATTTGATCGTAACAGGCCTTCCTGCTTCGAAGACTACATTGCCCTTGGAATTGCTTAAACAGGGCTAGTCCCCGCGGAGGTTGCCCGTTACCACGCAACGTGCCGTTGCGTGGTCGCTCCAACCGATGTTGCCCTGGATATAAGATTGCGACGAGGCGTAACCCTTGATAGCTCCGCACGAACGTCTCTTATTGAGGAAGCTGAATGTCTCCTCAAGGTCGAACTGAGCCAATCGCATCAGGCAGAGTCCGGCCATCAGCGGTCATTGGACTGCCTGCCCCGAATTGACGACAATCTAATAGTCTAAACTTTGTGACAATTGGCACTGCTTGAATCGGAGCGGTCGCGATCAAGGAGGCGTAAATGGGTAAACCTTCCAGAACAGCGCTATTCTCTGCATCCCGCATGTGGGACTGGCCGACAGTCGCCGCATTATTGGTTGCAGCCCCCGAACTCGTCGCGGCGAGCGACCCGCAGGGGCACACCGCCCTGCATCGGGCATGCGCGGTCAAGCCTGGCAGTAGTCCACAACTGGTCGAGCCGCACGGCGTAAGAACCATCACAACGTTGCTCGAAGCAGGTGCGGACCTCGAACGGGCCGTGCCAATGGGTGAGGGCGAAGGGGATTTTCGAGCTACGCCGCTATGGTATGCGGTCGCCCGTGGAGAAAACTTTCCTTTGGTCGAGTTTCTTTTGCAGCGTGGCGCCAACGCCAGCTATTCGCTTTGGGCGGCCGTGTGGCGCGACGACGACGATGTATGTCGTGCGCTGTTGAAGTCCAAACCGGAACTGAATCTCAGGGCGCATGGCGAGACACCCATTTTCTATGCGGCGAGGCTCCAGCGGCTTGCTACGTTGGCCCTATTGATCGACGCCGGAGCGGACCCGTCGATTCCAGATTCGGTAGGTCGCGACAGCGTAGCGATCGCTCGGGAACGCAAACTGCCGGAAGAAATTATCGAACGGATGGTGTCGCTACAGCAGCGCAAGCTACGCCGCCGTACTTAAAAGGTATGCTCGGGTCTCTCCAGCATTACCCTCGCGAATGGCTGTTTTGGAGAACCGCCATGGTCTCTTCAGGGTCGATCAGCGACATTCGAACCGCGCGTCTCGCAGGCGCCTGCCAAACCTGAATTTTCCTTTCCAGATTTTTCGTCTTTAGACATTAGATGTGGATCCGCTCCACCTCGTCCGGGCTGATGTCGTCATGCCGCCGGTCATACCGCTGCGTGGTACGCGTCGATGCATGGTTCGCCATCACGGCGGCGTTCTCCAGGTCCCGCCGTTTTTCAGGTACGCGGTGATCCCGGTCGCGCGGAACGTTTGGTTGCCGATCCGGGTATGGACGCCGGCCGCGAGCGCGTGCCGACGCACCTGGACCGCGCGCTCAGGTGCCGGCCGGAATCTTCCCCCTCGGAACGGTCCGGGCTTTTCCCGGCCGGTCCCGCACGGGACCGGCTTCTTTTCGCCCGTCAACTCCCGACGCGAACGAACTTACCGCCAGTGCGGCATCTCGGTTGCCGCGTTGCCCGACATCCAGGGCGAGAAGTTCAAGGAAGACGTCCAGTGCGTGCAGGCCGTGCACCTGACAAAAGCCGTCCAGGACTTCTGTGATGGCACGGTTCAACGTCTGCGGCGTCCGCGTGCTGGCGATATGCGAACTACCCCTTGCCAGCTCCAGCATGTAACTCACCCGGCCTTGCGCCTTCGCGGCGCCGGTAATATTTTTCTTCAGCATTCAGGCCCTCTCTTTCTGTTTTTTTATAAATCGCTTTCGCCGGCACACGGTTCCGTCTGCAATCGCAATTTACTCATGATCGCGCCCGAAATCACTCCGGCGAAAAACGAACCATCAGTCCCGGGACTATCGCCATTTCGAAAGGTCGGGACTGGCCGATACTGTTGAAAAAGTCGCCGCGTGGCTTTTTCAGTTCGCTCGCAAGAAAACCGACCTCTCAGATCGGCCTGCAAACCGTTCGCGAACAGTCGTCAAGGGTAAGAAGACCCCCGAAAACCTCGCGACAGAGACGAATAGCGACTTTTTCAACAGCATCGGCCAGCAACAGACGTTAGTCAGCGCCGTCGGTCGGACATTCGAACGTCGGCCACGCCGGGATAGGAGACATTCACTACAAGCTGATCCGGCGAGTCCTCGGCCATCGCTGCTGTTCCAATGGCCAGCGACTGAGTCGACAGGAATCGCGGTGACTACCGCTCGGCTTCCGTCTCAGACTTCTTTGTCGAGCCGCGCTGCGCACGCATCAGGATGCTGCTCGGAGGCGCCTCCTCGCGCATCCGGTAGTCGGTGGGTGTCGTCGCCAGATATTTTCTGAACAGCCTGGACAACTGACCGCCGCTGCCGATCCCGCAGCGCCGGGCGATTTTGTCGACCGGCAAACGTGATTCGACGAGCATCCGACAGCTTATGTTCAGGCGCGCGCGAAGCAGATAGTTGGAGGGTGTCATGCCGATTTCGCTCTTGAAGCGCCGCAGGAAGTTGCGCTCGCTCATCGCTGCGACCTGCGCGGCGTCGTCGATAGAGATGGGACGATCGACGTTTGCCTCCAGCCAGCGCGCCGACGCCATAATCTTCTCGCTCACCCGAGGCGCCACGCCGCGCGTCATGGATGAGTTGAAGGTCGTCTCGCGTTGCGGCGCAATCGTTTCTGCGACTTGCCGCGCCAGCTCGGGCCCAATATCCTCTTCGACGATGCGTAGTGCCGTGCTTACGGCAGCACGCCTGCTGCACGCCCGCGCCACCTGCAATGAACAGCAGGTGCCTGTCATTCGTACCTCGGTGCGACTCGACGCTCTCCGTCCAGACAAACACCGACGACGAGCTTGCGATGCGGCCACCCCCAGCCGAAAGCAGCGAAACGTCATAGTGTGCGCGACCCGATCGTTGCGATACGATGAGCGCGTTTGCCTTCTGGAAGATCTCGATAAGCGCTGCAATCTTTGGCAGCTCAAAGCCATTGAACAACGCGATGTCGACACGAGTCATCTCGCTCGTTTGCGTCGCCACGAAAGAATGCCGCGACCAGCGCGGCAGAGAAGGTACCAGCTCCAATTGTTTTTCCTCGGACTTTTTTGAGCCTGTGATGCTCCTTTTGAAGACTTTGTCTTTTTCTTATAATTCGTGACGCAAGAGAAAATTACTTGATTGTTTGCCCCTCGGCTATCCGAAATTAGTCACGCATGGAAATTTACGCATGGATCTGCCAGACCGATCAGTGAATGTGGCTGCCCAAGGCGCGTCGGACGAGCACGCGGCGGATATCGATGGCGGGTTCTCATGGCTGGACCTTGCGACGACCGATGTAGAGGACGCGGCAGGCGTTCAGCGTCGATGGATGCCAACCGAGTACGACCAGGTGGATGGAGGCGCGTTTGCCGGCCGGTTTCAGCAACTGGGTTTTCAAGACACACTCGTGGCTGCTGAACGACAGAATCGCACCGTGCTGAAGCGGCTACATTTCCCGCCCGATTATTGCTCGGTGTGCTTCGTCCGTTCGGTCTCAGGTCAGGCACGCTGCGACCTCGATGCGATTTCGCAAGGGACTGTCGCCTACCTACCGGCGAACAACGAGTACGAAGTGCTTTTGCCGCCAAGCGAGATAGCCTATTTTCGGATCCGCCAGGATCGCTTTTTACAAGCAGCAGACACCTTGGGTTACGACTTGGCAGGAGACGGGGGCCAAGCGCTGATGTTCGATAGCATTGATTCCAGTGATCTGAACGACATGCTCGAGACCTTGATGTCGCTTCGACATTCGCCTGATTCAAGCCAGCTTGAGGCATTGAATCACGAATACCTGGAAAAGGTCGTGCTGGAGCGCACGCTCCGCATCCTTTCCAACTCGACCGCCAGATCCTCTCAGATGCCGTCGGGTAGTGCGTATCGAATCACCCAAGCCGCGCAAGCATTGCTTGAAAGCAGTCCCGAAGAGCCGTTGACGGTAATGACTTTGTGTCAGGGGCTGGGAGTCAGCCGTGCCTCGCTTCAGCGCTCCTTCTTGCAGATTCATGGTGTCGCGCCGCTTGCCTACTTGAGGATGCGCCGGCTCAATTGCGCGCGGCGCGCCCTGAAAGCGGCGCGCGGTACAAACGCCACGGTGACGGCCATCGCTATGCACTGGGGATTCTTTCATTTTGCTAGATTCGCGCAAGATTACTTGTGCCAATTTGGCGAACTTCCCTCCACGACACTCGGCAGGTCGGGCAGGGCGAAGTCCGCTGCTGGCCGATCCCGTGTGCAACGTTAGCGCCGACGGGATCGGGACGCGGTTCCCTAGCCGAACGTCCGCAGTCCATCGTCTGCAAGTAGGCTACATCCGATTGTCCGCGTGACTGTAGTGTCTAGCTTACTGACCAGCAGTTTACGCTTTCTCGCCCCCGACATTGGGACGGCCTACGGCCCAACCCAATGCCAAAGACTGTTGGCTCTGGACCCATCCAACTCGGCACCTAACGTGAGATGAACGACTCGAGCAATCTTTACGACGAAGTTCGCACACGCTCATCCGACGACATTCGGCCATCAAGAGTCGGTCAAGGTCAGGAGGCGGATGTCCGCTTCGTCCACTCCCCCCGGACTAAAACTGCGTACAGCGGAAGCGGCCCCCCGATGCCCCCGTCGCTCGACGTCCTGTGCGAGGAGTTCCCGGAAAACACCCAATCCCGGCATGCCGTGCACCTGGTGGAACCCTTCGAGCACCTCTGCGATGGCGTGGTTTAACGTCTCTGGTTTGCGCGTACTGGCGATATGCGAACTACCCCTCACCAGTTCCAGCATGTATGTCACACGGCCCTGCGCCATCGCGGTGCCGGAGATAGTTTTCTTCGGCATTCCAGCTCTCCCGCTCTATTTCAATAAATCACTATCACCGGTACAAGGTACCGTCAGTTATCCAAATTTTTCGCACGGTTGCACGCAGGAACATTCTCACTTGCAGCCACCATCACCCGGACCGACTATGGCGCTTGCGAAATGCTTGAGCCGGCCATGCGATCGGTCAGGCGCCCCACGGAAACAGCCGCCCAACGCTACTTTCGATTTCCCGTAAAACGTCCGGTCTCAAATGGTAGGGCGCGACGCTATTGCAGCCAGAATGGCCGGCAGTTGGGCCGGTTTTACAAAATGATGATCGAAACCAGCCTTGAACGATTCGACCCTTTCGGCGGCCGCACGCAGTCCGGTTACCGCCAACAGCAACGGGCGGGGGATGACGCTCATACGCCGGATTTCTCTCGCCACCGCGTGACCGTCCATTCGGGGCATCTGGATATCGAGCATCACCACGTCAGGACGCCACGCGTAATACGCTGCGAGTACGCTGACACCGTCTACAGCCGTTTGGATGGTGTAACCGTAAGCCTCGAAGAACAGCACGTAGGCATCGAGCAAATCCGGGTCGTCGTCCGCGATGAGTAAGCGCTCGGCTTTCGCAGTGGACATTGGGTTCCTGTAGGTTGCCCTGATGTCACGCAATTTAGGGACCCGATAGAATCAGAACAGCTACTTGGGCGTAATATAGATTCAGGGATCTGCCCCTACTGATTTTTTCCGTTTCTTTGAGGGTAAACATGCGATTGGCTGACTTCATCCTACGCGAGATTGAAACGATTCTGGTGCAGTGGGAGACCTTCGCCGCTACGCTGTTGCCGGCAACCGGGGACATGAAATCGCTCGCTCTGCGAGACCATGCGCAACAGATTCTGCACGCCGTAGCGAAGGATCTGTCGACCGCCCAGACAAGGAAAGCGCAAGCCGAAAAGTCGATGGGGCGAGCCCCCGTACTGATTGGGGCTCCCGAGACGGCTGCGCAGACGCATGCGCTTCTGCGCGCGCGAGGCGGGTTCGACATCAACCAGCTGGCTGCGGAGTACCGCGCCTTGCGCGCGAGCGTCCTGCGCCTTTGGATCGACGAATGTTGGCCCGAAGCCCCACATCCGGAGGATGTCATCCGGTTCAACGAGGCCATCGACCAGGCGCTTGCCGAATCGGTCGGATATTTCAGCGCGCAGGTCGATCAGGCTCGCAATCTTTTACTTGGCATGCTCGGGCACGATATGCGTAGCCCGCTTCAGACCATCCTGATGACGGCGCAATATCTGTCGGCACTCAACGCTGGGGAGCAGGTTTCCGTAGCCGCATCCCGCTTGATCAGGAGCGGCGCTCGCATGCAGGCCCTTCTGAACGACATGCTTGATTTCAATCGAACCAGGCTGGGTTTGGGGATCAATATCGTGCCGACAGATGGCGACCTGGAGAAACTGCTTGCCGACGAGCTCGACCAGTTGCGGGCAGCGCACCCAGACTGTCAGATCGATCTGGAAGTGGAAGGGGATTGTCGGGGAGTTTGGGACGGCCGCCGTTTGCAGCAGCTGCTCGGCAACCTGGTGTTGAATGCGATCAAATACGGGGCGCCGGGCGCGCCCGTACGGGTGGTAGTGACCGGCGAAGAGCGGAAAGTTCGTTTCGAGGTCAGAAACCAGGGACCTGCCATCGATCGAACGACTCTGCAACGGATCTTCGACCCGCTTCAGCGTGGCCTGAATCAAACAGACTCATATAACGCCGACGGCAACCTGGGGCTCGGTCTGTATATCGCCCGCGAGATTGCCAAAGCCCATGGGGGCGAGATCGAGGCACAGTCCGATGAGACAGAAACCGTGTTTGCTGTGCGCCTGCCGCGTCGCCAATAGCGTTCGTGATGTCCTTGAATATACGGTCGTCCGAATGTCTCACTCGCGCGCTTAAGCAGTCGTTCGACTGACATTGAGTGAATGTCTCAAACGGGTCGGATGCTGCCGATCGCTGACAGGCAAAATTCGGCCAGGAGCCGTCATTCACCGGATGTTCGCTGGCCCCGCGCCGGAACGCCCGGTGCGCCAGAGCCCGCCTTGCTTTGTGGCCGGTGGGCGCCGCAAAGCGCAGGTGGCTCTTTACTCGTGCGGCCAGAAAAGAGACAGCCTTGCGCGTCCGGTCGGCTATCATGCCTGTCCTCTTCGAAGTAGCTCCTTATGATTTCCGTCCGTAATGTCACGCTGCGCCGTGGCGTCAATGTCGTACTCGACAGCGCGTCCGTCACCTTCACCCCCGGCGAAAAGATTGGTCTCGTCGGCCGCAATGGCGCCGGCAAGTCGTCCTTCTTCGGCCTTCTCAACGGCACGCTGCACGAAGACGGCGGCGAGTTCTCGATTCCCGCTGCATGGAAGATGGGCCAGGTTGCGCAGGAGATGCCGGAGACCGAGCAGAGTGCGACCGACTTCGTCATCGAGGGCGACACCATACTGCTGGCCGCGCAGGCCGAAGTAGCCGCCGCTGAGGCCAGCGACGATGGCATGCGCATGGCGCACGCCTACATGGCCCTGCACGACGCTGGTGCACATGATGCCCCCGCGCGTGCCCAAGCGCTGATCCAGGGCCTTGGCTTCAGTGCTGCGCAGCTTAGCCAGCCAGTCAACAGCTTCTCCGGCGGCTGGCGCATGCGACTGCAGCTGGCGCGCGCGCTCATGTGCCCGTCCGACCTGCTGTTGCTCGACGAGCCGACCAATCACCTCGACCTCGACGCGCTGGTCTGGCTGGAAGCCTGGCTCAAGCGCTATCAAGGAACCCTGGTCGTGATCAGCCACGATCGCGAATTCCTCGACGCGGTGACGCAGGTGACGGTGCACGTCGACAACGCCAAGCTCGTGCGTTATGGCGGCAACTACAGCAAGTTCGAAGACATGCGCGCTGAGCAGATGCTGTTGCAGCAGGCCTCGATGGCCAAGCAGGCGGACAAGATCGCCCACCTGCAGAAATTCATTGACCGTTTCAAGGCCACGGCCTCGAAGGCGAAGCAGGCGCAGAGCCGGGTCAAGGCGCTCGAACGCATGGAGAAGATCGCACCCGTGCTTGCCGACGCAGAGTTCACCTTCGAGTTCAAGGAGCCGCTTAACGTCCCGAACCCGCTGTTGTCGATGCTGGACGCTAGCTTCGGCTACCCGGCACCGACCGACGCACCGCCGGGCACGCCGCCCACGGTCATCGTGCGGGGCATCAGCCGATCCGTGCTGGCCGGGCAGCGCATCGGCATTCTCGGTGCCAACGGCCAGGGCAAGTCCACGCTGGTGAAGACGGTGGCGCACGAGCTGGCGCCGATTGCCGGCGAAATCAGCGAAGGCAAAGGCCTGAACATCGGCTACTTCGCACAGCAGGAACTCGACGTGCTGCGTCCTCTCGACACGCCGTTGGAACACATGATCCGCCTTGCGAAGGACACGCCGGCGCACATGCGTGCCCCCGGCCAGAGTGGCACCGAACAATCGCTTCGCACCTTCCTCGGCACCTTCAACTTCAGTGGCGACATGGTCCATCAGGCGGTCGGCACCATGAGCGGCGGCGAAAAGGCGCGGCTCGTGTTGTGCATGATCGTGTGGCAGCGTCCTAACCTGCTGCTGCTCGACGAGCCTACCAACCACCTCGACCTGGCCACACGCGAAGCGCTAGGCATGGCACTCAACGAATTCGAAGGCACAGTGTTGCTGGTCAGTCACGACCGGTCACTGCTGCGCGCGGTATGTGACGAGTTCTGGCTCGTCACCAAGGGTGGCGTCGAGCCCTTCGACGGCGATCTGGACGATTACCAGCAGTTCCTGCGCGACGAAGCCCGTAGCCTGCGCGAGCAGGCTGCCGGGGAGAAGGTCATCGCCTGAGTTATGCCCTGGCAGCTCAACTTTGAGAGCGGGCATCATCAACGCCACGGTGAGCATGACGGCAGCGGGTCGGCTTCGCCAGTTTGAGGCGGCGCGAAAGCGGCCACTCACGAGCGACTGTGATGCTTCCTGTCAGGGTTAGGGCGCGACCTTGTCGATTTCCTCATAAACGCGGTTGAGCCAGACCTTGACCCGTTGGCGCTCAAGCATGCCAAGACCGGTGCTCGCGCGATCCGGATGATGTGCCGCGGCCCAGAAGCTCGAATTTTTCTGGTCGATTTTCTGCATCGTCGTGTCGGGAAGATGGCGCAGCGAAACGACCTTCGCACCAAGCGCTTCCGCGCGCTGACGTTGGCCTGATGTTTCCAGCAATTCGAAGCGCTCGCCCCGGATTTCGTTCAGCACGATCACGAGGGGCAACTTGCCACCGAACTGATCGAGCCATTGCCGTAACAGGTCGACCGAATCGCGGCCCGCATCCATGACCTGCCACCACGTGAGTGCAATACCGTTTTCCTGCGCAATACCGAGCACGTCAGAGTTGTCGAACCACCTCGAGACCGATTGCTGGGTCTGCGCTGCGAGGTCGACAAGGATGCGGCGTTCGGGCTGTTCGAGAGCATGCTCGATAACCGGGTCGAGACTGTCGTGGCCGTCGAGCGTGGCTGGCGCGGTGAAATCGGCGTAGTAGCGCAGCAGCGCTCCGTGCGAGCGGTCAGTGTCGAAGCCAAGAAACGGCAAATTGCGGTCGATGAAGTACTGCGCCAGAACGCGGGCGACGAGCGATTTTCCCACCCCGCCTTTTTCCCCGCCAATAAAGTGCACGAAGCTCATGTACTCGATTCCTTGTTGTCCTAGTGGATCTGCGATGCAAGCGCGCGGTGCCGCCTGCACATAGGCTATCCGGGCAAAATTCGTGGAGGCGGTTTTTTTGCCCGGTCTGGGCGCAGTACGCGCCGGACAGGCGACCATGCATCATGCCAGTCGACTATGACAGGCTGATCAAATCGACACCGTCGGGATAAAACTCGACTCGAGAGCCTCGTAAGACAACTCGTGGGAAAGATCAATGAGGCGGTGCATTGCTTCTTCTGCTGGTGAGTGCGGTGGTCTGCGCCACGTTTGACGAGTCCTGCCTCGCGCATCGCACTTGCATCTGGCAAACATTCCTATTGCGCACGGAACGCCATAAACACTGGCTACGACGGTTCAGTCAAACAGTCGATCAATTTCTGATGTTCGGCATAATCCGGCACGGTCGCCGGCCAGGTGATCCAGTAGGTGTGTTCCATCGCGAGTGTGTTTTTCGTCAGACGCTTGAGGTTACCGGAGGCGAGCGCAAGCTCACATAACGGAAGCGAACCGAGCAACACACCCGCGCCGGCTTCGGCAGCACGCAGCGCCAGTACGAACGTATCGAACCGGAACGAGGGTACGGGCGGCAGCGACGTACCGTTGGCGGCATGCCAGTCGCGCCAGCCCACACGTGGACCGGAAGTCGCGATCAGCGGCAGATGCTCCCAGCCGCTCTTTCTTTTCCCCAGGAAGGCCGGCGCGGCAAGCGGCGCGAGCTCTTCCGTGAAGAGCCGCTTCGCCCTGCGTTCGGGCCAAAGGCCGTCACCGAAGCGGATTTCGAAGTCCGCATCAGCCATTCCGTAGTCAGGAAGACGCTGCACGGTTTCGAACGTGAGCTGGACATTCGGCAACGCGGCAGTGATTGCCGGCAGCCGCGGCGCAATCCAGAGTTCGATTACCGACGCGGACGCTGCAACGGTAATCTTCTGACGCGGCGACTCGAACAGATTGGCGGTACTGCCGAGCAACTGCCCGAACGCCGCCTGGATGTGCGGCAGCCAGGCTTCGCCCTGCATCGACAATGCAACTCCCCGAGCCTGCCGGTCAAACAGCGGGGCACCAAGTCGCGTTTCCAGATTCCTGATGCGTTGACTGACCGCCGCCTGGGTCAGCCCCAGTTCGTTCGCCGCCGCGGTAAAGCTGCCGAGGCGGCCTGCCGCTTCGAACACGCGGACCCATTCCAGGGGCGGAAGTCCGTTAGTCGGCTTGTTCATGAGTGGATCGAAGTCCCGTTACCTGAAAGATATTCGTGCCGAGCTGTCACCAATGCACGAATGAACGGCGCACGAATGCGGCCGGCGCGTGCATCTGCGACGGCTAAGGATAACGCCAACCCGTCGCTTCCCCCCATCACTTGATGTTCGCGCCAACCGCTTTGTCCCAGCGCTTGGTGATGACGGCGTTGAACGCGTCCTGCTGATCGAGAGTCGGGAATACCGCTTTTTCATACGCGGAACTCGGTGGCAGCTTCGCCAGCGTATCCGCAGGAACCTTGTGATTTGCGGTCAGATCCTTGAAGCGAACCGGATGACAATAGCCCTTCAGCCAGGTCAACTGGCCCTTGTCGGAATAGAGGTATTCCATCCAGAGCTTCGCTGCATTCGGGTGCGGCGCATACGCGCTGATCGCCTGCGCGTACATACCGGCGACCACACCGCTCTTCGGCACCACGACCAGCACCTTCGGATTGCCCTTCAGCGAATCGCGATCCGCGAGCGCGTTGTAGTCCCAGCGAACGAGAATCGGCGTGGTGCCTTGCGCGAGCGTCGATTCTTTCCCGATCACGGGGACGAAGTTGCCAGATTTGTTCAACTCTGCGAAGTATTGCAGGCCTGCCTCACCGGCCTTCGCAACGTCGCCGTGCGCACGCGACAGACCTGCGGCGAATACGCTAAGAATTGCCTGATTAGATACGCGCGCATCGCCTGCCAGCGACACCGAGCTGGAGTAGTCGGACTTCTGCAGATCGGCCCAGTCGGTCGGAACCTTGCTGACGAGATCGGCGTTCACCTCGAATGACAGCACGCCATAGTAGTCGCCGGCCCAGTAACCGTCGGCATCCTTTGCTTCCACGGGAATGGTGTCCCACGTCGACACCTTGTACGGTGCTAGCAGGCCCTCTGCTTTCGCTTTGGGCGCGAAGGACAGACCGACGTCGATCGCGTCCGGTGCCTGCGGACCGTTATTGCCTTTGTTGGCGCGGATCGCCTCGACTTCGTCGCCTGACCCGGCGTCCGGATTCAGCACGCTGACTTTGAGACCGTACTTCGCCTTGAAATCATCTAGAAGCTCGCCGTAGTTGCACCAGTCGCGCGGAAGCCCCATCAACGTCAGTTGCCCTTCCGCCTTCGCGGCAGCAACCAGCTGCGCGGAAGGCTCGGCCCACGCCGCACTGATTCCGAACACATTCGCTATGCCAAGCGCCGAAAGACACGCGACCCTCAACCTCAGACTGTTCGTCCAATAGAGCTTCATGATTTTTCTCCTGATAAGGGAAGGATTCTTCCCGATTGCATCCAGCAGGATCACCGCACGGTGCGTTGGCTAGAACGAATGCCGTATCCCTATAGCAGGGCGCGGCAGGCGGAGAAACGGCAATCTCCACATGCGTTGATCCTATATTTGGGGAATTGCACCTCGTTTATCCTTGCGACCTGTCGTTTTCTCATTTTCCGAATTCATGCCAGAGCACACGAAATGACGAAGCCAATGGATTGACGCCATCTGATTCCGCCTTCCAATTTTAAAAAGCACGCGTTAATGAATACGTTAAAAGAATCCCGCCATTCCAACTGGCGCATGGTATAGATTCAGAGCCTGATTTGACGTGTGCCCAATTGCGTCAGATGAGCAGAAAGCAGTAACCCAATCTCCTGCGTCTCGACGCGGCATGGCCTCGGTCGAGGACATGGAGGTGAGCGCGATACATGCCCTCGGACCTCTTTGGCGCATCGGAACAGTATCAATGGAACACTAAAAAATTCTTGCCGCAATGAATATAAATAAATTTCAAAACATTCATGCCGGGTGCCATCTATATTATTCAGATCTCGTGTCATATCCATGACATCGAAATGAATTTTATTGTCGTTGAATAAATAAATTAATATAAAACACGATTACCCCATTGATTCTGAGTTACCCGAAATCAATGGGGTTGAGTCTTTTATCGTTAAACTGGGTTCGTTGAAATGTCGATACGAAAGAACCGGAAAAACGATAAGGCAGGATGGGAAGCCGCGTCACGCTGCCATCGGGCTCCCGGTCGAACCGGCTGTATTCATTTCATACAATGCGCGTCCACGATTCGTTGGACCAAGGGCGCGTAATGTGCGAAGTCGGGTGTGTGTGCTCCAGCGATCTTCCCCGCATCGTCCACCCGACGAACCTTGATCACATCCTCGAGATTAGGGTTCTGGCTGAAGCGGGCAATCTCCTCATCCGTCATTGGACCGCCCTGGAGCCGAAGCGAATGGACGGACGCAGGGGACAGTTTCGCGAAATAGTGCGGATCGACGGCACAGAGATAGCGCTTTGCCGCGACATGCAGGCGAACGCAGTCGGTCACGACACGGGGAAAAAACCGCTCAACTATCACTGCACCCGCCGCATCGTGATAACGGTCCTGCGTATCGTTCATCGAGAACGCACCAAACTCGCTGGTGAAGTGACCAATATCGTGTAGTAGTGCCGCCACGATAATCGTGTCGCTCCCGCCACTCTGTTCGGCAAGATGCGCGGCCTGCAGCATGTGTTCCGCCATCGTGACGCCTTCGCCGAGATATTCCTCGCCGCCGCGACGCGCAAAGATATCGCCGATGAAGGCAACAATGTTGTCGGCGCTCAGCGACTGTCTGATCGATGCTGTCATCACGCCCGTTCCCGTTGCTTTTCCACGACTGCCAGTTTCGACAGCAAGCCGTCCTTGTCTGCATAGCATCCTTGCAACCAGCGGGAACCGGCCCCCGAGTACCCTCTGCGCGCGTGAAGCACGCGGGTGTTGTCGACGATGAAACATTCGCCGGGTTGCAGCTTGAATGTCACCTGCATATCCTCCTCGTCGATCAGGTCGCTCATCCGACGGTATGCGCGGTAGTAGTCGTCCATGTCGTTGTAAGGCACATCGACGATCGCGCTGGCCGACCGGTTGTTGAACCGCACGCCGACGAGTTCGCCATCGGGCATCAGTTCGATCATCGGGCGGCGTGAGCGAAGATGAACGCCAGCACTGCCGGTGTATTCGAAGCGTGCACAGTAGCGCGACAGCAGATCGAAGCCTCGCGGGCTTTCCTGCCTGAGTCGCTCGGCCGCGCGAAAACCATCCACCACCATGTTCTCGCCGCCGATGGCTGAATTTTCCAGGCAGTAAAGCACCTGCAGGGTAGGCACAGGGTCGCGATAGGGGTTGTCGGTATGGGCTTGCAGGCCAAGCCCTGTGAACGCGAGATTGTTCGGGTTCACTTCGGTACGCACTTCGAAGACCTTGCCGTAGTTGGTTTCGCGGACATAGCCGAACAAGGCGACAACCTCGAGAAGCGCGCCGATTTTCACGGGCCCTCCGGTCAACTTTGCGAAACCGAAACGCCGAATATCGTAAAGCCAGTCGCCAAGCGCACCGTCGGTGCGGCTGACTGTCGAGAAATCCGCACACGGCACGCGCTGGCCCAAACCCGCGTCCCATGTTTCGATTTCTGTCGAGACCCAGCCTGGCGCGCGAGAATGCACGCCGTCATAGGCATGTTCGGCGAGCCAGTGGATGTCGTAGACGATCTCCCTGCCGTCGGGCTGGAATGTCACGCGCAGCGTTCGCTCGTCCACCGAGGCAGCGGCAATACGAACGTCCGCCGAAATCTCTCCGAGCGTGATCAGCCGTTGGCCGTTACCCGGTGCCCGGGTCGATTCATCGCGCGCATTGTCTCGTAGCCAGATCGCGTGAAAGCGCCGCTCCCTGCCGCCGCGAAAAGTAAGCGAAACCGCTTTCCCTTCGTCGAGAATTTTCACCGTGTCCACGTTTTTCCCGTTGCATGGGTTATCACAGGCCGTATTTCATACCTGTCCCTACCCAGTGACAAACAATCGTTCTGGGTAGCGAGACCCCAAAATCGTTATGGATCCGCCTGGCATGAATCGGCGGGACCCAGGCAGTTGGGAACGGTTTGAGCGGGACCGGCTAAATCATCGACAATCGGTCATCCGAATCTTCCCCCTATACGGTTTAGACGCCGAGCCCTAAACTCAACGAAGCCATGAGTGACATGGAGCGATGCTGTGCAGGAGGTTAAATGAACCCGGTTTCCGATCTGTCTGTTCTATTAAAAACGTTGAAGCCGGTGCTTAACCCGGGCGTGTTTGTGTTTGCTTCGGTCAAGGACGGTCATGCCATTGACCCGTCCGTCATCGTTGCGTCAATCCGGGAGCCTGAGGGGTTGTCGGTCATTACGAGTGAGACGGACGCGGCGAGGAGCGGTTTGAATGCCTTGTTCAAATGTGCCTGGATTACGTTGACCGTGAATTCAGCCTTGGATGCGGTGGGGTTGACCGCGGCATTCGCCAGTGCATTGGGGTATGCCGGCATCAGCTGTAACGTGGTGGCGGGTGCGTACCACGATCATATTTTTGTTCCGCTCGAATCGGCAGAGACGGCGATGCAGGTACTTCATAAATTGCAGACGGATGGCGGTATTGGGCAATAACCAGTCAGTCCGCGTTTCGATCAACGGTGAACTTCCTGGTTCGGCCGCAACCCGTCATTCAAATACGTCGTCGGTAAGACGGCCGGGCATCGGCGGCGTATCCGCAACCGGCCATCCGACGCTGTTCATTGCTAATGCGCCGCTTCAGACCGTTCCCAAATACGGGCGCTACGCGTACTCATCCGTCCGTCGATCTAGTAACAGCTTCCCACGCGTCAAATTCTGCACTGAGCGACGATAGCTTTTCCCGGACCAAACCGAGCGCATCACTTCCTAGCAGAAGATGCGATGGCGGCTCGTCGCTTTCGATAACGGACAACATGGCACGTGCAGCTTTCACAGGATCCCCGAGTTGCCTGCCGCTTTTCTCTTCCCGCCCTTTTCTGATCGGGTCGAACAGAGAATCGTAGTCCGGGATCGAGCGCTGCGTTCGAACCATCGAACGACCGGCCCACTCAGTGCGAAAAGACCCAGGTGCCACTGCGGTCACGTGGATGCCGAACGGCTTGACTTCTTTACCGAGGACCTCGGAGATTCCCTCCAATGCGAATTTGCTGCCGCAGTAGTAGGCGATTCCCGGCATGGTGGTGAAGCCGCCCATCGATGTGATGTTGAGAATATGTCCGCGTCGCCGTTCGCGCATATACGGCAATACGCTCTTCATGACGGCAACAGCACCGAACACGTTCACGTCGAATTGCCGACGCATTTCAGCAAGCGGCGACTCTTCCATGACGCCCTCGTGACCGTAACCGGCGTTGTTCACCAGTACGTCCAGCGGTCCCACGCTAGCTTCAATTCCGTTGACGACACCTTCGATTGAATCGAAATCAGTAACGTCAAGGACTCGACCGAATGCGCTTGCAGAGTCAAGCGATTCAAAGCGCTGTTTTGCCTGCTCGCTTCGTACCGTGCCGACGACCCGATGCCCTGCGGCGAGCGCTTCTTCGGCCAATGCGCGTCCGAAGCCGCTACTGACGCCCGTGATAAGCATGGTTTTGGTTGATGGCATTGCAAACACTCCTGCGCTGGTTGGGAGAGTTGCATGTTATTCTGAAAATTCCCTGGAAATCAGACCAGATTTTCTGTATTTATTGCCTATTTCTATGAACAAAGCGGCCCGCAAAGAGCGCGTCGAGCAACGTGTTCCCTCTGCCAGTGCACGTGAACAGCGCCGGATGGTGGCCTTGCTGACTGCGCTGGCTCCGCAGGAAGGCTACAACCTGACTGCGTTGCACGATGTGCGAATCCTGCGCTCGGATCGGGCGTTGTCTCGCACGCCGGTGCTATACGATCCCGGCATTGTGATCGTCTGCCAGGGTAGAAAGCGGGGATATCTGGGTGACCAGGTTTATGTGTATGACGAGCAGCACTATCTGGCTGTTGCGGTGCCGGTCCCTTTCACGATGGAGACCGATGCGACGCCCGAGCGTCCGCTACTGGCCCTGTATCTGCATCTGGACTTTCAGGTAGCGGCCGAGCTCATGATTCAGATAGATCGTCATGGTTTGTCATCGTCAGGCGACGTGCCGCAGACCATGATGTCGAGTCCAATGAATGCGCCGATGCGAGAGTCTGTACTGCGCTTTCTGGAGGCAATGAACCGGCCACTTGACGCCGCAATCCTTGGTCCGGGACTGGTGCGTGAATTGTATTTCCGTGTTCTTACCGGCGGACAAGGCAACACAATGCGTGCGGCTTTAGCGATGCAAGGTCAATTCGGGAAGATTGGGAAAGCGCTGGAGCGTATCCATGCGACCTATGCAGAGCCGCTAGATCTTCCCAGCTTGGCAAACCAGGCCGGGATGAGCGTTCCTACGTTCCACAGCCACTTCAAGGCTATCACGAGTACGTCGCCGATGCAGTACGTGAAATCCACTCGATTGCATCAGGCTCGCTTGCTAATGGTGCGCCAAAGCATGACTGCTGAGGCGGCATGTCATGCCGTCGGCTATGCCAGCCCTTCTCAATTCAATCGGGAATTCAAGCGGCTCTTTGGCCGAACGCCTGCCGCGGAGACGAAACGCCTTCGCGAGAGCTTCGCGCTGCCTCCAGCCTTTCCGGAGTCAAGGTTCGTCTCGTCGCATTGAGGGGCAGGTGATTGCGATTTCCAGGAATCGAGGACTTCCGACTGGCGTCCGCCGCACATCAGCTTAGGAAACGACGACTGTAAATTCGATCCCCGATTCAAAGTCCAGCGTCGTGCTTGAAAAGCGCGGATTGTCGTCGAGGTACTGCTTGTATGGTCGAACGGCGTCCTCAGCGGTGTACATGTTGTCGGCGAGAACGATGGATCCCGGGCGTAGCAGCCGCTCAATCTGCTTGAACAGATTCAGATACGTGTTGGCCCATACGTCGATAAATACCATGTCGAAAGCGCCGTCTAATTCGGAAACGGTCTGGAAGACATCACCCTCCCGAAGGTCGACATAGGCGTCTACGCCCGCCGTTCTGACGTGAGCCCGGAGTTGTGCGCACTTTGCAGGGTCGAGTTCAGTTGCGACAACCGTGCCGTTGCCCAACGTGTGAAGGGCTTCGGCGAAATACAGCGTGGATACGCCGCAGGAGCTGCCGAGTTCGAGAATTCGAGCCGGCTTGTGCGAAAGCACCATGTTGCGCAAAAATCGTCCCGTCTCTGCTGACACGGCTAACGACAGAGGCGTGCCTTGCGAGGATTCGAAATCTTCGCTGGATAGTCCGAGCGTTTCGAGAAACCGTCCGCGTAGTCGAGGTGCGAGCGTGTCGTATTCCTCTGCGAGAGTCAGGAACTCCTCGCTCGATCCCTGGAACTGCGCCCGTGCGCGGGCAATCACTTCTGTCTGGCTCTGTTCGTGAAGCCGCTGCAGAAGCATTGTGGCAGGTAATGTCATACGCTCTCCCAGGTAACTGATCGCCCGTGCAGGGCACACCGCCGCGCGACATGCGCCGTGACGGGCTTGTTCCGGTTGTGGCCGGTCTTCAATTCTCGCGCATGCTCAATCTTCCGCCGGCCGGGTCGGACGTGACCCTCTCGCCGCCTGGAATCGTTCCCGTTCTTCTGGTGTCATCGCATCCCATTTGCGCCAATGCCGTCGACCGCGCCAGCCACCGTGTCCGCGGAATCCGCCAAACAGGATGCGGCTCAGAACCAGCAAGCCAAGTGCATGTGCGAAGTCGATGGTACGGGCGCCAACGAATAACGCCGGAATCACCCAATTCCATAGAAGCGTGACCGCGCACCCGAGCACGCCTATGCCGACCACCACGAGCAGTGCTTTACCGGCACATCTGATTCGATAATTCATCCGTCGAGTCCTCTAAATATCCAGTTCGTCATAAATGGCCTGCAGTCGGACACGCAGATGCAAGACCGCGTAGCGTTTGCGCGCGAGCAGCGTATTGAGCGTGACACCGCTTTCCGCCGCCATGTCTTTGAAGGACCGCCCCTCCAGCTCGTGCGCAATAAACACTTCGCTCTGATTGGGCGGTAATTCATCGAGCGCATCCTGCAAGGCCTTGAGCAGTACAGTGCGAGCGTAGAGGGCTTCGGGACCTGCGTCGTGTGCTGGTAGGGCGAGATCGAGGCGATACTCACTTCCGGTGTCATCGTCATCCTGTGACAGCTCCGGCAACGGCTGCTCTTTCTTCTTGCGAAAACGGTCGATGATGCGGTTGCGTGCGGCACGGAACAGCCACGCGCTCGCTTGTTCAATCGGAGCGGGAAGGCGGTAAGCCTGCACGAATTCGTGGAAAACATCCTGCAGGATGTCCTCGGCGTCGTTTGGATCGCGGATGCGACGCCGGATAAAATTGACGAGCTTCGTGCGCTCACGCACCACGGTCGCGGTGATGTCGCTGTCTCGATCGGTCATCGTGTCCGTGGTGCGTGGCGGTTCCATGCGTCTGAAGACGTTTCAGGAATGCGAATATTGTGGGCCGCCCTGAAAAAAACTGCGTTCAGTAGCGGCCTGCGCGCTTAACGCAATGCTTGACGAGGTCGCGAGCATTATCTAACTGAAAGAAATGGCTGAGCGATACGGCTAGATCCATTTAAAAAGTCTATAGGACCGACGCTCGAGCCGAGCATGGCTGCGTCTGCTGCAGATAGGCCGCAACGGGCCGCTTTCACCATACCCGACGATCTGCTCAGGGGGCGACTACGGAAATCCGAAGCAAACTCGGGACTCCCCCGGCCCGGTTCGACAATGAACTGCCGGCTTCAGCCATTTGCTGCCATCGCGACCATCGGATCGGATGACGGCTATTAACGAGAACGCGGACTGCTCGAGCGTTTGCAACTTCAAGCCTCAGCCCGTTGTTTCGGTAATGTGGAAGTGACCAGTTCGACCTGATCATAGCAATCGGGAAGCGATCGCGATAATCTGCAGCGTGCGCGCCGGACGGACCGTCGCTGCCGAACAGGTTCAGGACCACAACCGGGGGGCGTTTCACAATGTCTGACCAAAGCGATAGTCAATCTGTCACGATGTCTGACCGAACCGGTAGCCAATCTGCATTGCGTCAAGTTGCAGCTTCGAGGCTTTTTCTCGGCGCAACGATTGCGATGTTTCTGTCGGGTCTCGGCGCGTCGGCGGCTGCACCACAGATCGTTCTGTTCCTGGTGAGGGAACTCGGCGCCTCGCTGCCGTTGGCGGGATTTTATTACCTGACCAGCCTTGCGGCTCCAGTCGCGGGGTATTTCGTCGGCCGCTACTCCGATCGCACAGGGAATCGCCTCGGTCTTTTTCGCATGTGTGCAGCGGCGGGCTTTGTGGGCTGGGCGGGGCTGGCCCTCTCTAGTTCGATCTGGATGCCCTTCATCATCGCCGTCGCTTTGCTGGCCGTTTCCGGTGCTACCGCCTCGCAAATTTTTGCGGCGGTCCACGATGAACTCAGCGACAAGCCCGGCGACGCAAATGAAAGTGTCGTTGCCATCATCCGTATGGCGCTTACCGGCGGATGGATCATCGGGCCTGTCCTGGGCGCGTGGGTGGCGGCTGCCTATGGCCTGCGCTCCATGCTTTGGATGACCGCCATCTGCATGCTTTTACAGATCGCACCTCTCGGAACGCTGAACCCGACCGCCAGGCTCAAGCCGGAGTCGGCGAGTGAGCCCGCGCGTCACTCCAGCCTACGTGCCATGCTTCCACTGCTGACGTTCACAGGACTCTTCGTCATGGTCTACGCAGGGGAGCCTGTGAAGTACGGCTTCCTGCTGATCTACATGGAAGAACACCTCAAGCTAGGCCCGGCCGTACGGGGAGCGGTCATCGGCATACAGCCATTCATCGAGCTACTCATCATGCCCTTCAGCATCGGGCTGGGCCGCAAGCTTGGCAACGTCTGGTTGATGTGTATCGCGGCTGCCATGGGGGTGTTTGCCAATCTTTGCTTTGTGCTCTGGTCGTCCGCAGCAGGTATGTTCGCCGGACAGATCCTCATGGGTGGTGTTTGGGGCATATTTATGGTTCTGGGCATCATCGTTGCTCAACGCCTGCTTCCCAACGCGGTAGCAACGGCGTCGGCAATCTTCATGAGCTCGACGGCTCTCTCCTCGGCGTTAGGAGGCATTGCAGGCGGTTTCGGGGTCGCATTCCTGGGTCTTCCCAATGTTTTCCTGCTGCCAGCGCTCTTCGCGGGTATTGCCGTTATTGGACTGGCATTGATGGCACGCACCGAAAGCTTCAAGGCGTATTGATCTCGCCAGTCCCTTCGCGCGTTTCACCATCCCGCTAAGGGAGTCATTTGCAGGCCTTCGACATGCCGACCAAAATTGACGACAATGTTCCCACGGAGCGATTACAGGTCGTGCTCCGTCGTCGGAGACGCCGCTGCATCTAAAAGGAAACATGAGACGACTATTCCTCGCTGCGATCGCAGCCACCTCTTTCGCGACTTGCGTTCATGCGCAAAGCAACGCGTCCGGCCCGCTCGTCACCCCCTCGGGCAATCTGCAATTCGTGCGCATTGACCGCGATTTCGTGGGGATGCTTGACAAGGAAATTTTCGATCGCTTCGGCGCGAACACACTCATGCATTTCGATGACGTCGACAACGCAAATGACACCGTCACGCGCACGCTCGTGCAGACTGATTCCGGCCCGGTGCTGTACGACTTCCGCCGCCGTCCGCCACTTGTCCAGCATTTGGGTGAGCGCATGACAGTCAAGCGCGTTTTCTGGCAAGGCGATGAAGTCGTGATGCAAAGCTCGCAAGGCTGGTTCCGATTTAAACGCGGCGCGCTGACCAAGCTGCAGTCGTCTACGACGACGTACCATTAACTACGCGCGCACCTCAACTACGTGCTCGTCAGCAATGACATGCGTGGCTGTTCGCTATCCACACAGCCCAATCAGTTTCCTCGCGGGTCACGTAGCGTGCTACGCGCAATGCCGAACCACGCCGGCCTGAGCTTGGGGACCGGGACGCATTAGGCGTAATTCCGGAAATTGAAATTCACCCTTGCGAACAATGCGCTTAATTATCAGCGGCCGCTTTCCTAAACTTTGTATCACCTGCTATGGACCCGATTTCGCGCTGTCGGCGCATTGTAATCATCAATACTGTGCAATACCGGCCTCAGAAGCCTTATCGCACGTGGCTTGAGCCGATTGGGACATAGAGGGCACTGTGGGCATATCGTTTGTATTTAAATTAGAGTCCAATCAAGGAGGAACGGGTCATGAACAAGGCAACCAGCACATTAATTGCGGCCGTCGCCGCACTCACGCTGTCGGGCGGCGCTTATGCACAGAGCAACAACACGCTGGCGACCCCGAGCACCGTGTCGCCGGCCGCCGTGTCCCCGGCCACTACAACGAGCGGCTACGGCGCGCCTGGTGTCACCAACTCGGACAGCGGCATGGGCGCCATGTCGCCGAACTCGGGCCTGCCGAATAGCCCGAGCAATAGCTCAACGTCCCTCACCAACGTTCCCGGGAGCCACAACACGCTGGCGACCCCGAGCGTAGTGTCGCCGGCCGCCGGCCAATAACAGTTGTTAAAGATGACAACCCGGCGCAAATAAGCGCAGAGCGGCAAAGCGCTTCAATCGCGTGGCACGCAGTTGTGGTTTTGACCGGTCTGCGGCAATCGTCATTCAATCCATCCCGCTAGGCGATGACCCACATCGGAAAGACTAATGAGTCGAGAACACTGAGATCCCCCCGTTCGGGAATCCTGCCGCGCCGGGCTGGAACGGCACATACACTTGCCCAAGCGTGCTGTCGATCGCGACAGAGTGCGCGCCTGTGCCCACCGGAATCTTGAAGAGCAACTGCCGTGACGCGCCATCGATTACGCCCATCTGCGGGCTAAATCCCGACGCTGCAGCGACACCGCTCGTGACGTAGTGCCGGGCCGGGAGGAAATAGCGGTTGGAAGCCGGATCGTAACTGGCCTGGTCCACCCCGCCAAATGGCAGGCTGGCTTGAATTGCGCCACTCGTACGATCGAGGATCAGCGTGATGAGCGGGTCGCCCGCGGGTGGATCGCATCCCACGAGCACGTCGTTATTCGGGCCAAGCACGATTCCCGCCGGTCCGCATTTCCCTAGTGGAAACGATTTGCTGACAGAAGGACTGCCTGCCACTGCAGAACTGGCGGTAATGACATCGAGTTCGCCATCGGGATTGGCAGAAGTCCCATCATTGTTGATCAAAAAGCTCTTCGAGGCAGAATCATATGCGCACGCTTCGAGCCCCGACGAACCGTTGAATGGAAGCTTTGCCACTGCCTTTTGTGTCAGCGTGGAAATCAACGTGACAAACGGCGGCGAGTCTCCGGGGCTTGCGAACATCACAAGGTGGTCATCAGGATCGTAGCAGCCCTCGTCGACGCGCGATCCGGAATTACTGATGACGATTGTGTTGACTGTCTTTTGCGCAGCCGTATCGATCACCTTCACTGAGTCGACGTCGCCTACATAGATCGTGTTCGTGCCGGTGATACCTACAATTCCGTCTGGACCGGACTCGTCTGTCGTGGCGCCGGCACCGATGAACGGCCCTGGGATCTGCGCGATCAACGTGTTCGATCCGGTGTCCACGACATCGACTGCTTTGTTATTGCGGTCGGCGAGAAAGTACTTGCCGGCCTCGACGTAGCCGATGTCGAAACTGAATGGTGGGCTCGAAGCATTAGGCACGGCGATGTTCGTCAGTAGCTTTGGCGGTGTCGGTGCGCTGACGTTATCTCCACCTCCGCAGCCGGCCAATGCGGCCGCAGCGAGCAACATCAAGGTCATCATGCGCTTTTCCATCGATTTGTCTCCTTTCCATTTTTTGGTCTGACCGTCGGTCCAGGGATCGGCTTGAGTACTGAAATCTATCCCGCCCCTGAACGACGACGATCAATGAACGATTCCTTAAGGAATCTTAAGAAATGGTCATCTGAAGAGATAGCCACGTTTCCCATGAATGCGGCTGCGCAGCGCATGAATTGTGGCTATAGACTGGCTGTCTGGCTCACACAATGGCGGCGCGACGGTAAATCGGAAAGTAAAACTTATTTATGGTCTGCATTACGTGGACGCTATACCCGTAATGAATCTGAAGCTTCCGTAGACGTGGTGGCGACATGTCAGCCGCAATTTCGCGCTGCGGATTTTGCCGGCTCTGCGCGACGTGAAGGAGTTCAGTGAGCCAGATGTGTTAAGCCACACAGGCGATTGGACCGGCATGATCGCTGCAGCCTGGATGCTGCTTATCGAGGTACGGACCTTCGTAAGCGGCGGTCGAAGATGGTTGCTTCTGTTCGCGGCCTCATGCTTCGTTCTCGTAAAGCAGACCGTAGCTCCCGCTCGTTCGCTTTATTCGCGCGAAACCGAGTTCCCCCAAATGCATACCGGCGATCAAAAGTCCTTCCGAACTGACCAGGTCGAGAAGCCGTGATCGTGTGGTGGCTGCCAGAGAAGGGTCTTGATCGAATGCAATCGATACGTCTGGCCGTTCAATCTGGATGTGAGGAAAATGAACAATATCTCCCCAGACAAGCAGGCCCTGATCATGGGATTCGAGAAGATATCCGGAGTGTCCAGCTGTGTGTCCCGGTAGCGACATCGCTCTGATACCAGGAAGCACTTCCCCCTCATCGAAAGTGCGGAGCTTGTTGCGATAGCCGTCAAACACTTGTCGCGCTATCAGGAAGTTACCTCGGGAACGTTCGTTAGCATGACTTAAATTTCCATCATCCTGCCAGAATTCAACCTCTCGCTGATGAGCAACAAGCTCGGCATTCGGAAAAGCAATTTGTCCGGCTGTGTCCACTAGCCCTCCGACATGGTCGGGATGGGCGTGTGTGAGCAGGATTGTGTCTATCTCAGATGGTTCGACGCCAGCAAGCGATAAATTCGTTTTCAGGCGGCCACCCCAGTGCTTGATGCCTCCAGCCCCACCGTCAATGAGAATGGTGCGGCCCGCTTCGCGTACTACATAGCAGTTGATATGCACGGCGGAAGGCTCCTTCTGCCCTGCATCACTTTGCATTCTGGAGGCGTCGGACGGGTCGATGTTCGAGAGGAAGTCCAGGCTAGCGGTGAGGTAGCCGTCGCTGATTGCGGTGATCGTGAAATCCCCGACTTGCTGACTTGGAAAGGTAAAGGTGGACACAATTCTTCTCCGGAAGACTTTCTAATTTCGGGCGTGAATGTTCGATGCGGCATACCCAAAACAACGGATGCGCGCCGTGAGACCAGTGCAGCGCGCGATGGCGTCGTCCAGGGCTTCCATGAACTGGTTCATTACTGGGGGCGTGCGGAACGTCTCAAAGCGATATTGGACTTCTGCGAAGACGGGATGTCCGTGCCCATGCCGAACGTCGACATAGACGACATGAACGTTTTCGAGTGCCGCTTCAAGGACACGCGTACAGAGTTTGATGCAGTCGCTGGAAAGCTCGGTAAGCCTCTCGTCAGACGGCATTTGCCCCGTAGGAATATAGAAGGTGACATTGGGCATCGCGGACCTATTTTCCCTGTTCGGTCGAAAGGGTGCGGGAACACGTTAGTTGTTCCGTCATCGGCGAGTAAAGGTGGATGCCTTCCGACATGCTCTCGACAAGCTGAGCGTTTCGCCGGGGCAGTCTTGCGAGCCAACGGCGGTCCGGAAACTTCTCCAGTGCAACTGCTTGCATTGCCAACGGTGTGAGGCCCATCTGGATCAGAGGTTCGGGGCCGCCTGCGCAAAGCACGAGGAGTTCATCTGCATCGACTGCCGGCGCGAGGCCGATATCGCTGTAGAGATTTCGGTGCCAGTCGATGATGTGTTGCTGCCACCTTGCAAAATTGCCACCGCCTTTCTGGCGATATTCCTCGCCCGTCAGGACGTCGAGACTGTCAATCGTGTGGACGGCGAGGTAGACCGGGCAGCCATCGCTTAACGACTTGAAGCGCTGCGACGTGTGGAAGCCAGTGACCGAGATGAGGGCGGGCAGTTTTTCAAGGCTGTAGAAGTCGTTCCATTCGGCTTCGCAGTTGGGATCGGCGAAGCTGCATTCCACGGTGTAGATCATCAGATTGTCCTTCGTGACGGGCGAGCATATTGCAGTAAATGATCCATGCTCATTGCAGTAAGGTAATGCTAATCTGAGATTTTCAGCGTATATAGCGATATAAAGTCAGCCTTCAGTGACGTTTACTCAAGCTGACGTCGAACGCATACCAATTGGCGAGACTTCAATGCGACGTAAGATTCCAAGCAATTCCGCGCTCCTGGCTTTTGAGGCCGCGGCTCGACACGGCAGCTTCGCCCGCGCGGCCGAGGAGTTAGCGCTGACTGAGGGCGCGGTCAGTCGTCAGATCGGTCGATTGGAGGCGTTTTTGGGCGTCGCGCTGTTCGAGCGCGTTGGAAATCGGGTACGGCTTGCGGCCAGCGGCACACGATACGCGGTGCAGGTTCGCGAGATTCTGGATCGGCTGGAACGGGACAGCCTATATCTGATGGGACAGCCCATCGCGGGCGCGAGCATTGATATCGCCGCAATTCCGACCTTCGCCACCCGCTGGCTTATCCCTCGACTGAAACGCTTTCAAAACAAGCATCCGAACATTACCGTGCATATCGCCGAACGTATGGAACCCTTCATTCTTGCCGGTAGCGGTTTCGACGCAGCAATCCATTTTGAGCATCCAGCATGGGCGGGTATGCATCTACATCGCCTGCTGGAGGAGGTGCTTGTGCCCGTCTGTAGTCCGGCGCTTCTCGCAGACGCCGATGCGAACATATCGCTAGATGAGCTGCCACGCCTTCACAGGCGACAAAATCCGGACGCGTGGCAGCTTTATGCACAAGAGGCTGGCATCGTACTGACCAATTCCGCGGTTGGCGCGCGTTACGATCTGCATTCCATGCTGATAGAGGCGGCGCTAGCCGGCTTGGGTGTTGCATTGGTGCCGCGTCTTTACGTCGGGGCAGAGCTTGAACAAGGCCGTTTGGTCGCGCCTTGGCCGGACGGCAAAGCGATCACCAAAACCTTCTGCCTCGTTCTTCCTGATCCGATCGAGTTGAGTGAAGGTCCACTACAGGCATTTGCGAAATGGATTCTTCACGAAGCCGGGGGCTTGGCGGCTTAAAGCAGCGCCTGACGCTCATGACAAAACGGCCCTCCCTCTGCAGTTTCCCTCGCCAGGCGGCCGCCTCGCTTCGAATCGACCGTCGCGAATCAATGAACGGGCGTTGTACTTTGAAAGCCGCCTAAATGTCGCATTGGGTCGACAGAGCGCAACGGGTCGAGATGTGCCGGCCGTCGTCCGTTGCAGTGCGGTCGCCAATGCGCCGGGGAATATGGAACTGAAAAGGCCCACGTTCGTGAGCCAAGGGGTCGCGAAAGCATTCGGCGTTAAAGCGTGTTCCGGGCCGGATGCAGCGCAACTGCGGCGACGCGCTCACTTTGTGTGCGCCGGACTGCACGTATCTCGCGAAGGTGTCGAACCGCCGTTCGTGCCGCTATCACCGCGTCGGATAACCGCGCGATGGAACCCGCAATGAAGACGAGGAACAGCGCACCGATAATCAGCGCATACGCGGTGACAGACATGACCGCATAGCGAGTATTCTCGTCGTTGCTGTGCGTCGCCCATACATCGGGCAGTTGGAGCAGGATGAATCCGGCTCCAGCTGCGAGTGATACCCATAGCAGAAACACGGCGCTGGAAAAGAGAAAGAGGCAAAGGCTGCGCGTGGCCTTACCCGCGGCGCGTACATAGCTCATGATCGACTCCAAGAAAGGGTCTGCCCGGCGTAGTTACCGGTGCAACCGGCCCCGATGACTTGATTACGGCAGCCAAAACGCATGACTTGATGTCGAACAGCCGCTTCAAATGCGGCGAATTGGCGACGCGCACCGCTGGTTCCTTCAGATGCCGTGTCGATTAAACATATTCCCTGGCAGCCTAAAGATTCAGGGGCGAATGGCCCCATTACTCCATTACTACTCCATCCGATGGCTGCACCCGCGCAGCAAAACGGAGTTCGCATGCCCACGCTATTGAGGGTTGAACCGAGCGAGGAGGGTGGCCGGCAGACGCTGAACTGGAAAGCGGGCACTGTCCGGCCATCCAACTGATGCGATCCAGTGTTTCGCACAAACTCGGCGCTACAGTCCTTCGCGAGTGCGGTTTATCACGCATAGACCATGCGGTGAGCTGCACAGACCGCACATGGTTCGCCGGATCGTTACTGGTTTACCCCGTCCGGTTGCGAGTAAAAAAATGCCATTCAATCGAAGTTTTATACATGGACCCATCGCCTGCCGCGCAATTAACCTTGTCGAATGATGTTCGATACGTTTTCGCCGGAATCGAAATCGACCAAAGCAAAAAATACATTCAATCAAAGGAGATCGGATTGAGCAGCGAAACTACTTAAGGCTGTTAGCTTGCCCCGCCGTTACCGTCCTCCGATCCGACAGACAAGAACCCGGGGCCGCCCCGAAACCGGCTCCCCATCCGAAAGACCGCGGCATATCCGGGCGTATTGGGTGCGCTCGATCGCTCACTGGATGGCATTTATATTAGCTGTACAAACTAATAACAATTCATAAAAGCGTCGGCATTCCGATGTGAATAAGAACGGAGATCCTGTATGAAAAGGTTTATCATTCTCGCATCCGGCGCAGTCTTTTCCTGTGCGTCCGCCTCCCCCGTGTTCGCGCAGTCGACGGTCACACTCTATGGCGTGCTCGACAATGGCTTTGTCTATCAAAGTTCGAGCGGCAACAATTCGGCGATCCGTGCGGTACCCGGTGGACTCTTCGCGACACGTTACGGTTTTAAGGGCAGCGAGGATATCGGTGGCGGCCTGCACGTCAATTTCCAGTTGGAGCAAGCCTTCTCCGGTCAGACGGGTGCGGTAACAAACGCGGCCGAAGCCTTTAATCGTCTAGCGTATGTTGGCCTGTCCGGCGGATTCGGCGAAGTCCGCTTCGGCTTGCAGAACTCGCCGCAATACGACGTCCTTCAGGCGGCAATGGATCCGTCCTGGGTCAAAAGCATCGCGTCGCCCATGAATAATTTCAACGGTCTGATCATCCGTGTGAACAATGGTATTTCCTACTACACGCCCACGTTTGATGGGCTGAACGCTAAATTCATGGTGGCATTGCGCGATTCGACGACCGGGTCGGGCAACGGCATAGGGTTCTATAACGTTATCGTCCAGTACATCAACGGGCCGTTGAATGTGGCGGCCGGCTACGAGCGGGGAGACGAACCTGGCGTTGGGGCGGGTGGCAGCTACACGCTGGCGGGCGGTGGTGCCGCGGGTCCTGGCGCGGTATTTAGCGTGTTCAACGCGGGGGCTTCGTATGCGATCGGTGCCAACCGCATCTGGCTGGCCTATCACACGGAGAACCTGACCAACACGCCGAAATACAAGCAGCACGATGTCTACCAGATATCGGATTCGTATCAACTCTCACCATTTGCTTTGCTTTCGCTGATGTACGGTTACCTGTACGACCGCACGGGTGAGGGCAACAATGCACAGCAATTGGGCCTGCTTTTCGAGTACTCGCTGTCTAAATCGACCGAGCTCTATACCGCGGCCGGTTTTATCCAGAACAGGAATCAGGCGCTATACACGCTCTCCGGCACCGCGTATTCGGGCCTTGCGGTCACGCCCGGCACCGATACGCGCGGCATTGGAGTCGGCTTGGTACACAAGTTCTGAGGCAATGGCAAAAACTCGCTCGGCGGTCGGTTATTTCCAATGCGAATTGCGGTCGAATTTTCGATTGGCGGCGTGGCTGTTGCGCCCGTTGCGTGGCAGTCGAAGCGTTGTTGCTGCCTGAGTCATTTCTCGCGCGTTGCGGCATCGCGATGTCGTTCAGCAATCCCCGGCGATAGAAGGCTTCGATGGTGGGCACCGAAAGGCCGCGCATGCCAAACGGAAGCCGCTTCAAGGGAGAGCGCGAGTCCTCGGCTTGTTCCAGCACCAGCACTGAGAGGTCAGCGAGGCGCAGTTCGCAGGCGAGAAACAAGCCGACAGGGCCGGCACCGGCAATCACAACGTCATAGCTCAAAGACATATTCCTCAAGCGATTTGGCCGCCTCCACGTAGTGCAAAAAAATTGACTTCACGGGATACTTGTCTGGCTCTTCCAATAGGTTCCCGCAGCTCGGACAGTTGGAAGGCTATTCGTGTCCTGGAACATGCCCGCCGAACTTTGCCGACTCAATTTGTCAGCGTGGAATTACGGAGCCTCACATGCCCAAGATCAACATCGCCGACGTACCGGAACGTCAAGGTACGGGGTATCCGTCACCGTTCGATGCCCCCTGCGCCGATCGTATACGCCAGCGACTGGCCAACGCCGGAGGCCTCAGTGATTTTGGGGTCAATCTTATGCGCTTACCACCGGGCAATTGGTCGAGCCAACGCCATTGGCACTCCGCAGAAGACGAATTCGTCTACGTCCTTGAAGGCGAGCTTACTTTGATCGAAGACGACGGCGAAACGACGCTCCAGGCCGGCGACTGTGCTGCCTTTCCAAAAAACACCGGCAACGGCCATCACATGATTAACAAGTCGAACGTGATGGCCGTTTATCTCGAAGTCGGCTCGCGCTCACCTGCGGATGTCATCACCTGCTCCGACATCGACATGATGAGCCCAAGTGTCGACGGCCGGTTCCTGCATAAAGACGGCACACCGTATTCCGATTCTTGAGCAGCCAGTTCTACCAATGGATTTGCAGCTGATAACGAATGACGATTTCCGGGGAATTCGTACGTCCGATAAGGTCGATTTCAGCCGGCCATTGCATCAAGAACATCGAAATGCGACACGGTACGATTGCCCGTCTTCATCCCTGCATCTCGCCCAGAATCCATGCGCAAGCTTGCCTATCTGCTTCTCTCGATCACGCTCGCCTCGCCTCGCCGCTCCCGGCTCTAGCGCTCGGCAACGACAATCCAGACTACGATCAATGCATGCTGCTTTCGCTGAGGAACAGCGAAAGCAGCATGGCGGCAGAAGCGATTAGATGCTCGTGCGACGCGCAGAAAGCATTATCGACGCCTGTAATTCGGAGCCGGCCAAACCAGGCCTCTCTCTTCCTGTTGAAGCAGTGTGAGACAAAGCTTTGAGTGGTGCATGTCGAATCCATGTATCTGAATAGCATACACATGTCCGGCAACCAATATATCTGAATAATTAATCGAAAATTAGCTTTAACATGAGCGCCGTTGTCCGCACCCCGTTCTCAACTCATTCCGCTTGAAAAATATGAAAACAAAAGCTTTGTTCTTGAGTGTGCTCGTTGGTACGGCGATTTATATGCCGCAACTCAGTTGGGCCGAAACTATTAATGCACAGTCCCACACTTCGGGAATTAGCGTCAACGACGACACTCCGGCCATTGCCCGCCTAAAGTCCGCAACTGCGAAACCTATTACCGTCAGGCCGTGGAGTCTTCCAACGGCCCGTTTCCAATCATTGCGAACAACGCGTGATACTACATTTACCGCCGCGACGGTAGCGCCGCCTGTTACAGGCTGTGCGGATATTCAAGTTGGTGCGGCGTACAACGCAAGTACCGCGCCTTCCGGGCAAACAGACTGTTTTGAGTTCGTTGCAGCTGATGTGACCAAGACTGTGGCCTATGTCGTTAATCTCCCATTTAATGAGGAACACGACGCCCACCAGGTTTTCAGGTGGCGGGCTAAATGCAAAAGCCTGGATTCATTCGAATATGTTATGCCAGGTGAATCTGGGCATAGTTAGGCTATTAGTTGACGAAAATACCCAAATTGCATAATTCATATAAATATTTGTCGATTACGTCACTTCCTCCACTCCCGCTTCGCGCAGAAAATGCGCAATCGTCTCCTCAATCACCGACCTCGCAAGCCCCTGCACGATAAACACAAGCCGCGTCGTATGATCCTCATCAGGCCACGCTTCAAGCCGCAAGGGTTCATGTAGCAACTGCTGCACGCCATGGAACACAACTGGCCGCGATTCGCCGATGAAATTGCCAATCCCCTTGACCCGCAAGATGTGCTCGCCGTGATAGCCGAGCAGTACCGTCAGCGCGGTTTCGAATGCCTGCATCGGCAATGGCTGCGAGTAAGTCAGGCAGAAGCTGTCGATGTCCGGATGGGCCGCGCGTGACGCCGTCGCGCCACGCATCAGCAACTTGCGCGGCGCAGGCTCGGCGCGTAACCAGGGCCGCAGGGCACGCGGTGTCAGGATGTCGAGCAGATGGTGTGCGTCAATCTCGCCGTTGCGCACCGGGATGCGAGTCGCACCCGGATTCAGCGCCTCAAGCGCTGCCTCGAGCTCGGCAAGCGCGGGCGCATCGACCAGTTCAGCCTTGGTCAGCAACAGCCGGTCCGCCACGGCCACCTGCTGACGCGATTCCTCATGCCGGGCAAGTTGCGTGGCGCCGTGTTTCGCGTCCACGGTCGTCACGATGCCGTCGAGTTGCAAGCGACCTTCAAGCGCCGGGTCACCCAGCAGCAACGAGATCACCGGGCCAGGCCGCGCAAGCCCCGTGGTCTCGATCAAAATCCGCTCGAACGCGGGAATCTCGCCGCGCGTGCGGCGCTCCAGCAAATTGGCCACGGTCGCGGCCAGCTCGTCGCGCACGCCGCAACACAGGCAGCCGTTTGCCAGAAGCGCGATGGTCTCGTCGCGCGAGGTGCTGACGAACAGATGATCGAGACCGATCGCGCCCAGTTCGTTGATCACCACTGCACACCGGCCCAGCGCCGGTTGCGGCAGCAGGCGATTAAGCAACGTGGTTTTACCCGACCCGAGAAAGCCAGTCAGCAACGTCAGGGGAATCGCAGCGGATTGCATGGTGGCGTGCCCTGACACTCAGATAACCTGCAGATCTTTTCCGACGATGATCTGTCCGTCGAAATGCCTGCGCGTATCGGCGGCCCACATCTCGTCGGTAATCGCGGGATCGCCGCCGGGCACGAAATGGCTCAGCACCAGTGTCTTGACGCCGGCCGCCGCGGCGATCTTGCCGACCTGCTCCGTGGTGGTGTGGCTCTTCGTGAGGTGATCGAGCAGTGTCGGCGCGTTGTCGACGGTCTTCATCAGCTTCTCGAGCGCGGGCAGGTACATCACTTCATGCACCAGCACGTCAGCGCCTTTCGCGAACTCGGCAAGCGCCGGGTAGTAGGTCGTGTCGCCGGAGAAGACCACGGTGCGGTCGCGAGTCTCGAAGCGGTAAGCGAATGCCGGCTTGATCGTGTAGTGGTCGACCAGTGTCGAGGTGACGCGCACGCGGTCGTCTTCCATCACGAGGCGTGGGCCGTCGAATTCATGAATGTTGATCAGTGGCCGGAATGGCGGGCGGCCTTCTTCGCGCATCCGCACGTCGAGGTCGATCGCGTTCATGTCGACAAAGTCGTCGATCATCTTTGTCATGCGCGGCGGCCCGTACAGGTTGACGGGCGTGCGCAGGCCGGTGGCCCAGGCGAGGAACACGAGGTTGCCGAGATCGGCGTTGTGGTCCGAATGATGGTGGGTCAGGAAAATGTCACGGATGCCCGGCAGTTTGATACCCGCTTTGGTCAATTGCAGCGCCACGCCGTTGCCGCAATCGACCACGTAGGGCTGACCGTCGACCACCAGCACGTTCGCCGGTGCCGCGCGCAGGTCGGACGGCGTCGGGCCCCCCTTGGTGCCGAGCAGGATCAGCTGTGTGCCTTTTGTGGCGTGTCCGGTGGCGGGTGCAGGGGTTGCGGAGCTGGCCGGTGACTGCGCGTTGGCGTCTTTCATCCACGGCAGCGCTGCGGTGGTGCCTGCTGTCACGGCAATACGCATGAAATCACGGCGGGAGCGTCCGAACGGCTGATCACTCATGGGTCTGTGTCTCCTGATATTTTGGTTGGAGTGTGCTCGATTTTCCTGAGTCAATCCTCGGGAGTCAGCACATCGACCAGTATGCCAAGGATCCAGGCGCTGCCCCCAGTTTCGGCCGTTCGACATCGCGGCGCGAGTCGTCGACAATCCCGTGCGCGAAAACGCTGCGTCAAGCGCAGGCGCTGGTGGATCGCAAGGAGCCTGAAGGCGGGGGCCTTACTCGGCCAGCGCCGCGAGCAATTGGTTCTTGACGATCGCGGTGGCCAGCGGCTGCCGCCCGAATTCATACCAGCCGATGTGCCGGCGCCACGCGGTGCCCGGAATCGGCCTCACCGACAGTAGCGGGTCTTCGTCCCAGGCGGCATGCCGCAGACGCGGCACGATCGACACGCCCACGTTCTGCCGCACCAGATCGGCAATCGCGGCGATCGAGTTCATTTCCAGAATGGGGTTGACCTCGACGCGCAGCCGCCGAAGCAGGCTCGCCACATGGGTGCCTGTCAGCGATGCGGCTTCGAAGGCGATGAACGGATGACGCTTCAGCAGTGAGCTCACCGGCGCCTCGGCCGGGGCGATCGCCGGATTGACCAGCAGTACCAGTGGTTCATCGTAAAGGCGCTCCCACGACTCGGGTAGCGTGGTTGCCCGGGGTTCACTGACGATCACCGCCGCATCGATTTCCCCGGCACGCACCTGGCGGTCCAGTTCGGCGCTGCTGCCGTGCGCGAGGCGCACCTTCAGCCCGGGGTAGGGGACCCTCAGCCGGATCACGTTAGCCGCCAGAAAACCCATTGACGACACCGTCGAGCCGATCGTGATCGAGCCTTCGATGCTGAGTTCGTCGGCCACGCCGCGCAACAGCGAGTCATACGCGGCCACCACCGTGCGCGCCTGCTGGATGATCGATCGGCCGGCATCGTTCAACTGGATGCTGCGCCCGCTGCGGTCGAACAACTGGCGCTGGCATACGCGCTCCAGTGTGCGCATCTGCGCGCCGACAGCGGCGTGCGTGAGCGCCATGCGATCGGCGGCCGCCGCCATCGTTCCATGTTTCTCGATCGCGAGAAACGTCCGCAGCATTCGAATTTCACTCATGCGGGATCTCCTCCAAAGCCTCCGGGACGTGCACGGATTGCACGATTTCCCCCTGTCTCCGCGCGTCCCATGATCGCACAAAACGGAAAAATCTCTTTCCTTTCGATAAAGAAAATAACGCTTTTTATTTTGTTTGTGGCCAATGAGAATCGATTTGTCACAAATCAGGCCGATGGCGTCAGCGCGGGCTTACTCCCGCTTTATGCCGTCGGCGGCAGCCAGGGTGAGGAGTCCCACACATGTCGCAAATCCAGCAGTTTCCGCAGTTTCCATTCGTCAGCGTGTCCGGCAAACCGTATGAACGCGGCTTGCAATATGGCCGTGCGGCGGCGGCGCGTGTGCGCCTGAGCGCATCCCGCTATGGTCAGACGCTGCGCAATCTTGGCTACAGCGAAGCGTCGCAGACGGCGCTGATCCGCTCGCTCGAACAGGTCATCGGCGAGTTTCAACCTGCGTACCTGGACGAGATGCGTGGCATTGCCACCGGAGCGGAAGTGCCGTTCGAAGACATCGTGATGATCAATGCCCGGACCGAAGTGCTGGCCAAGGCGCGCGTCGAAATGGCGCTGCAGGCCGACGACGAAGACGGTTGTACCGGTGTACTGGTGCTGCCGTCGCGCTCGTCGACCGGGCAGTTGATCCATGCGCAGAACTGGGACTGGAAGGCCGATTGCGTCGATACCGGCATCGTCTTGCGCGTACGCAGCGACGACGGCCCCGACTTTCTGACCTTTGTCGAGGCGGGTGGCCTCGCGCGTAGCGGGCTCAATGCCGCGGGCGTGTCCATCACCGCGAATTATCTCGAGTCCGAGCGCGACTTCACGCAACTGGGCGTGCCGCTGTCGCTGCTGCGCCGGCGCGTGCTGGAAGAGCCGGTGTTCTCGAATGCGTTGCGAGTGATCGTCACCACGCCGAAATCGTGTTCGAACAACATCATGCTCGGGATGGCCGAAGGCTTCGGCATCGATTTCGAATGCGCGCCGAACGAAGCTTTCCCGATCTATCCGGACGACGACCAGATGATCGTGCACGCGAACCATTGGCTCAGCCCGGTCGCCCGCGCCAAGCTGCTGGATACCGGTTGCGATAGCTCGCCGGACAGCTATTACCGCGACTGGCGCGTGCGTCAGTTGCTGAAAGCCGCACCGAAGGTCGATCGCGACGCGGTCAAGGCCGCGTTGTTCGATGCGTTCGGCACGCCGTTTTCGGTATGCCGTCCGCCGCGCCCGGGCACACGTCACACGATGACCGCGACAGTCGCGATGATCGTCATGCTGCCGGGCGCAGGCGAAATGGATGTCGCACCGATGCCCGCGCTCAACCGCGTTTTCACCCGCTACAGCCTGCACCACGAACCGCTCGCCGAAGCGGCGTGAGTTGTGAATAAGCCGTGTGCCACGCAACGCGGGGCATGCACGAGACCGTTGGAATCGTCAGAGAGGAACGACAGATGTTCGATGCAGAGAAGCGATCCACTCCGGGTCATGAGAAAGCGCAAGCGCTGTACGACCTGGGTTCGACCACCGTGTACGCGAGTCGTCACGATCCACGCTTTCCGTATGTGCTGTACGTGCCGCCTGAAGTACTGACACCCGGCAATGATGTCGAACTGGTCGTCGTGATGCATGGCACCGGGCGTCAGTTCACGCAGTATCGCGATGCGTTCGCGCCGTTCGGCCGCTGGAACCGCTGCATCGTGCTGTGCCCGCTGTTTCCGGTGGGCGTGCGCGGCGATGGCGAGCGCAGTGGTTTCAAGCGACTCATCGAAGGCGATATCCGCTACGACAAAGTGCTGCTCGACATGGTGACCGAAGTGGGCGAGCGTTATGGCAAGCGCTTCGACAAGTTCGCATTGTTCGGCTATTCGGGCGGCGGGCAGTATGTGAACCGCTTTGCGTACGCGCATCCGGAGCGGCTGTGGGCCGCGTCGATCGGTGCGCCCGGCAACGTCACCGTGCTCGACGACACGAAGGACTGGTGGCTGGGCACGGGCGGTTTCGAGCGACACTTCGGCAAGCCATTCGATCTGGCCGCCTTGCAGCGTGTGCCGGTGCAGATGGTGGTGGGCCGGGCAGATCTGGAAACCTGGGAAATCACGGTGTCCGAAGATAGCCCGATGTATCTGCCAGGTATCAACGATGCCGGGGCGACGCGCCCGGAGCGGCTACGCACGCTGAAGGCCTCGTTCGAGGCTGCCGGCGTTCGCGTGTGCTTCGACGAGATGGCCAATATCGCCCACAACGGCATGCAGGTTGTCGAGGTGGTTCAGGATTTTTTTGCGCAGGCGTTGCGCACCCTGCGGGCCGGAGGATAAACACATGGACGCCCAAAGCGATTCAGGGAAGGTCTGGAAAACCATTGTATCGACGGTGATAGGAGGCACTTTCGAGTGGTTCGACTTCATGGTGTACTCCTATTTTTCGAGCATGATCGCGCGGGTGTTTTTTCCTACCGTTGATCGCAGCGGGGCGTTGCTGCTGACGTTCGCGACCTTCGCGGTCGGCTTCCTGGTCCGTCCGATCGGCGGCGTGGTAATGGGAGCGGCCGCGGACCGGGTCGGACGGGTAAAGGTACTGTCGTGGATCATGGTGCTGATGTCGGTGGGCTCGCTGATCCTGGGGCTGACCCCGGGCTTCGCGACCCTTGGGCTCGTCGCGCCGCTGCTGGTGGTGATCGGCCGCCTGGTGCAAGGCTTCGCGGTGGGTGCGCAATTCGCGCTGTCGTCGGTGACGATTTACGAGGTCGCGCCGCCCAACCGGAAGATGTTTTACGGCAGCTTCAATATGCTGTCGATCGGGATCGCCGCGATGTTGTCTTCGGGATGCAGTTACCTGCTGTCGCGTCACCTGTCGCATGCGGATCTGTCGGCCTGGGGATGGCGCGTGCCGTTCCTGATCGGCGCGCTGGTCGGGCCAATCGGCTTCTACATCCGCCATCATGTCGACGAATCGGATGAATTCAACCGGATGCAGGCACGCGCCGCGGCACGGGCGCCCATGCGCGAGCGTCTTCGCGATTTTGTGCGTGAGAACGGCGATGCCGTGGTGTGCGCGATGGGCGTGATGATCGCCGGCACGTCGCTGAATTATGTCTGGAATGCGTATCTGCCAACCTACGCGCAGGTTCAGTTGCATCTGTCACTCAGTTCGTCGCTGCAAGGGATATTCGTCACGAGTATCGTGATGTGCGTTCTGTCGCCGGTGTTCGGCTTGCTGGCGGACCGTGTCGGCGCGTATCGGCTGTTCTTCTTCTTTATCGTGGGCTGGCTGATCTGCGTCTTTCCGTTGTTCTCGTATTTGCTGGCCGACCCCACTGAGAGCCGTCTGATGATCGTACGGGTTGTCGGCATACTATTCCTGACGCTGCAAGGTGCCGCGCATCCAGGGATGCTGGTCAAGATCTTCACCGTGCAGGGTCGCTCCACCGGCGTGGCGATTTCGTATAACACTTCGGTCATGCTTTTCGGCGGGCTGGCGCCGTTCTATATCTCGCTGGTGGCGCGCTTCACGAACGCGCGCTTCATTCCGTCGAGCTACCTGTTCGGTACTGGGTTGCTAGCGATCGCGCTGGTGCTCATTACGCGCACTGGGCGGCGGGTGTTGCAGGAAGACCGGCTGGAGCGCAGGCAACGGCGTACGGCACGCGAGACCGGTATACAGCGTGCGAACTCGGGTGATCCAGTGGTTTAGGTCGCGTGGTACGTGACGCAGAACGTCGTGAATTGTCGGTTCACGGGAGCTTGAACAGCTTCGCGCACATGAAATCGACGAACACCCTAAGCTTCGGCGACAACTGCCGGCTCGATGGCCATAGGATCGAGAACTGTCCTGGGGCGATCTGGTGCTCGTCGAGCAACGTTGTGAGCATGCCCGTCGCGAGCGCGTCGCGTACCAGAAAATCCGGCATGTACCCAATGCCAAAGTCCGCGATGACAGCCTCGCGCAGCGCCTCCATGTTGTTGCAGGTTATCGCCGTGCGCAGGTTCGCAGGCTCACTGCCATCCGCCAACAGTTCCCACGGCTGAAGCTTGCCCGTTGTCGGAAAACGGTAGCGCACGCACGCGTGCACGTCCAGGTCGCGCAGCGTGCGCGGCACACCAGCTTGCGCGAGATAGCCGGGCGACGCGCACAGCGCGAAACGGAACGTGCCGAGACGGCGTGACATCAGACTCGAATCTGTCAGCGTACCGCTGCGGATGACTGCGTCGAAACCGCCTTCGACGACGTCCACGAGCCGGTCGTTGAAATCCAGATCGAGTTCGACATCGGGATAGCGTCGCGTGAATTCTGGCAGCACGGGCAACAGGAATCGATAGCCGATCGCGGGCAGGCTCACGCGCAGCCTGCCGCGTGGCGTTTGCGCGGCCTCCGACAGCATCGCCTCGGCATCGCGCAGGTCTTCCAGTATCCGGTGACAGCGATCGTAGAAGTGACGTCCCTCATCGGTGAGCGTGACCTTTCGTGTGGTGCGTTGAAAGAGCCGCACGCCGAGCGATTGCTCCAGCTTTGCAATCGCCTTGCCGACCGCTGACGCCGAGATGCCGAGCTTGTGGCCGGCGGCGACGAAGCTAAGCGCTTCCGCCGTGCGCACGAACGCGACGATTCCGTTGAGGTTGTCCATCCCGGTCCGATCCCCGTAAAGTCGATTGAATTCAGGAATTTAACTCCGTTATAAGCGGAATTCCACATGGTTTTTATCTGATTGAATCCGAATTATCGTTGATCGCTCTGCCGGGGTGTGCGCGTCCGCGAGGCGTTGCGCAGACCGGCTTCCTTTGGGGAGCGTCGATGAGCAACACTTTTTCTTCCGTTTCATTGGGGCGGCCGGTCGCAATTCTCACGGCCGTTTGTCTCGCAGCGCTTGCGTTGCCGCTCAGTTTTTCGGCGGGTGCGCTGGCAACGCCCGCGATCGGGCGGGAACTCGCGGGTGGCCCGGTCGAGATGAACTGGATCACGAATGCGTTCATGCTGACCTTTGGGAGCCTGCTGATGGCGGCCGGGGCGCTCGCGGACCGGTATGGCCGCAAGCGCTTATTTGCGATCGGCGTAAGCGGATTCACGCTGGTCTCGCTGATGCTCGGCTTCGCGCCGTCGATCCTGGTTGTCGATCTGCTGCGCGCTATCCAGGGCGTTGCCGCCGCGGCCGCGCTGGCCGGGGGGACTGCGGCTCTCGCGCAGGAGTTCGATGGCCGCGGGCGTACCCGGGCATTCAGTCTGCTGGGTACGACCTTCGGGCTCGGGCTTGCATTCGGGCCCGTGCTAGCCGGCTTCATGATCGAGCGCTTCGGCTGGCGAGCGATCTTCGCGACGGGTGCCGTCGTGGGCGTCCTTTCGCTGCTGTTCGGCGTGCCGCAGATGCGTGAGTCGCGCGACCCGGACGCGCGGCGTATCGACTGGGCGGGAATCGCGACGTTCACGGGCGCATTGTCGTGCTTCACGTTCGGTGTGATCCAGTCGTCAGAGAGCGGCTGGTCGAGCCCGCTCGTCGTCGGATTCCTGCTGGGCGCGGCACTGCTGGCCGCCGCGTTCTGGGCAATCGAAACGCGAGTCGCGCGGCCAATGCTTGATGTGTCTTTGTTCCGCTATCCGCGTTTTGTCGGCGTGCAAGTGCTGCCGATTGCGACCTGCTACTGCTACATCGTGCTGCTCGTCGTGTTGCCGCTGCGTTTCGTCGGTGTCGACGGCTATAGCGAGATCGACGCTGGCTTGCTGATGCTCGCGCTGTCTGCACCGATGCTCATCGTGCCGCTCGTCGCCGCGACGCTAACGCGCTGGATGTCCGCCGGCGTTATCTCGGGGATCGGTTTGTTGATCGCCGCAGCCGGCTTGTACTGGCTGACCATTGTGCTACGCGGCGGCGCGAGCGAGGCAGTGATCGCGCCATTGCTCACAATCGGTGTTGGCGCAGGGATGCCTTGGGGATTGATGGACGGTCTATCGGTGAGCGTGGTGCCGAAGGAGCGTGCCGGCATGGCGACGGGTATCTTCAGCACCACGCGCGTTGCAGGCGAATGCATTGCGCTCGCAACGGTCAGCGCAATTCTGGCCCTGCTCACGCAGGCGCGTGTGCAGTCGACCATGGGACCGCATGCCGTATCCGCCGAAGTATCCGAAGCCGCGGCGCGACTTGCTGCAGGCGATCTCGATCGTGCATCGGCGCTTCTCCCGGACGTCACCCGTGCGACATTGCTGCATATCTATACCGACGCGTTCGATCTTTTGCTCGGGGGATTGACTGTTGTTACGCTGCTATGCGCGATCGCGGTGTTCGTGATTCTTGGCCGCACTCGCGCCGACGACGATGCGTCGACGCATACGGGTTCGCCTGCTCGCGTGTGACGCGCAGCTCGTGTTAGCGTTTGCGGTGTGGCCGGTCACGCGCCTGCGGCCGTCTCCAGTTCCGCAAGACGCTTGCGCAGCAAGCGATCCTCCTGGAAGCGGCTGGTTTCGTCGCGGATCACTGCAACGATGCCGGTGAGTTCGTTCTGCGGCGAATGCAGCAACGCAACCGTAAAAGCAATCGAGAGTGCCCGCCCATCCTTGTGCGCAGCGGGGACACGCAGCACGTCGTTGCCATAACGGGTTTCGCCCGTTGCCATGGTCTTGTGATAGCCGTCCCAATGGCGGCCGCGCAAACGTTCCGGAATGATCAGGTCCAGTGAGTTTCCCAGCGCTTCGCTTCGCGTAAAACCGAACATGCGTTCGGCCGCGGGGTTCCACAGTGTGATGCTGCCGTCGGCATCGGAGATAATGATCGCGTCGCCGATAACATTGGCGAGTTGCTCGAAGTCGATAGCGCTTTGCATGACGCTCCCCGAATGTAAAAACGCAGATCCCTGGATTGGGTACGGCGCCCGCGAGCGACGCCGTACCCAAAAGCCGGGTATGCAAACAGGCCTGCGGCGTAACGGCGTTAAACCGCTTTGATTTCGTGCAGGTTAAAGATGTCCTGCCGGCTGTAGCCAAGGCTCGTCAGCACTTCGTCCGTGTGTTCGCCGAGCAGCGGCGACGCCGTGACTTCCGGCTTCATATCCGAGAACTTGATCGGACTGCCGACCGTCAGATACGAGCCGCGTTTCTTGTGCTGTACTTCGACGATCGTGCCGCTCGCGCGCAACGACGGATCGTTGGCGAGTTCCTTCATCGTCAGCACCGGCGCGCACGGAATGTCGAACTTACGCAAAATGTCGACCGCTTCGAATTTGGTCTTGTCGGCGAGCCAGCCTT
Organism: Paraburkholderia sediminicola; assembly: GCF_046026855.1. Lineage (GTDB taxonomy): Bacteria > Pseudomonadota > Gammaproteobacteria > Burkholderiales > Burkholderiaceae > Paraburkholderia > Paraburkholderia sediminicola_A. The sequence continues at coordinate 271,462 of NZ_JAQQET010000002.1, read as the reverse complement.
CGATGGTTCCGAAGATCTCGAAGATATGCGGTTGACGTGCTTCAGCGGTCTTGTAGGCGGGGTCATCGATCCACTCGGGTTTGCCGAGTGCCTTGCAGATCGGCTCCCACGCGTGACCCTGGATCGTGAAGTAAATGTACGCGTTCGGATCCGTTTCCCAGCCTTTGCACTTGAGCACCCAGCCCGGCTGACCGCCGCCGCCCGCGTTGCCGCCACGCGGCACGACATCGCTGAATTCGCCGTGCGGATACTGCGGATATTCCTCGAGATAACCCACACGCTCCAGCCGCTGCTGGTCCCGCAGCTTCACGCGGCACAGGTTCAGCACGCTGTCCTGCATCGACACCGCGACCTTCTGGCCTTTGCCGGTTTTGCCGCGTCCAATCAGTGCGGTCAGAATGCCGATCGCCAGATGCATGCCAGTGTTGCTGTCGCCGAGCGCCGCGGCGCTGATGGTTGGCGGGCCGTCCCAGAAGCCGGTGGTGGACGCCGCGCCGCCTGCGCATTGCGCGACGTTTTCATAAACCTTCAGGTCGTCGTAGTGATGGCCGTCGCTGAAGCCCTTCACCGAAGCGACGATCATCTTCGGATTGAGTTCGTTCAGGCGTTCCCACGAAAAGCCCATCCGGTCCAATGCGCCCGGGCCAAAATTTTCGACCAGCACGTCTGATTCGCGAATCAGCTTTTCGAGTACTTCCTTGCCTTCGGGCTTTTTCGTGTCCAACGTCAGCGACTTCTTGTTGCTGTTGAGCATCGTGAAGTACAGTGCGTCGGCGTCGGGGATGTCGCGCAACTGGTTGCGCGTCACGTCGCCCGAACCCGGTCTTTCAACCTTGATCACGTCGGCACCGAACCAGGCGAGCAACTGGGTGCACGCGGGGCCGGCTTGAACGTGGGTGAAGTCGATGATCTTGATGCCTTCGAGAGGTTTGGTCACTTTGGTATCTCCGTAGTTACTCTGGATCACTTTTTCATCGCCGCACTTTGCGGATTCAGATTGGTCAGGCGGCCGCTTTCGGTGCCGGCCGCTTCATCGATGACGGCATTGATCAGGGTCGGCTTGCCCGATGCGATCGCTTCGAGCAGCGCCTTGGTCAGTTCTTCCGGTGTGGTCGCGTGGTGGCCGACACCGCCGAATGCCTCGATCATCTTGTCGTAGCGCGCGCCCTTCACGAACACGGTCGGCGCGACGTCCTTGCCGCCCGTCGGGTTCACGTCGGTGCCGCGATACACGCCGTTGTTGTTGAATACGATCGTGCAAACCGGCAGGTCGTAACGGCAGATGGTTTCGAGTTCCATGCCGCTGAAACCGAAGGCGCTGTCACCTTCGATCGCGACAACCGGTTTGCCGCTCGTCACCGCCGCGCCGATCGCGAAGCCCATGCCGATGCCCATGATTCCCCATGTGCCCGAATCGAAGCGTTTGCGCGGCTCATACATGTCGATGATGCTGCGCGCGTAGTCGAGCGTGTTCGCGCCTTCGTTGACGACGTTGATGTCCGGGCGGGTCTTCAGCACATCGCGGATCGCGCGCAACGCACTGTGGAAATTCATCGGCGACGGGTTCTTGTCGAGCGTGGCGGCCATCTTTGCGAGGTTCTTGCTCTTGCGCTCGGCGATCGCGCCGGTCCATTCGGCGCTCGGCTTCGGAAATTCCGCATCGAGACTTGCGCGCAATGCCGCCACGCACGAGCCGATATCGCCGATCACCGGCGCGGCAATCGCGACGTTGCTGTCGATTTCGGTCGGCGAAATATCAACCTGGACGAACTTCTTCGGCTCCGCACCCCATGTGTTGCCCTTGCCATGCGAGAGCAGCCAGTTCAGACGCGCGCCGATCAGCACGACAACGTCGGCTTCCTGCAGCACGAACGAGCGCGCCGCCGACGCCGATTGCTCGTGCGTATCGGGCAACAGGCCCTTGGCCATCGACATCGGCAGATAGGGAATGCCGCTTTGCTCGACGAACGCGCGAATCTCGGCGTCAGCCTGCGCATACGCCGCCCCCTTGCCGAGCAGGATCAGCGGGCGCTTCGCACTCTTTAGCACATCGATCGCACGCTTGACCGATTCGGGCGCTGGCAACTGACGCGGCGCGGCGTCGACCACTTTAACCAGCGACTGTTGGGCCTTCACGGCGTCCAGCGTTTGCGCGAGCAGCTTGGCCGGCAAGTCGAGATACACACCACCCGGGCGGCCCGACACCGCGGCACGAATCGCACGCGCCACGCCGATGCCGATGTCTTCCGCATGCAGCACGCGATACGCGGCCTTCGCATACGGCTTGGCCGCATTCAACTGATCCATTTCTTCGTAATCGCCCTGCTGCAGATCGACGATTTCGCGCTCGCTCGAACCGCTGATCAGGATCATCGGGAAGCAGTTGGTGGTCGCGTTGGCGAGCGCCGTCAGGCCGTTGAGAAAGCCCGGTGCCGATACCGTCAGGCAGATGCCTGGCTTTTGCGTCATGAAGCCGGAGATGGCCGCTGCGTTGCCCGCGTGCTGTTCATGACGAAAGCCGATGAACCGCATCCCTTCCGCTTGTGCGAGCCGCGCAAGGTCCGTGATGGGAATCCCGACCAGTCCAAAGATGGTGTTGATGTCGTTCAGTTTCAGCGCATCGATGACGAGATGGAATCCGTCGGTCGTCTCGGCTGCCTGTTGTTTCTGGCTGTTTTCTGCTGTAGGGCTGTCGGCTTCTGCCATGATGTCTCTCCTTGGTCGCGGGACGTTATGGGGTTTGTCGTGAGCTGCGCGCTCGCGTTGTTGTTTATTCAGGCGAGCCGCCGGGCGACGGCTGCAGCCGCGCTTCAGCGACGACTACGCCGGCCGGCGCGCCCGAGTTCTCGATCCAGCGCTTTCTCATGGGTGCGAGGATGAACTTCGCGGACACGGCTGCAGCGATCGACACCACCGCCGCCGAGATGAACACGGTGCTCCAGCCACCGTTCGCCGACAGCACCGATGCGATCGGCACCAGCATCGACGCGGTACCCTTCGCGGTATAGAGCGTCCCGGCATTGGCCGCGGCGTATTTGCTGCCGAACGTGTCCGCGCAGGTCGCCGGGAAGATCGAGAAGATTTCGCCCCAGCACAGGAACACGGCGGCTGCGAAGAACATGAATGCGTACGGGTTGTGGCCGAACTGCATGAGTCCCAGCAGCGCGACGCCTTCGCCGAGAAAGATCATGAACATCGTGTTTTCGCGGCCGATGCGATCCGACAGAAAACCGCACAGGGGACGCGTGAAGCCGTTGCACAGATTGTCGATCGAGAGCGTCATCGTGAGCAGCGGCAGCGTGACGCCCAGCAGACTCACCGGCAGCTTGGCAAAGCCGTATTCCTTCGCGATCGGCCCAAGCTGCGCGGTCGCAATGATGCCGCCGGCCGCGACGAACACGAACATCAGATACAGCACCCAGAAGAGCGGCGAACGGATCATCTCGCCGGGCGTGTAGTCGATCTTGCTGGCGACCACGCGTTTGGCGGCGACCGCGGTTGCGGGCGGCTTTGGCCGTACCAGCATGGTGGCGAGCAGCAGAATGCAGACGCCCTGGAAAATGCCGAAGAACATGAACGTGTGCTCGTAGCCTGAGCGCTGGATCATGTTGGCAATTGGAATGACGGTGACGGCCGCGCCGGCGCCGAAACCTGCCGCGGTCAAACCGGCTGCGAGACCGCGCTTGTCCGGAAACCATTTGAGTGCCGTGCCGACGCAGGTGCCGTATACGCAACCCGCACCGATGCCGGCGATCACTGCCGCGACGTATAGCTCAGCGAGACTGCTCGCATGCGCATTGATGATCCAGCCGAGCGCCGCACACAGCGAACCGCCGATCACAACCGGGCGCGGCCCGAACTTGTCGACGAGCCAGCCTTCGACGGGCACGAGCCAGGTTTCAGTGACGATGAAGACGGTGAACGCGGTCTGGATCGCCGCCTGCCCCCAATGGTGAGCGTTGTCCATCGGTACAACGAACAGTGTCCACGCATATTGCAGATTCGCGACGAGCCCCATGCACACGATACCGATCGCCAGTTGTACCCAGCGGTGATGCCAGAACGCCGTGCTGCTTTGCCCGGGTACGTTGGAATGTCCCATGTCTTTCGTCTCCTGTATATTCCGTCGCGCTCGAACGGCGCGTTGGACCTACGTGATCGAATCGCTTCATAGCCGGTTTGCCTGTGGGCAATGAAGCACCAATGGTCGGCCAGACGAAATTGCGCTAACGAAAACCCTTATCCGTCGATCGCACGACAACTGGATAAAAGGTGTTTGGCGTAGAGCGCGTCTGAGGGATGCTGCGCGAGAACAGCAATAAGGGAAAGTTAAAACATTTTATGGTTTGCATTAGGCATACCTAATAGATGGGTCTGCTGCTTCTGGCTGTGGGGTTGTGCGAGAGGGCAACGCGGCTGTCCAGGCACCAGATTTTGTTGCCGTCGTCTCTGGGGAGCGGATGTATAAGTAAATAGTTATCGTTTTTCGAAATAACTTTAACTATTGTTTATCGATGCATCAGCCTATTCTTGGTCATGCCCTTTTCCTCAAGGAGACGACCATGAACCCGTCCCAGTTCGACGCTTGCGACAGCGCGCATGATGCGGAAGTCGAGGCGCAACTGTGCGCCTATAACAGCGTATTCGATGAACTCGGCCTGCGCTTCCGTTGGGATGCGAGCACGCTGGCGTTACTAGGCAGGATCGACAGTGCGGAGGCGCAGATTGCTGCGTATATCGAAGCGCACCATCCGCACTTGCTGAAAGCGTATAGCGCCGGGTTTCTGAGCCGGGCCATTCTCGAGAGGAAAAACGCTCGCTATCCAGCGCCCGTTCCGGTGCGCGTCGGGAGCGCGCCGCCTCTGAACCACGTGGAACGTCAGCCGCTGATGAGCAACCGGCGCGAGCTCTTGTCGTACGAGGCAGAACTGCCGGCCCTGGCTGGTGTTTAGACCCGGCGCGCGCCGTGATGATGTACGCTGCCGGGCTTACGTCGTAGGTTCGGTTTGTGTGGCTGCGGCTCCATGTTCGCGAATCGTCGCAATAAAAGCCTGCAAGGTAGGCGGGATCTGTTTGCGGGAAGCGTAATAGAGGTAATACCCCGGAAAAGATGGCGTCCACGATCGGCGGTTTCGTCGTTCAGCCCACTGCTGCCGTCTACGCGGCTACCAGGTTTGCCGTGCGCGCGATCCTGTATGCGATTGAGCAACCCGGCGATGTTGACGTGAACGAAATCGTCGTACGACCGTTCGCGACACAGGTCCGATCATGGATCGCTGCGTAGGCAAGCGCGTGCTCAGGCGTAAGGCGTGCCTGCCATTGCAGCTTTTAGGCCGATGGCTCCCTTATCAACAATCGCGAGAAAGGTGGCTTTCGCGTCCTCTGTATCTTGCGTTTGTCGAAAGGTCCGGTGAGCCTGGATGAGGGCCACGGTCCACGTCGCCAGGAGCAGATCGGCTGCCAGATGGGCGTCGGGATCGGCAGGTTTTCGCCCTACGCATTCGGATAGCGCCACCGTTACGACTTGCGCGATCTCGTCACGTATCGCTCTCGCCCGAGCCTTGAGGGTTTCGCTGCCCTCGATCGTCTCTATGAAGCCTTGGCTCCCAGCAGAAAATCTGACGTAAGGGCTCTGTTCCGCAACCAGCCGATGCGCGAGCAGACGTAACGTCTCGATCGGAGCAACGCGCGGATCGCGTTGCCGCAAAGCCTCGCGCAGCATCTCGCGACCCTCTTCGTCGCGATCAAAGAACATGTCCTCCTTGCGGGGGAAGTGATTGAACACGGTCATCCGTCCGACGTCGGCGGCTGCCGCGATCTCGTCCACCGTCACATTATCGAAGCCCCGCTCCAGGAAGAGGCGCGTGGCGGCATTGGAGATGCCTTCGCGCGTGGCGAGGCGTTTACGGGATCGGCGGTCGGGTGGCATTGACATGTTGCCATCTTATCGTATATTTTATGTACTGAGTACACATTGAGACTTGGTATATGAAAACATCGGTTGATGTTGTAGTAGTGGGAGCCGGGCCGGTTGGACTGCTGACCGCCATTGAACTGGCTTTGGGCGGCGTGCGGGTCCTCGTGCTGGACCGCCTGGCTGCGGCGAGCATGGCCATGAAGGCAATGTCGGTCGGACCGCTTGGAATCGAATCGTTGACACGGCGCGGGATGGCGGCGGCCATCGCCGCCGCGGAGGCGCGCAGCTTCGCGGCGATGGATGAGTTCACAAAGCAGACCGGAGCGGAGCTGCGTGGTCGGGCATCGAAGTACAGTGGCCATTTCGGTGGCCTGTCTCTGATCCGAAAGAGCGCGCAGAAAGAGCCGGAACGGCGTCCCCGCCTGGTGCGTCAGCATGACGTCGAAACCATGCTGGCCGATCGCGCGCGCGCTCTTGGGATCGAGGTACGTCGCGAGTGCGACGTCACCAATGTCGTCCAGCAGGTGAACGGCGTTGAGCTGGAGTGGGCATCTCCGGCAGACGGAGGCCGTATCCGCTGCGCCTACCTCGTTGGTTGCGACGGAGGGCGCAGTCTCATTCGCAAGATGGCCGGTTTTGACTTCCCCGGCACCGCTCCAACGTCGACGTTCTACCAGGTCGTCGCGGAGATCGACCATCCCGACCGCCTGTTGCCTATTGGCTGGAATCGCACGTCGGGTGGCGTGTTCTGCTACGGGCCCGTCCCCGGTCGATTGTTCATGCTGGACTTCATCGGGCCGCCGAAAGACCGGCAGGCTCCGGTTACACGCGAGGAGATCGAAGCCGTACTACGCCGCATCAGCGGCGCGGACGTCCGTGTGAAGGCGCTCGAAAGCGGGAGCCGGTGGGCGGACAACACGCGGCTTGTCGATACCTACCGGCGAGGTAGAGTGCTGCTTGCCGGTGATGCGGCGCATGTTCACTCGCCGTTCGGTGGTCAGGGCTTGAACCTTGGGTTTGCGGACGCAGCAAACCTCGGCTGGAAGCTCGCCACGGTCATTCGCGGCGAGATGCCAGAGAGTCTGCTCGACACCTACACGGTCGAGCGGCGGCCGGTCGCCAAAGCCGTTCTGGCCAACACCCTTGCCCAGATCGCCATTCTGCGGCCCGATCCACAATCGGGTGCGATGCGGGACCTCCTCGCAAACCTCATGCAACTCGATGACGTCAATCGACTCATCGGCGAGATGATGAGCGGCCTTGCCACCCGTTACGATCTCGGATCGGAATTGGACGACGTCGGACGGCTGATTGGCGACAAGCCGATCAGCCACGGCGATGCCGATGTCTCGCTCTACGACGTCATGCAGGATGGCATGGGCGTTTTTCTCGACGCCTCAACCGACGGGAAGGCGTCCAGGCTTGTTGCAGCCATCACGCAGCGGATACGTTGTGTCGCCGTCGACACCGGGCCTTCGATGCTGATCCGTCCCGATGCATGCATTGCCTGGGCCGGTGAGCAGAACAGCACGGACGGATTGGAGGACGCACTCTGTCGCTGGTTCGTCGAACCGTGCGATCTCAAGTGCTTTGCCGGTCAACGAGAGTAAAGCCCGTGTCCACTCTTACGCCGAGCCGTTCGCAGTCCGATCGCGATTCGTCCGCAAAGCGGCTAGGCAATGCTCCAGCCGCTTTCTGTCCGATCGGTGCCTCAGCGACGCGAACGGTCGACAAAACGGGATAGACGTTGCGCAGCGGCCGTCTGCTACTCCATATCTTCAGTCGTGGGGGCGTCAACTACATTCGGGATGGAGCGCGGCTCCCTTTGCGACAGAACGTCACCCAACTGGCAACTGGAGCAGGCGTGTCCTGGACCGTTATAGGGCTGAATGTTCTTGCGATGGCGATCTGGACAGTCGGCGTTTTTGCATCCCTTTATGCGGGATACCTGAAGCCCGACTTGCGAGTGACATGTGCGAATCTATCGTCGGTTATCAATGGCTTCGCGACTGTGGTATTGGCAGTCGTCATCGACCCGCAAGTTTCGGTAATGACAGACGACGTGATTGAAGGCCGGGTTTCGGAAAACAACTTCCGGCGTGCGATCACGACCCTCGTGGGCGCGCGCGTTCTCGGAACGCTATGCGCACAGGCGGTGCTCGTGCCAGCGGCATTGATCATTGTTCGCGTCGCGGAATTCATCTAGTGGGGCGAGCGGTACTGATAAGCAACTGGTCTTGACGACTTCTCCCTAAGCCGCTGTTTCAGCATCGAGCCGGCATCGCGGAGCCGACCGCATCCATTATCGGCAGAGCAACATCGCAGATCAGCGTACGCGCGGCGCCGCGGCTACCAGGCTGCGCAGGAACACCATGATCATATGTCCAATGGGCACCTCGGACAGCATCGACCGCTGAAGCGCGAGGCCTTGTGAGAGCCCCATGAAGGACGCGGCCAATACGGTCGGCGATTCGGGCGGCACTCTTTCCAGTCTGGCGAAAATCTGCCCGATGCAATATGCGAGGCCATCACGGTGGGCGTCCAGCAACGCCTGTGAGGCTGTTGCAAAAACGGGGTTGCGGCGCCCCTGAAGCTTGAATTCAACGCCCAACACAGACCACTCAGGCTCGGCATCAAGTGTCTGCGCCCAGACCTCCAACGCGTTCAATATGTCGTCCGCAGACGCAGATGGGTCACTCAACGCCCGGGCAATGTCGGTCACCTGCGTCTTCGACCGCTCTCGCATCAGTTCCACAAACAGCTCTTCTTTGCTCGCGAAATTCGAATAGAAAGCACCCTGCGTATAACCTGCCTCGGCCGCAATATCCCTGAGAGACGTGGCGCCGAAACCTCTCTCGACAAACAGCCGCTTGGCCGCAGCAAGCAAATGGGCCCGGGTCTGCAATCGACTTTCTTCGCGGCTCAGTCGCGGGGGTTTGGTCACCGTGTTCATGGCCGGAAGGATATCAGTTGATATTTAAAATTCAACTGGATATTATTACGATTGCATTTCATATCTCACTTGATATGCGAGAGTGTAAGGCGTGGGCTGCGCCTCTGAGGGTTCTTACGGAACGGGATGAGGGCGTGCCTGCGAAGTCAGTGCGGGATGTAACCGCAAAGACCGGGAACGCGATGCAACAACCTGGTCATGTACGACGGAAAGAGAGCATGAGCAGCAGGGTAAAGATGTTGAAGCAGCAACTCGCGCAACTCGATGAACGGATATCAGTCGCCTGGCAGCAGGAGCAGAAAGCCGCTATTGAACACGTCCGCCAGGTCATGAACTTCTTCAACCTTGTGCCTAACCAGTTACGTGTCGACCGGCGAGGCACGTACAGCACCAAACCGCTTCAGATGAAGTATCAGGACCCCGTCACCGGTGCGACCTGGAGCGGCCGTGGACGCGCGCCGTCCTGGATCCGGAACCGAAGCTACAACGATTTTCTGGTTAAGCAGCCCGACGACGCCGGATCGGATCAGTGAGCGACGAGCCAATGCAATGCCGTCTCCATCGGTAGCGGCGTCGAGCAGTTGACCCGCGTCTTCGAAAAGCGGACCCGCAACTGGCTCCGTCAGTGATCGCGCCTCCCATGCGTGTGGGTAGTGCATGAGGCAGTGACGCGTGTCCAGATCGGAGAACAACTTCTTTGCGTCGTCTTACGCGCTGTTCGCGGCCGCTTGCTCCTCGCGCGCGTACTGCGTAGGCGGTCGGCCGACGTGCCGTGTGAAGGCGACGCTGAAGGTGCTGGCAGAGCTGTAGCCGACGCGCTGCGCAATCTCGGCGACACGCCCTTCATTGCGACGTAGCAGGTCTTTCGCGAGGGCCATGCGCCAGGTGAGCAGATATTCCATCGGCGCGACACCGACCGCGCGGCTGAAGCGCTCGAAAAAGGTAGAACGCGAAAGCGCGGCCTCCTTCGCGAGTTCAGCAACCGTCCACGCGCGCGTCGGGTGTTCGTGCATTGTGCGGATCGCGGCGGCGAGGCGGCCGTCGGCGAGCCCGCGCACCAGGCCCGGTGACGCGCTCGTTCCTGCCGTGGACCGCAGCGCCTCGATCAGCAGCACTTCCAGCAGTCGCGAGAGCACGACCTCGCGCGCGGGCCGCTGCTCGCGTGTTTCCTCTCGCACAAGTTGCACAAGCGTGGCTAGCCGCTGTTCGCCGCGGACATGCACGAGTTGCGGCAGCAGCGAGACCAGCAGGGTCGCATCCGGTGACCCGAAGCTGCAGTGGCCCGCCACCATTCGTAAGTCGATCGGAGTGTCCGGGGCGCCGATTCTGAATTCACCGTTGCCCAGCGCGATTGGCGCCGCTGTCTCGACGCCCGGCGGTGGCGGCGCGAGGCTGGACATCGCGACGCCATACGCCGCGGGAATCAGGACGAAGTCACCCGACAGCAGCTCGATGGGCTCGTGTCCGTCAATCGCGAGGCGGCACCCGCCTTCAAGGATCACGCAATAGAACGGCTGGCCGGCATCCGAGCGGCTGATGCGCCAAGGGCTGGCGCCGTGGACGAGTTTGGAAAACCGGGCATTCGGCTGCAGCAGCGTCACTACTTCGGCCAACGGATCAATCATCGCCGGACTCCTGCAAATGAAATTCGGATGATTGATTGTAGCAAGTACGGTCGCGGCGATCTATCGTATGGGCACACAAACCATCCCAGCAACCAGGTTGCATGGGACCGGAGTAAGTGCTCTGCATGGGACCCGAGTAGCGCGCTAAAGCGCCAACTCTGGTCGACAGCTAAAGCGCCAACTCCGGTCGACACAGGAATTCCTATGAAAACTGTTCTGATCACCGGTTCTTCTTCCGGATTCGGCCTCGAGACCGCCCGCTTCTTTCTGGCACGCGACTGGCAGGTCATCGCCACGATGCGCACACCGCGTGCCGACGTGCTACCGCCTTCAGACCGCTTGCGCGTGCTGGCGCTCGACGTCACGAATCCGGAGAGCATCCGCGAGGCTGTCGAGGCCGCAGGCCCGATCGACGTCCTCGTCAACAACGCGGGCTTCGGCGCGGCTTCTCCGGGCGAACTCGTCCCGATCGCGACGGTGCGCGAGATTTTCGAGACCAACACGATCGGCACGATCGCATTGACGCAAGCGGTGTTGCCGCAGTTTCGGCAGCGCAAGGCCGGCGTCGTCGTGAACGTTACGTCGAGCGTGACGCTAAAGGCGCTCCCCCTGATCGCAGCGTACCGCGCGAGCAAGGCGGCGGTGAACGCATTCACCGAGTCGATTGCGCTGGAGCTCGAACAGTTCGGCGTGCGGGTGCGCCTGGTGCTGCCGGGCCGTGCGCCCGAGACCCGCTTCGGAGACAACGCGCGCGCCCATATGCACGGCTTAGACCATGAAGCCTATGCCGATCTCGTCAAAAGCGTCTTCGCGAGGTTCGCGGATACATCTTCTCCTGTCACCCGGGCACAGGACGTCGCCGAGGCCGTATGGCGCGCGGCGACCGATCCGTCATCCCCGATGCGTATCCCGGCCGGCGCCGACGCTGAAGCATGGGCGGCCGAGGTTAGCTAAGTGGCCGGTGCCACCGCCCTGAACTGAAATCGGAAATGGCTTCTTTGCGCAACAGCGCAATACGACAAGGAGGTTGCTATGCAGGACAAACCCGTCGCCCTGGTCACCGGGGCTAATCAAGGAATCGGTCTTCAGATCGCAAAGGATCTCGCGGCACACGGCTTCACCGTGCTGGTCGGGTCGCGCAATCTCGAGCGCGGCGAGGCTGCGGCAACGGAGGTCGGGCGGCACGCCTACGCGCTCCAGCTCGACGTGACGAATCAGGCTTCGATCACAGCCGCGGCGCAGCGTGTCCGCAATGAGTTTGGCCGCCTCGACGTGCTCATCCAGAACGCGGCAATCTCGAATACGAAAAAGCGGCCCGGTCAGGCAGTCGAGGAGTATGCGAAGACGACCCGCCCGAGCAACGTGTCCCTCGATGAAATGCGTGCGGTGTGGGACACCAATGTGTTTGGCGTTCTTGCCGTCTACCAGGCGATGGTGCCGCTCCTGCGCAAGACACCGGGCGCGCGCATCGTCAACGTGTCGAGCGGCGTCGGGTCGCTGGCGACGAACCTGGACCCGGCCTTCGCTTACCGCGCGATCTTCGGCCCGGTCTATCCAGCGTCCAAGACGGCTCTCAACGCATTGACGGTCGCCATGGCAATCGAGCTGGAGCCGGATGGGATCAAGGTCAACGCTGTCTCCCCGGGTTTCACCAGGACGAACCTCAACGGATACGCGGGCACGGAGACTGTCGTGGAGGGCGCTCGCGAGGCAGTGCGCGTCGCGCTGCTGGGCCCGGACGGCCCGACAGGGACGTTCACGCGCTGGGAAAACGAAACGATTCCATGGTGATGCAGCGTTGCGCGTGTGATCGAAGGAATGGGTCAGGGCGATCAATGACGCACATTCAGGAGCTGGAGCAAGGACGGCCCAATCAAAAGCAAACCTATGCATCCTATGACGCACCACAAAAATAGAAGATGAATCCTGGTGATAAATGTGGACCGTTGAAGCACGCCCGGATGCCGGCGCACAATACGATTAATGAGCATGGCGCTAATCCCGGTCAGCAGGGCAGAAAGAAAAATTCCAGCGGTTCTATGGTTCGCAAGCGAAACCAGGACGCCGAGGATTCCCACGGCCTGCAAAACATAAAGACTGAACCCCATTCTTCTTTGAGTTGTTGTCATCGGCCTTTCCTTTTGTCGTCGGCTAATTCGTATTGCCGCTTGTTTATAAATTGGTAGCTATCGCGTATTCTTTGATTCCGGCTGTCGAGATGTCCGCGTCAGCAGCGCGCCGAGTCATTCAATTCGTTTAGCGTGGCATGAACTGCGATTCTAAATCGGTCGAGGTCGTGTGAGCGTCCGGCGAATGTCCGCTGCCAAGCTGCGTGATGGTCTCTTACGGACCTATTCCGGGCCACGGGTGGCCGATTACAAATGTTCCGGAATCGCTGCAAAACGCACAACGAACGAACAACACTCCACTATTGTGAGGTCTCTCATGAATACGTCGATCAAGGCATTCTTGCTCGGTATAGCGATCTATCCGATGCTGTGTTCAGCTCAAACAAGCGGTTGCGACGCTAAACGCAGCTCGATAGAGAGAGAAATCGCCTACGCGCAAGCGCACGGCAATGCGAAGCGCATCGATGGTCTCGAAACCGCGCTCGCTCAAATGAACGCGAATTGCACGGATGCCGTGCTGCGCAGCGACGCGCAACGGAAGGTGACTGCGGCCGAGAGGAAGCTCTCTGAACGCCAGCATGACTTGCAGGAAGCGAAGGCCAACGGTAAGAGCGCGAAGAAAATCGCCGAGCGCCAACGCAAAGTCGACGAGGCGCATGCCGAGCTTGAAAGAGTGCTGGTAGAAGCGTCGCAGTGATCGAGCATAACCGAAGAGATCTAGTGCTTTAGCTTGCCCAGGACGCGCTCAACCCCACTTCGTCGAGCGGTCATAGTGTTCGGTGTCTGGTCGAGCCGGTGCTGAAGTCGCTCAGGATCGCGCAGTTGCACTGCTGCGTGCCTGCATGGCAGACGATCGCAGCCTCTGCGCATCCTGCCCCGGTGGCCTCCCGAACAGCCGGCTGTACTCACGGCTGAATTGCGAGGCACTGTCATAGCCAACGCTCAGCCCCACACTGGCAATGTCCTTCGACGTGGTCAGCAGTTGTGTGCGGGCTTCCTGAAGCCTGATCTGCTTCTGATACTGCAGCGGACTCATGGCGGTGACGGCGCGAAAGTGCCGATGGAATGAGGACACGCTCATCGCCGCCAGCTCCGCGAGCTCTTCAGTGTGCAGCATCTCCGCATAGTGCATGCGGATCCAGCGAATCGCGCGTCCGACGTGCGACAGACGGCTGTCGGCAAGACCGACCTGCCGCAGCAGCGCGCCCTGGCTTCCCGTGAGTATCCGCCACAAGATTTCGCGCTCGATCATCGGCGCGAGAACGGGCAGGTCTTCCGGATGCTCCAGCAGCCGCAACAACCGCACAAACGGATCAAGCAGTTCGGGCGTCGCGTCGCCGACCGCCGCACCGAACGGGTTCACCATAGTGGGCGCGTCTGAAGCGGTGTCCAGCAATAACGAAGCGATAGTCGCGGGTTTCAACATCAGGCCGACTGCCAGAAACGGCTTGTTCGCGCTCGCTTCGATCACGTGCCCGCACATCGGGAGATCGACGGTCACGACCAGACATTGTCCCGCGTGATATTCGAGAAGCTTGTCACCGAGGGTCGCGCGTTTTGCGCCCTGAGCGACCAGAGCGAATACCGGCTCGTAGACGCGATGAATCGACTGCGTGTGTGTGGTCGACACCGACAGGACGACCCCGGGCAGGCTTGTTGCCGTCACATCGTCGACAGCATGGCGGCCAATCAGGGTGCGAAGTTCAGCGAGCGTGTCCATAACTCAAACGTATCCTGGCCGACCGTGAAAGCGCAAGCGGATCTGCCCGAACCCGCTCAATCTGAGAGGATTGTGCAAGAGCTTGCGAGTTTCAGTCTACCGCGCCGCACTCGCGCGATGGTCTCATTGGAGCTAGCCAGTCGGCTCATTTTCCAGGAGAAACATTATGCCGCTCGATTCATACGTCACGCTCGGATGCTCTGGTCTGCGCGTGAGTCCATTTTGCCTTGGAACGATGACCTTCGGTGAAGACTGGGGTTGGGGCACGAGTCCCGCAGAATCCGAAGCCATACTTTCGGAGTACCTGGAGCGTGGCGGAAATTTCATCGACACGGCCAACATCTATACGCTGGGCCACTCGGAAAAAATCATCGGGGACTTCTTTGCGGCGCGCAAGGACCGCCGGCATCGCAGCGTCATTGCGACGAAGTTTGTCGGCAACCTGCACGTTGGCGATCCGAACGGCGGCGGCGCCGGACGCAAGGCGATCGTCGAACAATGCGAAGCGTCGCTACGCCGGCTGCAAACGGATTACATCGACCTCTACTGGATTCACAACTGGGACAGAAACACGCCGATCGACGAGACGATGCGCGCGCTCGACGACCTGGTCGCCTCCGGCAAGATTCGTTACATCGGGATATCCGACACACCGGCCTGGAAGATCGCGCAAGCGCAGACCATGGCGCAGTTTCGCGGCTGGAACCGCATCATTGCGATGCAAGTCGAGTATTCGCTGCTGGAGCGGACGGCGGAAGGCGAACTGATACCGATGGCCGAAGAACTCGGCATTGGCGTCATGCCGTGGAGCCCGTTGAAGAACGGCTGGTTGTCGGGCAAATACACGCGCGAAAACACTCAAGCGGTGAAGTCCGAGCGTTCGGCGCTTGTCGGCGTGCCGGGCGACAAGGAGTTTCCGGTGATCGACGTGCTTATGGCGGTCGCAGCCGAGCTTGAGGTGAGCCCCGCCGCGGCCGCTCTCGCATGGGTTTACAAACGGCGCGGCGTGACCTCGACGATCATCGGCGCGCGGCGTATCGATCAACTGCGGACCAACCTGAGTGCACTGGACCTCGAACTCACCGCCGCGCAGATCGCAATGCTCGACGAAGTGTCGAAGCCTGCACTCAACTTCCCCGCGGACCTCAACGCGCATCTTTCGCCGAGTTTTATCTTCGCCGGCGCCACGGTTGACGGACAGGCGACGCAAGCGTTGCCGTTGGTCACCGCAAGCAGCGTTCGGTACTGACGCGAACGGACGACCGAAGATCGTAGCCGGATGGCGGAGAGTAGGCACACATCTGCGATGCGTCTTGCGTCTTGCGTCTTGCATTCGGCGTTGATGCATTGAAACGTGCCGACGTATCTGGCTTGTGTCGAGAAACCAGCTCAATTGCAATGTTCTGGATCACCTCGATGCCAAGATACATCGCGATACGAATCACGGGTTTTCCGCCAGCAACGCCTTGATCTTCGCCTCGGTCCGTTCGTAGTCACCTTCGCCAAAGTGCGTGTAGACCACGTGCCCTTTCTTGTTGACCAGATAGAACGCAGGCCAATACTGGTTGTCGTAGGCACGCCACGTGGCGTAGCGGTTGTCCTGCGCTACAGGAAACGTAATGTCGAAGCGCTTGATCGCCGTCTTGACGTTGTCCGTGTCGCGTTCGAACGGAAACTCGGGCGTGTGGACACCGACCACCACCAGGCCCTGATCCTTATATTTCTGATTCCAGGTCTTCACGTAGGGCAGCACGTGGATGCAGTTAATGCACGTGTAGGTCCAGAAATCGACCAGTACAACCTTGCCCCGCAACTGCTGTATGGTCAGGGGATCGCTATTGAGCCATTTATCGATGCCGGTGAATTCCGGCGCGGTAGTGCTGTCGTTGACCGGATTTGCAGCGGGACTTGTGGCAGCGCTGGCCGCAGGACTTGCAACGAGCGTAGCGATTGCGGCGGCGCCGGCTGCCACGGTTGTCGCCGAGGCGGCGCGGGTGCAACGTTTTGTGTCAGGGGAGTGCCCAGATACATTGCGATACAAAGCGTGGGGCGTACTGGGCTATAAAGCAGCCATGCCTACTGCGGAGCACCCCATGAGTACCGAACTGCTGCAAGGATCCTGTCATTGCGGGACCGTGAAATTTGAAGTCCGTACCGACGTCCTGCCTGCTGCGCGTTGCAATTGCAGCCTGTGCCGACGCAAGGGTGCGCTAATGACGCCGCCGTTCGCCGCGGGCGAACTGAAGATCCTGGACGGTGAGGAAGCGCTGACGCTCTATCAGTTCAATACGCACACGGCTAAGCACTACTTCTGCAAGCATTGCGGCATTTATCCGTTTCACCAGACGCGTAGGGATCCACAGTTGTGGCGGGTCAACATCGGTTGCCTGGAGGGCATCGACCCGTATACGCTGGAGGCCACTGTTGCCAATGGCGCCAGCCTGTCGGTCGTGGAGGATGCATGAGACGGTTCATGGCGATTCTCGCCTTCCTGGCGGGTGGATTGGCAGCAGAACTGGCGCACCCCGTGCACTGTTCGTTGGTCAACGTAAACCGGGTGCGCGTCAATCGTCGAAAGGATTGATCCGTTGATGGAAAATACCGACCACGTGCTGATCGTCGACGACGATCGGGGCATTCGCGAATTGCTCGCAACCTATCTCGAGAAGAACGGCATGCGCGTTTCGCTGGCCGCCAACGGCCGGCAGATGCGCACCGTCCTCGAGCAGGGCGCCCCTGATCTGATCGTGCTTGACCTGATGCTGCCCGGCGAAGACGGTCTCGTGCTGTGCCGGGAACTGCGTGCCGGCAAGTTCCGTTCGGTACCGGTATTAATGCTGACCGCCCGCAGCGAAGAGGCGGATCGCATCGTTGGGCTGGAAATGGGCGCGGACGATTACCTCTCCAAACCGTTTGCGGTGCGCGAACTCCTGGCGCGCATCCGCTCCGTGTTGCGCCGCGCGCGCATGCTGCCGCCGGGCATGCAGGTGACGGAAACCGCACCGATGATCGGCTTCGGCGACTGGCGGCTCGACACCACTGCGCGCCATCTGCTCGACGCCGAGGGCACCATGGTGGCGCTGAGCGGTGCGGAGTACCGCTTGCTGCGCGTGTTTCTCGATCATCCACAACGCGTGCTTACGCGGGATCAATTGCTCAATCTGACTCAGGGCCGCCAGGCCGATCCGTTCGACCGTTCGATCGATCTGCTGGTCAGCCGCTTGCGGCAGCGCCTGCAGGACGTGGCGCGCGAGCCGCGTTACATCAAGACACTGCGCAGCGAAGGCTATGTATTTTCGGCGGCCGTGACCATGATCGAAGGCAATCCATGAAGCTGAATGCCTTGCTGCGTTGGCCGCGTACGTTGTTCGCGCGGCTCGCCCTGATTCTCTTTGTCAGCCTTGCGCTGGTGCAAACGCTTTCGGTCTGGCTCACCATGACGGAACGGGACCAGACCATGACGAACGTGATGATGGGTTACATCGAACGCGAGGTCACCAGTTCCGTCGCGCTGCTCGATCATTTGCCCGCCAACGAACGCGCCGAATGGCTGCCAAGATTGGCGCGGCGTACCTATACCTTCAATCTGGGGCCCGGCGTTGCCGGCGCACCTCCCGATGCGAAGCTCTCAGCGAGGGTGGCTCAATCTATCGCAGACGGTATCGGCAAGCGCTATCCGTTAACGGCTAACGCTGTCCCTGGCGACCCGGACCGTCTGCAAGTCCATCTGCAGTTGAGTGACGGCACACCGCTGACGATCGACTACCACCCCATGCCTGGCGCGCCGCTGTCGCCATGGTTGTCGTGGGTGCTGGTGCTGCAACTGGTGGTGCTGGCCGCATGCTGCTGGCTGGCGGTGCGGCTGGCGACGCGCCCGCTGAGCGTGTTGGCGCGAGCGGCCGATACCTTGGGGCCCGACCTGAAGGTGGAACGCCTGCCCGAAGACGGGCCGGACGAAGTGGCGCGCGCGGCGCGGGCGTTCAACGCCATGCAGGACCGTATCAGGCTCTACATGACCGAGCGCTTGCAGATCCTCGCGGCGATTTCGCACGACCTGCAAACGCCGATTACCCGCATGCGTTTGCGCCTCGACGTGATGGACGAGAGCGCGCAGGGGACCAGGCTGCAGCAGGACCTGCAGGAAATGGAAACGATGGTCAAGGAAGGCGTCACGTACGCACGCACCATGCACGGCGCCAGTGAGGCGCCCCTGCGTATCGATCCGGATGCGCTGTTCGACAGCCTCGTGTTCGACTATGTCGATGCCGGCAAGGACGTTTCGCTGCACGGGCGTATCGACACCGCACTGGTGACGCGTCCTCAGGCGTTGCGCCGGATCGTGGGCAATCTCGTCGATAACGCGCTGAAGTTCGGCGGGGCGGCCGAGATCAAGGTCGCGACTTTGCAGAACGGGCACGTGATGGTCTCCGTGCTCGATCGCGGGCCGGGCATTCCGGCTGAGTCGCTGGAAGCGGTGTTTGAACCATTCTATCGGCTGGAAGGATCGCGCAACCGCGGAACCGGCGGTACCGGGCTGGGCCTCGCGATTGCGCGGCAACTCGCGTTGGCGATGGGCGCGGCGCTGTCGTTGCATAACCGGCCCGATGGCGGTCTGGAAGCCAGGCTTGTGCTGAAAGGCGTCAGCCAGATTCCTGTTGCTCACTGATTGCGTGGTATGTCGCAGCTTTTCGTCAATGAGCGTGAATGCTCGCCACGCTGTCTCTGTATCTCAATGTATCTCCATCGTCGATAAATACATAACGTTTCACTGGCGCTCCTGATAGACACATGCCAGATACGTCCACGGGTTTAAATACTTCCAGGCCAGATCGTCTGGCTTCGCAAGCCGGACATGCACTGCGCTTGTGTGGCTAATCTTTGAGGAGTATCAGTGATGCCGGACCAGATCAATACTCGACGTCGTCGTCTGCTGAGGACGACAGTTGCTGGTATCAGTTTGATGGAGCTGGGTTTGAGCGGCCTCGCCCAGGCACAGTCGAACGGCACGCCACCCGACACGAAAGCGGCAACGCGTGTTGCTTCGTTCGACAATCTTCGTCAGGTCAATGCGGGAACGCTCAGCATGGGTTATGCGGAAGCGGGTCCGCAGAATGGACCGGTGGTCATTCTGCTGCACGGCTGGCCCTACGATATCTACAGCTTTGCCGAGGTCACGCCATTGCTTGCCGCTGCGGGCTATCGGGTCATCGTGCCGTATCTGCGCGGCTATGGTTCAACGCGGTTCCTGTCCGCGGATACGCCTCGCAACGGTCAGCAGGCCGTGGTTGCCGTCGACATCATTGCATTGATGGATGCATTGAAGATCGATAAGGCGATCTTCGGGGGCTTCGACTGGGGCGCGCGCACGGCGAATATCATTGCGGCGCTGTGGCCGCAACGATGCAAGGCGATGGTGTCGGTAAGCGGTTATCTGATCGGCAGCCAGGAAGCCAACCGGGCGCCGCTGCCGCCGAAGGCGGAGCTGGCCTGGTGGTATCAGTTCTATTTCGCCACGGAGCGTGGCCATGCGGGGTATGAAGCGAACCGCCACGACTTCAACAAGCTGATCTGGCGTCTCGCGTCGCCAAAATGGAATTTCGACGATACGACGTACGACCGTTCGGCTGAGTCGTTCAACAATCCGGATCACGTCGCGGTGGTGATTCATAACTACCGCTGGCGTTTGGGGTTAGTCACGGGCGAGCCGCAATACGATGAGCTCGAAGCACGCCTGGCGAAGGCACCGGTCATCTCCGTTCCGACCATCACGATGGAGGGCGACGCCAACGGCGCACCACATCCCGAGCCGGCAGCCTACGCGAAGAAGTTCACCGGCAAGTATGTGCACCGGAACGTCGACGGCGGTATCGGACATAACTTGCCACAGGAAGCGCCGAAGGCATTTGCCGATGCCATCGTCGATGTCGTCCGCTTATAAGTGGACGGAAGAAAACAGTTGGAGATGAACGCGCGATGACGACCGGCGCGGCCATTTCGAACCAGGTCAGTGAATCCACGCAAAAGCGGCAAGCGCCATCATCACCGTGATGGCGCCGCCGATACGTGTCGCAATCTGCGCAAACGGCATCAATTCCATTCGATTGGCGGCGGTCAGAATCGCGACATCGCCGGTGCCGCCCAGGCCGCTATGCGTAGCATTGACGATCGCGGCCTCGACCGGATACATGCCGACCAGTTTGCCGACGACAAAACCCGTTACGACGAGCGTCAGCACCGTAGAAACAGCGGTGACGATATTGACCCAGTGAAACGCTGTGACGATTTCGCCCCAAGGCGTCATTGCGACGCTGATCGCGAACATGAGCGGATACGTAACGGCGGTCGAGAAGAAGCCATACATGAAGCGTGCGCCACCGCGAACGCGCGGCGACACGACCTGGAACAGTTGCGCCGCGACCACCAGAATCAGCATCACGACCGGCGCCGGCCAGTCGAACAGTTGATGACTGAGCACGCCAAGCAGATACAGCGCAATCGCGGTAGCACCCGCGGCGGCAACCGAACTCACGTCGAATTCGAACGACTGCGGCGCGTTGCGCATGGCTTCGTCGTCGGCGTGGCTCGCGACGGTCAGACGGCCATTGCCGGTCCAACGCGGCTTGCGCGCGCCGAGGTAGCTCAACAGGCCTGCGCAGCAGATCGCGGCGATATTGCCGAGCATCACGGCGGACAGTGCTTGCGCGAACAGCGGCCCCTGTTCGACACCCATGATCTGCGCGTAGCCCGCCGACAACGGCAGTGCGCCTTCGCCCACGCCGCCGGCCATGATCGGGACCACGACCATGAACAACGCGTGCCGGAGGTCCATGCCGAGCGCGACGCCCACCCCGGTGCCGACGCATGCCGCCGCAGCGGAACCCGCCGCGACCGGAATGAAGATGCGCACGAAGCCTTTGATCAGCGTCTCGCGGTCCATGCTGAGCACACTGCCGACGATGATCGCGGCGATGAACAGATAGAGAAAATTCGATGTTCTGGTGAAGTCAGTGACGGCTTTGACGACCGGAACCGGCATCAGCTTGTAGTAGATGAGCATCGACGGAATGAACGCCGCGAAGATCGACGTCGCGCCGATATGGCGAATCCAGGGGATGCGCTTCGCGAGCTCGGCGCATGTGAAGCCACCGACCGCGACGAGTGCGATACCGGTCGGCAGATCGGAGGCCAGCTTGCCGCGCAGGGTCATCGCCGCGAGCACCGCAAGCAGCACGAAGTAGACTGGCGCCGGCAACGATCCGATACGTGCGTCGAAGATCGCCCACCAGCGATCCTTCAATGTTGCGTGACCGGCTGGCGAATCCGCCGCCTGTGCAGCCGTTAAATTCGACCCGGGAGTGGCCTGCTGCGTCGTGACTGCTTTCATCGAATCGTCTCCGTTCATATCTGTTGTCGGTGGGTGCGCCGCCGATCGTCAAACGAGTAGCAGCAACGCGGCGCCGTACACGAGCGCGCCTACCACGAAGGTCATGACGGTGAAGCCGAGCACGCGCTGCACGCCAATACCCGCCATCGCGACGACTGGGGCGGCCCAGAACGGCTGCAGCATGTTCGACACCTGTTCACCCATCGCGACAGCCATCGTGGTCGCCGGCACCGACGCGTGCAGCGCGACTGCGGCAGGCACGACGAACGGTCCCTGGACGGCCCAGTGACCGCCACCGCTCGGAATGAAGAACGTAACGATAAGCGAGCACACATAGCTCCAGAACGGCAGCGTGTGCGGATTCGAAATGGCGATGAAGAAGTGCGAGATCACGTCCGGCAATCCAGTCGCGTCCATCATCCCCATGATCCCGCCGTACAACGGATACTGAAGCATCATCGAACCAGTCTGCTTTGCCGCGTTCTTGACGGCGTCCGCATAGGCGAGCGGATAGCCATGCAGAATCACGCCGGCGATGAACATCACGAAGATCACCGCGTTCACGCCTGAAAACGCCAGATGTTCGACGCGCGCGAGAATCAGAAATGCAATTCCCGCCGCACCGATGAAGGCGCTACCAAGCCACGAATGTTCGATCCAGCGCGCGAAACTCAGCTTGCCGGTCGGGCGCTCGCGCGGTGGTGCATCGGGATGCTTCTCCGTGTCGAGCACGACTGCATCTTCGTCGGAGGGCTTGAGCCACGCGAACACAAACGGCATCGCGATCAGCATGATGATCGTCGGCACCAGGTTGAAGCTGGTGAACACCGTGCTGCTGAACGGCAGAACCTGGCCGGTCAGTTTCTGCACGATATTCATCGCGCTGCCGGGCGTGGATTGTGCGAGCGCGATCGAGCTCGAAATGCCGCTTGCCCACACGACCCAGCCGGAAAAACCCGCTGCGACGATCCACGCGAAATCCACACGCATCCGTTTGGCCACTTCACGTGCGAGCAATGCGCTGACAACGAGCCCCAGGCCCCAGTTGCAGAACGACGCAATTGCGACGAGTACGAACGTAAGCGCCGCCGCCTGCACGGGCGTGCGCGCGACCGACACCAGCGCCTTGAACATACGCTGCACGAGCGGCGCGTGCGCGAACGCATGGCCGGTCACGAGCACCAGCGTGATCTGAAAAGCGAAGGTCAGAATGTCGAAGAAACCCTTGTACCAGCCGCCGATCAGGTGCGAGGCCGATGCATGCGGCGCGAACGCGGCCGACAGCACGGCGACCACGATGGTAATCAGGATCGCGAGCACGAACGGGTCCGGGATGGTCCGTTCGAAAAGCCGGATAGTTGCTTCGGTGAAGCGTGTCTTGCGTATGGTGGGTGGGGCAGCGGCTGCGGGTTTCATCTGGTGTCTCCGAAGAATCTTGTGGGTTACGCGTTCTATGCGCGCTGAGGTGCCGGGAATTCAGGCTGTTGTGGCCGAGTTCGCCTGGGTGGGAAAGCCGTACAGCGTCGCGGCGTTGTCGATCAGAATGCGGTCGCGGATCGCATCGTCGCCGGTCCATATGCCGAGCAGATCGAACAGCCGGGCGTCGTCGGGCTTGTGCGACTCGGTCGTGTGCGGCCAGTCGCTGCCCCACACGAGGCGCTCAGGCAGCGCGTCGATCCACGCGTGCGCGGTCGATGCGATGTCCCCGTAGTCTTTGGCGATGCCTGCAACGGAGTCGAGATACGGCCCGGACAGCTTGACCCAGACACGACCGGAATCGGCCAGATCGCGCACGATGCCGAACGCCGGATGCGACGCGCCGTCGGGCATCGGCAGACGCGCGAGATGATCGAACACGATCGTCGAAGGCAGGCGCGCCAGCATCGCCCGATGCTCGACGATCTGCGCGGCGGTCCAGTGCAGTTGCACGTGCCAGCCGAGCTCCGCGATACGTCGCGCGAGCGGCTCGACCATCTCGAAGTTGACGGCAGCATGGGCGGATGTGTACAGCGTGAAACGGATGCCGCGAACGCCGCCGTCGTGAAGCTCGGCGAGTTGCTTATCGGTGACCGTCGGCGTGAGCACCGCGACCCCGCGCGTCCGGTCCTGGCCGAGTTGCTGGATCGCATCGAGCGTGACGCGGTTGTCCGTGCCGTAATTGCGTGGCGTCACGACAACCGTGCGTTGGGTGCCGGTTCTGCGCTGCACGTCGAGATAGTCGGTGACGGTGGCGTGCTCGGGGACGCTCGCGTGATTCGCGCCAGCCGCGAGGAAGCGGCGGTCGTAGATGTGCATGTGCGAATCGCACGCACCAGCGGGCGCCCGGTTCCGTGGCAGTTGCACGTTGTCGTTGCGCTGTTGCGTGTCCATTGTGGTCTCCGTTTTATGTCGCGCGGCGCTCATGCGTCATCGAAAGTCCGCTTACAGCACCGCGCGTTTTGCACGCAACGCGGCGATCCCGTCGTCGCTCCAGCCGGACTCGCGCAGCACGGCATCGGAATGTTGACCGAATGCGGGCGCGGCGAGCGGCGTGGGGCCGGTTGTGTCGCCAAAGCGGATCGGTTGACGGAAACCACGGTAATGTCCGACGCCCGGATAAGCGTAGGTTGCGATCATGTCTTCGGCCAGCACCTGCGGATCGTCGAACATATCTTCGATGCCGCGTGCAGCGGCACATGGCACCGCGTCGCCGAACAACGTCTCCCATTCGAGCGCGCTACGCGCCGCGAGTGCCGCGTGCAGTTGCGGCACGATTTCGTCGCAGTACAACGCACGCTTCTTAACGGAGTCGTAGCGTTCGTTGCTCGCGAGTGCGTCGAGACCGGTTTTCTCGCAGAGTGCCTGCCAGAAATGCGGCGTGTTCGCGGAGATGTAGAGGTAGCCTTCGCGGGTCGGATGAATGCCGGTAATGCCGCCTGAGCGCATATCGCGGCCGATGTCCTTCGGTTCACCTTCGGCCCAGATCATCCGCGCGGATTGCATCGTCAGCGCACTGCGCAGCAGCGACACGCCAACGTACTGTCCCGTGCCTTTGCGCTCGCGCTCGAACAGCGCCGACGACACGCCCGCCGCGACCAGCGCCGCAGCGTAGTAGTCGACCACTGAGCCGTACAGGATCTCCGGCGGCCCGCCACGCTTGCCTTGCAGCATGCACATACCGCTCATCGTTTGCAGGACCTGGTCGTAGCCGGCCTTGTCCTTGTTCGGACCGGTTTCGCCGTAACCGGTGACCGAGCAATAGATCAGGCGCGGATTGACCTCGCGAAGCTGCTCGTAAGCAATACCGAGGCGCGCAGGCACGCTGGGGCGGAAGTTATGGACGAGCACGTCGGCGGTCTTGACGAGTTGCATTAGCACGTCGAGCGCTTCAGGCTGTTTCAGGTCCAGCACGAGACCGCGCTTGCCGCGATTCACGCCGAGAAAAGCACGGCTTTCGGTTTCGAGCGTGGACGGATATTTGCGCAGGTTGTCGCCGCTGGGTGGCTCGATCTTGATGACTTCGGCACCTTGATCGGCAAGCAGCGTACAGCCGTACGGACCGGCGATGTACGCGCTCAGGTCCAGCACGCGAATCCCCGCCAGCGGGCCTGTTGCGCCGGCTTCGGCTGTATGGGACGAACGTTCCATGATTGGCTCCATCGGATCGGATTGGGGGCGGCTCGGCAGTGCAAGGCGTTCAGCGGCCACCGGGTGGGCGGTTCAGCAGCCCGAGGCGCGCGGCATCGCGAACCAGCACGCGCGCCCGTTCGACGAACGGCGGATCGATCATTTTGCCGTCCACCACGTAAGCGCCGACGCCGTTCGCGTCGGCTTCGCGGGCCGCTTCGACGACACGCAGCGCATGCGTGATTTCATCGTCGGAAGGGCGGAAGACTTCATTCGCGAGGGTGATCTGGCTTGGATGGATGCAGCTCTTGCCGAGAAAACCCATCGACCGGGCGAGTTGCGCTTCGGCACGAAAACCTGCTTCGTCCTTGATATTGGCGAAGGCCGAGTCGTACGCGAACACGCCTGCCTCGCCAGCCGCGATGCGCAGGCCGAACATGGCTTGCTGAATGGCCGACGGTTCGCGACGCGCGATGCCGAGCGGCTCGAACAGATCGCCAAGCCCGAGCTGTAAACCCGCAACGCGCGGATGCGCAGCGGCGAGTTCGGCCGCAAGGTGGAACGCTTTCGGCGATTCGATGTTGAGCAGCAACCGGATCGGAGTCATTACGCCGTTGACAGCTTCGGCGCGTTCGAGCGCGGCTACGGCCGCGTGCACGTCGTCGACGGATTCGGGTTTCGGCAGATTGATCAGGTCGAGGCCGCGTTGTGCGACGGCGTTGATATCCGCGCTGAAATGCGGCGTGTCGAGCGCGTTGACGCGGACGATCAGCACCTTTTGCTTGCCGGCGACGAGATCGGAGCCCAGCAACTCGCGCAGCTCCACGCGTGCTTGCGGCTTGCGGTCGGCAGCGACGGAGTCTTCCAGGTCGAAAGACAGCGCATCGGCGGCGCTCGCGAATGCCTTCGCGAACAGCTCGGGGCGCGAGGCTGGCACGAACAGTTTGCTTCTCATGTCTCCGCTTCCAGTTCTCGATTTATCGGAAGCCAGTCTAATTCCGGGTTGAATTTAGATAAACTATCCAGACCTATCTTCAAACGGTACATAAACTATCTTTATGGACGTCGCCTTTCTCGCCAATCTTTTACTGGTCGTCGATAGTGGCTCGATGGCGGAGGCCGCGCGCCGGATTGGCGTGACGCCAGCCGCCGTGGCGCAGCAGGTTCAGGCGCTGGAGCGCGAACTCGGCGTCGAGTTGCTGGTGCGCTCGGGGCGTACCGTGATGCCGACCGAAGCGGGCCATCGCGTGATCGAACGCGCGCGCGGCCTGGTACGCGAATTCTCGGAACTGAAGGCGTTTGCTCTGGAAGGTGAAGCGGCGGGGGAATTGCGGATCGGCACGATCACGACCGCGCTGCTGAGTCTCGTGCCTGATGTGCTGTCCGGTTTCGCGGCGTCGTTTCCGCACGCGAACGTGCTGATTCGCGCGGGAACGTCGATGGAACTCTACGAGGCGCTGCAGCGTGGCGACGTGGATGTCGCTGTCTGCCTGCACCCCGCGTTCGCGTTGCCGAAGGCGTACGACTGGCATCTGCTGCGCGAAGAACCGATCGTCGTGCTCGCGCCGTCGCGTCTCGCCGCGCACGCGCCTCACGACCTGCTGGCGCGCGAGCCGTTCATTCGCTATGACCGCTCGCTCGGCGGCGGCAAGCAGGCGGATCAATACCTGCGCGCGGCGAAGATCGTGCCGCATGAACTGTTCGAACTGAACTCGTTGATGGCAATCGCGATGATGGTCGATCGCGGACTCGGCGTGTCGCTTGTGCCGGACATCGTTTCGCCGCTGACAACCCATCTGAACGTCGCGAAGCTCCCGCTGCCGGTGCAGACGGAGCCGCGCCGGTTTGGCGTGCTATGGCATCGGGCGTCGCCGCGCGGGCGTCTGATCGGGGGCTTTCTCGCTTGCGCCGATGCGGTGCTGGAAGGCGAGCGCAAGTAGCCACGAACTTTCGCGGGGTGAATGTGCCGCGTGTAGGTGCGGACTCGCGGCTCGTCAGCGCAGTCGAACCGTGTTCGACCCCATCCGGTCATTCGATATCGGCGACTTAATCGCTGTCATGCTAATCGGATATCCTTACAGTTGCGATGGCCGGGGTGTAGTCGAGAGACCCTCATTAGAGCCAGCACCTGACATGACACTTACGGCCACGTGCCGCAAATTCCTGGACCAGCCATGCTACGCCACCACACATCGAGTCTCCGACACGCGCTCGCCGGCATCCTGCTGGCTGCGATTTCCACCTTGCTCACGGGCTGTAGCGACGAAATAGCGGATGCCGATGTCGCATTTGTTATTGCCGCGACGCCGCCCCAATTCGAATCGCTACGGATGTACGGCGCCGCCCCGGAAAGCGTCGCTACGGGCAGTCGTAACACACATGCCCCTGGTAAGCTTCATCAGGGATGCCTGGCGATCATCAGCGCCGAGGGCCGCGAGGTGCGCGAGACGGTGATTCTCGAGGACGAGGCGGGGACCCCCTTCGATCTGGATGTCACCCGCACGTCAGACGGATGGAACGTTACTTCGGATGGACTCACACCGCCAAGCGCCGATCCCGTCGCTTTCCGCACGCGGTTCACCAGTTGCGTGAATGCAATCCGGGACAAATACGCAGCCGATCCGGAGAAAGCACCCTTCCATTGAGCTTCGGTGGCGCGGCTGACTGATCCACCACGCGAAGCGGGCCGGGGGCTAATCGCTTCAATGAACGGTAGCGCGATGAGTTCATTGGACCGCGTGCGGCCACAAAGGGGCACTCGACGGGACTGTCCACATCGTCGACAATTGATCTTCATTTCGCCTGCGATATCGTGCCCATGTTAAGAAGAAGAGCAGTCGTCACTTGTCTGTGCATCGCTTTGTCTACGGGCAGCGCAGCGGCTTTGGAGCAGTCACAGAGGCCACCAGGACCGGTAATGATGGTCCATTTCGATTACTACCCCAAGGACCGGCCGCGAATTCGCGTTCTGGAACATCGGCTAGAAAGCGCGATAAAGCGTGCGGGCGCTGGCGAACTTGGCGAGACTGAGTTTCATGTTGACGGCAATGATGGCTATTTGTATATGTACGGCCCCGATCCCGATCGACTCTATGTGGTGACAGGTCCAATCCTGAAATCGTCCAGGCTGATGACCGACGCCGAAGTCACGAAGCACTACGGTTCCCGCACGGAAACGTTTGTGATACACCGGGACAGCGTGCGATAACGACGCGACTTCCGGACTCGCACACTGCGTTCGGGGGGGCACAATTCGGATTTTCGTCCTGCACTACCGCCTACGTGATCCCCTGCTGGTTGCATCCTCCACTTAACTTCGGTAATGTCCAGCCTTCAGGGATAACCGAAGGTCACGCCTCGAAACCCAACTGACTGACGATGACGCATCAGGCCTGTTCGCCACGTCATCCATCACATCGGACGGGATTTCATGGACACGCGTGTGTACTTGCTGGCAGCAACGGTATTTCTGGCCGGCATCGACGAAAACATCTGCATCGGCATCCTGCCGTCCATCGCAACGGACCTTCATGTCTCGCTTGCGTCTGCTGGGCAACTCACCACCATCTTTTCCTGCGTCTTCGCACTGACTGCGTTCTGCGTGTCCGCGTGGTTATCGCATCGGGAGCGCAAACGCCTGCTGCTGTACGCCTTGGGCGCTTTCGCGCTCAGCAATCTGCTGGCAGCCATGAGTCCGGGCTACGGCGTACTGTTCGCAGCGCGCGTGGCGATGGCCGCCAGCTGCGCAACGGTGATCCTGTTGGCCACGACGCTTGCCACCGAACTCACGCCTCCCGCCCGTCGCGGACGCGCTATCGGGATTGTTTTCATGGGCATCAGCGGCTCACTGGTGCTGGGCGTGCCAGTCGGCATGGTCATCAATAACTGGGCTGGCTGGCGTGCGGTATTCGGCTGCATCGCTATTCTGGCATTGCCGCTCACGGGCTATCTCGCTTGCCGGCTGCCGCTGTCCGCATCGCGCAAATCGATGTCCGTTCGAACATACTGGACCCAGCTCACACATCCGCGAATGCTCACCGGGCAACTGGTATCTGTTGCGATGATCGGCGGCCACTTTACGCTGTTCGCCTATCTGACACCGTATGTGCAGGCCGTTTATTCGCCGGGCGCGGCCACCTTGACGCTGCTCTATGTCGCCTTCGGCGTGGCGGGTGTCATAGGCGCGTGGCTGGGCGGCTGGTTTTCCGATCGGGCAGGCGCATCGCGTGCGCTGATCTGTTGCCCTGCGGTCTTTTTGTTGGCAATGGCTGTACTCCCCGCGACAAGCCGCGCGCCCCTCCTCTTCCTGCCCGTCATGATGCTGTGGGGATGCCTGAGCTGGTCCATTTCGCCGATCGTCCAGAACTACCTGATACGCAGCGCGCCGGATCAGGCCGACGTCAGCATCGGCATCAACGTTTCCGCAATGCATCTTGGTGTGGCCTTGGGCGCGGGTCTGGGGGGGCTTCTGGTGGACAACGGCGCGCTGCTCAGTACGCCGTGGGCAGGCTGCGGTGTGGTCGCGATCGCATTGTGCCTTGCATGGAGATCGACGAGGAGCGCGTCGGCAATCTCCGGCGAGGAGCCGATGCACCGAGTGAAGGCTGGCGAATAACAAGCGCAACGTTACGTGCTCGAACTGTTATCAGTGGAGCTCGCGTGCCGGGCCGTCCCGTGCCCTTTTTATTGATCTAAAGAATCGGCCAGGCATGCCGTTATGCAGGTGCATGGCGTGTGGACGAGGCCCCACGTCAGCAATCGCGTGCGCTCAAACCGTTGTCCGCAAGGTCTTCGGAGAGCTCGCCGCCGATTCTCATCACCGACTGCAGATCGGGTGAGACGCGGATCCAGCGACGCAGAGACGACGCATCCGCACCAGATCAATAAAAAAAGATACCTGAGAGAGACCCCGCATGAAACAGCCAGACGAGTTGTTGCACACGGTTTATGTGAAGGCCGACAGGCTCATGATTGTTGTCGTATGGGGACTGTTCGCGATCTCCTGCCTGTTGGCGACACGCGACTACAATTTGCACGCCGTACTGTGGGTCGGATTGCCTACTGTCGCCGTCGCGTCGATGCTGACTTACTGGCGTGCAGGCGCACTGGTGACGCGCCTTTTCCTGGCCGCCAGTCTGATGACATTCGCTGCGTTGCAGATTCATCAGGAGCACGGCCTCACCGAATTGCACTTTGGCATCTTTGTGCTGATGTCGTTCCTGCTGGCCTATCGCGACTGGCGACCGATCCTCTGTGCCGCCTGCGTCATCGCGGTGCACCACTTCACGTTCAACTATCTCCAGCTTGCCGGATTGGATGCCTATTGCTTCACCACGCCCGCGTGGTCGACCGTGTTGCTGCATGCGGCTTACGTGGTTGCTCAGGCCGGCTTGCTGATCTTCATTGCGCGGCATATGAAAGCCGATGCACAAACGGGCCGGGAACTCGCCGTTCTTGGCGAGAACCTTTCACGGCAAGCGGGTCAATTCGACCTGCGCCTTCCGCCCATGACGCTCAAGGGGAGCAGCAGCCGCACCTTCAAGGACACACTCAGCGCCATCCACGATGCGATGCGCGAAATCACCATGACGATCGACCAGATGGCGGCTTCATCGGACAACATCGCAGCCGAAAACCACACCTTGTCGCAGGAATTCACCACGCAAGCCGAAACGCTCAACGCAACCAATATGGCGATGGAGCAGATCGCGCAACGGGTCAGAGAAAGCGCGGAACATGCGGCATCCGCGAATAGCCTTGCGCGGCAGACCTCAACCTCGGTACAGCAAAGTGAACAGGTTGTCGGCGAAGTCGTCGACAAGATGAACGAGATCAATCAGGCTGTGCATCGGATGGGCGACATGATCGCGATGATCGAGAGCATCGCATTTCAGACCAACCTCCTCGCGCTCAACGCGTCTGTCGAAGCGGCGCGTGCGGGTAGCCACGGACGGGGTTTCTCGGTAGTGGCCGAGGAGGTGCGTACGCTCGCCCATCGGAGCGCCAGCGCCGCGCGCGAAATCAAAACCCTGATTGGCGATTCTTTGCAGCGCGTCGAGCATGGCTCGACGCTCGCAACACGGGCCGGTACGGCCATGCGGCACGTTGTCGGCAATGTGGGAGACGTCGCCAGGTTGATCGAAAATATCAGCGCATCAAGTGACGCCCAGAGCCACGATGTCGACCGGTTCAGTCAGGGCATGGGCAAGATGGATGCGATGCTGGAGCGCGATGTTCAGCACGTAAGGGGTGTCGCTTCGGCGTCGGCAAGCTTGCGGGAGAAAGCGCGGACGTTGCGTGAGGCGATGTCGATTTTTCTCGTCGAGCACGACATGAAGTAAACCTGAAGGTGCGCATAAGAAGATGTCTTTAAATGGCCCTTCTACTCATCACGACCTTTTCCATAAAAGACTTGACCTTCCCCCAATGGGAAGGTCAATCATCCAGGCAAGAACCAACCCCTGAGCGAAAAAAAGCCGCCAATCAGATTGAAATGGCTGCGCTATACTTGCTGCGATGAAAATTCTGCGGACACTCCTCGTCTTGCTGCTGTGTGCGATGCTGCCCCTGAGTGGGCTGGCAGCGAGCGGCACGACTGGACCGTGCCCGATGGAATCCACCATGGCCGGTGACACGGCGGCCATGTCGGCTGATATGCCCGGCTGCGATTCAATGAGCCCAACGTCCAGCGAACACGGCAAGTCGAAGGTATCGCTGTGCAAGGTGAGCGCCCAGTGTCAGATGGGTAGCCTCTATCACCCCGTTTCTTCTCCCACCGTGACTCGACCCGCCGGGTCGTTTGTCCCCGTCAGCTTCCACTACGCGCAGTCGCTCTCCATCCGCGAGCCGGATGGCCTCTGGCGTCCACCGCAGTCCCTCTAACTCTATCGTTCTGGTTCACCGCTTTTGCGCGGTGATGTCGTCCCGTTCCGGGGCGTGAGTTCGTGTGTCCGCTCGCGCGGCTATACGCGGCTCGACCATTCGAGGTTAGAACATGCTTTCCATCATCGGCACGCCGGCATCCCGGCGCGCCTGGGCTCGCTCATGTGCCGTCTTTTTCGCATTCGGCCTGTTGGCTGGCCGCGCGGCGCACGCCCAGAATGCGGGTTTGACGCTCGACGAGGCACTGCAAATTGCCACTAGCCGCTCGTCCTCGATCCAGGCTGCGCAAGCCTCGATCCGCGGAAGTTCGGACGTGGTTGTCAAAGCCGGGCAACTGCCCAACCCCACGCTGAATCTGAGTGTCCAGGACCTGCCCATCAATGGACCCAATGCCTTCACCATCGGCCAGGACAATTTCACGATGCGCGGCATCGGCATCCAGCAGGAATGGGTGTCGCCGGAAAAGCGCCGGCTGCAGACAACGCTCGCCAATCGTGCTGTAGAGCGGGACAAATCGACGTACCTTGAAAAGGTGGCCGAGGTCCGTCAGCAAGCGGCCATGGCGTGGCTGAACGCCATCTATGCAAAAAAGGCCGTCGCCCTGAGCCAGGCACTGGTTGACCATCTGAGCGAGGAACTGACGGCAAGGCAGGCGTCTTATCGTGGTGCAAAAGGGACGGCGGTCGATGTCGCTCAGGCCAACCTGACGCTCGGGAATGCGCGTGATGAACTGATCAATGCGCGGCAAGACGAGAAGACCGCGTTGATTGCGCTGTCGCGCTGGACGGCGGCGGGCAACGTGCTGGAAGTTGCCGGTACCCTGCCGGAGCTCCAGTCAAACGTGTCCAGTTTGAGCGTCGAGCAACTTGCCCAGGTCCAGCCAGCGTTGATCGCGGCGCGTGCAGCCATCTCGCTGGCCGACGCCGACACGGACGTTACCCGAAGCAACAGGAACCCGAACTGGACCTGGGGGCTGACC
Source organism: Paraburkholderia sediminicola (assembly GCF_046026855.1). Classification (GTDB taxonomy): domain Bacteria; phylum Pseudomonadota; class Gammaproteobacteria; order Burkholderiales; family Burkholderiaceae; genus Paraburkholderia; species Paraburkholderia sediminicola_A. The sequence goes on along the minus strand of NZ_JAQQET010000002.1, from coordinate 238,267 downwards.
TACTTCAAGAGCGGCGGCCAGTTTCCGGATTATGTCTCGGTAGGTGTCTCCATTCCGTTGCCGATCCATCGCAGGAACGTCGAAGACCGCGACGTCGAGCAAAAGTCCGAGATGGGTACGCAAGCGCGGCTGACTTATGAAGACACCGAGCGGCAGGTGGTGGCTGATATCCAGAGTCTGACGGCAAAGCTCGCCAGTGGCCGGGAACGTCTGGCCAATGCGAAACAAGCCGTTCTTCCCTCGGCCGAACAGAAAGTGCAACTGGCCAATGCCGCGTACCGATCGGGTGCCGGCACGCTCGCTGATGCGTTGGACGCGAGACACACACAGCTCGAAGCGGACCTTCAGGTGTTGAACCTTGAACGCGACGTTTCCCTCGTCTGGGCGCAGCTGGAATACCAGGTTTTGCCGCCCGATCTGACCTCCGGCCAGTAAAGAGAAAAACATGAACCAGAAACTGATCGTACGCGCGGCTGCAGCAGTGTTCGCTGCGGCCGTGCTGCTAGGCGCCGGCTACGTGATCGGCACCCGTCGCGCGGCAACGGATGCACCCATGGCGTCAGCCGCGGCCGCGACGCCATCCGCACCCGGAGATAAGGTCGACGCAAAGACGGGTCGCAAAGTGCTCTATTGGCACGATCCGATGGTGCCCAACCAGCACTTCGACAAGCCCGGCAAATCGCCCTTCATGAACATGGCGCTTCAGCCCGTTTTCGCTGACGAAGGCGGTTCAAACGGGATCAAGGTCGACGCCACGCTTCAACAGAATCTTGGCATCCGATACGCGACGGTGGTCCGGCGGGACACCGCCGAAGGTTTCGACGCGATCGGAACCACCCAGTTCGATGAGTCGATGGCAGATGTCGTCCAGTCGCGGGTGACCGGCTATATCGACCGCCTGTACGCCAGCGCGCCGATGCAACGTGTCGCGAAGGGAGCGCCGATTGCGTCGCTGTTCGTTCCCGACTGGCTGGCGCCCCAGGAAGAGTACCTTGCGCTCAAACGTGGGGGCATGGATGCCGGCCTGCTTGCTGCAGCCCGCGCGCGCATGCAGGCGTTGTCGATTCCGGACGGCCTCATTGCGAGCCTCGAGCGAACCGGCAAGGCGCAGACCCACGTTACGTTATTCGCCCAGGAAGCCGGCGTGCTGACGGAACTCAATGTTCGCGATGGCGCGATGGTGTCGCCGGGACAAACGCTCGCCAAGATCGCGGGTCTTTCGAAGCTGTGGCTGATCGTCGAGATACCTGAGTCGCTCGCATTGCAGGTGCAGCCCGGCATGATGGTCGACGCGACGTTCGCTGGCGACGCTTCACAACACTTTAGCGGCCACATCCGTGAAATTCTGCCGGGCATCAGTGCGGACAGCCGGACGCTGCAGGCGCGCCTCGAAATCGATAACGCCGGGCTGAAGCTGACGCCCGGCATGCTGATGCGTGCACGGGTCAGCGGAGCGAAGCCGGTCTCGCGGCTGCTTGTGCCGTCCGAAGCGGTGATCACCACCGGCAAGCGCTCGATCGTCATCGTCAGGAATGGCGATGGCCGGCTGCAGCCTGTTCAGGTCACCGTCGGTAACGATAGCGGTGACAACACCGAAGTGACAAGCGGGCTGACCGCGGGTCAGCAGGTTGTCGCATCGGGCCAGTTCCTGATCGACTCGGAAGCGAGCCTGACATCCGTGCTGCCGAAACTCGACGGAAGCGTGGCATCTGGGGTATCGGCATCTGTACCTTCTTCTGCTTCCGCCCCCGCTGTTGCGCAGACCTACGAAACGACCGGCAAGGTCGAACAAGTCACCGCCAGCGACATCACGTTCTCGCATCAGCCCGTGCCGGCGCTGGGCTGGGGTGCAATGACCATGACCTTCGGCAAGCCGTCTCCGAAGGCCTTTCCGGACGTCAAGGTGGGCGAGTCCGTGCATTTCGTCTTCAAGCCGTCCGATGACGGCTACCAGTTGACGCAGGTCGAACCGGTCGGAGGCGCGAAATGATTGCACGCGTCATTCGCTGGTCGATTTACAACCGCTTCCTTGTGCTGCTCGCGACGGTGCTCGTCACCGCGTGGGGCGTGTATTCGCTGACCCAGACGCCGCTCGACGCACTGCCGGATCTGTCCGACACGCAGGTCATCATCAAGGCATCGTATCCAGGCAAGGCGCCCCAGGTCGTCGAAGACCAGGTGACGTACCCGCTTACGACAACATTGCTCGGCGTGCCGGGCGCCACCACCATCCGCGCCTATTCGTCGTTCGGGGATGCGTTCGTCTATGTGCTATTCGATGACAAGACGGACCAGTATTGGGCCCGCTCGCGCGTGCTCGAATACCTGAACCAGGTGCAGAGCCGTTTGCCCCCGGGCGCGACTGTCTCACTCGGACCTGATGCAACCGGTGTTGGCTGGGTCTACGAATACGCACTGGTCGATCGCACGGGCAAGCACGACCTTGGGCAGCTCCGCGCCTTGAACGACTGGTTTCTGAAGTTCGAGCTGAAATCGGTGCCGGACGTTTCGGAGGTGGCCAGCATCGGCGGCATGGTGCAGCAATACCAGGTCGTTCTGGATCCGGACAAGCTGCGCGCCTACGGCATCACACAGGCTACCGTCGCGGATGCGATCGGCAAGGCGAACCAGGAATCGGGCGGTTCAGTGGTTGAACTGGCCGAGTCCGAATACATGGTCCGGTCATCGGGCTATCTGCACTCGCTCGATGATTTCCGCAACATCGTGTTGCGCACGAACGGCGCCGGGACCCCCGTATTGCTTGGCGACGTCGCCCGCATTCAGATTGGGCCTGAAATGCGCCGTGGCATTGCCGAACTGAATGGTGAAGGCGAAGTGGCTGGCGGGGTGATCGTGATGCGCTCGGGAAAGAACGCGCTGACGACCATCGAAGCGGTCAAGGCGAAGCTCGCCGATCTGAAGAAGTCTCTGCCGCCGGGCGTCGAGGTCGTTACCACCTATGACCGCTCGCAACTCATCGAACGCGCAGTCGACAACCTCAAGGACAAACTCATCGAGGAGTTCATCATTGTCGGATTAGTCTGCGCGGTTTTCCTGTTTCACCTGCGCAGTGCGTTCGTCGCGATCCTGTCACTGCCGCTCGGCGTGCTGGCCGCATTCATCGTGATGCGCTATCAGGGCGTCAATGCAAACCTGATGTCGTTGGGCGGTATTGCGATCGCGATAGGCGCGATGATCGATGCAGCCATTGTGATGATCGAGAACGCTCACAAGCATCTGGAGGCGTACGACCACAAGCACCCCGATACGCCGATTACGACCGCCCAGCGGTGGGAACTGATCGCGCAGTCTGCCGCCGAGGTTGGGCCGGCGCTGTTCTTTTCGCTGCTGATCATCACCCTGTCGTTCATTCCGGTGTTCTCGCTCGAAGGCCAGGAAGGCAAGCTGTTTGCGCCACTCGCGTTCACCAAGACCTACACGATTGCCGCTGCCGCCGGGTTGTCCGTCACGCTCGTGCCGGTCCTGATGGGCTATCTGATCCGCGGCCGGATCCCGCATGAGAATGCGAATCCAATCAACCGGGTGCTGATCCGGCTTTACCGTCCATTGCTCGAAGCGACGCTGCGCCGGCCGTGGGTGGCAATCGGGCTGGCAGTGCTAGCGCTCGCCATCACGGTGATTCCCGTGTCGCGGCTCGGGGGCGAATTCATGCCGCCGCTCGATGAAGGCGACCTGCTTTACATGCCGACTGCGTTACCCGGCATCTCCGCAGATAAAGCCGCCGAACTGCTGCAGCAAACGGACCGCCTCATCAAGACGGTTCCTGAAGTGAAGACCGTGTTCGGCAAATCGGGACGTGCCGATACCGCGACCGATCCCGCGCCGTTCGAAATGTTCGAAACCACCATCCAGTTCAAACCGCGCAGCGAATGGCGGCCGGGCATGACGCCGGAGAAGCTGGTGGATGAACTCGACGCGCGGGTAAAGATTCCGGGCCTGTCGAACGTTTGGGTGCCGCCGATTCGCAATCGCCTGGACATGTTGTCGACCGGCATCAAGACGCCCGTCGGGGTGAAAATCTCCGGCGCGGACCTCGGGCAGATCGACAGGATCGCCACGCAGGTCGAGTCCGTCCTGAAGAACGTGCCGGGTGTCACGTCAGCCTTGGCGGAACGCCTGAACGGCGGTCACTACATCGACGTCGACATCGACCGCCTCGCGGCTGCCCGCTATGGTCTGTCGGTGACCGACATCCAGTCCGTCGTGTCGACTGCCGTGGGTGGCGATAACGTTGGCGAGGTGATCGCGGGTCGCGAGCGCTTTCCAATCAACATCCGCTATCCACGGGAGATCCGGGACTCGGTCGACAACATACGCCAGTTGCCGGTCGTCACGGACCGCGGCGCGCAGATCACGCTGGGAGATGTGGCCACGGTCAGAATCTCCGATGGCCCGCCGATGATTCGCAGCGAGAACGCCCGGCTATCAGGCTACGTCTACGTTGACATTCGCGATACCGACTTGCAATCGGCTGTGAAGGCGATGCAGATCGCGGTTGCGCAACAGGTTGTCCTGCCACCCGGCTATTCCATCGCGTGGTCGGGTCAGTTCGAGTATCTGGAGCGCGCGGCTGCGAAGCTGCGAACGGTGATTCCTGTGACGCTCGTCGTCATTTTTGTATTGCTCTTCCTGACCTTCAACTCGGCGGCCGACGCGCTATTGCTGATGTCGACGGTGCCATTTGCCCTCGTGGGAGGGTTCTGGTTGATCTGGATGCTCGGACACGCAGTGTCCGTTGCCACGGCAGTGGGATTCATCGCGTTGTCCGGTGTGGCGGCCGAATTCGGTGTCGTGATGCTGCTGTATCTGAAGGGCGCACTTAACCGTCGGCTTGAGGAAGGGGAGCCCTTTACCGAGGAGACGCTTGTCGATGCTATCCGCGAAGGCGCGGTTCTGCGGGTGAGACCCAAGGCGATGACGGTCGCGGTTGTCCTGGCGGGCCTCATCCCGATCATGCTGGGCCATGGTTCCGGCTCCGAAGTCATGCAACGCATCGCCGCGCCGATGGTTGGCGGCATGGTGACCGCGCCGCTCCTGTCCATGCTCATCATTCCGGCCGCCTGGCTGTTGCTGCAGCGCCGCCGCGTTACGCGCATGAAAGCAGACACGCAAGAAACGCTTCAACCTCATGTAGTACCCCATGGCACGCTTGTGCCGCACACTCACTCTGGAGAAAACCGATGAAGAAGTTGATCACCCTGACGGCTATGGTCTGTACCGGTCTTACGTTCGCCGGCGCGGCGATAGCGGCGGACGATATGGCCGGCATGAAGATGAACAGCAGTGCAACGGATGCCGGGGCACAGAACAACGCCGCGCTCACCGACGCGGTCGTCAAGAAGGTGAACCCGTCGACCGGCATGGTGACGCTTCAGCACGGCGAGCTGAAGAACATCGGGATGTCGGCGATGACGATGGCCTACAAGGCCAAGGATGCGTCGATGGTCAAAGAGGCGAAGGAGGGTGAAAAGGTCAAGGTACGAGTCGAAAATGTGGATGGAACGCTGACCATTGTGAAGCTGCTGAAACAGTAAGGGTTCGCGGTTGCACAGCGATGCGCCGGCGCTTTTCTGCCGCTAACGCATTGCTGTGTCAGCGCTGTCCTGGATCGAGGAAAAGAGACGTAATCTCGAACTATCTTCCGTATGCTGTCCAATGGCATGATGTTAACCTCGCTCCCTAATTCATGCGCCTTCGCCCAACATGTCCAACCTGATCGTACATGGCGGCCTGCCGTTACGCGGCCAGATCGTGCCATCCGCCAACAAGAATGCTGTGCTGCCCGTGCTTTGTGCCACGCTGCTTACCGATCAGCCGCTACGTCTCATCGGCGTACCTGATATCACCGACGTCAAGAAGATCCTTGAGATCTTTCGCATGCTCGGCAGCCGCGTGTCGATGGATTTCACCACCGGTATCCTCGATCTGCATCACCACGCGACTGCATTCGATCCGGTCGCGCACAGGTTGCCCGAGGAGATGCGCTCTTCGATCATGCTGGTGCCACCGTTGCTGGCGCGTTTCGGCGTTGCACGTCTGGAAAACGATGTAAAGGGTTGTACGCTAGGCGTACGCGAGATAGATCCGCACGTTGAGGTCTTCGAGCGCTTCGGCGCGGGCATTGAGCGCACTGCCGACTCGCTCATCGTGCGCGCAGCCACTCAATTGGTCGCAAATCAGCATTGGCTGGACTATGCATCGGTCACCACCACCGAGAACTTCGTGCTATGCGCGGCGTCGGCCCATGGCACGTCGACGTTAGTTAATGCAGCATCGGAACCGCACGTGCAGGAGTTTTGCCGTTTTCTGGCAAAGCTGGGCGTCCCGATTGACGGCATTGGCACATCGCGCCTGAGCGTAGAGGGCGGCCACAAACTCAGTGGCGGCGAATTTCGTTTCAGCGAGGATTTCCACGAGATCGCAACTTTTCTCGCGCTTGGTGCAATCACCGGTGGCGACATCGCGGTCAAAAACACCGCGCCTGAGCAGTTCCCGCTTATCGACCGAACCTTCGCGAAGTTCGGCGTGGAGGTGGTGCACCGGGATGGCTGGTCGCACGCCGTTCGGGAAGGTCCGCTGCGAGTGCGGCGGCCTTTTACCCAGAATATTCTCACCAAGGTGGAAGCGGCGCCGTGGCCCTATCTACCTGTCGATCTGCTGCCCATTTTCATTGCGCTTGGCGTTAAGGCCGAAGGCAGTGCGATGTTCTGGAACAAGGTATATGACGGGGCAATGGGCTGGTCCGTTGAACTGTCCAAGTTCGGCGCGCATGTGTTCCTGTCGGACCCTCATCGTCTGATCACGTTCGGCGGGCTTCCGTTGAGCGCCGCGAAAGTCGAGAGTCCGTACATTATTCGCGTGGCAATCGCGCTGCTCATGGTCGCCGCGAGTATCGAGGGGCGTTCGGAAATCATGAATGCGCTGCCGATCCGCCGTGCACATCCAAATTTTGTGGAAAATTTGCGCTCAGTGGGCGCAAACGTGGAGTGGACCAGCAGCGAATGAGTGTCGACTACGAGCCGTTGACATGGCCAAAGCATGCCGCCTGATATCACCGATGATGACTAGGAGAATTCCAGCATGAATGCGAGATTTACCATCGTAGTAGGAAGTTGGCGCATGGTCCGATAGCGGCACCTGGCCGCCCCCATGCGCCCCCGACACGTTCGGGGGCTTTTTTTGTCCTAAGCAACGTTGCTTTCGATCGGAAATGCCGATGACTTCCACACCATCGCCTCCCAGGCTCTCCACCCTGATTCTGCTGTGCGCACTCTCCGTGCTGCCATTGAGCATATTCCTGCCTTCGCTGCCGAACATTGCTTTGGACTTTCACGCCGACTACGCGCTCGTGAGCTTATCGTTGGCAGGATACGCAACCGTCGCCGCCACGCTGGAATTGATCATGGGGCCGCTGTCGGATCGCTTCGGGCGGCGGCCGATTGTACTGACGAGCCTGGTCGTATTCGTGGTCGGGTCACTCGGCTGCGCGCTGGCGGCCAATATCTGGGCTTTTCTGGCTTTCCGCTTGCTTCAGGCTCCAATCACATCCTGTTATCCGGTGTCGATGGCCGCTATCAGGGATATGACCGGGAAGGAGCGGGCAGCGAGTCGGATCGGCTACGCTGCGATGGCAGCGGCGCTCGCCCCGATGCTCGGCCCGACGGTCGGCGGCATTCTCGATGAAACCAGCGGCTGGCGTACGATCTTCTGGGGCCTCGCCCTTGCCGGCATCGCACTGTTTGCCGTGTGCTGGTTTGGCCTCGGCGAGACTAACAAGTATCCATCGAACACCATCAGGCAGCAGCTTCGGGCCTATCCGGCGCTTTTCCGCGAGCGTCGTTTCTGGGCCTATGCGTTGTGCATGGCGTTCTCAACGGGTACGTTCTATGCCTTTTTGGCCGGTGCGCCATTGGCCGCGAAAGAGGCGTTCGAGGTGCCTCCGGCAACGCTCGGCTTGTACATGGGCTCCATCACTGCCGGTTTCATGCTTGGCAGCTTCCTGTCCGGTCGTTACGCCGGACGCTATCGGCTCGCCACGACCATGACGGCAGGACGCATTGTTGCTTGCGCCGGTCCCGTGATCGGATTGGTGCTGTTCCTCGCCGGAGCCAAACATGCGATAGCGCTGTTCGGCCCTTGCATGCTGGTCGGCGTTGGCAATGGCCTATCAAATCCTTGCGCCCATGCCGGCGCAGTCTCGGTGCGGCCGGATCTGGCGGGAAGTGCTTCTGGTTTGGCCGGCGCGATGACCATTGCTGGCGGTTCTGCTCTTTCTTCAATGACGGGAGCCGTGCTGACAGAGAACAACGCGGCTTACGCACCGCTTTGCCTGATGCTGCTTTCCTCTCTGGTTGCGCTGTTGGCTGCATCTTATGTGCGCGTGCTGGACAGGCATGAGGGGCATTGATGAGCGAACAGGGACACGTAGCCTCTGTGAGTCGCCCACTCCCTGACGGGGCATTGCTTAATGAGCGTCTTACGATCATATCGGCCGCGTCATGGGCACAGCAGAATGTTCGCGCTTTAGAAGGCGACCTCGCCGGACGAATCGGCGACAATAAGTGGATTAACGCAGATTCCAGATCGTGATTTCAATGGCGCAAAGAGACATGTGGAATTCTTGCCGCACGATTGCGGGACTGGTGATTGCGGTTGCTATGGCGGGCGGCTGTGCCCAACTTCACACGAACAACGCGGGTAATTCGTCAATGCGTCAGCAGGTAAAGCAGGACGATGCCAACAGCCAGGTTATGCGTGGGCTCCTTTACGTGATCGGCCCATCCAGGGACTTCGCTCAGGCGTTTGTGTGGTTCCGTAAAGCGGCTGACCAGGGTAATGCGCTTGGCGAATACCAGGTCGGACAGAGCTACGAGGCTGGTCGGGGTGTGAAAAAAAACGAGACCGAAGCAGTGGTCTGGTACCGGAAAGCTGCAGAGCAAAATCTTCCCGCAGCCCGGTCACGTCTTAGGACAATGTTTGTTAGCCGCCAGATCATGCCTGTCAGCGATGCCCAAGGCGGACAATGGTGGCAGGGGCTCGTGGGGCAGGCAGCTGATGAGTCACAATCGTTCTATCACGCTTACGCTGCTGCGGCCCAAGGCGATGCGGATGCGGAAATGGATCTCGGCGTCGCTTACCTGATCGGCGTTGGGACACCCAAAGACCGGACTCAGGCGGCCTGGCTATTTCGGCAAGCTGCCGAGCAAGGACAGACCGAAGCTCAGTGTTTTTTCGCTGCTATCTCAGCTTCCGACGATGGCTGGGCCATACCGGCCGAAATGAAGCATGCCGCCGACCTTTGTCAGAACGCAGCTAACCACGGGTATGCCGATGCGCAATTAGTACTCTCAACCTTTTACCTGATGGGGCGTGGAGTACCGAAGGATACTGTGCAGGCGGCCGATCAGGGATACCCGGCGGCTATGATTCTTCTTGGCCTGCAGGCTTCTATCGCTCATATGACTGGGCGCAAAGATCCGCTTGGTGATCCGGCGCTCGCACAAAAGTTTACCGATCTGGGCGTCGAACACTCTCCGGACTTAACGCGAGATCTGCTGCCGAATTTGTGGGCCAGTCGTGCTCAGCTGGAAAGGGCGCGACAAATGCAAAAGCAATGGGGGCGCATTTTCGCTCCGGGGTTGAAAGCAATGGGAGTAGACGGTCGGTGACTTCATCCAACATCATGACTACTCCTCCTGGGATCGCGTCTCATGTGGTTCAGGAGTTCTGGCGTCTCATGGCCACAAACAACTTTCACGCCGTCGCGGCGGTTCTGGCGCAGGACTTTGTTCTTGAGTGGCCCCAATCGAAAGAGCGGATTCGGGGCGCGGCCAATTTTGCTCAACTCAACACAGAATACCCGGCGCAAGGTCCGTGGGTTTTCACGATCAATCGTATCGTCGGGAGTGGAAAAGAGGCTGTGTCGGATGTGTCTGTCACCGATGGCGTCCAGCATGCCAGAGCAATCTCGTTCTTTACGGTCGAACACGGCAAAATCACCCGCATGGTCGAATTCTGGCCAGATCCCTACGAGGCGCCATTTGATCGCGCGCAGTTTGTCGAGCGAATTGAGTGAGCGACGTGCCTCCCTCCGCGCACGACGGCTATTTGAACTGGACACACGTCCTGTACTGAAGATCCAGAAACCTTTGCAACGTCCTTTGCGTGACAGCACGCGAACTGCGTCGGTGACCGTTATCTCGCTGCGTGTTGCCTACCCGCGCTGTGACGTTTGGGCGACAGGAAACAGGGGGGAGCGGCGATTCAAGGAGCAATTGGCCGCCAGACAGAAAGCCCCTATCAGTAAGGCAACCAGGATCGCAATCACGAGTTGATATGTCAGGATGGTGGTTAGCGCATGGGTATGGGCAAGCCATGCCAACCAGCCTAGCGGACCGAGTGCTGCACCGAATGCAGCGACACCGAGCAAGCCGAAAATGACTCTCATGGCAACGTCCTCGTTAGGATTTCAAGCGGATACTCCACGGCAGATTATCTGACAGAACCCGCCAGGTTGTCGTCTTAGGCAGCATGCGGCCAACTTGAGTCCTTCGACATGGAAGCGCTACTATATTCACGACCGCGCCTTCAGCCGAATACTTGCGAAGCATTACAATGCATCCCGATCCTCGCCCCGCCATTCTTGCCGACCGTCAAGCTATCGAGGAAATCGTTCGAGACGCCTACTCGCCTTATATCTGCCGTATCGGGCGGCCGCCGGGGCCGATGCTGGATGACTATGAAGTCTTGATCGGCGAGGGAAGGGTCTATGTTGTCGAGTTGGAAGGCACCATACAAGGCATTCTTGTACTCGTCCCGGAGCAGGATGCGATGCTGCTGGCCAACGTGGCCGTCGCACCTTCTGCCAAGGGAACAGGACTAGGCCGCAGCCTGCTGGAATACGCTGAGTACTCAGCCAGAGCGGCGGGCTACCGCGTCATCAGGCTCTACACCCACGAGACCATGACGGAAAATATCGCGCTTTACTCTCGCATCGGCTATACCGAGACGCACCGGGCCGAGGAAAAAGGTCTAAAGCGGGTATTCATGGTCAAGCACCTGGCCTGATCATTGACGACGTCTACCGGTATTCGGAAAGACAAAGACCCCTTGTGGGTAGACCTGAGACGTGCCGCATTGCAGTATGCCTGTCGATCTACTTTAGGAATAACCTCCAATGGCGACGATGCAACCGCAGGTGGCTGATTCACCACCGGCCGAATTCGTGCTGGCAGGGCGATCCTGACTCTTCGTGAGCGTGGCAGCGCTATGTCTTGCGGCTGCTATTTATTTCTTTGTGACTCGCGATCATCCTTTTGTCGGCTTGCACTGGCAGATGTGGCGAGCGCTCGGGATTAGTCTTGAAGAGCGGCAAGACCTCTAATTAGGACTCGAATGCTGCCGCTTGCGTCCGCTGAAAATGAGTTGCGTGCCACCGGGCGTTGTGTGCTTTGACCGGGCAGCGCTAAAACCGGTCGACCCTGAACGGCCGGGGATCCACAAGCGTCTCCTCGCCGGTCATCATCTCGGCGATCAACCGGCCCGTCACGGGACCTAACGTCAGCCCGTGGTGCGCGTGACCAAACGCGAACCACAAATCCTTGTGATTTTCTGCCGGTCCGATGATCGGCATCATGTCGGGCGTGCAGGGGCGCCGACCCATCCACGGTTCGGCGTCCAGACGCTCGGCCAACGGGAACAGCCTGCGTGCAACCGGTTCGACGGCGGCGAGCTGGTTGGGTGTTTTCGGCGCGTCGTGCCGCGCGATTTCGGCGCCTGTCGTCAGCCGGATACCTTTTGCCATCGGCGCCAGCAAGAATCCGCTTTCGACATCGAGCACCGGATGATTCAGACGCGCTCCTGGCTGTGAGCCATAGTGCATGTGATAACCGCGCTTGGAAGCCAGCGGCAGGCGATAGCCCAGCCGTGAACTCACCTGATCCGACCACGGCCCCAGCGCGATTACAGCTGACGAAGCCGAGGTCGTGCCCGCGTTCGTATCGACCTGCCAATGATCGCGCAACGTATTCGCGTCGCCGATGAAAAAACGTCCGCCGAGCTGTTCGAAGTATTTTGCGTAAGCCGTCACCAGTGCATTCGGATCGCTCACGGAATCGGATGCTGTGTAGCGCAGGCCGCCGATCAAGCTGCGCTCGAGATCGGGCTCCATCTGTTGCAGACGCGCCGCGTCGAGCGACTCGAACTCGACGCCGTATTCCTGATGCCACTGCCCGGCAATCCGCGTTTCCCTGTCGCGGACCGCTTCGGTGCGGAACACTTTCAGCCAGCCGATTGGACGCAATAACGCGCTCGCGCCGGCATCGGCGGCTAGCGCGCGATGTTCGCTCACACAATGTTCGATCAGCGTCGAATAGGACCTCGCGATCGCCGCATGCTTCGCCGGATGAGAATTGCGCCAGTATTGCCACAGAAACGGCATGGCCTCGAGCATCGCGTTGGCGTGGTATCGAACGTCAGGCGACTGGTTACGTGCGTATCGAAGCAAGGTGCCGAGGTCGCGCGGAAATGCATACGGGTACACGCCTTCACGCTGGATCAGCCCCGCGTTGCCAAACGACGTCTCGTTGCCGGGCAGTTTGCGATCGACCAACGCAACCTGGTGCCCGCGTTTCTGAAGATGGACGGCGACGCATACCCCGACAATGCCCGCGCCGAGTACGACGGTATCGAATTTCATTGTGCTCATGAGTTCACCGACTGAGGATAACGCCAACAGTTTCGTTCAACACGGATTCAGACCGTGGACATGCCGGCGCCGCTCGCGTTCGACCAGCACCACGTTGGGCGCGAGCGGATTACTGGTTTACGTGCCCACGTCCAGCAGCGCCGCGGCGGTGATAACGGTGCAGTATTCCGTGTCCAGATTGGCAAGCGACATCGCGTGCACGTCTTCCGCGCTTCTCAGGTTGCCGTTCCAGTCCTTTCGATCAAACGTGAAGCAGCAATCGGCCGCGAGGTAGGTAGAGAAACCGAGGTTGCCGGCCATACGAACGGTTGCTTCGACAGAGTTATTGGTGATGACGCCGACTACTACGAGTGTGTCATGGCCTTGCGCGCGAAGTCTCGTTTCCAGATCCGTACCTATAAAGGCATTGTTGGTCTGTTTCGGGATGACCGGCTCGCCGGCAGCCGGAGCGGTCTCTGACTTGAAGTCATGTCCGGCTTGCCCCGGCCGATAATGTGAGCCGGGTTCTTTCGAGTCGTGCCGAACGTGCCACACCGGCCAGCCGTTACTGCGCCAGTGGGCGAGCAAACGTGCAATTTGAGTCTCGGCAAGTGGGTTGTTTCTCTTCCCCCAGCTTGGATGATCGATCGCTTTCTGAAGATCCACCAGCAAAAGGACGGCACCAGCAGAGGGGAGCAAGGGAGCCATTTGTGATTGTGCGTGAGTGAGTGAACGTGGCCGCGTAGCCGCGAAGCGATTCGCTTCAGAACTTTACCGCAAGGCTGCCGCGAGCTCCGCAATCACTCTTCACATTTCACGTCCTGCTTTCGCACGACGATAATCACCGGGTATGTCCCGTGGTCGAGTTCCACGCGCGCGACCACGGCCATCGTCTCGCTGTCGACGTCGTCGTACACGCTGACCTTTTCATTCCGAAGGTTGGTGACGCCGGTACAGGCAGACGCGCGACCCTCGTCGGAGACTTTGCATTGGATCGGATTGTCTGCAAGGTAGCGATATTTGTCTCTGTCAGGGGCCGCAAGGTACTCACGAAAACTCTGCGCGGCTCCACCGACGCCAGTGACATATCCAATGGCGCACTGCAGTGTGGGTGCATTGCCGCTCCCGGATGTTTGGGCTGTCGCAGCCGTGCTTGCGGCCACGACGACCACCGCGAGTGCCGATGCAAGGAGATATCTCATGGCGCAAATCACCGTCGTCAGATCGAAGTGCTGAATTGTAATGGCATCTTGCTAAAGGGGCTTGAAAGCGAACGGCCGCTATTCGTCCGGTAAGTCGGGATAACGCTCGAAAGTCCGCTTGATGAGTTGGCGAAGCCAGATGTTCGCTGGTTCGTCGTGAAAGCGTGGATGCCAGTGTTGACGGAGCGCAAAGGGTGGCAGCGCCACGGGCGGCGGCAGGATTCTGACGGTACCGAGTCTGGCGAAAGTATTTCCAAGTTCCAGCGGTACCGTTGCGATCAGTTCGGGATGTTCGGCGATCAACAGAGGAACGACGAGGAAGTGTGGTGTCGTCAAATATACGTTGCGCGTGATTCCGTATTCGTCGAATGCGCTGTCATACGCCGCGCTGGCTCGCCCAGTCAGCGAAACCACAATCTGTGGCATCGTTTCGAACTGTTCGCGCGTAATCGATTCGCCGATGGCCGTGTTCCGCACGCTGGCCATGGTCACAAACGAATGCAAAAACAACTGCTGCTGGAATAGATCGTCGGGCGCGGCACGGATCGAGCCCAACGCAAGATCCGCTTCACCAGACGCGAGCAGCCCTTCGATCTGTTCAATTGGAACCTGCACGGATCGCAGCGTGCAGTTCGGCGCTTCCTTGCGCAGCCGCCGGATCAGCGGCGGCAGGAAGACCAGTTCCCCCATGTCGGTCATACACAGAACGAATGTGCGCCGCGCTGTCGAAGGATCAAAGCGTGCCTGCGAGACGACGTCCTGACGCAAGGTCGTCATGATTTCAATGATCGATACGCCGAGCATGGTTGCTTTCGGCGTCGGTTCCATGCCAGCCGGCGTCTTGACGAACAGCGGGTCTTCGAAAAATGCCCGTAAACGGTTCAGCGCATGGCTCATTGCGCCCTGTGAGAGCCCCACTTCCGATGCCGCGCGAGTCACGCTTCGTTCACGAAGCAGCGCGTCGAATACGACCAGCAGGTTGAGATCGAGATCACGTATATGCACGCGGTGCATTCCCTGCATTAGCTCCATTGTCTTGACGCATGATGGTCCCAAATCTATCGTGAGGTCAAGCGTCCTCCCGACAGGGCGCAGGCAAATGGAGGAGACAACTATGTTCATCAGGAATACGTGGTACGTGGCCGCCTGGTCGCATGAGGTGGCAGGCGAAGCGCTTTTCAATCGCGTCATTACCAACATCCCGGTTTTGCTGTATCGCGAGGAAAGCGGCGGCGTGGTGGCGCTCGAGGACCGTTGCTGTCATCGCGGCGCGCCACTGTCGGTTGGCCGGCGTGAGGGCGATTGTGTGCGGTGCATGTATCACGGCCTGAAGTTCGACAGCGCCGGGACCTGTATTGAAGCGCCGGCCCAGCAGCGCATTCCGCCGCAGGCGAAGGTGCGAAGCTTCCCGGTTGTCGAGCGGCATCGCTGGATCTGGATCTGGATGGGAGACCCATCACTGGCAGACCCGGAAGCTATTCCTGATACCCACTGGCTCGATGATCCGGTGTGGCGTAGCCTGCCTGGCTACATTCACTATGACGTGAACTACCTGCTGATCTGCGACAACCTGCTGGACTTCTCGCATTTGCCGTTTGTGCATCCGACCACGCTGGGCGGCCCTGAGGACTATGCGAAGGTACAGCCCAAAGTCGAGCGGATCGAGGGCGGCGTACGCATCACGCGCTGGACTTTGAACACGGACGCTCCGCCGTTTGCTGCTGCCGTGAAGGACTGGCCGGGTAAGGTCGATCGCTGGAACGTTTATGACTTCACCGTTCCCGCGATCCTGCGGATGGATTCCGGCATGGCGCCAGTCGGCACAGGCGCGCAAGAGGGAGTTCGTGTTGATGCCGCCGAATTTCGCGGCTGCCAGGCGCTCACGCCTGAAACAGAAAACTCAACGCATTATTTCTTCGGTCACCCGCACAACTTTGCGATTGACCAGCCCGATGTCACGCGCGCGATCCATCAGGCAGTAGTCGATGCGTTCGATGAGGACCGCGACATCATCACCGCTCAGCAGAGGAATCTTTCACTGGACCCAAGCTTCAGGATGATGCCGTTTGGTATCGATGCCGCGCTGTCCCAGTTCCGCTGGGCCGTGAATCAACGGCTTGAAGAAGAGCGAGCGCAGGCGTCGGCAGCGGCCCGGGGAGACTGAGATGATCGAGGTGAAAGTGACGCGGTTGAAGCGCGAGGCAGAAGGGATACTCGGCGTCGAACTGCAGGCAGCGGATGGCGCCAGGCTCGCCGGGTTCGAGCCTGGCGCGCACATTGATGTCTATCTGGCTGACGGTCTTACACGGCAGTATTCACTGTGCAACGACGCGTCCGAAACGAACCGTTACTGTCTTGGCGTCGGACTTGCCGCCGTATCGCGCGGCGGATCGCATTATCTGCACATGTCGCTTCGCGAAGGCGACGCTCTGACCATCAGCGAGCCCCGCACGCTATTCAGGCTCTCACGTGACGCGACGTGTCATCGTTTCATTGCGGGTGGAATAGGCATCACACCGATCCTCAGTATGATCAGATGGTGTGTCCGCCATTCCATCCCCTGGCAATTGCACTACTGTGTGCGCTCACGGATGTGCGCCGCGTATTTCGATGAATTATCTGCTTTCAGTGACTGCGTTCATGTGCACGCAAACGACGAGTGGGGCGGCCAGGCGGCTGACATTCAAACATTGGTAAGCGACGTAAAGATGGGCGAGCACATCTATTGCTGCGGCCCTGCTGGACTGATGGATGCTGTATCCCGTCACGGTCAGCAAAGCGGCATACCGCGCGAAAATCTACACTTTGAGCGCTTTACTGCTCCACCCACGCAAATCTCTGATAACAGCGATCGACCGTTTACTGTTGTTCTCGCAAAGCAGGGCTTGCGATGCGCCGTTAAGCCCACGGAGTCGATTCTCGAGAGCCTTGAGCGTCAGGGGGTCTCCCCGCCGTTCTCTTGCAGGGAAGGACTGTGCCGCAGTTGCGAGGTTGAGGTTTTGTCGGGCGAAGTAGAACATCGTGACTACGTGTTGAGTGAAGAGGAGCAGGTGGCTGGCAAATCCCTCATGATCTGCGTGTCGCGGGCTAAATCAGACGAACTGGTTATTGACCTCTAGTCGATGACGCGTGCTGCGGTACAGGCACGTTCAGCCATTTTTTCTTCATCAGAATGCGTTCGAAATCCTTGAGCGCTGCCGAAGTAATCCGGCAACTGTGCGGCCGATCGCACCGAAGCCGGTAATCGCGACACTCCACCGTTGCCTGACGATTTTCCCGCGACCTTACTTCGCGAACAGCATATCGAGGTTCGCGAACGACTTGAATTCGAGCGCATTGCCGCTCGGGTCCAGAAAGAACATGGTGGCCTGTTCGCCAGGCTCACCCTTAAAGCGGATGTATGGTTCGATCACAAATTGCATGCCGACCGCCTTGAGCTTTTCCGCGAGCGCGGTCCACTGCGGCATTGTCAGCAGCGCGCCGAAATGGCGCACAGGGACACCGTGTCCATCGACGGCATTGGTCGAGCTCACGCCCGTTTCACCCGGCGCGAGATGCGCGACGATCTGATGGCCATAGAAGTTGAAGTCGACCCAGTCGGGCGCGCTACGGCCTTCGGGACAGCCAAGCAGGTCGCCGTAGAACGCGCGCGCCGCCTCGATGCTGTGGACCGGAAATGCAATGTGGAACGGGAGGAGTGGGGTATTCATCGCAATGGGGCTTCCAGAAGTTGAAGGAATGTGCGCTTCATCGAGCGTTCAGACAACATATTAAATACAACGTGTTTTAATGAATAACGATATATTTCAGATCTGAGAGCCAAATTTATCGATGAATTGAACCATGCTACGAGAGCTCAGAACGTTCCTCGCCGTCGTGCGTCATGGCACTTTTGCGCGTGCCGGCGCGCAGACCGGGTTGACGCAGTCGGCGGTGAGTGCGCAGATCCAACGTCTGGAAGACGAACTCGGCTTCGCCTTGTTCGATCGTACCGGCCGGTCCGCCAGCCTCAACGCAGCGGGCAAGCGGACAGTGGAAGTTGCGCAGGAATTGCTCGCGGTGTATGCACGCCTCGCATTGCAGGGCGCTGCAGGCGAGAATGCAGGGCTCTTGCGGGTCGGCGCGATCGCGTCGGTGCAGAGTTCGTTGCTCGTCGGTGCAATCCAGCGGTTTCGCGCGGCGTCGCCAGGCTGGCGGATTCGCGTGCTGCCGGGGGTATCGCTGAATCTGCTCGCGCAGGTCGACTCGGGCGAACTGGATCTCGCGGTGATTATCAAGCCGCCGTTCGCATTGCCGCCCGAGCTGAAATGGCATTTGCTCGTTAGCGAACCATTCGTACTGCTGGTGCCGCGCAAGCTTGCGAAAGAATCGTGGCGCGTGCTGCTCGCCCGTGAGCCGCTGATCCGCTACGACCGTAATTCGTTTGGCGGGCGGCTCGTGGACCGCTTCCTGAAACGCGTGCGGATCAACGTGGACGACGTGGCGGAGTTGGACGAGCTGCAGGGAATCGTTGGGCTGGTGGCGGCGGGCGTGGGCATTGCCATCGTCCCGCAGGCGGCGGCGCTACATATTCCGCCGACGGTGCGAACGCTGACTCTGGGCGACGACACGTTCTACCGCGACGTTGGGATCGTCGAGCGCGCGACGGCCGATCAGCAGAGCGCTGCTCATGACTTCGCTGCGCACTTGCGTGCGATGGTGGGTTAGTCGCGAAAGCAGGCAGGGAAAACGCATTCAATTGTCACCGCGCGTTGCATCGGCTTTGCTGATCTTTCCGCAAGCCGCAAGCCGCAACGCGCGATGGGTAGAGCTGCCGCCTTGCGTGATCGCCTCACGGCGGTGACTGCACAATCACGCCGTACCACCCCAAACCGCGATAGCTCTCATAGCCTGGGGTGGCGGCGAACGATATGGTACGGCCGTCTGCCAGTTGATAAAAGCCTGCTGGACGGCCGTTGGTATTCAGATGGAACTGTTCGTCGAGCACGCCCTTATCGTCCGAACTCGCAATCACGCGATGCGACGCGTTGACGATCATGCAGCGCGTGCGTCGCCATTCCTCTTCCGTGAGCCGCACGCCTTTAACGACGGCCGACGCCTGTGGCGCCCAGTCGAAAAAGATTACCAGTGCACCGAGCGGTTTGCCGTCGACCGCGCCGTTTTCGCGGATTGCCGTTGCATAGGTCGCGACGTGCGCGTGCTTCAGAAGCGGCAGCGCCTCAATGTCTCCCGCAATAAAGTCCGCGCCCGAAGGTGTTTTCATCGCCTCGCGAAACCACCCGGCTTCGGCGACATTGCGGTCGTGCACCGCATACATATCCGGCCGGCCGTTTGCGACTACGTTGCCCGCCGCGTCGATGATCCATAAATCGCGGTACACGGTGTAGCTGTCGAGAATCACCGACAGACGGCGCGACGCATACGCCCGTGTCTCCGCACTCTTATGGGCGAGGCAATCGACCACCGCGGAATCGGTCGCCCACCAGCGCACGTCGCATGAGCGCTCGTACAGATTGCGGTCGATTACATCGATCATGTTCAGCGCGAGATCGGCGCAACGTTGGCCCTCATGTGAGCGCAGCCGTTCGATCATGCTGTCGCCGAGATCAGTCAGCTTGGTCAGCGAGCCGGCGAGTTCGCGATTGAGCACCGTAGTGATTTCGCCGATTCGCGCGGACACATGCTTGACCTGATTCGCCACGACCGCGAAGCCACGGCCTGCATTACCGGCGCGCGCCGCTTCGATCAAGGCGTTGAGTGCGAGGAACGTGGTCTCGCGATTGATGTCGTTGATATCGGAGATTTTCCCCGTCGCCAGCTTCCTGACGTGATGCGTCAGTTCGACGATTTCGAGCGGATTCGACATGGCTTGGCCCCGGTAGCGTGGAAATGTTGTACCTGCATAAAAGCAAGCATCGGGCCGGGTCGACTCCACGGGCATTGCGGGCGCTATCGTGCATGCCGCAAACGTTTGGCGAAGCATGTCATGGTGCAATCATGACTGACGATGAACGGCGACGCACCGGGTACGTGCATCGCCGGGCGTCGTAATCGCTACTGCGCGGTGTTCGCCGGCCATCCCGCGCTGAGGATTTCGCGGGAACCCTGTGCGCCTTGGCAACCTCAGGTCAGCGCCCTGCCTTGAGTTGCGTCCACAGCCTGTTTTCAAGGCGAAGGATATCGGCCGGCAAAGGCAACGACAGTGTGAGCGATTTCATCCTTTCACCGCGTGGATAGACCGCTTCGTTATCGAGGATGGCCGGCTTCACATAAACACGCGCAGCGGCGTTAGCGTTTGGATAGAAAACCTGATTGGTGATCGCCGCGCTCACCTTGGGTTGAAGGATGTAATTGATCCATTGCATCGCCGCTTCCGGATGCGGCGCGTCTTTTGGAACACCCATCAGATCGAACCACAGCACGCCGTCGCCTTTTGGAATCACATAACGAATCTCATAAGCGCGATGTGCTTCTTCTGCACGGCGCTTCGCGATGCCGACATCGCCCGACCACGCTAGCGCGATGCAGACATCGTTATTGGCCAGGTCGTTGATGTAACCGGAAGAATTGAACTGGGTGATGTAGGGGCGAATCGTTTTGAATAGCTGGTACACCGCCTGATAATCCGCGGGGTTGGTGCTATTGGAATCCTTATGCAGGTATATCAGCCCAACCGAGAATGCGTCTTCCGGAGAGTCGAGCACTGAAACGCCGCAGCTTTTCAGCCTGGATACGTATTGCGGATCAAACAGCAGGTTCCAGCTATCGTAGGGCGCGTCCTTGCCCAAAATCTGCGTCACCTTCGTGACGTTGTAACCGATGCCGTCCGTTCCCCATGACCACGGCACCGTGTATTGATTGCCGGGATCGGCTGACGCAAGCATTTTCATGAGCATGGGATCCAGATTAGCCAGATTTGGAATCCTGCTTTTGTCGAGTTTCCGATAGACGCCCGCCTGGATCTGTTTGCCGGCGTAGGAGGACGACGGCACCACCACGTCATAGCCCGATGAACCGCTTAGCAACTTTGCCTGCAAGGTATCGTCGCCGTCATAGACGTCGTATCGCGTATGAATCCCCGTTTCCTTTTCGAAGCTCGACACCGTGTCGTCGGCAATATTGTCCGACCAGTTGTAGAGGTTCAGTTCTTCGGCTTTAGCATGGTTTGTCGTCGCAGCAAGCATCCCCGACGCTGCGAGAATTCCTGTGACAACAGTGATGAGATGGCGAGAAGTCATATATGGCCTTTCGGTTTTATTGAAGGATCTCAAGCAAGGGGAGAGGAGTCAGTCAGCGAATGGGCGGTTTGCGTGATCTGCACCGCGACGCCAGCCGACTTGCTCCAGTGCTTTTAGTAGTCGGGGAGTTCCGAGCGCGGTGACATGAACGCCTCGTCCGTCCATATCCTCCGCAGCAACCAGTGCGTTGAGAATGGCCTCTTCGACCGCTTCCGCAGCCGCGACGAATAGCGCAGACATGAAATCCTGGCTGACACTGCGCACGCTGATGACCGGCTCGCCCGCTTTGCCGTAATCCGCCGGCGGTATGCCGCGGTTACCTACCGAGAAGGCGACGAAGATATCGCCACTGGAGTATTCGGTGCCGCCGCCCACACGCGCCAAGCCAATGCTTGCGCGTCGTGCAAGCTGCTCACATTGATGCGGAAGAAGCGGCGCGTCGGTCGCAAGCGTCACCACAATCGATCCCATTCCGGGGACACCTGCCTGACGCCGGTCGAATGGCGACGGCAGATTTCGCAGCGCCACGCCAACGGGATAGCCCGCTACCCGCAGCGCGTCACGACGGCCGTAGTTGGCCTGGACCAAAGCGCCCACGCACCAGCCGCCGTCGTCCGCTGCGAGCTTGCGTGAGGCTGTGCCAATACCTCCTTTGAATTCGTGGCAAATCATGCCGGTGCCGCCGCCCACCGAGCCCTCGGCGACAGGGCCGCTGCGGGCCTGCGCCTGTGCTTCGTGGACATGTGTTGCGGTGACGTGCTGTCCCCAGATGTCGTTCAGTACGCCATCAAAAGTTTCCAGCACCACCGGCATACACCAGTACTGGCTGTCGCCGACCCATTCGCGTTCGGCGGCGACCAGTGCATCGCGAACCACGCCGACGCTGTGTGTGTTGGTGTAGGCAATGGGCGTACTCAACAAGCCGGATTCGCGTATCCATTCCAGACCGGTGGCATCGCCGTTTCCGTTGAGCACGTGACAGCCGGCAAAACATGGATCAAACCGCGCGATGCCGGCGCGTGGCTCGATGATGGTCACGCCGGTTCGAATCGATACTTCTGCCCGATTTTCGACCAAGGTACGATGCCCCACTCTTACGCCTTGCACGTCGGTGATGCTATTAAATGGACCGGGCGTGCCGTGGCCAACTCGAACACCGATGTCTCTGATACGCATACCTGTCTCCTGTGTTGCTCGTTGCGAGCAAGCCTGCCGGCGCGCATGCGTCGGGGTATTGCGATGGTAGGGTGGGGCGTAGCCGGTGAAAATCAGGCCGAAGGGCTAGAACGATGGAGCGAACTACCCCGTTAGGGGTAATGGAGGAAACTGGCATGCAGCTTGAAGTAGCGGACGTTGCATTTCATCAGCGGCTCGGGCGTCTGGTCGAAAAACTCGACGACAGGCAGTTCTGGCCTGCGCTGATCGATCTATTGCGCAGAGTGGTCCACTTTGACAACTGGGTGGTGATGGTTTTCTGGCCCGCCGGGAAGCCGCAGCTGATTGCGGAGATCCAGGCTCGCACGTCGAACGACGAACTGTTCAAGGGGTATCTGAACAACGTCTATTTGCTGGACCCTTTCTATCAATTCAGCCTGGGCGCGATCAGTCCGGGCGTGTATTGCCTCGACGAAGTTGCGCCCGATCACTTTCGGGAAACCGAATATTTTCGTCGTTATTTTTCAGTGAACGTGCTGGAAGACGAGGTGCAGTTTTTAGCACCGTTGCCCGCGGGTGGAACGCTGTCTGTATCGATAGGGAGTGAACGCCGCTTTAGTTCGACTGAAATCGGCACCCTCTGTCTCTATGGCGCATGGCTGCTTCCGTTGATGCGCCATACCCTGGCGGCGCAGAAAGCGGTACTCCCCCCGGCGGTGAGTTCTACCGCCGTAAACGACCGGCGTATTCACTTCGAACAGGCGTTGCGCAAGCGGTCCAATGCGTCGCTGACCAATCGCGAAATTGAAATCGCCCTGCTGATTCTGGCGGGTCACTCGACCAAAAATATGGCGAGGCAGCTCGGCGTGTCACCCGCCACCGCCAAGGTTCACCGGCGCAATCTCTACAGGAAACTGGATATCTCATCCCAGTCGACGCTGTTTCTGCTCATCATGGACGAAGAACCGGACGCAAGCTGATGCGAACCGATTCCGATCGATCTGACCAACCGCCCCCGCCCCCGCAAATTGCACGATACAAACCCCTATTTTTGCTCGTCAATGCACTAGGACAATTATTTTTGTGCAGTGTTTGGCCTCACTATTGAGGTGGAGTGGACATAGGCGGGGTCCGACGACAACGGAGGGCAGCGGTGATCGAGCAGTGGCGGGATGCCGTGCGCGCGGTGCATGGCGTGGAATCGAAATATAAACGGCTGGTCAAGGCGATCGCGGGCGACATCGAAAGCGAGTCGTTGCCTGCGGGCGCGCGCCTGCCGCCGCAGCGCGACGTCGCCTCGGAACTGGCGATCAGCGTGCAGACGGTGACCAATGCCTACAAGGAACTGGAGCGGCAGGGGCTGATCCGCTGTGAGGTGGGGCGCGGCAGCTTCGTGGCGGCGCGCGTCACGGAAACCATGTCGAGCTATATGCTCGACACGGCCGAGCGTTCGGTGGTCGATTTTTCGATCGCGCGCATTATCCATACGCCGGAGCACGACGCTATGTGGCGCAAGGTCTGCGCGACACTCTCGACGCTCGACGACCAACCCTGGATTCGCGCGTTCCGGCCTATTGCGGGCTTCGAGCATCATCGGCAGGCGGGGATCGCGTGGCTCGCGTCGCTGGGCATGCCGGCTTCGGCGGATACGCTGCTAGTCACGAATGGTGCGGCGCACGGCATCTTTCTGGCACTGGCTTCGCTCGTGGGGCCGGGTGACACGGTACTGTGCGAAAGCCTCACGGATCATGGCGTGATCGGCTCGGCGAATGTGCTGGGCTTTACGCTGAAAGGCCTCGAGATCGACGAATACGGTATTCATCCCGAACACTTCGAGGAGATGTGCGATAGCGAACGCATCACGGCCCTTGTCTGCACGCCCACGCTGAACAATCCCACCGTGGCGCTCATGCCCGATTCGCGGCGCCGCGCGATTGCGAAAATCGCCGAACGCTACGGCGTTTACGTGATCGAGGACGATGTCTATGGTCCTTTGCCTGCGAAGCATGGCACGCCGATTTCGAGTCTGATTCCCGATCTGTCGTTCTATTGCACGAGCCTGACGAAGTCGGTGATGACCGGTTTGCGGATCGGCTACCTCGCTACCCCGCGGCGGCTCGCGCTGCGCGCTGAAAGCGTGTTGCGTGTGAGCAGCTGGATGGCGACTTCGCCGATGGCCGAAGTGGCGACGCGCTGGATCGTCGACGGGACTGCCGAACGGCTCGTGGAAATACAGCGCGAACGTCTGGGACGGCGTCAGGCGCAATTGCAGCAAACGTTGGGTAAATACGTGCTTGGCGCGCATCCACAGGCACTGTCCGCCTGGCTGCGCGTGCCCGACCACTGGCATACCGACCGTCTGGTGAGGGAACTGCGCAACCGCGATATTGCCGTGACTTCGCCTGATCCATTTCTGGTGCGCGACGCGGACCGGCCGAATGCGGTGCGTATCTGCGTCGGCGCCGAGGTCAGCGAGGAAACCTATAAAGGCGCACTGGAAACAATGCGCGACGTGTTCGAGCAGTACCCGCAGGTGCACGATTTCACCTGACTTCGATCCGGATTTCGCACTGCTCGCGTGAAATGAACTAGGACAATGGAAATCGTTTTTTAGAACATTAGACTGGACTGCATTGAAAAACGATGCGGCCGCAATCAGCGTGACAACGCAGGCGCGACAGCATCGGAATTGAACCCTTTCGTGCAGGGCCGCGTTCATGTCCGTTCTGTCGTTAGCCGATGTCTATCGCGCGCGTCGCCGTATCGCGGGGCGCGTTTGTCATACGCCGCTCATCGAATCGCAGAGTCTGTCGGAGAAGGCGGGCACAGCGGTTTTTCTGAAACTCGAAACCGTGCAGCCGACCGGCAGCTTCAAGCTGCGCGGCGCCACCAATGCACTCGCTCGCCTTGCCGAACAGGGTTGCCGGAAAGTCGTGACTGCCTCGACGGGCAATCACGGCCGCGCGGTGGCGCATGCGGCCCGCGCGCTGGGTATCGACGCGACCGTCTGCATGTCCGCGCTCGTACCGGCGAATAAAGTGCAAGCCGTGCGCGCACTCGGCGCGCAGGCGCGGATTGTCGGCAAGAGCCAGGATGAGGCCGAACATGAAGCGTTGAGACTGGTACGCGAAGAAGGTTTCGCCTACGTCCCGCCATTCGACGATCTGCATGTGATCGCCGGTCAGGCGACCATCGGACTGGAAATCGTCGAGGCGTTGCCGGATGTCGCGAACATCGTCGTGCCGCTGTCCGGCGGTGGCCTGTTTGCGGGCATTGCGTTCGCGGCTAAAAGCGCGAATCGCGCGATCGGCCTGATCGGTGTGACGATGGCACGTGGCGCCGCGATGCATGCGAGTCTCGCGGCCGGCCAGCCGGTGCTGGTCGAAGAAGTCGAAACGCTCGCAGATTCGCTGGGCGGCGGCATCGGACTCGAAAACCGCTATACCTATGCGCTCACGCGCGATCTGATCGACGACACCGTGCTGCTCAGCGAGGCGTCGATTGCACGCGGCATCGCACATGCATACCGGCATGAGCGCCTCGTTGTGGAAGGCGCGGCGGCTGTAGGCATCGCCGCCTTGCTTGATGGCGTGCTGCCTGCCGAGCGCATCAAACGTGGGCCGCTCGTGCTCGTCGTGACGGGCGCCAACATCGATATGGACCTGCATCGCCAGATCGTAGACACCGCGTCGCCCCAAGCTGATTCACACACCATTCTATGACCTCGATCACGCTCCTTGGCGAAGCTGAGCTTCGCGAACTCGTGCCGCTCGACCTTGCCGCCGTCGACCAGGTGGAAGCCGCCTTTCTCGCGCTCGCTACCGAAGCTGTTGCGATGCCACCGATCCTGCGGCTCGATCTGCCGGAACATAACGGCGAAGTCGACGTCAAGACAGCGTGGCTGCCGAGTTTCGATAGTTTCGCGATCAAGGTGAGTCCGGGGTTCTTCAACAATCCGTCGCTCGGCTTACCGAGTCTGAATGGCCTGATGCTGGTGTTATCGGCAAAGACGGGGCTGACCGAAGCAGTGCTGCTCGACAACGGTTATCTGACGGCCGTGCGCACGGCGGCGGCCGGCGCGGTCGCGGCGCGTTGGCTGGCGAAACAGCACACGCCGCAAGTCGCGGTGCTGGGCGCCGGCGAGCAGGCACGTTTGCAATTGCGCGCATTGAAGCTGGTGCGTCGCGTCGAACACGTGCGCGTATGGGCGCGCGATCCGGGCAATGCGCAACGTTTCGCTGCGGAGATGAGCGCCTCGCTCGGCGTGCAATGCGATGTTGCGCGTGATGTCCACCATGCGCTCGCCGAAGCGGACATCGCGATCACCACGACGCCAAGCCGCACACCGCTGATCGATGTCACCGACCTGCATCCAGGTTTGCACATTACCGCGATGGGTTCGGACGCCGAGCACAAGAACGAAATCGCGCCGGCAGCGCTCGCCGCGGCGCGCTATGTATGCGACCGTGCGCAACAAACGCGCGTGCTGGGCGAGTTGCATCACGCGCTGAATGCCGGCGTGATGCACGCCGGTGCCGCGATAGCGGAACTGGGTCAGGTGATTGCCGAACAGGCCGTGGGCCGCGCCAATAAGAGCGACGTGACGATCTGCGACCTGACCGGCACCGGCGCGCAGGACACCGCAATTGCCTCGCTGGCATTGAAGCGAGCGCGTGCCGCAGGCGCAGGGACGATCTTTCGCAATGACGTGAAGCGCTAAGAGCGGCCTATGTCTGAAACAACACGACCGGAACAGGATACGAGCATCAGTGTTCCGGCGTCGAAACGGTCTACAACACGCCGCACAAGCTGTTCGTGAGGGAGTAATGCATATGCGGGCATCACCTATTCAGCCGACGGTCGATTTCAACGCTGACGGCGAACAACACGGCTTTCTGAAGCTGCCACACTCGCACGACACATCCGCGTGGGGCGCGGAGATGATTCCGGTCACGGTGGTCCGCAACGGAGAGGGACCGACGGCGCTCCTCACCGGCGGCAATCACGGCGATGAATACGAAGGCCCGATCGCGTTGTCGAAGCTGGCCGCAACCTTGAAAGCCAACGACGTGAAAGGGCGCGTGATCATCGTGCCATTCATGAATTTTCCCGCGTTCCGCGCGGGCAGCCGCACGTCGCCGATCGATCGCGGCAATCTGAACCGCAGCTTCCCCGGCAAACCGGATGGCACGATCACCGAGAAGATCGCCGATTATTTTCAGCGCTATCTGTTGCCGCTCGCCGATTACGTGCTCGATCTGCACGCTGGCGGGCGAACGCTCGATTTCGTGCCGCTCGCTGCGATTCACCTGCTGCCCGATGCCAGTCAGCAGGCCCGGTGCGAAGCGGCGATGCGCGCATTCGGCGCGCCGTATTCGATGCGGATGCTCGAACTCGATAGTGTCGGCCTGTACGACACAGCGGTCGAAGAAGCGGGCAAGGTGTTTGTGTCGACCGAACTTGGCGGCGGCGGCACGGCGACGGTGCAAAGCGTAGCGGTGGCGGAGCGCGGCGTGCGAGGCTTCCTGCAGTATGCGGGCATCCTTGGGCGAGACGAAGCTGGGCGTCATTCCGGGCACCCGACCTCGCGTACCACGACGCTGCTCGACATGCCCGATGGCACCTGTTTTACGACGAGCGAACACGACGGTCTACTGGAATTGTGCAAGGACCTTGGCGAAACGGTTGAAAGCGGCGAAGTGATCGCACGGATTCACGACGCATCGCGTACCGGCGGCGCACCCGTCGAATATCGCGCGCGCCGCGGTGGCCTGCTCGCGGCCCGGCATTTTCCGGGCCTCGTGCGGATCGGCGATACGGTGGCGGTGGTGGCCGATGTCGTCGAGCGCGGCATACCGGTGGGAGTCTGAGCGCACAATGAAACTCGACCGTTTCGACCTGGCGATTCTGCGCATCCTCGCGCGCGACGGACGCATCACCAAGTCGCGTCTCGCTGAGGAGATCAATCTGTCGATCTCGCCGGCGTGGGAGCGCGTCAAGCGTCTGGAAGAAGGCGGTGTGATTCGCGGCTATCGCGCGGATATCGACTGGATACGCGCCTTCAAGGGCAGCCGCGTCGTGGTCGAGGTGACGCTCGCACGTCACACCGCGCAGGACATGCGGCGCTTCGAAGAGCGGATCGCCGCGGCACCGGAGGTTGTGCAATGCCACGCAACGGGCGGCGGCGTTGACTATGTGATGCACGTGATGTCGCGCGACATCGACCACTATCAGCGGTTTATCGATTCACTCCTGACCGACGAACTGGGTATCGAAAAGTACTTTACGTACATCGTCACGAAGGTGGTGAAGAGCAGCGCGGAAGGGTTGCCGGACTGGGCAGAACAAACGATCGGCGACGACGGTTGAAGCGCATGGCGATCGCGCCAGAAAATCGCCATGTGTCACGGCAAAATCCAGAAAAAACGCTGACTTTGCGACGCTTCAACCAAAAAAACCATATCGCTGCCGGTCGTACAGTAACAGACATACATCGCATACAGGAGGTCGTCATGTTGCTGGGTCATCCGGTCCTATTCAAATCGCTGTGCTACGTCGACGGACGCTGGATACACAGCGCGAGCGCCGCGAGTATCGCCGTGCAGAATCCCGCCGACCAGCAAGTACTCGGCCACGTGCCAATGCTCGACGCCTCACAAATCACCGAAGCAGTCGACGCGGCGCAGCGCGCGTTCTCTACGTGGCGCTGGCTGCCTGTTGCCAAACGCTCAGCACTGCTGTTGCGCTGGCATGAGCTGATTCTGCGCCATCAACATGATCTGGCTGCGATTCTGTCGCTCGAACAGGGCAAGCCTCTCGCCGAAGCACGCGGAGAAATCGCCTATGGTGCGAGTTTCGTCGAATGGTTTGCGCATGAAGGGCGACGCCTGAACGGCCGCACAATTCCCACGCATATCGACGGCGCGCATCTGGGCACGGTGATCGAGCCCGTCGGCGTGGCAGCGCTGATCACGCCATGGAATTTCCCCTGCGCGATGATCACGCGCAAGGCCGCCGCCGCGCTCGCCGCAGGTTGTACTGTGGTGGTGAAGCCGGCGCATGAAACGCCGTTCTCCGCACTCGCCCTCGCACAACTGGCGGAAGAAGCGGGTTTTCCCGCGGGCGTATTCAATGTTGTGCTCGGCGAACCGCAAATGGCGATGGAAACGCTGGTACGCGATACCCGGGTGCGCTCGGTGAGCTTCACCGGTTCAACGCGCGTCGGTGCGTCGGTCATGCAGACCGCGGTCCAGGCCGGCATCAAGAAGACGGCACTGGAACTCGGCGGCAACGCGCCATTCATTGTGACCGAAGACGCTGATCTCGATCAGGCCGTAAGCGTGGCGATCGCGGCGAAGTTTCAGACTTCGGGTCAGGACTGCTGCGCGGCGAATCGCATCTTCGTTGCCCGGCCGCTGTACGAAGCGTTCGTTGCGCAATATAGCGAGGCCGTGAAAGCGCTGAGGGTGGGTGCCGCATTCGAAGCAGACGTGGATGTCGGTCCGCTGATG
This sequence comes from Paraburkholderia sediminicola, assembly GCF_046026855.1. Taxonomy (GTDB): domain Bacteria; phylum Pseudomonadota; class Gammaproteobacteria; order Burkholderiales; family Burkholderiaceae; genus Paraburkholderia; species Paraburkholderia sediminicola_A. The sequence goes on along the minus strand of NZ_JAQQET010000002.1, from coordinate 208,455 downwards.
CATCAAGCCGCGTTCGACACCACGGCGCAGCGCGTCGCCGAGGCCAAAGCGAAGGGCGCGCGCATCACCACCGGCGGCGCGGCCCATGAGCGCGGCGGCTGGTTCTTCGAGCCGACCGTGGTTGCGGACGCCGCGCCCGGCATGCGCATCTACGACGAAGAAAACTTCGCGCCTATCTCCGCAGTCTCGCCATTCGATTCGCTCGATGAAGCCATTGAGCGCGCGAACGACACCGAATACGGCCTCGTCGCCTATGTCTGCGCGAAAGACCTCAACACGGTGTTTCAACTGATCCGCCGTCTCGACTTCGCCATGGTGTCCGTGAATGGCGCGAAATTCACTGGTGCGCCGATTCCATTCGGCGGCATCAAATCGTCCGGACTCGGCCGCGAAGGCGGGGTTGAAGGTTTTGAGCCGTTTGTCGAAACCCGCTATTTCTGCCTCGGCCAGCTTGGCTTGCCGGTGACTGACAGTCTTCCCGCTCACCGTCTGGCGGCTGCAACGGCGGCTGCCGCGACGGCTGACGCGGCGGCCTGAGTCAACCCAACCCATTCAACGATCACACGAAGGAGCTTCCGATGACCCAACTCGACCAACTCTTCGACGCCGACCGCGCGCACTTCATGCACCCTTCGACGCACGCTCACGACCATGCTAGCGGGGCGCTGCCGGGCCGTATCGTGACCGGCGCAAAAGGCATCCGCATCGAGGACCATCAAGGCAAATCGTATATCGACGCCTTCGCGGGTCTGTATTGCGTGAATATCGGCTATGGCCGCACCGAAGTAGCCGAAGCGATCTACGAGCAGGCCAAGAAGCTTGCTTACTACCACACGTATGTCGGCCACTCGACGGATACGATTATCGAATTGTCGTCGCGCATTATCGACTGGGCGCCGAAGGGCATGAAGAAGGTGTACTACGGCATGTCCGGTTCGGATGCGAACGAAACGCAGATCAAGCTCGTCTGGTATTACAACAACGTGAAGGGGCGCCCGAACAAGAAGAAGATCATCTCGCGCCAGCGTGGGTATCACGGTTCGGGAATCGTTACCGGCAGTCTGACTGGCTTGCCCAGCTTCCATCAGTATTTCGACTTGCCGATCGAGCGTGTCAAACATACGGTGTGTCCGCACTGGTATCGGCAGGCGCCGGCCGGCATGAGCGAGGCGCAATTTGTCGCGTACTGTGTGGAAGAACTGGAAAAGCTCATTGCACAGGAAGGCGCCGATACGATCGCCGCCTTCATCGCTGAACCGGTGATGGGCACGGGCGGCATCCTGCCGCCGCCGGCCGGTTACTGGTCCGCGATCCAGCAGGTGCTGAAGAAGCACGACATCCTGATGATCTGCGATGAAGTGGTGTGCGGTTTCGGCCGCCTCGGCTCGAAGATGGGCGCGCAACACTACGGCATCACGCCGGACCTGATCACCGTGGCGAAGGGTTTGACCAGCGCGTATGCGCCGCTGTCGGGCGTGATTGTCAGCGAAGGCGTGTGGGACGTGATCGACAAGGCGTCGCAGGAATTCGGCGCGATGGGTCATGGCTGGACCTACTCCGGTCACCCGATCTGCGCCGCGGCGGCACTTGCGAACCTCGATATTCTCGAACGCGAAAACCTTACGCAGAACGCGGCGCAAACCGGTGCGTATCTGCTCGAACAGTTGCATGCGGCGTTTGATTCGCATCCGCTGGTTGGCGAAGTGCGGGGTGCCGGCATGCTGGCCGCGCTTGAGTTCATGGCCGACAAGGACGGCCGTCAACCGTTCGATGCAGCGCTGAAGGTCGGACCGCGCGTCTCCGCTGCGGCGTTGCAGCGTGGATTGATTGCGCGCGCCATGCCGCACGGCGATATTCTCGGCTTCGCGCCGCCGTTGGTTACGTCGCGCAACGACGTTGACGAGATCGTGAAGCTGGCACGTGAGGCGGTGGATGAAGTTGCGTCGCAGGTTTTTGCGCCGGCCGCTTCCGCGTAGCTAAATGGCGCGCCGGTTCGTGTGCCGCAGCGAATGCGGTGCGGCGCCGGCGCTGCTGATCAGTGATCGATCGTGAGGTGGTGTCGTGCGGTGGATAGAAAACAGCCGGAACAGCGGATGATCGCTGTTCCGGTTGCAATGTCATGCAGACCGTTTTTTCAAGCTCGTTTTGCTGCCGGTGTGCAATGCCGGTCCGGAATCACGACGATGTTGCCCACGAAGCGCTTGGCCATGAATTGCGTTTGCGCTTCATGAAACTTCGACAAAGGATAGGTCGCGGCCAGAACCGGCTTGATCGTACCGGCCTGGATATAGTCGAGCACGCGTTTGAAAGCCGCGCGTGTCCCTTGCGAAGACCCGTTTAGCTGTAACTGCTTCAAATACATCGTGCGCAAATCCAGTTGGACTACAGGTCCGCCAATAGCACCCGCCGTGGTGTAGCGGCCTTCCGGCCTTAGCACGTTCAGCAGCTTGCCGAACAGCGCGCCGCCGACCAGGTCGGCCACCACGTCGACCGGCCGGCCGCCTGTCATCCGTTCGACATCCGCGACAAAATTCTCGCTGTCGCGAAGCATCGCGCCTTCTGCACCGAGCTTGAGCACCGCAGCTTCCTTGCCTTTGCTAACCACCGCATACGGAATTGCACCACGCGCGCGGCATAGCTGAATGATTCCCGAACCGACGCCGCCGGAAGCGCCCGTAATCAGCACGGTTTCCCCACTCTTGACGGCGGCGCGTTCGATCATCTGTTCGCCGGTGTGATAGGCACACCAGAACGTCGCTAGCTCGGCATCGGAGTAAGTGGAATCGACGCGATGTGCGTTCTCCGCGGGTACTGCTGTGTATTCGGCGTAACCGCCATCTCGGCCGTGGCCGATGTAGTCGATATCGGCGAGGCTGTCGTCGTCGCGGTTATAGATCGATGCATCGACGATCACGCGTTCGCCGACACGTGCATCGCTGACTCCGCTGCCCACTGCGACCACGCGCCCGACAATATCCGCACCCTGAACGCGCGGAAACGACAGCGTCGAGCGGCCCCGCCGCCACGTGGAGACGGCTTGCGGGTCGTCATCCGTGCCATATGCCCCCTCGCGAACCCAGACGTCGGTATTGTTCAGCCCACAAGCGGTTACTTCGAGCAACACTTCGCCTGCTTTGCACATGGGAACCGGCACGTCGTCGCGATAGACGAGTTTGTCGAGGCCGCCGTGGGCCGTCAGCACGACAGCCTTCATTGTCTTCGGAAGCATGTTTCCCCTTACGTATTCCTGTGCGCGTCGCGGTCGCGGCGGCACAGGGGTTGACGGGCTTACGGTTTGACGAACAGTTTGCGCGGTGTGTCGCAGAAGGTCTCGACGCCGGTTTCGGTAATCAGGATGCTTTCGGTGATTTCGAGTCCCCAGTCGTCGAGCCACAGGCCCGGCATGAAGTGAAACGTCATGCCCGGTTCGAGGACCGTTTTGTCCCCCGGCCGAAGGCTCATCGTGCGTTCGCCCCAGTCCGGCGGATAGCTTGCGCCGATCGGATAGCCGCAGCGGCTGTTTTTCTCGATGCCGTATTTGTGCAGCACCGCGAAGAACGCGTGGGCGATGTCTTCGCACGTGTTGCCGGGTTTGGCTGCGGCGAGACCCGCTTCAATGCCTTCCACCACCGCGCGCTCGCCGTCGACGAAATGCTTTGGCGGCTTACCGAGGTAAACGGTGCGTGACTGCGGGCAGTGATAGCGCTTGAAGCAGCCGGCGATTTCGAAGAACGTGCCGGCATCTTTGGCGAAGGGCGTGTCGTCCCAGGTCAGATGCGGAGCGGCGGCATCGGCGCCGGTGGGCAACAGCGGCACAATTGCCGGGTAGTCGCCGCCGTAACCGTCTACGCCGGTAATGCCTGCCGCGTAGATCTCGGCGACCAGGTCGTTTTTGCGCATGCCGGGTTCGATCCGCTCGACGATATGCGCGTGCATCTTCTCAACAATGCGAGCAGCCACGCGCATGTATTCGATTTCACGCGGCGATTTAACGGCGCGCTGCCAGTTCACGAGACTGGTCGCGTCCTGCCATTTCGCCTTGGGAAGATGAGCGACGAGCGAACGATAGGCCGCGGCGCTGAAATAGTAGTTGTCCATTTCCACGCCGATCTTCAGTGCGCCCCAGCTGCGCGCCTCGATCACCTCGCGGGCGAGGTAATCCATCGGATGCCGCACGGGAGATTGCACGTAATGATCCGGATAGCCGACGATCTGCTCGTGCTCCATGAACACGGTGCGCTTTGCACCATTCGCGTCCTGGCCGCGGCCAAACCAGACCGGTTCGCCGTCTAGCGCGAGCAGCACGCACTGATGCACGTAGAACGACCAACCGTCGTAACCGGTGAGCCACGCCATGTTGGTCGGATCGGACACGATCAGCAGTTCGATCCCTGCAGCCTGCATCGCTTTACGCGTTTTGCCGATACGGGCGGCGTATTCGGCACGTTCAAACGGCAGGCGTACGACGGGTGCCGTGGTTCGCGGTTCCTGTTGCGTTGTATCTGACATCTTCCCCTCTCTCTGGCGTGACGTCCTTGCGGAAAGTGGTGACCCATGAACGCAGTGAGACACCTGTAGGCATTTCTGGCCGCAGTCTAATGCCGCGAAAAGCGGCTTTTAATGTGCTAGTTCAATCTTCATCGCGGGCCTGAACCGGGGGGGCGCAACTCGGCGACGTCGCCGTGATCTGTTTCGCGCTCTGCTCATAGGTGTTGTCCCTGACGCGTATGCCGGTTTCTTGCCCTGTCGGCCTTTCGCCTCATAGCGCGGCCCGGATCTCCATGGAAAAAGAATTGTTCTAGGGCAATCGGAACGCAAATATGGCTTTGTATTCTGGTTTGCATAGTTCTTTGCCGGGCATCACCGCCGCATCACCTTCCATCGAGCCAGGTATGACGAACGGGAACCGAATCGATATGAAAACCGCGCGAGTCGCCGACATGCTGAGTGCTTCAGCCATCGGCCCGGCGACGCTTCCGTCGGCCTCTGCCGGCACCTTTCCGCCACGCCGGGAGGCACCGATGATGAAGCCGTTGATCAGCATCGATCGCATCACGAAGCGTTACGGCGCGCTGACCGTGCTCGACGAACTCTCGCTCGATGTGATGCCGGGCGAAAAGCTCGCGCTAATCGGCCCGTCGGGTTCCGGCAAGACCACGATCCTGCGCATTCTGATGACGCTCGAATCGATCGATGGCGGCCGCATCGAAGTGGACGGCGAACAACTGTTTCATATGCCGCACGGCGGCCAGATGGTGCCCGCGAACGAGCGCCACCTGCAGAAGATGCGCGAGAAGATCGGCATGGTCTTTCAGCACTTCAATCTGTTTCCGCACAAGAGCGTGCTCGATAACGTGACGCTCGCGCCAATGCTGACCAAAGGTGAGAGCCGCGAGTCGGCGGAAAAACGCGCACTGGAACTACTCGACATGGTCGGTATGGCCGACAAGGCAAAGAGCCGCCCGGCGCAACTTTCCGGCGGCCAGAAGCAACGCGTGGCGATCGCGAGGGCGCTGGCCCTCGCACCCAAGATCATGCTTTTCGACGAAGTGACCTCCGCGCTCGACCCCGAACTCGTTGAAGAAGTATTGAACGTGATGCATCGGCTCGCCAAAGAAACCGATATGACGATGCTGCTCGTCACGCATGAAATGGGTTTTGCCCACGATTTTGCAGACCGTGTGCTGTTTTTCGACCGCGGCAGGATCGTGGAGGAAGGCAAGCCGGAAGATATCTTCAGTCATCCAGAGCATGAGCGAACTCAGGCATTTCTCCGCAAGATCATCGCCGCGGGACACCGGATCTGATCGCCCGCATCACACAACCAGACACCCTTAACGTTGCACGCCACCACGCTTTAGGAGCCAGAAATCATGAAACTGAAGGGGATTCTGATCACGGGGACGTTGTCGTTGCTGACCTTGACCGGTCTCGCAGTCGCGGCACAGGACAAACTTGCACAACTCAGGGAGCAGGGTTTTGCACGCATTGCGATTGCCAACGAACCGCCGTTTACCGCAGTCGGGGCCGACGGCAAGGTGACGGGCGCCGCGCCTGATGTAGCGCGAGCTGTCTTCAAGAGGCTGGGCGTCAACGATATCGTCGCTTCTATCTCCGAGTATGGCGCAATGATTCCGGGTCTCGCGGTGGGGCGGCACGATGCGATCGCAGCCGGTCTTTTCATGACGCCGCAGCGCTGCGCCGCGGTCGCTTACTCGGAGCCGGTGCTGTGCGCGGTGGAGGCGTTTGCCGTCAAGAAAGGCAACACCAAAAGCATCAAGACCTACGAAGAGATCGCCAAGGATCCTAAAGCTGTGATTGGCGTCGAAGGCGGCACGACCGAACAGAAACTCGCGACCGCCGCGCAGATTCCGACCGAACGCGTTGTTATCGTGCCGGACGGTCAGAGTGGCCTGAAGATGCTCCAGGACGGGCGCATCGACGCGTTCGCGCTGCCGCTGCTGTCGATCAGCGATCTGCTCTCGAAAGCGAAGGACGCCAATCTCGAATCGATCGCACCGGTGCAAGGCACGCCGGTGCAATGCGATGGCGTGGCGTTCCGCAAGCAGGACACCGCGCTGCGTGACGCTTTCGACGTCGAACTGAAGAAGATGAAGGAATCCGGTGAGTTCGCGAAGATCGTCGAGCCGTACGGTTTCTCGGCAAAGGCAGCGATGTCGACAAGCCGCGAAAAACTGTGCGCGGCGAAGAACTGAATCTGCCCGAGCCGTTTGGCACGCTACGTAGTAGCACGCTAAACGGCCATTCCGTTGCCTGCGAGGTGCGTTGATGAACGACTGGTCCGGTTATCTGCTGCTGATTCTGAAAGGCGCCGAGGCAACCGTTGAACTGACTGTGATGGGCACGGTGCTTGCGCTCGTGATGGCGTTCGTCGCAGGGCTCGGACGGCTGTCGCGGTTCTTTGCGGTACGCGCGCTCGCCACGTCGTATATCGAGTTTTTCCGCGGCACGTCGGTATTTGTCCAGTTGTTCTGGGCGTATTTCGTGTTGCCGATGGTCGGGCTTACCCTCACGCCGCTGCAGGCCGGTGTGCTCGCTCTCGGCTTGAATGTGGGCGCGTACGGCGCGGAAGTGGTACGTGGCGCGGTTGTCGCGATCGGTCAGGAGCAGAGGAGCGCATGCATTGCGCTGAATCTGTCCACGTATCAACGCATGCGTCACGTGATCTTGCCTCAAGCCTTGCCGCTGATGCTGCCCACCTTCGGCAACAACGCGATCGAGTTGCTCAAAGGCACGGCGGTCGTATCGCTGATTTCTCTTGGAGACATGACATTTCAGGCGCAGGTCGTCCGCTCGCAAACCGGCAATACGTTGATACCGTTCGCGACGATTCTCGCACTGTACTTCGCAATGGCCTGCCTGATTTCGTTCGGCGTGCGCAAGCTCGAACGCCGGATGACCTTTGGTCTCGACGGGATGAGGAGATAACCGTATGGAATGGGACTGGAGTTTCGCGCGCGGGATTATGCCGATCTTGCTGCAAGGCTTGAAGATCACTGTGCTTGCGACCTTGCTCGGCGCCGTGGTGGCGGCTGTGGTCGGCATGGCGTTCGCGATCTTGCGGCTTTCGCCGAATCGTGCGGTATCGCGTACCACTACGGCCGTGGCGAGCTTTATTCGCGGCACACCGTTGCTTGTGCAGCTTTACTTTGTTTTCTATGTGCTGCCCGATATCGGCATCCGGATGCCCGCGCTCGCTGCCGGTGTACTCGCGTTGGGTGTTCATTACGCGACGTATACGGCTGAAGTCTATCGGACCGGCATCGAAAACGTACCCCGTGGGCAATGGGAAGCCGCCAAGGCGTGCAACCTGAGTCCGGTGCAGATGTGGCAGCACATCATCTTGCCCGAAGCGGTCCCGCCGATGCTGCCCGCGCTCGCGAACTATCTGATTTCCATGTTCAAGGAAACGCCGTTGCTGTCGGCGATTACGGTCCTCGAATTGATGAACGAGGCGAAGATCGTCGCGAACACGGACTACCGTTACCTCGAACCGATGACGCTCGTCGGCGTGCTGTTCCTGTGTATCAGTCTTATTGCGGTGGTCGGCGTAAGGCTGCTCGAAAAACGCTTTCCCAACCTTGGGCACTAGGCGATGCTGAATTTCATCCATCTGCTCAGCCGGGTGCCGCGTCTGGACGATCGCGCCTTCGCCAGACGTATCGGCCTCGTGATCCTCGCAACCGATCACACCACCGAACCGGACTTCGCGACGCTCGTCGCGAACGAGCGTATCGGCATCTACGTGAATCGCGTGCCGTACGCCAACCCGGTGACGCCGGAGAATCTGCTCGCCATGCAGCCTTCGTTGACCGCCGGCGCCGCGTTGATCTTGCCCGGCGAAGCGCTCGACGTGGTGATGTATTCGTGCACGTCGGCGTCCGTCGTGATCGGAGATGCGGAGATCGAGCGGGCTATTCATGCGGTGAAACCCGAGGCACAAGTTGTCACGCCGACGGCCGCCGCGGTCACCGCCCTTAAAGCGCTCGGCGCGCGCCGTATTAGCGTGCTGACGCCCTATACGGTTGAAACCAGCCGGCCGATGGTCGAGTACTTCGCCGCACAAGGTTTCATCATCGACCGCTTCACGTGCATCGGCTTGACCGATGACCGGGAGATGGCGCGGATTTCCTACGACGATATCGTCGCATTCGCGCGTGACGCGATGGCGGAAGAATCCGACGCGCTCTTTATTTCCTGCACGGCGGTGCGGGCGGCGGCGGTTATCACGCGAATCGAAGCCGCCATTGGCAAGCCGGTCGTGAGCAGCAATTTCGCCACTGCCTGGATGTGTCTGCGTCTTTGCGGCGAGACCACGGCCAAACCTGCGCAGGGACGATTGATGACGCTGCCGCTGCCTGTCAGTTAAGCCAAATAGGTTAGCGCCGGGCAACCGGACGTCATGGAAAACCCCAACAACTGCATCGTCCTAGAACATCTTTCAAATATCGCCTCAGCGGTATTGTGGACTCGGGGCGGTGCTGAATATGTCGGATCGCTCGAAATTCAGGAGGAACGATGAGCTACGTACAGCCATGGGACAGCGAGGCCCTGCAGCCCCAATCACCGAGCCTGTTGCGGCGCGCCATCGCCGCGTCGGCGCTGGGCAACGCCACGGAGTGGTTCGACTATGGAATCTACGCATACGGTCTGACCTACATATCGGCAGCGCTTTTCCCCGGCAGCACGGCACAGGCCACCTTATTCGCACTTGCCACCTTTGCCATTTCGTTTCTGGTTCGTCCGCTCGGCGGGCTGTTCTGGGGGCCGCTCGGTGACCGGCTGGGTCGCAAGCACGTGCTGGCGCTGACGATCATCATGATGTCGGTGGCAACGCTGCTGGTCGGGCTCGTGCCGACTTACGCGCGCATCGAATGGTGGGCACCAGCGCTGCTGATCGTCTTGCGGATGATCCAGGGGTTTTCGACTGGCGGGGAGTATGGCGGCGCGGCTACTTTCATGGCCGAATATGCCCCTGACAGGAAGCGCGGTTTTTGCGGCAGTTTCCTTGAATTCGCCACCCTTGCGGGTTTCTCACTCGGCGCGTTCCTGATGCTCGGTTGTTCCGTCGTACTGGGGAATACAGCCATGCATGCCTGGGGCTGGCGATTGCCGTTTCTGATCGCGGCACCGCTTGGTCTGATTGGTTTCTATCTGCGTTCGAAGCTGGAGGACACGCCCGTCTTCCTCGAACTGGAACAATCGAGCCACAAGGAACAGCGTACCCGCGTGCCGCTGAAAGCCTTGCTGACGGAGTACTGGAAGCCGCTGCTGTTGCTGGGCGGCCTGGTGGTGGCGTTGAACGTCGTCAATTACGTGTTGCTGGCTTATATGCCGACTTTCATGCAGAAACAGCTCGGCATGAGCGACAACATGTCCTTGCTCGTTCCGCTAATCGGTATGTTGGCGATGATGGTCTTTCTTCCTTTTGCCGGGACATTCTCGGATCGGGTTGGCCGCAAGAACGTCTGGTGGTTTTCGCTGGTTGGGCTCTTTGTCGCAGCCATTCCGATGTTCCTCCTGATGAAGCATGGCGTGCCCGGAGCAATCGTAGGTTTCTCCCTGCTGGGCTTGCTGTACGTTCCACAACTTGCAAGTATCTCGGCCATGTTCCCAGCGATGTTCCCCACACAGGTACGTTATGCCGGGATGGCGATCGCCTACAACATCTCCACGTCAATCTTCGGTGGAACAGCGCCGATGGTGAACGAATGGCTTATCGCGCATACCGGCAATACGCTTATGCCGGCGTACTACATGATGGGCGCTTGCGCGATCGGCGCGTTCGCGCTGATCTTCGTGACGGAGACATCGGGCTGTTCGATACGCGGGCGGGAGATACCCGGCAGGAAGTAGGGAATATTCAACGCGCCGGTGATCAGGCCTTCAATGGCAGCCAGATTTCGAGTCCACCCATGCCACTGACCGGGTCGAACTGTTCGCTATAGCGCTCGAAATTCGGCGCGTCCGCAGGCACATGTCCCGACGCCGGCAGCCATTGATTCCATATCGTGTTGACGGTGCGCCGGATCGACGAGATGTGCTCGCGGTGGCTGAATACCGCATAGCGTTGCGCGACAATGCGCAAGCGGTTCAACTCGGCGGGCAGTGCCGAGAAGTCGCCGACCTCGACGCCGCACAGGTAGTCGAAATTTCCCGCGTCGTCGGCGTTGTAGCAAACGCCGTAGGCCACGCCGCCCACTTGTCCCGGCACCTTGCCGAAGAAGTCGCCAAAGCGCTGCCATTGCGACGGAATGGCGGTGCTGGTGTCGCAGGTGTAGCGTTCACTCAGGCCCGCGACGAGAAACGGTTTGCCGTCTTCGAAACGCGGCGGTTCCAGATGCGTGAGAAGGGTTTCGTCCATTTTGATCGGCTCCATGATGGCAATATTGTCGAGATGACCACGCGCGCGCAGCGCTTCGGGGGTGAGTCCGAATTGCTCGCGAAACGCACGCGTGAATGCTTCATGAGAACCGTAGCCCGCGTCGATGGCGACCGTCAGGATGTCGGGCGCGCCATCGGCGAGACGCCGTGCTGCTTCGCTCAAGCGCCGCGCACGAACATAGCGCATCACCGAAAACCCGGTGGCTGCTTCGAAAGCACGCGCCAGATGAAAGCGCGATACGCATCCACAATTGGCGATGTCGTCGAGCGTCAGCTCGCGGGCAAAATGGCTTTCGATAAACCAGAGCGCTTTTCCAACGGGGTTCATATCGGCTCTCATGTCTGCATGAAACCAGCATAGCCAGGCGCGATGCGGCGCATTTGATCGCGCTTGCGGTTTTGCCGCGCTCAGCGAGCTATGTGTGGCGAGTGGTTCGCGTTCAAGCAGGTGAAACGTCTTCGACCGGTGAGCCGCAATACACCGCAGGTCAATAGTTTTCCGTCGTTGCCTCGTTGCCCGGGGAGCGAGACTGTTCCGATGCGGATGCGCCGCCAGCTTGCCCCGGGCGCAACAGCAAACCGCCCAGCACACCCGCCGCCGCCGCGAAGATCGCACCGAACAGAAACGCCACGTGATAGCCGCTGTTGAGCGCTGTCACTGCGTTTTCAGAAGCCTGCATGGCGTCGCTGCGCGCGGCTGCGAGACTCGCTAGCACTGCGAGGCCGAGTGCGCCCCCCATCATGAACGACGTATTGACGATACCGGACGCGAGGCCCGAATCGCTCGGATCGACGTCGCTCATGGCAGCCAGTAGCAGGGGATTGAACGCGATGCCCGCGCCGAAGCCAAGCAGAATCATGCCGGGAAGCACATCGAGCACGAAGCTGCCATTGACCGGTGCGCGCGCAAACAGCGCGAGGCCACACGCGGCGACCAGCAACCCGGCGGCAAGCGGAAGACGCAGACCGAAGCGCATCACCACGCGCGCCGACAGGCCCAACGAAAAGAACGCCATGATCAGATTGGCGGGTAAAAACGCGAGCCCGACCTGCAACGGCCGATAACCGAGCACGCGTTGCAGATACAGCGCGGAGATAAAGAACCACGCGAACATCGCAGCCGCCCACAGTACGCCGACCACGTTCGCCGTCGCGACATTGCGCAAGCGGAACAGACCGAGCGGCATCAACGGATGCTGCACGCGCGCTTCGATAATGAGAAACACGGCCAGCAGTGCGAGCGCGGCGAACAACATGCCCAGCGTCTGCACCGAGGTCCAGCCCGCTTCATTGCCGTTCACAACGGCGTACACGGCCAGCATCAGCGACGCAGTCACCGTGACCGCGCCGGCCACGTCGAGCCGTTCGCCATGCGCGTGACCGCGTGCCGACGGCAAGAGCGCGAGGCACAGCGCGTAGACGGCGACGCCAATAGGCAGGTTGACGAGAAAGATCCAGTGCCAGCTCAGCAGGTTGGTCAGCAGCCCGCCGAGCAATACGCCGATGCTGCCCCCACCTGCGCAGACGAAGCCGTATACGCCCATCGCTTTCGCCCGTTCACCGGTCTCGGTGAACAGATTCATGATCAGCGATAACGAAACAGCGGAGACGACCGCGCCGCCCAGACCCTGCACGGCACGCGCGCTCACCAGCAGCACTTGCGAATTCGCCATGCCGCATGCGAGCGACGCCAGCGTGAACAAGGTGATGCCGCCGAGGAACAGTTTGCGGTGTCCGTAAAGATCACCGAGCCGCCCGCCAAGCAGCAGGCAGCCGCCGAAGGTGAGCATGTACGCATTGACCACCCACACCAGCGAGGTCTCGGTAAAGCCGAGGTCCGCGGCGATAGACGGCAATGCAACGTTCACGATCGTCGTGTCGAGCACGATCATGAGCACGCCGAGGCACAGAACGATCAGCGCCAGCCAGCGTCTGTTGCCGTGGATGGAATGGGTCATGCGGGGACTCCTTTGCCGTGGTCAGTCGGGCGCAAGCGGATGCCGGACGTGCCGCCGCTCGACACGAAGTCGGAAACCCGGTCGGCAACCCGTTGAAGGCAATGGGGAATTTTAGTCTAGCACCCGCGACTTTCGACCCACAACTACGAATTCCTGGGCGGCGTATGCAGTCAATCGCCACCCAGTAGTTCGTACTTGCCGCCGCGCTCCAATGCCCGCTGATAAGTCGGCCGCGCGTGAATGCGCTTCAGGAAATCGACTACCGCGGGAATCTGCCCTTCCATGCCGCCGCGGGCGGTGGCGGCTTCGAGCGGAAAACTCATCTGAACGTCGGCCGCCGTGAAGTCGTTGCCGACGAACCAGCCGGTCGCGCTCAATTCCTTATTGATGTAGCCGAGGTGCAACTTCAACTGCGGATCGACGAAGCTCGATTGCAGCGTCGACGCGATCTTGCGGGCGATCGGCTTGGCGAAGAACGGCATCGGCGCGCCGGCAATGCGCAGCGCGACCAGTTTGAGCAGCAGCGGCGGCATCGCCGAGCCTTCCGCATAATGCAGCCAGTAGGTGTAACGCAGACGCTCAGGCGTGCCCGCCGTGGGCGCTAAACGGCCTTGACCGTACTTGTCGACCAGATACTCGATGATCGCACCGGATTCGGCGAGGGTCTGGCCGTCGTCGGTAATGACGGGCGACTTGCCGAGCGGATGCACCGCGCGCAATTCGGGCGGCGCCAGCATCGTTTTCGGGTCGCGCTCGTAGCGCTTGATCTCGTACGGAACGCCGAGTTCTTCGAGCAGCCACAACACGCGTTGCGAGCGGGAGTTGTTCAGATGATGGACGATCAGCATGGGTCGAAGGACGGTGGGCTGTGGAGAGTCACATCATAGGGATGTTGTGCTGAGGAGTGGCTCTAGTTGCTCGCCCCTGGCTAAACATCTTAAACATCGCACCCGCGCGTCACACCCGCGACTTCGCGCCCATTAGCTGATTGGACGGCAATGTTTCATCGAGCAGCTTACGCGCGCTTTCGATGCCGGCCACCGGCAGTCCCTCAGGATTCAGCAAGCCGACCTGCACGAGCACGGACGCCTGATCCCAATAGATGTGCTCGTTGTACAGCTTGTCGCCGCGAAAGCACACCACTGCCAGCATCGGCACTTCGAAGTATTTACCGGTCGGTGCGACGCCGGGCAGCAACCAGTCGATTTCGCAGCTATGCGTGCAGCTGAAAATGAATTCGTCGACGATACGATCCGCGCCGATTGTGCGCGAGATTGGAATCAGTTTCGTATCGGCGGGATTCGAATTGACGAAATGATGCGTATAGAAACGCTTGAGGTTGTCATGTCCCACGCCGCCCGTCATGGTGGGGACGTGATTGACGTAGGGTTGCGCGACCATGGTCGGCATGACGGCATCCACGTCGCGCGTGGCGAACTCGTAATAGCAATGTGCTTCCCACAACGCGTTCAGATCGAAGACCGGACCCAGCACTTTGCGCAGCAACGCGAGCGTGCGCGAATAGGCCATCATCGCGGCGGGTTTATCGTACTGCGGGCGCGATGGCGCGGCGAAAGCGTGATCGCAGCCCGGGTACACGTATTGCTCGATCTGCAGACGCGTACGCAATGCCGTGCTGATTCGCTCGCGCGTTTCGGGCGGACAGTGCGCGTCGTTTTCGGGGAAATGAAACACCATTGGGCAGCGCACGGCCGGCACTTCATCCAGATACGCTTCGAGACCGACGCCGTAGTAGCTGACTGCGCAGTCCACGTCAGTGCGTGCCGCGCTCAGGAACGCGAGTTTGCCGCCGAGACAGTAACCGACTGTCCCCACCTTGCCGGCCTGCTCGGGCAAAGTGCGCAATGTCGCGACTGTTGCCGCGATATCGTCGACGGCGAGATCGACATTGAAGCGTCCGAGATAGTCGAGCGCCTGCTTCATATCGGCCTCGCCATAGCCGAGCGAGATACCCGGCTTGATCCGCCAGAACAGATCCGGCACCAGCACCACATAACCTTCTTCTGCGAATCGGTCGGCCATCGACTTCATCGTTTCGTTGATGCCGAAAATTTCCTGCAGCAGGACGAGCCCCGGGCCCGACCCTTGCGCCGGACGCGCGACGTAGGCATTGAAACGGCCGCCATCCTGGGCGACGACTTCGACGAAAGAGGCGGCCATGCGATATGTCTCCGACAGGAAAGAGGGGCTATTCGAGGGGCTACGCGAGTGTACGCAATTCAAAGCGTTTGAGCTTGCCGGTTTCGGTGCGTGGCAGTGAGCCGACGAAAGCGATGACGCGTGGGTATTTGTACGGCGCTACGCTATTTTTCACGAAATCCTGCAGTTGCGCGACCAGTTTGTCATCCGGCGCAAAACCTGGGTTCAGCACCACGAAGGCTTTGACGATCTGCCCGCGCGTTTCGTCGGCCACGCCGATCACGCCGCATTCGGCCACCGCGTCGTGTTGCAGCAGCACGCTTTCCACTTCCGGCCCGGAGATGTTGTAGCCGGCGGAGACGATCATGTCGTCGGCGCGCGCCTGATAAAACACGTAACCGTCTTCGTCGAGATAGACCGAGTCGCCGGGAAGGTTCCAGCCGTCGCGGACAAACCGGCTTTGCCGTTCGTCGGCCAGATAGCGGCAGCCGGTCGGCCCGCGTACCGCGAGTTTGCCGATCGTGCCGGGCGCAACGGGTTGCATGGCATCGTCCACGGCTTGCACGACGTAGCCCGACACCGCGCGGCCGATGGCATGCGGACGAATCTCGCCGCCTTGCGCCGAGATGAAAATATGGATCAGTTCCGTGCCGCCGATTCCGTCGATCATGTCGATGCCGCTTGCGTCGTGCCAAAGACGGCGCGTCGAATCCGGCAGCGCTTCTCCCGCCGAGACCGTTTTCTTCAGGCTTGAAACGTCGTGATGCGCAACGAGCGGCGCCATTTGCCGATAGAACGTCGGCGCGGTGAACATGATCGTCGCGTGAAAGCGCTCGACCGTTTGCAGCAAGGTTTCGGGCGTGAGCCGCTCGATCAATACCGTCGACGCACCCACTCGCAGCGGAAAGCACAGCAGGCCGCCGAGGCCGAATGTGAAGGCGAGCGGCGGCGTGCCACAAAAGATATCGCTCGATGAAGGTTTTAGAACATGACGCGGAAACAGATCGCACATCGCCAGGACGTCGCGATGAAAATGCATGCAGCCCTTCGGCGCACCCGTCGTGCCACTGGTGAAGGCGATCAGGCAGACGTCGTCAGCGGCGGTGTCGCAGGCGGTGAAGTGGTCCGGTTTGTTGATCGCGAGCGTGTCGAGCGAATCGGCGGAATCGTCATGAAACAGGCGCGTCTGTTTCAGGCCCGCGCAGTAGAACTCGTCTTGCGGGTTGTTGCAGCGTGCGAGTTCATCGGTTAGGCGCGCGTCGCATAGCGCGGCGCTGACCTGTGCCTTCTCGATGATCTGCTTGAGTTCTTTCGCGCGCAGCAGCGGCATGGTGGGCACTACCACGAGGCCGGCCTTCAGCGCGGCGAGCGCTGTCACTGCCATGTGCAAGGTATTCGGTCCACGCAGCAGCACGCGGTTGCCCGGCTGCAAACCCATTTCGTCGACCAGTACATGCGCGCTGCGATTGACGAGCGCAAGCAGCTCGCCATAAGTGGTTGCCTGAGGCGTTCCCTCTGCGTCCGACCAGATCGCCGGATGATCGCGATGGCCGGCTGCGATAGTCGTGTCGAGCAATTCCGTCGCGCAATTGAAGCGCGCCGGGTAAGCCACGTCCGGGTTGTCGAGCAGAAAGACAGGCCACTGATCCTGCGGCGGAAGATTGTCGCGCGCGAAGGTATCGACGTGTGCTGACGGTTCCATCATGGTCTCCCGGGCGTTGAGCCGGATGAATGCGCTTCGGTTGGCTTGGTGGGTTTCGTGTTTCGTGTGCTTACTGGGGAACCACTGCCGTGGCTTCGATTTCGACCTTGGCTTCGTCTTCGATCAACGCGACGACCTGTACCGCGCTCATCGCGATGTCGTAGTCGCCGATCAGTTCGCGAAACGCACGGCCGATGTCTTTCAGCGCGCCGAGGTATTCGCGCTTGTCCGTGACGTACCACGTCATGCGGACCAGATGCTCGGGTGTGCCGCCCGCTTCATGCAATACGGCGAGTACGTTCTTGAGCGCCTGAATGGCTTGCTGCGCGAAGTCGGTGGTCTGAAAACGCGCCTGTTTGTCCCAGCCAATCTGGCCGGCGATAAACACTTGCGTACCGGTTGCCGCGACGCCGTTCGCGTAGCCGCGCGGCTTGATCCAACCGGCCGGGAGGAGAGCTTTTTTCATGAGCGATGCGCCTCAATAGATTCGGGCTGTGTGGCGAATATCGCGAGCGCGCTCGCGATATCGTCGGGAATGTCGATGGATGTGCCGCTTTCGAGCGATGTCGTAACTAGCACCTGTTTCGCGCTGAAGCGGGTTTCGTCGCCGTGCTGGCCGACGATCTCGATGCTGATCGAGCGGCGCCCCACCTTCGTAACGTTGAGTACCAGCGTGATCGTTTCACCCATCTGGCTCGGTCGCGAAAACTCGCAATCGAGTTTGACGATCGGCAAGCCGATACGGCGTTGCGCGATCATCTGCGCATAGTCGATATGCAGGGCTTCGTTGAACCAGTCTTCGACCAGTGCGTTGGTCATCACCAGATATTGCGGAAAGAACACGATGCCGGCAGGATCGCAGTGCTGGAAGCGGATGCGGATCGGTCTTTCGAAGGTCGTATTCATTTCGCCGCGTCCTTGATGACTTCCGCCGCGTGAGCTTTCAAAAGATCGCGGCCGACAATCAACTGCTGCACTTCAGTCGCGCCTTCATAGATCCGCAACGCACGAATTTCGCGGTACAGCATCTCGACGGCCGTGCCGCTTTGCACGCCCATGCCGCCATAGAGTTGTACGGCGGAGTCGATCACCTGTTGTGCGCCTTCGCTTGCGTGCCACTTGGCCATCGCGGCTTCACGCGTGACGTTTTCGCCCTGGTCGCGCAGCCAGGCCGCGCGGTAGACCAGCAATGCGCTGCTGTCGATCGTCAATGCCATCTGTGCGAGCTTGGCTTGCGTCAGCTGAAAATCGCCGAGAGTCTGTCCGAACATCTTGCGCGACGACGCACGCGAGAGACCTTCAGCCATGGCATGACGCGCGAATCCCAACGACGCAGCCGCCACCGACGTGCGGAAAATATCCAGCGTACGCATGGCGAGTTTGAAACCTTCGCCGGGCGCGCCGAGCATCTGGCTGCGCGGCACGCGTGCGCCGGAAAAATGTAAACGCGCTAGCGGATGCGGTGCGATCACGTCGATACGTTCCGCGATTTCCAGACCCGGCGTGTCGGCATCGACGATGAAGGCGGTGATGCCGCGTGCGCCCGGCGCTTCACCGGTTCTGGCGAACACCACGTAGAAATCGGCGATGCCGCCGTTGGAGATCCACGTCTTGTCGCCGTCGAGTACGTAGGCGTCGCCGTCTTCGCGTGCGCTCAATGCCATTGCCGCGACGTCCGATCCCGCTTCCGGTTCCGACAAGGCGAATGCGGCGATGGCGGTGCCGTTCGCCACGCGTGGCAAATAGCGCGTCTTTTGCTCATGTGTGCCGCCGAGCGAGATCGCGCCTGAGCCGAGTCCTTGCATCGCCAACGCGAAATCCGCGAGACCGGAATGCCTGGCGAGGATTTCACGCAGCAGGCACACCGCGCGTGTGTCGATCGTGTCACCGTGGCCGCCATAAGCAACGCCGCCGACACCGTATTTCAGCCAGCCTGCCGCGCCGAGTTCACGGACCAGATGACGGCAGGCTGCATCGACGTCATCGTGTTTTACGTGCGAAAGATTCGCGCGGCACCATGCTTCGATACCCGCAGCCAGTTCGCGATGGTGCGGTTCGAAGAACGGCCAGGCCAGCGCGCTGTGCAGATCCATATCGTTTTTATCGCTGGGAGTGCTCAATTCAATCTCCTTCGAACACCGGGCGCGACTTCGCGGCAAACGCGCTATACGCGCGTTCGAAATCGCGCGTGCTCATACAGATTGCCTGTGCTTGCGCTTCCGATTCGATCGCCTCGTCGATGCTCATGCTCCATTCCTGGTGCAGCATCTTCTTCGTGATACCGTGCGCGAAAGTCGGACCGGCGACGAGATCGGCGGCAAGCTTTTGTGCGTCCGCGAGGAGGGTTGCCGGTTCGCACAGGCGGTTGTAGAAACCCCAGGCGTGGCCTTCGTCACCACTCGCCGAGCGGCCGGTGAACAACAATTCGGCGGCACGTCCCTGACCGATGATGCGTGGCAGGATCGCGCACGCGCCCATATCGCAACCTGCGAGACCGACCCGCGAGAACAGAAACGCGAGCTTGCTGCGCGCAGTGGCCAGGCGCATGTCGGACGACATCGCCAGAATCGCGCCGGCGCCGGCGCATACGCCGTCGACTGCGGCAATGATGGGCTGCGGGCAATGGCGCATTGCTTTGACCAGATCGCCGGTCATGCGCGTGAACAGCAACAGTTCCGGCATCGGCAGATCGATCAGCGGCGCGATGATGTCGTGCACGTCGCCGCCGGAGCAGAAGTTTTCGCCTGCGCCGTGAATCACTACAGCCTTGACGTCAGTCGCATAGGTGAGTTGGCGGAACAGATCGCGCAACTCCGCATACGATTCGAACGTCAGCGGGTTTTTGCGTTCGGGGCGGTTCAGCGTGATCGTCGCGACTTTGTCGGCGACCGACCAGCCGAAATGTCGCGCCTCGTAACCGGCGAGCGTCAGGCGGTTGCCGGCCAGTAGCGCGTCGGCGTTGGGTCGTGTCATGAGTCTCTCCTATGTCGACCAGAGTTCGCGCTTTAGCGCGTTACTCGGGTCCCATGCAAAGCGGTCGACCAGAGTTCGCGCTTTAGCGCGTTACTCGGGTCCCATGCAAAGCGGTCGACCAGAGTTCGCGCTTTAGCGCGTTACTCAGGTCTCGTGCAATTTCGTTGCGCAGTTCGGTTCGGTCAGTCTTTCAGACTGTCGAGCAGATGTTTCTTAAGCTTGCCGAGACGCTGATGGGTCCGCGATTTTTCATCGAGACTCAGGCCGCCAAACAGTTCGACGACCCATTGCTCATGCGCGACTGCCATCTTGTCGAACGCCTTTCGACCAGTGGGCGTCAGACACACGCTGATCGAACGGCGGTCGTTCGGATCGGTGTCGCGCGAAACCAGGCCTTCTTTTTCGAGTTGATCCGTGATGCCGGTCACGTTGCCGCCCGTCACCATCAAACGGCGCGACAGTTCGGTCATCTTCAGACCTTCCGGATGACGTTCGAGCTGCGCCATCAAATCGAAGCGCGGCAGCGTGGTGTCGAATTCGTTGCGCAGCCGCTTGCGCAGCTCGGCTTGCACGAGGTTGGTCGTGGTCAGCATGCGCAGCCATAGGCGCAGGCCCATGTGACTATCGGCGCCCGTGCTCATTTCCAGATCCACGACGTTCTCCGCTGGTTTGGCAACGCCTTTGCGCGGCGGCTTGACTTCGACCGTTGAGGGCTTCTTGATGTTCGGCGCTTTGGTCACATTACTTCTCCACCGGAGATGGAAATGGATTGGCCCGTGATCGCGTCCGAACCAGGTTGGCAGAGCCAAAGCACTGCGTTGGCGACCTGTTCCGGGCTCACGAAGCGATGTTGCGGATTCGAGCGAAGCAAGGTTTCGCGCGCCTGCTGTTCGGTGCGCGAGGTCTTGCTTGTGATCTGTTCGAGCGATGCGTGCAGCAGTTCGGTCTCCGTGTAGCCGGGACATACGGCATTGACGGTGACGCCTTTCGTCGCGACCTCCAGAGCGAGCGAACGCGTCAGGCCGATCACACCGTGTTTCGCCGCGCAGTACGCCGCGACGTAGGCATAGCCGATTTGCCCTGCCGTGCTCGCGACATTGACGATGCGTCCGTGGCCGCGTTCGAGCATGCCGGGCAATACGGCGCGCGTGCCAAGGAACACGCCCGTGAGGTTCACATCGAGCATGCGCTGCCAGAGCGCCATGTCGGTGTGAGCGAAGGGTGCAGCTTGCGCCTGGCCAGCGTTGTTGACGAGAATGTCGATTGCACCGGCTTGTGCGAATGCTTTTTCGACCGATTCCTCGCTGGTGACGTCGACGCTGATGCAAGCGACCTCGCCGAACCCGCTGAAACTTTCCCGCTGCGCATCAAGACGTTGTGCATTGCGCCCCATCAAGGTGACGCGAGCACCGGCACGCAACAGCGCTTCGGCTACTGCCGCGCCAATGCCGCTGCCACCACCTGTGACGACAGCATGCTGTCCTGCGAGCGTTCTGGTGGGCGTATTCACGTGGTTCCCTCCGCATGTTGCGCGCGTTCTTGTGGCGACAGACCGGCATTCGCTGCAACCTGCGCACGCTCACGTTCGAGATTGCGTTCAAGTTGCGACTTGGCCGCTGTATAAGGCTTCGGCCACATCACGTCGAAATAGCCGATTTTTGCGGCTTCATTCAACGTCCACGACGGATTCGCCAGATGCGGCCGCGCAATCGCGCAGAGATCCGCACGGCCCGCCGCGATGATGCTGTTCACGTGATCCGCTTCTGAGATCGCACCAACGGCGATCGTTGCGATGCCGGCTTCGTTGCGGACACGGTCGGCGAATGGCGTCTGGAACATACGGCCATACACGGGTTTTTCCTGCTTGCTGACCTGGCCCGACGAGACGTCGATCATGTCGGCGCCTGCCGCTTTGAAGGCACTCGCGATCTGCACCGCGTCGTCGGGCGTGGTGCCGCCTTCGACCCAGTCGTTAGCGGAAATACGCACGGAAATCGGCTTGTCTTGCGGCCAGACTGCGCGGATCGCTTTGAAGACCTGCAGCGGGTAACGCAGACGATTTTCGAGCGAACCGCCGTATTCGTCGGTGCGTTGGTTGGTCAACGGCGACAGGAAGCTCGACAGAAAGTAGCCGTGTGCACAGTGCAGTTCGAGCCAGTCGAAGCCTGCTTCTGCAGACATTTGCGTGGCACGTACGAACTGCGCTTCGATTTCCTGGAGTTCGTCACGAGTGGCTTCGTGCGAGTACTGGCTGACACCACTCAAGTATTGCTGCGGCGAAGCGGACGCGAGTGGCCAGTTATCTTCGTCAAGCGGCTGGTCGATGCCTTCCCACGCGACACGTGTCGATCCTTTCGCGCCGGAATGCCCCAACTGGATACCGATTTTCGCATCCGACTGACTGTGCACGAGGTCGACGATGCGTTTCCACGCCGTGAGATGCTCCGGCGCGTACATGCCGGGGCAGGCGGGCGTGATGCGCGCTTCGGGCGACACGCAGGTCATTTCCGTCATGACGAGCCCCGCGCCACCCATTGCGCGGGCACCGAGATGCATCAGGTGATAGTCACCGGCAATGCCGTCGACGGCGGAGTATTGCGCCATCGGCGAGACGACCACGCGATTTTTCAGCGTGATGCCACGCAACGTGAAGGGCGTGAACATCGGCGGAACGGAGTGTTTTTCAGGCGCGCGGTCAACGCCTGAGCGGTGTGCGAGCCAGTCTTCGAACGTCGAGAGATAGCCGGCATCACGCTCACGCAAATTCTCGTGCGAAATGCGCTGCGAGCGCGTCAGCAGCGAATAGGCGAACTGTTCCGGCTCGAACGATGTATAGCGATCGACGTTCTCGAACCACTCCGTCGAATTACGTGCGGCGTTCTGAATGCGCAATACGTCGATGCTGCGGACATCCGTGTAATGCTTCAACGCGGCGGGCAAATCGCCCGGATGCGCGCCAATGCTGTTGGCGAGTTCGATCGAATCTTCGAGCGCGAGCTTGGTGCCCGAGCCGATCGAGAAATGCGCGGTGTGCGCCGCGTCACCCATCAGCACGATCGGTGTTCGCGTGCCGTCGGCGTTGCCGCGCCAATGCACCCATTCCTCGTTGACAACACGCGGGAAGCGAATCCATTGCGACGAACCGCGCAAATGCGCTGCATTCGATAACAACGCGTTGCCGTCCAGATACTTGGCGAACAGCTTCTCGCAGAACGCGATGCTGTCTTCCTTGCTCATTTCGTCGAGACCGGCGGCGCGCCACACGCGCTCAGGTGTTTCCACAATGAACGTGGATGTTTGATCGTCGAAACGATAGGCGTGGGCCTGGAACCAGCCGAACTCGGTTTCTTCGAAGGCGAAGGTGAAAGCGTCGAAGAGCTTTTTGGTGCCGAGCCAGACAAAACGGCAATCGCGCATGTCGATGGCGGGCTGGTAGGTCACGGTGTGCTTCTGACGGATTGCGCTGTTGGCGCCGTCGCAGGCGACGATCAGGTCGGCTTCGTAAGTTGTGTCGTCCGTGACCTGGGTTTCGAAAACCAGTTTGACGCCCAGTTCTTCGCAGCGCGCCTGCAGGATATTCAGCAGACGTTTGCGGCCGATGCCGCAGAAACCGTGGCCCGACGAGCGAATCTGCCTGCCGCGGAAATTGATCTCGATGTCGTCCCAGTGATTGAAGGCGTCGAGGATTGCGTCCGCGCTTGGGGCGTCGGCGGCGCGCAAGTTGCCGAGCGTCTGGTCGGAGAATACGACGCCCCAGCCGAACGTGTCATACGGGCGGTTGCGTTCGACCACCGTGACGTCATACGCTGGGTTCCGGCCCTTCATTAACAGGCCGAAGTACAACCCGGCCGGGCCGCCGCCGATACAGACGATGCGCATGCTGACTCTCCCACGTGGACTTTGCTCTGGAATGTAATTTAGGCTTCGATAGTTTAGATGTCAAGTAAATGATGGGCGAAGCCGGCGTGCGGATATCGGCAGCAACGGCAATCTGCAGAGGACTATCGAGAAGTTCGGTGCGCCTGGCTGCTTGCGACGGTAAGCGATCGATCCAGAAAAGGTATTGATCGATTCACTGTTTGGAATTTACGTGAATCGATCTACTTCCTAAAGTAATCACCATTCTTGATGGAGTGATCGCTGATGAGCCGCTACACGTTACAGGAACTGCACAGCGCTTTGAGCGCAGGCCTGCTTTCCTTCCCCGTTACCCATTTCGACCGCGATTACGCATTCGACGAAGCCGCGTATCGCAGCAATCTCGAATGGCTGTCGAACTATCCCGTCGCGGGTCTGTTCGCCGCTGGCGGCACGGGCGAGTTCTTCTCGCTGACGTCCTTAAGGCCGCTGTCGAGCAGGTGGCGGGCAAGCTGCCCGTCATCGCGCCGGCCGGTGGCGGCACCGCGCAGGCGATCGAGCAGGCGCAGGCGGCGGAAGTGAATGGCGCCGACGGCATCCTGCTGTTTTCGCCGTATCTGACCGAATGCGATTCCGCCGGCGTTGCGGAGCACGCGATTCGGATCTGCCGCGCGACCAGGCTCGGCGTGATCGTCTACACTTATCCCGGCACGGTCATGTCGGACGACGCCGCCATTTTTCAGGCGATGCGGATGGTCGGCCAGCACGGCGGCATGATCGCGTTGCATGCCGAGAACGGCACGGTCATCGACCTGCTGATTCGCGAGGCGCTCGCGCAGGGCCATACCGCGCCGCGTTATCACGCGCTGACGCGACCTGCGATCATGGAGGGCGAAGCGACGCATCGCGGCATCAGGCTCGCCGAACTCGCCACTGCGCTCGAAGGAGGCGCAGAACGCGCTATGGACCGCGCTCAAGACCGACGATCTGCAATTGATCTCAACCGATCACTGTCCGTATTGCATGAAGGAAGGCCATCAAGGCAAGGTCAACCAGAAGCCGCTTGGACGCGACGATTTTTCGAAGATCCCGAACGGTGTGCCTGGCGTCGAAACGCGCATGACGGTGGTCTACGACGGCGGCGTACGCGGCGGCCGCATAACGCTCAATCGCTTCGTCGAGTTGATGTCGACTGCGCCGGCCAAGCTCTTCGGCCTGTTCCCGAAGAAGGGAACGCTTGCGATCGGCAGCGACGCCGACATCGTCCTGTTCGATCCGCACGAGTCGCACACGATCAGCGCGGACACGCAGCACAGCGATTGCGATTTCACGTTGTTCGAGGGCCGCGAGGTCACGGGCCGGGTGAAGAAAGTGCTGCTACGAGGGGAATTGCTGATCGACAACGGCGACTGGGTCGGACGGACCGGTCAGGGAAAGTTTGTCGCGCGCGGCGAACTTGGCGGTCACTGGTAGAACGCCATGCCAATCTATGAGCATGCCTGCGATGCATGCGGGACGTTCGATTCCATCCGCCCGGTTGCGAGGCGTGATGAGAGAATGCCATGCTGCGGAGTGCGGCCTGTTGTCACCGCGCATCGTCAGCGGTTCGACGGTGCTGCTGGCGCAGCGCGGCGGGAGAGGCCCCACCATGCCGGCCAGCGCTCGAACCGCTGCGTGCAGTACGCGACCAGTTGCAGCGCACCGAGCACGAGACAGGCAACCGCAGTGACAACGTAAAGCGTCCGGATGTCGAGAATCACCTGGCTACCCCATGTAACGGAAATACGCCGGCAACGGCGGCGTTTCGCCCAATGGTGCCAGTCGCAAATCTCGACGCGGATTCGAACGTATCACACATGCTGGCATAGCCGCAGGTCGCCACGAGGCATGGATCTAGCCGCTCGCTCGCGAACGACCGAATGCGTTCGACGAACGAGTTGACGAGTAGCGCGGGCGGCCGGCGCAACGACTAGCTCCAAAGTGTGCGGCGCGGTGCACCGACGGGACTAGACATCTACGCAGTGTAATGCGGGTTTTGCTTAACCACTCCGGACCAACCCATGCTCTGGTAGCTTTCATAGCCAGGTGGAACGCATATCCGACGAACGACCCTCCAGCGCACCATCCTGTACATCGCGGGTGGATGGAGCTCCCGCGTAGCGGCGCACAGTGAGAATCAGTTCGAAATCGCTGCGCAGTGTCGCCGCATCCACCTTGCCGCTTTCGTAGCGGATCAACCGCAGTCCCGCCGCCGAGGCGATCGCGTCCTTGGTCGCATCCCGTCCGCGCGCAGAGTGTGGCGAGTGGTGGCAATCGTCGAGTTCGACGACGTACAGCACGTCGCCGTTGGCTGAACAAACCGCAAAATCGAATACCTTGCGGTCGAGTTTATTGCGTGCCGCGCGATTACCGCCTTTCACCTCGATGAGGGCGGACATGGCCACCTGAACATGAATGACCGCTTCGGGCAACGCCGCCCACAAATCGGCGAGGAATGCCGTCTCTCGAGCCGTCAGCAACGGGCGTAAGAGATAATCGACTGGTCCGCCTGCGCGGCGCTTTGCCTGAACGAACAAGGCGCCGCACAGACCGATTAACGCAACCCCGATGACGATAATCCACACTGGGTTCATAACACCCTCAAAAGAAAGATGGCGACTCAATTCCCGCAACGCTTGCGCAGGACTTCAATTGGGACTTCGATTCGACTGCCAGTTGGGACTACGACAGCAAGACAGGCAGCGACGTCAGTCCTCTCATGGCGCCCGTCGATATATTCCAGTGCGGCTGTGGGTCGGCGAGCCGCAGTTCACGCGTGCGTTCGAACAGTCGCTGAAACGCCACTTTGCCCTCGAGCCTTGCCAGCGCCGGGCCCAGGCAGGCATGGATGCCGGAGCCGAACCCCAGATGCCGGTTGGGACGACGCTCGATATCGAACTGTTCGGGCTGGTTGAAGTATTCCGCGTCACGGTTGGCCGAACCGATGACGGCACTGATCTGCTGATTCTTTCCGATGTCGACTCCGCTGATTGTCATCGATTCTGTCGTGGTGCGAAAGGTGGCCCGCTGCACGGGGCTCTCGAAACGCATGATCTCTTCGATCGCACCCGGCACAAGATCGGGATTGCGCTGCAAAAGCCGATAGGGTTCGTTTTGATCCAGCAGTATCCACATGCCGTTGGCAAGCATGTTGACGACCGTTTCGTGCCCGGCGACCAGGATCAGGATCAGAGCGGCGAGCATCTCGTCGTTCGACACCCGGTCGTGCACGTCGCATTCCCTCGTCAGCGCGCTGATGAAGTCGTCGGTGGGGGTCCGGCGTCGCTGGGCGACGAGAGTCCGGAAGAATTCCGTCAGGTTGCCGATGCTGGCCATGACCTGCGACATGCGTGGGTTCGACACATCGGGGCCCGTCAGCAGGTCGCGCGCCCATGCGCTGAAGCGGACATGATCGCTGCGCGGCACACCCATCAGATCGGCGATTACGTAAGCGGGCAGCACGCCAGCGAATTCCTCGATGAAATCGCCGCTGCCGCGCTCGATCATCGGATCGAGCAGTTCATCGACGATCGTGCGGATCGCTGGTTCGAGCGCGGCGATGCGCTCCGAGCTGAACGCGCGCACCACGAGCGAACGGATGCGGGTATGGTCCGGCGCGTCCTGCGACAGCAGATTGTGATCGTACGGACAGCGTCGCACCGGTACGCCGTTGACATGCTTGGACGTCTTTCTGGTCTTCAGTAGTTCCGCGACGTCGTCGTAGCGGCTTATTAGCCACATGCCGCCGGTGGGGCCGCCGTGCGGCAACCAGTGCACGCCGCCCGCTTGCCGGAGCGTTTCGTAAGTGGGATACGGGTTGCTGCGAAATTGCGCGCTTGTCAGGTCGAGAGTAGCAGGGGCCATGCGCTTGTCCGTGGCGATTCGTTGGCGATTGCAGTGTTGCTGAGTGTAGTGCCTGCCTGTGCATTGCGCATTTGCTGATTGCGCAGGTGCGCGGGATTCGCCGCGAAAAGTTCGCATAACGGGCAAGCGCTTCGCATGGGTCGAAGTAGCGTGCGGATCGACGCTCGGACGGATGTCCGTCCGAGCGCTCTTATGCTGGCGGCGACTCCGCTGCACGCCGCACTGCACTGGATACCGTACCCGTATTCATCCGGGACGTAACGATGCTGCGTGACCGTCGGGTCTTCGGTCTCGACTTGCCGGCAATCGACCGGTTGGTGTGAATAATCGATGAATAGTTCTGGAATCCTCTGCATCTGCGGCCTGCGCTGGTGCCTGCGCTGCTGCCTGGTTACGCATACCTGTTATACCCGTAGTATGCGGGTCCTTCCCGCTTCGGCCGGATCGGTTCGAAGTGGCCGTCGCCTTTGTCCCACATGGAGACGACGCGTGCAGACGGCGAGCCTGATTCCAGCATGGTGATGTGCGGTCCGCCGTTGATGATCCTGATTACCAACACGTCGATCCTGTCGTCTTCCGCCTGTCCGGCGTTGATCAGGCCGAGCGCCAGATGGGCACCCGTGCTGCGCGAAGAGAGCCTGGTATCGCTGGAAAGACGGAAAGGCAGCGCATCGGCCAGGACAGTCTTATGTTCGGGCGACCGTTCGTTGATGGCGGCCACGGCTTGCGGATTGCCTTCCATCGCGCCCCTCGTGAGCCTGGCCGCGTCCAGATGCAACGATGTGTAGTCGTTGCGCTTCAGTTGCTCGAGGCAGATCAGGAAACTACTTTTGGTGTCATTTTCAGGGATGGTGTTGTGCACCGTCTCCATACCGGCTTGCTGCAACGCTTTTTCGAAGGGTGCCATCGACTCGGCCTGCAACGCCTTGAGGTATTCGCCCTCGTCCTTGTAGTGGCGACGCATGCGGCTGGGCAGGTCGTTGAAAGCGATCGGGTCGAGAGGCGGTGTCGATTTCGCAATGGTTTTCAGATGACTGACAAGAGCCTCGACGGGCTGTCGGCGAACGTCGCGGAGGCTTCGCTCGATGGTCAGATCCAGTTGCTTCTTTTCTTCCTGTTCGTTCTTCGGCGGCCTGAAATCCCGAATGATTGCCGGCGACCATTGCGACTCATACGACGCTGGCTCCGCTTCGACGCCAGCGCGTGGCGGCTCGCGACGCATACCTTGCGTGCCGTTTTGCCCATACTGATGAACGTGGGGTACACCCATCGGCGCTTGTTCGGGCATTGACTGCGCAGGCTGGTGCCGAGACGGGGCCGGCGGGGGGCGCGTGTCGAAGCGGTCGGGGCGCGTGCCCGGCTGACCCATCCAGGGTGCGTGGGCGCCCGGCCCATGGCTGCCGGGTGCCCACGCGCCGGGAGCGGGATGCGCGCCGACGCCGAAGGCGGGCGGCGCAGGATGGAACTGGCCATATGGGCGCGTTCCCCATGAAGGCAGGCCGCCCAGCACACCCGGCATTGAATGCGGATAGCCGGGGTGCATGCCGTTTTGGGGGCCTGCCGGCATCGGCTCATCGCCGAACATGCTGTGCGCCAGTGTGTAGAGAATGTGTTCCAACCGCATAGTCGATCTCCGGTGCGGCATCGATACGCTCACAGGCCGTCGTCGAGATTGCCGCGGTTCATCCTTTGTACTGCCGGTTGCATACCGGTTCAGGCCGGACTGCGTTCCATTTGAGCAGCCTGGATGCGCTCGTCGCGCGATGCAAGGCGAGCGATCCGCGGAGCGGCCCGAGGCTTCGCAAAACCGCGCGCTGCTTCGGGTCGTCCCGGGAATTTCGCGGACCGCAACGTGGCGCGGGCAGCGCGAGTCAAGCCGGGATACCAAACGCCTCGCGTAGCGCGCCGACCGTCTCCCGATGCGCGACGGCGGCCTCGGGGATCAGGCCGCCCATCGAAAAGAAGCCGTGAATCATGCCTGGATAAAAGCGAATCTCGACCTGGTTGCCATGACTGCGCAAGCGGGCCGCATAGCCTGCATGTTCCTCCTGTAGCGGATCGTATTCGGCCGACACGAGCCAGGCGGGCGCCAGGTCCGTCCAGCTCGACGGCGCATTGCGATGACCGTCGAGCGGTGCGAAACGCCAGTCGTGGGTGTCGTCCTCACCCGTCAGATAGGTCTCCTGAATCCATTGGATCACGGGGAGGGTCAGGAAATATCCTTCGCCATAGCGGTGGTGGGCCTGCGTATCGGTGCGGGCCGAGAGCGCTGGGTAGATCAGCATCTGCAGGGCCAGCGGAATGCCCGCATCGCGCGCGTGGACCGCGCAGACCGCCGCGAGCGTCGCGCCCGAACTTTCGCCGCCAACGGCGAGCCGCTCGCCGTCGAGCGCGAGCGACCCCGCTTCCCGATGCAGCCATGACAGCGCGTCGACCGCGTCGTTGACCGCATACGGAAACTTGTGCTCCGGCGCGAGCCGATAATCGACCGACACGACCGCGCATTGCGTGTCCGCGGCGAACATCCGGCAGATCGAGTCGGCGGATGCCAGGCTGCCGACCACGTAGCCGCCGGAATGGAAATACAGCAGCGCGGGAAGCGGATCGGCCCAGCACGGTTGACGGGGGTAATAGATGCGACCATTCAATTGAGCGCCGTCGCGCATCCCGATACGCACGGCTTCGACGTCTTCGAGCTGGCGGGCCGGGATGCTGCCGAGCTGCATGTTGAAATCGAAATAATCGCGTGCTGTCCGAGGATCCAACTGGTTGATGCCGGTTACCGCCGCGCCTGCCGCAGCCCGGCGATCGAGAAATCTTTTGACGCTAGGAATGACTGACATGGTGTGGTCCGATGATCGAAGAGCTGCTGTTCGAGCGTGGGGTTATCGTCGGCTACGAAACTGTCTGACGCTGGTGCGATAAATCCGGTGCGTGTTTCGCATACCGTGTGAAAGCGGCGCGTTGCAAGCCCGGCACGTGACACCTTGACGAAGTATTGGTGACGTTGCGCGGCGATCCTTACCTGATCAACGCCGGTGCGGGTACTGCCGCGCGCGCGAGCTGCGCCAGCACGTGAGCGCCGGCAGCGGCCGGCGCCAGCTTCAAGGCGGATTGGGCATGTTGCGCCGCGCTGAAAGCATCGTCGGCCAGCGCGTAGGCCCGGCTCATCTGGCAGTGCGCGTCGAAGCAGCGATAGTTTGCTTCGAGGGCCTTGCTGAAGTAAGACAGCGCCGCAAGCGGTTCGGCACCGCTCGCGAGCAGCAGACGGCCCTTCAACAGATTCCATTCCGGCAGGTCGGGCTGATCCGCGTACAACCGTTCCAGCAAACGCTGCGCGGGGCCAATGTCCTGCCCGGTGTCGATCGTTTCGTGCAGCATCCGCTCGATCGAGGCGTATTGCTGCCGCAGGCGATAGAGCGCGTTCATCACACTGTTGAATTCGCTGTTCACCGCATGCAGGCGCCGCACCATCGCCTCACCGCGCGTGCCCTCGACCGCACGGCCCGCCCACGGCAGCACGTCGTAAAGCTCCGCGCCGAAGGCGCTCAGATCGTGCCAACGCTGCACACCCGATGCCATCTCGACCTCTTGCAGCCCGCAGCCACCGCCGTTGCGCACTGCCGACGCATTGTCGACGACCTCGGTCGTGCCACGGCTCTTGCTGCCGGTGCGCAGCATGCTGGTGCCGACGAACAGACGCTCACCCTCCACCCGCGCGCCGCGCACATAGCCGTGCAGCGATATCTCGCGCGGCGGGGTCGGGCCGGCGACGTGAATCAGCGTCGAGGTGCGCGAATTCACGCAGCACAGGGACATGCCGTCGACGAACAGCGAATGCGGATGCTGCAGACCGCGCCGTACAACCGCACCGCCGGCGTTCAGATCGAGCACCTGGCCGTCGGCCGCCTCTTGCCCCGATGCACTCGGCTTGCAGCCGAACATCGACAGATAGACGCGGCCGTCGAACGCCTGTAGCGAATTCATATGGAGCGTATCCGCGCCCGGATCGCGCTCGAAAAACACCCGCGTGCGCGGCTCACTGTCCGGCGCCCAGTCGATCGCGAAGACCTGGTTGGTGCCGCTGCTGACCAGCAACAGCTCGCCGTTCCACCACAGCAGCGAATGCGCGTCCTGCACTTGCGCAAGCGCGGCGGTACGCTGCAACCGGCCCGCACCGTCGAACTGCGCGAGCAACGTCCCCAAGGTACCGGGTGCGCGGACCTGCAGCGCCGCGTAATACACGTCGCCGACGCGGCACACGCCGGTCGCGCCGTACACCGGCAGCGGCACATCACTCAGGTCGATCCATTCGAACGCGTCGGTATCGCAATCGAACAACGCCAGCGCATGGCCGACCGGCTTCGCATAGCAGAAACTCAGCAGCAGAGGGGTCATGGAGTATTCCTGTTTCTGACACAACACATGAAGATCAACTGGCGCGGTACACGGCGCAGCCGTCCGCCAGCGCCGCCAGAATCCGGTCGACGCGCGAGGGGGTGCCGGGGTTGCTGCCGACCAGCCGCAGGAAGTCAAGGGTGGGAGACATGGCGATCTCACTGGTTGGGAGACAAGGGCGACGATGCCATCAAACCCCGGCGGACCAGCGTCGTCTTGACCATCTGTGCATAGGCGTCGCGCAGCGGCGGGCTTTCCGAGTGGTACGCGCCCACCGCGTCCCACGTATTGCCGTACTTGACCATCTGTTTCTTCAGGTGCCATGCGGCGACGTAGATGTTGACGCACTCGTCGCGCAGCCCTTGGGCATTGATACCGTAGGTCGCCAGTTCGCGCAGATGGACCGAGTTGATCTGCAGTTCGCCGATATCGGTCGAACCGTTCGCGTTGTGATGCACGGCGGCCGGGTTGCCGCGCGACTCGACCCATGCGATCGCGCGCAGCACGAGCGGATTGACGCCCTGATACGTGCCCGCGCTATCGAAGCAATCCGCGCGAGCCGGCTGGCTGAAACACAACGCCAGCGCGACGGCGGCAAACGCCCGCGGCACGACACGGCCGGACCTGCGGCTGGTGGTTACGCGATGGTCTCGATGGGATGCGCGTATGCGGTCATCGCATCCCGCATTACCGTTGAATGGATCAGTCATCGTCGGCTCTGTAGGGTTGGAAGGAACGTTGCGGCGTGGCGAGACGCGCGCCACGCCTCGTGGCAGACCACGTGAGGCGCAGACGGGAGCGTCTCGATTCCGGATTCAAGGTAGTCGGGCGTTTGAGGGAAGTCCATGGCGCAGCGCCAGCAACGGGCCACAGGTTCGCATCGGCGTTCACCGCTTCGGCACCGGGCCGCGGTCGAACCCGCTGCGCACCGCCGACTTCGCATCGCGCGGCGTCGCTTCGCGCAAGACGCCTGACGCGTGCGCGAACGACGCTATAACGCACCCTATTGGCCATTGACATGCCTGCGGCGCGGCCGTTGGATGCGGCCGCATCGATTGACGGAGATTCCTATGCCAGGCGCAGAGAGATTAGGCCACCACGAGTCGTCGCACATCGACGGGCTGCCATCAGGCTCACCCGCGGAACACGACATACCGCAACAGGAGCCTGAGCTAAGATCATCCACGCTCGGCAGCATCCCACAGTTCGAGGGATTGAACCGCCCGCGCTCGCCCGCGCCCGCGATTAGCCGGAACCGGATGCCGGGTTTGAGCCGTCCTTCGACGCCCGAGAACGCAAACATCGTTCATGGAAGGCCGTTCGAAGGCACGCCGATTTCGCCAGGCTTCTCGCGCGCGCGGCGTCTTGGAAGTTTCGGGTCGGACGATAGGGGAGGGCAGCCGGAGACGCCCGCCTTCCGTCCGGGAGGAAGCTACTTTGGGCACCCGGAGCGGGACATCCCCAGCCGTGCCAGCACCGTATCGCCACTACTGTCTTCACGCGGCTCGACTCCGGTATTTGGGCACAGCAGCCCCAGGCGTCCTGGCACGGCTCATGAAGAAGCGTTCATTGGCAATCCGCAGCCGGGCGACTCGGACCTGAATCATCCTGGCACGTCCAGCGAATCCGGGCGGATGTCCGGAGCGCCGATCGAGTTCAGCCTGCCACCGGGTCAGCGCCCGGAGTCCGGTGCGCAGCCGACCGGGTTCGGCGCACCGCCGGCCTCGCACGGTGTACCGCTGCAAAACCCAGGGTTCCAGGCAATGCCACCCTCGCACGGTCCACAGCCGCCGTTCCCGGGGGTCGGCGGGCCGCATGGCTATCCGCAACAACAGTATCCGAGCGGGTTCAGTCGCATGAATCCGATGAACCAGACGCCGTGGTCGCAGCCGCTCCAACCACAACCGCCGATGTATAACCAACCCGGCGGCTACCCGGGCTATCCGCAGCAGAGCCGCTGGACGAACGTGGTGTCGACGGTCAGCAATTGGGTCGGTCAATTCGGGCAGATGGGCATGACCATCATCAGCACCGGCCTGAGCCTCCTCACCGGCTATCTGAACCTGCAGAAAGAAGCCGGGAAAGACATCGAGGAGTTATCGAAGCACTCGACCTGAGTCCGCAGCCCGCGTAGCCGCCCGGCCGCGCGGGTTCACGTACGGTATCGCGACGGGCTCTGCCCGCCGCGATACCGTCGCTGCCTGAGCCCATCACCACGCACTTCGGCGCACACCGCTTGCGAGGAAGCCTTATGTCAACGCTGGATGCCAGCGCCACTGCGCGCAGGGCACTTTTCTATCTGCTGACGAACGACACCGACGACCGCCGGCCGCTGTACGACGCGCTACCCGTCGAGCATCCGGTCTACCGCGATGCCAGCGGCACCTGGATGGTCAGTTCGTACCGGCTCGCCAAGGAGGTGCTGAACAGCCCCGACTTTTCCAACCGCACGCCGTCTGCCGAAACCGGCGCGCTGCAGGACACGGCAGGCATTCTCGACATGATGCTGTTTCAGTCCGAGGACCATCATCATCGTTTGCGGCAGGTCTTCGCGCCGCTCTTTTCAAGGACCCGCATGGCGAGCTTGCGCGAACTCGTGCAGGCGGATCTCGCCGCGCTGTTCGCGCAGATCCCCGATCCGGCGCGCTTCGATCTCGTGGCCCAGGTCGCGCAACGGCTACCCGTGCTGACGATCTGCCGGCTGCTCGGCATCGACGTGACCGACACCAGCAGACTGGTCGCCGCATCGCTATCGGCGATCAGGCTTATCAGCTTCGCACCGCTTCGACCGCACGAGCACGCCCAGGCCGTGACGCAGACGATGGCGTTCATGGGCGAACTGAACGGCTACATGCCCGGCGTGCTGTCGCTGATCCGCGCGGGCGATACGCCGGCCTCGCCCGCCGCCGCGCAGCAGGGCGCGACGGCAACGTACCGCGAACTGCTGGTCAACGTGCTGCTGATGTTCATCGCTGGCTACGGAACCACGATGCTGTCGATCGGCAATACCGTCTCCGAAGCATTGCGACGTCCCGGCTTATGGCGTTCTCTGGTGGCCGAGCCGGCCAGCGTCTCCGGCGTCATACGCGAACTGATGCGGGTGGAGCCGGTGGTCCATATCCTGATTCGCTACGCGGTGCGCGACGCGATGCTCGACGGTCTGTCCGTCAAGGCAGGCGAACGGGTGGCCTTGCTGATCGCCGCCGCCAATCGGGACCCGGCCGAGTTCGAAGCACCAGGCGAAGTGCGGCTCGATCGCACAAGCGGCAACTCGCTTGCTTTCGGCGCGGGCATGCACGGCTGCATCGGTGTGGCGCTCGCCAGAATGCAGCTGGAAGCCTTGTTCGCCGCGCTGATCGAGCGCATGCCGAATGTCGCGCTCGAGCGTGACGCAAATCCGTATCTGCAGGAAGGCTGCTTCCGGGGTTATCGGGAACTGTGGCTGACCAATGCTCGCAGCCCCTCGCCGGCAGCGTAACGGGGCGATGTGCGAACGCCGTCCTATCAACTGCCAAACCCAACTGCCAAACAACAGTAACAGAACGTCACAAAGCGAATTGCGCAACGGACCCTGGTGCAACGATACGTCCAGCCAACGACGTTTTCGTTTTCTACCAGGTTCTTTGCGGGAGTTGCATCATGTCTGTCTCGATCTACTTTGCCGTTGCCTCCACGCTATCGTCGGCCGACGCCACGTCGACCTTCTTCGCCAAGATGCTCGCCGGCCAGTTCCGTGATGCCGCCTCGGTCGCCGCGGCGCGTGCCGAGCGCGAGCAAGGGGGGGCCGCGCCGAACTATGCCAGCCTGCAGAACTATGCCGACGTGCAGCTTGTGCTGGGCTGTTACGAAGACGCAGAAGAGATCTACCGGCGCGCGAAAAAATCCATCCGCAGCGAACACGGCACCATGCGCGCCGCACTGTCGCGCAACGCCGGCTGGCAAGCACTCTTTCAGAGTCATCTCAGCACCGCGCTGAAGTGCTTCAAGCGGGTCGACGACGACGCCGACGCGAGTCCCGGACTGCGCCTCGAGAGCCTGGTGGGTTCGGTGCTGGTGCTGTTCCAGCTCGGCCGCCTCGACGGCGTGCGCAGTCGCCTCGAATTGCTCAGCGAGATGGCCCGCGAGGCCGCCGACAGCCGCTGGCGCCGTCTCGCCGAAGTGCTGCGCGCCGATCTGCTCGCGCAATACCGGATGCGTTCGTCTGCCCAGCTCGCCGACCATATCTACTGGCACTCGGCAATTCTCGAACTGCGTGCCGCCGATCTCTGCGAAGCGTCGCCTCCGCTGCCCGAGGACACCCCGACGATCGCCGCGCTCGCGCGCCGCGCCGACTATCTGAACCACCTGCTGGCGCTGTCGCGCGGCAGCCATGCCGGGCTCACGCAGATCGACGCGCATCTGCGCTGGAGCCAGAGCGCCGGACTCGACGACTACCACCGCGAGCTGCGCCTCGAGGTCGCGCTCGCGGCACTGGCCGGCAGTGCCTCCAATGTGGCCGACACGATGCTGCGCATGTTCGGCGACGGCGCGATGCACGGCAACCAGCACGCTCACTGGTACCTCGAGTATCTGTACTGCCAGTCGAAAATGCGCCAGCAGCAGGGTCGCCTGCAAGACCATTCGCAGATGTACGCCCGGTACGCGCTGATGTCGATCAAGCACGTGCGCGCGGACAGCGTCGCCATGCCCACCGCTCCCGCCGAACGTGCCGCGGCCCCGGCCGACGATATCAGCGCGCGGCTGCCCGGCAAATACCGGCGCGCCTACCGCTATCTGATCGAGCACCTCGAACGTCCCGATCTGTCGGTGCGCGAAGTGGCAAACCATATCGGCGTCACCGAGCGCGCGCTGCAGGCCGCCTTCAAGGCCAATCTCGGTTATTCGCCGAGCCAGTTGATCCGTAGCCGCCGCATGGAACACATCCGCGACGAACTGCTCGCGGACGATACCCATGCCTCCAGCGTATTGCAGGTTGCCAATCGCTGGGGCGTGCAGCATCGCTCGACTCTCCTCAATGGCTATCGCAAGCTGTACAACGAAGCCCCGTCGGAAACCCTGTCGCGCTGAGCGCATGCGTACGCGCAAGCCGATCCTGCAAGGAGGCGATATGAACAGTTTCTTCCCCCCGCGTGTCATCGAAACCGGCGAGATACGGTTACGTCCGTTCGTCGATGCCGACGCCGGCTCCCTCTTCTATGTGCTGCTAGGCGACCCGGCCGTCACCGAGTGGTTGCCGCTGCGTACGCATCGCAGCATCGACGAATCGCGCGCCTTCATCCGCGTCTGCGAACTCGGTTGGACCAGTGCGACGCGCTTCACCTGGGCGCTCGAAGACAGCGCAAGCGGACACCTGCTGGCGGCCGTCGAACTGGTGCCGAACCTGCCGCGCGCCGAACTGGGCGTGATCATCAGCCGGCGCGACGGGCATCGCCGGCGCCGCGCGAGCCTCGCCGCGCTGCTCAAATTGATCGACTGGCTGATGGCCCAACCGCAGATGTGCCGCCTGCATGCGTACTGCGCGCCGCAAGGCCGTGCCGTCAGCACGATGACGCGGCTCGGCTTCACGCTCGAAGGGCAACTGACGAATTGGGAACCGCGACCGAACCGCGGACTGGCGGCCGACGACGCCCTGCTGTTCGCGATCACGCGGGCGCCGGGCGAGCCGCTGGCGCGGCTTGTGGACCGGCTTGCACGCACCCGCCGCAGCGCGACACCGGCGCTGCGTGCCGCACCCGGCGAGCAGCTCGCGCACGCTTGACCAGTCGGCTCCGCACAGCGCGTCTCGCAGCCGACGCCGGGCGGGCGTTGTCAACTTGTCGATCCAGCAACGCGGACGGTTCCGTTATTCTGGACGTCAAAAGCAATTAAAATAAATCAAAAGCAATCCGAAGTAACCGACACTTCGGATCGGCTCACGATCAAATATCCCACGCGTACAAGGTTTGAGTCCGCCGCAAACGATAAAAAAGGCCGGTACAAATCGATGTACCGGCCTTGTCTCTGTCAGCAGGACAAATGCCGCCGCGCGCTGTGCAACGGACGCGGCAGCCGTGCCCGATCAGAGGAGCTTCTGCGCAAGCGGAGAGTTCGCAGGAAGAATGGCCCCGCGCCGCCTAGCCATGGCCTGGAATGCATTGATGCTGGCAGCGATGGCGCCGCTCGCGAAGCCGGCCTCGTAGGTCGTCATTTCGTTGACGAAGTACGGCTCGTCTCTCGGCTTGAGCGTTTGACCGTACAGAACGCGCGAGTTGGCAAGATCGCCCGGGCCGTCCATCTTGAACGCACCGTTTTTTTCGCTCCAGTGCGTGTAGTCGGTCCGGTCACGATAGTTCGTGATCACCGTGGCAAGGGCGCCCAGCTCTGCCTTGTCCGTAGGGTTGGTCGCGTCCTTTTGCGCTTGTTCCAGATCTTTTAGCAACAGGTCGATCTGCTCGTCCTTCGACATGCCTTCAACCTTCTTCGCGTTTTCGCCGAGCGTATAGCTCAGGTAGATCACCGCGTTCTTGCCCACTTCGGCCGGTGGCTGCAGATAAAGTTGCTGGAACAGCGCGGTCGTTTGAACATTCTTCGGCAACATGCCTGGATGGAAGTCCGCTGCCGGCACCGTCATCGTCATCTTCGTTGCACCGACGATGTTGGCGCGCTTGAGCGCCGTCGCGATCTCCGGCGACACGAGCCGCGGCTTGCCTTCAACTTCCTCCGTCAGCCCGAGTTTGACAGCGACGCCAGGAGGGGCCGCGAAGAACAGCTCGTCGAACTTATGCTCCTGCTCGCCATCCGGGCCCTGCGCCTTGACGACGTACTGACCATCGACCTTGTCGACCCCGGTGGCGCGCGTGTTGAGCTGGATAGCCCCGAGTTCGCCGAGTGACTTCCCGCCTTGCGGGATTTCAGCGACCATGCGGCGCAGCGGCTCGTCGGCACCCTTGACGAGCAACTGGTGTCCTTCGAGGCGCTGGTCGACGAGGAAGCGGAACTCCTCGAGGAAACCGGTGTTGAAGTAACCCTTGTAGCCGCCGACGCCAATACCGACCGCACCGAATTTTTCCCAATGTTCGTCAGTCCATTCGTGGCCGTTTTCCTTGAGCAGCAGCTTCACACCGGTCTCGAACGTGTGCCCGTCGAACTTTTCTTTCGCCGCCTGGGAGAGCATGAGGAACCGTGGCACATTGCCTGCGTCGCGTGCGTCGCGCAACGGCTGCGTCAGCGACCCGATCGCGTGGTTGAAATCGTCCCTGACCTTCCGAAGCACCTCGCTGTCGGGTTCTCTGCCGGGTTCCATCCTGAGGACGTCGTTACCGACCAGGAGCGTCGCGCCGACCTGGCTCGGGTTCACGAAATCAATGTGCTCCAGTTCGAATTTCTCCACGAGATGCCAGTAGAGGTTGCCGTGCGTGGTATGGAATCGCATGCCGCCCGGGTGCGTTTCCGTTGGGCTCTTGGTGCCGTCCTCGAGGTCGCGCCGATGCGTTGCGAGCCGGCCGCCAATATGATCTTCGGCCTCGAGCACGGTCACCTTGATGCCGGCGTGATTGGCAAGCGTCGCGATCGTGAGGCCTGCGGGTCCGCCGGCTATCACGCCGATCGATTTGGGCTTGTTGGAGCCTTCCGGAAACCTCACGAGATTCCAGCCGTGCTTCTCCATGAGACCCGTGTAATCGAACAGGTGGTCCATCGGCAGTGTCATGCGCATGTCTGCGGTGTCGCTCTTGACCTGGGCCTTGCGCGCGGCATCGGTGCCGGCCAGGCCGAAAGTCGCAGCCAGGCCGACTTGTTGCCCTGGGTCGCACGCTTTGAGCAGATCCGTCACGTCGTCTGCCGCCATGTGCGCGGCTGTATGCTCGAGCCACCGCTTGCCGTTCGCCTTGCTGGTGATCGTGGGGCCGACCTTGTTGAGCACGTCGCTCATTTCCGCCAGCGAGAGACCGTGCCAGTGCACCGTGATTTCGCGATGTAACTGCTTTGCCTTATCGGTTCCTGCTGGCATCTCGGCCAGCGTCTTCAGGTTCATCAGGACACAATCCATTTTCCTGGTGCGGTCCGTGGCGGGCCAGGCGCCGATCACAGCGGGCGCATAGTGTCCGATCATTTGCGGAACCATCGCGGGCAGCGTGAGCCCGATCGTACTGAGCTTCGCCCGATAGGGTCGGCTCTTATTCTTGGCGTCCGTTAACTTGTCGAGCTTCGCCGTGTCGATCTCGCCCGGAATCAGGCTTGCTTCGGCGCTAGCCGCCGCGGTCCGACTTGCGCTGCCGGACGGCGCTGGGCGAACAGGTTGACGCGTGCCGCTGGAAGGCACCGTCAATGAAGATGACGGTACGTTGGCCGGGCGGGGCAGCCGCGAGCTCGCAGTCGTATTGCGGCGCGCCGAAGTGGTACTGGGTTCGGCGATCACCGGCAGGTCCGGATGATCGCCGCCAACGGTGCGATTGATATTGAGGTCAGACATGAAGAAGTATCCTTTTCGATTTCAAGGTAGTCAGGTAGATACGATGCCCCCAGAGACTGACAGTCTCGGGGGGCGCTCGTGAGTCACCTCGATGCTCCGCTCAACTTGCGTCGCCCAGATGCGCACTGGGTCTGGCGGTTCTGCTCCCGGGCGTTTCGAACGACGTTGCCGCCGCGGTCATCAAAGGTTCGGGGTGCGCTTCGGATCGTGACGATTCGCGGCGCGCTTCGGTTACAGCGACGTCGTGCCCGTCAGTGCTGTCTGCATCCGTGCGGTGTCCGGTCACTTCTTCGATCATCGCCGGCGTGTCGTATTCCCTGCGCGGGGCGCCTTTCGTGATCGCGTTGTCGCAGACCTCGAGCAGCTTGCCGAAAGCGAGGGTCGCGAGGACTTCCATGTACACAAGCGGCAAGGGCACGGCCGCCGCGAGTTTCGGATCGATCTCTCCTGCGGGGTGGTTCGGATTCTTGAACTTGTCGAGCGTGAATGCCGTCACGACAAGCGCGACCGAAATCAGCGATCCAGCATTGGCCGGCACGAGCACGGTCCTTGGCAGGCGTTCCCGCGTCGTCCAGAGCTCTCCCAATCCCTTGGTCATTGCATTGCCCGCTTCGCCGATTGACTTGAACCACCCTTTTTCATGGTTGCTCAGCCGATGTTCGAGGATATCGATGGGCTGATGCGCGATCAATTCGCCATGCGTCGGCGCCTCGAGGCCTCTACCGGCGTCTGCATGATTCTTGAACATGGTTTCGCTGACCGCCGTCGCGACGACGGGAATCAGGTCGGCAAACGCGAAACTCGCGGAATCGGCATAAACGTCGTTGAGAACCACCGCTTTCTGATTCAGGAGTTCACCCTTGCGCATCGCATTGAAAGCGGGGATCAACGTCGTCATTACGCGGGGGATCTGCCGGTACATTTCGGTAAGCACCTCCGGCGGCACGGCGTTCTTCCTGAAGTCGTCATAGCGCGACTGGACCGACAAGGGCAGGTGCTGCGTATCGAGCTGGCCGATGTAGTACTTCCTGAGCCCTTCCTCGAACGCCATCGTATTGACCGTCATGAACATCGTCGGGCCGCCGGTCGAATAGCCGGTCAACGGGAGTTCGAGATGCGGCGCAATGTAATTGGCCGCGAGCGGAAGCGTCGGCAGATAGCCGAGGCGCCCGAGCACCGGCGCAAATGTCTCGGCGAGCGACCTCGCAAAAAATCCCTCGAAGTCTTTACGCGTTGTAATGCCATGACTTTCGTACACTGGCGCTCGCTCGATCAGGCTGACGAGCACGTCGTCGGGCATCTTGTCGAAGGTCTTCGGGTAGAGAACCCGTCCCGCCGTGTGTGCGACCTGAATCGCGGATTCAGACACATTGGCGCCGGCGAGATGCCGGAGCCGGTTTTCGGCCGTGGGTGCGCCTGTCTCCGCTTCCTGCGCGTTGCGTGTCGCCAGCGACGCGTTTCGTCGGCGAAGCGCCACGCTTTGCTCCTGCACGGGGCGCCCCGAGGTGCTCGTGCGAGCTGGCGGCATGTCCCTGCCTGAGGAGCCCATCGGAGTGGAACGCAGCGGATTGCCGCGACTGGTTTCTCCACGCGTTTCCGTGATCGAATCGTTATCGTGAGGGAGATCTGCTGCTGGAGTACTGCTGTCGTTCGTGACGTGCGCCATCGCTATCCTCGTGGTTCGGGTCAGTTAATGACACGAGAATAGAATCCGGTACGCTGCGTTTTTGCCGGCTCCGCGAAGCAAGGACGCGACGCGCGAAGCGCGTGTACCCAGGAGGCGAGCGCTGCCATTTTCT
Source organism: Paraburkholderia sediminicola (assembly GCF_046026855.1). Classification (GTDB taxonomy): domain Bacteria; phylum Pseudomonadota; class Gammaproteobacteria; order Burkholderiales; family Burkholderiaceae; genus Paraburkholderia; species Paraburkholderia sediminicola_A. The sequence continues at coordinate 166,350 of NZ_JAQQET010000002.1, read as the reverse complement.
ACCGCCACGAATTACAGTTTGCTACCCGTTCACCATCCGTTTGTCGCCATCCAGCCTGGAAGAAGCCTCAATCTCTTCCCGCTAAAGCACTTGACATCCTGAATTTGGCTTCTTAAATTCGCGTCCACTGAGCCGTCATGTTGTCTGGCGGCTCCACGGCAACGATGCCGTGCCACATATGGAAGGCTATGCAGCCCCCTGACTTGCGTCCAACGCTGGTGAGGGGGCTTTTTGTTTTGGGAGACGAAAAGGGATGTTGCAGCACAACCCGAAAGAACCAGGCTTCAAAGGCCCCGTCGTTGCCTGCGTCCAGATGCAGCCGCAGGTCGGCGCGAAGCTCGATAACGTGGCGCGTGCGGTCCAGCACATCGAAACCGCGGCCTCACGAGGCGCCTCGCTGGTGGTGTTGCCCGAGCTGGCCAATACCGGTTACGTCTTTAAGGATCGCGAAGAGGTTTTTGCTCTGGCAGAAGGGTTGCCGGACGGAGAAACCGCGCAGACCTTTACCGAAACGGCGCAGCGCCTGGGCATTTATATTGTCGCCGGCATTGCCGAGCGGGCGGGCAGGCGTCTGTACAACTCGGCCATCCTGACCGGTCCTTCGGGGCACGTCGGCATATACCGGAAACTGCATCTCTGGAACAATGAACACCGCTTCTTCGAACCCGGTGACCGTGGCGTACCGGTTTTCGACACCCCGTTGGGACGCGTCGCGATTGTGATCTGCTATGACGGGTGGTTCCCCGAAACCTATCGGCTGGCGGCCGCGCAAGGTGCGGACATCGTGTGCGTGCCGACGAACTGGGTGCCGATGGCGGGACAGCCGGCCGATTGTCCTGCGATGGCCACGACCCTCACCATGGCCGCCGCGCACAGCAACGGCGTGATGATCGCCTGCGCCAACCGGATCGGGACCGAGCGCGGGCAACCGTTCGTCGGCCAGAGCCTGATTGTAGGAGGCAACGGGTGGCCTGTCGCAGGGCCTGCAAGCGTCGACCGCGAGGAAGTGCTGTACGCCGCGATCGATGTGCAGCGCACGCGCGCCGAGCGCACGCTCAACGCTTTCAATCACGTTCTGCGCGACCGGCGTGCCGACGTGTACGACCCAATGCTCGGCACCGGCTGGCCGTTGTCTCCCTGTTGAGATATTGGCGGGCGCCTGCATGCTCCTCAAAACACCACACGATCACCAAAAAAGGAAAAGTCATGACCCAGTTCGACAAGCAGTTTCTTGTTGCCGCGATCACGGCCATTGTGAGCGTTAGCACCTGTGTCAATGTGTTAGCCGCTGAGCCCATCAAGATCGGTGTTGCCGTCGGGTTGTCCGGCGCCAATAGCGTGGTTGCGCCGGCCGTGGTGCAGTCCTCGCAGCTTGCGGTGGACGAAATCAACGCCTCCGGGGGTATCCTGGGCCGACCGATCGAACTCGAAATCACCGACGACGCGTCCGGCGCGGTCGGTGCACAAAAGGCGTACGACACGCTGGTGTTTCAGAAGAACGTGGATGCCATCATTTCGATGGAAACCAGTGCTGCCCGCAACGCGGCGCTTCCGATCGTCGCGCGCGGCAAGAAGCCGTTTATCTATACTTCGTTCTACGAAGGCCGCTCATGCAGCCCGTGGATGTACGTGAACGGCTGGGTACCGGAGCAGCAGGTGGCGCCGGTGGTCGATTACTTCGCGAAGAGCAAGGGTGCCAAGACGTTCTATCTGGTCGGCAACGACTATGCTTTCGGTAGAGGCATGCTTGAGTTCACGAAAAAATATATCGCGCAGCATGGCGGCAAGGTCGTGGGCGAGGAATACCTGCCGATCGACGGCACCGACTGGACGCCGATTCTCTCCAAGATCCGCTCGGCGCATCCTGACGCACTGATCAGCGCGACGGCGGGCGGCGCGCCCAACGTATCGCTTGCCAAGCAGTTGAAGGGATCGGGACTCACACTGCCGTACGGCAACCTGGCCATTGACGAAGGCACGGCCCACAGCATGGGTGATGTTGCAACGGGCATCTATATGTCGGGCTCCTACCTGACGAGCATCAGCACGCCCGAGAACGAGAAATTCCTCGCCGCGTTGGACAAACGCTTCGGCAAGGATATGAAGACGCCGAACGAGTTGTCGGAGCCGCAATACGAAGCGTTCTACCTGTACAAGGCGGCCGTCGAGAAAGCCGGTTCCACAGATCCCGCCAAGGTAATCAAGGCACTGGGCCAGGTGTCGTTCGACGGCCCGCGCGGTCCGGTGACGATGGACAAGAGCCGGCATACGCCGCTCGCCATGCGCCTGGGCCAGATTCAGGCAGACGGCTCGGTGAAGATCCTGCAATCCTTTCCGGACGTAGACCCGGGCGAACAGTGCCCGAATATCAAGTAGGCTGGCTGAGGATGGCAGCATCCGCCTGAGCGCCGGGCCTCGCCTGCGTGAAGGCGGATGTGACAGGAGAAGACAATGGTTCTGGCATTGGATATTTTCACAACCGCGGCCGTACTGTTCATCGTGACCGCGGGATTGATGGTGATTTTCGGTGTGATGAAAATCGTCAATTTTGCCCATGGCGCCTTACTGACGATGGGCGCGTATGCGAGCTTCGTTGTGACGCAACTGAAGCTCAACCCATGGATCAGCCCGCTGCTCGCAGTCGTGGTCGGCACCGTGGTCGGCATGCTGGTCGAGCAGGTGATCGTGCGCCCGCTCTACAAACGCCCGCTCGACGCGATCCTCGCCACCTGGGGACTCGGCATCGTGATCGGGCAACTCATCGTGATGGCCTTTGGCCGCGAGGTCCAGTTCGTGGAAACGCCGCTCAAAGGAGCCGTCTCCATTGCGGGGACCGACTATTCGGCATATCGCCTGCTGCTGATTCCGGTTGCGCTCGGCTTGTGCGCGCTCATGACCGCGCTGCTCACGGGCACGCGCTTCGGCGTCAAGACGCGTGCCGTCATCATGAATGAGGACCTGGCGCGCGGGCTCGGCATTCATTCGGGCCGTATCCGCTTCATCACATTCAGTCTCGGCGCGGCTTTGGGTTCGCTTGCCGGCACGCTCGTTACGCCGTTGTCGAGCGTCGATCCCGACATGGGATTGCCCTGGCTGGTGAGCGCCTTCATGCTGGTGATGGTCTCGGGTTATTCGATGGTCAGTCTGCTGATCACCTGCTTCGTATTCGGCGCTTGCCAGGTTCTCGTCAGCACGTTCGTCAGCCCGGTCCTGGGTGGCCTGACTATCGCCGTGCTGGCGGCGCTCACATTGCGGATTCGTCCGAAGGGGTTCTCACATGGCTAAAATCAGCACGCCGCCGGACCGTGCGACCATGGGCAATCCGTCGTTTCGGGACGAACCGGTTTCCAACCGGCGCAAGCTGTCCGGACGCGGATCGTTGATGCTCGGCGGTTGCGTCGTCCTGCTGCTGGCGCTCGGTCCGTTGCTGTTCGGCACGTATCTGTTGAACATCCTGATCCAGGCATTCTTCTTTGCGATCGTCGCCGTGACGGTCGATATTCTCTGGGGATACACCGGCTATCTAACGTTCGGGCAATCGGCCTTCTTCGGTATCGGCGCATACGCGACGGGCCTCGTCTTCACGCACGGCGGCTTTTCCGCCGGTTATGCGGTGCTGGCGTTAGGCGCGGCGATCGCGGCGACGGCCGCGGTCGCGGCACTGCTCGGCTGGCTGTCTTTTTATCGCGGCGCCTCACCGTTCTTCGCGACCGTGATGTCGCTTGTGCTGCCGATCGTACTCAGCCAGCTCCTGCTCTCCGGCGGCGAATGGACCGGCTCGAGTTCGGGGCTGACCGGCTACGAGACGTTCGATCTGTCGCTCGGCACGTGGTACTGGATCGCCGGAGGCGCCTTGCTGCTCATCGCAACGCTTGCGTGGTTTTTCGTGCGCAGCGACGGTGGCCGGGTGCTGGCGGCGATTCGCGACAACGAGTCACGCTGTTCGTACCTCGGTATCAATACATCGCTGATCAAGATAGCGCTGCTGGTTGCGACGGCGATCGTCGCCGGCCTCGCGGGCTTCGGTTATGGCGCGTTTAGCGGCGTCGTCGCCCCGGAACTGACCGGCTTCGTGCTTGGTACGCAACTCATTATCTGGGTCGCGCTGGGCGGTCGCGGAACCCTGTGGGGACCGGTCATCGGTGCACTGCTGATCAACGTTGGAACGTCGTATCTCAGCGGCAGCATGCCGTTTGCGTGGCAGCTCATCCTGGGCGCCGCGTTCGTGGCCGTGATTGTCTTGCTGCCGCAAGGTCTGGTGCCGTTGCTGCTGAAGCCATTGCGCCACCTGGCGGGCCAGGGCGCCGAACCCGAACTGGTGGAGCGGGCTGTCCGGATGGGGCACACGCAGGACGCCTCGAAGCCGGCGCTGGCGATGACCGGTGTGGCCAGACATTTCGGCAGTCTCAAGGTGTTGCAGGGCATCGACCTGAACGCCGACGCCGGCGAACTGGTTGGCCTGATTGGTCCGAACGGCGCGGGCAAGACGACGCTGATGCGCTGCATGAGTGACGGCGCGGAACGCTCGGCGGGTTCGGTGTTGCTGTGCGGTAACGATATCCGGCAACTGCCGCCAGACCGATGCGTGCATTTCGGACTGGGGCGCAAGTTCCAGAACGCGAACATCTTCGACACGCTGACCGTGGCCGAATGTCTACGCATCGCGGGCACGATCATCGAACGGCCGTCGCTGTTGCGGCGTGCGCCGACGCTTGCGTTACCGCCGTATGCACTCGAGGTGATTCGGACCACGGGCCTCGACCAGAAGCTGAGTGCGGTGGCAAAGGATCTTTCGCACGGCGAACAGCAGGCGCTGGAACTGGCGATGGTGCTCGGCCTGGAGCCGCGCATCGTGCTGCTCGACGAACCGACTGCGGGATTGACCAAGACGGAGCGCACGCAGATCGGAAACGTGCTGGCGGCACTGGCTCACCAGTATCAGCTTTGTTGCGTGCTGGTCGAGCACGACCTCGATTTCGTCGCCGAGATTGCGACCCGCATTGTGGTGCTGCATCAGGGCCGCATCGTGATGCAAGGCAACTTCGACGAAGTGGTGAATTCGGAACTGGTCAGAACTATTTACGCCGGAACCGCGCAGAGCGCGGGATCTGATGGCGGCACCATCCGTCAGGAGGCGTCATGAGCGAGATTGCTTTGGATCTGCAGGACGTCACCAGCGGATACAAGACCTCGGTGGTACTTCGCAAGCTGTCGTTGACCGTGGCGAGCGGCGAGGCTGTCGCCTTGCTGGGCAAGAACGGCATGGGCAAGACCACCTTGGTCAAGACGATCATGGGTTATCTGCCGAAGAAAAGCGGTGCGATTCGTGCGATCGGGCAAGATATCACCCGTCTGGCGCCGCATCGGATCGCGCAAGCAGGGATCGCCTATGCGCCTCAGGAGCATGCGCTGTTTCAGGATCTCAGCGTTCGTGACAACCTGTGCCTGGGACTTGCCAAGGCGTCGGTTTTCGACGAACGCTTTGCCGGGATTGAACCGGTTTTTCCGGTGTTCAAGAGCCGGTTGAGACAATTCGCCGGCACGCTCTCGGGCGGCGAGCAGAAGATGCTGCTGGTGGCCCGTGCGCTCATGATGCGTCCGTCGATTATCCTGCTGGATGAAATCACCGAAGGCCTGCAGCCCTCGGTGATCGACCGGCTGGCCGAAGCACTCCTTTGGGAACGCAAGCGTCACGGCACCACGCTTCTGTTGATCGAGCAGAACGTGCCGTTCGCATTGAAGGTTGCCGATCGTTATGCGGTCCTGAAGCAGGGCGAAATCATCGATCACGGCAATGCGAAAGACGCTGGCGCCGCGGGTACAATTTTCGAACACCTTCGCGTTTGACTCCTCCCTATAAGTGGGACGTGGTGAACTCGAATGCACTTTTCAATGCTGCGAAACGGATCGATCAGCGGGATTCAAGTACGATTGTCGTCTTGTAACGCGGCAGCAGGACAAGACGGCGTCGCCATGATCCGGTGGCGGCCTCCAGGACAAGGGATGGAGCAACACCATGACGAGCAGTAGTGCGTACGACGATCCGGCGTTGCGCGCGGGCGATGGCTGGCGCATTGGCGTGCTGTACTCGCGAACCGGCGTGACCGCGGCAACCGAATCCGAACATTTCTTCGGCACCGCCCTTGCAATCGAAGAGATCAACGCGGCGGGGGGCGTCAACGGGCGTCTGCTCGAACCGGTCGCTTATGATCCGAAGAGCGACCCTGACGAATATCGGCGGCTCGCCACACGCCTGTTGCAGGAAGACGACGCGACGGTGATCTTCGGCTGTTCGACCTCATCGAGCCGCAAGGCGGTGTTGCCGGTGATCGAACGAAACAACGCCTTGCTGTGGTACTGCTCGATCTACGAGGGCTTTGAGTATTCGCCGAACGTGATCTATACCGGGGCGGTGCCCAACCAGAACAGCATGCAACTGGCCGCCTATCTGCTGCGTAATCACGGCCGCCGTTTCTTTCTGGTCGGCGCCGACTATATCTATCCGCGCGAATCGAACCGGATCATGCGCGATATGGTCGAGGAGCATGGCGGCGAGATTATCGACGAAGTCTATTTGCCGAGCGATGCCGATCCCGCCGCACTGCAGGAAGTGGTGAAGCAGATCAGGGCGATCGAACCCGATGTAGTGTTCTCCACGCTGATTGGCCGCGGTGCGCGTGCGTTCTATCAGTTGTACCGCGAACACGGCATCGACCCCGCGCGCATCCCGATTGCCAGCCTGACCATGACAGAAGGCGAGACGCGCATGATCGGCACGCAACTGTGCGGCGGCCATATCGTCTCTGCAAGCTATGTCAATTCTCTGAGCAACGAGAGCAACCGGCGTTTCCTGAAATCGTGGCACGCACGCTTCGGCCCGCAACCGGCCAGCATGTGGTCTGAGATGGCGTACAACCAGGTGCATCTGTTCGCACTCGCGCTGGCACGCACCGGGAGTCTGGACACCGCTAAAATAGTCGAGGCGGCCTGTGATGTTGAGTTTGATTCTCCAGAAGGTCTACTGAAAATCGACCCCGATAACAACCATGCCGTCCTGACTCCACGCATCGCCATTTGCCGGCCAGACGGTGTGTTCGACGTGGTGTGGGAAGGTCGCAGTCCGATCAAGCCGGACCCGTATCTGACTTCCTATGGTTTCGCGGAGTTCTGGCTGGATGGAGAACGGCCATGAGTACGGGCGCGCGCCGGCTGTTTGACGATCTGCGCACGCTGCGCGTGGTCGTGATCCATCCGCCCGGAGACGACCGCCGCGTCCTCGAGGAACAGTTGCGCCGGATCGGTTGCCCGGTTCGCGTCCTCTGGCCGTTTCCTTCGCAACTGCCGGTGGATGTCGACGTGATTTTCTTTCTGGTGGGGCAGGAACTTCGAAGCGCTGGCAACTGGTGTGCGGCCGATACCGAAGCAACGTTGATCGCGCTGTCCGATTACGAAAATCCTACGGCCCTGAAAATGCTCGTCGATAGCCAGGCGCACGGCGTGATCACCAAGCCCTATCGTTCCAACGGCATTCTCAGCACGCTGATGCTGGCGCGCGCATCGTCTGGCTACCAGCAACGGCTGCACCACAAGATCGGCAAGCTTGAAGAGGCGTTCAAGGCACGACGCCATATCGAGAAGGCAAGCCGCATCCTGATGGAGGCGCATCGGCTCAGCGAGAACGATGCGTACGAACACATGCGTTCACGCGCCACGAGCCTGCGGGTCACCGTGGGCGAAATCGCGACGATGGTGATCGATGCACATGAAGCAATGGACAAGCTCGGCTTGGTGAAAGCCCCTGGCCCATGAACGCATGTCGAGATGCGGCAGCAAGCCGCCGATCACGACCACGTAGTCGAATTGGCGGACTTCGGGGAAGGCCGCCTGCACTGAAACCGTCACCCCGCAACTGGCTGCGACGATTTCGTTCTGGACGCCAATAATCTTCTACGCGCAGCGCGTCGTGCGAGAGCAGTAAGCTCGTTGCAATGATTGTGACGGTATTGTCCTGATCGCATAGCGGGCGAATGATATGGGCTGCTATGCGAAATCCCAAAGTATGAGTCGCTGATGCGGCGAACTGCTCATGCTGGTGGCCCGCTTGCTTCAAGCGGATTGACGACGTGTGCACGGCGGCGCTTTATTGCGTCCATGCATTCCCTATCGCGCCGATTCTCCGGCTAACTCTCCCGATCTGTTGCACTCGCCAGCCTGCGCTGTCACACGTCGAATGACGCATGCATGCATGCGTTCGCCGCGTCAATGTCGTTGCTGGCCGGTGCCTGGCGATTCGTTTAGGCGTCAACCGTAACAGATTGTCAAAAACTCGAGGCCTGCAATATTTGCAGGAGAAAATGGCTTCAACGAGTGGCGGACGACTGCAGCAGTTCATGCAGCTCCATGCGGTTATAGGCGGCGCGAAGCGCGTCGCGGGCGGTGATGGAATCTTTGGTCACGAGCTGACTGAGATTTTCGTTCAGCGAGCGTGACATGTTGTCTTCCTTGCGCCGGACAAAGTCTGCGAGGAAATGGATTTTGGCAGGGTCGACCAGAAGTTTGCTGACCTGCTGGTTGTGGTTGAAAAGGAGTTCGCTGGCCAGCACGAGCTGTGCGCCATCTTCGCTCGGAACGAGGCTCTGGCAGATCACGCCGATCAGCGAATTCGCGAGCGATGCGGCATGGCGGTCGCGCTGCTCGGGCGGAAAGAAGGACAGCAGACGGGTCAGCGTGTTGAGCGCGCTGCTGGTGTGCATGCTAGCGAAAACCAGGTGTCCCGATTCGCCGGCCTGGAGCACGGCTTCGGCGGTTTCCTGGTCGCGGATCTCGCCGACCATGATGACGTCGGGGCGCTCGCGTAGCACTTCGCGCATGCCTGCAGAAAAGCTCCGCGTGTCGGTCGGCACTTCGCGCTGCGAAATGATGGCCTGGTGTGCTTCCAATGCGTATTCGATGGGTTGTTCGATCGTGACGATGTGGCAGTTGCGCGTATGGTTGATGTGATCGAGCAGCGACGCCATCGTGGTCGTTTTTCCGGAACCGGTGGGGCCGGTCACGAGCACGATGCCTTTGTTGCTCTCGAGCATCGTCTTGATGTAAGCGGGCAGGCCGAGCTTGTCGAGCGACAGTGGTTCGAGTGGCAGGCGGCGGATCGAGATGACCGTTTTCCGGCCGCCCGAGACGCGGTAAACGTGGCAGCGCAGACGGCAGCGGGTCAGGACGAACGGCCTGTCGAGCGCGCCTTCCTGAAGCCGGTCGCGCCAGTCGTCGTCGATCGCTGCGAGCAGCGGTTCCATCTCCTCGATCATGGCCGGACCGCCGTCCGCTTCGATCCAGCCGCGTGGCGTCTTGATCATGATGGGCCGGTCCTGCTCGATGTGCAGGTCGGTAAAGAAGCGGCGCTGATCGACGAGGTCGAGTATCTCGCGAGTCAGATCACGGAGTTGGCTGGGATTTTTCACGGTTGTGTCGTCGGGTAAGGATGGAGTGCTGCAATCGTCTCAGGCCAGTAGTCGATTGTCCAGCGCAGAGGCAACGAGGTCGGCGAACGATGCTAAAGAATCGGCGCACGACTGGCGGTGAAAACATGGTTGGCGCTATCAGACGCCACGAACGAATACGAGGAAGGTCGCAGATGCGCACGGTCATTACATGCATGGTGACACTGTTGGTGCTGGGCGGCGGATGGTCGAGCTGCGCGTGCGCAACTGCGATGCCGGACGCCCAGCACGATGGACAGGTGACCCTGACCGGCGAGGCGCGTGAAAGTCCGCGCGTGACGACGAGCGGCACCAACATGCCGTTGCGTAATGCGCTGCGTCTCGTCGTACCGATCGATTACAGCATCAATCTCCCGAACGCAGGTGTGTGGGCCGCGACGCCGGTGAGCTGGGGGGCTGGCCATTCGCTGGTGCAGACGCTGCGCGACATGCTGGCTGGACATCCGGAACTGGCGGCCCAGGTCGATACAGATTTTCAACTGGTGACGGTGCGTTACCGGCAGCCGTTTGGCACCGACACGGTTGGCACGCTGCCGCCAGCCTGGAATTCGGTGACTCCTTCCGCATCGGCTTCCAACTCGGAAGCGGGCGGTGCCGCCGTGGTCGGCGGTCCGCTGGCCACCAACGTGAGCGCTGCGCCGCTCGGCGATACCGCCGGCGCGGCAGCGCAGCCCGCAGCTAAAGCGGCGCACTCACCGGCTTCGCGCGCCGGTGCCCAGAGCGCGACCGCGGCTCGCACGGATAACAGCACCGCGAGTCCGACGCCCGCCCAACCACGCATCACCTCGAAAGATTTTGCCGCAGGCGTTGCCGGACCGTCCGCCGGAACCGGCACGGCGACCCAGGCGGATCGCTACGCCGATGCGGCGTCGTCGACTGCTGCGGCCGCCCACGGCTCGACCTCCCGTGCAGGCACGCCGTCCGCTACCGCACGTGGCGCCGTACCCGCGCTGGCTGCTACCGTGCCGAGTGCATCGAGTGCATCGAGTGCACCGGCTGTGCCGCCTCCACCGCCGCTGCCTACGTGGCGCATCGAACTGTCGGATCGCACCGTGCGGGCCGCGTTGACGCGCTGGGCACAGCAGGCCGGATGGCAGTTGATCTGGGAAGCGCCGGTGGATTTCAGCGTCGACGCTCCCGCAGTCGTCACGGGCACCTTCGATCAGGCGCTGCAGTCGGTGGTCGCGGCGCTTGCGAGTTCCAACGCGCCCGTGCAGGCGATTCTGTATCGCGGCAACAAAGTACTCCGTATTGTTGAGAAAGGGGCAGGCTGATGCGCAACACCATTTCAATGTTTGCACTCTCCGTGCTGCTGCTGGCGGGTTGCACCGGTCTGTCTCAGCGTTTGTCCGATTCGGTCGATCACGACAATGCGGAATCGAAGCAGACGCTCGACGCCGCCCGCGAGGGCAATGCGCATCCTGCCACATCGACCGATGGCGTGATCGTCAAGGACGGACTGTGGTTGTCCGGCACCGCGATCAAGCTGGATCGCGAAAGTGTGCTGCCGGCGGTGTTCTCGCAGCCGGCCACCTTCGACAGCGAGGTGAATTCGCTGCCGGAGTTTGCCGAGCACATCTCGCGGCTCACTCACATTCCCACCCGCGTGTCGCCCAATGCGCTCGCCAATTCGCGCACGACGGGCGGCGGTGCGGCGCAGAGCGTGCCGGTGCTTGGCGCCGTGCAACCGCCGCTGCCGACCTTGCCGGGCCTCTCGAGCACCGCCTCGTCGCGCGGCATCGCCGCGACTGAAGGCTTGCCGACGCCCACGCACATTTCATACCGCAACGGCGATCTGCGCGGTCTGCTCGATGCCGCGGCGACCCGTTTCGGCGTGTCGTGGAAGCTCGCGGGCGGCGCCATCGTGTTCTTCTTTACCGACACGCGCACCTTCCAGGTCAGTGCGATTCCCGGCGATGCGAAGCTCAATGCGACCGTGACGAGCGGCGCGACCAACGACAGTTCCGGCAGCGGCGGTTCGGGCGGCGGTTCCTCCAGCGGTTCGGGCGGCTCGGGTACAGGCAGCACGCCGACCGTCACGTCCAACAACACGGCGAACACCGTCGTCAATTCGCAGTTGTCGGTCTTCGACAGTCTGCATGCGTCGATTCAGGCGATGCTGTCGCGCTATGGCAGCGTGGTGTCGTCACCGGCCACCGGCTCGATTACCGTGACCGATACGCCGGATGTACTCGACAGCGTCGCCGCCTTCATGGACGAGCAAAACCGCTCGCTGTCCAAGCAGGTGTTGATCAACGTGACGGTGCTGTCGGTCCAACTGTCCGCGGACGACAGCTACGGCATCAACTGGAGCGCGGTCTACCAGGCGCTCGGCACGAAGTTCTCGCTCGCCAGCACCTTTGCGACGACGGCAACCAATCCGGTTTCGCTTGCCGCCCAGGTGATTACGCCGAACAGCCGCGCTTCGGGAACCACTGCGATGATCAGCGCGCTGTCCGAGCAAGGCAAGGTGCGCCGCAAGACCTCGGCGTCGGTCACCACGCTCAACGACCAGCCGGTGCCGGTTCAGGTTGCGTCGGAGCAGGGCTATCTCGCCTCGGTGTCGACCACCAACACCGCCAATGTCGGCTCCGAAACGGCACTGACGCCGGGCACCATCACGACCGGCTTCAACATGACCTTGCTGCCGCATGTGCTCGACAACGGGACGGTGCTGCTGCAGTTCTATACGAACATCTCGTCGCTGCTGTCGCTACAGACCGTGTCGAGCGGCGGCCAGGAGATCCAGACGCCGAACGTGAATACGCGCAACTTCCTGCAGCGCGTCTCGATGAAGTCCGGCGAGACACTGGTGCTGAGCGGCTACGAAGGCACCGACGACGACCTCACCAAGCAGGGCGTGGGCAAACCGGATAACTACGCCTTTGGCGGTGGCTATCAGGGCACGCACGACCGGGAGGTGATCGTCATCCTGATCACGCCCGTGATGATGAACGGTGCTTGAGCGAAACGAGCGAACTGGACACCGCGCCATGGCTACCCATATCGTTCAGATCGAGCGGCAGCGTTTCATTTGCGGGCTGTTCTGGCAGTCGCTGTCGCGGCGGCACGAATTGCAGAAAGAGGCCGTCGAACTCGCGAAGAAGCTGAACTTCGACCTGATGGTGCTGCGTGCCGATCGCGGCGTCGCCGCGGTCGGCTTCACCAGCGCGCGCGAAGGCGCGCAAGCGGGCCTCGCCTCGCTCGGCGTGATAGTTTCGAAGGCGGTCGCGCAGCAAGGCGCTTTCTACGAAGGTCGTCAGCAATCGGCACCCAATTGGCTCGGCGCATTCAAATTGCCGGACGGCCGCTGGGCATACTTCGCCGTACGCGACGGCGCGTTTCTGCCGAATGGCGACTGGATCGGCACCAGCGACGAAGTGTTCGAGCGCCTGAATTCCGACTACGGCCTGGGTGGCTGGAACGCGGTGATCGGCGACAGCGAAATCGAGGCGATGGGGTTTCACAACTTCTATCCCCGCCGCATCGAAGACATGCTTGGCAAGCGGCATGGCCGCCTGCGCGTCCCGAACTGGGCCCGGCTGCGCCCGGTGACGCGGCGCGTGTCGCCGCGCCTCGCAGCGGCGGCGGCGGGCGTTGCCGTCGCGTTGCTCGGCGGGGCCCTGTGGGTGCAGCACTACCGCGCTATGTTGGCCGCGCAGCAGGAGCATCAACTGGAGCTTGCGCGGGCGCTGTTGCAGCGTACGCAGCAGAAGGACCAGAACCTGCATCCATGGGCCACGCTGCCGCTACCCGCACAATTCGCGCGGGCCTGCCTGCAGCATTTCACCGAACTGGCGCCGGGCGGCTGGCAGCTCGAACGCTATACCTGTCAACCGACCGGCGTCGACTACCAATGGTCGCGCAACGGTTCGGCGGTTTCGCTGCTGCTGGAACGCGTCCCGCTCGCGCAGCTCGATCGTAGCGGCGATTACGCGTCGCTGACGCGGCCCTTCCCGATGGGCGCGGTTGCCGACGACACACTGCTGCCGGGCAAGACCGTGAACACGCGACTGTTCTCGCGTTTCCAGACCCTCGACGTGCCGCTGACGCTGACGCCGGTCGTGTATACGCCCGGCAGCGCCATGACGCCGGTGGGCGCAAAGAAACCGCCGCCGCCGCCGTGGCGGCAATGGCGTCTGCAAGCGAATTTCGGCGGGTTGTCGCCGGACCAGCTTGCTTCCTATCTGAACGAAGCCGGCGTGCGGTTCGTGAAATTGACCTATCAAGCGGGCGCGTGGTCCGTCGAGGGAGTCGTCTATGCAAACTAATTTCTCCTGGCCCCATGGGGCGGCGCTGGTCGCCGCGCTGACGTGGGTTGTCTGCGCACACGCGGCCGAGCCGGTCGCGATCGCGAATCCGCCGCCGTCGGCTGAAGCACCAAATGGCGCGTGGATGCCGAACGCGGCGGCGGAACTGACTCGCCTGCAGGAGCAGACAGTCCTGCTGAAGGCCGAGATCAAGAAGCTCGATGCACAAGCCGAAGTCGCACAACGCACAGCTGCGCTAACCCGGCTTGGCAGCGCTGGCTCGGTGGACGCAGGTTCCGATGCCGTGCGGGTGGTGGCGATCGAAGGCCTCGGGCACCGTTTCTCCGCGACGCTGCAGAGTACCGATGGCGCGCAGTTCGATGTCAGCGCGGGCGATGTGCTGCCCAACGGGCTGCACATCGTGTCGATTGCCTCGAACGAGGTGGTCGGCCGCTGGAGCAGCGGACAAACGCTTCGCCTGATGCCGGTGCTGGCTTCGCGCAGCGGCGCGGTGCTCAACCCCGGCGTGACTTCGGGGAGCGGCTCGAACGCCGCACTGGGCACGGCAGGGGGCGCGCCGGTCGCCAACGGCGTGCCAGGGTTGCCGCCCGGTTATCCGCGGTCTCAATAGGAGTGTTGCCATGAACCCCTCTTCATTGAGCGCGCGAGCCTTGTCCGCGGCCGCGGCAAAACTGGCAAAGGCAGCGGGCGACGTCGGTCTTGCGCATCCGTTGTCGGGCGACGGTCCGTGGGCCGCCAGCGTCGAGGAGCGCAAGCTGCTCTGTCTGCTCGACGACGGCCGGCTGCTGATCGCCGAAGGCCACGAGATGAATCCGTATGTGCTGTCGTATCGGGCCCGTCTGGATCGCTTGAAGTTCGGCCACCAGCCGTGCCCGGTCAGTCTCGACGTTGTGCATCGCGCGTACGAGGGCATGCGTCGGGACGGCACCGGTGAGCGCGTCGACCACACCGCAATGCAGGTGCTGGCAAAAGAACTGATTGCGCAGGCCTGCCGCGAACGCGCATCGGACATCCATATCCGCATCAAACGCCATAGCACGGAAATTCTGTTTCGCATCCACAACGAGCTGGTGCGTGTCAGCGAACAGACCCGAGAACAGGGCGCGCGGCTTCTGGCCACGCTGTATTCGGCGATGGCGAGCGTGTCCGACAACACGTATAAGCCTAGCGAGCGCCAGGACGCCAGCATTGGCGATCGCGACAAGCTGCCCGAGCAACTGTTCGGCGTGCGTATCGCCACGGCGCCGACCAGTGTCGGCAACATCATGGTGATGCGGCTGCTCTACAACGATGCGGGCGAAACCACTGATCTGCAACGGCTCGGTTTTTCCGGCTCGCAAGCGGCGGAGGTGGACGAACTGCAACGCCTGCCGCATGGGATGAACATCATCAGCGGACCGACCGGCTCCGGCAAATCGACCACGCTGCAGCGCGTGCTGCTCGGCCAGATCGCCGAGTGCAACGGCAGCATCAACGTGATCACGGTGGAGGATCCGGTCGAGTATCCGATCGCCGGCGCGGTGCAAACACCGGTGACCAATGCGGCCACCGAAGAAGCGCGCTCGCTCGCGTTTGCCGCGGCGATCTCCAATGCGATGCGACTCGACCCCGACACGATCATGATCGGCGAAGTGCGTGACCGGGCCTCGGCGCAAAGCGCGTTGCGCGCGTCGATGACCGGTCACCAGGTGTGGACGACGGTGCATGCGAACGGCGCGCTCTCGATCGTCGACCGGCTGATCGACCTCGGGCTGCCGCTGCGCATGGTGACCGACGAGACGGTCGTGACGGGGCTGATCAGCCAGCGGCTCGTCAAGCTGCTGTGCCCGCATTGCAAACAACCCCTTACCAGTATCGCCAACGAATGCGAGCCAGCGCTGATCGCCCGGGTGCGCCGCGCGGTCGGCGCGGCTTTCGAAAACGTCTTCGCCCAAGGCCCGGGTTGTCCGCATTGCGTGGGGCGTGGCACGACGGGCCGCACGGTGGTCGCCGAGGTCGTGCATACCGACGCGCAGTTTTTCGCGCTGCTGCGCGACGGTAACAAGGCGGCGGCTACCGCGTACTGGCTCGATCAACTGGGTGGCAGCACGCTGGTCGAACATGCGATCGAGAAAGTCGCCGCGGGGCTGGTCGACCCGCGCGGCGCCGAGCGCATCGTCGGGCCGCTGATGGCGCGCAGCGAACCGGTGCGGCTGCGCCCGGTGGACACCGTCGAGGCGCCGGGCAACGATCTGAGGAGCGGCAATGGCATGGGCGGGGACTATGGGTCTTGATTTGAATCGTCGCTGGGCCAAGCTGAATGCCGGTCCGCAACAGCGTCTACGACTTTACCGCAAGATCGAGAAGATGCTCTCGAACGGTCTGCCGCTGTTGAAGGTTCTCGAGGAACTCGAACTGCGCGCATCGCGCGACGGCCGTCAGCCGAACCAGCCCGAAGCGATTCTGCTTGGCGAGTGGCGCCGGGTCGTGCAAAACGGCGGCGCGCTGGCCGAGGGGATGGAAGGATGGGTGCCGAACGCGGAGCAGATGATCGTGATGGCCGGCGAACAGTCGGGCCGCACCGAAGTGGCGCTGCGCGCGGTGACCGGCATCGTCATGTCGGGACGCAGGATCCGCAATGCGGTGATCGGCGGTCTGGCCTATCCGATCGCATTGTTCGCGATGACGCTGGCTTATCTGTATCTGTTCGGCACACGGCTGATTCCCCAGTTCGCCGCGATCGAAGATCCGGAACGCTGGCACGGTGCGGCGCGGATGCTTTACCTGATGTCGCAGTTCGTCCAGCACTGGATGGTGCAGTGTGTGCTCGTGCTGGTCGCGTTCGCTGCCTTGTTGATCTATTCGCTGCCGCGCTGGCGCGGCCGGGCGCGCAATTGGCTCGACGATTTTCCGCCTTATTCGATCTACCGGCTGATGGTGGGCGCCAGTTTTCTGACCGCATTCGCGTCGATGCAGACGGCGGGTTTCACGGTCGAAAAGTCGCTCACGCGATTGTCCGGCAATGCGAAGCCGTGGCTGCGCGAACGAATCGAAGACATGCTGTTCGGCGTGAAGTCGGGCTTAAATGTCGGTGAGGCAATGCGGAATGCCGGCTATCACTTTCCGTCGCGGGAAATCGTCGAAGATCTCTGCGTGTATGCGCAATACAAAGGGTTCGGCGAGGCGTTGAAAACAATCGCGGACGAATGGGTCGAAACAGGGGTGGAGAGGGTTTCGGTGCAGATGCGCTTGCTAAATGGCATGGCGATTCTTTTACTCGCATCTTTATTGGGGTTGCTGATTACCGGCTTCTTCGGGATTCAGCAGGAGATCGCGGCGATGGCCCGATCGCTGCATTGACAGGTGTGCATGTTCAACGCTTTGGGGGTGTCGAAATGAAAGATGTGGACGGTGTAGAAAAGGCCGTTATGAAACCGACGCGGGCTCGCTGGCGCAGTAGTGCGGCTACCCGGCAACGGGGTGCGTCTCTGCTCGAAGCGATCGCGTATCTCGGGATTGCGGCACTGGTGGTGATCGGTGCAATTGCATTGCTTACCAGTGCGTTCAGTAGTGCGAACACGAATGCGGTGAGCGAGCAGATCAGTGCGATTCAGACCGGTGTGAAGAAGCTGTACTCCGGGCAGAACGCTAGCTACAGCGGCCTCACAAACCCGGTGCTGGCGAGTGCGGGGGTGTTTCCGGCAAGCTTCTCTCCGGCCTCGGACGGCACGGTGACAAATACGTGGAACGGTACCGTGACGGTGGCCGTGGCGAGCTCGCCCGACGAGTTCACGATCACGTACACGGATGTGCCGCAAAACGTATGCGTCAATGCGGTGTCCGCGGGCGGGAGCTGGATGGCGATCTCGGTCAATGGCACGGCGCTTACGTTGCCGGCTACCCCGGCCGATGCATCGACGAATTGCTCGAGCACCAGTGCCAACACGATCGTCTGGACCTCGACCTGAATGGACCTGGACGGTGCGATGACCTACGACACCAATACGCTGTTGCACCGCTTCGACTTCTCGTACCTCTACCTGGGTCACGCAAGCATCGGCGACCGCTTTTCGGATGGACCCGGTTCGGCAGTGTATCCCGTGCCGGAGCATCCGCGGCTGCAAAACGAGCTGTATCGACTGAAGATGGCCTGTCGTGACGCGCAGCGGGGTACGCCGGTGTTCAAGGTCGAATGCGAAGGCGTGTCCTATCGCGTGTCGACGATGGACTCCGCGGAGGGCGAAGTTTTCGTGCTGCGCCGGCTCGACAATACCGTCGCGTCGCTGGCCGAACTCGGCGTGCCGCTCGCGTATGCGAGGCGGCTGATGTGTGCGGACCTGTCGGGCCTGCTGATCGTATCGGGCGCGGCGAAAGCGGGCAAGACGACCACCGCCGGCGCCTTGGTGCGCGAGCAGTTGTTCACGCACGGCGGCATCGGGCTGACGTCCGAGAACCCGATCGAACTGCCGCTCGAAGGTCGGCACGGCGACGGCATCTGTTTCCAGACCGCGGCCTGCGCGGACGCCGTGGCCGGGCTGCGCTCGATGCTGAGCTGGGGTGCGCGGATGATCTTCGTCGGCGCGATGGACGAGCCCGCGTTGGCGCTGGAAATGTTGCTGGCGGGACGCGACGGTCATCTGCTCGTCACCACCATGCGGGCCGAAGATATCAGCGCGGTGGTGGGACGGCTTCATGCACTCGTCTCGCAATCGCTGGATGTGGCGAGCGTGCAGGCACTGATAGCCGATGGTCTCGCAGGCGTGCTGCACCAGCGACTCGCGACGGGTATCGGTTCAACGGGTTCGACGCGCAAGCTGGAGACGCAGCTGTTCATGCTGCGTGATGGGGAGACGGCGCGCCATCACGTGCGGCAGGGTCACTACAGCGAACTGGCATTCGAGATACGCCAGCAAATGAGATCGATGATCCATTCCGACGCGCTGGCCGAGCGACTGGGGCGGACGTAAATGACAGCGCTCTGGATGGTGTTCGCGATCGCATGCATCACCGGGGTCTATGCGTTGGTGGATGCGAATTACATGCAGGCGACGCCGACGATGGTGAATGTCACCACCGCGCAGAGCATGAGCGCGTACCGGCAGGCGCTGGTCGCCTATGCGCTTGCCAATCCGACGTTCGTGGGCGCGGTGTCGGCGGCGGCGCTGCAACCGTATCTGAGTGCCGGTACGACAAGCGGATCGTGGTTGAACTATGTGGTGCCGAATACCTCGTCGGCGGGCAGTCTGGTCGTCGTCTACACGACCTCGGCTAGCGCCGCGGCGGCGCTCACCGGCATCGAGCAGTTGTCCGGCGGTTCGGCGCTGGCCGGGGTCGCGTTGAACGGCACCGTGCTGTCGCCGGGTAATCCGGCGGTGCCGCTACCCACGGCGATCGCGGCCGTGGTCCCGAACGGCACGCCGGTCTGGATGGCGCAGGCGTATCAGCCCTGAGCCATGCGAGTTTGCAGACGGTAACCCAGTCGACCCATGCTGAAAGAGGCAGGAGTTTCCATGTACAGGCGCACGGCGCGGCAAGCCGGATTTACGATGATCGAAATGCTGGCAGCGCTGGCAATCGCGACGCTGATGATCGTCGGGATGGCGGCGATGATCAACACGTCGATGGAAGACGCGCGCGGTCAGCAGGCTGCGCTCTACCAGTCGCAGATGGCGCAGGCGGCCACGCAACTGATCGCGCAGAATTCGGCGGCGCTGCTGGACGCGGCGACGCTTACCGTGCCGGTGGTGGTGCCGCTCAAGGGTTCGCCGTATCAACTTGCCACTTTCCTGCCGACCAGCGTGCAGGCGCGGAACGCTTACGGTCAGACTTCGTGTCTGCTGGTGTACAAGAACGATCTCGGCGGGCTGCAGGGCCTGCTCGTGACCGAGGGCGGCATGGTCATTCCTGATCCGCAGCTCGGTTATATCGCGTCGAACTCGGGTTCGGGCGGCGGCTCGATTCCGAAGACCAACAATGCGAGCGGCGCAGCATTCGGCGCATACGACTCATGGAGCGTCGCGACGCCGAATCCGTCGAACGTGTCCTGTTCGGGCACGGTGACCGGCGTAGGTCATCTGGCAAGCGAGATTTTTGCGGGTGCGAACCAGGCGCAGAACACCGACTATCTCTATCGCGTCAGCGTGCCGGGAGATGTAAGCGCGAACGCGATGCAGGTGCCGATCATTCTCGCGCAGCAGACAGATTACACCGCGTGCACGGCGACGGTGGGATCGATTGCCGCCGATACCAACAGCAACGTCGTCAGTTGCATCGACGGCGAGTGGGAACCGATTTCGTCGGCGCACTGGCGCGACCCGGTGGCGGCCGCGGCCGATTTGAGCACGCTGCCCAATCCGCAACGCGGCGATGTGTCGATGACGACCAACACGGGCCGCGGCTATACGTACAACGGCACTGCGTGGCAGGCCATCGCGGTCGACGAACTGGGCAACCTGAACCTCGGCAACCAGCAGACCGTGGGCAGCGCCTGCGCGCCGGATGCCGCCAGCACGACACCGGTCACGACCGATTCCACCGGGCGCGTGCTGTCGTGCCAGAACGGCCAGTGGCAGACCCAGTCGGAGATACTGCCAGCCAGCACGTCCGTAGGCTGCACGATCCTGATGCCTTCTTCCGGGGCGGCCGACTACACGGAGTGCAACGGACAACCCGGCGGCGCATATTCGGCGGGGCCGTATTCGTACAACGCCACCAACGGCACTTATTCATACTCGCAGACGCAGTCGGTACAACTGACCAAGTCCGGGATCATAGCCGTCTCGACGTGGTCGCACATGAACGACGGGAACTGTAGCAATCCCTCGGCCGGTGCACGTGCGCAGATCTCGCAGAGCATCGACATCTATCTGTCCGGTTCGAGTGCATCCCTCGCTCACGCCGAATCGCAAAGCCCGACGCTGACCGACGATTCCGGCGGGATCGAAAATAGCCTGACCCAGGCGCTCGCCATCGGCACCTATAAAGTGGTCATGGTGACGAACTGGGCGAGCTACGCAGTCATCACGACGCCCTGGGCCAGCAGCTACTGCGGACAGCAGGGGCAGGTGATCGCGAACACACCGGTTGCGACGGGATGGACCCTCAACAGTTACTACTGACATGACCGCTCGCTGTGTCGTTTCGGATCCGAACCGGCAACCCGATGTCGCGGGCGGCGGCGCTCGCCCGCTGCGCCGGCGCGCCGCATGTCGCGCTGCGCGGCCGCGTGTCGGTGCGAACCTCCGTGCGGGAACCGGAAGCAAGCGCGCAAGCGTCGTGGATCCTGATTGACCGGAAGGCGTCCAGAACGAATCATGAGTCATACGTTCTGTTCAATCCTTCTTCGATGACCGCCATGAACCCACTTGCACGCGCCATCCTGTTCACCCTCCTGACATTGTGTGCCGTGGACGTGCTGGCCGCACCCGTACACTGGAAGATCAACGGGATCGACTACTCGGCGGACTCCAAGGACGTGAAGGACGTCCTGCGCGATTTCGCCGCGAGCCAGGGGATTCCGGCGAACATCTCGAAGGACGTGTCGGGCAGCGTGACCGGCAAGTTCCACATGGCGCCGAGACGCTTTCTCGATACGCTTGCCTCGTCGTTCGGCTTTGTCTGGTACTTCGATGGCCAGGTGCTCGACATCGTGACGCCGGAAGAGATGAAGAGCACGCTGATCAAACTCGATCACGGCAGCGCAGCCGAACTGCGCGACACGCTGATGTCGATGGGCGTGACGGATCCGCGTTTCCATATCACTTACGACGATGCGCAGGGCGCGGCGATCGTCAACGGGCCGCCGAACTACGTGCAGATGGTCACGGACATCGCCGCGCGGCTGGACTCGACGACGCAGCACCGGGCCGGCACCGTGATCCGGGTGTACCCGCTGCATCACGCGTGGGCCATGGACCGTAACGCGGACGCCGACGGCACGTCGATCACGTTGCAGGGCGTCGCGACCGTGCTCAACAACATGTATCACCCGAATCAGGGCAGCGGGACTGCGTCGGGCGCAGCCACTGGTTCGGCCCAGAACGTGCAGCGGGTCCAACCGATGAGCGACGTCTCCGGCGGTTCCAGCGGCCAGGCGGTGATGCCGCCTCTGCCCAACCAGAGCGGCAGGGGCATCGGGAGTAGCGGGGGTCTCTCCGGCGGTCAGGCGACGGGTCTGCTGGCAGGATTGACCGGGCATGCCTCGTCGCAACTGACCGCCGCATTGAACGGCGGGCCGGGCGGAGCGTCGGGCGCTGCGAGTTCGGACGACCAGATGTTGCCCGTCATCGAGGCGGACCAGCGTACCAACTCGGTTCTGATACGCGACACGCCGGACCGCATGTACCAGTACCCGGAATTGATCGCCCGGCTCGATGTCCGGCCGCGCCTGATCGAAATCGAAGCGCAGATTTTCGAAGTCGACGAGACGGCGATGAGGCAGCTCGGCGTGAGCTGGACCGCACATAACAGCCGTGTCGATTTCCAGACCGGCAATGGTCAGGCCGCGCAGAACACCTATAACGGCACGTTGAGCCAGAATTTCGGCAGTACCACGCTGGCAGGCAGCGTGACCGCGGCTGCGACGCCGGTCGGTGGAGCGCTGAGTGCGGTGATCGGCAACGCGGGCCGCTATCTGATGGCGAACGTATCGGCACTCGAAGAGCGCAATCAGGCAAAAATCGATGCGAGCCCGAAGGTAACGACGCTCGACAATATCGAGGCCGACATGACCAACGACACGCAGTTCTTCGTGCGCGTGTCCGGCTACACGTCGGCGGACCTGTATAGCGTGTCGACCGGCGTGTCGCTGCGGGTGCTGCCGATGGTGGTCGACGAAAGCGGCCATACCCAGATCAAGCTCGACGTCGCCATCCGCGACGGGCAGTTGAGCGGCCAGACGGTCGACAATATTCCGGTGATCTCCAGCAGCAATATCAATACGTCGGCTTTCGTGAACGAAGGCGAATCGCTGCTGGTGGCCGGCTACAAGACCAATACCCGCACCAACGACGGCACCGCCGTGCCGTATCTGTCGAAAATCCCGGTGCTCGGCAACTTGTTCAAGAGCACCGACAAGGAGGAGAGCCACATGGAACGTCTGTTCCTGCTGACGCCCCGCATTATCGATCTTGGTGTGCCGGCAACGTGAAACGATCGCTGATCTATCGGGACAATCAGAAGGTGAAATATTTTCAGAACAATGCCATCGCGCCTTGAAACCGGTACGTCGATCCACACCGAACAAGCCGCGATCGCAGCGACTCCGGCGCTGTCGGGAGGCGCACCGGCGTGGACGTCAACCGCCGGCGACTTCGAGCCGATGACGCAGCGGCGCTTGATCGAAAGGTAGGGGTAAAGTAAGTCGATAGGAAAGATACTGTAAGAGAGGACGCTTAGTTGTTCGATGCGCATTCATGCGGATCCACGCGCACGTCCGTTCGCATCGCTGTCACGCAAGTGTGGCGAGGCAATCCGGAGGCCAGTCATTCGCGAGGCACGAGCAAAATTGCAAAACGCGAACAAATATATGTTTTTCACACTATCATGTGATGACCTATGCGAGAAGGCGTCCTATGTCGATGTCATTTGACGATGGCTTCAGACCTCAACGTTCGAGTGCTGCGGTCGCGCCCGACGATGAGTTCGACGCACTGCTGGACAGCCAGCCGTGGGGCACGATTGCGCTCGACGCGCGGCATGATGTGCTGTTTGCGACACCGGGTGCGGCAAGGCTGTTGCGGCGGCGCGTAGTGGCAGGTGTGCCGCTTGCCGAACTGTTGCCGCAACTGGCGGACGACAACCACGACGCCGGCCTGAGGGAGGCGCTCGAGCAAGGCGTCGAACTGCAGATCGATGACCGTTGGCTGTGGCTCAAGCAGACCACGGTCGTGGGCTCGGAGCGGATCGCGGCAACGCTGTCGCTGTTCGACGTCACCGACATGCGGCGCGCCGTGGACGACCGGGTGGAGTCATTGCGCTTCCTGTCGCACGACCTGCGCTCGCCCACCAATTCGATCGTCGCACTGACGCAACTGCACGAACACGACCCCAACGCTTTCGAAGAGTGCGGCGGCATTCAGCGCGTCGCCGACCTTGCGCGCTACGCGCTCTCGCTCGGCGATCAGTTCATCTTCACGTCGGTTGCCGGTGCGCTGCAGCGCGGTGATTTCGCCCGTTTCGATCTGCGCGGCGCGGTGCGCAATCTGATCCCGCAGCTCGACGTCGCCGCGGTCTACCGGAACGTGCCGTTGCGCCTGTGGCTTGCGGAAGGCTCGGCGGTCTGGGTGAGCGGAGTGAGAGTATTTGTCATCCGAGCGCTGCAGAATCTGATTGACAACGCCATTCAGGCTTCCCCCGCCGGCGCGCCGGTCACCGTATCGCTAAAGGTCATGGGCGATTCTGCCGTTATCACGGTCAGTGACGAAGCCGGCGGACTCCCGGGTCTGGTGGACGAAGCCATCTACGATTTTGACGCGCTCGCGCAGCGCTCGGCCAGCGGTTTTGGCTTGGGGCTGAAGCTGGCAGCACGTATCGTTCGGCTTCATGACGGCACCCTGAACGCTGATCGTAATGCAAAAGGCGGTACCGATTTCGCCATTCGTTTGCCGTGCCTTGCTGTACAACGAGGCAACCAGGAAACATCAGATCTGGTGCGTGAATACGGCAGTTTCGCAACGACAAGGCGCCCGTTGTGAACGCATCCCCCGTGATACAAGGCGCAAAACAAGAATGGGAACTCCGGCCAAAAGCCGGAATGTGAGCATGCGAAATCAAGCAAGGATTCTTATAGCCGAGGACGACCTGATCCAGCAGTCGCTGCTCGTGACATGGCTCAAGGCGGAAGGGTACCAGGTCGATGCGTTCAAGAATGGACTGGACGCCCGCAATCACCTGTCGGACCATTGGGCCGATTTGATGATCCTCGACTGGGATCTCCCCGGCATGTCGGGCGACAAGCTGCTGAGCTGGGTGCGCAGCCGCTCCCGCACGACGGTGCCGGTGATCTTCCAGACCATCCGTTCCGAGGAAGCGGATATCGTGAGGATTCTTGACACGGGCGCCGACGATTTTCTCGTCAAGCCGCTTGACCGGATGGTGCTGCTCGCGCGCATCCGCGCGTTATTCAGGCGTTTTCACACGCCGGGCAGCGACAGCCGCCGGATGATCGTCGGCGAATATCAGCTCGATCGGGCGAACCTGACCGTCTCGCGCGGCGACGACGTGCACACGCTCGGCACGAAGGAATTCGACTTGCTGTGGCATCTGGCCACGCACCGGGGCACGGTGGTGCAGCGTCAAGATCTGCATTCCGTGGTGTGGGGCTGGGATGGCGGCGTTCAGAGCCGTTCGGTCGACATGTATGTGAGCCGTTTGCGGGCGAGCCTCAAGTCGCTCGATATCGAATGGACGATCCAGTCGGTCTATGCGAAGGGCTACCGGCTCAATCTCAGCGAAGCGGAGGCGCGGCAGGCGGCGAGCCCGGCTGGCATCCACGCGAACGAGACCGTCGCCTCGCTTTATTGAACTTCATGCCGTGTCGCTTCAGGATGCGCAGCGCGCTCGCGCATCTCTGCTTGACGATTGTGTGCGTCCACGCTTGCGTCGCGCAAGGCGAGGGCAGGCAAGCGGTCGTACGGCACACGGACGCAACGCTGCACGCGCGCCTCACTGCCGCGATGCCGCGTTGGGGCATCGCGCGCTACTACCTCTCGACTAGCGGCGCCAGCGTGGCCGACGTGCTGCGCGACCTGTCGTCCGCCACAGGCGTGCCGATTGCCGTCGGTGCGCAGCTTGCGGGCTCCGTCGAAGGGCGTTTCGATCTTCCGCCGCAGCGTTTCCTGGAAGTACTGGCGAATGCCTACGGGCTCGTCTGGTACTACGACGGCACGGTGCTGCACGTAGACCCAACCGGCGACGAACGCTCGCTGACGCTGCGCCTCAACTATGCGAAACCCGCCGAGTTACACGCGCTGCTGAACGGCACCGCTAGTGCCGACCCGCGTTTTCCGCTCGTCGACGACACGCCGATGCCGGGGCTCATCACCGTCAGGGGGCCGGCCGCCTACCTTGCGCTGGTGGACAGGTCCGCGCGCCAGGTCGACGGCGCGGCAAGGATGAAAGTCGCCACGGCGGTGCGCATCGTCGGCCTGCATTACAGCCAGGCGGCGGATCGGATCGCGCTGACCAACGGTCGTACGGGTCCGGTGGAAGGGGTGGCGAGCGAGGCGAGGCGATTGCTCGATCCGCCGGGCAACCGGTATATCGATGTGGCCGAATACGAAGCGCCGCTGCCGATCATCGCCGCCGACGCCCGCACCAACACCGTCCTGATTCGCGATCGCCCGCAACAACTCGACGCCGACGTGCGCGCGGTCACCGCGCTCGACAACAGTGCGCCGCTGGTCGAGCTGGACGTGCTGATCGCCGACGTGCAGACGGCGGCGCTGCCGCTTCTGTTGCTGGGGCGCGTGCAGGCCGGTTCGACCGGTGGCGCCGGCGGACAGGTCAAGGTTGGCGGCGATGGCGCGGCGTTGCGCGACCGGTTGCACAAACTGGAGGCGACACAGACCGCACACGTTCGCACCGAGAGCGAATTGTCCACGGTCGATCGCGTGGCGGCCGCGCTCGAGCAGCGCCTCGATCAACCGGTCGCGATCAGCGGCCACGTCCGGCCGCCGGCCGTCGCGCCCGCGGCCATGTCACTGCGCATCGTGCCGTCCGTCGAGCAACGCACGAGCCCGCCCGGCATTACGCTGGCAGTCGAACTGCGCAGCCCGGTGGAGATCGACGTCGCGCGTATGACGCTGGCGCCGCACGAGGGGATGGTGCTGGTGGTGCCTGACGAGAGTCGGGCGTCAGGAAGTGCGCAAGCCACTGCGCAGGACCCGCCGACGATCTGGCTGGTGATGCTCGTGCCGCACGTGATTGAGCGCAGTGCCGGCGACGCAACGCAGGTGCCGGATGCGAAGCGGATACGCGGCGAGGTTCAGGCGCGCAGCCAGAAGTAATCGCCGCTGACGATGCCCATGAACATTTCGTCGGTCGATTCGATGATGTTGCTGCGCCAGTAGCGGCCGTGCTCGGCGTAGTGTGACAGCAGGTCGGCGACTACCGTGCCGTCGACGTCCGGTGTCAACGGTAGTCGCAGGATCAGGATGATGCCGCCCGTGTCGGTATCGAGACCGAGTTGTGCCTGGTCTTGCGCGTAGATCAGCAGATTGGCTTCGAGCATCAGCCGGAACACCACCAGGGTGCGGCCTGCGGTGACCGTACCGTAGTGGAAGTTCACATACATCGCTTCCTGATCGTTCTCGAAGTGATCGAGCCGGACGTCGAAACCTTCGACCTCGATGGTGCGTGTTTGCAGCACATGTTCCGGATCGGGAAGATCGACAACCGTGCAGACGTCGCGTACCACCTCCGCAAATCGTTCGATGCTCATGACTGATCCCGCTGCGAAAATAGAGGACCCGGAGCGCGAGGCCCCGGGTCCTTTTTGCGGACAAGACGCCGACGACGTGCCGTGCTGCGAGACAAGCCGTCACTGCTTCTTCGAATCGTCCTCGATGTCGTTGCCAATGGTCTTTGCGATGTTCATCACACCTTGCACCATTGACAGTCCGAACTGATCCTCAGTCGTTTGAATCATGTCCGGGACCATCGACGACATCATGCTGCTCATCGAACTCATTGCCTCAGAGGCCATTGAACCAAAAGACATGCTCGACTCCTTTACAGTTGAGATTAAGAAAACGCAAACCAGCTAGTTGTAATTGCTGCCTGTTCGCCTACGATACTGATGTACCCCCTACCCTCCACTTCCTGCAGCTTCCTGCAACCACCACACTACAAACCACTGGATTCCATTCCTGCCAGTTCGTGCAGGCGCAGCATCATCCGGCGCGCGGCGACCATGCCGCGATAGATCTTCTGCAGCGCTGCGCGCTCGTCTTCCTGCAACGCCCGGCGTGTGGCATCGCTGACGTCTTGAGCGCACTGCTCGAACGCCTGCGCGATGCGCGCCACGCGCTCTTTTGCATCGGGTGTCTTGAGCGTTGTCTCGAGTCCCTTGATATCGGTGCGAACTGTTTCGAGTGCGTCGTACATGGTGCTTCTCCTGAGCATGATTGAAAGCAGCGCGAGTGCGTTACTGCGCCTGCGCACGCAGCGGGGTGATCGACTCGTGCAGCGTGCGCACGTTGTTCGCCGAGCCGGTTGTCGTGCCGGGAAACAGATGCTTGACGCCGTCCGCTGTTTGCACGTAACGAGTATCGCCGACCGAAATCATTTCGGTGTACACATTCATCGAAATGTTCGTGGGAACTTCGGTAACGTCTACGTCGATTCGCTTGATGTTGCCGTCGAGGTCGCTCCGCAACCGTTCCAGCTGGTCGTGGAGCGACGTCAGCGACGGGACGTTGCCGCTTATCGCGAACACGCCGTTTCCCGAGTAAGCAACACGCACGCCGTCGATCCCCAGCGAGTCGGTAATGCTCGCGACGTCGTCCTGCGCCACATCGTAGTGGTGCGCGATGCTGTCGCGCCCGTAGCGATCGAGGATGGCGCGTGCGGCGATGTCTTCCGAGGCATTCAGCGCCATGCCGTCGACCGCGATCGTATTGCCGCGCTGCTGCGCATGCAGATCGCCGAGCCGGGTTTGCTGCAGTGCCCGGTTTAGCTGGTCGGTAAGCGCGCTGATCTCGCGCTCGCTGAGCGTCGACAGGTCGTGTTTGTTCTGCGCCGCGCTGGTCGCCGCCTGCGGACGGCGCACCATGCCGGACGCCAGCGAAACCGCGATCACCAGCACCGCGCCGACCATCGTGGCGATGCAGAGCGTGCGCAGTATGCGCGTCCTGCCGGTAGTCAGATCAGGCAGCACGCCGGCTCCGGCGTTCTGGTCCGGCCGCGCATCGGCGGCACCGTTGCTGTTGCCGTTGTACATACTGGCCAGCAACTGGATGTCGGGTGGCCATTGGGCGTCTTCGGTGCCGAAGCACAGGACCGTCGTGCCGAAGGGGAACGGCACGAAATCCGGCACCAGCACGACCACCGGATCGGCATCGTCCCCTTGAGCCCCGCCCGCGGCGGTATCGGCGAAACGGCGAACGCTCACGACCCCGGCCTCGTCCATCTCGACGATCACCTCGTGATCGTCCCAGTCCGTGATGCAGATGTCGGTGTCGTCGGCCTTGCCGATCCGATAGCGGCCCGGCGTGAGCCTCGCCTGGATGCCCGCATGGGTTCCAGTCAAGATGCGCAGGATTTTCATACCGCTCTCTTCCGGTTGATCAGCAGTTTAAGGAGTGCGGCATAAATGTGTGGCGTTGAATCAAGTCTAACGAGTTGCCTGCTTCGTGCCGCGCATGCTGCGAAGTCGTTACGACGGGTCCGAAGCATCGTCGTCGGTCCGGCTTCTGCCGCTCATGGCCAGCGTATTGAGCATGGTCGACAGGTGGCGAATCGCACGATCGAGCATGCCAGGGCTCAACGAGCGAGTTCCATGAAATGCCATGAGCGGTAGCAACGCGTTATCGGTTTCTTCTTTCTCGTCGCGCGGCGGTCCGATCGGTGAAGCGCGCAACGCGCTGCTTGCGTTGATGAGGTCCTGGCGCACACCGCTCATATCGTCGGGGGACGAGCGGGAAAAATCGCCAGTTCGCTGGCGCGCTTTCAGCATATCGAGGGTGATCGCATAACGCTGATGGGAGCCGCGCCGATCGGGATGCGTCCGGTGTTCCTCGTTGGCGAGAAAACATTGGCGGATCCATTCGACGCGTAGTGTCGGATCGAGCAGCATGGGGCGATCGTGTAGCTGGTCCGCGAGATTCTGCAGGTCGGTGCGCGGCGCTGCAGCAGGGCGCGCGCTTGCCGTGTCGACGGCGATGCTGCGTACGCGGGGCGCGGTCCCGGCGGTGCCGTACCTCGCCGTCGCGGCTGTCGCCCGCTGCTCGTCGGGTAGCGGCGGGCCACGGCGCTCGCGTCTGTCCTGCTGTTGCTGGCGGCCCTGCTGCTGGCGACCCTGTTGTTGACCGCCTTGCTGTTTCCCGTCCTGCCTGCCGCCCTGTTGCTTGCCGCCACCGCGTCCGTCCCCGTGCAGCGCGGATACCCGGCGGCCTTGCAGCAGGCGCTGCGGGAGCCGGCCGGTGTTGGGCGAGCCATGCTCGGGCGCGATCTTCGCCGCATGGCGAAACGTGGTCTGGCGATACTGCTTCGCCTGCCGCATCAGCTTGCGCCGGTGGTGCGAGCGAATCTCCTCGTGAGCGTCCTCGATGTGGGATTCGTGGACCGTGGTCGCGTCCGGGACGGTGCGATGCACGCTCATGTCGGTACGGCCAGCGTCAGCAGCCGCGTGGCAAAGTGCAGAATCGCCGAACCGGCCCATGCGCCGCTCAGCGCGATGGTCGCGGTGACGGCGATCAGCTTGACGCTATGCGAGATGGTCTGGTCCTGCAGCGATGTGATCGCCTGGATGAACGAGATCATCAGGCCGGACAGCGCAGATACGATGATCACCGGTAGCGACACGTACAGACACAGCAGCATGCCCTGCGTGGTCAGCCCGATCAGGTCGTCGGTATTCATGATGCGTCACCTGTAGGTCAGAATGAGGCCGTGAATCAGGGTCGACCAGCCGTCCATCGCGACGAACAGCAGCAGCTTGAACGGAATCGCGACGTTGACGGGTTGTATCTGGTTGAGCCCCATCGCCAGCAGCACGTTCGCGATCACGAGGTCGATGACGATGAAGGCGATGTACAGCAGGAAACCGATCTTGAACGCGTCGCTCAATTCGGACAGCGTGAAGGCTGGAGCCAGTACGATCAGGTCATCTTCATGCAACTGGTTGGCCATCTCGACCGGCCAGACGACGTGCGCCGAGCGCAGGAAGAACAGTTTCTCGCGTTCGCGCGCGTGCTTCTTGAGAAAGTTGCGGAACGGCTCGCGCGCGGCGCCGAATGCTTGAATCATGGCCTGTGACGGTTCTGGCGACACCTGCTCATGGCTGAGCGTCTGCATCGCACTCATGCCGATCGGCGCCATCACGTACATCGACACGAGGATGGCGATGCCGTTGAGCACCATGTTCGACGGCACCTGCTGCACCCCGAGCGCGTTGCGCAGCAGGCCGAGAACAACGGTGATCTTGGCGTACGAGGTCACCACCATCGCGACGAAAGGGACCAGACCGATCGCGACGACCGCGATCATCAGCCCCGTGAAGTCGCTAAACTGAGTCATGGCCGCTGAACATCTGAATGACACGTACGCCCAGTTGCTCCCCCACGGTGACCAGCTCGCCGAAGCCGATAAGCTGGCCGTACGAGACGAGCCGGATGCGCGCGTCTCGCAGCGTGCCGGGCAATTCCAGCACGTAGCCCGCGCGCAACGCGGAGAGCTGGACGAGTGGCAGGGTGACGGTTTCGATTTCGAACTTGACCGGCAGGTCGAGGTCGTCGAGCGAGCCCGCGGTGTCGACGTCCATATGGGCGCCGTCGGTACGTTCATTGTTGTGGGTCATGGAAGGGTCCGTAGTGATGACAAGCCGTTTGCCGGCGAGCGTGACGCTCGCGAGAAGTTGGTGGGCGCCGGGTGGGCCCCACACGATCTGGGTATTGATGGTCGAGCCTGAGCCGTCGAGCAGCGTGCGCCAATCCTGCGGCGCGGCGCGCAGGATCACGTCGCCGGGACGCAAGCCGTTGAGCGCCTGAATGCTCAGCGTCTTTTCGCCGACACAGATGTAGCCGGGCACGTTGATTTCGCTGACGCGATTCGTGAACGGTACGCGATGCTGGTTGACGTGCCGTTCGAGCAGCGCTTTCCAGCCGCTGTCCACCGCGCCGAGCCGGCATTCGATGAGACGTCCACCGTGCGTGAAGCTCAGGCTGAGCGTCGGCTTCATCGATTCGTAGCGGCGCGATCCGCTGACGTCGACGTTCGATGCGCCCAGGCGGTCGAGTGCGGCGAGCAGCGGTTCGAGCAGCAGGGCGATCACGGCGCAGCGCAGCGAAGCGCCGGCCTCGACGTTGTCGACCGTGATCGATTCCGCGACGGCGCTTGCGAGAGCTGGGTAGACCGCGAGGTCGACGGCGAAGCTGGTGTGCGCGCTGCCGTGTTGCAGGTCGATCCAGCCCGTGCGCAGCGGCGCCGTCCTGGTATCGTGCGAGACGCGCCAGTCGGTGATTCCGAGTTGGGCTAACCTGGCC
The DNA here is from genome assembly GCF_046026855.1 of Paraburkholderia sediminicola. Taxonomy (GTDB): domain Bacteria; phylum Pseudomonadota; class Gammaproteobacteria; order Burkholderiales; family Burkholderiaceae; genus Paraburkholderia; species Paraburkholderia sediminicola_A. Next base: position 134,400 of record NZ_JAQQET010000002.1, on the reverse strand, counting down.
ACGAGCCGCGCGTCGCACAATAGCCGCGTAAGACGCGCGGTTTCGTGATCGATGCTGGGCAGCGCGTCGGCGTGTTCGGCCAGCCGTTTGACCTTGATGCTGGCGATTGGGACTATCCGGTCCATATTGTGTAGACCCCGAGGGTTTTTGCTGTTGATCTGGGTTCGAACTCGGTTGGTTCAGTTTCGCGTTATCCGGATCGTCGCTATGACACGTCGATAGAGACTTCGCGAGGGGTATCCATTTGTTGCAGTAGCGTGACCAGTTGTTCCTTTAAGACGTCTTCATGCCGGCAGATTAACTTTCTCGTGGGCTCGTGTTCGGTCTCGAAGCGAAGCGTCAAATCAAAATGCGAAAGGCCCAGCTCGAGTGTGCATTCGGGCAGCAAAGCGGGATCGAGCTTGATGCGGATCGTCCAGTTGCCATGCTCGACGATCGCGTCGTCGCTGCAGAAATCGACCACACGGGTGGCGAGAAACTGCATGAGTCCCGCGATACGCGCCTGCTGTTTTGCGAGCTCGGCGACGAACGGCGTCGTGTGTTCCTCCTGGCGGCGCTCTCGCGCCCGGATCGATTCCTGCTCGGCGACGTCGTCCCCGGTGTCTTCGTCGACCGGCACGGTCTCGTTGGGCAGCGTCGGCAGCACTGCATCGTCGCGTCCTGCGTCGGACACGCTGTGCGCATCGGTGTCGCGCAGCTTGCGCAGCAGGGTCCGCTCGCTGCGCAAACGCGCCTGGCGCAGCAAGGTGGCATAGTTGAAACCGCCGTGGCGCACCGGCGGGCGCGCGGGCGCCTCATCCGGGTCGGCGGATTCGACCGGAATGATGCGCGGGTGAACGTTGGTGCTGCACATGGAGGGGACCCGTCAGAGCGACACGCGGCCAAGTGGGCGCAGTTCGACGTGCTCGCCCAGTTCCTGGTACGAATACACCGGCAGCCATGCGATATGCGCTTCGACCATGCGGCGCACGTAGCGCCGGATATCCATTGAAGTGACCAGCGCGACGCCGTCTCGCTGACCGTTGCCGGTGTAGGACAGGATGCGCTCGCAGATTTGCCGGATCTGGTCGGGCTGCAGCGCGAGGAAATTGCCGGTAGGAGTCTGCTTGATCGACTGGCGGATATGCTGCTCGACTTCGTTGGTGAACAGCACTGCTTCGAGGGTCCGTGCGCCGCCGGTGGCGCGGTAGGCGATAAAGCGCGCGAGGTCGCCGCGCACATACTCGGCGAGCATCAGCATGTCTTTTTCCTTCGGCCCCCAGCTCACGAGACTCTCCATGATGCTGCGGGCATTGCGGATCGGCACGTGTTCCTCCAGCAGGCGCCGCAGCACATCGGCGATGCGCTGCAAAGGCAGTGCCTTCTGCACTTCGGCGACGAGGCCCGGATAGTCCGCGCCTAGCTGGTCGAGCACCCACTGCGTTTCCTGGATGCCGACGAACAGTTTGGAGCGCTGACGAAGCGCGCTGAGCGTTTCGTTGGCGATGACCTGTTCGGCCTGCCACACGGTCGCGTTCGGGGGCGCCTGGCGTTCGCCGATCCAGTGGCTGACCGGCATGCCGCCCGCAGGTCCGGCGGCTTCGCACAGTTGTGCTAATGCGGGGTCCGTAGCCGCGCCGGGCAGCATGACCTTGCCGGTGGGTATCTGCGTGCGCGCGCACGGCACGTCCTGGACGAGGATTTCATAGGTGCCCGCGGGTAGTTCGTCGCTGGTCCACATCGTGATGCCGGGGAACGGCAGGCCGATTTCTTCCTGCAGGCGCGTGCGTTGCACCTCGAACGCGCTGTCGAGCACGGAGGGCACGAGGCGGGCGCCAAGATCCACTGCAAGCCGCACGCCGAGCGCGCTGGTGAACTGCGGCGCATGCTTGAGGATGCTCGGCGCGTCGCCTTTGGCACCGGCGCGCTGTAGCGACATGACTTGCTCGCCGACCTCCACCTTGTGAACCGTTTTGCGTTGCAGACGATAACCCGCGAACGCGAGAGTCCCGGACAGCAGCAGGAACAGCGGCCACGGAAAACCCGGCACGGCCGCGAAGCCCAGCAGCAGCAGCGAGGAGAACCACAACGCGCGCGCGTTGCCGCCGAGCTGGCGCATCATTTCGTCGCCGAGCGACCGGCCGCCGTCGTTGGATTCGTCGGACACCCGCGTAATCATTACGCCGGCCGCGACGGAAATCAGCAGCGAGGGAATCTGCGAGACCATCGCGTCGCCGACCGACAGAATTGAGAAGCGGTTGGCGGCATCGGCCGCGGTCATCTCGTGATAGGCCATGCCGACCGCGATACCGGCCACCATGTTGACCAGCGTGATGATGAGGCCCGCGATCGCGTCGCCCTTGACGAACTTCATCGCGCCGTCCATCCCGCCGTAGAGCTGGCTTTCGACGGCGAGGCGGCTACGCTTGCGGCGCGCTTCCTCGGGCGTGAGGATGTTGGCGCGCAAATCCGCGTCGATGCTCATCTGCTTGCCCGGCAGCGCGTCGAGCGTGAAGCGCGCGCCGACTTCGGCGACCCGCTCCGAGCCTTTGGCGATCACGATGAACTGGACCGTCGAGATAATCACGAACACCACCAGACCGACTACCAGATTGCCGCCGACCACCAGCTCCCCGAAGCTTTCGATGATGTGACCGGCGTCTGCGTGCAGCAGGATCGACTTGGTCGACGCGATGTTCAGCGACAGACGGTACAGCGTCGTGAACAGCAGCATCGACGGGAACGACGACAGCGACGTGATGGTCGGCACATACATCGTGACCATCAGCAGCGTCACACTGATGCAGATATTGATCGACAGCAGCACGTCGATCACTTCGGGCGGCAGCGGCAGGATCATCAGCGAGATGATCGCGATCACCAGTACCGCGATGCCTACTTCCCCGCTGGCGGGTATTTTGAGCGTCTTAAGCATGAAAGGCTCCAGGAAAATGCAGTGAAAAGCGGGGCTACGGCAATCTGGCCATCGCGGTGGGTTCGACCGGCCGCGGCGGGTCCGCTGCGACCGCGCCGACTACGCCGATCGCGCCGGGTTCGCCGCGCGGCGCGCCGATCGACTGAACCCAGCGCAGAATGGCGGCGACCACTTCGAACAGATCCTCCGGAACGTTGCTGTCGAGTTCGACGCGGTGTAGCGCGCGTGCGACCGGCGGATTGGCTACGATCGGAATGCCATAGGCGGCGGCGAGGCGGCGTATCTCCAGTGCGTCGGCGTCCACGCCCTTGGCGAGGACCACTGGCAGCGCATGCTCGTGCGGCGCATAACGCAGCGCCACGGCGTAATGCGTCGGGTTGACCACCACGACGCTCGAACGCGACACGGCAGCCGGCCGCGTATCGCCCTTGATCAGTTCCTTGGCGCGTTTTTTCCGCTCGCTCTTGATCTTCGGATCGCCGTCGTGGCTCTTGCGCTCGCGCTTGAGCTCGTCCTTCGACATCCGCTGCGACTTCATCATCAGCCAGTGCTGGATCTTCCAGTCGACCGCGCCGAGCAACAGGTAGAGCAGACACGCCACCATCAGCAGCCTGACGACCGAACTCCATAGAATCACCGCGAGCTGTGGCAGCGGCTCATACAGCGCGCCGGTGATGAGCGGAAACAGCGAGGCGATGGTCTGCCAGAGCACGATCGCCAGTACGATCGCCTTGAGTGTCATCTTGACGAGATCGATCATCGATTTCTTCGAGAAAATCCGCTTCATGCCGGACCCGGGACTGATCGCGCTCAGCTTCGGGATCACCGGCGTAAAGGTCACCTCGACGCCGACCTGGCCCAGGGTCGCGACCGCCGCGGCGAGCAGTCCGACCAGGCTGATCGGTCCGCAGACCATCGCGCAGACGCCGAGCATATGCATCAGCGCGGACGACAGTGCCTGAGGCGAGCGGTCGGACGTGCAGAAGCCGAGGGCGATCGTGATTGCCTGATGCAACGAGTCGAGCAGCCAGCGACTGCCGAACTGGAACACGCCGATCATGGCGAGCAGCAGCGCCGCGGAAATCAGATCCGCGCTTTTCACCACCGTGCCTTTCTTCCGGGCATCCCGCAGTTTTTTAGGTGTTGGTGCTTCGGTCTTTTCTTCGCTCATGGTCGAGTCCCGTACGGGCCCGGCGGGCGGACGTTCTGTCCGCTCGCTCGGGTCTGCATTGCACGATAGCCGTTGCTGCCGGTTTGCCGGGGCCCGGGCGCGAAGGGTCGCCGGTCCACGCGAAGCAGAGTGCGCGGCGCGCGGACGACGCACTTCGATGTCGCCGCTGGGGCGACTTCGCGAATCTGCCGCTCGCTTCGTCTGGCGGCACGGCCTGGGGAGGGGCTGTTTGCTACCGTCTAACCGTCAGTACGAAAGAACCGTCAACTTCATGGACAGGACTGAAAATGAACAAGCAAATCGACGCAACGAATTGCAGTCACGAGCTGATCGGGGCGCTGACAGAGTTGCTCAGGATGGCGCTGGTCGACCAGTTTCCGGCGCCGCGCGTGGAGATCGGCGATACCGAGCATCTGCTCGAAGCCCTCCACACCATGCGGCCGAAACTCGGCGAACTATCGTTGTTCGACGGCTTCGCCTATATCGTCAAAGGCCATTGGCACGACGCCATCGCGGTGTTCGAGGCGCTTGTCGCCCGCTCGCTGTGCCTGCCCGGCAGCCGGGCCATGCTGGTTTACTGTTTGAGCGCCAGCAACAATTCCGACTGGCGCATCGTCGCGAATCAGGCACTCGACGAACCGCTTTCGGCGGACGCGAGTCTGCTGATCAGGTCGATTACCGTCCTTCAGGACATCAGGCAGGCGCGTGCGGAGGCCGCCGTTTCGGGGAAATTCGTGATTCCCGAATCGCTGCGTCCGCTCCCCGCAACGTCCCATGCCGCGCCGCTCGATGAGGTCCCCCTGATGAACATGGAGGTGCCGTTCAACGGCTACCTCCGCCTCTGATTCACCCCGTCTATCTGGAGAGCGCAATGGAAATCACCTTGTCGATGCTGCAAATGCAGGCCGCCGCCGCGCAGGCGGCGCAGGCGTCGGCCGCCGGCACGGTCGGCCAGCCCGTGTCGCCGCAGTTGTCCAGCAGCTTCGAAGCGATGATGCAAAACGGTGTAATGGGACCGGCGACACACGGTTCGGACCCGGCCGGCACCCTGGTCTCGGAGGTCGTGCGCGGCGAGGACACCGCGTTGCAGTCGGTGTCCAACGACATGCTGTTCATGCTGCAGAACTCCAGCTCGATGTCGATGCAGGAGCTGACTACCGCGTCCATGGCGATCCAGATCGAGTCGACCAGCATGCAGGTAGATATGCAGACCAAGATGGCGGTGGTGAACTCTTCGAAGGAAGCCCTCGAAACCCTGATGAAGAACCAATGACATGAACGTCCTGACCGAAACCAAACATCGCAGCGTGGTGTTGTGCATCGTGCTCGTGCTTTCCTTGCTGCTCGCTGGTTGCCAGAAGGAGTTGTACGGCAACCTGAGCGAGCGCGACTGCAACGAGATCGTTGCCGCGCTGATGCAGGCGGGCATCGACGCGCAGAAGGTCAGCGCCGATGGCGGCAAGACCTGGAGCGCGAAGGTCGACGAAAACGACATCGTGCGCTCGATGGAAGTCCTGCGTGAGCGCGGTCTGCCCGCACGCAAGTACGACGATCTCGGCGATCTGTTCAAGAAGGACGGTCTGGTCTCCACGCCGACGGAGGAGCGCGTGCGCTTCATTTACGGCGTCTCGCAGGAACTGTCCGATACCCTTTCGAAGATCGACGGCGTAGTGGTGGCGCGCGTGCATATCGTGCTGCCCGATAACGATCCGCTTGCACTGACGATCAAGCCGTCGTCCGCGTCGGTGTTCATCAAATATCAGCCGAGCGCCAACCTGGCGACGCTCACGCCGCAGATCAAGAACCTCGTGGTGCACGGCGTCGAAGGGCTGACGTACGACCAGGTTAGCGTGACCTCGGTGCCCGCCGACCCTCTGGCGCTCGAGGCGAGCCGCTCGTCCGGTGGCTTCCCGCTGCGCTGGCTCGCGCTATTTGCGTTCGGTCTGGGCGCGCTCGGCCTGCTGGTGCTGGTGCGCCGCACGAAGCCGGGCGGGGCGGGCGGCGGTGGTCTGCCGGCGGCTTTGCTCAAGCGCCGCAAGCAAGTGGAACCGGTGCATTGACGCGCATTGCCGACACCGGCACAAGGACCGCATATGACCGATACGGAACGGCATGGAAGCGTTGCGGCACAGCTTGCTGACCGGCTTCTGAAGTATCAGCGCAACCGCCTCGCGCTGTTCGACTGGATTCATCCCGGTTGGCTCGACACGGAGCTGTTTCGACTGCCGCCCGAGGGCTCGCGGGGTACGCATTGGCGGCTTGCGCGCGGGGTCGATGCCTGGCTGAGCACGATGGGTGCCGCGGTGCCGTCGCTCGAGGCTTTTCGCGGCGAGCACGCGCTGCTCGGCGCGCTGCCCCTCGAGGACGCACTGGGCGCGCTGCGCCTGCGCGCGCTGTATCTGCGCCGGGCGGAACTGCGCTACTGGGTCGATCGCGAAAGCCGCGAACTGGTGCTGCGCTGGCTCGGCCGCCACGGCTCCGCGGCGCTGCGCTGGCTGATCGAGACGCCGAATGCACCGTCGCTCGACCGGCTGATGCGTGATCACGACATGCGGCCGCTCGACGAGCTCGACGATCTGGACCTCGCGTGGGAAGGCTATTGCCTGTTCGCCGACAGCGGGCTGTGCGAACCGTCGATGCCGGCGGCGCTGCTGCGCTTTGTGTGGGCGCAGGGCGTCATGGAGCCGCAATGGCTGTCCGCGCACGGGGCACGACTACATGTGGATGACAGCGACAGGGTCATCCGCCGACTTGGCGATTTTTTTGGGAGCGATACATGATGATCTGGCTGAGAGAACCGGTTATCGCAGGCGCAGGCGCCACGCTGCAACTGGGCGTGGGGACGAACGACGACATTGTGCCGCGCGAGGCGCTGGCCCAACTCGTCGAACTGGACGACGGCTTTATCGCGCTGCAGAACCAGCACGCCGAAATACTGGCGCGAGCTCGCGCCGAGGCGGCGGAGATCGTCGCGACGGCGGCGGCGGACGCCGCTGCGCTGCGTTTGCTGACGCAGCGTGAATTTGACGCGGCCCAGGAGCGCGGCTTCGAAGCGGGACGCCTCGAGGCCGCGGCGCAGTGGTATGCGCGCACCGCCGAACTGCTGGCGCAGCGGCGTGAAATACAGATGTCGATGCGCAACCGCATCGCGGGGCTGGTGGTGTCGGCGGTGGAGCGGATCGTCGTCAATGAGCATCCCGCCGCGATGTTCGCAAGGGCCGCGACTGCGGTCGAGCGCATTGTCGATGGCAGCAGCTATCTGCGCGTGCGCGTCAACCCCGACCAGCGCGACGCGGCCGCCGAGGAGTTTGCGCGTGCCGCCGCCGGCTGGCGCGAGAACGGTCGGCCGGTGCAGATCACCGTGACTGCCGACCGCGCGCTGGACGTTGGCGCATGCGTTTGCGAAACGGATATCGGCTCGATGGACGCAAGTCTCGGCGTGCAGATCGAAGCGGTGCGCGGCGCGGTCAATGCGGCACTGCGCCGTGCGCTCGCGCAGGATCGTAAGACGACCGGTGCAGAACCCGCGGCCGGCGATGCGCAGGACGCCGGCGATACACCGCAAGACACCGACGACGCGCAGGCACCGCACGCCGCTCATGCCGAGCTCGCCTCGCTTGAACGGAACCTTCCCGACACGCTCACGCGGAGCGATCCACCCGCCGCCGACGCGCGCGTGCTGGAGCTCGCATGACCTCGTCTATCGCAGCCGATGCCGTCGTCGAGGATCTGGCGCAGCTCAATGTGCTGGCGGATTCGATCGAAGTGGAACTTGCGACTGGCGCGCAACCGTCGACGCGCGGCAAGGTACTCGAGGCGATCGGTACGCTGATCCGAGTCAGCGGGATCGACGTGCGCTACGGCGAACTGTGCGAGCTGCGCACGCCGCAGGGAGCGCTGATGCAACTCGCCGAGGTTGTCGGCTTTTCGCGCGACACGGCGTTGCTGTCGCCGTTCGGCCGGTTCGACGGTTTGTCGCGCGACACGCAGGTCATTGCCTTGGGCAAGCCGCTCGCGATTCCGGTCGGACCAGAGCTGTTTGGGCGCGTGATCGACAGCACGGGGCGGCCGATCGACGGGCTCGCTGCGATCGAGACGCTCGACACCGCGCCGATCTATGCGGCGCCCCCCAACGCGATGAGCCGTCCGCTGCTGGATCGGCCGCTCGACACCGGCGTGCGGGTGGTGGACGGCATGCTCACGCTCGGCGAAGGCCAGCGGGTCGGAATTTTCGCGCCGGCCGGCGTCGGCAAGAGCACGTTGATGGGCATGTTCGCACGCGGCACTGCCTGCGATCTGAACGTGATTGCATTAATCGGCGAGCGCGGGCGGGAAGTGCGCGAGTTCGTCGAGCAGATTCTCGGTCCGGAGGGCATGGCGCGTTCGATCGTCGTGTGCGCGACCTCGGATCGCTCGTCGATCGAACGCGTCAAGGCGGCCTACGCCGCGACCGCGATCGCGGAACATTTCCGCGATGCCGGCAAGCGCGTGCTGCTGATGATGGATTCGCTCACGCGCTTTGCCCGCGCGCAGCGCGAGATCGGCCTTGCCGCGGGCGAGCCGCCGGCAAGGCGCGGTTTTCCTCCGTCCATCTTCGCCGAACTGCCGCGTTTGCTGGAGCGCGCCGGTCTGTCCGCGCACGGCTCGATCACGGCGCTCTACACCGTGCTGGTGGAAGACGAATCGGGCAGCGATCCGATCGCGGAAGAGGTGCGAGGCATTCTCGACGGCCACATGATCCTGTCGCGCGAGATTGCCGCGCGCAACCAGTATCCGGCAATCGACGTGATGGCGAGTCTGTCGCGGGTGATGCCGCAGGTGACCGACGCCGCGCATATGGGCGCGGCGGGCCACGTTCGGCGCCTGCTTGCCAGGCATCGCGAGATCGAAACCCTGCTGCAACTGGGCGAGTATCGCGCGGGCGGCGACCCGGTTGCCGACGAGGCCGTGCGCAAGCACGATGCGATCCGCGAGTTCCTTTCTCAACGTACCGACGAGTTCAGCTCGCGTGCCGATACGCTGACGGCGCTGCAGGCGTTGCAACGGCCGTGACGGTCTGGCTTAACCGCATACAACGCAGGAGTAACGGCATGGCCGATCCCCGCCTGAAGGCATTTGCAATGGTGACGCGGCGGCTGGACCGCCTGCAGTCAGGCTTGCGCGAGACGCTGGCGGCGCAGCAGAAACAACGCGACAAAGCGATTGCCGAGGTAGAGCGCCAGACCCAGGAGGTCGCTCGCGCGGCCGACGAACTGCGGACGCACGAGGCGCGCATCGACGCGCTGCTCAACGGCAGCCGGGCGGTTCGCATCGACGACCTGCTGAGCTGGGAGGACCACCGTGCCCAGGCGGTGGAGCGGCGTGCGACGCAGGTCGGGGTGCTTGCCCAGTTGCGCGACGCGGTCACGCAAATCGATCTGAAGATCGCGCAGGCACGCACCGAGATCATGCGCAACGACGTGCGCCTCGATCACTGTAAGGAGCGCATCGCGAAGCTGCACGCGCAGGCGCAAACCCGGGCCGACGATATCCAGGACGAAGAGGCCGAAGAGGGTGTCGTCAACCGGCAGATCGCGCGCCGTGCGCAGGCGCGACGCGACGCGGGAGACATCGCGCGATGAACCAGTATCAGTTCGGTCTCCTGCAGTATGGCGTTACCTTGAGGGAGATGCTGCTGCTTTGCGGAATCTGCAGTATCCGGCTGCTGGTCATCATGGTCATCTTTCCGCCGACCGGCGACAACGTTCTGCACGGCACCACCCGCTCGGCGATCGTGGCGGTGTGGGCCGCGTACGTCGCGCTGGGCCAGCAGGCGTCGCTGCCGCAGCTGCACGGTTTCTTTCTGGTTTACGTCTGCGCGAAAGAAGCGGCGGTCGGGCTGGTGATGGCCTTCATTGCTTCGCCGGTGTTCTGGGTGGCCGAAGCGGTCGGCGCCTATGTCGACGACCTGACCGGCTACAACAATGTCCAGATGACCAACCCTAGCCAGGGGCGTGAGACTTCGCTCACGTCGACGCTGATGAGCCAGTGCGCAATGATCGCTTTCTGGACGCTCGGCGGGATGACGTATCTGCTCGGCGCGCTGTTCGAGTCGTATCGGCTATGGCCGCTCATGAGTGCGGCGCCGATACCGGGCGAACTGATTCAGGCATTCGTGCTGAGGCAAACAGACTCGCTGATGCAGTCGACCGCCAAGCTCGCGACGCCCGCGATGCTGCTGTTGCTGCTGGTCGACCTGGGTCTCGGCCTGATATCGAGAGCGGCTCAGAAGCTGGACCTCGTTTCCCTCTCGCAACCTATTAAAGGCGCGATGGCGGTGCTGATGCTGGCGCTGCTGACGGGCATGTTCATCGGGCAAGTGCGCGACCAGGTCGCGCTGTTGCATGTGGGCGAGCAGATTCGCGCGGTCGCGGGCAAGAAGTAGCGGATCGTGGGCGATTCGCTACGGTTCGGGACTGCTCCTGTCCTGTTGGCGAAGCAGTGGCGAGGCGTGCTGAAAAAACAGACGGCGGCGGGCGTGATCGGGTGCGACGTGCGGCACAGATGAAGCTGCGCTTGCAGCGACAGAACTTCGCGCTGTGCCTAAGGGTTTGCTCCAGTACATGGAAGAATCGAGTATGCGATTACGGGTGGAACGAGAGCATGGGTCACGGTGACGGGGTTAGACGGTCAGATTCGAGTCATCGCGATGACGACGATGATCAGCACACCCGGGCACGTTCCACAGTGCGCGTGGAGTCCACTCGCAGGCAAGGGTGGGTGGAAGGGCCATTCGGATCGATGCAGCCGCTCACGACGTCGCGCGAGTCTTCCCATGCGGGCGGGACGGTGCGCATACGGCAGCGCCGCACGGAGTCGCGGTACTCGTCGCTGGTCGTCGAGACGCCCGCCGAGGGCTACGTTCCGCAGACGCTGGCGCCTTCGCGGCGCAGGTCGGGAACAACGAATCGGTCGTCGCGCGACCAGGAACAACTTGCGCGTGATCTCGACGCGCTCCGGATAGGCGACCGTTTTGGGCCTCTGTCGGTGACCTACTCACCGGTTTCGCCGAGGGAAGGTTGGACAAGCCAGGGTTCCGAACCGCCCGGGATACCGCGTGCGCCCGAGCCGACCTTTTATCATGTGGACATGCCGACACAGTTCGTCGACGACGATCAGTCGACGCTGTCGCGCTCGACTACCGGAACGGCGCTCCAGAGAGAGGACTCCATGGCCGCGCTGGTGCCGCAGCAGGATCCCCACGCGTATTCCGGTCTGGACTATTGGCCCACGATGGCGGCGAAGACGCACGGCTCGGCGTCGGTCTGGACTGTCAGTGTAGTGACCGATTCGTTGGTGTCGATCGTGACGAACTCCGCCATGATCGGCAGAAACAGCATCGCGTCGGGCCTCGAGGGTTCACTGGTTGCGAGTCTTCTCGAGTGCAGCTTCGATACCCTGATACATGCGGCGACGACGGCCGTCTTCAAGTTCACAGAGCCGGGGAAGAAAATCAGTGCGAAGATGCATTCGAAAAACGAATCACGTAAGGATGCGGTTAAACGGGTTCGGCTGACGGCGATGGGAATCAGCCTGGCGGGCGGCAGCAACCCGATGATGAAATTGGCCCTCCAGTTTGCTGCGATGGCGATGCTGAAACAGGGTTTCGACGAGGTATCGATCAACCAGGAAATTGTCAGCACGGCGGTTTCTTCCCTGCTCGCTGCGCATATTCTGGGGGCGGGTGCGTTCGCGCGTTACAGGAAAGACAAGACGTTCAAGGACGACGTCGATGAAGTCGCCGGAAATTTTGCCAAGGCGGTGCTCGAATGTCGCGATCAGTTGCGAGCCAGCTATGGGTCGGTACCGCAAGACGACAACGCGATGGAACTCGGCCGGATAGTGTGGCCGCAATCGCCGCAGGTGCCACCGTCGTCGCCCGCGTTCCTGTCATCGCTGTCCCGCACCCCGTCCGTAGGCGCGTCGTCTGACACGGTGTTGCCGGCGCAGCCGCAATCCACGTACTTGCCGTCGCAATACCCGCAGTACCCTCCCTCGCAGTATCCCTATCCACCGGCACCGCAACAGCCGTCGCAAGATCCAGCGGAATCGTCGATCTGGTCATATGGCGACGGGTCGCAGCGGCCCGCATAACAGGCGGCCCGTTCTTTCCGCCTGAGCCGACCGTTTTTCGTCAGGCTCAACTTTGCGTGAAGGCGCCGACGTCGGCGTGGATGCGTGAGTTTGAATAAACCGGTATGTGCCGCGTACGGCTGCGTGCGGAAGGCGCGCCGGTCGCGTTGACCTGGTTCGGAGGCCAGCATGAAACAAGACATCTTGCCAGCGGATATCGTTCACCGGAAACTGATGCAGTATCGATCGAACCAGACGCTCGACAGAAGCTCGTTCGAACGGGTTCAGCTAACCAGATTCCGCGCACTGGTCGCCCACGCATATCGATGTTCGCCCTACTACCGGCGGCTCATCGACGAGCGCGCGATTCGACTGGACAGTTGCACGCCACAGGACTTTCCGGTTTTGACCAAAGCGCTGCTGATCGCGCATTTCGATGAAATCGTTACGGATCGTTCGCTCGACAAGAAGAGCGTGCGGCGCTTTCTTGCTACCGCGACCGGGCCGACCGAACTGTTGCACGGCCGTTACATCGTGCGGGAAACGTCCGGAACCTCGGGCGAGCGCTTGCCCGTGGTGTCGTCGCTCGACGAATGCGCGGGTCTCGCCGCCCAGATGCGACGCTTCGAGCCCGACGACAGCAGCGGGGCGAGGTTCGCGTTCATCGGCGTCACCAATCGCTATGCGGCGAGCTATATCGGCGTATCACATCTTTTTCCCGCGCACGCTCCGCACGAATTCCTGCCGATCGACGTCGGGATGCCGTTGCCGACCATCGTCGAACAGTTGAACGACTTCAGGCCGAACGTGCTGTGTGGATACACGTCGGCAATTCTGGCGCTGGCGAGAGTGCCCGAGGCCCAACGGACGGCCTGTCGGCCTTCTTCGATCAATTGCGTCGGCGAAGTGATGCTCGCGCCGGTCGGCAGAGAGATCGAAAAGGCTTTTGCATGCCCGGTAACGAATGTCTATGGCACAACCGAATTCGGCGTGATGGGGATCGGCCAGGGCGAGCATATGCTGTTGCTGGAAGACGATCTGATCTATGAGTTCATGGGCAATTACGTCAATGTGACAAGCTTGAACCAGTACACGATGCCGCTTATCCGCTACACGCTTCACGACGCGCTGGCGAGGCGGTTCGACCGTAGTGCCGGTCCCTATACGGTAATTTCTTCGCACTTCGGCCGGGCGGAAGAGGCGGTTCGCCTGCTCAACGACGAGGGACGCATGGACGAGCTGAACGCACTGGCGATCATCGGTTTGTCGCTCGGTATCGACGGCATGTCGCAGTGCCAGGTCGTGGTTGAGGGAGAGCGGACGATACGTTTCAGGTTCTCTCTTGCGGATTCGCTGCAGGAAACGCAGAAGCGGAAATTGCGGGCGAAAGTGCGCGACGATCTGATGGCGATGCTGAAAATGAAAAGCATGACAAAGGTGTCGTTCTGGCTGGATGAATCGACTGCGTCATTTGCCGATCCTCTGACGGGAAAGACACGGCTGGTGCATTACGGGTCGGGGGAGCACACGTACTGTGGCGCACGCGCAGCCGTGCCGCAGGGCACGATGGCATCCTGCCGGTCGTAACGTCAGGGTTCAGGCTCCAGCATAGCGTGGCAGGTGAAAGGGTGTCCGACGGCGCGCGGGAACAGACATGGACCCGCGGTGTCCCTGTTGCGTCAACCGGGATGGCAGATCAACTGGCAACGGTCGCCACTCGCCGGACGTTCGATGCCGACCCGGACCACGTTCGGCAGCACGGCCGCCAGCTTTTTATAGATGTAGGCGCAGAGGTTTTCGAGCGTTGCCGGACCCAGATCCGGAACTTCGTCCAGAAAGCGGTGATCGAGTTGATCGCGCACCGTCTCGATGTGTTCCTTGAGTACCCCTAGATCGACGATCATGCTGGAGGTCGTATCCGGTGTGCCGCTCAATACCACTTGCGCATGATAGGTGTGACCGTGGATCCGGCGGCTGCTGTCGGTCCCGATGTCCCGATCGAGCGTATGGGCGGCTTCGAAGAAAAATTTCTGACTGAGTTCGTATCGCATATCGGCGCTCCGTGTGGAAAATGGACTGGGCTACCCGTGCCGGTTCGGCGTTCGAGCAAACGCATGTCGCCAATATGCTTCGTTCACCGGATCAACGCAGCGATGCAGCGAAGTGTGTCGCAAAGAAACGAAGGGGGTGCTTCTCCATCGCGCCTGTACGCGGACGCGCGCGTCGATGAAAAAAGAATTCCCGGTGTCCCAAAGCAGAACACCGGGCGAGGGCGGTGCGACCTTCGATCTGGGAGAGACCGTGGTGCTCGCCAAAGAGACCGGATTGCACTGTATCCAGGCTGAGTCGCAACGGATGCGCAGCAAGGCCCGGCTCTCGCCAACTATGCGAAGAACGTGCTGAAGGCGAAATGGATGCAACCGGCGGCCCGTTCGCGAAGCAGGCCCACGATCTTGCGATCTCCTCGCGGGTGCTGGGCGGCGACAACCTGCGCCCCTATGGCTAACGCGTAACGATCCACAATGTATGCCGGTTCGCATTGCGCGACAGCACTGCGCATCCACGGATTGTTGCCCGCTTTCCGCTCGTGAGAATGGAGCCGGCGAAAAGATCATTCCCAAAGCCATGGCGGACCTCATCGCGCAATGATGGTTTTAACGCCTATTGATCCAGGCGTTTCGAGACCCGATATGGCTCAAGATCACGAATACACAGACTGTAGCGAGGAGCTGACATGCGCGCTTGCGGAACTGTTGCGCCTGTCGCTCGTCGCACCGTTTCCGTCGATCCGCTGCGATCCCGGCGATGTCGACGCGTTACTCGAGGCGCTGCACGCGCTGCGTCCTGCACTGCTCGAATTCTATGCGTTCGACGGCTTCGTGCACGCTGCGCGCCGCGACTGGCATGCCGCAATCGATATTTTCGCTGCGCTGACCGACAAGTCGATAGGCCTGCCGGGCAACGCGGCGATGCTGATCTATTGCGTCGCGGCTAACGGGGACGCGCAATGGCGAGCGCTGTCGGACGACATGCTGAGTGTGGAGAGTCTTGCCCGCGAGGCTCGCCTGTTCGTCATGTCCGTCGTTGCGCACTACGACATGGCCGAGGCGCACAAGCGGTCGCTGAGGACCGGCATCCTTGTCGAACCCGAATCGATGCAGCGGCTGCGCCGCGAAACTATCGGCGCGAATGCTGACACCCCCGCCAGCGCCGAACGGCGGTCGCTGGCTGAGCACTATCTGGGGCTTTGAAATCGAACCGGTGCTGGCGGGTGCCGTTTCGTTTGCGCCGCACCGGCTTCGCTTCGGCGCAGTCGACAGCGGTGGGCGACGAATAGAGTAGGAGGTGCAAATCAAGCCGCGGGCCGGATTGCGCCTGCATTTTCAAATTCTGAACCGCTAGTGAGCCATACTATGGATATAGTCAACACCACTTACGAACCGCCACCGTCAGGCGGAGCGTACACGCCGGAATCGACGCCGTTCTCGGGAACCCAGGGCGGCTCAGGGTCCTTCCCGGACGAAAGCGAAATCCAGGGATGGGTAAGCCAGATGTTCGGCGGCGGCGGCGGTGGTGGCAGCAGCTGGTTGGGCATGCTGCAACCGGCCGGCGAGAATAACTCGGCCTACCAGAGCGCGCTCAGTCAATGGCAGAAGACCGATCCGAGTGCCGCGAACCAGTTCAACTCGAACGCCAGCAATTCCAAGGACAAGAAGGCGACGATCAATAACCTGCAAATGGCGATCAACAAGGGAGAAATTACCAGGCAGCAAGCCTCCATCCTGTTGACCAAGGGACCGGCGGCGGGCGAATACAACTTCAACTCGAAAGGTCACACCGGTACGTCTGCGGGCGCCTATGCGATTGCGAATCAGACCGGGGGACCGCTCGACGGCGGTTCGTCGGATCCGAAGAAGTACGGCCGCGAGTATGACGCGTCGCAGGTGCTGTCCCTCGGGGGCTTACTAAAGAATCCGATCAGCACGCTGCTCGATCCGACCGTCAGCCACTCGTTCAGCAGCGTTATGGGCTCGGCCTTCAGCATGCTCAATCCGATAGGATCGATGCTAGGATCGGCCATGCCCATGATGGGCGGCATGGACAAAATGCTGGGTGGCCTGTTCTAGGACGCACGGGGCGAAGCGCGCAACAGCTCGGCGCGACGCGGGAAAGGATGGACGTGCAACGAGTCGCGTCAATTTTCGAGGAGACCCGTTGCGCTGCCGAACCGGCGCCGGCGGCGCCAACCGACAGCGGCCCGTTTACCGCGCCGGGTGCGAGGTCCTTCAGCCGCAACGAGCTGCGGTTTATCTGATGGGTCTGAATTTGTCTGCATGAACATGACATCGCTTGCGCGGAGTGGCCCTTTTCGTCTCCGTCGCACAATTGACCCTCGACCTGCAATCGGTCGGAACCGCTTAAAGACCTCATGAAAATCAAAGCCAACGGTCTGGACATCGAAGTCGAAGACTCAGGCCATGTTCTGAATGCCGCGGCCGATCCCGGGCCGGCGGTCCTGCTCATCATGGGGCTTGGAATGCAACTGATCGCCTGGCCTCCCGAGCTGGTACAAGGCTTTGTGAATGCGGGGTATCGAGTAGTACGTTTTGATAATCGCGATATCGGTCTGAGCACTCGTTTCGACGCCGCCACTCTGTCATTGAATACGATACTCGGCGCCAATGGAGCGACGCGACCGCCACCCTATACCTTGAATGACATGGCTGCCGATGCGGTGGGCGTACTGGATGCTTTGCAGATTCAAAAGGCGCACGTGGTCGGAGTCAGCATGGGCGGTATGATCGCCCAGCGCATGGCACTGAATGCGCGCAGCCGTTTGCTAAGCCTGACTTGCATCATGAGCTCAAGCGGCGCAACAGATTTGCCCCGCGGCAAACCAGAGATCATGCAGGCTATGCTACGCGGGGCCGATGGCACGGACTTGCAAGCTACCCTGGAGCATGCGGTCAAGCTGGTGCAAGCCACCTCCAGCCCGGGCTTCCCACCCGATATGTCCCGGGTGCGCGATAACGTGACCGCAGCGGCCGCGCGCTGCCGCTACCCGCAGGGCGTGCTGCGCCAAGTGGCTGCGGCGCGGGCCGACGGCGACCGCACAGCAGCACTGGCAGGGTTGCGTGCGCCCACTCTGGTGATTCACGGCAAGGCCGATCCACTGATACCTTTTGCCTGCGGCGAAGACCTTGCGAGGCGGATTCCGGGGGCGCGTCTGGAGGCCATTGATGGCATGGGCCATGACTTGCCGCTGGCCCTGATCCCCCGCCTGCTAACGCTGATGGCCGGGCATTTTGCTGCGCACTCGAAACCTGAACAACGCGCGTCGGGCGTTATCGCGGCGAGGTGCGCGTGAGAACGCGCAGGACAAAGCGCGTCCGGTCTATTCACCAGACAGGTAGGACGCATCAAGCGGCGCCATCCGCCGCAACGTCAACCTGAAATCCCGGGCTACCGGCGACAGCGTGCCCTCGCGCCGGCGGATCAGACCGATGGTGCGCGCCACCGTCGGTTCGACGAGCGGGCGGATTGCGATACGCGCTTGCGTGTCGCGCGGCATCGCGCAGCGCGGGATGATCGAAATGCCCAGGCCGGCTTCGACCAGGCCCAACGACGTGGTCAGATGCTCTATCTCGATCAGCCGGTCGGGCCGCCAGTCGATATCCCTGAGTGCCGCGTCGAGCATCCGGCGATTGCCGCTCGTCGTGCCGGACACGATCAACGGCCATGGCCGCAACTCCCGCCATGCAACGGTTTCGCGCGCGGCAAGCGGATGATCGATGGGGCAGGCGAGCACATAGGGATCGGTGAGCAGTTCGTCGATTGCGAGTTCAGGCGTTTCGTTTACCAGAAAGGCAATGCCGAATTCCGCGTCGCCATCCGATACGCGGCGCGTCACGGTCGCCAGATTTGTTTCGATCAGCCGCAAACGCACTTCGGGGCGCCGGCGGTGATAGTTGCCAATGATCTTCGGTAGCAGGAATTTGGCGACCGTCGGGATGCACGCGATTGTCAATTGCCCTGAGTGGCGGCGGCTCGCTTCGGTGACGAGCTGCAGCGACGCTTCCAGTTCGCGCAGCACGCTTTGCGCGCGCGGCAGGAACAGTTGGCCTGCCTGCGTCATCACGACGTTGCGCGTGGTGCGTTCGAACAGGATCACGTCGAGCGCTTCTTCCAGCCGTTTGATGCGCCGCGTCAAGGCCGATGCAGACAGGCTCAATTCGATCGCGGCATCGTGAAACGAGCCGTGCACTGCGACCGCCACAAACGCTCGCAGTGCATCCAGATCGACCCCGGGAAACTGGTTCATCGTAGTCCGCCAACTATTGCGTGTGACGCAATAATAATCACGTGCTGTGCAATTCACAAATCCGTCGATGCTGCGGATACTGAACACACGACATGACTACAGCGAACCCGTGATGAACCAGCACAACGACATTGGCACAAACCCTTATACCGGCGGGGTCGCCGCTTTCGTCGCAGGCTTGCAGTACGATGCGATCCCCGCGCCTGTGCTTGAGCGCATCAAACTACTGATACTCGATTCGCTCGGGTGCGCGATCTATGGCGCCGCGTTGCCGTGGAGCCGGATTCTTGCCGACACGCTGAGCCGCGTCGACAGTACCCAGGGGAGTACGGTGTGGGGCACGTCGCTGAAGCTGTCGGCGCCGCATGCGGCGCTCGTCAACGGCACGCTGGTGCAGAGTTTCGAACTGGATGACGTGCATCGCGTCGGCGTGCTGCATGTCGGCGCGGTGACGTTGCCGGCGGTGCTGGCGGTTGCCGAACAGCACCGCATGAGCGGTCGCGACTTTCTGCGCGCCTGTGTGGCGGGCTACGAAATCGGTCCACGCGTGGGCATGTGCATGGGACCGGAGCATATCGCGCAAGGCTGGCACTCGGGCGCGACGGTCGGCGTGTTTTCCGCGGCGGCGGGCGCGGCGGCGGCGCTGAAGCTGAATGTGGAGCAGACCGTGCACGCGCTCGGCATAGGTGGGACGCAAGCGGCGGGGCTGATGGCCGCGCAGTTCGGTGCGATGGTCAAACGGATGCATGCGGGACGTGCGTCGCAAAGCGGTTTGTACGGCGCGTTGCTCGCGCAGAACGGCTTTACCGGCATCGTCGATGTTTTCGAAAATCCTTACGGCGGTTTTTGCAGTACGTTTTCGCGCTCGGACGATCGCTTCGATCTGTCGCAACTCGTCGATGGCCTTGGCGAGCGCTTCGAGACGATGCGCATTGCGCTGAAGTTCTATTCATGCGTCGGCAGCAACCACACGACACTCGATGCGATCCGCGTGATGCAGGGACGCCATCCGTTCGGCGCGTCCGATATCGAACGCATTGTCGTGCACGGCTCGCGCGTGACGGTCGATCACGTCGGCTGGAAATATGCGCCGCAAGGGCTGACGTCGGCGCAACTGAACCTGCCGTATTGCGTCGCCACACTACTGCTCGAAGGTGACGTATTCGTCGACCAGTTCACCGAAGACAAAGTCGCGGACCCGCAGCGCATGGCGCTAGCCGAGCGCGTGCAGGTGATCGAGGATCCAGCGATCACGGCGCGCGGTTCGACATTCAGGCATATGGTACGCGTCGAAGCGTTCCTGCGCGACGGCACGCATCTGGAGCAAACGGTTGAAGCGCAGCGCGGCAGCGAGCATGCGTTTGCGAGTGCTGAGGAGATCATCGACAAAATGAAAAAGCTGGCCGGCCATCGAATCGACGCCGCGCACGTGCAACGTATCGTCGACTGGGTGCTGCATGCCGAGACGATGCCGGATGCGAGCGAGCTGGCGCGCCTGCTTGCCACCGATATCGCCGTCGCCCCTGTCACGACTGTTACCGCATAAGGCGCGAACCATGTCCGCGACGCCTCGTACGTTGAACCTGCCCGCGTCGAAAAGCGAACGTCGCACGCGGCTGCGGTCGATCATCGGCGGCAGCGCGGGCAATGTGATCGAGTGGTACGACTTTCTTGCGTACTCAATCTTCTCGATCTATTTCAGCAAGGCGTTTTTTCCGGGTGGCAGCCAGACCGCGCAACTGCTGAACGCCGCAGCCGTCGCGGCTATCGGCTATGTGGTGCGGCCGCTCGGCAGCTGGGCGATCGGCGCGCTCGCGGACCGGCGTGGGCGGCGCGTCGCGTTGAGCATGTCGGTGGCGATGATGAGCGTCGGTTCGCTGATCGTCGCGCTGACGCCCACCTACGCGACGATCGGCGTCGCCGCGCCCGCAGTGCTCGTCTGCGCGCGCCTGTTGCAAGGCTTCAGCATGGGCGGCGAGGCAGGCACGAGCGCGACCTATCTGAGCGAAATGGCGCCAACCGGGCGGCGTGGTTTCTTTGTCGGTTTCGTGCAGGTCACGGTGGTGATGGGACAACTGGTGGCGCTTGCGTTGATGCTGGTGCTGCAGAGGCTCGTACTGACGCCGACGCAACTCGAAGAGTGGGGCTGGCGCATTCCATTTGCGATCGGCGGCGTGCTGGCGGTGTTTGCTCTGTATCTGCGCCGCGGTATTGCGGAAACCGATGCGTTCGAACGACACGACACCGGCGGCGCCACACAACAGGCTGAGCGCGGCAGCCTGCTCGTGCTGCTGGTCAAGCATCGGCGGCAAACGTTCTGGTCGATCGGCATCAGTGTGGGCGGCACGGTTGCGTTCTATACGTTCACGATCTATCTGCAGAAGTTCATGGTCAATACGACCGGTTTTAGCCGCAACGAGGCGACGCTGATTACGACGATTGCGCTCGTGATTTACATGTTTTTTCAACCGCTCTTCGGCTTGCTGTCCGATCTTATCGGACGGCGGCCGGTGATGCTGATCTTCGGCATTGGCGGGACGTTCCTCACCGTGCCGTTGATGCATGCGCTTGGCGCCACGCACAGCGCGCTCACCGCATTTGCCTTGAACCTGGGCGCGCTCGCGATTCTGAGCGGTTTCTCGTCGATTCACTGGCTTGTCAAATCCGAACTGTTTCCCGCCAAAGTGCGTGCGCTCGGTGTCGGGTTGCCGTTCGCGGTGGTGTCGTCGGTGATGGGCGGCACCACTGAATTTCTCGCGTTGCGGCTGAAAAACGCCGGACACGAAGCGTGGTTTTTCTATTACGTCAGCGCGTGCGCGGCCGTATCGCTCGTCACTTATCTGCTGATGCCGGAAACGCGGCATCGCTCGATCATCGACGAAGAAGCGCACTAGAAAAAAGGAGACCGTTGCTTATGCCGTCCAGTTCGCACGACGCGCCTTTCGCAGCGCAAGTGCTGTCGGAGTATGCGAGTGCACTGCGTTTCGGGCAGTTGCCCGAACAGGTGGTGCGGCGCGCGAAAGACTGTCTGATCGACGCGATCGGCGCGGCGGTTTACGGACATGAAGTCGCGGCAGGCCAGGCCGCGATACGTTATAGCGAAGACGCGGCGGCTGGACCTTGCGCGATCCTGGGAAGTGCGAGACGGGTCACACCGGAAGCGGCGGCGTTTGCGGGCGGTGTCCTCACGCATGCCGCCGAACTCGACAGTCTGCGGCAGCCTGGCAGCGGCGTGCATCCCGGCGCGGCGCTCGTACCGGCGGCATTGGCGGCGGCACAGGCGGCGGGTGCATCGGGCAGTGAATTGCTGACCGCGCTGGTCGCGGGCATTGAAGTGCTGTTCCGGATCGGCAATGCGACGAGACATTCCGCCGAGGCGCGTGGCTTTCACGCGCCGGGATTGACGGGGCCGTTCGGCGCGGCGATTGTCGCTGGCCGGCTTGCAGGGTTGAATGCCGGCGAACTGCGCCGTGCGTTAGGCATTGCCGGGTCGCTCGGCGGCGGCTTGCTGGAGTTTGCGAAGAGTGGTGACGGCGGTCTGGTCAAGCGGATCCATCTCGGACGCGCGGCACAAGCCGGCGTGACGGCCGCACGACTCGTGAAGGCTGGTTTCGATGGGCCGTCCAGTGTGCTCGAAGGAAAGTATGGGTTTTTGCATGGCTATTGCGAAAGTGCGGACGCATCGCGTTTGACTGCCGGACTCGGCGAGCAGTATGAAACGCTGACGCTGTGCCTCAAACGCTACGCCTGTCACATCGTCGCGCATACGCCGGTGTTTGCCGCGCAAAGATTGCGCGCCGGGCACGATATCGATGCACGACGCAGCGATGGGCGCCGCATCGCGTCGATTCGTATCGAAGGCGCGGCGCGGCTCGCGGCGAATCACGACATCAAGGCACCGCAAGACCAGGTGCTCGCGCAGTACAGCGTGCCATTCTGCGTCGCCGCAGCGTTGCTGTACGACGCCGACGATCCGGCCACGTTCGGTGCGGCCTTGCTTGACGATCCAGCCGTGCGCGAACTCGCCCAACGCGTCGAAATCGTGCCGACTGACAAGACGGGTCTTTCTACGTTAACGCGTATCACGCTCGACAACGGCACGGCGTATGAACAGGCGCAGGCCGATTTCCCCGGCTGCCCGAGCGATCCGCTAGAGCTCGACCAACTTCGCGCCAAATTCGTGCGGCTGACCCGCCGGCTCGGTGATCGCGCCGCCACGTTGTTCGAGCGGCTCGATGCGCTCGAACACGAAACCGATTTGCAGTGGCTCGACGCCGCGCCTCAAGGAGTTCGTACATGAGCATCGCGCAAATACTCGGCGCGCGAATCGCCGCCTTTTCGTTTGCCGATGTGCCCGACGCAGCGCGGCACTGGGCACGCATCGGCATCATCGATACGGTTGGCGTGACACTCGCGGGGGCGCCTGAACCATGTGCCCGAATGGCCCGCGCCGTGGCCACGCCGTCTACTGGCGACGCGCTGCTGTTCGGCCGCCGCGAACGCATCCGCCCGACCGATGCCGCGTTCGTCAACGGCACCGCCGCGCATGCGCTCGATTTCGACGATTGCAGCAACACACTCGGCGGCCATCCGTCGGCACCGATCCTGCCCGCGCTGTTCGCGCTCGCCGACGAACGGCATGCGAGCGGACACGAACTGTTGACGGCGTACGTCGCGGCTTTTGAAGCACAGGCGCGGCTGGCTCGCGCGGTGAATTTTCACCACTACGACAAAGGCTGGCATCCGACAGCGACGCTCGGCGTATTCGGCGCCTGCGCAGGATCGGCGCGCCTGCTTGGACTCGATGCGGCGCAGACGGCGAGCGCATTGTCGATTGCCGCGTCGTTTGCATCAGGTGTGAAAGCCAATTTCGGCACCATGACCAAACCGCTGCATGTCGGACACGCTTCACGTAACGGCCTCGTTGCGGCATTGCTAGCGCGCGAAGGCTTCACCGCAGGCGATGCAACGTTCGAACACCGGCAAGGGTTTCTCAACGTCTACAACGGCGCGGGCAACTACGACGCGGATGCGGCAGTGAACCATTGGGCCGATCCGCTAGATATCGTCGAGCCTGGCATCGCGATCAAGCAGTACCCATGCTGCGGCAGCACGCATCCTGCGATCGACGCGATGCTGATACTGGCCGCCGAACATGATCTGAAACCGCAGAATGTCGAGCGCGTGTTGTCGTATACGCATCCGCGCCGGTTGCAGCACACGAACCGTCCCGAACCGAATAGCGCGCTCGACGCGAAATTCAGCGTGCAGTATTGCGTCGCGCGTGCGTTGACGAAGAGACGTGTGGTGCTATCGGATTTTGAAGGTGAGGCGTATGCCGAGGCGGCGATCCGTGCCCTGATGAAGCGCGTGATTGCCGAGCCCGATCCGCAAGCCGACCGGCAGCCCGACCACTTCGGCGCCGAGATTGTCGTCGAAATGCGCGATGGCCGGCGCTTTGCAAAACGTGTTGCGAGTGCCGCAGGGCGCACGTCCGCTAACCCGTTGCCGAACTCGCGTATCGAAGCGAAGTTTCTCGATTGCGCACAGCATGTGCTGACCGATGCGGCCAGCACCGATGCACTCGCGATGCTGTGGCGAATCGACGAACTGGACGATCTCGCCACGCTGTCGGGGTTGCTGGAAGCGGGCCTGCGCAACTAGGCATCGACATCAAACCAGCGGCAACGACCGCTGGGAACGAAGGAGACAAGCCATGAACGATTCACTCGTCGCCGCGCGCGTCGACCGGTTGCCGACCTCGCGAATGCACCGCGAATGGATGTTCCTGTTCGCGATTCCGCTGTTCTTCGAAAGCTGCGACATCAACACGTTCGCGTCCGCCGCGCCCGCGTTGATCGCGCACTGGCATATCGCGATCAACGAAATCGCGTTGATCACGTCGGCGAGTTTCATTGGCATGTTCTTCGGCGCGACGCTCGGCGGCATGCTGTCGGACCGGCTGGGGCGCAAACGTTCGCTGATCCTGTTCGTGATGATTTCGTCGCTCGGCTCGCTTGCGACCGCGGCGGTGCCAAGCGTGGCCTATCTGTTTGCGGCGCGGGTGGTGACCGGTTTCGGCATTTCGGCCGGCATGGTGACGGTCATGGTCTATATCGCCGAAGTGTTTCCGGCGCGCTCGCGCGGCACCTGGCAATCGTGGGCGATGGTGGTCAACCTGTGTGCCATTCCAATGACGAACCTGGTCGCGCGGCTTCTCGTGCCGTACGGTCCACATGGCTGGCGCTGGGTGTTTGTGTGGGGCGCGCTCGGTATTGTGTTTCCGTTGCTCGCGCGGCGCTTGCCCGAGTCGCCGCGCTGGAGCGCGCGTGCGGGCCGTTTCGATGAAGCCGAACAGGCGCTTTCCGCAATGGAAGCGCGCGCGGTGGCCGACGGCCACACACTGAGTGTGCCCGACGTCGTCGCGCGTCCGCGGGAAGTGCGCGAGCCGTGGACCACGATGTTCAATCGTGTCTACCGACGCCGCACGCTGACGCTGTGCGCGATCTGGCTGCTGCAGACAATCGGCTTCTATGGCTTCGAAGCGTGGGTGCCGACGCTGCTCGTGCATCACGGCATCACGATCGCGCGCAGCCTCACATATTTCACATTGATCAATGTCGGCGCGCCGCTGGGCGCATTGCTCGCCGTGTATCCGGCGGACCGCTTCGAGCGCAAGCATCTGATCGCCGTGGTCGCGTTGCTGATCGCGGGCTTTGGGCTGTTATACGGCCTGAGCTTCACGCCGGTCCTGATCGTCACGTTTGGTTTCGCGGTCGGCATGCTGACGCAAACCTTCGCCACGCTGCTTTACTCGTACACGCCCGAACAATTTCCGACCGGAGTGCGCACCAGCGCGACCGGCCTGACTTATGGCGCAGGGCGCCTCGCGAACGTCGCGAATGCGTTCATCATCGCGGCGATCTATACGAACTACGGTTACGTGACGGTGTTCATGTATATCGCTGGCGCGTGGTTCCTCACCGCGCTGATCACACTCGCGTTTGGTCCGCGTACGACCGGCCGCAGCCTCGAAACCCTCAATCCGGCCGTCGATGCGGCGGGCAGCCAGGCAGCATCGATGCCGCCGCTTGCCGACTATCCGCGCCACTGACCGCTTTCATTTCAAGGAGATTCATCCGATGACACCTGAAGAACTCAACGGTATCGACGTACTCGTGATCGGCGCCGGCAACGCAGCCGCGAATGCGGCGCTTGCCGCGCGCGAAGGCGGCGCGAGCGTCGCATTGCTCGAAAGTGCGCCAGCCGATGCACGCGGCGGCAATTCCGCATTTACCGGCGGCGCGTTCCGCTTCGTCTACGATTCCGTCGACGATCTGTTGAAGCTCGCGCCCGATATTGCGGAACTCGATCTCCCGAACATCGACTTCGGGACTTATACGCGCGAGCAATATTTCGATGACATTGGCCGCCTCACCGAATACCGCGCCGATCCCGAACTCACCGACGTGTTGATCGAAAACAGCTACGACGCTGCGCTATGGCTCAAAAAACACGGTGTGCGCTTCCAGCCAGCGTTGGGACGGCAGGCGTTTCGCGTTGAAGGCAAGTTCCGTTTCTGGGGTGGACTCGCGTGCCATATCCTCGGCGGCGGCACGCATCTGGTCGAGATGCTGCATAAGGCGCTGGAGAATGCCGGCATCGGCGTCGTGTATCAAACTCAGGCGATGAGCCTGTTGTACGACGGCGGCGGCATTCAGGGCGTGCGTGCGCTGCATCAGGGCAAGCAGATCGAGATCCGTGCAAAAGCTGTTGTGCTTGCATGCGGGGGCTTCGAATCGAATGCGGAAATGCGGGCTCGCTATCTCGGGCCGAACTGGGACCTCGCGAAAGTGCGCGGCACGCGTTACAACACCGGCTGGGGTCATCGTATGGCGATGGACGTGGGTGCGGCGGTGACCGGCCACTGGTCCGGTGCACACGCGGTGCAGTGGGATATGAACGCGCCCGAGTATGGCGATCTGACGATCGGTGACCGTTTCCAGAAACACAATTATCCGTTCGGCATTCTCGTCAATGCAAAGGGCGAACGCTTCCTCGACGAAGGGCTGGATTTCCATAGTTTTACCTACGCGAAATACGGCCACGAAGTGCTGAAGCAACCGGGCCTTTTCGCATGGCAGGTGTTCGATCAGAAAGTGGTGAAACTGCTGCGCGACGAATATCGGATTGCGCGCATCACGAAAGAAACGGCGAATACGCTCGAAGAACTGTCGACCAGGCTGACCGGTGTCGATCCAGAAGGTTTTCTGCGTACGGTGCGCGCGTACAACGACGCCGCGCGCCCCGATGTGCCGTTCAATCCGAATGTGCACGATGGCTTGCGCACGCAAGGGCTTGCGATCGACAAGACCAACTGGGCCAACAGGCTCGATACACCGCCTTATGAAGCCTATGGTGTGACGACTGGCGTGACCTTTACGTTCGGCGGACTGAAAGTGTCTACCGCCGCGGAAGTGCTCGATGTGTCCGGCCAGCCGGTGCGCGGCTTGTATGCAGCCGGCGAGATTGTCGGCGGTTTGTACTATCACAACTATGGCAGCGGCACGGGTCTCGTGGCAGGCGTCGTGTTCGGTAGACGCGCGGGCGCCGGCGCGGCTGCGCTCATACGTGGAGCGCGCTAACGATGCTGCTGATCGATAACGAATGCGTCGCGCGTCTGCTGACAATGCGAGACTGCATCGATGTGCAGGAACGCGCGTTTGCAGGCCTCCTGACCGGTGCGTCGATTGGCCGGCCGCGTATCGACACGTACATGCCATCCGCGCGCGATGATGGCTACTACCGTTTCGGTTCCGTTGACGGTGCGACCGACGGCGTGCTTGCCGTGCGGCTCAAATCGGACGTGATGGTCTGGCCGCGCGGTGGCAGCGAGCAGAAGTATTGCGTCGAGCCGGGCACCTATTGCGGGCTCGTCGTGCTGTTCAGCACCGAGGACGGCGCGCCTCTCGCGATCCTCAACGATGGCCATCTGCAGCATATGCGCGTCGGTGGTGCGGCGGGGCTCGGCACGCGGCTGCTGGCACGCGCGGACGCGCATTCGGTCGGCATGATCGGCTCGGGCGGCATGGCCGAAACCTTTCTCGAAGCGTTGACGGCCGTGCGTGATCTGCAAAGCGTGCGCGTGTTCAGCCGCAGTGCGGATAATCGCAACCGTTTTGCGCAGCGGATGAGCGAGCGTCTCGGCATTCAGGTCACGGCAGTCGATGGCCCCGAAGCCGCGGTGCGCGGCGCCGATATCGTCGCGACCTGTACCGACAGCATGACACCCGTGCTCGATGCCGCGTGGCTCGAACCGGGCATGCACGTTGTTGCGCTGACGCCGCGCGAGTTCGACGCGCAAGTTGCGGCCCGTTTCGACGTCACGATTGCACAAGGCCGCGAACCGCTGCCGATGGCGGAGAGCGAGCGCTTCAGCCAGCGTATTTCGGGGAGCCCGAATGCGTTTGTCGGCGGTTCGGCTGAGGAGCGCGCGCGCTTGCCGGTGTCGCATGGCGCGCGTGTCGATACGACGCACTGGCCGATCTATACCGATGTGATTTCGGGCCGCGCACCAGGGCGAACCGATGACCGGCAGATCACGTTTTACTATACGGTCGGCAACTGGGGCGTGCAGTTCGCGGCGGTCGGCGGCCATGTCTACCGGGAAGCGGTGCGCGAGAAGCTTGGCGTGCCGCTACCGCGCGAATGGTTCGTGCAATTGATCAGGAATTGAGCGGGAGCCGGCGCCTCTGGGCGCGAGTGAACGAACTTCAGCCGCTGATTGTGCGCGTAACGTCGACAACGGAGAGGCGAATCGCATCGATCAACGCTCGCGCCGCGGGAGACGGGTTGCCCGTCGAGCGCATGGTCAGACCGATGTCGCGCCGGGTATTGTGCAACTTGACATCGAGAACCGCTAATTGTCCGGATTCGATCTCCAGGTGTAATTGATGGGCCGACAGTGCAGCGATCATGTCCGTGTCGAATAGCAGCCCGCGAATCACGGCAAGGTCCGCTGTCTCGACAGTCGGCATGGGCGGCTTCACTTTTATCCGCTTGAACTGCGCTTCGAGGAGCGCACGAGCCGGTGCATTGCTCCGCGGCAGCACCCATTGCGCGCCGCGCAAATCCACGATGGTGAGATTGCCCATATGCGCGAGCGGATGATCGCAGCGCACCAGCAGCGCCATATCTGACGACATCAGACGCTCGTTTTTCAGGCCACTCGAGGCGTCATTATCCCGTAGGGCGCCGAGGATAAAGTCGATGTCGCCCGCGCGCAGGTCTGCGACGAGTGCCTCGTAGGCGCTTTCGTTCGTGACCGTACGCACGCCCGGATTCTCTTTGGTCATCCGCGCAATCGCTCTGGGCAGGATCAATGTGCGACCGAGCGGCAACGCGCCGACCGTCACCGTGCCCTGGATCTTGCCGTGCGTTGCCGCGATATCGTCGGGTACATGCCTTAACTCGTTTAACGCACGGCGCACACGCAGCAGAAACGTTTCACCTTCCGTTGTGAGTAGGATACCGCGCGGACTGCGATGAAACAGAGTCAGGCCGGCGCCGCTTTCCAGCACGCGAATCGCCGTACTCACTGCCGGCTGGCTGATACCGAAGGTCTTGGCCGCGCTCGGCATGTGCCGATGGCGGGCCAGCGCGGTAAACAACTGAAGCCGCCGCGTGTTGAGCAGATACGCCGGCAACGCACCTTCCGCTGCAGGCCGGCGGCGTGCCTGCTTTGCCGAGCACCACTGCGCGAGCTCTTCCAACTCGGCGAAGATCCGCTCGCAACGTTTCAGAACAGCACGGCCGACCGGAGTCGGAAGCATGCCCGAAGGGCTACGGTCGAAAAGCGGCTCGCCGAGCGCTGCTTCCAACTCCTGCACGGAACGCGTGATGGCAGACTGGGCGCGAAAGAGCGTAGCGGCTGCACGCGTCGCGCTGCCCGTATCGGCGACAAGCCGGAACGCGCGCAGTCGCGATAGGTTGAGAAGTTCGTTGTTGCTCATGAATGGCGGGGCTGACTCATTTGTCGATATCAGTATAGCGACGTGCTATCGCCGCCACTACGTATGCAAACCGGATTGCGATTTAGTTTATGAGCCATCTGTTCTATTTATGGACCGTGAACGAATGCGAGCAGGCGTCATGGATTGACTATACCCGCTTGGGATCCCAAATGTACCTGATGCCGCACGGTTTGCGGCGATTGCTGAACGATCTAAAATCGACAAAATGCCGTTTTGTAGGCTTTCGTAGGCTATATGGCAGCGCCACAATGTGGTTTACCCTCCATTACTGAAAATCTCCGTTGTTTCTATATTTGTATCCCAAACAGGGACAATAAATAGTGTCACCGGTCGCCGTACCCATCCAATCCGCGCACGAAAATGCGCGGCGCAAAGTGAGGAAGGCCAGAATCTGGCGGGAGTCATGGGCGGCGGGGTTGGAACGGCAGACTGTCCGACAATTGCCGTGACTTATGGCGGGTCCCACCATCGCCGGTTCATTGGTAGGCATTTTCCCCGCACTCGCGAGGCCTGGGGCCTCGATTGGCGGTTACATGAGTTTTGAGGAGTATTGGCATGGCACGGATCATCGGCGGCATCGCTGCCTCGCACACACCCACGATCGGCTTTGCGTTCGATAAGAACAAGCGCGACGATCCAGTGTGGGCACCGATCTTCGAAAATTTCGCACCGTTGGCCCATTGGCTCGCGGAGAAGCGTCCGGACGTGCTACTGGTCATCTACAACGATCATGTCACCTCGTTCTTCTTCGACCACTATTCGGCATTCACGCTGGGCGTGGGGCCCGAGTGGCATGTCGCTGACGAGGGTGGCGGCGCACGGGACCTGCCGCCTATCAAAGGGCATCCGGCCCTGGCTGCGCACATCGGCACCTCGCTCATGACCGATGAATTCGACATGTCTTTTTTTCAGAACAAGGCGCTCGATCACGGCTGCTTTTCGCCCCTATCGATGCTCTGCCCACACACGCCCGAATGGCCGGTGAAACTTGTGCCGCTGCAGATGGGCGTGCTGCAACTGCCAGTTCCGAGTGCGCGGCGCTTTTATAAGCTCGGGCAAGCATTGAGACGCGCGATCGAGAGTTACCCGGAGGATCTCAAAGTCGCGATCGTCGCAACGGGTGGGCTGTCACACCAGGTGCATGGGGAACGCGCGGGTTTCAACAATACGGAATGGGACCAGCGTTTTCTCGATCTTTTCGAGCGCGATCCAGAGCAATTGGCTGAGATGACGATTGCCGAATATGCAGCGCTGGGCGGGTTCGAGGGTGCGGAAGTGATCATGTGGCTCACGATGCGAGGCGCGTTGTCGTCCAACGTCGTATGCAAGCACCGTAGCTACTACCTGCCGTCGATGGCCGGCATCGCGACTGCGATCTACGAAGGCGAAGAGAGTGAAGCGGCGCCTTCCATCGCAGAGCGCCACCGGCAGCGGATGGCGGCTCAACTCACCGGTGTCGAGACACTTGAGGGCACCTATCCGTTCACGATCGAGGTCGCCGTGAGGGCCTATCGGATCAACGATTACCTTCACCGGATGGTAGAGCCTGTTCATCGCGAAGCCTTCATGAATGATCCGGAGGCGAGTTTCGAGGCAGCGGGCTTGACTGAGGAAGAGCGGGACCTGATCCGCCGTCGAGATTGGCGCGGCCTGCTGCACTACGGCGTCATTTTCTTCATGCTCGAGAAGCTAGGCGCGGTGACGGGCGTGTCGAATCTTCACATCTACGCCGCAATGCGCGGAGAAACGCTGGAGGCTTTCCAACGCACTCGCAATGCGCCCGGCGCTTTGTATTCGGTGGCGGGAAAGAGTGCTGGAAAGCTCGACTGGGACAGTGCGGAAAAAGGAAAGAGTTGAGAAACGGATGGGACCGGCGTGATACCAACGCGCTGCCTTCCGTCACCGACCATTTTGCCAAGTGCTACTGCATGCCATCTGTTTTGTTTATCGAGTCTGAGTGACCGGCCTCATGGTCAGGACGCGCACTCATCCTCGAGGCTCAACGGCAGACCGCTGAGTCCCTTACTGAAACTATGGAAAAGATCATATTTTTCAAAGGTTTGCGAGATATGGCGTTTATGTCGTACCACGAGCAAGAATGTGAGATAAGTAAAAACCCTTATATCGAAACCGATGTTCCGCACGTTCGTTCTGCCCTGTTCAGTATGCATGGACCTATTTCGAAAGCTGGGTGAGGTGGCTATATTGATCCGGTGTAACTGTTTCGCGTTGCACCCGGATCAGGTCTGCTTCATCAAGTCGAAGTGAGTTGCTAGCTTTGCTTCAGATATGGAAGTCGTTAACTTTCCATGAAATTAGTAAAACTAACTAAGACGTAAGGAGACTTTGTGAAGAAGACCGAAAAAATCACCCTGGCATTGTTGAGCGCCGCTTTTGCTGCTACGGGGGCTCAGGCGCAGAGCAGCGTTACGCTATTTGGCCTGATCGACACGGGCATTACTTACGTCAGCAAATTTGGCTCATGGACCGCGAATGCACTTTTCACAACGGTTCATAACTCCGTCAACGTCGACTACGCGCTATCCAAGCGAACGAGCGTCTACGTTCTGAGGCTTTATCAACGTGCCAATTCTGGAGCGCTCGCTCAGATCAACGGCCTGAACAGTTCGGACGGCGCATCCAGTAGTGCCACTCAGGCGATTGCGCGAGTCGGTATTCACACCCGCTTCTGATAGACGCGGTTGCGGACCAGATCACGATCGTCGCGCTATATCAAACAGGCGGTAAGGAGACAGGAGAAACAAATGACAAGCGGAAAGACAATTGATATCAAGGCTTTTATCGACGAGCGACCCATCTCGCCTTACCAGTGGCTACTGGTGGCGCTGTGTTTTCTCATCGTGACTGCCGATGGCATGGACGTGGCCATCATGGGTTTTGTGGCGCCTTCGATCATCCATGACTGGGGGATTTCGCGCCCCGCATTCGGTCTGGTGATGAGCGCGGCGCCGCTGGGTCTCGTGATCGGTGCACTGGGAGCAGGACCTGCTTCGGACCGCATCGGCCGTAAGTGGGTGCTGATTACCTCCGTTTTCCTTTTCGGTGTGTTCACGATCGCGACGGCCTTTACTCAGTCGCCTATGGAAATGGCCACTCTGCGTTTGCTGACGGGCATTGGCCTCGGCGCCGCAATGCCTAACTCGACGACGCTGCTGTCCGAGTACGCACCTCAGCGCAAGCGTTCGCTGTTGATCACCATCATGTTCACGGGCTTCAATCTGGGTTCAGCCCTGATCGGTTTTGCGGCCGGCTGGCTGATTCCTGAACACGGCTGGCGTTCGGTGTTGATCTTCGGTGGCGCGCTGCCGCTGGCTTTGATTCCGTTGCAAATGTGGCTGCTGCCGGAGTCGGCTCGCCTGCTCGCGGTGCGCGGAGCATCGCCCGCACGTATCGGTGCGGTTCTGGGCCGGGTGTGCGGCACGCGCTTTTCCGGTGACGAGGTTTTCGTTTCCAGCGAACCGCCTTTGCCAACGCGCAAACCGATCGGCGTACTCTTTTCGCAGGGGTATGGCTTCATGACGGCGGCGCTTTGGGTGACCTATTTCATGGGTCTGCTCGTCATCTATCTGTTGACGGGCTGGTTGCCGACGCTCATGAAAGATGCCGGATTGACAGTCACGACGGCCGCTAATGTGACGGCGATGTTCCAGATCGGTGGAACGATCGGCGCCATCCTTGTCGGCTGGATGATGGACAAGGTACGGCCGGCGCCCGTTATCAGCGCGGCCTACCTTGGCGGTGGTCTGTGCGTGCTGGCGCTGGCGTGGATCGGGGCATTGTCGTCCTCGCTAACGTTGCTAGTGTTTGCTGCGGGTTTTTGCATGAGCGGCGCGCAGACCGGACTGAACGCGTTTGCACCGAGCCGTTACCCGACAGTTGCGCGCGCAACCGGGGTCAGCTGGATGCTTGGTATGGGCCGTTTTGGCAGCATCTTCGGCTCGGCAATAGGTGGTGCGTTGCTTGGATTCGGTCTGCTGTTCGGGGCGATTCTTGCGATGCTGGCAGTGCCCGCAACGCTGGCTGCGGTCGCTATTTTGTTGGCTCAACGGGCGAGGGCCGGTGAACTGGCGCCGCAGCCCAACACGGCACACTGACGAAGTAATGGGGCGATGCCACTCGTCACGCGTGGCATCGCGGTAACATCAAATCAGCTATTTGGAACAACGATGATCATCGATATCCACGGCCACTACACGACGGCGCCAAAGGCGCTGGAGATGTGGCGCAACCGGCAGATCGCAGGTATCAACAATCCGTCGGACATGCCGAAGCCTTCCGAATTGCATATCGGCGACGACGAGTTGCGGGAGTCGATCGAAAGCAACCAGTTGCGGTTGATGCGCGAGCGCGGGCTCGATCTGACCATTTTCAGCCCGCGTGCGAGCTTCATGGCGCATCACATCGGCGACTTCGACGTGTCGAACACGTGGGCGGCGATCTGTAACGAACTCTGCTACCGGGTGAGCCAGCTCTTTCCCGACCATTTCATTCCGGCTGCGATGCTGCCTCAGAGCCCGGGCGTGGACGTTGCCACCTGCATTCCCGAACTGGTGAAGTGTGTTGAGCAATACGGCAACGTGGCGATCAATCTGAATCCGGACCCCTCGGGCGGCCACTGGACCAGCCCGCCGCTGTCCGACCGCTACTGGTACCCGATCTACGAGAAGATGGTCGAGTACGACATTCCCGCAATGATTCACGTGAGCACGAGTTGCAACGCGTGCTTCCACACCACTGGCGCGCACTATCTGAACGCCGATACGACTGCGTTCATGCAGTGCCTGACGTCGGACCTGTTCCATGACTTCCCCACGCTGCGTTTCGTGATTCCGCATGGCGGCGGCGCAGTGCCCTATCACTGGGGACGTTTCCGCGGCCTCGCTCAAGAGATGAAAAAACCGCCACTCGAAGACCACCTGCTGAACAACGTTTTCTTCGACACCTGCGTGTATCACCAGCCCGGCATCAATCTGCTAACCGAAGTGATTCCCGTCGACAACATCCTGTTCGCGAGCGAGATGATTGGCGCGGTCCGCGGTATCGATCCCTACACGCAGCACTATTTCGACGACACGAAGCGCTACATCGAGGCGGCGCATATCGACGCAGACGAACGGTACAAGATTTACGAGGGTAACGCGCGGCGTGTCTACCCGCGTCTGGATGCAACATTGAAAGCGAAGGGGCATTGATCATGTATGAACTTGGAGTCGTGTATCGCAACATTCAGCGGGCAGACGGCGACGTCGCTGCGAAGCTCGGTGCGCTCGGGACTGCCACGGTGCACGAGGCAATGGGACGTACCGGGCTGATGAAACCCTACATGCGGCCGATCCATGTGGGCACGCAGGCTAGCGGAACCGCCGTCACGGTCCTGCTGCAACCGGGCGACAACTGGATGCTGCATGTCGCGGCGGAACAGATCCAGCCGGGCGATATCGTCATTGCCGCGATCACGACGGATTGCACGGACGGTTATTTCGGCGACCTGCTGGTGACGAGCTTCCAGGCTCGCGGAGCACGTGGACTTGTCATCGACGGTGGCGTGCGTGACGTGCGCGTGCTGGCCGACATGAAGTTCCCGGTATGGAGCAAGGCAATCTCGGCCAAAGGAACGGTCAAGGCGACGCTTGGTTCGGTGAACATACCCGTGATATGCGCAGGTGCGCTGGTGAATCCCGGCGATGTCGTCGTGGCTGATGACGACGGTGTGGTCGTGGTGCCTGCAGCGGCGGCGCAAAAGGTTCTCGAAAAAGCGGCGGCGCGCGAAGCCAACGAAGGCGAGAAGCGCGCGAAGCTGGCCTCTGGCGTGCTGGGGCTGGATATGTACAACATGCGCGAGCCGTTGCGGCAGGCCGGACTGCGCTACATCGACTGAAAGGGCAGCGAGCATGGTCTTCGATCCAACCCTGAGCCAGGCGATCACTGGTATCTCCTCGATGGCTACCCGCAACGTGCTGGCCGATCTCGTCGAACAATACGCGCGACATTCGCGGCAACGCGTCGTGGTCGAATCGGTCGGCGGTGTCGAGGCGGCCCGGCGCGTTCTGGACGGCGAGCCGTTCGATATTGTCGTGCTGTCGGCCGACGCGATCGACCGGCTGGTAGCGGCCGGCCGGGTCGTTGCGGGCACGCGGGCAGATCTGGCACGCTCGGGCGTGGCGATTGCCGTGGCGGCTGGGGCGACGCAACCCGAGATCGCTAGTGAAGCGGCGGTTCGCGACGCCATTCTGGCGGCGCGCAGCATCGGCTACTCAACGGGTCCTAGCGGTTCGCACCTGGTTCGCCTATTCGAGCGCTGGGGCATCGCCGAGACGATCGCACCGCGCATCGTGCAGGCTCCCCCCGGCATTCCGGTGGGCTCGCTTGTCGCGAGTGGGGATGTTGAGCTCGGTTTCCAGCAATTGAGCGAGCTGATGCATTTGCCTGGCATCGATGTTGTCGGGACATTGCCGCCTGACATCCAGGTTGTCACTATTTTCTCGGCTGCGGTCTGTACGAC
The DNA here is from genome assembly GCF_046026855.1 of Paraburkholderia sediminicola. GTDB lineage: Bacteria > Pseudomonadota > Gammaproteobacteria > Burkholderiales > Burkholderiaceae > Paraburkholderia > Paraburkholderia sediminicola_A. The sequence goes on along the minus strand of NZ_JAQQET010000002.1, from coordinate 98,325 downwards.
GTCTGAACAGCGGGCCGAAGCGCAGGCACTCATCTCGTTCCTGGTCTCGCCTCAAGCGGCTTCGGCCAAGCTTGCTCACGGAATGGAGCCGGCGTGAGGTAAGGAAAAACGCACGGTATCGACGCAATGCGTGCCGCGCTATTCATTTTTAATATTAATTAGAAATACTATATATATTCCGATTATAAATTTCGGAATAGGGCGTATATCAAACAGGAGGCGAAAGTCCATCATATAAATAAGGAATATTAAATAATTACGCCGTCATCGTGGATGCGCCGTGTGCTCACGGCGTACAGAGACGGCTCTGATTTCCGACAGAAGAGACTGGTTAAGGAGTTCACCCCGTAGACAATGCGGAGACCGTTGATCGCTTTCACCAGAATTGCGCCGTGGTGAGCCGGGGTCGGGAATAACGGATGATTGCCCGCTTGCGTCCTTTGAGCCGTATGGAGGCAGGCGGCGTGCATTCTTCCCACACTATCTGACCTTCAAGCTAGCGGACTATGACACGGCCCCACCAGAAAAACAGGTTGACACGGTACGGAGCCGTGGCGGTATTTATCGCACTTACGTTGTTAGCTGGAATGTACGGCACGCGCAGCAACGCCGCTACGTTACCGGAAGATGCACACACGGAACTCGCCTACGTTGGCACGCAGGAACGCCAGATTCACGCGCTACGCTTCGACACGTCTACCGGCAAGCTGACGGTGATCGGCCCGGTTGCCGAGGGACCGAAATCCACGTGGGTCGCAGCGCACCCCCGCTTGCCCATTCTCTATTCGGTCGATGACGACAATACAAGAGAAGGAAGTGTCACCGCCTACGCGGTGGATCGCGGGACCGGTGCGCTCACCCGATTGAACGAGGTCGCCACACGAGGCAGTGGAACCACGAATCTGGGCCTGGACACACCCTCGATGACCTTACTCGCTGCCAACTACGGCGGCGGGTCCGTGTCGAGCATTGCGGTCAATCGCGACGGAAGCCTGGGCTCGCTTGTGTCCACGATCAAGGAGACAGGTTCCGGACCGAACCGCCGGCAGGCGAGCGCGCATGCACACAGCGCCACAGTCGACCCGTCAGGTCGATACGCACTCGTTCCCGATCTGGGCGCCGATCGTGTGTTTGTTTATGGCTTTGACCGCGCCGCCCATTCGTTGTCACCGGACGACGGGACCGATCCGCGGTCCTTCATTGTTCCGCCCGGCAGTGGTCCCCGTCACCTTGCTTTCGGTTCGAACGGTCGGTACGTTTATCTGCTAACCGAACTGACCGCAGAGATCATGGTGCTACGCTGGGATGCATCGCAGGGGCGTTTGACACCGGTGCAATCGGTGCCGACAAGCAGCCAGAATTTTCAGGGCGTGAAAAGCGGCGCGGAGGTTGCGGTGAGCCATGATGGGCGTTTTGTCTATGTCGAGGACCGGGGAGAAAATGCGCTAGTCGTCTATCGCATTAGCTCTGATTCGGGAGAGCTTTCGCTGGTTCAGCGCACGTCCTCGGGCGGTGAAAGACCGTGGGGATTTGCAATCGATCCGTCGGGAAAATGGATGCTGGTCGCCAATCAACGTAGCGGGAAGGTGAATGTGTTCAGCATTGACCCTACGTCTGGCATGGTGTCGGACACGGGGCAATCGGTGGGCGTACCGACTCCCGTCAGTATTGCCTTTGTGAAATGAGGAACCGTCCCGGTATGGGACGGTTCTGCCGCGGAAAGGGTATTGGGGTAGACGGATACCCGGTCGGGCGAATCGACAAATAAACCCAAAAAATTAAAACAATACAGTAACAAAAACTGGTTGAGGCTAGATACGATAGTGGGAAAGCCTGCCTGTTGGCGGTAGCGCCGGCTTTTAGCAACAGGCATCCCTTCCTTCTAAACAAGTCCCCAACACCTCCCATGCCACGCCCGATCGTTGCACAGATTCACCCTGGCGCAGTCAGCCACAACCTCTCCCTCGTCAAGCAGCGCGCGTCTCGATCACGGGCCTGGGCCGTAGTCAAAGCCAACGCATATGGACATGGAATCGACCGCGTTTTCCCGGCGCTCGCGAGTGCAGATGGCATCGCGCTGCTTGATCTCGATGAAGCGGTCCGCGTGCGTGAGTTGGGCTGGTCCAAACCGATTCTTCTTCTGGAAGGTGTGTTCAGATCTGGTGACGTGCAAATCGCCCAACAATTCGATCTTTCCATGGCCGTGCATTGCCATGAGCAACTCGATCTGTTGCGTCTGTCTTCGTCAGGTCAGCGCGTCAACGTGCATCTGAAGATGAACTCCGGAATGAATCGCCTCGGCTTCCGACCCGACGCGTACCGTGCCGCGTGGGAGCAAGCCAGATCGATTCCGGCCATCGCGGACATTACGTTGATGAGCCATTTCGCGAATGCTGACGATGGCGACGTGGCATGGCAGATGGATCGTTTCGATGCGGTGACTCACGACATACCGGGTCAACGAAGTCTCGCGAATTCAGCGGCCGTTCTGTGGCACCCCCAGGCGCATCGTGACTGGGTGCGTCCGGGCGTTGTGCTGTACGGCGGTTCGCCCACCGGTCAGTCGCGCCACATTGACGACGTGGGCTTGCGTGCTTCGATGACGCTCAGGAGCGAAGTGATCGGTGTGCAGTCATTGTCGGCACAGGAAACGGTCGGTTATGGCCGTGCCTTCGCTGCGAATCGTGAGATGCGCATTGGTGTGGTGGCATGCGGATATGCGGACGGATATCCCCGGCACGCATCGACGGGTACGCCAATCGCTGTCGATGGAGTCATGACGCAAGTGGTGGGCCGCGTTTCGATGGACATGCTCACCGTCGACCTGACGTCATGTCCGCAAGCGCAGATCGGTTCAAAGGTCGAGTTGTGGGGCGAGCAGGTCAGGATCGATGACGTTGCTCACGCTTCGGGCACGATCGGGTATGAACTGATGTGCGCGCTGGCAAAGCGGGTGCCGGTAGAAGTCGACTGAACGACTTTCTTTCTCGCTGGAGTGTGAGGCAAATGCGAGGCAATCCGTAAGGCATATTCGCGTGTTCGGCCAGGATGCGGCACAACATTGCGAGTATATACCGGCGTGATAGCGTCCAAAGCAGGGCTGTAGCGTTGCTTTGGACATTTTGTTTTGTGTTTACGTAATAATCGCGAGGCGCGTCCGATTCGATCCACTAACCAGTGAAAATGTGCAGGTCATGGCTTTCAGCGAACCAAGGTCTCCATTTTTCAAGTGGGTGGTGTCCTCCGCTCAGGACCTGAGTGCCGACAACCGGCAGGTATTGCTTGCCAACCTGTTCACGCGAACCGCATCGATCGTGTTTGCGTCGATCTGCGAAATCAGTGTCTGCGCGACCGCCTACTACCTGTACCCAAGAGCCCTTTACGCCTGGTGGAGCAGCGCCGTGGTCGTGCTGCTGGTTGCGCGTCTTGCGTTGATCCGGCTGTGCTGCCGGCGCAGCGCCCAGAATCTGCCGACCCCTACCTCAGCTTTCCTCTTTGCGAGCCTTCTCTGGGCCGTCTTATTCGGGTTCGGCAGTTTCTTGTGCAATACCAGCGGAAACCAGACGCTCTTTCTGCTCGGTAACGTTTGCGCTGTGGGCGTAATCGGCGGATTGGCCGGACGCAATGCAGGCACACCCCGGCTCGTGCTTCTTCAGATTTCGCTCATTCTCGGGCTGTTGGGGTGGGGGGCGGCGCTTTCTCCCGGCTCCGGCAAACTCGTGCTGCTGTTTCAGGCGCCGTTTTGTGCGGCCGGTTTCTTCACCGTGGCGTTGCGCAGCAATCGCGACACCGTTGCGTTACTGTTGGCGCGTGAAAGCAGTCACCGGCTCGCTCACCAGGACAGTCTCACGGGCTTGCCCAACCGCGCTCGCATTACCGAACTTCTGTTGGAGCGCACGGCGGCGGGCTCGTTACGGCAGGATCATTTATTCGCGGTTCTACTGATCGACCTCGACGGCTTCAAGGCAATCAATGACAGCCTGGGCCATGCCGCCGGCGATCAGATCCTTCAGGAGGCGGCGACGCGATTGCGTGAAGTGCTGCCGGCCGGCGACCTTGTCGGACGCCTGGCCGGCGACGAGTTCGTCGCCATTTCCGACGGCACGGCATCCACCCGCGATGTTCGTTTGCTGGCTGAACGCATCGTCAAAACACTGGCGCGTCCTTTCGTGTTGAGCGAAGCGTTGGTGCATATCGGTGCGAGTGTGGGCATCTCACTCTATCCGGAGCATGCCAATACAGGGCCACAACTGCTGATTTGCGCGGACCGCGCGTTGTACGCAGTCAAACGCAGCGGCAAAAGTGCCTTCGCTATCTTCGACGCGGCCACGCACGCATCCGACGAAAGTTTGAGTCTCCTGCGCAGCGATCTGGAAGGCGCGATGCAGTCTTACAGCGATTTGCGCATGGAGTACCAGCCGATCGTCGATCTCAGCGACGACACGATTTCCGGCCGCGAGGCGCTGCTTCGCTGGACCCACCCGACTCGCGGCGAGCTTTCTCCCTCCGCATTTATTCCCACTGCCGAACGTACGGGGCTCATCCTTGCCCTCGGCGAGTGGGTCTTGCTGCAATCATGCGCGGAAGCTGCCACCTGGCGTGATGCAGTGAGCGTCGCCGTGAATGTGTCGCCGGTGCAATTGCGGGAGGAGTCGTTCGCGTCGACTGTTGCGGCGATCCTTGGCAAGACGGGATTGCCGCCGGCGCGTCTGAATATCGAAGTCACGGAGACGGTGTTGTTGAGCGACGACGTCATCACCCGGCACAACATCGAAAAGCTTCGCGCATTGGGAATCGGTCTGGCGCTCGATGACTTCGGCACCGGTTTTTCCACCATGTCGACGCTTGTGCGCTTCTCGTTCGACAAGCTCAAGATCGACAGTTCGTTCGTGAAGGAATCCGCGTACCGGCGCGAATCCGCGGCCATGGTTCGCGGGATTGTGGCTTTGGCGCGAGAAATCGGTATGCCGACTACGGCGGAAGGCATCGAGACGCAGGAGCAGCTGAATTTTGTGCGCGTCTGCGGATGCACGCATGCTCAGGGTTTTCTTCTCGGCAAGCCGGTCCGCGGCGAGGAGATCCCGCACTTCGAAAAAGGACTTGCCGCGCATTCCGTGGATAAGGATTGAGCAGCAGCGTTGAAATGTTGAGGCGTCCGTGGCGTTAGCCGCTCGCTCGCAGGGCAGCGTGGCGTGATCCCCGGCGCGTGCTACTCGTGACGGGTGTGCCACGCCCAAGATAGGCATCGCGCAGCGCATCCAGTTCCAGCAACGTGTCTGCCTTCCCATGCGCAACCACGCGTCCGCCTTCGAGCACATATCCCGACTGCGCATACCGCAACGCGATCGCCGCATTCTGCTCAGCCAGCAAAAAGCTGACGCCGTCGTTGCGATTGAGTGCAGCCACGGTCTCGAAGATTTCTTCGACGACTTGCGGGGCCAGTCCCATAGAAGGTTCGTCGAGCAACACCAGCGAGGGCCGCGCCATCAATGCGCGGCCGATCGCAACCATCTGCTGTTCTCCGCCGGACGTATATCCCGCGAGCGTCTTGCGGCGTTCTTTGAGCCGCGGAAAGATCCCGTAGATGCGTTGGAGATCCGCTTCGAGCTCAGCGCGTTGAGGCCGGCGCACAAACGCGCCGAGCCGCAGATTTTCTTCGACGGACAAATGAGCAAAACAACGCCGCCCTTCCAGCACCTGGACGAGCCCACGTTCGGCGAGCGTCCACGGGTCCACGTGGGTAGTGGCATCGCCGCGATACGCGATGCGGCCCGACGTCAGCTCGCCCCGCTCGGCACGAATCAGGTTCGAGATGGCCTTCAGCGTGGTCGTCTTGCCCGCGCCATTGCCGCCCAGCAGCGCGACGATGGCGCCGGACGGCACTGTCAGTGAAACGCCGCGCAATGCCGGAATGAGCTGGCTATACGTCACGGCAATGTCCTCGACCTGCAGGATCGGGGCGGCGCCCATGCTCAGAGATCCTTGCTGCAATCGCGCGGCGTAATACCCTTTTCTTTCGCGTACGCGTTCGCCGACTTCTCGATGATGGGGCGCAGCAGGGCACGATCCGCCTGAACCCAGCCGCTGATCACTTTCCATTGCTGTCCGTCCCATTGCTGGAAGCGCACGGCGCCGCCGCCCTCGTGATCGGAGCACGACAACTTCAGCGGTTGAACCAGGCCGTACGCACCCAGCTGTTTAAGACGCGCGTCGTCGAGATTCAAATGCTCGAATCCCCAACGCACCTGTTCGCCAGTAAGCGGTTTGTTGCCGTACTTCGCCTGAGCCACGCGCAACGCTTCGACATTGAGAATGCCGTTCACGACGCCCAGGTTGTAGTACACCGTGCCGAAGCGCGCCGGGTCCTTCAGGTTGCCGTTGCCGGGTTTGATCACGTACTGATTGATCGCCTGAAGCACCGGGAACCCGGTACCCGACGGATGCGTAGTGATCGAAATGAAGCCCTTCGCGGCGTCGCCCGCCGGACGCGCATCTTCTTCCGAATTGCTCCAGATGTTGCCGATAATGTGATTCGCCGGAAAGCCCACCTTCTGCGCCGACTTCAACGCGACCGGATTCATCACGCCCCAGCCACGCAGAATCACCCAGTCCGGATTGATCCGGTGGATGGTGAGCCACTGAGAGCCCTGTTCGTTACCCGGGTGCGGGACTTCGATCTGCGTGAGTTCAAAGCCATACTTTTTGGCGAGCGCATCGAGCACGGGAATCGTCTCACGGCCATAGGGCGAACCATGGTAGAGCACCACGATCTTCTTGCCCTTGAGCTGATTCAGGCCGCCTGACTGCTGACCGATGTAATTGATGATCGCCGAGACTTCGCTATACGGGTTGAGTTGAAGCGGAAACACGTACGGAAACACGGCGCCGTCGGTGGAATCCGTGCGACCGTGATTGATCGTGACCAGCGGGATCTTGTCGGCGGTTGAGCGGTCGAGTGTCGCGTAGGCGATCCCGACTGAAAGCGGATTGGTCGCCGCAGCCGGCGCGCCGTTCAGGCCACCCTTGAGCCGCTCATAGCATTCCACGCCTTTTTCCACGACGTATTCGGTTTCGCATTCGCTCCACGTCAGCTTGACTCCGTTGACGCCGCCGTCGCGCTTGTTGATCAGGTTCATATAGTCGATGAAGCCGCCGAAGAAGCCGCTGCCGCCTGCCGCATACGGCCCGACGCGGTAGCTTTGCAGCGGGAAGTATTCTTCGCCCGCGGCCTGCGCGTTGGACGCAAATGCGGCGGCGAGGGCAAGCATGAGGCTTGCGACAGCAGCAACGCGCGAAGCCGTCCCACGCCTCTTGAGGGAGTCAATGAAATTCATACTGGATAGACCTTGAATAGATAAACGATGGTTAAAAGAGCGATGGATGAAACCGGATTCATGCGCGCAGCGGCCAGTCGCGCAGACGGTTGCGCGCGGTCTGAAGCAGCCTTGCGAGCCCGTCTGGCTCCTTGATGAGAAAAACAATGATCAATGTGCCGAAGAGGATCTTCTGCAGGTTCTGCAACTGACCGGCTTCGATGCCGACGCTGGCGAGCGCGCCTGCCGCATTCGAGAGAAGGATCGGCAACAGCACGATGAACGCTGCGCCCAGAAAATTCCCGCCGATGCTCCCCATGCCGCCAATGATGATGATGAACAACACCTGAAACGACAGATTGAGATCGAAGCCGTGCGGCTCGACCGTGCCCAGATAAGCAAACGCCCACAATGCGCCCGCAATGCCGATCACGAATGAGCTCAGCGCGAACGCGAGCAGTTTGGTGCGGCCGATCGGAATGCCGATCACGCGCGCGGCAGTGTCCATGTCGCGCACGGCCATCCAGCGTCGGCCGAGTTCGCTGCGTACGAGGCGGGTTGCGAGCAGGAACAGGATCGTGGTGACGCCAAGTACGAGCAGATAACGTGCGGCCGGCGTGTCGATTTTCCAGCCGAACGCTGTGAGGCGCGGCGCGCTGAGCACGCCTGAGGTGTCGTCGTTGGAAAACCAGCTGACTCGCGTAAAGATCCATTCGACAAAGAACTGGGCAGCCAGCGTCGAGACGATCAGGTAGAACCCCTTAATGCGCAAGCTCGGCAAACCGAACACGGCGCCGACCACGGCCGTGATCAATCCCCCGAGCAGCAGATCGACAACCAGCGGCAAGCCCGGCACCCGCACCATCAGGTTGTAGGTGGCATAGGCGCCCACCGACATGAATGCAGCGGAGCCGAGCGAGAGCTGGCCCGCGTAGCCCGTGACCAGGTTCAGCCCGAGTCCCGCGAGAGACAGCACGAGGAACGGAATCAGAATCGCGTTGAGCCAATAGTCGTTGCCGAATACGGGCACGGCGATGAACGCGATCAGCGCGAGAATTGCTGTGAGCGATAACTTCAGCCGCGGCAATTGCACCGAGTACGGTTTGAACTTGCGCGGTGCGTTGACGGTGGCGTGAGGAGATGACATAGCCAGCCTCACACGCGTTCGACGGCGGGTTCGCCGAACAGGCCAACAGGCCGCGCGAGCAGAAACAGCATCGCGAGCAGATAGGGAAACCAGTTTTCGATGCCGCCGCCGAGCAGGCTGCCGACATAGACCTCGGCAAGCTTCTCCGATGCGCCGATCAATAAACCACCCACAATCGCTCCGCCGATTGACGAAAATCCGCCGATGATCAGCACCGGCAGCGCCTTCAGCACGATCAGCGACAACGAGAACTGCACGCCGAGGCGCGCGCCCCACAGGAGCCCCGCCACGAGGCTGACAAAGCCTGCCAGCGCCCATACGATCGCCCACACGCGCGGCAGCCGTATGCCGATGGCGAGCGCAGCGAGCGGATCGTCGGCGACGGCCCGCAGCGACAAGCCGAGTCGCGTGCGATTGGTCAGAAGCGACAGGCCGATCACCAGCGCGCCGGCGGTCGCCGCGGCAAAGACGTCGAACTGGCTGATCATGACGCCGGCCACGTTCAGCGGTTTGTCGTCGATGCCCAGATCCAGACCGTGCACCTGGGCACCCCAGAATAATTGCGCCGCGCCTTCAAGAATGAAGCTCAGGCCGAGCGTCGCCATGAACAGGACAATGGGTGGCCGATTGACCAGCGGCCGCAATACGAGGCGGCCGATCAGCAATGCAATCAGCACCAGTGCCGCTAGCGTCAAGCCGAATGCAAGCACGGGATTGACATGCCGTTCGACCAGACTCACGTACGTGAGCGCGCCAAACAGAACCATCGAACCCTGCGCGAAATTGAATACGCCGGATGCTTTGTAAATCAGCACGAAACCGATCGCGACCATCGAATACATCACGCCCGCCAGCAAGCCGCCAACGAGTACCTCAAGGAAAAATCCCATGTCGTTCATTCTCTCAGTGACGGGTGCCGAGATAAGCGGCCAGCACGTCCGGGTTGGTGCGCACATCGGCTGGGGCGCCGTCGGCGATCTTCTTGCCGTAGTCGAGCACCACGACGTGATCCGACAGGTCCATCACCACGCCGATGTCGTGCTCGATGAGTACGACGGTCACGCCGAATTGCGTGTTGGCGTCGAGCACATAGCCGGCCATTGCACGTTTTTCGTCGGCATTCATGCCGGCCATCGGTTCGTCGAGCAGTAAGAGACGTGGCTCGGCGGCGAGGGCGCGGGCCAGTTCAATGCGCTTTTGAACGCCGTATGGCAAGGTGCCGACGGTGGTGTGCCGATAGCGCTGCAAGTCGAGCGCCTCGATCACGACTTCGGCATAGCGGCGTTGCGCCGTTTCATCGCTGCGCGCGCGGCCGATGCCAAAAGTCTGCTCGAACCACGTGCTGCGCCGATGCAGATTGCGGCCTGTGAGCACGTTGTCCAGTACGCTCATCCGGCGAAACAGCGCGATGTTCTGAAACGTGCGGGCAATACCGCTGTGTGCCGCGTGATACGGATTCATGCGCCGATAGGCGTGGCCGTCGAAATGCACGCTGCCGTGCTGCGGTTCATAGACGCCGTTGATCACGTTGAGCAATGAGCTTTTGCCAGCGCCATTCGGGCCGATCAGCGCGCAGATTTCACCCGCACGGACAGCGAAACTGATATCCGTGACTGCTTTCACGCCTTTGAACGACAGTGAGATATGGTCGAGCGAGAGGAGCGGGTTCGAGGGTGAAGTCATTGAACGTTGAGTCATGCATCAATAATCAATAGGCCGGTTGTTCAGACGCACCGTCTGCCGCATAGCGTTGCGGTGCCGCCGCCTGACGCTTATGTTCGACACGTTGCCAGTCGCCGGTATCGGGCCAGGCGCGCACGTCGACGCGTAATGCCTCGAATAGCGCCGCAGTTTTGTCGTCGAGCGGCGGCCCGATGACGAGCGCCGCATGGGTGCGTGAGAACCCGATCACTTCGCGTAGCGGACGGGTGACGAGCCACCAGGTCAACGCACGGGCCAACGGACCTCCCTGTCTGCGTTGCGCACGATTGATCAGACGGCGTCGCCACGAGCGCGTGCCAGGCAAACGCTCGTCGACGAGTTGTGCCACGCGGGCGTAAGTTTCGCGAGTGCCGGCAACCAGTGTCGGTGCGAGTTCGCGGCGATCGTTGTCGCGGGTTGCGAGCGACTCCGGGAAATTGAGGCGAAAGCCGCTCAGTAGCCAGGGCGCAATCAGATAGCGCGCCTGAGATGCGGCGGCGAATGCGCGTGCGGCAAACGCTTCGTCGTCTGCGTTCAGTTTCTCTGTGGCGACGAGTTGCTGTGCTTCACGCACCAGCGTTGCATGCGGGAAACGCTGTTCAACGAGTTGCCCATCGGCATCGTGGCGCACGAAGGCGAATGCGTCGTCATGGGGCCGGACAGCGGGTGGCAAACCGTTCTCGTTGTGGAGTGGCAATGCACGGTAGTCGGTTACGGCGGGATGCGGATGCGGAGTCAAGTTGCGCGGATTGGCGTCAATCACGTGCAATCCCTCGTGCGTCAACAGACGATCTATCTGACTGTCGTCTTCGGCAAACACGAAGCATGGCGCAATCAGCGTGAGTACCGAGCGCAACGCGTCGTCAGCGAGGTGTGGGTCGAGCGGTATCGCGACGCCACCGTTCCACTGCGCCGCCAGCGACAGTAGCAGCGCCTCTTCGCGCGGATGACTGACGAGCAGCAGCGCGTCGCCCGTCGCAAAGCCACGTTGTGCGAGGCCGCCGGCTAACTGCTCGACCGCCGTTGCGACGTCTTGCCACGACAACGCGTGCCATGTGCCCAGCCGCTTGTGCCGCAATGCGATGGCGTGCGGCCGGTGCTGCGCCTGATGGCGCAGCCAGTCCGGTAGCGTGGACGGCGGTGCCTGGGTCATGTTCAAGCGGCCTTGGTCTGCTGCTTGAGTTCGAGTTTGCGCACCAGCGGCAGAACCCGTTTGCCGAAATACTCCACCTCTTCGATGAAATGGAGAAAGCCCGTCAGCACGAGATCCACGCCGATCGATTTCAATTCGACGATGCGCTCGGCGATCTGCTGCGGCGTACCGATGAGATTGGTGCGGAAACCGTCGTTGTATTGCACGAGGTCTTCGAAACTCGACTTGGCCCAGTTGCCTTCCCCTTCCGGTGAAGCCTGGCCGGCCTGTTTGACGGCGTCGCCGAAAGCATGCACGGCTTCGACGTGCGCATGTTTGATGATGTCGGCGAGCACGGCCTTGGCCTCTTCTTCGGTATCGCGGGCAATCACGAAGGCATTCACACCGATACGTACCTTGTGATTGTTTTTCGCTGCCTTGGTCTGAATATCGTCGATTTGCGCTTTCAGATTCTCCGGCGTATTGCCGTTAGTGAAGTACCAGTCGGAGACACTGGCCGCGTTATCACGCGCGGCGCGCGAACTGCCGCCCTGGAAGATTTCCGGATGCGGTTTTTGTACCGGTTTGGGACTCAACGTGTAATCGTTGAAGCGGTAGAAGTCACCCTTGAAGGTGAAATTGTCCTGCGTCCAGATGCCCTTGAGTGCCTGAATGAATTCCTTCGAGCGGCGATAGCGTTCGTCGTGTTCGAGCCACGGTTCGCCGAGTGCGGTGAATTCGCCTTTGAACCAGCCACTCACTACGTTGATCGCAATGCGGCCATTCGAAATATGGTCGATTGTGGCCAGTTGTTTGGCAACGACAGCGGGGTGCCACGGACCCGGCAGAATCGCGGCCAGCACCTTGAGTTTGGTTGTCGCGTGCAACAGCGCCTGGCTGAACGAAACCGATTCGTGTTGATATTCCGCGCCGTATCCGGCGGTAAAGCGGATCTGGCTCAGCGCGTAGTCGAAACCCGCTTTCTCCGCGGTTTGTGCGAGCTTCTCGTTGTACTCGAGACTCCAGTCGGTGCGCTGCTCGATCGTGCTGACGACCAAACCGCCGCTGACGTTGGGCACCCAGTAGGCGAACTTGACGGCGTCGTCGTGAGAGGGGTTCTGGCTCATGATGTTCCTGAGGATGGGATGAAAGGGCTATGCCGCGAGCGTTGCGGCTTGCGGGAAAGAAGCAGGGATGCGGCCGGCATGCAGCCATGGGCGCGCGCGCGTCACGGCGAGCGCAATGCGCTCTTCCAGTGCCGGGTTCGAGATCGCGTAGCCACTGAAATCCGCTTCCGACGCATAGACGCCGACCGGCAACGTGCGAGCCTGAAAGAAGCTGAACAGCGGACGCAGTTGATGATCGATGACGAGCGCGTGACGATCGCTGCCGCCTGTTGCGGCCAGCAGAACCGGCACGTCGAACAGCGCCTCGTGATGCACGAGATCGAACAGATGCTTGAAGAGGCCCGTATACGACGCGCGATAAACCGGGCTTGCGACGACCAGCAGGTCTGCCGATTCGATCGCCTTGATATGTGCTTCCACGTCGGCCGGGACCTGCGAGCGTTGAACCGCGCTGGCGAGGCGAGAGGCGATCTGTCCCAATTCGACGAGATGCGCGTCGATCGGCAGCGTGTCGCCGAGCGAGGCAAGCAGGCGTTCGACCACGACGAGAGTGCGCGACGGCCGTTGCAATCCGCCGGAGACGGCGACCACTTTCAATCTGTTGCTCATTCGAACGATCCTTTCAAGCGAAAGAAAATTAATCGGGAGTGCAGCTTATCTAGCGAATACCGTGCCATCCGGTTTTGCGGGGACAGGACTGGCATGGAGGGAATCTACGGACCCACGGCGATCGCGCGCCAAGTCAAACGGCATAACCGTTTGAGGTTTTTGCCTCCGTGCATATCGCGCTGGCATAGAACCATTGCAGGCTGACGTATGAAGCTGACGAAGCAATATGGCCTCAACGCTGCTGCTGGAGCAGCAGTTCTGTGTTCCGGCGATGGACGTGCAGGCTTTCAGAATTCCAGTAGGTCTGCTGCCAGGGAGGCGTGGGGAGGAGGTGATGCTGATGCAGAGGCAGCATCCATAACGATGTTGCTGCGTAAGCAGCAATTTGACTTTGGTTACCACAACAAAATGCATCGGAAGTCGCGGTAGATGGTCAGAATATGTCTCTCAGGAAGCAATCCTGATCGACGCCATTCAACACCCGTCAACCGACAGATAACGGTCCCACCCGCACGTAGCGGGGTGAGTGTCTTTGCCCATATGAATTCGACCTACGTACTGCCGGATGCTCCGGCTTCCGTGCTACCGGGCGCGGCGACTGCATCGGCAACTGAACCGCCACTGCAGATCGCGCAGCGGCTCGCGACCACTTTTGCGCTCACCGCCGCTGAGCGTGACGCGCGGGGCGGAACACCGAAAGCCGAGCGCGACGCATTGCGCGCCAGCGGTCTTCTGGCGATGAGTATTCCCGAAGTGCATGGCGGGCTCGGCGCCAACTGGCAGCAGACGTTGGACGTGGTTCGCACACTCGGGCGGGCCGACAGTTCGCTCGGCCATGTGTTTGGCTTCCATCATCTGATGCTGGCAACCGTGCGTCTGTTCGGTTCGCCGGCGCAGTGGCGCGCCTGGTTCGAACAGACTGCCCGCCGCCAGTGGTTCTGGGGCAATGCGTTAAACCCACTCGATGAGCGGGCTGTCAGCCACTCGCACGCGGATTGGCGCGAGTTCAGCGGGCAGAAGAGTTTCTGTTCCGGCGCCCTCGATTCTGAAATGCTGATTGCTTCCGCGCGAGACGTCGGCACCGGAACGTTGCTGGTCGCGGCCATACCGACCGGGCGCACGGGTATTTCCGTTGCGGAGGATTGGAACAACATCGGCCAGCGCCAAACGGACAGCGGCACCGTGACGTTGGAAAAGGTGCGTGTGGAGAATCACGAGATTCTGACCGACCCCGGGCCGCTCTCGACGCCTTTTGCCTGTCTGCGTCCCTTGCTCGCGCAACTGATTCTGACGAATGTCTATCTCAGCATCGGCGAAAGCGCATTCAACGATGCTCGCCATTACACGCTTCATGAAGCGCGTCCGTGGCATACGTCTGGCGTGCAAACCACCGCGGCGGATCCCTATATCCTCGGTCAGTACGGCGAGTTTTGGGCGGGCCTCGAGGCGGCGCGGCTGTTGACCGATCGCGCGGCAGACCGTTTCGATGCGGCCTGGAACAGAGCGGATGCGCTGACCGACACCGAGCGCGGCGAGGTGGCGTTGGCGATCGCAACGGCCAAAGTTGCCGCCACCGAAATCGGGCTCACCATCTGTACCCGTATGTTCGATGTGGCCGGCGCGCGCGCGACGCATGGCGCGCTGCGACTGGACCGCCACTGGCGAAATCTGCGCACCCATACGCTTCACGATCCGCTTGCCTATAAGCTTCGAGAAATCGGCGAATGGGCTCTGACGCAACGATATCCGACGCCGAGCTTCTACTCATGAACTATTCACTCAATCACGCGTTACCGGACCGGTCGGTCATCGAGCGAACGGAAGCACTGCCTGTGTTGACGATGCCCGACAAGCGCACGCTGACCACGTCCATTCGCGCGACCGCCCAGGTCTTCTCCGACCCGCAATCGCTGGCGTTGCTCGAACGCATTCGCATGGTGGCGCCGAGCGACGCTAACGTGCTCGTGATCGGCGAGACAGGAACGGGTAAAGAGCTGGTCGCACGCCATGTGCATAACCTGAGTGCTCGCAAGAACGGCCCGTTTGTCGCGGTCAATTGCGGGGCGTTCTCCGAATCGCTGGTGGAGAGCGAGTTGTTCGGCCACGAGAAAGGCGCGTTTACGGGAGCGTTCTGTGCCAAACCCGGCTGGTTCGAAGCCGCTAATGGCGGGACGCTGTTTCTGGACGAGATCGGCGATCTGCCGCTGTCGATGCAGGTCAAGCTGCTGCGCGTATTGCAGGAACGTGAGATCGTGCGGCTCGGCTCGCGCAGGAGCATTCCCATCGACGTGCGCGTGCTGGCGGCCACCAATGTGCACTTGCAGGACGCGGTGGCGGCGGGCCATTTCCGCGAGGACCTGTTTTATCGACTGAACGTTGTGCATCTGGCCGTGCCGACACTGCGCGATCGGCCTGGCGATATCTTGCCGCTGGCCCGCTACTTCATTGAAGAGTACCGGAACCGGCTGGGCTACGGCCCCGTTGGCATTGAGCCGCGCGCGGAGCGAAAGTTGCTGGAACATAGTTGGCCCGGCAATATTCGCGAACTCGAAAACGTTATCCACTATGCGTTGCTGGTGTGCCGCAGCGATTCACTGGGCGAGGGCGATCTGCAGATGTCGTCGTTCGGGATTCACGCGGCGCGACGCGCGGCGAGTGAACCTGTTGCGTCCACACCGCTGGAAGGGTTGGAGGGGGCGTTGCGTCATCTCTTCGATAACGCAGAGGGCAATCTGTTCGAACAGATCGAAGACACGGTGATGCGCGTGGCGTTCGACTTCTGCTACCGGAACCAGATTCAGGCTGCGAGGCTGCTCGGCATTAGCCGCAATGTGTTGCGCGCACGACTGATTCGGGCCAAGCAGATTTCCGCGCAAAAGTAGACACGATCCGGCCACGCCGGATGTGCACTATCCATCCGCATGCGGTGAGGCGCGAGCATGGGCCGCTTGCGAAATCGGCCCACGCTCGACGCAGCACACTGCGACGCAAGTGGATTACTCTACCGATCTGCTGTTGCCGATCTGCCAGACAAACGGTGGTTGAGTGCCGTTGATTTCCCAATCACCCACGATCCGCTCCTTGTAGATCAGCGGGTTGTGTGACGCAGCGGTGCGCGCGTTTCGCCAGTGACGATCCAATAGTTTGTTTTCGCTAATGCCCGAAGCGCCGAGTGCATTGAACAGGTCGGTGGTGGCCTGCAGAATCAAACCGGCTACGGCGACCTGCGCCTTTGCCGATTCAATTTCGGCCGCCACGTTCGCAGCGTGTTCAGCATCGCGGTCCGCGCCGAAGCGCGCTTCGTACGCGCTTTGTGATGGCTCCGCGGCTCGCACGGCGGCGGCCTCTGCCGCGTACACGCGTGCCGCTATTTGTCCCACCACCTGCTGCACCTGAGCGTCTTCACTGACGCGCGGCGCGTTACCGTGGCTGTAAACCCGGGTACGTTTGCGTACTTCATGCGAAATGTCACGCAATGCGGCGCGCCCCGTACCTGCGATCACGGCGATCAACACGAGTTGATAGAACGCCGTCTGGTATTTGAAGCGCGTGGAGAAATCGATAATGTTCTCTTCCTCGACCACGGCGTTGTCGAAAACAGACGTCCCGCTTCCGGTGGTACGTTGGCCGAAACCGTCCCAGTCATCGCTTTGTTTGACGCCAACCTGATGCGTGCTCACCGCCGCGATGACGTCGGCGCCATTGTCGTCGCGCTGCGCGTAGACGTCGATCCAGTCGGCAAAGATGCTACCCGTGCTGTAGTACTTCGTTCCGTTGACGACCCACTGGTTGTCGCTACGCGATACACGCGTGATTACGTCTCCAATCTTGACTGCACCGACTTCGGTCCACGCATTGCCGACGATTTCACCCGCCACGAAGCGTTGCAGCCATTTTTCGCGCGCAGCGCCGGGTGTCGTATTGATCCTGTCTTCGACGAAGGCGAAGTGGCCGCGCAATGCTTGCGGCAAACTCGAATCGGCCTCGGCCAGTTCGATTAGAAGTCGCACGAGTTGCGGGAGTGACGCACCCGCGCCGCCGTATTCGCGCGGCACCCTGACGGCGCCGAATCCGGCCTCCTTCAACCAGACAATCTGCTCGTAGGGAAGCGCTCGATTGCGCTCGCGTTCGAGCGCGCCTGCCGCGATCCTGTCGAAGATCGGCCTGAATCTGGCGGCCAACTGTTCATAGTCGGTGCCGTATGAAAGTGGCAATTTTTCACGCTGGTTTTGTGATGTCATGCGCCTGCTCTTGAGTCGATAGGTGGAGTAAGCCAGAGCGGCCAGGCTCTTGACCCGATGGACTACAAAGCACGAGCTATGCCATCGGGGCGAGCGGCCCCTGTTACTGATCGACAGACAGGAAAGGGATTTCCTGCTGCTGGATTGAGAGCAGCGTGCTGATGGACTGCTTGCCAGAAAGCAGCTTGAGGTGGATGCGTTTCTGGCTGACGCGGGTGACGAGGCTCAGAATCTGCGCTTTGGTTCGAAGCGCCGATGGATCGCGGTCGTGCTACCTTCTCTCACGTCCGCGAGCGCGCGCTCGTGATTCGATACCGAGGTAGACATGGAACTCACCACATGGCAATTCCAGCTAAGAATCTCCGTCTCGCCTGACCTTGCAAGCGATCTGCGTGCAGAACCGGCGAGCGCCTCGCATGCCTCGCTTCGTGATGTTTTGAGCAGGCACAACGCGACCTTGAAGTGTCAATTTGACGCTTTCGCCGACTATGTGAGTGAAGCAGAAAAGCAGGATCCGGAAAACTATCCGCTTTATCAATGGACCCGGCAGACGATTGAGAACCCGGAGAAAAAGGCGAAGTACTTGCAGTCGTTCACTGTCTACGTGAATGGCGACGAGATATACGGCAGGGAAATCACCGACGTGCTGGAAGCCGAACTGGAGGCAATCGTCAGTGACGATGGCGTCAGAAGCGTCGCACGGTTCGATACCAATCCGGCGAATAACCCGCAGCCACCCAGGCGCTAGAGGTCAAAAGCAGTGCACCTGCTTTCCAGCACGACTCTCGCGTGTCACAAACGGCGATTCGACACCAGGAAGCTGCAGCCCTTCAACTGGGCCACGTACCCCGAACGGTTATAAACGGGCCACGCCAGCATGACCGATCCGGCTGCAACCGTGCGGTGACGAAGGCGATTTAAGCACGCGTATGAACGATTTCTTTCAATGTCATTTCGGGCTGGCGGCAAACTGGTAAGTCAATTTTACATTTGACGACAAGGCGTCGAGTTCGTGAGAGGATGGCATTTCACTTTTTCTCGCGGAGGGCGAAATGGGACTCTTGGACGAAGTAGGCAAGATCGCAGGGGCAGTAGCAGCCGTTGAGGCAGCAGAGAAAGTCGATCCGGATGCAGGCTTGCTAACAAAGGGCATTGCAGCGGTTGCAGGCTTTGAAGGCGCCGGCGCATTGGAGTCGTTGGTCCAGAAGAAAGACGGCGAGAAGCAGGACGACGCCGACAATGCTCAAACCACAGACGACGCGAATCCTCAGACGTGATTTTTGCGCAGTGAGCGGGCCAGCCCTACACAGGGCTGGCCCGTTTTTTATGTTGAACCGGGACCGGCGCCCGCCGCAACGCAAGCATGGAAACCAGTCGGCCGGATGTCAGATAGCAGCGCGATATTCCTGACCTTTGCCATCCATCGCGTGGTCCTCGTGAGCGAATTGAATGTGAGGACGATTCTTTGAGCATCTCTGCAACACGCCGGAGCTTGACGCTCGGGTTGCCCATACTCCTCGGCCTTGGCGCCACAGCCACGCTGGCCGCAAATGCCTCTCCGTTAGCCGATATCGAACGCCGCAATGGTGGACGCCTTGGCGTGTTCGCTATCGATACCGGTTCAGGCCGAACCCTGGCGCATCGCGCTGACGAGCGCTTTCTGATGTGTAGCACCTTTAAGGGTTTGCTCGCCGCGCTGGTGCTCGCCCGCGTCGATGCCGGCAAGGAGGATCTTGCCCGCCTTGTGCCCTACACCGGGAAAGACCTCATCTTTACGTCGCCTGTGACGAAGGCACACGTCGCGGAAGGTGCGATGTCGGTCGGCGCGTTGTGCCAGGCCGTCGTCGAAGTGAGCGACAACACGGCGGCCGTGTTGTTGATGAAAAGCGCCGGCGGTCCCGCTGGCCTGACGCAATTCGTTCGCGGTCTCGGCGACACCGTTACCCGCTCCGATCGGTACGAGCCCGAGTCGAACAAATATAGCGGGGTGCTCGACACCACCACACCTCGATCGATCACGAAGTCGGCGAGCAGAATTCTGCTGAGGAACGTTCTGAGTCCCCAATCGCGCGCGCAACTGGAAAACTGGATGATTGCCTGCAAGCCGGGTTTGAACCGGCTCCGCGCGGCGTTACCGCCGGACTGGATAGCGGGTGACAGACCCGGAACAAGCGTAGAAGAAGAAACCAACGACTATGCGATCGTGCGCCCACCGCAACGCGCGCCACTTCTCATCGCCGCCTATTACGATGCGCCGGCGCTCGGCATGCCCGCCAGGGAGGCCGTCTTGCGCGAGGTCGGTGCGGCATTCGTGAAGTGGACTTCGGATCGGACATGATGACGGTTGGCCAGCGTAACTCGCGGATCGATGTGATCCGCGGCGTCTCGATTCTTCTTGTCCTGTTTCATCACTTCAACATCGCGTACCGTCTGAACGATACATGGCTGGCGAAAGCATTCGGATGGGAAGCGGTGCGCGCTGTCGCTCGAAATGGTAATTATGGGGTGACGATGTTCTTCGTGATCTCGGGCTATCTGATTACGTCGAACGCGCAACATCGTTGGTCTGGTCTCAGCGGCATCAACGCGCGGGCATTTTATCGATTGCGTGTCGCGCGGATCATTCCGTGTCTGCTGCTGTTGCTCGGCACGGTCAATCTGCTCGCGCTGGCGGGTGTCGCCATCTTTCAGAATCACGCGCCGGCCGGCACACCGGTCTCTTTCTGGCTCGTCAATCTGGCGTCGTTGACCTTCTGGATGAATGTGCTCGTCGGCTTGCACGGGTGGGTCAACTACCCTTTGGGTGTGCTGTGGTCGTTGTCGGTGGAGGAGGTGTTTTACCTGTTCTTCCCGATTCTCTGCCTCGTCCTGAAGCGGGAGTCACGCCTGCTGGTTTTCTGGGCTGCGATCATCCTCGTTGGCCCGTTTTACCGCTTTGTCCATCAGGGTGACGAAGGCGGCTTTCTCTACGCTTATTTTGCTTCGTTCGACGGCATCGCGATCGGTTGCTGCACGGCCGTACTCGCGAAACGGACAGCGCTGCGCGCTCGCGCGGCCACGCTCCTGCAATGCATTGCGGTGGTTGCCATGACGTTTCTGTACCTGGTTGGGCCCATTGCAGAAACCAACGTCCTCGGTGTGACGGGAATGGCATCAGGCACTGCTGTGTTATTGCTGGGTGCGTACTGTCGACCGGCCGCGCCTGGCGTTGGAGGTGTCCGGGTTCTGCTGGGCTTCGAGTGGTTCGGGTGTATTAGCTATGAGCTTTACCTGTTCCATCTCATCGTGCTTGGCGCGATGCGGACAATGTGGCCGCCGCGCATTGTGGACGGTGATACAAAACTGCTGCTATTGGCTGGGTTTTTGGTGCTGTCGGCGGCATTAAGTGCCGGCATTGCACGGCTTTATTCCGAGCCGCTAAACCGCAGGATCAGACATGGGCGTACGGCTGCTTAGATACCGCCGGCATCGTCAATCGATTGCCAGCCTGCCTGCGGCCGACAAACAAAGCGGTGCGTTTTATCCTGCAGTCATCGCACCCTGAACGATCAATGTTCTAACTGCTCGCACATGCCAAGTTCGGCGAAAACCTTCGACATCATCCCGGAGCGTCGCCATTCCAGCCATTTGATGTAACAGGTTTGCGACGGTGGAAAGCTTGCGGGGAGGCGCTGCCACTTTTCGTCATTGCGAACGATCCACAGTATGGCGTTCACGATCTCGCGCGGATCTCGCCGTGGTCGGCCGACTCGCGGCGTGGCGTCATGGTGGAACAGGTGGGCAATGCGTTGCCAATCTTCGTCGGACAGCAGGGATTCGAACATTTTCAGATTTTAACCAGCTAGTACAATCTGATTGTCCCAGATAGAGGTCTGTGTCTAGATCGCGATATCGGGTGTGAAAACGGCGCAGACCGGAGGATGGTTTCTGGTCCGACTGTGATGGCTTAAGCTTCGGCTGATCCGTCCCCAGGGCGTTAGCGCGGTTTGCTCCGGGCACTTTTTCTCACGCTTGTGGTGCGAGGCGCGTCTTTAGCCGGCGAGGCGCCGCCGCCATTCATCTGCTCCATCCACGACAAGGCGTCGACGTACGACAGGAACTGCTGGAGATACCCAGGCGACAGTTCGCGCATCAGCGAGAGCGACCGATGCACGAGGCTGCTCGAGTTGAGCGGACCGGCGTTACCCGGCGCTTTCTTCAACGACTGCCGCAACTGTTTTTCGGAGCGGACCTTGGACCAGGTCTCCCTGAAGTAGTCGAGCGCCTCCAGTTCTGGATAAGAAGGGCGCCGGGGCGCGACGTTACCTGCTGCGGAGTCGTTTCCGTCTGCCGGCGCGTGGGCGATGTAGTCGATCAGTTCGGCCAGCGCTCCGCGAACGGCCTCGCCGGATGATGCTGCGTTGCCGTTGCCGTTGCCGTTGCCGTTGCCAGTGATGTCGATGCCCTTGCGAGCATCGGCAGCCTCAGACGCAGCATGTTCGAGATCGCCGGCATAAGCCTCGATCAGCTTGGACAGCCTGTTATCCAGGATGCGTCGTGTCTCGCCGCTGTGGCCTGCTGCCCGCCGAGCCAGCGCCTCGATGAAATGAAAGCGGATGGGATCCATGCGATCGGCGCCGCGCTCGCGCCACGCGTCGAGCGTTGCCCGGGCGTCGCTTGCCACACCGCTGGCGCCATGGCTCGCACTACCCACGCTAGTCACACTACTCACCGGACTTCACCGTTGCGGTCGAAGGTCTCGGAACCGGTGCTATTTCCACGCGCCGGTTTCTGGCCCGGCCCTGGTCGTCGGCATTCGAACTGACGGGTTGCTGGGAACCGAACGCGGCTGCAAATACGGACGAGGAGGGAACGCCTTCATCGATCAATGCACGGGTCACCGTCAGCGCGCGCTGGGCCGATAGCTCCCAGTTGTCGGCAAAGCGACGGTTAGCCTCCCGCACCTGCCGGTCATCGGTAAAGCCGCTTACCATCAGGATCTGGTCGTTGGCCCTGAGGTAAGCGGACAGCGGCCCCGCGAGACTCTTCAGAACATCCCGGCCTTCGGGCTGCAATTGATCGGAGTTCAGCGCGAACAACACGTTGCCGTTGATGCCGATGCGCCCGTTGACCAGTGTCACCCGTCCCGCTGCAAGCGGTCCTGCCAGCGCCTGCTCCAGGGTCTTGCGGCGCTGCGTTTCCAGCTGACGTTGCTTGACCTCGTGCTCCAGCCTGGTCGAGAGTTCCAGTTGCACGCCGATGACGCCCACCAGGATCAGCACGAAGGCGCCCAGCAGCACCGACATCAGGTCGCCGAAGACGGGCCATATCGGCGCTGCCGTTTCCACGCCGCCGTCGATGTCCTCGCTCATGCCGCTTCAACTCCTGCGGCCGCCCGCTTGCCCGCGAGCTGTTGCAGGTCTTCAACGATCTGCTTCTGCGACATCATGCTCAGGTCGATCACTTCTCTTGCCTGGGCCACGTAATACGCCAACTGCTCGTCACTGCGCGCGAGGGATTTGTCCAGCGCGGCTTCGATACGCTGCAGATGCGCGACCAGCGTGGTGTTCGATTCGCCGAACAACTGGACGGCCGCGCCGAATGCTTCGCCCAGGCTCGCCACTTCGACGGCGCTGCCGGTGACCTGTGCGGCCACGGCGCCCAGCTTCCCGGTCTCGAGCTCGACCTTATCGGTGAAACGCGTGCCGACACGATCCAGCAGATCCGCCGACGTGGCGACCAGCGCGTCGACAGCAGAGCGCTGCTCGGTGGAGGCATGGTTCACGGCATCGAGCAGCGTTTCCAGCGTCGCCAGCAGGCGGCTGCGCTCCTCCAGCATCGCGGTGTCGCGGACCATGCTGTCGGAGAGCTTCTGACGCAATTCGGCGACGACTTCCGCCGCGGCCTTGGGGGCTTCCGATGCGGCTTGTACGAGTTGGGCGATTTCGGCGATCGTGCTGCTCGCGTGCGCCTGTGTCTGGGCTGAGATGTCGCGCGCGGTTTGCGCCAGCGTCTCGCAGATCTCTTGCTGCCGGCTCGCGGTGCGCGTGCCCGCCTGCTCCCACTCCCGGCTCAACGTCGTGGCCATCGAACCCAGCGTCTCGGTCCAGGCCGCCAGCCGCTGCTGGTCCCGCGCGGCGAGTTCTGCCTGCAAGTCCGCTGCGGCCTTGGGGGCTTCCGCTGCCGCTTGTACGAGCCGGTCGATTTCGGCGATCGTGCTGCTCGCGTGCGCCTGTGTCTGAGCGGAGATGTCGCGTGCCGTTTGTGCCAGCACGTCGCAGATCTCCTGCTGCCGGCTCGCACTGTGCGCGCCGGCCTGCTCCCACTCCCTGCTCAACGTAGCGGCCATCGAACCGAGCGTCTCGGTCCAGATCGCCAATCGTTGCTGGTCTCGCGAGGCCAATTCCGCCTGCAAGCCGGTATGCGACTGGCCCACCGTGCGTAGCAGTGATGCCGAGTGCTGTTCGAAGGTTGCAGCGGCCGCCGCCAAGGCTTGCTGATTGTGTCCTGCCAGCTTCTCGCCGACTTGTTCTTGCCGTGACAGCGCCTCGTTCCATGCTGCCGACACGCTGCCGGCCGTTGCGTCGAGGCGCGCCGACACGCCATCCAGCAGACCGGCCGAGCGTTGCTCGAAGGTCTCGGTGAATCGATCCAGCGACGTGCCCAGATGCTGGGTGAGCGCCTCGCTCGACCGCTGCTGCCCCTCCAGTGCTTTGTTCCAGATGTCCGCGACGGTGGTGGTGGTCGCCTCGAATCCGCTCGAGAGCCCATCCAGCTGTTGTTGCACGGCGTGGGTGACGGTGTTGTGCAGCGAGGCCGTCTCGCGTGCGAGACCCGCCATCGTGGCTTCCATGACCGGCTGCAGCGCCGCGCTGGCGGCGCGCGTGCTTTCGGCGACGCTCTCCTTCAACGACTGCTCCACGGAGGCCGCGAGGCGCGTGTAGGCGGCCTCGGCCTTGCCGTGGAAAACCTCCTGGCTGGCGATCTGCCGCTCGTTCAAGGCGAGACTTTGCTGCTCGATGGCCGTCATCATCGTCTGCAGACGATCGACCAGGGTGGGCATGACCTCGGCCTGCCGCTGCAGGAGCTTGAAGCTTTCCTCGCGCTGATGGGTTTGCGAGTAGATGCGCAAGGTCGTCGCGATCTTCACGTCGAGCATCTGCGCGGCATCGATCCGCTCGCGCCGGCTCAACGCCGACAGCAAGCCCAGCATCGCGGAGGTGGCCACGCCGGCAATCGACGTGCCGAACGCGAAGCCCAGCCCCTTGACCGGCGCGGCGAGCGAATCGCGGATAGCCTGCAGGTCCGTCGCGCTTTCCAGCGCCATGCCCGTGCCTCGCAGGGTCGCGACCATGCCGAGGAGCGTGCCGAGCATGCCCAGCAACACGAGCAAGCCGACCAGATACGGCGTTAGCGCCGGCCCCGGCAAGGCCACACGCTCGCCCTCGACGCGCAGGCGCACCGCGTGGCGCAAGCTGGGATGCAGCGGGTCAAGCCAGGCGCCCAGGCTGGGCGGCGGCGCGGACAGGCCCGCGACCGCCCGCGTCAGCGTGGACGTGGCCTGGCTGTAGCGTTGCAGTTCAAGTGCGCCTGCTACGTAGCAGGCGCCGATCAGCATCGTGACCGCGAAGGCCAGCGGATTCGGGCCGACGTAGCCGGCACCGATCCAGCACACCGCGGCCAGACCTACCAGGAAAACAACAAGATTGAGATATCTGGACATAGTGTCCCAGTTAGCGGGTGCGAAGGGCCGCGAGCAACCCTTCGACCGGTTGTAAACGAACATCCAGTTCGGCCAGCAACACGCTCTGCATATCCTTGCGGAACGCGTCCAGCCAGGCGCCGGGCGTGGCGGGTGCAGCCATTGCGGCGTCCTCCGGGGCTTCGGCGTCGGGCAGTGTCTGGTGCTCCGCCTGGCGCAAACGCTCGAAGTGCCCCGCAAGCAGCCCGGGCACAGCAGCCAGCAGGCTTCGCTCGCGCTCGCTGAGCGCTCGCTCCATCACGGCATCCACCACCGCGAGCCGGGCCATGGCCGGCGTTCTGGTGGCCAGCATGGCCCGTAGACGGCCGCGCAGGTTGCCCACGCCCGTTTCCATCGACTGCTGCATGGAGAGGTAGCGCTGACGAAAAACCGCATAGTCGACCGGCGCCTCCGCAGGCGCTCCGTGGGGGAGTGCTGGCGCCGCAGACCCGCGACGCCTCGCGGCAGCAAACACGCTATCGCCGACGATGGCACTCGCCAGGGACGCGCGCGCGCGGGCGTACTCGCTCTCTTCAGCGTCGCCGAAGGCTCGCGCGCCGGCGGCGACCGCAGGCGGATTGTTGTTCAGCGCCGAGGACAACGCGATCGCGTCGGTCCAGCCGAGCCATTGGCTTAACCGGTCCGAGAGCGACTGGCTGGATTCGGGAACGTCGACGTCCGTCAGGCGAGCCAGCAAACGAATGAGCGCCGGGCCACTGAAAGCTGTGCGCTGTGGGGCTTGCACCATACCACCAGAGTCAAAAAAGTCAGCAGTTTACACGGCGAAGGGGTGGGGGATGCAGCCCCTTAATGAATGGGGCTGCCGAACATGGGATTTCGGCGTGATCGGCAGGACACTTGCGATGCCTCGATTTCGGCCGCCATCCTCCCACCTCCGGCGATTTCATCTGGCTGTCATAGCTTCCCGACTAGGATGCCCCATCACTTCTGCCGCGCCCCGGTCCGGCACGGCAATCGCGGCCCACGTCGCACTGTGAGCCTGCCGTCCGCATTGGCGACCTTCCACCCCCATACAAAAACACCAGACATGTCGAACAAGAAAATCGCTAAAGATTTGCCGGCCGATCAGGGCGCCAGTATCGTCTCGCGCCGCGGGTTCTTGAAGTTTGCCGGCGCATCGAGCCTGGCAACAGCCGCTGGCACGCTCGCGTCGGCGGCGCGGGCCGCGAATAGTGCGCCCGACGGCACGCCGGAGCAGGTCCACCTGACCTGGGGCAACGATCCGACGAGCGAGGTCACCGTTTCATGGGCGTCGCCGACGCCGGCTGTCAATCCGAAGGTGCGCTTCGGCGGTGCGGGCGCGACGAAAGAGACGGTGCACGGCGTTCAAAACACGTATACCGATGGCATCAACGGCGAGGTCGTGTTCACCTACCACGCGCGTCTGCGTGGCCTGAAGGCCGACACGAGCTACGAGTACGACGTGAGCGCCGACAACGACAGCAACGCGGCTCAACCCTTTACCGCGAGCTTCCGCACAGCGCCCCGTGGCCGCGCGCCATTTCGCTGGACCAGCTACGGCGATCTCGCGACACCCAATACCGGCTGGGTTCTGTCGTCGCCGCAGAGCCGCTTCGCGGTTCAGGCCGTCGAGCGGTTTCAGCCGCTGTTCCACCTGCTCAACGGCGATCTCTGCTACGCCAATCTGAACCCGACGCATCAGCCGGACGTGTGGCGCGATTTCGGCAACAACTGCCAGACCTCGGCGTCGAACCGGCCGTGGATGCCTTGCCCGGGCAATCACGAACTCGAATTTCACAACGGCGAACAAGGCCTCGCGTCGTATCTTTCTCGCTATACGTTGCCCGAGAATCACACACGCTTTCAGGGACGCTGGTACAGCTTCCGCGTGAGTTCGGTGCTCTTCATTTCGCTCGATGCAGACGACGTGGTCTATCAGGATGCGGCCGCGTTCGTTGCCGGCCCGAGTCCTCTCGTGCCGGTGGCGAGCACCGGCAATCCGCCGATTCAGCCGGGCACATCGCTCTATGTGCGCGGCTATAGCGAGGGCGAGCAGACCCGCTGGCTCGAGCGGATCTTGCGCCGGGCGGCGGAAGACGACGAAGTCGACTGGATCATCGTGCAGATGCATCAGGACGCGCTGAGTTCATCGAAAACCGGCAACGGTTCCGACAAGGGCATTCGCGAAGCCTGGCTGCCGCTGTTCGACCGCTATGGTGTCGACCTGGTGCTGTGCGGGCACGACCACGACTACGAACGCAGCTATCCCGTGCGCGGCTGTAATCACAACAAGGGCACCGATATCGCCACGGGACGGGTGGTCGATACGTTGCAGCCGCGGCCGGTGATGTCGGCGGTGTCGTCGGGTGCGTCCACGTTCGATACGAGTCACGGCACCATTCACCTGATTCTCGGCGGTGGCGGGACGAGTGCGCCGCTCGACGTGTATGGCGTGGATATCGGTACCGGCTTGCCGCAGGCGCGCATTTTCACGCGGCCTAACCGTCCGGTTGCCGGGACGGCTGCGGGTACTTTCGTGCGTGCAAGCGCGGATGCTGTTGAAGATGCGGTCTGGTCAGCGCA
This sequence comes from Paraburkholderia sediminicola, assembly GCF_046026855.1. GTDB lineage: Bacteria > Pseudomonadota > Gammaproteobacteria > Burkholderiales > Burkholderiaceae > Paraburkholderia > Paraburkholderia sediminicola_A. The sequence continues at coordinate 70,770 of NZ_JAQQET010000002.1, read as the reverse complement.
ACGGGACACCGGGACGGGCTACGGTATCGCGGTGTTCGATCATGATCCGGGGCATCCAGGTGGCGAGACCACGGTTACGATGAACTACTATCATGCGCCGGGAGCGGACCAGACCCCGACGCAGAACTATGAGTTGTTCGAAACGATTGAGTTGAAGAAGAAACGGCGCGGCTAAGCTCAACGCTATTTCAGCAGTCGTAATCCGAAGCCCGGCAGCGTCCGGGCTTCGGGGCTCCACGCCCAGGCTGGACTCCCGCGAACAGACGCGGTACGCTGTTAGTGCTGGTGACTCTGTTTGGCTATACCGGTCTTAAACGACAACGTGGAGCCTGCACATGGACGTGAGCACGGAAACGCTGGTCGAACTGCTGCGGGAAGTCGAAGCCGACGACCCGATCGACTACGCAGACCTTCCCTTTGGAGAGCAGGAACTCAGGCGCCTTGTCATGAGTTCACTCGTTGAGCGTCACCACCTGGTCGAAGCAGGCAACATGTCGATCTCCGACATTCATGCGCTGTATCTGCTGAGCACCGCCAAGCTTGTTCTCGAGAACACGGTGCTTCACGCGAGGCTGCTGCTGCTCCAGGGGCAACAGGTCGACGTGCAGTCGCTGTTGGCGCCATTTACCCTTAAAGGCAAGCCTTAAAATCCGGTAGCCGGCTCGGCCAGTGCCAGCGCATCCGCGCCGACCTGGGCGACCTGCGCGTCCTGGTCAGAACGCATTCCCGACACACCTATCGCGCCGACCACGGCGCCGTTGCGAATCAGCGGAATGCCCCCATCCAACGGTACGAGATTATTCATGCCGAGCAGGCGCAGGTGAAGGCCGCCTTGCGCGATTGCATCTTCGAAAACGCGCGTGGGACGCCGGAATAGCACGGCTGTTTCGGCCTTTTGCCTCGCGACGTCGTTACTGCCGAGTTGCGCGCCATCGAGCCGCTGCTGAAGCACCAGGTGCCCGCCGCTATCCACAACGGATATGACCATAGGCCAGCCGTGACGTATGGCCTCTTCTTCGGCCGCGTGCGCGACCTGGCGTGCATCGGCGAGATTGAACCGGTCGCTGTATTTCATGGGCATGCCATTCTCGTTTCGTTGTGTCATGTGTCGCCTCCTATGGGAACCTGTTGGATATCAACATGGCTAGAATGTACGGCGACGATTCGCTCCCGCATAGCTGCACGAGCCGTCAGACATTCTTCCAGAAAACGAGAGAATCACTGGCATGAACAAAGACGAATACGAAGTGCTGTTAGCGATTCTTGACGAAGGAAGTCTGACAGCGGCAGCGCGATCGCTGGGCCGGACGTTACAGTCGGTGAGCCGCGCCATTGCAGCGCTCGAGCGTGAGTTGAACGTGACCTTGTTTCACCGGACGACACGCCGTGTGCAACCCACTGCGGCATGCCTGAAATTCGCCGCGCGAATTCGACCCGCACTGGGAGAAATCAACGCAGCACGTGACGAACTTGTCGACCAGGTCACGCAGTTACGCGGCAGTATTCGCGTCGGTGCGCCAACGGCATTCGGCGCTGAATTCGTCTCGCCGATTCTTGCGAAGTTTTTGGCGATTCACGAGTATGTCAGGGCCGAACTGGTGCTTGCCGAGCAGCATCTCGACCTTGCGAAAGCCGACATCGATCTCGCGGTCCGCCTTGGACGTCTGCCGGATTCGAACTTACGCGCGAAACAGGTGGGTACGTTGCGGCGGGTGGTGTTCGGCACGCCAGACTATTTCGCCGCGCGCGGCTATCCGGCCCATCCGTCCGAACTCGCCGCACACGACTGCATCCTGCGCCAGCACGCCCAGCACGAGACGTGGACATTCAATCGGGCAGGGGGCGCTGTTGAGGTCACGGGGCGGTTCCGGTCCACAAGCGCGCTGGCGTGCAACGCGGCGGCCGCGGCCGGAGCGGGCATCGGCCGGGCGCCGATCTTTCAGGTGCAGACACTGCTCGATGCGGGGCAAGTGGTGACGGTGCTGGATTCGTTCGAGCCTGAACCCGTACCTGTGCATCTGGTGTGGACGGCGGGGCGCACGGTTCCGCGGCGCATTCGCACCTTGATCGATTTTCTGGCCGCTCGGCTTGTTTCGGGAAAGGGCGAAGACGCTATCTGAAGGCGTGACCCGCGAGGATCGCGTCGTAGCTGCGCCTCACCGCGCGTGGATCATCGGATGAATCGCGTCCGCCTCGATCGCAAAGGGAACTAGCTCGTTGCCGACAAAAAGCTGACAACTCCGGACGAGAAAATTGCCTCTCCCGAGGCGAATGTTCCATCACATCGCACTGTAATCCCGCGTGGCTGCGGGCGCAGAGAAAGCCCGCGGCGTTCGGACCTTCCCGCCCGTATTTCGCGGCCGTTCAGCACGGATTGTTTTTTCGCATTAGCATACGAAGGATGCCCAGTGCCGTTCGGCGGAGTGAATCCCCGGACCATTGCCGCTGGACGATCAATGTGTGCGGACTACGCAGTCATCCCCACATCAACCTATCGCAGGCTCAGACTGCGAACCTGCCGTTTGACGTGTTTTCAGGGCGAACGGCTGTCATTAATCCAATCATTTCGATTGAACGAGTCGTTGGTTAATATGAGGAATGTACGCACATCATTGATAGTCGGAGTGCTTTTTGTCGAGTTGGTATTCGGCGCTTTTTTACTGTTACAAAAAAGCCATCGGTCGGCAGCCGACACTGACGTCACGACAAACGGCTCAGTGGAATTGGCCTCGGCTTCCCCACAATTGGGTGACACCCATGTGAGCGCGGGAAGTGTGGTTGGCGCAGCGCCGCTCTCCGGCAACGCGGCGACCGGCTCCGGGCAGTCGACGAGCGGGGCTGTGGTGACGGCATCCGACTCGCCAGTTAAAGGCGTCGAACAAGTGCCGCGGCCGGTCACGCGGCCACACGAACCGGTCGCCGCTCATGGTTACATTGAATCGAAGACCGACCCAGCCCTGCGAGCCGAAAGCAGGGGCGACAGTCTGCATCGTCATGGCTTGAATCCGGCCGCCTCCGCGATGACGGATGAGCTGGTCAAAGAGTCCGCCGGACTCGACCCGGCATTGCCGCCCCCGCCGGTCCAGAGCAGCCGTAACGACGTGTACCGTCAGGGCTTGAATCCGGTTGCGGCTGCCATGACGGACCAGCTAGTCAAAGAGTCGGCGAAACTCGATCCGGCACTGCCGCCACCGAACCAGCCCAACGTGAAGTAAGTGCACGACGCGAAGCGTGGACTGCTTGCTACCGGTAGAACACGTAGTCCGCGAGATAGGGCGAGCTGCCGGCTTCATGTTCCGTCGAACACGGTGCCGTTGGCGCTAAGCCGCCGACGGTATGCACGCGCTGCACATATCGCACCGCTGAAAGCGTGCCGCTACCGGACGCGCTATGCGTTTCGAGCAACAGCTGCGGTATGCTCGCCCGGGTTTCGCTGGGCTGCTGGGCAAGCACGCGGCCCACGATCCGGCTGCCGTCTTCCGCTTCCCAGGACGGCCCTGCGCCATGCCGGACCGCAGCATGGCCGCTCGCGTCGTAAAGTGTTGCTTGCGGACTCTTGAACACCCATGCCAGACGATGCTGCGCATCGAATTCGCACGAATAGTTCTGCACGCCGGACGCTGCGAGTGTCATTACGCGCTCGGCTTGGGGTGGGTCGATGGATGCACTCGACGAACTCGTGGGTGGCATTGCACACGCGGCTAGCATTGATACGGCGATGGTTGCGAAGCTTGCTTGCGAAACATTCCTGAGCATGGATATCACCTCGAGTGACGCGCGGCGCGTGGCGGTTTCGGCCGTTGAGTGCGGCCGGTGAACCGGATAGTCAGGATAGTACGCGTGATCTTATGCGCGCCGGAAATCTGCGCGTGCATCTACTCGGTTAGCCCGAAGCCGATCAGCCACACCCACTCGGTGTATCCTCCGCGTGTAAGACCTCAGCCACACCCACTCGGTGTATCCTCCGCGTGTAAGACCTACTGCGCCTGTTATTCGGACATGCCGTGTACATCGGCGCGAAAACCGACAACGTCGCTGTCCCGCACAGCGAGCGAAAGGGAGGCAAGCCAATGAACGACCAGCAGTCGTACTCCTGTCTATGCTGTAGCGATTCCCCGAGCGCTGTTCTAAGCCGGCGCCGCTTTCTCACCCTGGCGGCCGAAAGCGCTGCGGCGCTTGCCCTCTTCCCCGGTCTCGCCTACGCAGAGTCTGTCCCGAGCATCGCTTACGAGTCGGTTCCCAATCTGCTGCGTCTCCCAAACGACGTCTATCTCGGCGAGTGTTCCGGCGTGAGTTTCAACTCGAAGGGGCATATTTTTGTGCTCTCGCGCGGCAACTCGATCGGGCCGGCCTACGGTGCGGCTGCGGCCCAGCTTCTCGAGTTCGCGCCGGACGGTCGGTTCGTCCGCGAGATCGGCCACAACCTGTACGCCTGGTCGTTCGCACACACGGTCAAGGTCGACCGTCACGACAATATCTGGGTGACCGACAAGGGTTCCGACATGGTGATCAAGTTCACCCCGGAGGGACGCGTAGCCATGGTTTTTGGCCGCAAGCAGGAGGCGGCAGACGAGGAAACCGGTCCGCTTAAGCATCCGAATCCGCCTTTGCCGTCGGAGCCGGGTCGCTTCAGACAGGTTACGGATGTCGCGTGGGACAGTGCGGACAACACCTATATCAGCGACGGATACATCAACTCCCGTGTGGCGAAAGTCGACAAGGACGGCAACTGGCTCAAATCGTGGGGCGACCGTGGCACCGGTCCGGGTCAGTTCCATACGCCGCACAGCATCGCCGTCGATGCCAAAGGTCTCGTCTACGTCGCCGATCGCAGCAACCGCCGCATTCAGGTTTTCGACGGCGAAGGCAATTTCCAGCGGCAGTTCACTATCGACGTACCGGTACCCTCCGGCGCTCAACCCGCGATCGGCAACGTGCCGGACGAAGCGACGATAGCCGCCGGCACTTTTGCACCAGGCTCACCCTGGGCGATCTGCATTTCTCCGGGCCCGAATCAGGTGCTTTACAGTTCCGATGCGTTTCCGGGACGCATCTACAAACTGACGCTCGAAGGGAAACTGCTTGGCGTGCTGGGTCAATCCGGCAAGCAACTGAAGCAGTTCGGCTGGATTCATCAAATGGCCTGTCCGTCTGAGAATGTGCTGTATGTCGCCGAGCTTCTGAACTGGCGAGTACAGAAGCTCATGCTGCGCCCTTCATAGCCTGGGTAAGCTGATTAACCCGGGTGACGCCGCGCCCGGTTTTCGTCTCTACAGGCTTGCGCCGATAACGTAAACGCTATCGGCCCATCCGGTTTCCTCATTGGAGTCGGTGCATGCCCGTCCGTACACTTGTCGCTCGGTGCGTGCAAGCGAGCATTGCGTGGCGCACTGCTACAAGACGCCACCGACGATGATGAGTGGCCACCTAAGGCCATCTGGACGGAGACACGATTTGGACAAAGACATCATTCCCGTATCGGCAGCCGCGGCGCAGCCCGCTCGCTTCAATTATCGCTGGCACGTTCTGATCTGGCTGATGATCGGCGGGATCATCAATTACATGGACCGCGCAAGTCTTTCGATCGCCGCGCCCGGCATGATTCACGAGCTTGGTCTGACACGCACGCAGATTGGTCTGCTGGGGAGCGTGTTCGCGTGGACCTATGCGGTGATGCAATTACCTGCAGGTTGGTTGATCGACCGTTTCGGTGCGAAGCGTGCGTATGCGCTCGGCATGATCTGGTGGAGTGTTGCGACGTGGCTGACCGGCGTAGTGGGTTCGATCTCCGGCTTGCTCGTGATGCGCGCTTTGCTCGCGGTGGGCGAGGCACCGTGCTGGCCGACCTCGGCGAAAATCACCGCGGCTTGGTTTCCGGCCAAGGAGCGCGGGTTCGCGACGGGCGTGTGGGATTCGTCGTCCAAGTGGGGACCGGCGCTCGCGCCCGCCATGCTGGTTGCGTTAATGGTTGCGTTCGGCTGGCGCTCGCTATTTCATGTGACTGGCGCAGTTGGGATCGCGTTCGCCCTCCTGTTCCTGTTGCTGTATCGCAATCCGGTCGACAGCAAACGTCTGTCGAAGGACGAGTTCGCCTACATCGAAGCGGGCGGCGGCGGTCACGAACGGTCGCTCGCGACCTCCTCACTCAAATGGCGTTCGCTGTTCGGCCGCCGCAGCGTGTGGGGCATGATCCTCGGCTACTTTTGCACGATCTGGCTCTGGAACATATTCCTGGTGTTCTTGCCGCTCTACCTGCTCGACCGTTTTCACATTTCGTTCGCGCAACTTGGCGTGGTCGCGGGCATTCCCTGGGCTGGCGGCGCGCTGGGTGAAATCGCGGTCGGCTATCTGGCGAAGAAGATCGTGGATCGTCATCTCGCGTCGGCGATCGATGCGAAGCGGCTATTGATCGCGTGCTGCTCGGCAGGCGCGGCTGTGTGCGCGATCGCGTTGCCGTTCACTCATGCACTCAGCGTGACGCTCGTACTGTTTACCGTCGGCCTCGCCTTCATTGCGGCCGTGGTTGGATCGGCATGGGCGCTCGCGGCGGATATCGCGCCGTCGTCGATGATTGCGTCAGTGAGCGCGATCCAGAATTTCGGCGGCTACTTTGGTGGGGCGTTCTCTCCCGTCGTCGCGGGCTTTATCGTCGACCGCACCGGCTCCTATGCGCTCGCGTTCATCTCCGGCGGCATCATTGCCGGATGCGCGGCGCTGTTCTACTGGTTCATGGCCCGCCAACCGATCGTCGACGATGCCGCCGCGCCGGTGGGCTGATGCTGGCCGGCGTATGAGGCCGCCGCGCTCAGTTCGCAGTTAGCGCGGTGCCTGGCTTCGCTTCGCTGTGTCGGGACCGCTGCGCCCGACCTGAAGGCACACCCTCACTGCGCCGCTATTGCTCCCTTGCTGCGCGGGAAATTCGGTCCCGGACTACGCCTATCGCCTGTTTGAGCGCGTAGACGTCCTGGAAATAACGCTGCGGCATCCGGATCTGATTGGCATGCGCGTCGATGTGCTCGATCTCATCCCGCCATTGCGCAATCTGGTCCGGGGTGGGATGGCTGTTTTTCCATATCTCATCTTCGAGTGCTTTGATCTCGCGATACCAGACCACCAGGCGTTTTTTTATCCGAGCCGCCGCCATGCGCGGCAGTGCCTGTAGCAACCCCAGCAGTAAAGCCATGAAGGGGAGCAGGATCAATAGACGTCTTTCGATAAAGCTGGCCAGCCAGAATGGCAGGTAACGCTGCAGGAAGGGGCGCCCCGTTTTGAAGTAACGCTCGCTCTCTTCGGAAAGAGGAAATTCCTCAGTGTTCAGATTCGGAAACACGCCAAGCGGCGTGAAGTAATCTTCGCCGCCATGAACGGTTTTGGCCGCGTCCAACAGCAGGTAGACCAGCGCGGGATGCAGCGTGTCTTTGGCGACGAGCAAAGCGGTGGCGGCGAGTAGCGTGACGTCGGTTTGCGGCAGATCGTTGGCGATGCTGGTCGCGGCACGCGGGAAAATAACCTTGGATAGCGACGGGAATTTCTGCACCAGCGCATCGGCCTGCGCAAAACTCATCAGTTTGAGATCGCTGTTCAACAGCGTTGTCTGCATGGGTGCATCGGGCCTGCCGATAAAGAAAGCGGCATCCAGTTGCCCGTTTTCAAGCGCCTTGTAGGACTGGGTTGCGTCCATTTGCAGCAACGCCGTATTGTCCCGCGTGATGCCGCTGTACCCGAGCAATACTTGGGAGACGTTCAAGAGGCCGCTGCCAGGAACACCGATTGAAACTCTCTTGCCGCGTAGTTGCGCCAGCCGGTTGATAGTGGACTCGCCCCGGTAGAACACCCAGATCGGTTCATAGGAGACGGCGGCGATCGTCTTCAGGTGATCGGTTTCTTTGGGGTTGGTGGTGCCGGACTGGATAAAGCCCACTTCGTAGTCGCTGTTCGGATCCGTCAACCGCTGATAGTTTTCGCTCGAACCCGACGAACTGCGGATATCGAGTTTGATGCCGTCACGCTTCAGGATGGGCGCATAGCGATCTGCAAAGCCGCGATAGATTCCGTTGTCTGCTCCGGTTGTAATGACGATCGTATGCCGGAAGGCGGGTTCGAGTATGACCGCTATTCCCCAACCGAGCACGGCCATCAGCAGTATCGCGCCGGCAATGAGAAGCCGCCGGCGACCCGGTGTCATGGCGGGTTTTTCGTTGCGATGAAGCGCTGGGTTGTGCCTGGGCATTGTTCGCCTCTCTTGTTCGGCGCTGCTTGCCAGGTCTATGCCACGCGCTTAATCGACGCGCGGAAAGCGTCGAGACGGCAGCGTTGTCAAAATTGGCAGACGGCGCCGCGAAGCTCGTCACGTGAAGCGCGGGCTTTGCCGCGCCGCTGGTGGTGTCTAACTGCCTGACAGCCAGCATGGATAATGCAGCGCCTTGAACGCCTTGTCCACATCCGCTCAAGGATGCGCGCCGTCAGGCACGAATACGTAACCATGACTGCGAACGGTCTGGATGAACCGCGGAGAGGAGGGGTTTGCCTCGAGTAGCCTGCGCAACCGCCACACCTGGACGTCGACCCCGCGGTCGGTATGATCGTCTTCCGGGCCGTGCAGTAACTCGAGCAGGCGTTCCCGGGTAAGTGTCCGCATCGGGTTGTTGACGAAGACCTTAAGCAGCGCGAATTCTCCCCCCGATAGCGTGACCCGTTTGTTCTCCATGTTGAGCGTTCGCAGCTGAAGGTCCAGCGTGAACGGGCCAATTCCGACAACTTCAGGTTCGACCCGCGCGGCGGCCGACGCAGAGAGAGTTCGCCGCCGCAATACGGCCCGCATGCGCGCGAGGAGTTCGCGAGGATTGAATGGTTTGCCGATGCAGTCGTCGGCGCCCATTTCGAGTCCTACGATCCGGTCCATGTCGTCGGGTCCCGAGGCGAGAATCACGGGGACCGTGTTGCCCGCGGCGCGTAGTGTGCTCAGCGCTGTGAGGCCATTCACGCCGTGCATGATCTGGTCGAGGACAATCAGATCGGGCGGCTCCCGCTTGATCTGTTCCCCGAGCGATCGCATCTCATGCAGGACGGATACCGCCATGCCCTCTCGTCCGAGAAAATCGGCCAGCGAGCCAAGTAGTTCGACGTCGTCGTCAACGACCAGTATTTGAGTTGTCATAGTAGGGAAATCGAACGCATGGGTCGGCAAACAGGGTTGCAGTAACGTTGGCTGCCGCATCACGGTTACCGGGTTTGCCGCGCCGGCTTTCAGTGCCGTCAGGCTGCTCGTGACTCGCGAACGTTGTGCTCCAGCTTCTTTAACGGAGCAAGCAGCCGCAATCCGTCGCCGGATTCTGATTTTTTGCGGATTTTGATTTCCTGTTCTGGCGGCGCGATCGTGACGACGGTTTCAAACGTCCGGCGTGACCGTGCGGGATAACCTTGAGTTTCCTATCCTGGCGCGCTAAATTGCGGCTCGCGGATCATCGCGGTTGTCCTCGGGACGCTGTCCGTCACCCCGTCACCCGGTTTGTAACGTGTTCGCAAGGAATACTGATGTCGGATCGGCCTGCCGGCGAAGGCAACGATTGGTACGAGCGACCGTCCGGGCGTAGCGAAACTTCGCTGACTGGATGGGTGGCCGTGGGACTTGCAGGCCTGCTCGGCGCGCTGAGCCTTCTGAAAACGCTACCCGTCGATCTGCGCTGGAGCGCAGTGCTGGCGAGCGCCTGCCTGAACGTGTTTGTCGTCACGATATGGCAGGCGGCAATGACACGCACGCCACCTGATCCGGCAGAGGAATCAGGCTGGAAGCGGGGCGTAAGCTTCGTCAGACACCTTGTCCGGCAAGATGCCGAGGCACCGTCACTGAGCCTCGCGATGCGGGCTTTCCACTGGCAACCGTGGGGCGTGGCCATTTGCGGCTGCCTTTCCGTGGCGATCGCCGCGACGGCATTTCAACCCCTCTCACCCGCCGCGTTAGTTCACGCGATGGTCTCATCGTCGCTTGTGATCGTTAGCGGTGCTGCGGCGCTCACGCTTGCTTTTCTCACGCTTGTTGCCGAGCGCTTCTATGCACAGGATGCGGAGCAATCCCATGCCTCGCTATCGGCGTCGCTCGCCGGGATGCTGCGCGTTCTGGTGGTGTGCGCTCTCGCTGCGGCGCTGTCGGCAGCGTGGCTCGTCTACCTGCATACGGCGCTCGATCTGGTGGTGCATGTCGCGGCGGTGTTCACCGCTGCGATTGCCGTCGAAATGATGATTCGCGCCACGCTTCTGTGGTTCTTCACACCGCGCACCGCTGCAAATGCGGCTCATGTGCCGTCGAGCATCATCGCCGGAATGTTGCGTTATCGCCGCTCGCCGTTCTCGTCGATCGGCGCCGAGTTGCATGATCGCTACGGTATCGATCTGCGCCAGAACTGGGTGCTGCGCAGTTTTGTGCGGCTATTGCCTGTCACCGTCGTGGCGATGGTGGCGTGCGCGTGGTTGCTGACGTCCATTGTCGTGTTAGGCCCGTCGCAGCGTGCGGTGTACGAAAGGTTCGGTGCGCCGGTAGCGGTTTGGCCGCCGGGCCTTCACTTCGGTATGCCCTGGCCGTTCGGCAAGGCTCGCGTTGTCGACAACGGCGCCGTGCATCAGATCATCGTGTCGGGCGGCGCCGACGACAGCAGCGTTGCAGCGCCGTCCACTTCCGCCGACGGCCCGGCGCCCGAACAGCTGAATCGTCTCTGGGACGTCCAGCACCCCTGGGATACGAGCCAGGTGATTGCGGGCGCAACCGGCGAGCAGCAGAGTTTTCAGATCGTGAATGCTGACGTGCGGCTCGATTACCGCGTGGGCTTAAGCGATACGGCGGCGCGGGCGGCACTGTACCGGTCGGTCGACCCGGAGAGCACCGTCCGCTCGATCGCCAATCGCGAGGTGGTGCATTACCTCGCTTCGCATACGCTGCAGGCTTTGCTCGAAACGAGCCAAACCGTCATGGCCGAGAGCGTGCGCCGTGCCGTTCAGCAGCAACTCGACCAGCTTTCCAGTGGCATCGAAGTCGTGGCAGTGGTGATCGAGAGCGTGCATCCGCCGACGGGCGCGGCCGCAGCCTATCACGACGTGCAGGCAGCGCAGATTCGCGCGCAGGCGAGTGTCGCCGAGGCGCACGGCTTTGCAGCGGGCGTGCTCGGCAATGCGCAGCAACAGGCACTGGCGGGCGTCGCCCAGGCGAGCGCCCGGGCCGCGGACACGATGGCGGCGGCGCGCGTGCAGCAAATCAATTTCGAAGCCGACACGATCGCATACCGGCTCGGCGGACCGGCTTTCCCTTTCGAGTACTACCTGAGCAAGTTGCAGCAAGGATTGCAGAACGCGCGCATCACGGTGATCGACGACCGGCTGACCGCCGACCGCCGGGCAACCATCGACTTGCGCTCGTTCACCGCGGGCGATCTCGCCGGGATTCCTCACGGCAATTGACGTCCTGGTTGCGTCGTACGCGCATCGCGTAGATACGCACGCCAACTGTCGGCGAAGCTGTTTTTAAGGTGACGATATGAGTTTGTTCCATTCGCATGCAGACGGTCACGGTCACGGTCACGACCATGGGCACCACCATCATCACGATGGCGGCGATGCGCAGGCCGCGGGCGGCGGTCCGTTCTATATCCGGGTTCTGCTTGCGTTGCTCTGTGTGGTCGTGGCGATCGCTGTGGCGAGTTTCATCTCCGTGCGGGCAGGCGAAGCCTCGGTGATCACGCGCTTCGGTCAACCCGTGCGCGTGCTGCTCGAGCCTGGCCTCGCGTGGCATCTGCCGGCGCCCATCGAAGCGGTGGTGCCGGTCGACCTGCGCTTGCATACGACGTCGAGCGGTTTGCAGGACGTGGGCACGCGTGACGGCTTGCGCATCATCGTGCAGGCGTATGTTGCGTGGCGCGTTGCCGCGGACCCGAACGACGTGCGCCGTTTCGTGCGGGCGGTGGGCAACCAGCCCGACGAAGCCGCGCAGCAAATCCGCTCATTGCTCGGCTCGTCGCTGCAAACCACGTCGGCGGGTTTCGACCTTGCGTCGCTGGTCAACACGGATCCGTCCCAGGTCCGCATCGCCGCTTTTGAAGACGCGTTGCGCGCTCAGATCGACGCGCAACTGTACTCGGCTTACGGCGTGCATGTCGTTCAGGTGGGACTGGAGCGCCTGACGCTGCCGGCCGTGACGCTCGCGGCCACCGTCAGCCGGATGAGCGCCGAGCGCGAGACGGTGGCCGCGCAGCGTACCGCCGACGGCAATCGCGAGGCGGCGCAGATTCGCTCGGATGCGGACCGCGATGCGCGGCTTGCCGTTGCCGATGCGAATGTGAAAGCGGCGGAGATCGAGGCGCAGTCCCGCAAGGACGCTGCCGCGATCTATGGCAACACCTATGCGGGCAATCCGCGGCTCTACACGATGCTGCGCTCGCTCGACACACTCGACGCGGTGGTCAGCGCCAATACGAATCTGATTCTGCGCACCGATGCCGCGCCGTTCCAGGCCCTGGTGCAGGGCCCCACCGAATTGAGGGCGGACCCTGTGACGCAGTCCGGACCAGGTTCGGCGTCCGCATCGAAAAAAGTCAGGTCCGCGCGATGAGGTCTGACGCCGGCTTGCCGCCGCTCGGCCCGGGCGCCCAGGCAGTGCGACTTTCGTTCTGGTTTGTCGCCGCCCTGGTCGTGCTCGCCGCTTGCGCATGGGCCGGGTCGAACATACGGCGCATTCCGCCTGATAGCCGGGCGGTCGTGTTGCGGTTTGGCTCGTTCGTGCGCACCCAGGATGCGGGCCTGCTGATTGCGTGGCCGCGTCCCTTCGAATCGACGTTGCTGGTGCCAGGCAGTGCACGGGTCCTGGCGCAACGTATCCAGTCGCTCGAACGCGATCCGCGCGCGCGCTCGGCGGATATGAATGTGCCGGAAGCCCCCCTGCCGGCTCAGGAACAAGCCGCCGCCGGGACTGTGATCGGGCCGCAGGATATGCCACCCGGCCCACCGCCCGCGCCGGATGACGTGGCCGGCCCCGGCATCGCGCCGCTGGCTGCGCGGTTGCCCGATGCGCTGGCCGGCTCCGGCTATGTGCTCACGGGCGACAAAGGCGTGTTGCAGTTACGCGCCACGCTGTACTACCGGGTGGTGGATCCCTATGCCTATGTCCTGCAACAAGATCAGCTTGCCGCAGCGCTGGAGCGGATCGTGTCCGCATCGGCGGTCGATGTCGTTGCCCAGCGCGATCTGGATGCGATTCTCGTCGCGCGTCCCGAGTTGATGTCGGCGGATCAGCAGGTCGCCGTGAAGCGTGAGCGTTTGCGCGGCGATCTCGCGCAGGAAATCCAACGCCACTTGCGCCAGCTCGATGCGCAACACGCGGGACTCGGCGTGGAAGTCACGCGTGTCGACGTCGAGGTGGCATTTCCGGCGCCGGCCGTGAGTGCGTTCAATTCGGTGCTGACCTCGTTGCAGGTGGCCGAGCGCAGCATGGCCGAGGCGCGCACGTCCGCTGAAAAGACCCGGCAGGACGCGCAACAGGATGCCGACCGGATCGTGCAGAACGCACAAGCGAACGCCGTTGAGCGCGTCGCCACCGCGCAGGCTAAAACGATGACCATTCAGCAACTGGAAGTGCCGCTGCGTACCAACAGCGATCCCGGGCTTCTGGCGCGCGTGTATCGGGAGCGCGTCCGGTCGATCCTCGCGAAAGCGGCCAGCGTGACAACGGTCGAACCGCACGACACATCGAATCTGATCCTGCCGGGGAACGCGCGATGAGCACGACGGGCGAGCACGCAGTGCACACGGGCGATCACACCTCGCACGCGGACGAAGCGAACCGCATCGAGCAGGGGCGTGCGATTGTTTTGTCGGCCTCCGAGCAACGGGGTGTCACGCAGCAAGTCGCGCTTGCGTTGCTGGCCGGCGGTTTGCTGATTCTGTCGACGGCATGGCACTACTTCGCTCCGGCAGATGAAGCGCTCGCGCAGGTGCTTGCCGGGCTCGCTTCGCTCGTCGTCGCCGGACCGGTGTTCGCCGGCGCATGGCACAGCCTGAAGTCTCCCAGTCTGCACGGTGTGACTGACCGGCTGATCGCACTCGCCATGCTGGCGGCGTGGGCGGTGGGCGACATGGCGACGGCGGCCTTGTTGCCGATCGTCATGACATTCGGACATGCACTCGAAGAGCGCAGCGTGCTCGGATCGCAGGAGGCGATCCGGGCGCTCGGCAGGCTGACCTCGGGCAAGGTGCGGCGTGTGAAGACGGACGGCTCGATCGAAGAAGTGCCATATGACGCGGTACGGGCGGGCGACCACGTCGAAGTCGTAGCCGGTGCGCGGATTCCTGCCGACGGTGTCGTTCAGCATGGCGCGTCCAGTGTCGACAATGGTCCGATTACCGGCGAGTCGGTGCCGCTCGATGTCGAACCGGGCACGACCGTATTCGGCGGCGCGATGAATCTCGACGGTCCGCTGCGTATCGAAGTCACTCACGCGGGCAAGCAGTCGACGCTCGGCAAGATCATCGAGTTGATGCAACGCGCCGAGCAGGCCAAGCCGCCGATTACGCAGATGCTTGAGCGCTACATGGGCGGTTATCTGTGCCTCGTCCTGCTGATTGCGGCGATTGTGTGGTTCGTCTCGGCGAATGCATCGGCGATGCTGGCCGTGATTGTCGCGGCGTGTCCGTGCGCGCTGGTGCTCGCCGCGCCATCGACAGCCATTGCCGGCATTGCCGTCGGCGCGCGCCACGGCATCCTGTTCAGAAGCGCCGCGTTTCTCGACAAGTTTGCGCAGATCGATTCGCTGGTGATCGACAAGACCGGCACCTTGACCTACGGCGAATTGCGTGTCGAAGACGTGATGCTGGAACCCGGCGCCGACGCGGCGCAGGTTCTCGAACTCGCGGCGCGGCTTGGTGGCAGCAGTGCGCATCCGGTGAGCCGCGCACTGCTGCGTTATGCGACTGAAGCCGGACCGGTCGGCTTCGAACGGACGCCGTTCGAACACGCTCGCGAACTACGCGGGTTGGGCGTTCTGGCGGAGACGCCGGAAGGTGTCGCGGTGCTGGGCCGCTACGGCTTGCTTACGGACTACGTGCCGGCGTTACCGCAACCGCGCCGCGAGATCGAAGGACCGTGCGTCGGTCTTGCATTGAACGGCCGCTTGCTCGCGTGGTTCGGATTTGCCGATGCATTGCGTACGGAAGCGAAAGATGCGTTAGCGGAGTTGCGGGAGCTCGGGTTGACGCGCCAGACGCTGCTGACCGGCGACCGCGAGCCGGTGGCGCGCAAACTGGCAGCGGACACCGGCATTGCCATCGTCGTCGCGCAGGCGCTGCCGCACGACAAACTCGATTACGTCGTGCGGGAAATGGCGGCTGGCTATCATCCTCTCGTCGTGGGTGACGGGCTGAACGATGTGCTTGCCATCAAGGCCGGCCCCACCAGCATTGCGATGGGCGAACGGGGCATCGACATCGCGGTGGCGTCGGCGGATGTCGTGCTGCTCGGCGACGACTTACGTCGCATCCCGACGTGTATCCGCCTCGGGCGGCGCTGCCTGCATACCGCGGCGATCAATGCCGCGATCGGTTTGGCGTGGACTGTCGCTGTGATCGCGCTGGCCGCAACCGGTGTGCTCAGCGCCGTTTGGGTCGCGCTGTTGCACAACCTGGGCACCTTCATTGTGATCGCCAACGCGGGCCGCTTGCTGCGCATGGACGAAGGAGGCCATCTGCCCCAATCCGCGCGAAACGCCGCCGGCAGTCCCCAGCGGGACCACTCGGGTTCGACTACTCGCTCGTAGATTCGGCCTCGGTGGGAATGTCGGCGTCCGGTCTTGGGCGGCGCACGGCTCTCACCTTCCCGCTGGTTCCGCCGCCGCAGAAGAACTGATCGTGACCATCGGATTCGAGCCCCGACACGTATGTGCCGGTCGGCATCTCAAGGCTCTCCAGGACTTCTCCCGTACGAGGGTCGATTCGCCTCAATTCGCTCTCTTCATCTTCCCAGGTGCCGTGCCAGAGCTCGCCTTCGTTCCAGGTCACCCCGGTGACGAAGCGGTTGGACTCGATGGTGCGAAGAATCGCGCCGGTTTGGGGATCGACCTGATGGATCTTCCGGTCTCGATACCGTCCCACCCAGAGCGATCCTTCGGCCCACGCGAGCCCCGAGTTACCGCCGCCGCCAGGTGCCGGGATCGTGGCGAGCACGTGGCCCGTATCCGGATCGATCTTCTGGATGCGATCGCCGGCGATCTGGAACAGGTGCTGGCCGTCGAAGGCCGTTCCTGCCTGCGCGGTGATATCGATCGAGCGCCGCGTTTCTCCGCTCGCCGGATCGAAGGCGTTCAGCTTGTCTCCGGTAGCAATCCAGACGTGCTGGCCGTCATACGTGACGCCATGCACACTGTCGACACCCGGAAAGGGTCCATATTCACGTACGATTTTGGCGGCTGATCGGTTCATGTTTCCATCCTAATCACTCGGGAGAGGAGCGGGGAGTAACAAAGTCGTCGTGAATCCGGGCATAGGTGGCGTCATCCAGCGTCGCGCCCGCCCGCGACCGAACGACTGCACCTTGCCGGCCGCCGCCAGTGAGTCGAGTGCCCGCTGCATGGTGCGCTGGCTGGCGTCCAGTGCAATTGCGAGGGCGGAGCTCGACCACGACTCACCGTCGGCGAGGAAGGCGAGCACCATCGCGTGCGGTTCTTCGACGGGCCGCGCGAGCACGACAACCTCGCGTGCGCCGTGCGGCACTAGCGCAAAGCCGCGCTTCGTCGCGCTCACGCCGGCCAGCGTTCCAAGCAACGCGCGAAGCCGTCCGATTTCGACTCGCAGCCGCGCGCGATGCGATTCATCGGCGTGCTTCGTCCGGAATGCCCGGGCGATGAGTGTGTCTCTCGAGACGTCTTCGGGCCATGCCTCGGCCAGTGCGCGTGCGAGCGCGAACAGCACCGGCCGCCTCGCGAGCGGGACCACTATGTTTGTTTCACGTACGACATAACGGCACGCGTCGACGACGAGCGCCTTCGACGCCAGTAACGCTTCAACTTCCTCGAGCAGGAGGGGCCGCTCCTCGCCATGCGCAATCAGACGCGCCACGGGCGTGTTCAGGAGAAGGTGTGCGCTTTCGACCTCCGCCGTCAGCGACGGAATGCCGGCGTGACGTGCGGCGCGCTCGGCCCGTGCGAGCGCCGCGCGCGCCGTCTTCGTGTCGAGGCGGCGCATTGCGATTCCCGCGACGGCCAGTTCGTGGGCGGCTCTCGATGCAGGAGGGAATGGCGTGGGGTCGAGTTTGGCGAGCAGGCGCTCGGCCTCGTCGAGGCGTCCGATCAACAGCAGGCGCCGGACTTCGAGATACCGCGCATGCGCGGCGTTCAGCCGGTCGCCGTGGGCTTCCAGCGTCGCCCGCGCGGCGTCGAGCGCCTTCGCGGGCCAGCCCAGATCGCGCGAGGCGAGCGCGATTTCGGCCTCGGCGACCACGCACCTTGCGCGGGCCACAGGCGCTTTGGAGCCGAAGGCGCGCGCTGCGCTTCGCACAAGCGCCTTCGCTCGAACGAGATCGCCGAGCTGCGCCATCGCGATGCCTCGCAGAGCGAGCGCAGGCGCGTCGTCGCGCAAAGCGACCCGGTTCAGTGCGCCGAGCGGGTCCCCTGCCGCGAGTGCCCGCGCCGCGGCCGTTACCAGCGAGTCCATGGTCGATTCGAATCCCGCCACACTTGTCACTCCCACCGTTCGGTGCCCGTGACTAATCTAGCACGACCACCAACCAGTTCGTCGTATCGACCTAACTGCACGAACGACGAAGGAGTCCCAAGGAGGGAAGCATGACCACGACACATACGACCGGAACACGTGACGCGTGGCTGGCGGCGCGGCTCGATCTGCTTAAGGCGGAGAAGGCGCTGACGCGGCAGAGCGACGAGCTGGTGCGGCAGCGGCAGGCACTGCCCTGGGTGCGAATCGACAAGACGTACCGGTTCGAAACCGATGCGGGAAGCGCCTCGCTGGCCGACCTGTTCAAGGGACGCTCGCAGCTCCTCGTGTACCACTTCATGTTCGGGCCCGACTACAAGGCGGGGTGCCCGTCGTGCTCGGCGATTGCGGATGGTTTCGACGGCCTCGTCGTTCATCTGGCGAATCACGACGTTACGCTGTCCGCCGTGTCGCGCGCGCCGCTCGAGAAACTGAAGACCTATCAGCGCCGGATGGGGTGGACGTTTCCCTGGGCGTCTTCGTACGGAAGCGACTTCAACTTCGACTTCAACATCGCGTTCAGCGAGGCGCAACAGCGTGAAGGAAGCATCGAGTACAACTACGAGCGCGGCGGCCACGCGATGGACGAGACGACACAGGTCCCGGAGCCCGTCGCCCAGTTCGCGGCCACGTGTGGAACCGACGCGGCGACGTACACGCGCGACCGGCCGGGCTTAAGTTCGTTCGTCCTTGAAGATGGCGTCGTCTATCACACGTATTCCACCTATGCACGCGGCGTGGACGGCATCTGGGGCATGTACCAGTGGCTCGACCGTGCGCCAAAGGGACGCAACGAGACCGGCGTCTGGTGGAAGCGGCACGACGAGTACGAGAAGCGCTGAACCAGGCCATGGGACACGTGAGTGCAATCGGAGGACGGCAGATGTCGGGGCGCCCGATCGAAGCGCGAGTTTCGCAACGGGTTTTCTTCGGCGTCTCGGCGCTGCTCTTCGCCGTCAGCGCGGCGGTGACGATCATTGGCGCCGCGTCCATGTCGGCGATGGGCGAGATGCCGATGGCCGGCGGCTGGACGATGTCGGCGGCGTGGATGCGAATGTGCGGGCAGACATGGCCCGGCGTCGCGGCGTCCTTCCTCGGCATGTGGGTGGCGATGATGGTCGCGATGATGCTGCCATCTCTGATGCCCATGCTGTTGCGCTACCGCGAGGCAGTCAGCGGGACCAGCGAGAAGCGCCTGGGCCCGCTGACGGTGTGGGTGGGAGCCGGGTATTTCTTCGTGTGGACGGCATTCGGCGTGGCTGTATTTCCGCTGGGCGCTGCGCTGGCGGCGCTCGAGATGGAACTGCCGGCGCTAGCGCGTGCCGTTCCGCTCGCGGTCGGTGTGATTGTGCTGATCGCCGGAGCGCTGCAGTTCACCGCCTGGAAGGCGCGTCACCTTGCTTGCTGCCGCGAGACACCGGGGCGCTGCCTGACGGTGCCCGCGTTGCCCACGGACGCCGCCACGGCATGGCGGCACGGCCTGCGCCTCGGCCTCCACTGCAGCTACTGCTGTGCCGGTCTGACGATGGTCCTTCTCGTTGTCGGAGTCATGGATTGGCGGGTGATGACCGTCGTGACTGCAGCTATCACCATCGAACGTCTTGCACCGCATGGTGAGCGTGTGGCGCGCGTCATTGGGGTGGTCATCGTCGGCGCAGGGGTGTTGCTGATCGCGCGAGCAGTGGGGTTGGGATGAGGCCACCGCTTGTCGCAATGACAATCAGTCTGTCACGCCGCTGTAATTGCGTTGCCCCCGCAGGCGCATGGCGATGCGGCCGAATGCGCGCCATTGCTGCGCGATCAAACCGTCGCCATAGGAGCGCGCCGCGCCGTGCGGTACGGGCAACTGGTCACGAATGCCGGTCGGCTCGACGGTGCGGTCCCACGACACGGTCCTGAACATCATGTCCCACCATGGAAACAGCACGCCGAAGTTACAGCCGTAGCGCGTACCTTCATGGCCGTAGCCGACTGCGTGATGACGCCGATGAAAAATCGGGCTCACGATCACGCGTTCGAGCAGCCATCCATATGGCAAGCGCGCGTTCACGTGCTGCACGCTTTGCATGAAGTTACCGACTGCGACCAGCACGACGAACTGCGTCGGCTGCACGCCGATGAACAGCGAAATCGCGGCAAAAAACGCGGCCTGAATGATGTCGTCGAGAAAGTGATTGCGGTCGTCGGCCCACAACGACATCTGCTGCTGGCTGTGGTGCACGGCGTGCAGTTCCCACCACACGCCGAAGCGGTGCTGCCAGCGGTGATACCAGTACCCGAAGAAATCGAGCACGATCAGATAGATGAGGAACGACACAACCGGCTGATCGGTAACGCCGGGCCACACTCCGTCGATGTCGATGTTCGGCACGTTGTAGATCGCCATCAGACTTTGCCAGTGATCGAACAGCGGCTGCAGCATGAAGAAGAACGCGATATTGATAATGCCGAGCTTGGCGATCCACGTGTAGATCACGTCGGCGCGCAGCGCTTTTCGATCGGACCACGCTTCGATAGGCCGCAGTGCTTCCAGCGGTCGCAAGGCGATATACGTGACCAGTATTTCCAGCACGCCGACGATCACCCAATAGAGTGCGTCGTAGGTGTCCTCGTCGTATCCCATCAGACCGAAGCGATAGAAAAACGGCTGCACCACGTCGACGTACAGGAGCGTCTGCAGCGTCGAGATGCCATTGTCGAGTTGCGCGATGATTTCGTGGATCATCGAAAGCCTCTTGAAATTGCGGGTTCTGTCATCGAAACGAAAGCCTGTTCAGTCTGGATTGGGCGCATACACGGGAGCGCGGTTGGCAAAATACAAACCGTGCGGTGAACGTCCGACCGCGATCGCGTCGATAAGTTTATGCGTTGTCAGATCAATGATGCCGACATGCCGCGAAAAACGGAAAGTGACCCACAGGTAGCGGCGATCGGCGGACAGTTCCATGTCGTCAGGGCCGGGCATGAGTCCGGTGATGTCGGCGGTTTTCGTCAGCGTGTTGTAATCGAGAATGCTGATCGTGCTTTCCACGCGGTTCGTTAGTGCCACGTGCTGCCCGTCGTCGAGGTTGCGGAAGTTGTGCGCGCCGCGCCCCGTCTGGATTCGTTTCACGACTTGCTGTTTGTGCCAGTCGACCACGGCGACGTCGTCTTCACCCGTCATGCCGATCAACAGATAGCGGTCGCCGGGCGTCATCCAGAGGCCGGCGGGCGTATTGCCGACATGCAGTTTCCAGAGCACCGTCTGCGTTGCCAGATCGATCGCTGCAAGTTCGCCCGTGTCTTGCAGCGTGACGAACACGGTCTTGCTATCGGACGAGAACGTCATGTGGCTCGGTGTCTTCGAGAGCGGGACACGTTTGGCGAGCGTCATGTTCTGGCCGTCGTAGTGGTACACGTCGACGCGATCCAGCCGCAGGCCAGCGGTGACGAACCATTTGTGATCGGGCGAGAAACCGAGCTGATAGGGGTCTTCAATATCCTCGACCTTGCGCTGCACCTTTCCGGTGTGCGGATCGAGAAACATCAGGTCGTTCGAGATCGAATCCGCGACGATGAGCGAGTGGCCGTCGGGCGTAATCATCAGATGATGCGGTTCCTTACCGGTCGGCTCCGTACCAATGACCTTACGCGTAGCGGGATCGATCAGCGTCAGTTGGGCTTCGCCTGAGTCGAGCACGATCACGTTGTCGGCGGCCCGCGCCGGCATCGCCATGGTTAGCGTGCAGTAAGTTAGCGCGACAAGAGCGCCGGTTTTTTTAATCGAAACGATGGAAATTGGCATCTGAACGATAGACGGGCGCGAAAAAATTGGGGGGAACATCACGGAGGTGGGCGCAAGGGGATTCAGCGTGCGTAGGCTACGGTTAACGCGTTAACGGCTTAACGCGCCAGTTCGCTCTGTCGATGACACGCGACACGTTGTTATTTATATGAAGGGTTCGACGATGGCATGAGGCCATGTCAGAGGGGAAAGTAAAAGGGCGCGGCTGACAATAGCGCGCGCCCTTGATTTGATAACAACTGCCTGGTTCTTCTGCTCGCGGACACGCTCAGTCGAAATCGAACATGTCGAAAAGCGAGCGTTTCTTTTTCTGCCCTCGATAGTCCGTTCGGTGATTGTCGTAGGTGCGGTTGTCATACGTGCGGTTGTTGTCGTACGCACGATCCCGATCCCGATCCCGATCCCGATCCCGATCCGCGTGGTGGCCGTCGCGGATTGGGCGTGCGGCGTTCACCGACGTGTCGTCGCTCGCGGCGTCCTGCGCGATCAGCTTGTCGAGTTCGCCGCGATCGAGCCATATGCCCCGGCAGACCGGGCAGTAGTCGATTTCGATCGAGCGGCGCTCGGTCATCAGCAAGTCAGTGGTCTTGCAAACGGGGCATTTCATTTCGTTGCTCCTCATGGGTAAAAAGATATCGAACGCTCAATGTGGTGAGCCGCCCGATCCAGACGAAAAAACTATCCAGCGCTACTTCGTTCAAGCACGTCGAACCGCTCTTTTCGTGCGCGGCCGTCACCTGGGCGCTCATTGACTCGCGGCAACCGTGCGCTTCGATTTCGCCCGGCGCGCGAGCATGTTCAGTGCTTCGACAAACGCGGAGAACGCCATGGCCGCGTAGATGTAGGCCTTCGGGATGTGCGAACCAAAACCCTCTGCGATTAGCGTCATGCCGATGACGAGCAGGAAGCCGAGCGCAAGCATGACGATGGTCGGATTACGCTCGATGAAGCGCGACAGCGGACCGGCGGCGAACAGCATCACCGTGACCGCGGCGATCACGGCAATGAACATGATCGGCATGTGCTCGGTCATCCCGACCGCGGTGATGATGCTGTCGACCGAAAACACGATATCGAGCACCAGGATTTGTCCAATCGCAGCCATGGTGGTCAACTGCACGGTTGTGCTCGCCTTGTCGCGTGCCTCATCCGCATTGACGACGTGGTGGCGAATTTCACTAGTCGCCTTCCAGACGAGGAACAGGCCGCCGCCGAGCAGGATCAGGTCGCGCCACGAAAACGCGTGGCCGAGGAGCGTCACGGCGGGCGCGGTCAGTTGCGCAATCCACGCGACGGTGCCAAGCAGGCCGAGCCGCAACACGAGTGCGAGCATGATGCCGAGGCGCTGGGTGCGCGCGCGTTGCGCTTCCGGCAGCTTGTTGCTGAGGATCGAGATGAAGATCAGGTTGTCGATGCCGAGCACGATTTCCATCACGACCAGCGTGAGAAGCGCAGCCCATACGGCGGGGTCGGCAGCGAGAATGAGTAGGGAGTCCATGAGGTCCGTAAGCAAAGGGTGACGGGTAACGTCGGTATGCCGTTATCATCGCCGTCTTCATGGTTCGGATAAATCAGTGATAATCTGAACGACATATCGTTTTTTTCGAAGTATTCACAGCATGCTCAACTACCGCCATCTCTACTATTTCTGGATCGTCGTGAAGGAGGGCGGTTTCGCGCGCGCGGCCGAGCGTCTCGACATGGCCGTTCAGACCATCAGCGCACAGGTGCGCGAGCTGGAGAAATCGATCGGGCGTCAATTGCTGAAACCGGCAGGGCGCGGCGTCACCATGACCGAAGCCGGTGAGACGGCATTCAATCGCGCGGAGCAGATTTTTCAGATCGGCGAGGCGCTGCTCGATGAGATGCGCGAGGCCGGTGGCGAACGGGTTGCGCGGCTCGCGGTGGGTCTTTCCGACGGCATTTCCAAGCTCGCCGCACATGCGCTGCTCGCGCCGGTGCTGGATACGCCATCGCTCAGGCTGCTATGTCATGAGGGTGAACATGCGCAGTTGTTGTCCGAACTCGCGCTGCACCGGCTCGATCTCGTTCTGGCGTGCCAGCCTGCGCCGCACAACGCGGACCTGCGCGTCGTGAGCCAGCGGCTCGTCGGTTCGCCGGTCGACTGGTATGGACCCGCGGAGATCATCCGCAAGGCCGCCCGTGCCGGTTTTCCGCAGTGCCTCGCCGATCTGCCCGTCCTGCTGCCCACCGGGCACAGCGCGTTGCGCGCGCGGCTCGATCGCTGGTTCGAAGCCGAAGGTATCCGGCCGCGGATCGTCGGGGAATTCGAAGACAGCGCGCTGATGGCGGTGTTCGCCGCGCGTGGGCTCGGCGTGTTTCCGCTCGCGGAACTGGGCGCGGAAGACGTGGCGCTGTTGCGCGGGCTGCGCTGGCTCGGCCGGGCGGAAGGCGTGGTGGAAGAGATCCACGCGATCCGCTCGCGGCGCGGGCAACATCATGCGCTCGCTTCTCAGGTGGTTGCGGCCGTACGTGGGTGAGCGTGCAGTGTGCCCGGCAGCGTGATGTGCCGGCTTGCGGTCTGGTTTGGCTTGGGTCCCCACGCGTTGAACACCGCAGCGAGCAGGGCGATTTCGCCATCCGCCAGATAGTTGTCCGCAATCGTGACAGCGATGCACAGCCGAATCACCTTGCGGCGCAGCGCGGGGTCGTCGATCTCGTCGATCAACGTGACGAGCAGGGCCGCGTCGACCTGGCCGACTGGCGGCGTGAACGGCGTGTTCGCGAGCGACTGATCCTCGCACAGCGCCTGCACGATCTGCGCGAATTGCGCGGGTGCGAGACCGAGTTCACCGGCGATATCGAGGCTTTCAAGCGCACGCTCTTCCGCGCTGCTGACGTGCCCGTCGGAAGTAAGGGCCAGCGCGACGATACGCGCGGCGGCTTGAGGACTGTTGCGCGGATAGGTTCGCATGTTCGGGCTCCTGTCGCGGACAATGTCCGCAGTGATAATGAGCCTGAGTCTGCAGCAGGTTGTGAATCGGATAAATCTGCTAATCCGGGAGCGAAGGTTCGCAAAAACCGAACCGTCCGCAACGGACTGCGCGAGGTGTCATCGTCCGGTGCGATGCACAACACCCTATCGGATAAGATACGGCTCGCCGCTATTTTTCGAATTGAAGGAGTGTTTTCAGTGATTCAGCCGAGCAACGTGTTTAAGGACAACCTCGCCCAACTGCCTGCCATTGACGGTATCGAACGTATCGATCTGGTCGACAACAAGGGCGCCGTGGTGGCAAGCATCGAGAACAAGCCGGGTAAGCAGGGCTCGCTGGCGGTGTACCACTATCTGCAGCAGGCGTTCGGCACGCTGGACGCCAAAGCGGCCGAACACGGCCTCGCGGTGTTCGCGGAGCATACGGCCGACGCGCGCAACCGTCCGGGAGCCCATCCGAACGTCGACCATTTGCTCGCAATCGTGGCCGGCGGGGAAGCGTTGCGTATCGAGGTTGTTGTCAGAACTTGATGAGTACGCCATGCCGTAACCCGCATCGGTTCACGTTGGCGTTCCGTCCTGCGGATGAGTGCTCGGTTCGTCAGCGGCAAGAATAAAGTCAACGAACGCCCGGAGCGGCGCCGGCATATGCGTGCGGCCCGGGTAGTACAAAAACGGTCCAGAGAAGGATTGGCACCACTCATCGAGCACCGGTACGAGCTCGCCTCGCTCTATGGCCAGCCGCAGAAACTCGTCAAACGAATAGACGATCCCCAGTCCGTCGATGGCCGCCCTTCTTTGCAGTTCGATCAGGGATGCGATCATCGGCCCGTTTGGCTCGATCCGTACGATGTCGTCCCCCCGCTCGAATTGCCATGTCGCAAGCACCCCGCTGTCGAAGCGGTGTCCGATACACGCGTGGTTTAGCAGTTCGCCTGGATGCTGCGGTATCCCGCGAGCCGCGAGGTAGGACGGCGAGGCCGCCGCGACGAAATGTTGAACGCGCGGGCCGATCGGTACGGCGATCATGTCGCGCTCGAGCCGTTCGTCGTAGCGGATGCCGGCATCGAAGCCCGCCGCGAGGATATCGATAAACGTGTCGTTGGTCCCGACGTCCACCGTAATGCCCGGGTGAGCGGCCAGGAAGCGGGAGAGGAGCGCGGGCAGGATTTCTCGTGCCGCGATCGACGGAACGTTCAACCTCAGCGTTCCGGTGGGACTTTCACGAAAGAGGTTCACCGCATCCAGTGCGATGGCGATTTCCCCGAATGCCGGCGCCAGCCGCTCGAAAAGACGCCGCCCAGCCTCCGTTGGCGTGACGCTGCGCGTCGTGCGGTTGAGCAGCCTGACGCCGAGCTGCTGCTCGAGCCGTCGAACCGCTTCGCTAAGCGATGAGGCCGACACGCCGCCCGTTAGCGCAGCATGGCGGAATCCGCGTGCCCGCGTAACGGCGACGAATGCCTTCAGATCGGAAAGGTCAGGTTCCTGCATTGTTCGCTTTTCCGCACGGGTCATCCGGATTGAGGGGGATTATCGCACGCTGAAATTCGGCTGATACTTCAGGTCAAGCGCCTGTCTTGCGGCGTAACCACCAAGGAACATGATGAAACATCTTCAACTGGGTAAGACGGGTCCGCAAAGCTCCGCCATCGGTCTTGGATGCATGGGTATGTCCGGGATGTATGGTCCATCCGACCGCGCTGAAAGCATCGCGACGATTCACGCCGCGCTCGAAGCCGGCATCACCTTACTCGATACCGGCGATTTCTACGGCTCCGGCCACAACGAAATCCTGATCGGCGAGGCGTTGAGAAGCGCGCCGCCGTCACGTCGCGACGCCGCGATCATCAGCGTGAAATTCGGGGCGATGCGTGACCCCGCAGGGGGTGGTCGCTTAACGATGCGCGGCCCGCGGCGGTCAAAAACTTTCTCGCCTACTCGCTGCAGCGGCTGGGCGTCGATCATATCGACATCTACCGTCCTGCGCGGCTCGATTCCACCGTGCCTGTCGAGGACACGGTCGGGGCGATTGCCGACATGATCAAAGCCGGCTATGTGCGGTACGTCGGCTTGTCCGAAGTGGGCGCAACGACCATTCGCCGTGCGGCGGCGGTGCACCCGGTGAGCGATCTGCAGATCGAGTACTCGCTGATTTCTCGCGGCATAGAAGACGAGATACTGCCGGTGTGCCGCGAGCTCGGGATTGGCGTGACGGCATACGGCGTGTTATCCCGTGGGTTGATCAGCGGTCACTGGAGCAAGGAGTCGGCGGGAAAAGGGGATTTTCGCGCCATGAGTCCGCGTTTTCAGGGGGACAATGTCGATCACAATCTCGCGCTTGTGGATGCGCTTCGCAAGGTGGCCGATGCAAAGGGCGTCTCCGTGGCGCAGATCGCGATTGCGTGGGTTGCCGCTCAAGGCAGCGATATCGTGCCGCTCGTTGGCGCACGCCGGCGCGATCGTCTTGCCGAAGCGCTCGGTGCGCTTGACGTGACGCTCACGGCGGAGGATCTGGCTGCGATCGCGCAGGCAGTACCGAACGGGGCGGCCGCAGGCGAACGTTACGCGGCGGCGCAGATGGCGCATCTCGACAGCGAAAAGGGCAGTGACGGTCACGCGGGTTGACGCGGTAACGCGTTGTTGCGGGCTGGGTGAGTCACGCATTGTTGAGTGGTCTGTGGCGTGGCTTCCTGCGGCTTATCAATCGCCGCGGTGCGCCTCACCGCGTTTGCCCCTGAGACATCCATACGCGATTGCGCCCAGGGGCAAGCAAAGTAGCAGCCATGCAAACGCCCGTGCCGTACCCGCATCGACCAACAGTGCGAGCGCCAGGCCAGCCAGAATCGCAACATTGATGATGGCTGGCATTCGCCATCGCCGCACGCGCGTTTCAGTCATAAGCACCGGCCTCATGAGTTCTTCTGCGTAACGGGACGGCTTGTGCTTCCAATGCGCCGATGCGCGCACGCACGGCGTCGCGCCGCTTCCACCACAGATAAAGACCGCTCACGAGCACGACAATGGCGGTCAGATCGAATGCGATCCACAGCAGCTTCAGCGGCAAACCGCCGTAGTCGCCGAAATGCAGTGGCTGCGCGATCAGGATCGCTGTCAAATACCACGGCAGATGGGCAGTCGCCGACAGTTTGTCGGTCTGCGCATCGATCAACACCGGCTGCAGCAGACGCGAGGTCAGCGTCGTGTCGCCACGCAGGAATACCATGAAGTGATGAGGCGTCGAGAAGCGGCTGCCAGGATAACCGACGAACGCGACCTTCATGCCCGGAACCGCTTGCATCGCGGTGTCGATTGCTTTCTGCGCGCCACCCGGCGGCGACGTGATAGCGGACTGACCGCGCCACGTGGCAGTCATGGCCGCAAGTTCGGTCGACTGCCAGTGACCGAGCAGCGGGATGGCCAGCGTGTTGATCGCCCCCGTCAAGCCGACCACAAGCAGCCACGCGGCCGTGGCGATACCCAGAAGATTGTGCAGATCGAGCCATTTGAGCCGCGAGGCGCGTTCGTGACGCACGGTCGCGAACGGCAGTCGTCGCATGAAGACACCGTACACGACGATGCCCGATACGATCGACATGATGAACACGAGCCCCATCAGACCGATGAACAGCGTACCCGGCAGGCCGGCGAACAGATCGACGTGGAGCGTGCGGATCAGGTACATCACGCCGCTGCGCTGCGCGATGTCGTGGACCAGATGCCCCGTGCGGGCGTCGTATTTGTAGACCGCGGTGGCGTCGTTCGAATCGGCCCGCTTGCCTAGCGAGACGAACCAGGCCGGCGAGTCGTCGCTCTGCGATACGAAACGCACCGCGTCACCGGGTCGACGCAGACGCGCGTCGGCGACCATCGTATCGATGCTCGCGCGCGTCGTTACGCCGGGAAGTGCGGGCGGTTCCACGGTCGAGCCCGTCCACACGCCGATCTCGTCCTTGAGGATCAAGGGCGCACCGGTCACGCAGAGCAGCAGCAACGACAACGTGCAGACCAGACTCGTCCAGCGGTGAATCCGGTACCACACCTGAAAGTGCGAATGACTCATGTTGAATGACTCGTGTCGTTACCAGTCGTAGCGCAGCGTCGCCATCGCCACACGGCTCGTGCCGTAATAGCAGGCGTTCAGACTCGTGCAGGTGGCCACGTACCGGCGATCGAACAGGTTGTTCACGTTCAACGAAAAGCGCACGCCGTCGAGCTTCGGACTCAACTGGCCGAGCTCGTAACCGAACGCGAGGTCGACCAGCGTGTTCGACGGAATGCTGACGGTATTGGCCGAGTTGCCGTAGGTCTGGCCGAAGTAACGGACACCGAGCCCGAAATTGAGCGTGCGCAACGGACCGCGCTGCACCGTGTAGTCGGCCCACAGCGAAGCCTGATTGCGGGGCACGACGATCACGCGCTTATCGAGATCGGCACCGTTGCTCTGCGTGACTGTTGCGTCGGTATACGTGTACGACGCGATCACTTTCAGACCTTCGGCGATCTCCGCGTTCGCTTCGAGTTCGAAGCCCTGCGAGCGCACTTTGCCCGACTGCGTCTGGAACTGCGGATGCGCGGGATCGACAGTCAACGCATTGCTTTGCGTCAGCGTGTACACGGCGGCATTGGCCGCGATTGCCGAGCGCGCGGGCTGGTACTTGATGCCGACTTCGTACTGCGTACCGGTCGTCGACTGGAACGGCGTGCCGTCGAACGAGGTGCCGATGGTCGGCTGGAATGAGCGTGAATACGCGACATACGGCGCGACGCCCGCATCGAACACATAGCTCAGGCCGACGCGGCCGGAGAACGCGCCTTCGTTTTGCGTTGCCGTAGTGTTCGCGAGGCGGTTGGTCGTCGACGTGTCGACCCAGTCGTGACGGCCGCTCAACGTAAGACGCCAGCGTTCATACGCAAGCTGATCCTGCAGATAGACGCCGACCTGGTTCTGGATCTGCGAGGTGCTCTGCACGACGGGCGGGTGGACGATGGACGCACCGTAGACGGTGTCATACAGATCGATCGGCGGCGCGGTGCCGAAGCCGAGCGCGATGCGGCTCGACGCCCAGCGATAGTCGAGACCGACCAGCACGGTATGCGCGATCGCGCCGGTCTGGAATTGCGCTTGCGCCTGATTGTCGAGCGTGAAGTTTTCGGCGTGTTCAGGAGCGGACAGCACCTGCCGGTTCAGTGTGCGCAGGTCGGGTTGCAAGCCCGCGCCGGCGACCGCGAACAGGTTCGTGTCGAGATAGGCGTAACGCAGTTTCTGGCTGACCTTCCACGTTTCATTGAAACGATGCTCGAATTCGTAGCCGAGCCACGCCTGCGTGCGCGAGTATTCGTCGACGCCGGGTTCGCCGACATACTTGCCGTACGGCACGTTGCCGTTTGGATTGCCGAGCAGCGTGCCTTGCGCGGGAAGAAACTGGATCTGGGGTTCGCCGTTGTCGCGCTGATATTCGGCGGAGAAGGTGAGGCTCGTGTCGCGATCCGGGCGCAGCGTCACCGAAGGCGCCACGAGCACGCGGCTTTCCTTTGTGTGATCGATCTGCGTGCCACCGTCGAAACCGAGGGCGGTCAGCCGGTAGAGCACGGTGCCGTCCTTGTCGACCGGACCGCCGACGTCGAACGCGCCTTCATAACGGCCGAACGTATTGGTCTGGACCTGCACGGTGTGCACGGCCTGCTCGGGCGGACGCAGGCTCACGAAGTTGACGAGGCCGCCTGGCGGAATCGACCCATACAGCGATGACGATGGTCCACGCAGAATCTCGATACGTTCGAGCGTGAACGGATCCACCTTGGGCCGCCCGTAGAGGCTCGCGCCGTACGGCAATTGCATGCCGTCGAGAAACAGCGTCGGCTCGAAACCCCGGATACGCAGCGAGTCGAAACGATTGTCGACCGGATCGGTGCCGGCTTGCACGCCGGGCGTGTACTTGACCGCGTCGACGAGACTGAGCGCGCCCTGCTCCTGTATCTGATTCTGGCCGATCACGGACACCGCCTGCGGTGTTTCGAGCAGTGACGTATCGGTTTTCGTGGCGGTCGCACTTCGCTTTGCCGCGTAGCCGGCGAACGGACCGGTGGCCGTTTCCCGTTCGCGTGTCGATTCGACCGTGAGCGCGGGCAGGGTGTTCGACGTGGCACCCGGCACAGCCGGTCCGGCCGATGGCGTCGCGGCCTGCACCAGCCATGCGCCGTCCATCTTCGCGACAGCAGCGAGTCCGGTGCCGTCGAGCAGTTTTTCCAGTGCGGTCGCGACCGGGTAGGTGCCGCGCACGCCTTGGGTGATCTTGCCGTGCACCTCGGCGGCGTCGTACGACACGCTGACGCCGGCGCGACGGGCGAACATATCGAGTGCGGTGTCGACGCTTCCCGGGGCGATGTCGAAAGAACGGCTCGCCGCGGCGTTGACGGGCGCCGCGCTCTGCGCCTGAAGCGTGGACGACGCAGCGGCAATACCCAGTGCAAGTACGGTCGGCGCGAGCGCGCGGCGCACGCGGTGGGCGGCATGCCCACGCCGCCCTGCATTGGCGCCTGAAGAACAAGGGCGCGGAGTACGGCTGAAATTCACGTTGGTCTTCCTCGTCGGACGGTGTGGTTGGGCGGAGCAGCAAAGCGCCTTTCCCTTGTTGCCGGACGAGAATGGAAAACCCCTCACGTTCTGCAAAAAATTTACGACGTGCCGGCCGCGTGCAAGGTGACCCAGTAGCGTGTGCGCGACGTGACCGACAGATGCAGGTTGTCCGCGAGGAAGGCGAGTGTGCGTTCCGTATCGGCGGTCTGGAAGGCGCCCGAGACGGGTAACGCCGCTATCGCGGGGTCGCAGCGCAGCACGCCGGGGCGGTAACGGGACAGTTCGGCGAGGAACTGCACGAGCGGCATCTGGTGCGCGACGATCACGCCGTCGAGCCAGCCTGTCGCCTCGGCGAGCGATGCCTCGATGCGGTACGCGCGGGTGCGGTCGAACCGGTACACGTCGCCCGCGTGCGCGACGGCGCGCACGCCGTCCGGCGGTGCGATTTCGACTGCGCCCTCGTCGACGCTCACGCGTGCGTTCTGCGTGTCGAGCCGCACCGCGAAACGCGTGCCGAGCGCCTGCAGACGTGCAAAACCCGTCTGCACATAGAACGGCCGCCGCGCCACGGCGCCGGAATCCTGGCCGGTTTGCACATAGATTTCGCCGCGCAACAGGTCGATCACGCGCCGCATGTCGTCAAAGCGCACGTTCAACGCGGTATCGGTGTTGAGCACGAGCGTCGTGCCGTCGATGAGTCGGACGGTCTTGCGCTCGCCGGTCGCGCTGGCGTAGTCGGCGGTGGCACGTTGCCACGGCGCGCTGTCGTGCGCGAACCAGCCGGCCAGGCCTGCCACGCCGAACCAGCCGAGCGCCTTCAATGCCTTGCGGCGCTGCCCGCGGCTGCGGTTGCGCCGGGCGGCTTCGTCGAGTGTTTCGAGCGCGAGCTTCGACGGGAGCTTGCCAAACGGTTCATCGAGTGAGTTGACCCGTTGCCAGGCGGCTTCGTGTTCCGGCCGCTCGGCGCGCCAGCGCTCGAACGCGGCGGTCTGCCCTGGATCGGCGCGATTGAACTGCAATCGCACCGACCACGCGATTGCCGCGTCGACGATAGAGGAGTCGATGTCGTGGGTCATGAGCGACGGGCGGGCGGCGCGCGCAAGGCGGTCAGGTTCCGTAGACCAGGTCGTAGCAGTGACGCAGCGCACGGGCGAGGTATCGCTCGGCGGTCGCGACTGAGACACCCAGGCGCTGGGCGATGTCGGGCACCGTCGCTCCGTCGAGCCGCGCCCATAAGAGTGCCGAGCGCATGGCGGGGGCGAGCCCGTCGAGCATGGCGTCGATCCGCACCAGCGTTTCCAGCACGATCAGCCTCACCTCGGGCGACGGTACCTGCGGCTCGGGCATCAACGCGAGCGCATCGAGCCAGGCCTGCTCGATGTCGCGGCGGCGCCAATGATCGACAACCAGCCCTTTCGCGATCGAAGTCAGATAGGCGCGTGGTTCCTGCACGGCGTGCAGTTCGGATGCGGCGCGGCAGATCACGCGCACAAAGGTGTCCTGCGCGAGGTCGGCGGCGTCGGCGGTATCGCGTACGCGACGGGTCAGCCAGCCGACCAGCCATGCGTGATGTGCCGCGTACAGGCCGGCTGCCATGGGAGGGGACGGATCGGACCGCATAGACGAAAGCTGACGCAAGCGTGGAGTTACCGGATAGTACTGCAAATGAGAATCATTGTCATATATGCAAAAAAACTCAAAAATCGCCTGACTTACCGCCTGCTCATCTCAGATAGCGCTGTGGTGTTTCACCCATCGTTCGCTTGAACATGGTGATGAACGCACTCGAGTTGGTATAGCCGAGTTGGTTGGCAATGGTCGCGACGGCTGTGCCTTGTGCGAGCAAGGAGACCGCCTCGACGAGCCGCAGCTGTTGCCGCCATTGACCGAAGGTCAACCCGGTTTCATCACGGAAGAGTCTCGCGAGCGTGCGCTCGCTTGCACCGGCACGGTCGCCCCATGTGCCTAGCGAATCGCCATTCGCGGGCTCGCTCAGCAGCGATTCGCAAATCTGCCGCAACCGGCGATCCTGCGGCAAGGGCAGGCCGCCTTCCGTCGCCTCCGGCGCATCCAGCATTTCCTTCAGTAGAAGCGGCGTGATCAATGCCGCGCGGCGTTCGGGGTCGACCTTTTTGTCTTCGATCATGGCGGCCACGAGTTCGCGCAGCAGCGGCGAAATCGCCAGCACCTTGCAGCCGGCCGACGGCCATGGCGAGGCCTCCGGTTCGAAGTAGACGCTGTGCATCGAGACGTCGCCGGTTGCCCACAATTCATGTCCGATGCGCGGCGCAATCCACAAGCCGCGGTGAGGGCCAAGTGTCCACATGCCGGTTGGCGTCACCACCCGCAGCACGCCGCGCACGGTGTACACAAATTGCGCCTGCTCATGCGAATGCCATGTTTGTCTATCGCCGTCTCGATAATCATAGCAACTTGCTATGATCGCGCGAGATTGCCGCTGGTACTGGGAACCAGGGGATAAGCGCCACGTTTGTTCCACCTTCTCCGCCCTCATTGACCGTCAAAATTTGTCTGTTTCACGAAGTTTGTTGGCGATACCTCGCGCTACCTCGTCAGCTATCTTATTTTGCACTTCACGAGAACAAGCTGGCAATGAGAATAGTAATGATTCTTAATAGCGTTCTTCGGCTTCGGGAAGCTTTCTTTAATTGACCTGGAACAACAAGATATGAATCGGGGAACGGAACCCACGCGCCAAACGGGATTGGCTCGTCGCGAGCAGGCGAAGCGCTTCACACGCTTGCGGTTGATGCCGATCGCGGCCGGCCTGTTGTTCGCTCAGGCCGGCTATGCGCAGTCGCTGCCGGCCGGTGCGGCCGATACCACGGGGGCGACGGGCGCGTCTGAGCCGCGTGCCGCGTCTGCGTCCGCTGCCGCGCCGGGGACGACGCAACTGCCCGCCGTCAGCGTGACCGATACGCGAGCCAGCGAAACCGGCACGGGTCCGGTGATCGGCTATGTAGCGCATCAGAGCACAGCGGGGACCAAGACAGACACGCCGCTCATCAAGACGCCGCAATCGGTCTCCGTGGTGACGCGTGACCAGATGGACATCCAGAACGTGCAAAGCGTGGCGCAGGCGTTGCGTTATACGTCGGGGATCAGCCCGGAGCAACGCGGCACGAACACGGATTCGCTGGAGTATCTGTACGCGCGCGGTTTCCTCGTCGACGAATTCTGGAACGGTTTGCGCACGCCGGGGCCGGCGGGCGGCTTTGGCTATAACGTCACCAGCTTCGACCCGTATATGTTCGAGCGGATCGAGCTGGTGCATGGGCCGGCGTCCGTGCTCTACGGCCAGGGATCGCCCGGCGGGATGGTGAATCTTGTGAGCAAGATGCCGACCGCCGAGCCGCTTCACGAGATCGGCATTCAGACCGGCAGCTATGGGCGTCTGCAAGGTTTCTTCGATTTCAGCGGTCCGATCGATCAGGACGGCAAAGTGCTTTACCGGTTGACAGCCGACGGCTTCAATACCGGCACGCAAACCGACTACGTGAACCAGCAGCGTTTCGCCATTGCGCCGACCATCACGTGGCGTCCGACCAAAGACACGACGCTGACGGTGTTCGCCAACTACCAGGCCGATCCCGAGGCGGGCATCTACAACTTTGTGCCGGTGGTCGGCACGATCCAGACCGGTGTGGCCCAACTGCCGCGCAGTTTCTATCCCGGCGAGCCGACCTTCGACAGCTTCCGCAAAACCCAGGAGTCGATCGGGTATCAACTGGACCATCGTTTGAACGACATCTGGTCGTTCAAACAGAGCTATCGTTTCCTGCACAACAGCCAGACGGTGCAGTACGTGGCCGACGATCTCGGCTACGTGAACAACGGGACGGCGCTGGCGCGCGAAGCGTACCTGAACCGCGGCATGGTGAATTCGAATACCGTGGACAACCAGGCAACGGCCCGCTTCGGCACAGGCCCCGTCGCGCATCAGGTCACGGTGGGGCTCGATTACCAGAACACCCAGTTCAACCACTATTTCTTCGGTTCCGCAGACGACAGCACGCCGTCGCTCAGCATTACGAATCCGCAATACGGTGTCGCGATTCCTTATCCGACGTTCATGTTCGCGACGTCTAACGCGCAGTCGATCAAGCAACTCGGCACGTATGCGCAGGATCAGTTCGACATTGGCCGCTGGTCGTTCCTGCTCGGCGTGCGTGAAGACTGGACCAACGAAGACGTGACTTCGTACAAGACCGGTGCGACGACGAGCCAGTTCAATCGCGCGTTTACGTGGCGGGCGGGTGGCGTGTATCGCTTCGATAACGGCATTGCGCCGTATGCGAGCTATTCGAAATCGTTCCAGCCGCAGGTTGGCTCTGATTTCACCGGCAAGTCGTTCGATCCGACCACCGGCGAGCAGTACGAAGTCGGCGTGAAATTCCAGCCGTCCGGCTACAACAGCTTCGTCACGGTGTCGGCGTTTCACCTGACGCAGCAAAACGTGCCGACTACCGATCCGGTTCACACCGGCTTCCAGATCCAGACCGGCGAAGTGCGCTCGCAGGGCTTCGAAGTGGAAGGGCACGCGAGCCTGACCAACAACCTGCAATTGATCGCGAGCTACACATACACGAATCTGCTCAACACGAAGAGCAACTCGGCCAATCTCAACAAGGTGCCGATCGGCATTCCACGTAACACCGCGTCGCTGTGGGCGGACTACACGCTCGGGGCAGGGCCGTTCGCCGGATTGCAACTCGGCGGCGGCGTGCGCTTCATCGGCGGTTCGTATGGCGATACGGCGAACACGCTGCTGACTTCGTCGGCAACGCTGATCGATCTCGCGGTGCGTTACGACCTCGGCCGCTCGTTCGCTTACCTGCACGGATGGACCGCGTCACTCAACGCGAGCAACCTGCTCGATCGCCATTACGTGGCGTCCTGCAATAACGGCTCGTGCAACTGGGGCGAAGGGCGGCTCGTGCTCGCAGGGTTGAAGTATCAGTGGTGATCGTCATCATGCATTCAGCCCTTGCGGGGCTCAAACGATGAACCGGCGCGCCTGGCTTGCCGCGTTGCTGGGGGCGGTGTCGACGGTGGCTGTCGCCGGAGCCGGCGGCAGTCTTGCGACGTCGCCGCCGAAACGCATCGTCGTGCTCGACTGGGCGTTGACGGAGATGCTGCTGTCGATCGGCGTGGTGCCGGTCGGCGCGGCTAATATCGCCGGCTTTCGGCGCAGCTTTCCGGCGAGCGACCTGCCGCGCCCCGTGGTCGACCTTGGGCTGATGTTCCAGCCGAACTTGGAATTGCTGCTCTCGTTGAAACCGGATCTCATCGTCGTCGCGCCGGCTCATGCGACGCTGCTTGCATCGCTCGGACGGATCGCGCCGACTGTCACGTTCGGCCGCTATCGGTCGAGCCCGACGCCCTACACCGCCGCGTGTGCCGAAACGCTGCAACTCGCCCGGATGCTCGACTGCGCACCACGCGCGGCCGCGTTGCTTGCACGCGCCGCACGCATGCTCGACGAGGCGCGTGCGAGGCTGGCCGCTTTGCCTGGTGTACGCGGTACGCCGCTTTACGTGGTGCGCTTTCTCGACGAAACGCATCTGCGTGTGTATGGCTTGCACAGTATGTTCGGTGAAATGCTTGCGATTCTCGGCCTCCAGAACGCATGGCAGGGTGCAACCAATTCGGGGGCCTACGCAACGATCGCGTTCGAAGCGCTGGCGCCTGCGTCCGGCGCGACCTTGCTTTATCAAAAGCCCTTGCCTCTATCCGTAGTGAATATGATGAACACCAGTCCATTGTGGGCCGCGTTGCCGCTCGTGAGGAGTGGCCGTCTGATCGGTATGCCGGGCGTGCCGGCCGAGGGCAGCGTGGTATCGGCGATCTATTTCGTGCGTATGCTGGTCAATGCGCTCGAACAGGCGACGCCGCACCGCAGTCTTGCCGGCATGCCGCCACGGGCCGATGCACGCGACGGCGCGCAGGAGGACCGAACGTGATGCGCGTCGCGACGGCACCTGTCACGCCGCTGCGGCGCACGCCGTGGCTGCCGGTTTGTCTCCTGATGGCGCTAGCCGTGCTGCTGACGCTGCATCGGCTGGATGCCCGCTTGCCGCTTACGCTGTGGTGGCAGGCGTTGATCGCCCCTGAGCCAGCGGACGTGCGGCAAATGCTGATGCATTACAGCGACTTGCCGCGCATCGCCGTCATCTGGCTATGCGGCGCCGCACTCGGCATCACCGGCGTGGCGGCCCAGCAGGTGCTGCGCAATCCGCTCGCCGAGCCGATGACCCTCGGTATTTTTCCGGGCGCCTATCTCGCACTTGCGCTCGCGGGCATTTACGCGCCGGGCCTGCTGAGTTCGGGGCGGGACGGCGTGGCGCTCGTGGGTGGCGCCGCCGCGCTGGCGATCGTTTTCCTGCTCGCGGCGCGGCGGGGGATTTCACCGCTCGCGCTGATATTAGGCGGGATGATCGTCAACCTGTGTTGTGGCGCATTGAGTCTCGCGCTGGCCATCTCGCACTACGACCTGTTGAGCGGACTCATGATCTGGGGCGGCGGCTCGTTCTCGCAGCAGAACTGGGACATCGCGCTGGCACTGCTCGTGCGGCTTGTGCCGTGCGCGGGTTTGTTGCTGTTATGTCTGCGTCCGATGGCCGTGTTCGAAGCGGGCGACGCCGTTGCTGGCAGTCTCGGCGTATCGCTACGCGCGACGCGCGGCGCGGCGCTCTTCCTGACGCTGCTCGTGACGGCGTTCGTCGTGAGCGCGGTCGGCGTAGTCGGTTTCATCGGGCTCGCCGCGCCGGCGCTTGCACGGCTGGCCGGTGCGCGCCGCCTGCGCGACCGGATGCTATGGGCGCCTTTGTTCGGCGCTGCGTTGCTGTGGCTGGCAGATCAGCTCACGCAGCAGATTTCCGGTCGGTACGGCATGACGGTGCCGACCGGCGCCGTGACTACTCTGCTGGGGGCACCCCTGCTGCTGGTGCTGCTGCGGAGTGTAAAGGGGCGCCCGGACCTCACGCCCGCACCGATGCTGCAGTCGGGCACGCTCTCGCCCCGTGCGACGCGCGCGGCGCTCGGCGGCAGCGTGTTGCTTCTGTTGCTGGTGTCCGGCCTATCGCTCAGCGTGGGACGGGACTTGAGCGGCTGGCACCTCGGCAACGCCGGCGAAATCGGCGGATTGCTGTTTCTGCGTCTGCCGCACGTTGTCGCCGCGGCAGGGATCGGCGTTCTGCTCGCGCTCGCGGGCGGCATCATCCAGCGCATGACGGGCAATCCGATGGCGAGTCCCGACCTGCTCGGCATTACCGCCGGTGGCGCGTTCGGTTTGATCGGCGCGCTCTTTCTCACCGCGCAGCCGGGACTGCCCACTTACCTGGCGTGGTGCGCGAGCGGGGCGATGGCGACGCTGGGCGCGTTGATCCTGTTCGTGCGTTCGTCCGCGTACGCGCCCGACGCGCTGGTGCTGGCCGGCGTGACGATCAGCGCAGTGTTTCAGTCGGTATCGACTATTGCCATGGCGAGCGACGACCCTCGCGTCATCGTGCTCTATAACCTGCTTGCCGGGTCCACCTATAACGTCAGCGCGACGGCCGCCGGCATCGTCGCCACGGTTGCGCTCGCGGCGCTGGTCGCGGTGCCGTTCTGCCGGCGCTGGCTGGATATCTTGCCGCTCGGCGGCGCGGTGTCGCATGGCCTCGGTGTCGACGTCGGCACCGCCCGCTTTGCGTTGCTGTTGATGAGCGCGTTGCTGACCGCAGCCGCTACCCTCGTGATCGGACCGCTCTCGTTCGTCGGCCTGATGGCGCCGCATATGACGCGTTTGCTCGGCGTGCGGCGCGCCATGCCGCTGCTGTTCGTATCGGCCGCATTCGGCGCGGCGCTCATGGTCGCGTCCGACTGGCTCGGGCGCTGGATCCTGTTTCCGCAGGAAATGCCGGCAGGCATGATGGCGACCTTGCTGGGCGGCGCGTATCTGATTGTCGCGATGCTCAGGCGCGGCACGCGCAATCACTCTGCTTCTTGATGCACTACTTTCAGGAGTTCCATGTCTTTGCTTTTGCAACTCGCCCGTCACTCGCGCGGGATTCTGTTTATCGCGCTGGTGACGAGTCTGATCAGCGGTTTCGGCAATGCCGGGCTCGTCGCGCTTATCAACCAGGCGCTCGGTGCATCGCCCACGCGACTCGGCGAGCTCGGGCTGCAGTTCCTGGTGCTCGGCATTGTGGTGCTGCTCACGCGCACGCTCTCACAAACGCTTTTCATGTACCTCGGCCAGCGCGCCAAGGCCTCGTTGCGCATGCGTACGATCCACCGTATCGGTGACGCGTCCTATCGGCATCTGGAGCAGCAAGGCGCGGCCCGTTCCATTTCCGTGCTCACGGGCGATCTGGATCAGATCGTGGTGTTCTTCGTCAGCATGCCGGCGCTGGCGATGCAAGGCGCGGTGATCACCGGATGCCTCGCGTATCTCGGCTATCTGTCGTGGAAGATCATGCTATTCGCATTGCTTACCATTTTTATCGGTTCGCTCGGTTTCCGGTTCGCGAACGGCCGCGCGCTCTTTCACCTGCGTGCCTCGCGGCGTCGTGAAGACGATCTCGTCAAACACTTCCGCGCGCTATTCGACGGTGCGAAGGAATTGAAGCTGCATCGCGAACGCCGGCGGACTTTCATCGACGATACGCTGGCCACCAACGTTGAAGCGGTGCGTGTGCAACGCACCCGCGGCTACGTGCTGTATGCAGCCGCGGCGAGCTGGGGGAGTTTCATTCTGCTGGCGTTCATCGGCATCACCCTGTTCGTAGTCGCGCGGCTGTATCCGGTGGACCTGCATGTGGCGTCTGGTTACGCGATGGTGTTCCTGTACATGATCATGCCGATCGAGGCACTGCTTTCCGCGATTCCGAATGTCAGTTCGGCGCGCGTCGCGCTCGAACGCATCGAACAGATCAACGCCGACTTGCCGTTAGAGCGCGCGCATCCGGTAGCGGCCGCGACTTCGTTCGAGCGCATTGTGCTCGAGGGCGTGACGCATCGTTATTTCCGCGAAAAAGAGAACAGCATGTTCACGCTTGGGCCGGTCGATCTGTCGTTCAGGCCGGGTGAAATTGTTTACCTCATCGGTGGGAACGGTAGCGGCAAGACGACGCTTGCCAAGATGCTGGTCGGTCTCTACACACCGGAAAGCGGTCGTATCCTGCTGAACGGCAAGACTGTCGGCGAAGGGGAGTGGGACGTCTATCGGCAGCATTTCTCCGTGG
The DNA here is from genome assembly GCF_046026855.1 of Paraburkholderia sediminicola. Classification (GTDB taxonomy): domain Bacteria; phylum Pseudomonadota; class Gammaproteobacteria; order Burkholderiales; family Burkholderiaceae; genus Paraburkholderia; species Paraburkholderia sediminicola_A. The sequence goes on along the minus strand of NZ_JAQQET010000002.1, from coordinate 30,463 downwards.
TCTTCAACGACTTCTTCCTGTTCGACAGTCTGGTGGGCCTGCGCGGCGACGATCTCGACGGCAAGGCGCGTGCGTATTTGAAACACCTGCAGCTCGACCACAAGGTGAGCATCAAGGACGCGGCATTCTCGACACTCGATCTCTCGCAAGGACAGCGCAAACGTCTCGCGCTGCTGGTGGCGTATCTCGAGGACAGGCCGTTCTATGTGTTTGACGAGTGGGCCGCCGACCAGGACCCGCTGTTCAAGGACGTGTTCTACCGGCAGTTGCTGCCCGAGCTGAAGGCGAAGGGCAAGACCGTTCTGGTGATTACCCATGACGATCGCTACTTTCATCTCGCCGACCGTTACATCAAGCTCGATTACGGACAGGTCGTGGAAGCCGGCGCGGGCGCGGCGCCGGACAGCGGCATGGCCGCGTCCGCACCGGCAAACCAGGCTTGAGGCTGGAGCGTGGCCAATGCAGCATCACCTCTTTCCCCTACACCATGAATGTCAAATTCTCCCCCGCTGATCACGCGCACGAAGCTGACGCGGGCGCTATGTTCTCGCTGCAGAACGTCTCGTTCGCGCTCGGCAATCGCACGTTGTTGCAACCGCTTTCCCTCAGCTTGCCGAAGCATCGCGTGTGCGGACTGATTGGCCACAACGGGTCGGGCAAGTCCACGTTGATCAAGCTGCTTGCGCGTCAGCAGCGGCCGACGGGCGGCACGATACACCTCGCGGGCCAACGGCTGGCCGATTGGGACAACCGCGAACTCGCGCGCAAAATTGCCTACCTGCCGCAGCAGCTACCGGCAGCAGACGGCATGACGGTACGAGAACTAGTCGCGCTGGGCCGTTATCCGTGGCATGGCGCGCTGGGCCGTTTTTCGGCGCAAGACTCGGACAAGGTGCGCGAGGCGATGGAGCTGACCGAGGTGACTGGGTTTGCCGACCGCGCGGTCGACAGCCTCTCCGGCGGTGAGCGTCAGCGCGTATGGCTGGCGATGCTCGTTGCCCAGGATAGCGAATGGCTTCTGCTCGATGAACCGATCTCAGCGCTCGACATTGCGCATCAGGTTGAGGTGCTCGGCCTTGTGCGCAAACTCAGTGAAGAGCGGGGCCTCGGTGTTGTGGTCGTGCTGCATGACGTCAATATGGCAGGCCGTTTCTGCGACGATATGATCGCGCTGAAAGGTGGCCGCCTGCTGGCGAGCGGCGCTGCTGCCGAGATGATGCGCGCCGACACGCTGAGTGCGATCTACGGCATCACGATGGGCACGGTGCCGCATCCGCACGGCGGCATGCCGATCAGCTTTGCGCACTGAACACCTCGCGTACCGATAGGCCACACATCCGCGACTGAAGATCATGGAAAACCGTGTCACGTGACTTGAGTCAGTGAAGCAATCACGGCGGTTTTGGCGAACAGCCGTTCTTGTGACATTATTTGCCAGCGCTGACGTTGCGGATGTTGATGAGCGAGGCACGTCGCATAGCCAGGCAATCAACACGCAGCAGGCGCTTCGCAGCAGATACACCTTCGAATACCACACAGTTATCGAGCCATTCTTTGGGAGGCAAAGTCATGAAATCGACATTCGTCGCACCGCTGTTGATCATGTCGTTACTCGGCGCGCCGGTTGCCGCGTTTGCGCAGCAACACGACGACAATCACGACAATCACGGCAACGGCCAGCCTTCGCACGGCAGACCCAATCCGGGACACGGCGATCAGCATGGACACGGTCGCGGACCTGGGCCGCGCGATGCGTCTCTGGGTGGGCCGGGCGGTCCCGTTCCCCACAACGATTGGCACAAGGGTGAGCGGCTGCCGACGGAGTACCGAGATCGTAACTACGTTGTCGACAACTGGCACGATCACGGCCTGCAAGCACCGCCGCGCGGGTATCAGTGGGTGGGCGTGAACGGGGATTATGTGCTCGCAGCGATCGCGACGGGCGTCATTGCAAACGTTCTGCTGTCCGGGCACTAAGCAACCGGAGCGGAATCGATCGCTTTCCGTCCTGGAGAGCGATCTTTCAGGTGCGAACTTACCGCGACGAAAGGTTGGTGTAATAAAAATCGCGCGCCGCATGCTGCGGACCTGATGCTCAATTCCTTCTATACGCACTGGCCAATGGTGTATTTTGAATGAGTGGCTCCCCGTCTTTCAGATGAGGACGCAATTTACGTCCGCAGAAGGCAGGGTACGCAGAACATCGGAACAATCAGAATAATTTGGCGTCGCGTTAAGCATGCTGGGCAATGAGATGCAGGTTCATCACAGGGCGCTGTATCGGCGATGCCGGCCGTTGTACAGGCGCACAGGCGACTCGTCGATATAAACGAGGCCCGATAAAAGCGTTAATCCGTTCCGCACGCAACCGCCTATCCGGTGTGTTGCACTGCGAGAGCGCGAAACTGGAGCGAGACATGAGCCAGTCAGTATCCGCCGTGCCCCATGCGGGGCATTCCGGCGGGCGTGGGCATAACCGGCCGGCGATGCCTGCACTCGCTCTTGCTGCTCTGGGTGTCGTGTATGGCGACATCGGCACCAGCCCCCTATATACGCTACAGACCGTGTTCGATTCGGCCAATGGGCTGTCGCTCAATGCGCTGAACGTGGTCGGCATCGTGTCGCTGATCGTCTGGTCGCTGATTGTCGTCGTCTCGCTCAAGTACGTCACGTTGATTCTCCGCGCGAATAATCATGGCGAGGGCGGCATCATGGCGTTGCTGGCGCTGGCCGCGTCGTCGGTCGCTGCGCGGCCGCGATTGCGCCGTACGTTGCTGGCCGTCGGCATCATGGGGGCGGCGCTCTTCTACGGCGACAGTGTGATTACGCCGGCGATCTCGGTGCTGAGCGCGGTCGAAGGTCTGGAGGTCGCGGCACCGTTTCTCAAGACCTGTGTGATTCCAGTGACGCTGATTGCGCTGGTCACCCTGTTCGTGATGCAGAAGCGCGGCACGTCCGGTATCGGTATCGTGTTCGGACCGGTGATGGTGCTCTGGTTCATCGTGCTTGCCGTGGTGGGCGTCATCAACGTGATGCGGGCGCCCGCGATTCTGGTTGCGCTCAATCCACTCACGGGGCTGGCATTTTGCCTCCATCACCGCGTGCTGGCGTTCGTTGCGCTGGGCGCTGTCGTTTTGTCGTTGACCGGCGCGGAAGCGCTCTATGCCGACATGGGACATTTCGGCGCGCGGCCGATCCGGCTGACGTGGTTCGGCCTGGTGTTTCCCGCGCTCGCCTTGAACTATCTGGGACAGGGCGCCTTGCTGCTTGCCGATCCGGGGGCGCTACAGAATCCGTTCTACAAGCTGTTCCCGCAATGGGCGCTGTTTCCGATGATCGCGCTGTCGACGGTCGCGACCGTGATCGCGTCCCAGGCCGTCATTTCGGGTACGTATTCGATGACCAAGCAGGCGATGCAACTTGGCTTCCTGCCGCGCATGAATGTCGTCTACACGTCGGAAAAGGAAATGGGGCAAATCTACGTACCAGGAATCAACTGGACGTTACTGGCTGCCGTCGTGGCCGCTGTGATCGGCTTCGGTTCCTCTACGGCGCTCGGCTCCGCGTACGGTATCGCCGTCACCGGCACGATGCTGATCACGACGGTCCTGACGTTCTTTGTCATTCGTTACGCGTGGCATTACAACTGGTTCCTCTGCGTCTCTGCGACCGTATTCTTCTTCATTATCGACGCGGCGTTCTTCTCCGCGAACTTGCTGAAGCTTATGCAGGGCGGCTGGTTCCCGCTTCTGGTCGGGCTGATCATCTACACGATCATGGCGACCTGGGGACGAGGCTGGGAGATGATGCGGGCCGAAGCACGCGTGAGGGCCGGGACGATGCCGCTCAAGTCCTTTCTGACGACGCTGCTGGCCCGTTCGCCGACGAGGGTCGGCGGTACGGCAATCTTTCTGTCGCCCGATGCGGATGGCGTGCCGCATTCGTTGATCAACAACCTGATGCATAACCACGTGCTACACAAACGCGTCGTTTTCGTGACGGTGAACAATGAGGAGATACCGTGGGTTCCCGCGAATCAGCGCGTGAGCGTGCGCCCGCTCGATTCGGGCTGCTACCAGATCACGATCACATATGGTTTCATGGACGTAGTCGATCTGCCATGCGCGCTTAAAATTTGCGAGGCGCATGGCCTGACCTTCGAACCAGCGGAGACGTCCTATTTCCTCAGCCGCGCGACCTTGGTGCCCACACGTGATAGCGGCATGGCGATGTGGCGCGAGCGTTTGTTCTCGGTCATGCTGCACAACGTCGGTAACGTTGCGGCGTATCTCAAGCTGCCCGCCAATCGGGTGATCGAGCTGGGCGCACGCGTGGAAATCTGACAACGCAAGAAGGCGGCCGGCAGCGCGATACGCTATGTCTTTGGCAAGGTGGATTTGCCGCCACGTTTGCGCGGCTTCGGCTCGACACCCACGCGCGAGTCGCGTGCGAGCACGAGTGCCGTCATCCTTTCCACGACGGTTTCGAATGCCGGATCGTCTTGTGGGACATAAAGCCATTTTCCAAGCACCGGATGTGGCCGCAAGGCGGGCATTTCATCAATGAGTGCGGCGTGGCGCTCTTGCGATGTGCACACCAGTAAACCATTCCACGGCTTGTCGCGATCGGCGGCAACCAGACACAACAGGCCGTCGATATAGGCGGCATCGCAGCCGAACATCCGTTTGCTGATAAAAGTTGAATCGCGCTCGAATGCATCGAAGATCCAGACGAGCGAGTTGCGGATGGAAGAGGGCATTGACGTGAAGTCCCTGGCGACAAAGGCAAAGGCAAGCTTACACGCCTGTCCTGCCGCGCGCGCGAAGTCGCGTGGATTGCCGGGCACCATGTGCCCGGCCGTCTTTACAGATAGCTGCAGATGTAGTCGAGCGTTTCGATTACGTCGATATCGAAGCGACTCTTGCCGGGCACCGAAAACGACTCGCCTGCGCCATACGTCTTCCACTCGTCACTGCCTTCGAGGCGGATGCGGCATTGGCCGGCTTGCACTTCCATGAGTTCCGGCGCGTCGGTGCCGAAGTTGAGCGGGCCGGGCAGGATTACGCCCAGCGTTTTGCGCGAGCCGTCGCCGAAAAGCACGGTGTGCGAGACACACTTGCCGTCGAAGTAGACGTTGGCGCGTTTGATAACGGAAACCTGATCGAATTGCGTTGTGGCCGTCATGGCGGTCTTCCTTTGGGTCGTCGTGAATGGATACGGTGGCGCCGCGTAGGCAGCGGGCGGTGCACGATCTGCGTGAACTGCCCGCGCGGACTTTCGCTGGGCGCAAACCCGCAATCATACAGGCGGCCGGTGCCGGTCAGTGGCTCCCGTGCGATGGCGCTGGTTGCATGCACCTATGCGCTGAACATGAGCCTGTCGTCTCTCGGCGCAGCGCTGCGGTGTGACCCTGACGATTGATTAATCTACCCGGCACCAACGACCAGAATCCGGACACACAATGACCGGGTCGCCGTTCAGGCGGACTTGCTCTGCATCCAGTTGCAATGAGGTCGAAGGGGCGATGTCGAAGGCAACTTTCAGTGCGTGCGCAACATGGGCATCTTCGATGGGAAGCTCCCAGGTCAGGAATATCTGGACGCAATCCTGGTCCGGCGCGAAGTCAGCCACATTAAAACCGCTGCTGCCGCGCTGAATGACGCCATGGGGCTGGCCAGTATCGAATATCACCGCCGTTCCCCGAGTCAAAGGAATGCGCCGACCCAAAGAGGGAAAATGCAAGTCCAGCCCCTTGTCCTCGCTCATGAAGAGATTGCAAAAGGCCGCACTGCCATATTGCGCACCGTCATGGTGGTACCTCGCGCCGCGGCAGGCCATGAGGGCGACGTCGCTGGCGGCAAGTACCGCGGGAAGTCCAAGCGCGCCAGTCCAATCGGACATTGCCTGCACGCAGCGCGTGTAGTCCGGCCAGCGCGCCCGCGCTCGCGGCAAAGGCATGGGTTCGACGTCACCGGGCTCCAGGACCATGTGCGACGCTATTTCCCTTTCCCAATCTGCAAGCAGACGTGCGGGGGGCACAGGCACGTCTACCGTGCCAGATAGCACGATGTCGCTCACGCGCCGACTGCGGATAGCGTCGCCGCTCCAGAAATAGGAGGTCAGCATGTCTGAAATTCGATGCTATGGAGAGGGTGATTCATGAGGGCCATTGTAACGATTCCAAGGGATCGTCTCGGCGCAAAGCAGCCGACTACGGCTGTTCTTTAGCCTTGGCCCACCATGCGGAAGTAATTCTCCAGCGACGTTATCTGCTCAGTCGCGACGATCGCACCGACATAGCCGTCGGGACGCACGAGCACCCAATCGCCGGACTTTAGCGCGTAGGCGTCACGGAAATGACCGCCCTCGTCAATGACATCGCCGCGTGCACCAAAGGTATGGATGTGCAGGCCTGCGCGCGGTGCGACCAGATCGCGCTCGACTTCGTAGCCGAGCAGAGTCCAGTGAGTGCCCTTGAGCAACTCGAAGATACGTGCTGACTGGCCGGCCGCGCGACGAATCGGCGCATCAGGCGCACGGTCGCCCGCGAGCAGGCCGGTAGAGCGTTCAGGACACTCCATCGCGAGCGAGGACTCGGGGTAGCCGATGTCGAGTTGCTGAACTTCGCGGCCGCGCCGAAGCTCCCCCCGCTTCATGGCGTCGAGAAGCTTGGTGGAAAGACCGAGTATGTCGGCCGCGACGGGCCTGCGTTCTTCCTCGTAGCTATCAAGAAGCCCATCAGGGGCACCGGCGATCACCGCTGCCAGCTTCCAGCCGAGATTGTATGCATCCTGGACGCTGGTGTTGAGCCCCTGGCCACCCGTTGGCGGATGAATGTGCGCGGCGTCGCCAACGAGAAACACGCGGCCGTCACGGTAGCGATCGGCGAGGCGTGCATTCATGGTGTAGGCAGATGCCCAGGATACCGAGTGGACGTGGATATTGTCGCGGCTGGTGCGTTCGGCCACCATGGTCGCGAGACCCGCAGCGGAGAGATCGACGTCGCCTTCTAGTGGAATGGGAGCTTGTAGCTGGAAAAGTTCTGTTCCTGCGAGCGGGCATAGCGCAAGTTGCTGCTCCATCGAACCCTCGTTGAAGCGATGCCAGGCGTCACGCTTTAGTCCCGTCAGGAAGATATCGGCCACGACGGCACGCACACCAAGTGTCTTGCCTGGAAAGTCAATCCCGAGTGCCGTGCGCACAAAGCTGCGACCGCCATCAGCGCCGACCAGATAGCGAGCTTGAATGATCTGTTCGCCTGTCTGAGCAGCAATCCGCGCCGCTACACCGTCTTTTCCCTGTTCTACGCCGGCCAGCTCGCATCCATACTCCACCCGATGGCCGAGCTCAGCGAGACGCTCGCGCATGACCGACTCGGTTAGAAACTGAGGAACGAGCAGCGGCAGGCGATAGGGTTCAGCCGGCGTTGCTGATGCCTGTTCTACGACGTCTGACTCGGTGTAGCTGCCGTCCTCGCGATACTCGCGTTGCGGCGGATACATGCCCCCCGCCGCGACCACACGGTCGATGATGCCGATATCCTCGAAGATCTCCTGCGTTCGCGGCTGGATGCCCTTGCCGCGCGAGCCCCGGAAGGGGCCGTCCATCTTGTCCAGCAGGCGGAACGATACGCCTCGCCGCGCCAGCTCAATGGCAAGAGTCAGGCCGGCGGCACCCGCCCCGCAGATCAGTACGTCTACAGCCGAATTTTTCGCCATCACCCACCTCAATATGTGTAATATGCACGCAATAGGAGGGATGGTATGCCACCCAGAAAAAATGTGCAAGATACACGCATATCCGAGCGTATTCGGGAATTGCATCTGGCGTTGATCAGCATCGTCAGCGTGATGAACCGCCCCGAACTGGACGAGAAAATGGTCCGGGAAGCGGGCATTTCGCTCGATCGCGCCTTGTTCCCGCTGCTGGTTATCGTTGAGCGGTTGGGACCCATTGGCGTGGTCGATCTCGCCGGCAGGGTGGGGCGTGATCACACCACGGTCAGTCGGCAGGTGGCGAAACTTGAGAGCCACCGCTTGGTCGAGCGGCAAGCGGGCATCGAGGACGGTCGCGTTCGGCAAGCTGTCGTTACGCCGAAGGGCAAGGCGATGACTGACGCAGTGGATGCAGCACGCGACCGGCTGGGCCGGGCGTTGTTCATCCGATGGGATCAGAAAGAAATCGATGACCTTGTGCGTCTGCTGCAGAAATTCGCCGAGGACATCGAGGATCAGGCTTCCGGAACCGGGACGTGATTCGGGAATTGGTTTGGATTCCTCGATATTCCCGGCAAGCTGGTATTCACGGAAGTTGTTTCGATTTCTGTCTGAGCGCTTGCTTAAGCCGAAGGCCGCACTAAGCCTTCACAGCCGTTCCCGACATACAGCTAGCGTCAGTTGCCGGAGCCAACGATGCACAGGATCGACTTCTAAACGAGGATGCCACATCTGCGACACCGTGATTTCCCCGGTCGTCACGGGAAGCTCGAAGGCGTAGTACGTGGTGGCGGATGCAGGCGATGCTTGCTGTTCAGGCTGCTTGCCCAGAAGCGATGCCGGCACCAGCGCGATCAAGTCGGAGGCTCGCGCCACCGCGAGCGCGGCGGGAAAACCTGGAACGACGGCGACAATCGTTCGCTCCAGTCCTAAAGCGGCCAGCGCCTCATCAACCGGTCCGCTTGTGCGACCGCGTCGTGAGGCGACGACATGGCCGAACGCGATGTACCGTTCGGCCGTCACCTCGCGCTCCATGGCGAGCGGGTGGCCCTGTCTGACCACACCAAGAAAGCGGTCCCGGAATAGTGCCTGCACGCGGACTTCCGGACCCATTTCGCCCAATACACCGATCTCAAGATCAGCGGAGCCCTCGCGCAGATACGCCGCCGTCTTCTCAAGCTTGGGCGCAAAACGCAGACGCACGAGCGGCGCGGCCGCGGTCGCCGCAGCGATCAGTGAAGCGCCGAAGGCTTCCACAAAACCGTCGTTGGCGCGAATGGTAAAGGTCCGCTGCAACGTTGAAAAATCCGGTTCCGTTGTTGAGGGACGCAGTACGGCACGTGCCTCATGAACCGCATTGGGCGTGCGTTGACGCAGTGCCTCCGCATGGGGTGTCAGCACCATACGACGTCCTGCTCGAACCAGTAACGGGTCACCAGTTGCTTCGCGAAGCCGGGTGAGGGTTCGGCTCATTGCGGAGGCACTCAGCCCCAGGCGACGCGCAGCACCGGCTACGCTGCCATCGGCAAGCAATACGTCGAGCGCAATGAGTAAATTCAGATCGGGTTCGGGCATGCCTGATCGTAGCATCATCGGTCAATACATGGCGTTTGGTGCAGGTTATAAGTGCAACTGCTGCGTCTTCCGCCATGTCTCGGTCATCGATATATTCCATGTATCGACTCGTGACCGGTCGCGTGGTACTTCAAATCCACGTTCTATCGGTTTCACACGGGTCTCACTACAGGGAGCTACTAATGAACGACAACTCTTCGCAGAAAACCGTCTTCCTCATCGGTGCATCCCGCGGGCTCGGATTCGCCATGGTCGAGGAATACCTCAAGCGTGGCTGGCGAGTGATTGCCACTGGGAGGGAGGGCTCAACAGAAAAGCTGCGCCAACTCTCGGAAAGCACCCAGGGTGCGCTGGAAGTTGAAGCAGTCGATATCACGATTCCCGACCAGGTCGCTGCGTTACACGATCGTCTTGAAGATCGACGAGTGGATGTGCTTTTTGTGAATGCCGGCGTAAAAAACGACGATCGTGAAACGATCGCCGATGTCTCGACCGATGAATTTGTGCGCGTCATGGTGACGAACGCGTTGAGCCCGATGAGGATCATCGAGGCGTTCCAGGACCTTGTGCGGCTGACCGGAACGATCGGTGTCATGTCGTCCGGGCAGGGTAGTCTCACCAACAACACTAACGGCAATTACGAGGTCTACCGGGGCAGTAAGGCGGCTCTCAACATGTTCATGCGCAGCTTTGCGGCGCGTCATCAGGACGATCCGAAAACCTTGCTGTTGATGGCGCCTGGATGGGTCAAGACGGACATGGGCGGTCCTGACGCGCGTCTGAGTATCGAGGAAAGCATCCCGAACTTGCTGAGCACGATAGAGGCTTATGAAGGGCGCTCCGGGCTGCATTATCTGGACTACCTGGGAAGAGTTGTTCCCTGGTGAGTAGCGGCAGGAGGGCCGCCACTTGATAGCTGTCGATTAACGCGGCATAGAGCGAGATCTCCGCGCTAGTTCGGTCAGGAAAAACGGGATTTAGTCGGAAGCGATTTCTACGAGGTCGTCCATAGACTGGTTCCATTCACTACGCATTGCGTGAGAAACGCTGCCCCAGCTCGCGCAACCACATCAGAAAGATATTGATGGCGGGATCCCCAAGGCGTGCATTGTGGACGTAGCTGCAGTAGCGCCATGCCGGCAGAGCCGGCCCGTCGAACGGAAACACGAGCCGACCCTCCTTGACATCGAGCGCCACAAGCGCGGTCGGGCCCATCGCAATACCCAGGCCATCAATGGCGGCCTGCAGGGTCAAATAAAAGTGGTCCAGTTGCTGGGAATTGCGTGCGGCCAGCCGAGGGTTGCCGCACGCCGCCAGCCATTCGGCCCAAAGGCCGGGATAGGTCGCCGTGTGCAGCAGGGTGTGATGCGTCAGGTCCGAGACATGGTGTATCGGATGAGATTCCAACACCTTGGGCGAGCACACCGGCAGCCGGACTTCCGAAAGAAATTCGTTGACTACATACCCTGCCGGTTTCTGCTCACTGCCGCGAATCGCCACGTCGCATTCGTCGCGGAGCTTTTCGATCGGTTCATCCGAAGTAGTCAGCCGGACTTCCACCGCCGGATTGGTCAGTTGGAAGTTGGAGAGCTGCGGCAGTAGCCATCGCAACGCGAAAGTAGTCGGTGCATTGACTCGGATGATCTGCTGTCGCGTGACCCGGAGCTGTTCATTGGTGGCCAGCGCGATGCGGTCGAGCGCCGCCGATATCTCCGACAAGTAAGCGCGCCCCGGCGCGGTCAGTACGACCCTTCGGCCGCGGCGTTCAAACAGGTCGTGTCCAAGCCAGGCTTCCAGTTGTCCCACCTGCCGGCTCACGGCCCCGTGAGTGACGCAAAGCTCGTCGGCTGCGGCTGAAAAGCTCTCGACCCGGGCGGCGGCTTCAAACACGCGCAGTGCGTTCAACGGTGGCAGACGACGTGGCATGCGGCGAATCTCTATGTGAGTTTTCCTGACAATTATGATGAGTTTATATCGATTTTCGCGATCACCGTCGACCATTATATTGAGTTGGTTGGCAGCAGATCTGGTTTTCGATCTGTTCGATAAAGTCACCAGGAAGATTACCGTATGTCGAATGTTGTTGTGGTTGGCGCGCAGTGGGGCGATGAGGGAAAAGGCCGGATTGTGGATTGGCTTGCCGAGAAAGCGGACATCGTTGCCCGCTACAACGGTGGCCACAACGCCGGCCACACGCTTGTGGTGAATGGTCAGACCTACAAACTGGCGCTGCTTCCCAGCGGGATCGTGCGCGGCAAGCTTGGTCTGATCGGCAACGGCGTCGCCCTTGACCCTGAGGCGCTGCTTGCGGAGATTGACCGCATGGCCGCGCTGGGCATCCGCGTAACGCCGGAGGTGCTGCAGATCGCTGAGACGGCCACGCTTGTCCTACCGGTCCATCGCGCGATCGACGCCGCTCAGGAACGCTTGCGGGCCAAGCCGATCGGCACCACGCTACGCGGTATCGGTCCGGCATACGAAGACAAGGTTGGGCGCCGAGGCTTGCGCGTCTGCGACCTTGCTGAACCGGAACTGCTCGCTCAAAAGCTCGATGTACTGCTTGAGTACCATAACGCGTGGTTCCGCGGCCTCGGTCTGGAAGCTTTCCAGCGAGACGGGATGCTGAACGACCTGCTTGCCATGGCGCCAAGAATCCTGCCGTTCATGGGACGCGTCTGGGAACAGCTCGACCACGCCCATTCATCGGGCAAGCACACGGTATTCGAAGGCTCGCAAGCCGTGATGCTTGACGTGGACTGGGGTAGCTATCCCTATGTGACGTCGTCGAGCACCGTCGCCGCTGGCGCGGCCAGTGGCACCGGCATCGCCCCCTCGCACCTTGGGCAGGTACTTGGCGTCAGCAAGGTCTATGCAACGCGTGTTGGCGAAGGCCCGTTCACGTCCGAAGTGGACGGAACACTCGGTGACGTGCTCCGGCAGCGCGGCGGCGAGTATGGCGTCAATACCGGCCGCCCGCGTCGCTGCGGTTGGCTGGACACTGTGCAATTGCGGCAGAGCACCAAGGTCGCCGGCATCAACCTGCTAGCGCTGACCAAGCTGGATGTACTCGACGGCTTCGATTCGATCTACGTATGTGTAGGCTACGAGCTTGATGGGAAGCGCATCGACTACATGCCGTCTACCCACGCCGAGCAGCAGCGGCTGCAGCCGGTTCTCAAGCGCTTTGATGGCTGGGACGGTTCGACCCGGGGCATCCGGTCTTATGGCGAGTTGCCCCGCCAGGCCGTGGCGCTGATTGAAGCGATTCAGCAGGAAGTCGGCATTCCGGTGTCAATGGTTACCACTGGCCCTGAACGTGATGACGCGATTGTCTTGCGATCTCCATTCGCGGAAACGGACGGCATGGCAATCTGATCTCGCCGCCGCGCGCGCCTGGTACGGATCGGACGCGTATCAACGAAGCCTGCCGTTACGCTTGCGGCATGCGAGCGCGCCGGCAGCGCAAACGTCAAACCAGCGAAGCAGGCAGCGCTGAGCCCGAAGCAGTGCGCCGAGTGGACTTATCCGACACGCGCGGTCAGCGCGGGCCACGTTGGGATCTACCGAACATTCGCTTGAAAAAACGTAAGCGCCATTTCGTCAAGCTGCTTGTGAAAGGCTGTGCGATCGAAGCCGTTCGCATCTACGCAGAGCCCGGGCGCATCGTTCTTCATTGTCGCGGAGCATGGCGCAAGAAAGGCAAAATGCGCTGCGTTGGAAACAAGATGATATTCAGGTCGGTGAGGAAGGGCGTTGGCGAGTGCGGGAGCGTTGCGGGGCAGCACGCCATCGCCGCCGAACTGAGACGCCCAAAGCTGAATGGGCGCTTTCACATTCTTCAGGCTCTCCGAGGTTGGGAATACATTGAGCGGGTCCGCCAGGACAAAGGCTTTGATCCGCGCGTCATGAGTCAAGGGATCGGCGGATACCTCTCGACGTCGGATCTGTTCGCAAATCGGAGCTTTCGGGTCCGTGCATGGAACATCGGCGTGCAGGAAATCCGGGTTGCCGCCGGCCAACACCAGGCCCGTGTAGCCGCCACGCGAAAAGCCAAAAAACCCTATCCGTTCCGGATCGATTCTGGCCGCGTCGGGCGCAGCGTTCAACATGTAATCGATAAGACGTTTTATGTCGGTCGGTCGCTCGACGAACTCGGACATCTCGCCCGCGCGACTCGAATCAGAGAATGTATCGCCTGGATGATTGATTGCTGCGACGACAAAGCCCGCGTCGGCAAGCGTCTCGGCAAGGTCATGGTGGCCAAGGAACGATCCGCCATGGCCATGTGAAATGACAACCAGGGGAAGCTTTTCGCCAACGGTCGGACAGTCGCGCCGCCCCTTCAGAACATATGGCCCGATCGGTACCTCTTGGGCAGGCTCTGCGCACGGCGTCCACACTATCGCTCTTAACGCCGGGCCGTTGGCATCCGGCGGAATCTGAACGAACTTTAATCCCGCGGCGTGCGCGATTGTCGTAGATAGGCACAACAGAACGGCCGATATGAACGTTTTCATGTGGTTTTGAGAGGCAATGTGTTTGCTTTCAATACCCTGATTGGCGGTATCACGGCGAAACTGATCAAAGGCTGAACTCGACCAGGTCCTGATTTTATTCTCTTGCGCAACCTTATCTATGACCGACCCTCCAGCCACACCGGAGCGAACCGGAAACGTCAGTCGACGGTGTTCACGTTCGGAAACTTGCCGCGGAACGCCTGCGGCATCGGCACGACCTTTTTCATCTCGTAGTTGAAGAACACGAAACCCGACTTCGCCATCGCGATAAGCGCGCCATCTACCGGCCGCGTGATGCGGAAGATGATGTCGCCGCCATACTTGTTGAAATCCATGATGCCGACTTCGAAGCACAGTTGGTCTCGCGCGTAGGCTTCAGCGCGATAGGTCGTGGCGAGATCGGTCACGATGATGCTCGTGTGCACGTCCTTCATGTCCTCGATGCCGGCGTCGAACAGGAAGCGTGCGCGGGCTTCGGAAATCATCGAGATCATCGAATCGTTCGCGAGGTGGTTCGCGCCGTTGATGTCGGTGACGCGCACCGTGAGATGCGTCGAGTAGTAAAACTGGTCTTCGGGAAACTGCAGCTGAATGCGGGCCATGGCGTGAAGGTCGGGATTGAGGGGGAGGTGTGCGCACTTGAAGGGTGCCGATGCCAGATTCTAGCGGTTTGACGTGAGGGGCCGTTGTCCCGGGCAGGCATGACCGCCTCTTGTCGCCCCGCACCAACCGATCGAACCGCTGACCGCTTTTGAGTAACGAACAGTCCTTCTTCGAGCTTTGCGAGGCAACGCCGGCCCTTAAAAGGCCGGCGCACTTCATAGGATCAATTCGAACCGGCGTACTTCAGAGTCCAGCTGAACGTACGATTACTTCCCGCGTTGAGCGCGAAGGGGCGTGTCGTACAGGCAAAGTTCGAATGCAGCTGCCCGATCGGAGTGGTCGACAACGGATTGGTTACCCCGGCCGCCATTTCGAAGTTAGACAGGACGCAACCGTCAAAACCCGTCGTGCCATAACTGGTGGCATTACTATTGGCGTACTTAACCGAGAAACCATCGCTATTCATGGTGTTCTGGAAATCCGCAAAGGACGTGAAGTCCGTCTCGACCGCGATGGCGCCGGTCAACGTCCCAGAACTCAGCGTATCGGCTCGCGTCAGTGTGCCTTGACCAAACGTTAGAACCGTGTGGACCTGCAGGTCGATATCCGTGGCATAGGTTGCATTCTTAACGGCCTGCCGGAACTTGGTCGTGTCGAAAGAGACGACCACCTGGCCGTTGTTTTCCTGAACATTCAGGTTCTTATAATACGTGACCGGAATGTAGGTTTTCCCGTTATATGAAACTTGCGGAATCAGCAACGCATAGCCCAGATCCGTTGTGCCATAAATCAGGTTGTCGGAGAACGGCGTCGGGTAATAGGGCGTGTACGAATTGTAGTCGGGTGCCTGGCTCAGATTCAGATTGATGACCCGCTTGCCGTCGCGCACGGTGATGAGCGCGGCGCTATACGGATGCGCGGTATCGGTGGGCAAGTTGTACCAGGTGAGCGTGTAATGCGGCTTTGTATTCAGCCACGCTTGCAGGTCGGAATCGGACATCGGCGCTTTGCCGTTGAAACCGAGCTTGTCCCACCACGCGTTCACATACATGTACTGGTGCAGCAGGCTGAAGTTCTCGCCCATCACGCGGGGCTTGCCGCGATACGCGTCGGTGCCGCGGCCCTTGACCCACATGTTCACGGACGGAGTCGGCAAGGTCGGGTCGTACCAGAACGTGTCGAAACGATAGGCCGCCTTGTAGATGAACGAATAGGCCACCTCCATTTCCTGAGCGGACAGTACGCCAGCATTTGCAGCAGCAGTCAGGATTTCCATAAAGGCTGAGTCCCCGTACGGCCCGATGGACCTGCCATAGTTGAAACCCTGGCCGTCTGCGTTGAGCTGCGGAAGAATGAGATCGACTGACTTGCGCAGATAGGATTTCAATTCGGGCGTGAGATTGGCCTCATTGCCCATTTCGAACGTTCGCTCAACGACTTCGCCAATTAGCAACGTGCTGTACCGATCGAAGCGTGCCTGATCATAATAGGTTGTATGGGTGTTCGAGGCCTCGTCGGAAAAGCCGCCGGACGAGTCCTTTCTAATGTGATTCGTGAGCGTGTACAGCAGCGCGTCGCGCGCGCCCATCGATGCCACAGCCGGGTCGGTGGCGGAAAAGAAAGCCGGATTGCTCCATCCGAGTTTCTGTCTCAGCCCTGCGATACCGTAAGAGACGGCATAGTAATTCTGTGCCGTATTGAGCGATGCAACGTTGACCGGCACACCTGTGGCGGGGCACGTGTTCTTCGTGCCGCTCGCATCCGCGCCGAACATGTCACAGAAGGTCAGGCGATTTTGCAGCGTAGCTAGCATTGCGTCACTGAAGACTTCGTTAAGCATGCCGTGCGCTTTGAAATTATTGAGCGCAACGAGGTAGTAGTACTCGCCCCAGGATGTATTTGCGTACGTGTAGTTGGCGCTGCTCGTCTGCGCCATCATGGCGGTCGTTATTTTCTGATACGTCGCGAGGTAATCCGCATATTTCGGATCCCCTTTCGCTTTCATATCGATCAATATGTACGACAGGCCGAGCGCCAGTTTGCCAGGCAGAAATTTATCGCCCGTATTGGTATCGAGCACATGGACCGGGCTGCCGTCGCCCAGATCCATCACCACTTGTGTGAAATCAGGCGCTTTCTTGATGAGATCGAAGAGCGCTCTCATCTGCCCCATCATGGTTATGGATACGCCTGCTCCTGACGGGACGCTCGTATCCGTCGCTCCATAAACTATTCCGTGAAGAGACACGGTGGACGCAGAAGAAACTGGATTTTTCGGACCATCATCCAGGCCGCCTCCGCAAGCACTGACGAGAAGGAACGTCAGTGTACTGGCCGCAAAAATAACGGATGATTTTCTTGACGAATGCATTTTTTGTCTCCTGATTGTAAGTGGATCGATGCTGAAACTAGCAACTTCACAAGCGTGTCCGGCTGTTCGTCAGGCATTGGCTCGACGGAAGCCAGTAAAAACCCTAAGAAAAATCCGCTCGCCGTCGTTTCAATCTGTTCGCGCCGACACGACCCAACCGTGCCCCGCCAGTCCGCCTGATCTCCGCGCCGTCCCGATCTGCCGAGGCCGCTGCGCATGAGAACGAAAACGATTAACTCGACTTCGGGGCTAAATGGTCCCATCACTGAGTCACAGTGCGCAAGACTAGGTAAACTAAGGACTAGACAGAGAGTAACAATACTTCTATTCTAGAAAAACGTTTTCCTACATTGACGTGCTCGTGATGTAGCACACCTGCTTCGGCGCGCGTAGCGACCTCGGTGCTCCCCGCCTTCAATGACATATAGCGCGACGCGACGAGCGCCGCCGCGCAACGGAGACTCACATGCAAACCGCCGTCATCAGACGCGCACGCACCGCTGCCAGCGGTTACCGCTGGACGGTCTGCGCGCTGCTTTTCTTCGCCACCGTAATCAACTACATGGACCGCCAGATTCTCGGTCTGCTCGCGCCGGTGCTGCAGCACGACATTGGCTGGACCCAGGTGCAGTACGGCCGCATCGTGATCGCCTTCTCGGCGTTCTACGCGGTCGGCCTTCTGTGCTTCGGCCGGATCGTCGACTGGCTGGGCACGCGCATTTCATACGCGCTTGCAATGCTGATCTGGAGCGCGGCTGCGGTGTTGCATGCGGCGGTCGGCTCGGTGGCCGGCTTTGCCATGGTGCGTGCGCTGCTCGGCATCGGCGAGGGCGGTAACTTCCCGGCCGCCATCAAGACGACGGCAGAATGGTTCCCGCCGCGCGAGCGTGCGCTTGCGACCGGCATCTTCAACTCTGGCGCGAATATCGGTGCAGTGTTCGCGCCCGCAATCATCCCGCCGCTTGCGCTGGCGTTCGGCTGGCGCGCGGCGTTCGTGATCATCGGGGCGGTGGGCCTCGTCTGGCTGGCCGTATGGCTCGTGCTCTACCGGTCCGCAGACACGAGTTCGGTGGAGGACGGACAGGACGAAGTCGAGGCGCTCGATGCCGTCAACGTGAACGCCCGCGCGCCGGGCTGGGGCGCGTTGATCAGAAAGCGCGAGACGTGGGCGTTCCTGATCGGCAAGTTCCTGACGGACCCGGTGTGGTGGTTCTATCTGTTCTGGCTACCGAAGTGGCTTAACGAGTCGCGCGGCATGGACATGCAGCACATCGGCCTGCCGCTCGTCTGCATCTATGCGATGACGACCGTCGGCAGCATCGGCGGCGGCTGGCTCTCTTCGGCGCTCTTGCGTTCCGGATGGAGCGTGAACACCGCGCGCAAGACGGCGATGTTGATCTGCGCGTGCTGCGTGCTGCCGATCGCGTTCGTCTCACAGGTCGATAATCTTTGGGGTGCCGTCGCGATCGTCGGACTGGCCGCAGCCGCACATCAAGGCTGGTCCGCGAATCTTTTCACCACGGCGTCCGATCTCTTTCCGAAGCGCGCGCTGGGCGCGGTTGTGGGGATCGGCGGGATGGCGGGTTCGATCGGCGCGGTGCTGTTCTCGGAAGTGATCGGACAGGTCCTGCAACGCACGGGCCACTACTGGGTACTGTTCGCGATCGGCGCGCTCGCCTATCTCGTCGCGCTTGCCGTCATGCAGATGCTGACGCCGCGCATGACGCCCGCGAAGCTTGACGCGTGAAAGCGCGAGGCGCGTCAGCCGCGGGCCGCTGTCGACTCACGGACGATGAGCCTCGGCTCGAACGTCGAATGCCCAGCCTCCGCATGGCCCGCGAGCGCGTCGATAAGCTTTTGCATCGCGAGCTCGCCCATCTTCTCGCTCTGGATATCGACGGTCGTGAGCGCGGGCGCTGCGTACTCGCCGTACGGGACGTTGTCGACGCCAGTCACCGAGAGATCCTGCGGCACCTTGATGCCGAGCGACGCCGCCTCTTTCATGAAGCCGAGCGCGATCAGGTCGTTGTAGCAGATCACCGCCTGCGGCCTGCGCGGACCGAGCATCACGCGCGAGCACGCGTCCTCGCCTGCCTGCGCCGTCGGCGCGTGAGCGTCGTACACGTCGAGCGTGAGGCCCGCCTCCTCCAGACATTCGCGCGCGCCGCGAATGCGCTCGTCGTTGATGCGTGCCTTCCCAAAACCGAGGTAGGCGATGTGACGATGCCCGAGGTTGAGCAGATGCCGCGCGAGCATGTAGGTTGCGAGCCGGTTGTCGATGCCGACGCTCGGGATCTGCAGCGCGTCGCTACGTCTCAACAGCACGACTGGCTTGCCGAGATCGAGCAACCACTGCGCGTCATTGTCGGGCATCCGCGAACTGACGATCAGGCCGTCGACCCGCTGCGCGAGCGCTTCGATCAGCGTGCGCTCACGCGTCTGGTTTTCGTCGGTGTCGACGAGCAGCAGCGTGTAGTCGTGCCGCAGCGCGACGCGGTTGGCGCCTTTCACGACGTTCGTGAAGTGCGGATTGCTGATGTCAAGAAT
This sequence comes from Paraburkholderia sediminicola, assembly GCF_046026855.1. Lineage (GTDB taxonomy): Bacteria > Pseudomonadota > Gammaproteobacteria > Burkholderiales > Burkholderiaceae > Paraburkholderia > Paraburkholderia sediminicola_A. Next base: position 11,135 of record NZ_JAQQET010000002.1, on the reverse strand, counting down.
GGTCAGCCCAATGGTGCGGGAGCGGCCGGTGATCATTGATCGCGCCAGCGGATTCGAGCGGTAGCCGAGTTCCTCGATCGCAGCCTTCAGGCGCGCCTCGACCGGTGCGGAGAAGCGCTGCGCACCGTTCATGTACTTCGACACCGTGGCGACCGACACGCCGGCAGCTGCAGCGACGTCGCGAATAGTTGGGGAAAGTTTTTTCATGCGAAAGGTAACGTTTTCTCTTTTGTTTACCGATTGTCGCAGAAAGCGCGGTCAGGCGGGCGAATGCCATTTGGCGTAATCGCCGTCTGATAGCCGCGTATCGGGAAATTGATGCTGAATCTCCTCCATCGTTCTCGTTTAGAAAACGTTTTCCACCAGTCATTTTTCAGGAGTTTTTTATGAACCAAACAGTCGTACCGTCGTTCAAGCCGTTCCGGCGTCTGCTTCTTACCGGCGCCGCCGGCAACCTGGGCCGCCAGCTGCGCGGCGCGCTCGCCAATTGGGCCGATGTCGTGCGCGTGAGCGACATCGCGAAGCTCGACGAACCTGCGCCGCACGAGGAAACGAGCGTCGTCGATCTGGCGGACCGGCCGGCGGTGATGCAACTTGTCGAGGGCGTCGATGCGATCGTGCATCTCGGCGGTATCTCCGTCGACGCCCCGTTCGAGGATCTGCTCGGAGCGAACATTGCCGGCACATACAACGTGTATGAGGCAGCGCGCAAGCACGGCGTGAAGCGCGTCGTGTTCGCGAGCTCCAATCATGCGATCGGTTTTCATCCGGTCACAGAAATGCTCGACGCCGATGCACCGCAGCGCCCGGACAGTCTCTACGGCGTGACCAAGTGCTTCGGCGAAGCGCTCTCGCGCTATTACTACGATCGTTTCGGCATCGAAACGGTGTGCCTGCGAATCGGCTCGTCGTTCGAAGAGCCGAAGAACCCGCGCATGCTTGTCACGTATCTGAGCTATCGCGACTTTATTGAACTGGTGCGCTGCTCGCTGTTCACGCACTGCGTCGGGCACGTGGTCGTGTACGGCGCGTCGAACAATCCGGTCAAGTGGTGGGACAACACGAAAGCCAGCTTCCTCGGTTTCAACCCGCGCGACAGCGCTGCGAAGTTCGCGGAGCGTTTCCCCGCGACCGCACCTGGCGACTCGCGCGACGATCCCGCACAACGCTTCCAGGGCGGCCAATTCGTGCTTGGCCAGCCAATGGAGGCGAAGCAGTGAAGCAGCGCTCGCCCGTACTTGACGAACTTGATGCAGGAATCAGGTTACCGCGCGTAAAGGAAGCCAGTATGGATTCATCCGATCGGTCGCGGCGACGACGCGGGTACAAGGGCGCATCGGCCGCAAGGTGCGGATAGCTCGGATCGTGTGAGTGACAGTTGTGGTGATCATCTACGGAATCGAGAATCACCTCGCACCAGCTTTCTCGATCCGCCCCATATTGAATGAACGTGGTAACGCCACCCTCCATGTTGAGGCCAGGCCAGTTCGGAGAGGCTTTCCAGATTTGCCCGGCAGCGGCAATATTCGCAGGAGTAGCAACGACCCATGTGTGTCGCATTCTCGCCGCCACTTCTTGAATACGAGAGCCGAAATCGGGATCTACGATGAGTGCAACTGTGTCGTTCGTCGGCATGCGTCTCCCCCATTTTTCGCATCTATTCCGTCAGGAACAGGCGGATTGAAAGAACTCGATGGTAATCGTCGACGATCTTGGTCGTTGACCCCAATGACGCAAAGTGGCCGAAGGTCATCCCCTGCTTACTGGTCGAGCGCGGGATTGATCTCGTTATGCGTCAGGCCAAATCGTGCCATGCGAGCACGATGATTTGGTGAGCCGAGATACAAACGAAGTTGCGCGTTGACTGCATTGCGCAGATCGCTGTTTCTTCTGTTAAAGGAAAATGCTCCGAATGGGAGTTTTTGTTGCTTGCCATTCGTTCCCAGCTGGTGCTCAACAGCTTCTAGCACCGAACCGCCGATTCGATCCGCCAATATGCGATTTCCCAGTGCGGTGCTTGCATACGCATCGATCTCCCCCGAACGAACCGCTTCGATAGCTTCGGCCTGGTCCGCGAAAACGGAAATCTGGTGCTCACCTATGCCTGACGTTTTTGCTGAGTCATGCTGTATCTGCCCGGCAATGACGCCGAGGCGCGCATCGTGTTGTTCGGCCAATGACGCATAACTGTCGAGCGCTCTCGGGTTTCCAGCGCGAACCAGAAACCCGTCTCCTATCGCCCACACGGGCACACTGAACGCAACCAGGTTAGCGCGTTCAGGCGTAACGAAGAGCGGAACGTTCATATCCCACCGGCCGGCTTCGACTCCGGACAGCAGTTCACTGAACGTCGTTCGGTTATGCTCGATCTGGGTGACACCGATCGCACGAAGAACCGCGTCGGCAAGATCAATGTCGGCGCCAGTAGCCATACCTCCCGCGTCCGTCCAGCCGAACGGCGGCTCCTCAATATAAGCAATTGCTACCTTCATCGGTATACCTCGCGAAATTGGAAGGGCCATCGGGCGTGTTCAGCCGATTGTTGACGATTCTACTTGCATGCGTGAACGTCGCATTTTGGCCGGGTGATGCCTCATTCGAATTACATGCACTGCTTCGAGGGGGGCACTCGCGACCCTCAACCGAAAGCGCTACCAATTCCACGCGTCAATTGGCTTGAGCGATTTCACATCTATCAGCAAGGGTAATCGGTGGTGACCTGTCGTAGGTTCAAGCGGATCGCCTACGATTTGCACCCTGTGACCAATCGCTTTTTCGGCCGCAGCCCGTTCTGAATCGTGAACAACGACTTGAACGAAATACGTCCTCTGTGCGTCGGGGCCAAACGTGGCCAATGCCGCAGAATCGGAAAGCTGTGTGGTAGGCGTAGCGGGCAACTGCAGATACAGCGAAGATTCGATGCGGTCGCCACCTGGCTTCTCGCCGTAGTTGGGCGGCCCATAAAACTCTCCGATCTCCAAGGTTCCCTCGAGTGTGATCGAGGGTGAAGGCTCGGCTGCCGTACCAACTCCTACCATGCAGAATAAAGCCGAAGCGAAGGCCAGACGGGTAGCTTTCATAAACGCCAGGAAGGTTGCAGCGTCGACGTCTGCCCCCGCGGCTAACGAGCGCTCAAACTTCGCGCTCACGTCGAGCATGCGAATTGTCGACGATCTTGATGTGATTGTCGAAGGTCCGCTCGTGGCCGAACCCGGCCCTACGCTGATCGGCTCGGTTTGACCCGTTTCGGCCATTCATCTCGTGCAACACGCAGGTCCGATGACCGCTCCCGGTTGACCTTAAATCACGGCCGGCACGAAATTCCCGCACTAAGCAAACACAAAGACGGCTAGGCCGTTGAGGCTGTGACGATTGGTTAGTAATAACCGGTGGCAGCCGGCGAGAGAACGCGAACGTTATCGAGTCCGGCTTTCGAGGCATGAGACGCTATCTCGTCAGGCGTGATAGCCCGATAACGACCGACAAAATGCTTTGACTGCCAGTCGAGATCGCTTGTCTGGCGAGTGATGTGGAGGTGAACGGAATAACGTCGGTCGTCGTGCCAGTCCCAGATCTGATGGACAATACGGCGAAGGCCGTTGTCCATGAACATTGCGGGGGGCATCACACTGGGCCGTTGGACCATCAGCGCGCTGTAGTCACGCAAACTGATAAATATCTGGCCGCCGCGTCGCAGGCTCCTGCGCATTGCAGCAAACGCGCGAGCCACGTCCTCGTCGCTATCAAGATGTGGAATGGCGTTGTCGAAAGCGACGATCGCCCCGTACCGGTGCGCTTCGCACGTGGCAAGCAGCCGCATATCGTCAACACGAAATTGAATCTTGAGATTCCGTTTTACAGCCTCCCGAGACGCCCGCTCGATTTCCAATTTCGATAAGTCTGTCCCTTCGACATCGTAGCCTGCACGGGCAAGACCTAGTGCTTGCGTTCCAATCCCACACGCGCAATCAAGAACCGTACCGATCCTGTCAGGCGATGGTAAAAGTCGCGCCAAGATCGCCCGTTGACGCTCTATTGCCTGCTCCCAATCATCGAAAATCAAATGATAGGAAGAGGCCATATCGTCGTAGAAGCTATCTGCAGGTAGGCTCATACGAAATCCGTGAGAAGGAAGCTGAATTCTTGCGCGAAAATGCCACTTCAGCGCAGCTGCTGGTGGGGCTTCATGACCGTCCGAAACTGGCGGATACCGCCCAATGCAAGCGGCATGCTTCGCCCGATTCTCGCAAGGTAGCGATCGGCAGTAGGCGACCCGTGCCGTCCAGCCGTGACGATCGCGCGAACGTCGCGTTTCAGTCCCAGAAGGGAATGCCAGCGAACTTCAATCAGATGGCGAATATCTTTGAGCCGATTAAAGTACCGGGTCTACTTTCATGCGAGTGCGCCACTTTTCTATCGCCACCGTAGGCGTGTCACGGTACGCAGATTAACTCCGCCGGCGCACCAGTCCGTAAATGATCAGCAGGACGATCGCGCCAATTACCGACGCGACCCAGCCCGCCGCCTGGCCTGGTTGATACCAGCCCAGCGCACGCCCGACATAGCCGGCAATCAGCGAGCCGGCAATGCCGAGGATGATGGTCATAATGAGGCCCATGCTGTCGTCTCCGGGCTTCACCGCCCGCGCAATCAATCCGACGACCAGCCCTACAATCACAGTACCAATGAAGGAAAGCATGCCAATCTCCCAAGAGTGTGAGTGCTACGGTTTTCTTTTATTGCTGGCGACTGTTTCACTGCGATGCTTTTCGGAGCATACACACTGGATGCGGCAGTCGGCCAGCATATGCTCATCGGTTCGCACATCGAATGCATCGCTGCAACTTCTGTCCGATAGGAATTATGGGGCGGGTAGAGGTCGGGATGCCAATGTCATCTGCAATAGATACGCTCACTGCTGACGGGTTCGCATGCTCGGGGAGTATGCCAACTGATTGCTCTCGCATAAAGCAGCGTTTACTGCCATCTAGCTGTGTCGAGCCCGTCCGTATATATTCCGAACCCAACTCTCATGCGGTTGGCCGGCTGGACGTTCCGCCGATAGTCTGTGCCGGCCCCTGACCATTGTGGCAACGCCAAAAACCATCGTCCGTTGACCGCTCGTCGCCGCCCTCTGTCTCATGCAAATAGCATTGGCCATCGGATCTCAGGGGGCGCCACGGACAGCACGCGACCCCTTGCCGTCCTTCGGGCCACCGCGAGAGCAACGGCTGTTTCCAATGTCCAACGGACATTCGCTCGCGCGGGTCGACTGCCATCGAACGGCATTTCCTGCCGTTCGATGGCCAACCGTGATAGGTCCGTCGGAAGCCTCTTACCTGTCGCTCACGACACCATCGCAGCAGATGGCAGGTTGCGGCTAGGGCAAACGCCACTGATCGTGCCATCGCGGCAGGCCTTCTGAAAACACAACGCCCCGGCGTCTGCTTTATAGGAGGCCTGGGGCGTTTTTAATTGGTTCAAGTTATTGTGCAATGCGTTTGAAACTGGCGTAGTAATCGTCTGTGTAGTAGCAGTCGCCGGTCTGCCTGCGCGGTCCACCACATACGATGCGGCGCTGCGCGCGATCCGCCGAGCCAGGCGTGCGAACTGTGTATGCGTGGTAATAGCCGCGCGGATGCTGCGGCAGCAATACTGCGCTGTTGCGGAACAAGACACCGTCCTCGCCAAAAGGGAAAGGGCCGCCTGCTTTGATCAGACGCAGGGTTTCGGCTGCTTCCCCCGGCAACTGCGCCTTAGTGACGGCGGCCGGCGCGCTCCGCTCCTGCGCGCCCGATGCGGCGGGTGTGCCGCTCGCGGCCTGCCCGAGCTGAACCGGTGCCTGGCTCGCGGATGCGCCCGGTTCCTGAGTAGCGTTTCGCGACCCGTCCTTGCCGCATCCGCCGAGGATAGCGCTCAAGGCGAGGATGCAGGAGAAAGCCCACGCTCGCTTCACGATACGGTTGTCTCCGAGTTGACTAGCATTCGACGATCACGAACGATTTAAGGGTATCGCTAACGGCAGAGCGAATCAATGTTCGGCGGACATAGGGATTTTTTACTCGACAACCAGGTCGATGAGCAGTTCTCGGCGTTCGAGAAATAGGCGGATCAAGCAGATTGCGGTGAGAATCGTTTTATCGTCGATTGGTGCGAAAAACTTATGTGATGAAGCCTCGTAAGATGCATTGCTCCCTCGGCCGCGTCTAGAGCAGCAATCGACCCGATATAGCGGCCCAACGCGCTGGTGTTGGCACCGGACCGGTCCCGAGGTCCAGCGGTCATTCAAACGGCCATGGCGGTGCTTGATGGGGTATCGGCGTTAGCAAGAACCGCGCTGCTGGTGGAGCGAATCCAGAACGCGTGTCGTCGCGAGGGCAAACTAAACGCACCTCAATTCTCAATAGCGCAAAGATGCTATCTTTGAACCGTCTACCCAAATATCAGCCGGGAGCGCGCTATGGCGGAGGACAAAGGTGATGTCGACGATCATTGGCACGTAAGCGCAGCTTGCTTCAACTGCGGCGCGGTTCGAACGGCCGCTCCCAATCTGTTCATCGAGCGAAACGGCGCTTCGGCGTTTGCTCACCAGCCTGCCAGTGAACAAGAAATAGAAGATGCGTGGCGAGGCGTCCTCATCTGTCCGGTGGCTGCCGTTCGGCCGCCAAAAGGTTTGAAGATGCCGACAGGCCTCTTCCCGCAAGCTCTGGCTCCCGGCGTGTGGAGGCTCGGGTATAACGCCCGCTCTTCGTACGGTGCTCACAGCTACATCACGCTTGCAGGCGGCCTGCGTCTGATGATCGACGGGCCGCGCTGGTCCGGCCACCTCGAGCGCTGGATCGCCGAAGCCGGAGGATTGGATCATATCTTGCTGACCCACCGCGACGATGTCGCGGACGCGGGCATCTATGCGAAGCGCTTTGGCGCCCGCGTCTGGATCCATGCAAACGACGCCGATGGCGCTCCGTTCGTCACTGACGTAATCACGGGTGATCTGGCGCATGAGATGTTGCCGGGCGTTCGGGTCATTCCGATGGCGGGACACACGCGGGGAAGCGTCATGTTCCTCATCAGCCACGCCCTTTTCTCTGGAGACTCACTGTATTGGGATTTCAGTAGGCACGCTCTGCATGCCTTTCGAGACGCCTGCTGGTACGACTGGTCCACCCAACTTCGCTCCCTCGAGCGACTCGTTCACGAAAGCTTCAGTGGTGTGTTCGCCGGACATGGCGGAAGTATCATTCTGGATGCACCGACTATGCAGCGCGAACTGCGAGCTTTTCTCGATACGGTAAAAGCGGACTGAGACTTTCCCGATACGTTGATCGCAGTGCCCCGTTTGAGGAGCAAATTCCCCAGGCAATTGGCAATCAGACACGGTTTTCTCGATTTTGTTACCTATACCAGTGCGACGTGAACGGCGGCTTCCGAGGACGGAGCCGACGTTGGAATGACCATCAGACAGCGAGACGGGATGACCGCTCCTGGCCGTACTCAGCCAGATGATGACCGTCTCGGGTCGACCCTGAAGAGACCGTCGATTTTCGCGATACCAACCATGTTTCAGGGGACTGGACCGTGTTCGTGCTCTGCTTCTTGAGCTTTCATGGCTCGCGCGATCAATAGGAAGTCCACTTGACTGATCCCCCTCCGCCATCGCTGACCATTTTTCCTAAGTTCGGGCAACTAAATACGCCGCGGTATAGCCTCTGCGAAAAAATCGGTGACTTGTCGCACACGCGCCGGTACAAACCGGCGTCTTGGCCAGATGAGGCTTATGTCTCTGGCGTCGCCTATAAATTCGTCGAGAACGGTGATGACGTCCGGATGTCGGAGATCATCGGCAAGAGAGATCTTCGCAAACAGGCCGATTCCCACACCGGCTAGAACACCAGCCCGGATCGTTTCGATACTGTTGGACGTGAGATTTCCGCGCACGGACACGCTAAATCGACCTTCTGGCCCTACAAAAGGCCAATGCGTTGACTCCGTCAAGCCGCGATATAAAAGGCAATTGTGATCAACGAGCTCGACAGGAGTCTTTGGCATTCCGCGTTGCTCGAAGTAGCGACGGGATCCGACGCAGACGAGAGGAGTGCTGGCCACGCGCCTGACGATCGCGTCAGGATCGTTCACGGGCCCCACTCGGATCGCCAGATCAATCCCATCTTCCACCATATCTCGCACGAAGTCCGAGAGAATGAGATCCACCTGAAGGCCAGGATTGAGTGATAGCAGGTCGGGAATAAGCGGCAAAATATGAAGACGGCCAAAAGTACCTGATGCAGCAATCCTGATCAAACCCGAGACTTTATGCGTACTGCTGGTCAGCTCGCTGTCGGCGTCATCCATCTCGTCAAGCAGCGGTTTTGCCCGATCGTAGTATCTCTGCCCCTGATCCGTCAGGGTCACGCGGCGCGTACTTCGGTTAAATAACACCACGCCGAGGCGCCTCTCGAGCGCGCCGATAGCCTTACTGATTGCCGACTGTGAATCGCCGGTTCGATGCGCGGCAGCTGTAAAACCGCCGGCTTCAACCACAGCTATGAAGGCGTTTAATTCGTGGAATCGATCCACTTTCATTCCCCCTGGGAATTAATATTATGGAAAATTTGGCTATTATCATTGGTTCCGACATCACTCACAATGCAGCTCTCTCCACGGCTGAAGGAATGGTGTCATGAATATTGATCTCACTGGCCGCAAGGCCGTCGTTACTGGGTCTACAGCAGGTATCGGCCGAGCCATTGCAGAAGGGCTGGGGCGTGCAGGCGCCGCGGTCGTGATCAACGGCCGCACAGAGAAGCGCGTCTCCACGGCGCTTCGGGAGCTTCGCGAACTCTTGCCAAAGGCGGAGTTTACCGGCGTCATCGCAGATCTTGCGACCCCGAAAGGCGCGGCGGACTTGTTTGCGCAGGCGCCGGATGCGGACATTCTCGTCAACAATGTGGGTACTGGGCGTCCGAAGTCCTTCTTCGAAATTGAGGACAGCGAGTGGATCGATCTCTTCGAACTTAACGTCATGAGCGGTATTCGCGCCTCCCGCCACTATGTGCCAAACATGACAAAGCGCGGCTGGGGGCGCGTCGTCTTCATCAGTAGCGAGTCCGCGCTTGCCATCCCCAAGGACATGATCGACTACGCCACGACCAAGACCGCTCAACTCGCCATTGCGAGGGGCTTGGCCGAGGTGGTCGGCGGAACGGGGGTCACCGTTAATTCGGTTCTCCCTGGTCCGACGAATTCGGAGATCATGGGTGGTTGGGCGCAGGCGAACGCAGATGCGCAAGGCATTACGCGTGAGGAAGCCGAGCAGCAGTTCCTGAAAACGAATCGCCCGACCACGCTCCTCAATCGCTTCGCGACAACCGAAGAAGTCGCAAACCTGGTCGTCTATGTCTGCTCGGAGCAGGCGTCGGCGACAACAGGCACTTCATTGCGTGTCGACGGCGGTGTCGTTCGGACAATTGCATAGGGCGCCCGCATGTTCACTCGCTCAACGCGGCCTCGGGAAGGGCCAAACCATCGGTTCCTTCCCGGAATAGACGATTGCCCAAGTTGAATGTGCCTGCAATCGTACGAGTATTTCCACTCAAAAATAGCCGCCCAGAGTTGCCTTAATCGCGCCGACCGGTTGGTCTATGGTGACACGATCCTCGCCTTAGGGTCGATGGTCCGCTCCTGGCCGGCTGCTGCCCCACGTGGCAATGCCAGATAGCGGTCGTCCGTTCCTTGACGTTTGCGATGTACCGCGAACAGCGGCTTGCGCGCAGACCGTATGACCCGGTCGTTTCGAATCCGCCCGGATCAATGCGGCCTTCGGCAGACTTCGGCCCGGATTGGCCCCGCAGCCAAGGTCTGCCGCTCTGCAGCGGTCGCCCGTGGATTATCGGCTTAGGGCGGCCTGGGCCCGTTGCAGCCACTCGCTGTTATGTTCGCGGGCGTGGCGTGGCCAATGCCTGGCATCCTGCACAATCTCAGCGTAAAGTTCGCGCGCACGCTGGCGGTCGGCCTCGTCGGGCTGTGCCGCTAGCCAATCGGCGTACAGGCAACGCGGTGCAGCGTCGCTTGCGCTCGCGAGCGCAATCTCGAACGCGGCGCGTGTGCCTGGCGCGCCAATCGCGGCCAAGGCGCGTGCATACAGCAACGCAGGCTCCGGCTGCCGGCGGGTGAGAGGATGGGCGGCGAACAGTTTTTCCAGCGCGTCCTGCGTGGCCGAAGCATTGCCGTTGGCAAACTGCGCACGCGCGAGCCCTTGGAGTAAAGCCGGATCGGATGAGAACGGCCCGCTGGTCGCCGCTTGGTAATGCTCCAGGGCTTCGGCGGTATTTCCTGCATCGAGCAGTGCTGCAGCCAACCGCATGCGATGCGCGACGGTCGGCGCGCGATCGAAATCCGTGCGCGCCTCGCGCACCGCTCGGTTGGGATCGACAAGCTGCGAGATGGCCCTCGTTGCCGCCCTTGCCCCACGCGACTGGCGTAGTGAGGGCAAGTAAATGACAAAGAAGTAGACAGCACTGCCAAGGCCAGGGAAAAGAAACAGGATCAGCAACCAGTACATGTTCTGCTGGTTGCGCACGGCATGCACCGCAAAGAACAGGGCGATGATGACGTAAAGGCTGATTCCGAAGATGCGCATTGACGAGAAGGTCAGTAGTGGGGCGTTGCTGCCGGTACGCCAGCGAAACGGCAGAGCGCTATTGTGACAGAAGCGCTCTGCCATGCCTGGTAGCTCAGCGGGAGCCTTCCCGCGACCTGGCAGACTGGGACACGATTTGCCGATAGTCTGTGCCGGCCTCTGACCATTGTGCAAAGCCGAAACCAACATCCATTGCCTTCTTCTTGCCGCATTTCGGCACGAAGTTCCCGGACCCCACGGCCGAGCCTCCGACGCAGTAAGGTCCGCAATGTCGCCGTGTCGGCGTAAGTGTTCCGCCACAGCGTTGCTCCGACGTAATTCGGAATCAAGATGCGCCCACAGCAATGCTGGTTGCAACCGCACTGCTGCTTGGTGCCGGGTCGTCGCTGATCCACACGACCCGGAGCAAATATTGAAAAAATCCTTGCAAGACAGTTTTTGCCATGCTGGTATACCAGTCATGAACCAGATACAAACCAGTGAATCCGACGAACCG
>NZ_JAQQET010000001.1:0-491809 GCF_046026855.1 Paraburkholderia sediminicola | reverse complement strand
TGATGATCTGCCGTTCGTGCCGCTCGCCAAGCGCGTTTGAGCAAGTGCAAATAAGCGCACAGCCGCAAGCGTTTCTCCTCCATTGCGTCTCATGAGCGCGACGTAATGAAGTTTGGGCCTTGGCTCGCTGGAACCCCGAGCCAAGGCTGTTTTTCTGCAACGCGTGGTGCGGTGCTTATTGCGGCAGGTTGTGCGGTACGTGGTGCGGCGCATCAACGAAACACCCTGCAAGCCCGCGCGCTACCGCGAGCGCCCCCGCAAGCTAAACTACACAGACTGTTCGAGTGACACGCAAGGGAAGCGCCGCCTGAAAGAGGGGCAGTGGAATGTGAAGCACGGCTGCCGCCATCGTCCCCGGATCATAATTGTTTTGTCCCCTACGCCATGAATACTGCCAACCGCAAACGCCTTCCCGGCACTCAGCTGGATTTCTTCGACACGCGTGCCGCTATCGACGCGATTCAGCCCGGTGCCTATGACAAGCTGCCGTACACCTCGCGCGTGCTGGCCGAAAACCTCGTGCGCCGCTGCGATCCGGTGACGCTGACTGCATCGCTCAAACAGATCATTGAACGCAAGCGCGATCTGGACTTTCCGTGGTTCCCGGCGCGCGTGGTGTGCCATGACATTCTCGGCCAGACTGCTTTGGTCGACTTGGCGGGCCTGCGCGATGCGATCGCGGCGCAAGGCGGCGATCCCGCGATGGTCAACCCGGTCGTGCCGACGCAGTTGGTGGTGGATCACTCGCTCGCTGTCGAGTGCGGCGGTTTCGATCCGGACGCGTTTGCGAAGAACCGTGCAATCGAAGACCGCCGCAATGAAGACCGCTTTGATTTCATCAACTGGACCAAGCGCGCGTTCAAGAACGTCGACGTGATTCCGCCGGGCAACGGCATCCTGCATCAGATCAACCTGGAGCGCATGAGCCCGGTGGTGCAGGTGAAAGACGGCGTGGCCTTCCCCGATACGCTGGTCGGCACCGATTCGCATACGCCGATGGTGGATGCGCTCGGTGTGATCGCGATCGGCGTGGGCGGTCTTGAAGCGGAAAGCGTGATGCTGGGCCGCGCGTCTTATATGCGGCTGCCGGACATCATCGGTGTGGAGCTCACGGGCAAGCCAGTTGAAGGCATCACCGCGACCGACATCGTCCTCTCGCTGACCGAATTCCTGCGCAAAGAAAAAGTGGTTGGCGCGTACCTCGAGTTCTACGGCGAAGGCACAGCCAATCTGACGCTCGGTGATCGCGCGACCATTGCCAACATGGCGCCCGAATTCGGCGCGACGGCGGCGATGTTCTACATCGACGAGCAGACCATCAAGTACCTCAAGCTCACCGGCCGTGACGACGAACTCGTCAAGCTGGTCGAGACCTACGCGAAGGAAACCGGCCTGTGGGGCGATACGCTGAAGCACGCCGAGTATGAGCGCGTGTTGACGTTCGATCTGTCTACCGTGGTGCGCACGCTGGCGGGTCCGTCGAACCCGCATCGTCGTTTGCCGGTTTCCGAACTGGCTGCGCGCGGTATCAGCGGCAAGGTGGAGAACGAGCCGGGCCTGATGCCGGACGGCGCGGTGATCATCGCTGCGATCACGAGCTGCACGAACACCAACAACCCGCGCAATATGATCGCCGCGGGTTTGCTGGCACGTAACGCGAATCAACGCGGATTGACCCGCAAGCCGTGGGCGAAGACCTCGCTCGCGCCGGGATCGAAGGCGGTTACGCTGTATCTGGAAGAAGCGGGCCTAATGCCGGAACTGGAGCAACTGGGCTTCGGCGTGGTCGCGTATGCGTGCACGTCGTGCAACGGCATGTCGGGTGCGTTGGATCCGGTGATCCAGAAGGAAATCGTCGATCGCGATCTGTATGCGACGGCTGTGCTGTCCGGTAACCGTAACTTCGACGGCCGTATCCATCCGTATGCGAAGCAGGCCTTCCTGGCTTCGCCGCCGCTGGTGGTGGCTTACGCGATTGCGGGCACGATTCGCTTCGATATCGAGAAGGATGTGCTTGGGATCGATGCTGACGGCAATGCCATCAGGTTGAAGGACATCTGGCCGTCGGATGAAGAGATCGACGCGATCGTTGCTTCGAGCGTGAAGCCGGAACAGTTCCGCAAAGTGTATGAGCCGATGTTCGCTGTGTCCGTCGATACCGGCGAGAAAGCGGATCCGCTGTACGACTGGCGGCCGATGAGCACGTATATCCGCCGTCCGCCGTATTGGGAAGGCGCGCTTGCCGGTGAGCGCACGCTGAAGGGCATGCGTCCGCTGGCTGTGCTGGGCGACAACATTACGACCGACCACCTGTCGCCGTCGAATGCGATTATGGCGAACAGTGCGTCGGGTGAGTATCTCGCCAAGATGGGTTTGCCGGAAGAGGACTTCAATTCTTACGCAACTCATCGCGGCGATCATCTGACCGCGCAACGCGCCACCTTCGCGAATCCGACGCTGAAGAATGAGATGGTGCTGGAAGACGGCCAGGTGAAGGCGGGTTCGTTGGCGCGCATCGAGCCTGAGGGTAAGGTGACGCGCATGTGGGAAGCGATTGAAACCTACATGGAGCGCAAGCAACCGCTGATCGTGATTGCCGGGGCCGACTACGGTCAGGGTTCGTCGCGAGACTGGGCAGCGAAGGGCGTGCGACTTGCCGGCGCGGAAGCGATTGTCGCTGAAGGGTTCGAGCGAATTCACCGCACGAATCTGGTGGGCATGGGGGTGCTGCCGCTGGAATTCAAACCTGGCGTGAATCGCCTTACGCTCGCTATCGACGGTACCGAAACCTTCGACGTGATCGGTGAACGCAAGCCGCGCGCTGACCTGACGCTCGTGATTCATCGCAAGAACGGTGCGCGTGTGGACGTGCCAGTGACGTGCCGGTTGGACACCGCGGAAGAGGTGTCGATCTACGAAGCCGGCGGTGTATTGCAACGCTTTGCGCAGGACTTTCTTGAATCGACGAAGGCGGCGGCTTAAGGTTTTTTAAACCCCCGACCTCATCAGGACACTACTTTTATGGCCCACAAACCTCAGATCAAGATTCCGGCGACGTACATGCGCGGCGGTACCAGCAAAGGCGTGTTCTTTCGGCGGCAGGATTTGCCGGAGGCGGCCCAGGTGCCGGGCGCTGCGCGCGACGCGTTGCTGATGCGTGTGATCGGTAGCCCGGACCCGTATGGCAAACAGATCGACGGCATGGGCGGCGCGACGTCGAGCACGAGCAAGACGGTCATCATCGCGAAGAGCAGCAAGCCGGATCACGACGTGGATTACCTGTTCGGGCAGGTTTCTATCGATAAGGCGTTTGTCGACTGGAGCGGCAATTGCGGGAATCTCTCGGCTGCGGTGGGGCCGTTTGCGATTAGCGCGGGCCTCGTCGATGCAAGCCGGATTCCGCACAACGGTGTGGCTATTGTGCGGATCTGGCAGGCGAATATCGGCAAGACGATCATTGGGCATGTGCCGGTTACCAATGGCGCTGTGCAGGAAACCGGTGACTTTGAACTCGACGGTGTGACGTTTCCGGCTGCGGAGGTTCAGCTTGAGTTTATGGATCCGGCTGCCGAAGAAGAGGGTGCCGGCGGCGCGATGTTCCCCACGGGGAATCTGGTCGACGACCTCGAGGTGCCGGGTGTCGGCACGCTGAAGGCGACGATGATCAATGCCGGTATTCCGACCATCTTCGTGGACGCGGAATCGATCGGTTATAAGGGCACCGAACTACAGGACGCCATCAATAGCGACGACAAGGCGCTGGCGATGTTCGAGACCATTCGCGCGTATGGTGCGGTGCGTATGGGGCTCATCAAACACATCGATGAGATCGCGACGCGGCAGCATACGCCGAAGGTTGCGTTCGTCGCGAAGCCTGCCGACTATGTTGCGTCGAGCGGCAAACGTGTCGCTGCAGGCGATGTCGACCTGCTGGTGCGGGCAATGTCGATGGGTAAGCTGCATCACGCGATGATGGGGACGGCAGCAGTTGCGATTGGTACGGCGGCGGCGATTTCGGGAACGTTGGTGAATCTTGCCGCGGGCGGCGGCGCGCGGGACGCGGTGCGGTTCGGGCATCCGTCGGGGACTTTGCGCGTAGGCGCAGAGGCGCAGGAGGAAGGCGGCGAGTGGACGGTCACCAAGGCAATCATGAGCCGGAGCGCGCGGGTCTTGATGGAGGGGTGGGTGAGGGTGCCGGGGGAATGAGTTAGCAGTTGCCAGCCCGGCATCATTGCAACTAGGTATTCAGTTTAAAGCCCCCTTTGATGGGGGCGCTCGCGAGCTTAGTCGCTGCTGGCGCCGGCATCGGCGCTAACCGGCGTATAGATCGCGAGTTTTAGCGCGGGATCGTCGTTCGCCTGAAACGTCGAGTACTCGTAGCGCTGCGTGCCGCGTTGCGCATGCACGAACACTTTCTGCCCCGACACGCCGCTGCGCACGTCGTGTGTGCTCCACCACTTCGCGAACTCGCCGCTGTTTGCGCACAGGCGCCCCACCAGTGCGACGAACGCAGGGTCGCCCGCATGGAGATCGTGGTTTGCGCGAAACAGCGCGATCATGCGGTGCGCCTCGTCGGACCAGCTCGCAGCGAAGAGCCGCCGCGCTTCGGGCTCGATGAACATGTAGATCAGGATGTTGCGGTCCGCTTCGGCGAGGCGATTGAAGCCGAGCAGGTCCTCCGCGGCCGCATTCCACGCGAGGAGGTCCCAGCGCCGGCCGGTTACATAAGCTGGCAGGTCGAGGCTCGCGACGAGCCGCTCGATGGTGGGTGGCACGCTCTCCCGCACGAACGCGCGTGGTTCGTCGCGCCGCGCGAGCGCGCGCAGATGGGCTGCTTCGGCCTTGTCGAGCCGCAATGCCTGCGCAAGCGCATCAAGCGTCGACGCTGAAGGGCTGACAACGCGCCCCTGTTCCAGCCGCACGTACCAGTCGACGCCGATGCCCGCCAGTTCCGCGACCTCTTCGCGCCGCAGGCCGGGCGTACGGCGGCGGCGTCCGTCGTTCAGGCCTGCGGCATCCGGTGTCAGTTTCTTGCGCCGGGAGCGCAGAAAGTCGCCGAACTGGGTTCGAGTCGTGGCGGTCATCGGTTTTATTTCGTGCAGGGTGGTATCGGGCAATCCTGGGAGTGTGCCGGTCCTTGTTGCTAATTCTAAGCCTGCCAGAATCGTCCCGTCCCCCACACTCAACGGAAAAACCATGAAAGCTGCGATTCTGAAGACGCTCGGCATTCCGCTCGCGATCGAATCAATGGCGGATCCTGCAGCTGGCACCGGCGAGGTCATCGTGGATGTCGTCGCGACGCCGGTCTTGTCCTATGCGCAAGAGGTGTTCAGCGGCGAGCGCCGCTATCCGGTCGAACTGCCGATCGTGCCCGGCTGCGGCGCCATCGGCCGCGTCAGGACGACTGGTCCGGACGCGACGCAACTGCAGCCGGGCGACTGGGTATTCTGCGATCCGACCGTGCGCTCGCGCGACGATGCGCTGATGCCCGACATCGTGCTGCAAGGCTGGAGTTCACGCGGCGAGGGTGGCAAGCTGCTGCAGCGCTATTTTCACGATGGCCCGTTTGCGGAGCGGTTACGGGTGCCGACTGAGAACGCGGTGCGCATCGGCGACATCGAGCCGGCCGACGCCGCCCGCTGGTGCGCGCTCAACACGCTACTCGTACCGTATGGCGGGTTACTCGCGTCCGATCTGCGAGCGGGCGAGATCCTGCTCGTGAGCGGCGCGACCGGCAACTTCGGCAGCGCATGCGTCGCGGTGGCGCTTGCGATGGGCGCGCGGTGCGTGGTTGCGCCCGGCCGCAACGCAAAGGCGCTCGCGGATCTCAAGCGCCGCTTCGGCGAACGTGTGCGCACCGTTGCACTGATCGGCGACGAAGCCACGGATCGCGAACGCATGCAGCGGGCGGCACCTGGACCGATCGATTGCGTCATGGATCTGATGCCGCCGTCGGTGCTCGCGACCACGGTGCGTGCCGCAGTGATGGCGGTCCGCTCATATGGGCGCGTGGTGCTGATGGGCGGAGTCGGCATGCTGGGCGGTCCGGGACTCGAGCTGCCGTATCCGTGGCTTATGCGCAACGACATCACGCTACGCGGCAAGTGGATGTACCCGAAGGAAGCGGTGACGTTGATGACGGGTCTCATCCGCAGTGGGCTGCTGGACCTGGGGTATTTCGATGTGACGACTTTTGCGCTCGATGATGCGAACGAGGCGGTCGCGCATGCTGCGGAGAACGGCGGGCCGTTCAGGATGACCGTGATAACACCGTAGCCTCGACGTGCGGTGTCCCGGCAGCCGGCAATCCTTTGGATTCCGTTGCTCAGGTGCTCAACGCTGCAGCTCGCCGGGAAAGTAAGCAGCCCCTCAGCGGCCTTTCGATGTCATAGCCAACTCCTAATTGGGGGGCATACGCGTAAACGGTTGAACGCCAACGGAGATAGCAGATTCAAAACCTTCGAACTCCCGCCTCCCTTGAGTTTGACATAGGGTTCCTTGCGATCGCCAGATATTTGCAATTGCAATCGAACGGGCGAAGACTGATTTTTGCCGTCAAACCACCACAGGCATCGATATGATTTCAGGGCAGCTCCGCCCTCCCGCTTTTTCAAACGAAACACGCGGTGCGGCGCGTGCCTGTCTCGATGCGCTTGACGAGGCGGAGCGTCGCCAGGCGCGACATGCAACGTCTCCGTTTCGCGCGATTGCCGCTATCGCGGATAGCCTCGACGGTGACAGGCCGTTATCGGATCGAATCTCGATCGTAAGAGCGAACCTGCGGCAGCACGATTCGCATGAGGCACGCCTCGACGCGATGTCGGGATCAACGCTGCAGAGCGCATGGCCACTATGGTTTAAAAGCGATCGTCAGACATTCGAAAAACCGCTGTTGTATCTTTTCGGATCGGAAACGCTAGACAGACTGCGGATGTTGTCGTTTGAATCCGCCGGACGAGGCATTCTTTGCAACGATGCCGAAACGCGGCCGTCAATGTGGTGCAAGGGCGTGCAACCTGCGCTTCCGCTCTGGCTTGCGTCGCATCCGGATTGCACTCCGTACGACCCCGCCTCCGCCGCCGAAGCTCGCGCGATCTTACGATCAGCTTTGCAAGCACTCTACGTCGAGCATAAAGCCGGGTTCTACTATCTGGCGACGCATGATGATACTCATGTTGACGACGGGCCGTTGTGTCGTTCGGACGCGGAAGGCGCAATCAGCGGGATGTATCGGCTGCGTCTCAAGCCTGATGTGAACACGAATGGAAATAGCGAAACAACGCCGCAAGTTCGCTTATGCGGCGCAGGCATGGCACTACAGCAAGTGCTTCATGCGGCGAGCCTGCTCTCGCGGGATTGGGGGGGTGCGGCGGAAGTCTGGAGTTGCCCGAGCTACACACGTCTTGCCCGCGAAGGCCGCGCTGCCGCGCGCTGGAACATGCTTCATCCGCAATCGCCACCGCAACGGCCTCATATCGCTCGATGTCTGGGTGACAGCACGACCCCGGTGATCGCCGTAACCGGCTACGCGCAGCACATTGCTGAACAGATCGCCCCATTTGCGCCTGCGCGGTTCCTGGCACTCGGCGCCAAGCCGCTGCGCGGCACGGCGGGCGCAGATTTTCCTGGTGCGCAATGGATCACTGTGATCGCGCTAAAAGCGCTGGTCGACGACGGCGCGTTGTCTGCGCAAACGCTGGAAGCCGCGCTGCGGGCCTATACATTGATGTAGACGCGCGGCGCGCTTAATTGTCCGATGTCGATTCGCGCGCGGCCGCACCTGCCAGGTCGAGTGCTTGCGCGAACACCCGCCGTTCGTCCACATCGAACTGGGCAAGGAACAATTCGGCCACAGTGGATTCATAGACCTTCCACATTTTTTTGCGCAGCGCGCGTCCCTTGCTGGTAATCGACGCGTACGCAGCCCGCCCGTCCTCAGCGGATCGCGCGCGGGTGACGAACCCTTCTTCCTCCAGGCGGTCAACCAGCCTCGTGAGGTTGTAGCGCTCGATGGCCAGCACATCCGCGAGTTCGTGCATCCGCCGCGTGCCGCCCGGGCCGCTTTCCAGTCCCCACAGCAGGTCATACCACGCATAGGCGGGCAAACCGCCCTCGGCCAGCCGCCTCTCGACCTCCCGAATCATCAGGCGATGCGCGCGTACGAATGAGAACCACAGATCGGGTTCGTCTTTGGACATATCAGGAAACTCCACAAAGTAATTGCATTTGCAATTCTACTCTACGGCGATACAATGGGCCCCCGATACGATTGCAATTGCAATCGTATCGGGGGGATTTGCGCGAACACCTTCTTTCAGCAGTTTGTGCAACAGAATTACCCGCAACCTATTCCGGAGATGTGCCAATGAATTCCGTCGTTGAACCCGTCGATCTCGATCCGCAGGAAACACAAGAATGGCTGGAGGCGATGGAAGCGGTCGTTGTTGTGGAAGGACGTCCACGCGCCCATTACCTGATCGATCAGCTCGTCGACCGCGATGCGGCCCGACATGGCGATATGCATGGCCGCGTGACGAGCGCCTACGTCAATACCATCGGGCTCGAACGGCAACCGGCGTATCCCGGCGATTTGAGCCTTGAACGCCGGTTGAATGCCTATATTCGCTGGAATGCGATGGTCATGGTTTTGCGCGCCGGTAAGCATTCGAATGTCGGCGGCCACATCGCGACTTATGCGTCCGCTGCGGTGCTCTACGACGTCGGATTCGATCATTTCTTTCGCGGTCGCACGGAGCGCTTCGCTGGGGACCTGGTCTACATTCAGGGGCATTCCGCTCCCGGCATCTATGGTCGGGCCTATCTCGAAGGCCGCATTACGGAAGCGCAACTCGATAACTTCCGCCGCGAAGCAGGTCGCGACGGTCTTTCCTCCTATCCGCATCCGCGCTTGATGCCTGACTTCTGGCAGTTCCCGACGGTGTCCATGGGGCTCGGACCGTTGACGGCCGCCTACCAGGCGCGCTTCATGCGTTACCTCGAATACCGTGGGCTAAAAGAGCATCAGGGCCGCAAGGTGTGGGCCTTTCTCGGTGACGGAGAAATGGACCAGCCGGAATCGCTCGCGGCGATTTCGCTCGGCGGCCGTGAGCGGCTCGACAACCTGATCTTCGTCGTCAACTGCAATCTGCAACGGCTCGACGGTCCGGTACGCGGCAATAGCAAGGTGATTCAGGAACTCGAAGGCACGTTTCGCGCGGCCGGCTGGAACGTCATCAAGGTCATCTGGGGAAGCGGTTGGGACACGCTGCTGCAACGCGACCACACGGGGCTGCTTCGTCAGCGCATGATGGAATGCGTGGACGGCGACTATCAGACGTTCAAATCGCAAAATGGCGCTTATATTCGCGAGCATTTCTTCGGCAAGTGTCCCGAACTGCTCGAAATGGTTGCCGACGTTTCCGACGACGACATCTGGAAACTCACGCGCGGCGGTCATGATCCGGAGAAGGTCCACGCGGCCTACGCACAGGCGATGCTAACCGAGGGCCGGCCAACCGTCGTCCTCGCCAAGACGGTCAAAGGCTTCGGCATGGGCGAGGCGGGCGAAGGCCAGAACATCAACCATCAATTGAAGAAAATGAGCGCCGACGCAGTGCGCGCCTTTCGCGATCGATTCGCGCTGCCGGTCAGCGACGCACAACTCGACGAGATGCCGTACCTGAAACCAGAGCCGAATAGCGAGGAGGCACGCTATTTTGCGCAGTGCCGCGCACGGCTCGGCGGTTATGTTCCCGCACGCTTCACCGATGTCCCACAACTGCCCATTCCGCCACTCACGACGTTCGCCACCCAACTGAAAGACAGTGGTGAACGAGGTGCGTCCACTACCATGGCCTTCGTGCGTATCCTCAGCGCGCTGCTGAAAGACCCGAGCCTTGGCAAACTGATTGTCCCCATCGTGCCGGACGAATCCCGCACCTTCGGGATGGAGGGACTGTTTCGTCAGATCGGCATTCATTCGCCTGTGGGGCAACTCTATACGCCGCAGGACGCGGGCCAGTTGAGTTACTACAGGGAGGCCACGGACGGTCAGATTTTGCAGGAGGGGATCAATGAATCCGGTGCGTTCGCGTCGTGGATTGCTGCCGGCACCGCGTACGCCAATCACGCGTTGCCGACAATCCCGTTCTATATTTTCTATTCGATGTTCGGTTTGCAGCGCATTGGCGATCTTGCCTGGGCAGCAGGCGACGCACGCACGCGCGGGTTTCTGCTCGGCGCGACTTCCGGGCGTACCACGCTGATGGGCGAGGGCCTGCAACACGACGACGGCCACAGCCATGTGCTGTCGTCGGTGATACCTAATTGCGTGTCGTACGATCCAACTTTCTCATATGAACTGGCGGTCATCATCCATGACGGCTTGCGCCGGATGTATGCGGCACAGGAAGACGTGTACTACTACATTACGTTGCTCAATGAGAACTACCCTCACCCGGGGTTGCCGCCGGATGCCGAGGCCGGCATTCTCAAGGGCCTGCACAGGCTGCCGGACGGAGCACCCAACGCAGCGCCGGACAAAGCCCGAGATGATGCAGGGCATCCCCACATACAATTAATGGGTAGCGGTGCGATTCTGCGCGAAGTGATCGCAGCAGGCGAACTCCTGAAACAGGATTTTGCGGTTTCCAGCGAGATCTGGAGCGCCACGAGTCTGACCGAACTACGCCGCGATGGTCTCGCTGCCGAGCGGTGGAACACCTTGCATCCGGAAGACGAGCCGCGCATCCCGTACGTCCAGCAATGCCTGCGCGGCCGCCCGGGTCCGGTTGTCGTGACGACCGACTACATGAAGATTGTCGGCGACCAGATTCGCCCGTTCATCAACGACCGTCGATTCATTGCGCTAGGCACCGACGGATTTGGCCGCTCCGACACAAGGGAATCGCTACGCACGTTTTTTGAAGTGGACCGACATTTTATCGTGCTCGCTGCGCTGAAAGTGCTCGCGGATGAAGGCACCGTTCCACGCCGGCGGGTCAGCGAGGCGATTGCGCGCTACGGCATCGATACCGAAAAGCTGGACCCTGCAACGGTTTAAGTAGCGGGAGAGGCTTTCGCCGGGCTCTCTTCACACTCTCTCATGTGGGGCACGCATCAATGCGTCTATTGAACATCGTATCTTCCCCCCGTGGTGCCGATTCAGTCTCGATCTCTATCGTCAATGCATTTCTCGACGCGTATCACCGCACATGCGCTTCTGTTGAAGTCGATACGCTGAATGTCTGGGAAGAAAATCTGCCTGACTTCGATAGCGAAGCAATTGGCGCAAAGTATAAGGGGGTATCGAAAGTGCCATTGAACAGCGCCGAATTGTCGGTCTGGAATCGGATACAGTCGCTTGCCAGGCGTTTTCAGGAAACCGACCGGATCGTTCTCGGTGTTCCGATGTGGAATTTCTCCTACCCCTATAAGCTGAAACAGCTGATCGATCTTATCAGTCAGCGAAACATGCTGTTCACCTTCAACGGGCAGGCATATGGCCCGATGCTGAAGATTCCGCGCGCGCTGGTCATCTATGTCCGTGGACAGAGTCGCAATGCAGGTGCGGGTATCGGCAGTCCCGGATTTGAACATCAAACCGACTACATCGATTTCTGGCTGAGGTTCATCGGCGTGGACGAAGTTAAAAGCCTCACGGTGGAACACACGTGGGATGCCGAATCTCAGGAAACTGTCGAACAGGGAAAGGCTCAAGCGTGTGCGATGGCGGTGGATTTCTAATCTTCCTGTGACAACGCACTCTGGTGTTGATCCTTTCTTTTTTCAGAGTGTGGGCGCTACTCATTTCCTGACACGGACCATGGCGCGCGTGAGCACGGAGATGAGCTTGCACGTGCTCGCGTACAACATGAAGCGGGTGATCAAGCTACTCGGTTCAGAAACGCTTATGAAGGCGATGCGGGTGTGATACCCGCACGAGGTTGTTGAGCCTTTGTAACATATACGGTTGTGATTTGACGTTTGTGTTCCCGCCATTCAAGCGCGGCGATCTGCGCCCCGACAGGCTTCGTCAATTCCCAGTGGTTAGGCGTTTTGACACGCTCTGGGCCGAACTCTGCCCGATGCCCACGCGTGCCAGAACTCTCCAACCGCGCATCGCGCAGAGGACCGTAGCCGGACCCAATTCGGTCGGTCAAATTTCTACAAACCGGCCATTCGTTCGTCGTGGCGTGCAGGAGGCTACTTTCCCAGCGAGGACGAACCGAAGCGCCAAATGGCAATTCCTACCCCAATCGGAGATCCCACAACACATCGAGTACGTGTTGCGTGGAACGTTCTACGTACCCCGCACGATGTGCAACGCCAAGGCGACGCCACAACGCAGGGCGCAGCGGACGCATGACAATGCGCCGGTCGGGCAATGGCGTAGTGGCCTCATGGGGCAACAGCGCTGCGCCGTAACCTGCTGCGACCAGGCTCTTGATTGCATCGTTGTAGTTGAGTTGAATGCGCGGCGCAGGATGGTGACCGCCGGTCGCGAACCACTCCGCAGTCAGACGCGAGAGACGCGTGGTGGCGTCATTAAGAATGAGAGGCTGGGCAGCGAGCCACCCCGCCGTGATGCGAGCCGGACACCGCCAATGCGCCGGCACGAATGCCATGACGGGGTCGCGGCGCCAAGGCTTTATCACGAGTCCAGCCACCGGGGGCTGAGGCAGAGCGACCAGGCCAACATCCAGCGTTCCATCGGCCAGTCGGGTCAGCGTTTCGTGCGAAGTGAGTACCACAACCTGAATGTCGATCGCGGGATGGTGCTGGCGCAGCACATCGAGTGCTTGCGGCAACAGATGCGCGATCGCGCCGGTCGACGCACCGATGCGCACGCGTCCGACGAGTCCCTGCACCTGGCGCTGAATATCGTCCAATGCCTGCTCCGCATCGGCCAGCAGTCGACGCGCACGCTCCACCAGCACCTCTCCTATCGCCGACGGCCTGACATGTCCGCGCTTCCGTGACAGGAGCGGAGCCCCAATGCGGTCTTCCAGTTCAGCGATGTGGAGGCTGACTGTTGGCGGCGCCAGGTGCAGCGCACGCGCCGCGTCGGCGAATGAGCCTCGGTCGGCAATAGCGACCAGGGTGCGCAAGCGGTCCAGGCTGATCTCTCGCATGTCGGCGTCCAGGTTCAGAAAAACTGAATGTTAGCGTTATGAAATTCAACTTTCGCTATTCTAGCGGTGCGCGGAAGATAGGGGCTCGCTGTACTTTTTATGACCCAGTCACCGGAGTATTTCGCGCATGAGCTCTCCCGTTGTTTTCATCGACGGCGATCAAGGCACCACCGGGTTGAAAATTCATGAACGGCTTCGCGATCGGACCGATCTGAAACTGTTCACGCTTCCCACGGCGGAACGCAAGGATTCCAGGCGTCGCGCCGAAGCCATCAACGCCTGCGACATCGCCATCCTCTGCCTACCCGACGACGCTGCGCGTGAGGCGATGGATACGATCGCCAATCCCGCTGTCAGGGTAATCGACGCAAGTTCCGCCCACCGCACACAGCCGGACTGGACATACGGCTTTCCGGAAATGACTCCGGGGCAGGCTGAGCGCATCAGGCACGCACGTCGGGTCACCAATCCAGGTTGCTATCCGACCGGTGCAATTGGCTTGCTGCGCCCCCTGCTGCACGCCGGGCTCATACCAGGCAACTATCCGTTGAGCATTTACGCGGTGTCCGGCTACTCCGGACGCGGGCGTGCCGGCGTCGAAGAACATGAGGGGCCGGGTGCTGTCAACGCACCGTCGTACCAGGTATATGGTCTGGAGCTCGCGCACAAGCACACCCCGGAGATCCAGCGGCACGCCGGGCTCGCGCAGCGTCCGATCTTCGTCCCTGCGTATGGTGCGTTCCGCCAGGGCATCGTGCTGACGGTGCCCTTGGATGTGCGGCTGCTGGCACCCTCCGTGGACGGCGCTACGTTACACGCGTGCCTCGCACGCCACTATGCCGAGGCGGCCCACGTACATGTCTCGCCGCTGCCCGAATCGTGCGTCTTAAAGCAGCTGGATCCGCAAGTACTGAACGGTACGGACGATATGCGCTTAAGCGTATTTCCTAACATGGAACACGGGCACGTCCTGCTATCCGCAGTTTTCGATAATCTCGGCAAAGGCGCGTCGGGCGCTGCGGTGCAGAATCTGAACCTGATGCTCACGCAGCAGTAGTGGCCAATGGATTTAGATAGCGTTCGGCCGCACGCATATGCCAACGATTGTTGGCAATCTGGTCGTGGCCGTCGAATGTCTCATACTGGCCGATACTGTTGAAAAAGTCGCTGTCCGTCTCTGTCGCGAGGTTTTCGGGGGTCTTCTTACCCTTGACGACTGTTCGCGAGCGGGTTGTAGGCCGATCTGAGAGGTCGATTTTCTTGCGAGTGAATTGAAAAGGCCACGCAGCGACTTTTTCAACAGAATCGAGCAGCAGCCGACGTTCGACCGAGCACTCGATGGCGTGGGCCAACGTCTGTAGTTGGCCGGTCACTGCCCAACGTCGATCGGCGGCACGCGACCCGGAGCGGTCCTTCGCCTCTGTCGAAAACGGACATTCAGCGCACTAGGTATGCCGCCTCAGATCATAGTATCGGCCGCACGCCCGCGGTGCGCGACCAATGGTCGGCGGTGTCGCGCACGACGTTGCAGACCTGCACTCTGAATTCTGTAAAAAAGACGCTGCGCCCCTTCTTCTTCGCTTCCACGTGCTCCGGATGTCTTGCCCAGGCATGCATTCCCTCCTCAGACTCGAACTCCACGATCGTCACGCGTTCGCCATCCTCAGCAACGAAGCCTTTGTGTGAGATGTAGCCAGGTACGTCGGCGGCCAGCGTGCTCATCCGGGACGCCCACTGTTTGTACTCATCTTGAGCATCAGCGTTAAGCCTGGACCTGAAGACGGTCACGATCATTATCAATTCCTTCACAAAGCCACGCGTGCGTCATTGCAGCAGGCATTGCAGAGTCTAAGTTCAGCACACAATTCATATAAAATGAATATATAAGAAATTATATTTCTCATTTTAAGAAAATGGACCTGACCGATCTGCGTGTATTTCAAGCTGTCGCCCATACGGGTGGTATCACTCGTGCTGCGGCATTGCTGCACAGAGTGCCGTCGAATATCACTACTCGCATTCAGCAACTGGAAAGCGATCTCGGCGCGTCGCTCTTCATACGCGAGAACAAGCGTTTTCAGCTATCGCCACAAGGCAAGGTTCTGCTCGACTACGCGACCCGCCTGCTGGCGCTGGCTGAAGAAGCGCGTGGAGCGATGCACGATGAAGTCCCGCGCGGTGTACTTAACCTGGGGGCAATGGAAAGCACTGCAGCCATTCGCCTTCCATCACTACTTGGCCAGATACATGAGCGCTATCCCGATCTGTCGGTGGAACTGCGAACGGGCGCGCCTCGGCCTTTGACCGCGCGAGTCCTGGCGGGTGAACTGGACGCTGCGCTAGTCGCCGAGCCGGTTTCCGATACGCGACTGGAGACCATGCTCGCTTATATCGAAGATCTGGTGATTATTGGCCCCCAGGATCATCCGCCCATCCGGTCAGCTCGCGATTTGCGCACAGGTACGCTACTGGCCTTCGAGCCAGATTGCCCGCATCGGCAGCGGTTGGAGGCATGGTGTGCACGTGACAGTGTGGCTCCTCAGCGGATTGTTGAGGTTGGCTCGTATCACGCAATTCTAGGCTGCTGCATTGCAGGTATGGGAGTTGCGCTGATTCCCGCTGCGGTCCTTGATACCTATACCGAACGGGCCAGGCTGTCAGTGCACAAACTGAAAGGCGAATACCGCAGCGTCCGGACTCTTCTCATCTGGCGCAAAGACGCTCCGCAGCCCAAAGTCCGTGTCCTGGCAAGTTTGCTACGGGAAGTCCAGCGAAAATGATCAAGAACGTAACAGAAGAAATTTGATGGAGTTGCCCCATCCTCAACAACAGGCTCCCGACACCGATTGTTGACGATCCGGGCGCTGACATCGACCGTCTCAAACTGGCCGAACCTGAACATTGCCGGGTCCCCCGTTAATCCTCGATGCGGGCGGGGGGCGAGGCGCGTGAGGAAGGCGGGGCGTGGACCATCACCAAAGCGATGATGAGCCGGAGCGCGCGGGTATTGATGGAAGGATGGGTGAGGGTGCCGGGGGAATGAATTGAGGTCGGCCCGGCATTGAGGCATCGCTGCAACGATGTACCTGTACCGCTGATCACAGCGATGCCCTTCGCCCACGCCGCCATCGTTGCCCTGAGATGGCGAAAAACCAGCCAGCCGTAGCCCGCCCCTGAACTACCTGGCGGGCAAACGAACCTCGCCGTCCACCAGCAGTACGTGTTTATCTGCTGTGACGATGTATTGCACCTTCTGCGTTGCCGTCACGCTGCCATACGACTCGCCGTTCACGAAAACGGAGCCGTTCTTCAGTTCGACGGTGTCACTACCGACACGGGCCTTTCCCTGTGTCCCGACGAGCGTTGCTTCGCTTCGATCCGGCGTGGACGAGCTGCTGACGGACGTGCCTGTTTCTGCGGTACTTGAACTGCACGACGTCTGGCAGCCGGCGACGGTTGATGCAACAAGCATGGCCATGATGATGGAGATTCCTTTCATCGCGGGTCCTTTCCTGAATGACACCTCATCCTACTATCTGAATCTGGGCGCTGCCTGACGCCGTTGGCGCTCACGGCTTCCGACCGAGCTCATCGGCGGCACGTCCTCGTCAGCGAAAACGGGAGTTGGCCAGCCCTCGATTGTCCTCGCTGGCAGCGCCAAGGTCGCAACCGAGGGTTTCACAGGATGAAACTTTCGCGCGTATCAGCCGATAACTCGGGCACAAACCACTGGGACGCCGATTAGTCCACCGGCGCCACCCGGCGCGCCCATTCACGTGCCGCTTTGCACGACAGCCCTGCGCGATTTTCATTCGTTTGCAAGAGGACCCAGTATGCACAAACTCAGTTTTACGCAGAAGCTGTGGCTACCGCTGATCATCAGCCTCGTCGCGTTGCTCGCAGTCTCAGTGTCGGCAGCGTTGCAGTCGCGTGAGACGCGCATCGAGGAACGCAAGCACGATCTCACGAACGTCGCGCACGTCGGGCTCAGCATCGTGACGGAGTATGCGGCGCTGGCGCAAAGCGGCGCGCTGCCGGAGGCGGAGGCCCGCAAGCAGGCGCTCGCGCGCCTGCGCGGCATCCGCTATGGCGAAGACGGCTACTTCCTCGTGATCAACTCGAAACCGCAGATGGTGATGCATCCGATCAAGCCGGCACTCGAAGGTAAGGATCTCGCGGGCAGCGCCGATGCCGACGGCCGTCACCATTACGTGACATTCGCGTCGGTCGCACAGGCGCCGGACGGCGGCTTCGTCGACTATGTGTTCCCGCATTCGGGCGCGGCGCCGGCGCAGGCGGTCGGCAAGATCGGCTACGTGGTGCGCTATGCGCCATGGGACTGGATCATTGCGACCGGCGCCTACGTCGACGACATCGACGCTGCATTCATGGCGTCGCTGTGGCTGATCGGCGCGATCTTCGTGGCGGTGTCGATGGTACTCGTGACGCTCGTCGCAGTGACGAACCGCAGCATCGCGCGCACGGTTGGCGGTGATCCGGCCTACGCGGCGAACGTGGCGAATGCAATTGCATCGGGCGATCTGACGGTGGCGATCCGCACGCGCGAGGGCGACACGTCGAGCCTGCTGCATGTGATGCAGCGGATGCGCGACGCGCTGACAGACACCATCTGCCAGATCAAGCACGCGTCCGACAACGTCGCGTGCGGTGCGAACGAGATCGCAAACGGCAATGCGGACCTGTCGTCGCGCACGGAGAGCCAGGCGGCGTCGTTGCAGGAAACGGCATCGAGCATGGAGCAGATGACGGCGATGGTCCGCCAGACTGCGGACAATGCGCGCACCGCGAGCGAGCTTGCGGCCGGCGCCGCGAATATCGCGAACCGCGGCGGCGACATGATCACGCAGGCGGTCGCGGCGATGAAGAACATCTCGAGCGAATCGGGCCGCATGGTCGAGATCATCGCGACGATCGAGGGCATCGCGTTCCAGACCAACATCCTCGCGCTGAATGCGGCGGTCGAAGCGGCGCGCGCGGGTGAGCAGGGCCGCGGCTTCGCGGTCGTCGCGAGCGAGGTGCGCAGCCTCGCGCAGCGTAGCGCGACCGCGGCGAAGGAAATCCGCGCGTTGATCAGCCATGCGGTGGGCAGCGTCGGCAGCGGCGCAACGCTGGTCGAAAACACCGGTTCGACGATCGACGAAGCGCGCGACGCGATCATCCGAGTGACCGGCGTCGTACAGGAAATAGCGGCGGCGGCAGCGGAGCAGAGCGCCGGCATCGACCAGGTGAATCTCGCGGTCACACAGATGGACAGCATGACGCAGCAGAACGCGGCACTTGTCGAGCAGGCGGCGGCCGCGGCGCAGTCGCTGAAGGAGCAGGCGATGAGCCTGCAACGCGCGGCCGCGGCTTTCCACGTGGAAGACGCCGACGCTAGCGGTAGCGCACGGTTCGCGCCGGCTTCGATTTCGGCACCGCGCCGCGCCGCGTTCGCGTAAGGGCCGGCGCCGCGAGGAATTACCTTTTAGGAACCATCGGCCGGCGATGATTCGCCGCTGCTGGAAGGAAATGGCCGAAGCGCTTCTTCCCGCGGCAACGCTGCAGGGGCATCTGTGGCGAGCCCGTAAACCTCGATGCCACTTAGCACGCCCTCGCTCGCGAAAATGAATATCCCGGCCGGCTTATCGGTCGGTCCAAAGAAGAATTCTCCAAGAATGCGCACCCCGGCGGCGCAGGTTGGCGGCCCTTGATCTGGAAATTGACGCTTGCGCAGCCTTAGCATGGGGACATCGGTCATCCGCTCAGCGACTTGCCATCCACCGCGGTGCGTAATCAAACTATAATTTAAACAGGGCTCGGTCAGACACGGCGTTCTGAGCATGCTGTCATGCAGCGGTGGCTTCGCTAATTTGTCTGACGCTTTCGCCCGGCTGCCGTCGAAACTTGACATTGTCAGGAACAGATTGGCGAAGACAGTACAGTTTCTGTGGGATAACCGCGGAGCGAAACATGCAAAGCCAACCTGGTTTCAAAGGAAATCACCTGCTCGCGGTTTTGCCCGAAGCGGAATCACTTCGCCTTACCCCACATCTGGTGCCGGTTGACATGCCCTTGGGGCATGTCGTGTACGAGTCGGGTGATCACCTCCATGACGTGTATTTTCCGACCACCTCCATCGTCTCCCTTCTGTACGTCATGGAAGATGGCGCGTCTGCCGAAATTGCGATCGTGGGCAACGAAGGGCTTATCGGCATTGCACTTTTTATGGGCGGGGAAACCACACCGAGTCGGGCGATTGTGCAAAGCGCTGGCGCGGCGTACCGGCTTGATGGCAGGATTCTGAAAGAGGAATTCCATCGCGCCGGCCCGGTGCAGCGGCTGTTACTGCGCTATACCCAGGCACTGATTACGCAGATGGCCCAAACAGCCGTTTGCAACCGGCACCATTCGATCGACCAGCAACTGTGCCGCTGGCTGCTGCTCAGCATGGACCGCCTGCCGTCGAACGAGCTGACAATGACGCAGGAGCTAATCGCCAACATGCTTGGCGTGCGGAGGTCCGGCGTGACGGAGGCGGCGCTGAAACTGCAGGACGCGGGACTGATCCGCTACAGTCATGGCCACATCGAGGTGCTGGATAGACCGGGGCTAGAACACCGCGTGTGTGAATGCTATGGCGTGGTGAGACGGGAATTCGACCGGTTGCTGCCCGATCTGATGGCGTTATAAGAGCCGGATCTTCCGTTCACGCATCCAGTTTCTCTTAATGCTTCCCAGCATGTTCGATACTCCTTCGCTGCTTCCGGCTGTCGACGTCCCGATGCGCTGAAACTGTCATTGAAAAAGACCGAGGTTCGCAACGTGCTTCTTGATGGGCGGTTTCGGTGTGGTGGAGATACGCGCCGATGGCATCCAGGGACTCGGCGCTGCTGCGGTGTTTATGTCGCGACTATCAACTAAGCTCGTACATGCGCGCGAAAGATCACCGATACCGGCTTGCCGGTTTGCGGGTGTAAAGGCTCTCGCATTTCCCGAAGAGTCAGCCCGCTAGTCCACATCAGTTCGAGCCAGGCGTGCACGGTCCGGAAGTACCAGGGCGGGGCATCGTTAAACGCCTCATCAAAACCCGCCCACGAACCCGTTCGCCAGCCGTCCACGTACGGCAGATCACCGCATGCAACCAGGGGATGCAGCGTTTGTACGATCAAGGATCCACCCGGTTTGAGTAACGCCGGAATAGTGCGCAGCAGACCCTCCACCGATTCCTTGCCGAGCAATGAGAAATTGCAGACCACGACATCGGCATTCAGTTTGAGTTGTCCCTCTGCGATCGCTTCATAGGACAGAACCCGGCCGTCGATCACACCGGCTTGCGTCGCGGCGAGCACCAATGCCGGCACCACGTCTACTGCCGTCACGCCGATTCCGTTGTGCTGAAGCGCGAGGGCAAGCCAGCCTTCCCCGCAGCCCAGGTCGACGACGCTGGCCGGTTCGCAAGCCAGCACCGCATCCAGCACGGCACGATCGGTGACCAGTCGCCTGCTCTCGATTCCCCTGCGGCGTACCGCATTCATCCAGGGCAAAGCGTTGCGCTGCCATGAATCGATGATCTTGCTGTCGCTAAGCGGTTCGATATTCATCGCTCGTTCCATCCACTATGTGCGCTTTGCGTTTCCCCGCGCCTCGGTGCGCGCTTCGATTGCGTGTACGACGGCCGCCATATCGGCTTGACCATGACCCAATTCGACGGCCTCGGTGTACAGGTTAAAGCAGACATCCAGCAACGGCGATGCGAGATTCGCATTGCGCGCCGCTTCGGCCGCGAGCCGGTTGTTCTTTAGCACGTCGAGGATCGAGGCCTGCACCGTGAAATCCTCGTTCACGAGTTTGTCGACCTTCACGCGCGATACGTTGCTCGCCATCGGGCCTGCGTCGAGTACGGCCTGGAATTGCGTCATGTCGAGCCCGTAGCGCCGTGCGAGATGCGACGCCTCGGCAAGCGCGGTCACCATCGGAATCAGGAACGTATTGACCGACAGCTTCATCAGCAGCCCGGTAGGCACTGCCCCGCAGACCACCGTTTCGTGGCACATCGGCTTGAGGAGCGGACGCACTTCTTCGACAGCCGCCGGTTCGCCCGCCAGCATCGCCACCAGTTGCCCTGCTTCGGCCGGCTTGCGTGAGCCCGAGACAGGCGCCTCGACGTAACGTCCTCCCGCCGCGCGGATGTCGGCCTCGAGGCCAAGCGAATAGTCGGCCGACGTCGTTCCCATGTGCACGATCGTATGCTGTGCGACGTTCGTTGCGAAATCTGCGGTGTGGCGGCCGAGCACTGCGTCGAGCGCTGTATCGGTTGCCATCATCAGGATGACGATGCGAGCTTGCCGGAAGACGTCACCGGCGCTGTTTGCAACCTGCACGCCTGCGTCGTGCAACGCGGCGCAACGTTCCAGCGTGCGGTTCCATACCGCCAGTTCGGTACCAGCGCGCGCGAGGTTGAGCGCCATCGGCTGTCCCATCACGCCCAGGCCGATAAATCCCACTTTCATGAGTGTCTCCATTTATTAACCGCTGCTTATGGCCACGGTTCGGTGGATCGGGTGCGCGGATGCAGGCGCATACACGACAACGGCGCGGCCGCTTTGGCCACCTCGTTACGCTTTCCCCGGACGCTATTGATGGCACCGGGCGACGCCGCCCAGTCTATCTAAATCGCCGCCATCACGCCTGTATGCCGACGGTGTCGGTTTTTATAAGAAAAATGCATCAATTCCTAAAATTATTTCATTTTACTGTTCGCGGTGCAGCGCTCAGGATGAGGGCGCAGTAAGGAGAGGCGGCCACTATGAACACCACAATACTGGACGATTATTTCGACACGCTGCGCGGCCTGCCTTGCTTCCACAAGCTGGACGGCCATCCGGAGGTACTGTCCAGCCTTGTACCCGGTGGTTCCGTCGGCATGGAAGCGGGCATGCACGACCCCATCGAACCACTGATCCTCGATCTGCTGGAATGG
This sequence comes from Paraburkholderia sediminicola, assembly GCF_046026855.1. GTDB lineage: Bacteria > Pseudomonadota > Gammaproteobacteria > Burkholderiales > Burkholderiaceae > Paraburkholderia > Paraburkholderia sediminicola_A. The sequence continues at coordinate 469,696 of NZ_JAQQET010000001.1, read as the reverse complement.
ATTGGGCCGGGTGCACGGCCTTACAGTGAAACGATCGAAGTCTGGCGCACTTCCTGCCCGCGCCTGCCGGTCTGGGAGGATGCCTGCGCGCGCGGTTATCTGACACGCACTCATTTACCCGGTGGCGTGGCCGAAGTGGCGCTCAGCCAGGCCGGCGCCAGCTATCTGCGCGCGAGCCGCAGCATGCCGGGGGCGGATCCGCACTCGGCCGATTGAGCGTCGGTGAAAGGGGGACTGACATCCGCACAATCTGAAGGGCTCCTCAGCCCGCAGATTCGAGAGGTGCTGTTGAATGCATTTGATACATGTCGAGCGTCAGCGCTTCGCCGTCATATGATAGAAATGTAGCCGCAGCCTCCGCGGCGCCATGAGCCGATTCGGCGACCCGCGCGAACATCAGCGGTTCGAATTCGATTACGGCCTCGGCCCAGTGTTCTCGTTCGATAAGCAGTCGGGCCAGCTCTGCGGCATCCAGCATCGCATTGTTCACGCTGTCGCCGCCGAACGGCGACATCACATGCGCGGCATCACCCAGCAACGTGAGCCCGGGACGGTGGGCCCAGCAATGACCTACGGGTAGCGCATAAATCTGCCGTACTGCGAAGTGTTCGTTGCTGGCAGCGAAGAGATCGACAATATCCTCTGCAAAGCCATCGAACTCGCGTTTGAGGGCTTCGCGCATTGTGTCAGGCGTACTGAGGTCGCTATAGTGCGGCTTGTACGGGGAAAGCATCGGTCTGATCCGCGACCATGCGCCATCCGCCCCTACGACGAGGTCAAAGGGCCCCTCCATGCCGTGGTCGAAGCTGAGATGCCAGGTGCCGGTGCTGGTGCTGGTGACGCTGAAGAAGGCAGGCGCGCTGTCTCAGGCCGATCTGGTTCGTCTCTCAGAGGTCGAGCAGTCAAGCATTGGCTGGCTTAAGCGCTGAAGAGAAGGCGGAACTGACGTCGTTGTTGTCGCATGTGAATGCAAACCTGGATGCGGCAGCCCCCAAGGTTTGATCGTTAGCGGTTACGAAAAACCTTGTAATAAAATGTAATTGAAAGTCGAAATTCATCGCTTGGACGTAATTTTTCTGCAAATTGCACCTCGTTTCGCACGATTTTCCCCCACGAAAAAATGAGGTGAACGATGAAAGCGACACGGAGATGGTCAGCGGGTGTGGCGGCGCTCGGCGCAAGCGCACTCGCTTTAGGTGGTGCACTCGCGCCTGCACAGGCGAGTGAGGCGGACGGTGTCAAACACGTCTTGCTCATCAGCTTCGACGGCTTGCACGCGCAGGACGTGGCGCGTTGCATAGCCGGCAATACCTGTCCGAATCTCGCGCTTCTGGCGAAATCGGGCATTACGTACGCGAACGCGTTTACGCCCGGACTTTCCGATTCGTTCCCGGGCCTCACCGCACTCGTTACGGGCGGCTCGCCTAAATCCGCCGGCCTTTTCTATGACGTTTCATACGACCGCACGCTCTACGCGCCCAACGACACGGGCTGTGTCGGCAAGCAGGGCTGGAACGTCGTGTTCGACGAAACCACCGGCAAGGACGGCGAAAACGGCGGCCCGCTCGTGCACCTCGACGGCGGCGGCGCGTTCAATCCGCAGGCCATTCCGCGTGCGCGCGTAGGCGCGAAGTGCGTGCCCGTCTATCCGCACGACTACGTGAAGACGAATACGATCTTCGAGGTCGTCAAGGAGAACATGCCCAATTCGTACACCGCGTGGGCCGACAAGCACGCGTGGGGCTACGACTGGCTGAACGGCCCGTCGGGCCGCGGCGTGGACGATCTCGCGCGCACCGAGATCAATTCGATCGACCCCGCCACCAACACGTACTACCTCGACACGTACACGCATACCGAGAAGTTCGATGACTATCACGTGCAGGCGCTCATCAACGAGATCGGTGGCAAGGACTCCACCGGCACGCGCGACGAACCGGTGCCGACGCTCTTCGGCACCAACTTCCAGACGTTGAGCGTGGCGCAGAAAGCCACAGTGGCGACGGGCGGCGGCTATCTCGACGCCGGCTTCACGCCGGGTCCTCAAGTGACGGGCGCCATCAGCTATATCGACAACGCGCTTGGCCGCGTCGTTGCCGCGCTCCAGCAGCAGAACCTCTACTCGTCCACGCTCATCATCGTGACCGCCAAGCATGGCCAGTCGCCCACCGATCACACGAAACTCGTGAAGAACGGCGACACGCTCACGAAGTTGCTTGAGGCGAACAACTATCTGGATCCAAACGGCAACTTCGGCCAGAACAACACGAAGAGCGGCAATCTGAACGACGGCACGGGTCTCGTCAACACCGGCTTCGTGCAGACCGACGACGTTGGCCTCGTCTGGGTACGTGATCAATCGCAGCGCGACGCGGTGGTCACGACGCTCAAGAAGAATCTCTCGTGCAACGCGCCTGGGATCTGCGCGGACGGCCCGCAGGCATATATTCTCTACGGTCCCTCCCTGGTGAACCGCTTCGGCGATCCGGCGCAAGGCCGCACGCCCGATATCATCGTGCAACCGAACCCCGGCGTGATCTACACGTCGAGCACGGCGAAGGATGAAGAGCACGGCGGCAATGCGCCCGACGACAGCCATCTTGGCCTCGTCGTTTCGTATGCGGGGCTGCACCACCCCGGCCGTCGGGTCGATGAACGCGTCACGACCACGCAGGTTGCGCCCACCATCCTGAAGGCGTTCGATCTTGATCCGCACCTGCTGCATTCCGTTGCCCTCGAAGGCACGCGCGCGCTGCCGGGCCTCGGCTTGAGAAGCGACGAGTAACTCACGTAGCAGCGCGGGCCGGCATGTCGCACGAAACGCTGGCCCGCGTATCAGGATGCGCCGGTCACTTCCGGGTTTTCTTCGGGATCAGTAGTTGCGCCAATTCCTGCAGGAACCGTACGGGCCCCTCTGTGTGCAGTGCGCGCCCGCTGCTGAGTGCGCCGTCAATGATTGTTCCCAGCCGTAAAGCCAAAGTCTCCGGCTCATCGATGCGCAAGGCTCGCGCCAGATCCGCGAGCCGCCGCCGCACCCCAGCCTCACGACGAGCAGGGACGATCGGCTCAGCAATTCATTGTGGACGTCATGATCGAACAGGGCGGGACGACGCGTCGCATCACCGCAACGGGACGCGATATCTATGCGGTCAGTGCACCGATCATCGTGGAGGCGACTGAGCGGTTGCTGAGCGGCAAGGTCGCGCCGCGAGGGGGTGTCTTAAGTCTTGGAGAAATTTTCGATGCCAGGGATTTTCTCGCCGCGCTCGATACGGTGACGGTTTCCTATGACGCCGTATCCAGCCCGATATTGACGAGGAGAGGCGAGCATGAGCGGAACGTTGAGTAATACGAACCGCTGTCCCTGTATCACATACGCATAGCCCTATCCCGGGTGTCTTTGCCAAAAGGGCTATTGCGCGCGACGTTTTGACCGGCCTGACGGTTCCGGCTGTTCTGCCAGGAGGCGGCTGGCCAACTCAAAGCCGTCGACACAATCTCCTGCCGCCCAGGTTTCGGCGAGTGTGGTACGAAGCGTGCGTAGCGTCTTTCGCTGCGCACGCAGGGCGGTCATGAGCTGCTCGATCTCGTCGAGCCGCATGTCGAGTTGGCGCAGCAAATCATCTTTCGGATAAGTCTCGTGACTGGCGAATGCCTCGCGCAGTTTGTCGAGCGGGAAGCCCAGATTCTGCGCCAACTGCACCATGCGCAGGCGCCCAACGGCCATGTCGGAGTAGACGCGATAACCGTTGGCACTGCGCTCCGGAGCGGGTAGCAAGCCGCTTTGCTCATAAAAGCGGATGGCAGATGGCGCGAGGCCGGTTTTTTCCGCGAGTTCGCCGATTCTCATAGCGCTTGACCTTCAAGTTGACTTTAATCTTAGTATAGCGGCATCGTCCATCTCGCACACTGACTTTGCCATGACTACATCGCTGTTTACACCCGTGCAGTTGCCCAACGGCACCTGGCTACCCAACCGTCTGGCCAAAGCGGCGATGGAAGAAAATCTTGCCGACGCGGGGCAACTGCCTGGTGAGACCATCCATCGCCTGTACCGCTCGTGGGCCGAAGGCGGCGCGGGTCTTATCGTCACTGGCAACGTAATGATCGACGGCCGGGCGCTGACCGGTCCTGGCGGGATTGTGCTTGAGGCCAATACGCCCCTTGCACCGTTCATGCAGTGGTCGCAGGCGGCACGCAGCAATGGCGCGCAGGTGTGGATGCAGATCAATCATCCGGGCCGGCAGGTGCTGGCAGCGATGGGCGGTAACGCGTGGGCGCCCTCGGCAGTCCCGATGGCGCTCGGCAAACACAGCAAACTGTTCGCGCAGCCGAGCGCGATGAGCGAAGACGAGATCAGCGAGACCATCGGCCGTTTTGCGGCGACGGCATACGCTGCCGAACAGGCGGGGTTCACAGGCGTGGAAATTCACGCCGCACATGGTTATCTGATCTCGCAGTTCCTTTCGCCGCTGACCAATCACCGCTCCGACCGTTGGGGCGGCAATCTTGCCAACCGTGCCCGCCTGTTGCTGGAAGTCGTGCGTGCGGTTCGCGCAAAGGTTTCACCGGGTTTTTGCGTAGCCGTCAAACTGAACTCCGCCGACTTTCAGCGCGGTGGTTTTTCGGAAGACGACGCCCGGCAAGTCGTGCTGTGGCTGAATGAACTGCCGGTCGACCTGGTCGAGCTATCCGGGGGCAGCTATGAAAGCCCCGCGATGCAGGGCGACACCGCTGACGGGCGCACCCTCGCGCGCGAAGCCTATTTCCTCGAATTCGCCAGAGATCTGGCCGGCGTCGCCGCGATGCCTGTTATGACGACGGGCGGCATCCGGCGTCGCGCGGTGGCTGAACAGGTGCTGAACAGTGGCGTCGCAGTCGTAGGCATGGCCACGGCGCTCGCCGTGATGCCCGATCTGCCCGCACGCTGGCGGGCAGGCGCGGATCTGGGCGCGCACATTCAGCCGATTGAATGGCGCGACCGGGCACTCACCGGGCTCGCCCGGATGGCAATCGTCAAACGTCATTTACGTGCGCTCGGTGCAGGACGTACGGCACCTGCCAGGTATTCCGCGGTCCTGACCTTGATCCTCGATCAATTGCGCGCGCGCCGGCTGACGCGGCGTTATCGGCAATGGAAGCAGGCGCACGCGTGAAGGAAGAGTTGGAGCAGTACACCCTCATTCACGGTTCTACAGGGCAACACGAATGGGCAACGTGGTTGAAGGCCCATGGCGGGTCGGCTGCCAGGAACTATGAACACATCACCTTCAATCTGGATGAGCTTGCGACGAACGCCGCCGCTCGCGGACTGGGTGTCGCGATGACGGATCTCACCCCGGTGCAGCGCTAACCCGCCTTCGGCGCTGCAGCTTTCTGATGATGATCGGCGGCGAGGAACATATACATCGCAGGCACCACGAACAACGTAAAGAGCGTGCCGATCGAGAGCCCCGTGAAGATTACGAGCCCCATCGCATTGCGGCCCGCCGCGCCCGCGCCCGAGGCGATCACGAGCGGCAGGACGCCGAGCACCATCGCCGCTGTTGTCATCAGAATCGGCCGCAGCCGCACGCCCGCCGCTTCTTCCAGGGCCTCGCGTTTCGATTTGCCGGCGTGTTGCAACTCGTTGGCGAACTGGACGATCAGGATGCCGTGCTTGCTGACGAGCCCCATCAACGTGACGAGCCCGACCTGCGTGTAGATGTTCAGCGTCGTCAGGCCGATATTGATGAAGATGAGCGCACCGAAGAGCGCCATCGGCACCGAAACCAGAATCACGATCGGGTCACGGAAACTTTCGAACTGCGCCGCGAGCGCGAGGAACACGATGATCGTCGCGAACAGCAACGTGATGACGAAACCACCGGACTCCTGGACGAACTGCCGCGATTGCCCTGAGTAATCCGCGGAATACCCCGCTGGTGCGGCCTGTGTGGTTGCCTTGCGCAGAAAATCGAGCACCTCGCCTTGTGATACGCCTGGCACGGTCACGCCCGAGATCGTCGCCGAGTTGAGTTGCTGGAAGTGGTTGATCGATTCCGGCACGACGTTGTGTTCGAGATGCGCAATCGTCGAAGCCGGAATGACACTGCCGTCCGGCGTACGCAGGTAGTAGTCGAGCACCTGCGAAGGATTCAGGCGGTCGGTCTGCAACACCTGCGGAATCACCTTGTACGAGCGCCCGGCGATCGAGAAGTAGTTGACGTAGCCGCCCCCGAGCGCTGAGCCGAGCGCTTGCCCGACGTCGCTCTGCGAGAGGCCGAGCGAGGCGACCTTGTCGCGGTCGACAATGAGCGTGGCTTCCGGCTTGTCGAGCTTGAGATCGCTGTCGACGAAGAAAAACATCCCGCTCGCGCGAGCTTTCTGCAGGACGGCCTGCGATACCTCGTTGAGATTCTCGAAGGGCTCGGTCGTGCTGATGACGAACTGCACCGGCAGACCTTGCGAGCCCGGCAGCGGCGGAAACTGGAACGCCGCGACGCGAGCACCGGCAATCTCATTCCATTTCTGCTGCAATTCCTGCTGCAAGGCGGTCGCACCCTTGCTGCGCTGGTCCCATGTCTTGAACAGTACGCCGCCGATCCCCTGGTTGAGCGTCGGCGCACCAGTGAGCTGGAACATCTGCGAGTATTCAGGCAACGCTTTGGAGATGTTGAACACCTGGTCCGCGTAGGTCTGCATCTGCTGGATCGTTGCGTTCGGCGGCCCCTGGATCTGCGACAGGACGATCCCCTGATCCTCCTGCGGCGCGAGCTCCGATTTCGACGTCATGAACAGGTAGACCGTGCCGCCGAGCAGCAGCGCGCCCATCAAGGTGAACACGGGCCAGGTGTCGAGCGTCGCGTGCAACAGACGGCCGTAGCCACGATGGACGCGGTCGAACTGGCGGTCGACGAAACGCGCGAAACGCCCAGACTCCTGCTCCGCGCGAAAGAAGCGCGAGCACATCATTGGCGACAACGTCAGCGCGATCACGCCGGACACGGTCACCGCGCCGGCGAGCGAGAAGGCGAACTCGGTGAAGAGGGCACCTGTCAGGCCGCCCTGAAAACCGATTGGCGCATACACGGCGATCAGCACGACGGTCATCGCGAGGATCGGTCCGCCGAGTTCGCGTGCGGCGATCAGCGCGGCATCGAGTGGCGCTTTGCCTTCTTCCTTCATGTGACGATCGACGTTCTCAACGACGATGATCGCATCGTCCACGACGAGCCCGATCGCGAGCACGAGTGCGAGCAGTGTCAGCAGATTGATCGAATAGCCGAGCAACTGCATCACGAAGAACGTGCCGATGAGCGACAACGGCATTGCGATCAGCGGCACGACGACCGCGCGGAAACTACCGAGGAACAGGAAAATCACCACGGTGACGATCAGCAGCGACTCGACCAGCGTCTTGATGACTTCGACGATTGCCGTGTTGACGAAATCGGTTGCGTCATAAACGATGTCGCCCGTCATGCCGATCGGGAACTGCTTCTGCAGTCCGGGAAAGACGGCCTTCACGCGTTTGGCCACATCGAGGATGTTGGCGTCCGGTGCGACCTTGATACCGATGAACACTGAACGTTTGCCGCTGAACGCGACGTTGAAATCGTAGCTGTCGGCGCCAAGCACGACGTTCGCGACGTCTTCGAGGCGCACGATCGCGCCGTTCTTCTGTTTGACGACGAGTTGCTTGAAGTCGTCGACGGTATGCAGGTCCGTGCCTGCGTTGAGGTCGACGCTGACCATTTGCCCCTTCGTCGTGCCGAGCGTCGCGAGGTAGTTGTTGTTGCCGAGCGCCGTGAAGACGTCGGTTGCCGTCACGCCGTGCGCGGCGAGCCGCGTTGAATCGAGCCACGCGCGCAACGCGAACTGCCGGCCGCCGAGGATTTCGGCCGTCTGCACGCCTTCGATCGAATCGAGCTTGGGCTTGATGACACGCAGCAGGTAATCGGTGACGTTGTTGCTTGGCAGCACATCGCTGTAAAAGCCCATGTACATGGCGTCGGTGGTCTGCCCGGTCTGGACCGTCAGCACCGGCTGCTGCGCCTGCGGCGGTAACTGGTTGCGCACGGAACCGATCTGCGTATTGATCTCGGTGAGCGCGCGATTCGCGTCGTAATTCAGACGCAGCGTTGCGGTAATGGTCGAGACGCCGGTGCTGCTGGTCGACGACATGTAGTCGATGCCTTGCGCCTGGGCGATCGCGGCCTCCAGCGGCTGGGTGATGAACCCGGCGATGGTGTCGGCGTTCGCACCATAGTAAGCCGTGCTGATCGTCACGACCGCGTTTTCGGTCTGCGGATATTGGCTGACTTTCAGCGCGGCCAGCGAACGCAGTCCGAGCACGAGAATCAGCAGGCTGACGACCGAGGCAAGCACGGGCCGCCGGATAAAGAGATCGGTGAATGTCATCGCGCGGTCTCTCTATTGTTCCTGAGGCGTCGGGTTCGGACTGTCCGTCGGCTGCACGCTGTTGTTGATGACAAGCGGCGTGCCGTTCTTGAGCTTGAGCTGCCCGCTCGTCACGACCTGCGTGCCGGCTTCTACGCCTTTGAGAATCGCAACCTGATCGCCGCGCGTCGGCCCTGGCGTGACGAACACCTGCTGCGCGACGGGCAAGGTCTTGCCTTGCGCGTTGGGTTGCGTGCCCTGCTTGACGATGAATACGGTCGCGCCATAGGGGTTGTAGGTGATGGCCGTTTGCGGCAGCGTCAGGTGGCGCTGTCCGGCGCCCGCGTCGATCTTCACGTTCGCGTACATGCCCGGCAGCAGCTTGCGCTCATGATTGTCCACACTGGCTTCGATCTGCACGTTGCGCGTGGCGCTGTCGACTTTCGGGCTGACCGACTGGATTTTGCCCACGAACGTTTGCCCGCTGTACGCATTGGTGTCGACCACAATGGCCTGGCCGATCGCGAGCTGGCCGAGCTGCTGCTGCGGCAGGTAGAAATCGGCGTAGATCGGATCGATTGCCTGCAGCGTGACGATTGCATCGCCCGGATTGATGTACTGCCCCGGATTGATCGTGGTGATGCCGAGGCGCCCCGCAAACGGGGCGCGGATGGTCTTCTTGTCGACGAGCGCGGCCTGTTGCGCGACTTGCGCTTTCTTGCCCTTCAGGTCGGCGGCGTCCGCGTCGAGCTGCGCCTTGGCGATCGCCTTGATGTCGTACTGCGCCTTGTCGCGCTGGTAGACCGTCTGGGCGAGTTCTGCTGCCGCCTGGAGCGACTGGAGCAGCGCCACGTCGCTGTCGGCATTGAGTCTGACAAGAACCTGCCCGGCTTTCGCTTCCTGTCCCGAGTTGAACGCCACCTCGCGCACGAGGCCCGCGACTTCGGTGGTGACATCGACGCCGCGCACGGCGCGCAGGCTGCCGACCGCCGCAAGCTGCGGTTGCCACGACTGATAGCCGGCGACCACCGCCGAGACAGTGGCGGGCGGCGCCGCGTTGCCCGCCATGAACTTCGCGATCATGTGCGCGCGGAACAGGTTGAAGCCGACGAGCGCGGCCAGCAGCAGGCCGACGCAGATCAGCATGATCACCATCCGCTTTGTCATCGGTTTTCTTTCGGTCATCGTGATGTCCTTGCACGGCATTGGCGCGAGGCGCCGGACGTTGCGTTCCTGAGCGTTCCTGACAGCGCGTGTTGCGAAGAGCAGTGAAGCGAGTGTTCCGTCCTGCGATGTGTCAATGCGTCGTTGCGGCAGCGGTGGCCGGCGCGGCGGCGTTCCACCAGCCGCCACCGAGCGACTGGAAGAGGGCCGCGGTATCGGCGTAGCGGGACGCCTGTGCCTGCGCAAGGCTCACCACCGTTTGCTGGTACTGGCGTTGCGCATCGAGAAGCGACAGATAGCTCACTCCGCCGATGCGATATTGCCCGCGCGTCAGTTCCAGCGAATCGTTGGCGGAGCGCCAGGCGTCCGTCTGGGCTTTCAGGCCGGTCGCGTCGTGATCGAGCGCGCGTAGCGAGTCCGCGACGTTCTGGAACGCCAGCAGCACCGTTTCACGATATTGGGCGTCGGCCTGCTCGTACGCCGCCTCGGCCGCGCGCTTCTGCGCACTCAGTTGACCGCCGTGGAAGACCGGTTGCAGCAGACCGGCTCCCAGGCTCCAGATCGTGCTGCCGGCCTTGAACACCTGGGCCGGCGTCAGCGCCTCGGCGCCGTAGCTGGCGGACAGCGTGATCTGCGGATACATCGCGGCGGTCGCCACGCCGATCTGCGCGCTGGCCTGATGCAGCACGGCGTCGGCGGCGAGGATGTCGGGCCGCTGCTGCACCAGTGCCGACGGGAGGCTGACGGGCAGCGTCTCGGGCAACGAAAACATCTCGAGCCTGAATTCGGGCAAGGCCGTGTCGCTGGGCAGTTTGCCGGCCAGCACAGCGAGCTGGTGGCGCACCTGGTCGAGTTGCAGTTGCAGCGGCGGCAGCGTTGCGCGGGTCTGCGCCAACAGGGTCTGCTGCGCGAGTACCGTCGTACGGCCCACGCCTCCCAGTTCGAACTGCTTGCCGAGTACGCCCAGTTGCTCGTCTTCTTCCGCGGCGATCCGCTCGGTTGCTTCGATCTGGGCGCGCAGTGACGCTTCCTTGACAGCCGCGGTCACGATGTTGGCTGACATCGCGAGATAAGCGGCCTGCAACTGGAAGCGCTGGTAATCGATTTGCGCGTGTAACGCTTCAAGTTCGCGCCGCGCGCCGCCGAACACGTCGAGCTTGTACGACACGTTGACGGATGCGTTGTAGAGATTGAACTCTTCGACCAGTCCAGGCTGGCCGAACGCGATGCCGTTCACTTTTTCGCGCGTGGCGCCGAGTTGCGCGTCGACGCTGGGCAGCAGCGAGCCGCCGGCTTGCGCCGAGAAGTTTTCACGCGCCTGCCGCAATGCAGCTTGCGCCGCGACGATGTTCGGACTGTTGACGAGCGCCTGACGGATCAGCGTATCGAGCGGTTCGCAATGAAAGAGCGCCCACCAGGCGGCGGGAATATCCTGTCCCGGCACAAAGCGCTGCGGCAAGCCGGCGGCCCCCGGAGAAGAGGCCGTCTGCTCGGGCATCGGCGAGGCGGTGTAGGTGTCGGTAGCTGGCGCGGCGGGCGTGCGGTAGTCGGGGCCGACCATGCAGCCGGCCACTGCGGCGCTGCCGCAAAGCGCGATGCACACGCGCAGCCGCCGGACAATACGCTGGTTGACGTCGATCATCGATCCACCTTGTTTCGCCTGCGCTTAGCCTGAGCGAGGGGTGCGGGCGGGCCTGTTCAGGCCACCCGAGCTTTCGATGTTTCTTTTCCTGACGGCGGAATTTACCACGCGGAACGATAGCTACGCGTAGCCTAGCATGGTCGATTGTTGCACTTGCGCACGAGATCACGTAGTCCATGCGTGCCTCTGCGGGCTGTCAGGCGGTCGCCTGCATTGCGAGGGATTTCCCTGGGTCCGGCGAACGGGGACACCTCCAGGTTCACTCCGCAGCGATTGCCGGCGTTCTCTCGATCAGAGACCTGATCAGCTCCTGATCGACCGGTGTCGCCGGGTTGTAGACGATCATCTGAAGATCTGGCCGCCCGTCGATCGCGAAGGATGAGAATTCCAGCGAAATCGGCCCGAGCACGGGGTGGCGCAGGTGCTTGACCCCGTCACCGTGGGTTTGCACCTCATTGTCTCGCCACATGGCGGCGAACTCGGGACTTGACCGGCACAGTTCGTCGACGAGCGGCGCTACCTCGGCGTCGGCGCCTGCGCGCGCGGCATCGATCCGGAAGGCGCTTACCACGAAGCGGGCTACGCTTTCCCAATCGAACTGCGCGGCACGAACGCGGGGATCGCTGAAAATCATGCGCAGGATGTTGCGTTTTTCAGGTGGCAGCGTGCCGTAGTCGGTGAGCACGGCCGCGGCTGCGCGGTTCCAGGCCACCACGTCCCAGGTCGCAGTCCTGACGATCGCCGGGCTATAGGGCAGCGCGTCGAGCAGGCGCTGCAGTCGTGGCGTGATCGCGTCACCGCCGCGATAGTGGACTTCGGGTGGATGGCCGAGGCCGAGCAGGAATACGTGTTCGCGCTCGACCTCGGTCAGCATGAGTGCACGGGCGATGCGGTCCAGCACGTCCGCCGACGGATTGCCGCCGCGACCCTGCTCCAGCCAGGTGTACCAGGCCGCGCTGATGTTGGCGCGCTGCGCCACCTCTTCCCGGCGCAGTCCCGCCGTCCGCCGCCGGCCACCAAAAATGCCGAAGGACGCGGGATCGAGCTTGGTCCGCCGGTTCTTCAGATAGTTGCCGAGCCGATTGCCGCTCCCGTCGTCGTTCACATGGGCCATGCGTAACCTCCGAGGACGTATACCTGAATAATGCCATCACTTTAACAGGATGATTTTGCCTCGTACATTGCGCTCAATCAGCTGGACTCGTCTGATTCCGGGTGCTCGAATCTGCCTCGCGCTGAAGCCCTGTATCCGCGCAACTGCAAGCACGCATGAAATCCCGGCCGGCAGCATGACGTTCGCCTTATTTGCGCAAGACAACGACATGGCGAGCAACGACTCGGGCCTTCATGTCTGGCGCGAATCTGGGCATTGACAGGGGAGGGCGGCGCGTTAAATCTGGCGTGCCGAGATCATTCAGCCACGCACTGGCGCGACTCGAGCTGGCTGAAAAACGCTTCAAAGCCCTCGATGGGAAGCGGGCGGCAGAAATAGTAGCCCTGGTACGCATGACACCCCGCGGCAGCGAGGAAGTCTCGCTGAGCCTCGGTCTCCACACCCTCGGCGATAACCCCCAGGCCGAGGCTCTGCGCAAGCGCCACGATGGTTCTGGCAATCACGGCGTCGTTGGGGTCGACGAGGACATCACGCACGAACGACCGGTCGATTTTCAACTGATCCAAAGGCAGACGCTTCAAGTAGGAAAGCGACGAATATCCGATACCGAAATCGTCCAGTGAAAAGACAACGCCTCTCGCCTTGAGCGCACCCATCTTCTGGATGATGTCCTGCGCGTTGTCCACCAGCACACTTTCCGTCAGTTCCAGTTTCAACCTGTCTGCTCTCGCGCCTGTCTGGTTAATGATGGCCAACACCTTGTCCACGAAGTCGGGTTCGCGGAACTGCTGGACGCTGACGTTGACCGCAATCGTGAGATGAGCCATCTCGGGCCGCGTTGCCCATTGCGCCAGTTGCGTGCAGGCCGCTTCCAGAACCCAGCCGCCCAATGCAAGAATCAATCCGGTCTCTTCAGCCAGTGGAATGAAATCGGCAGGCGGCACAATACCTCGCAAGGGATGTTGCCAGCGCACCAGCGCTTCGACGCCCGTGACGCAAGCGCCGTCGACCTGTGCCTGATAATGAAGCAGAAACTGATCTTCCTCGATTGCGTTGCGCAGTCCCGCCTCGAGCGCAGCCCGCTCCACCACGACAGTCTGCATGTCCGGATCGAAGAAGCACACCGCATTGCGTCCTCTCTCTTTCGACTTGTACATCGCGAGGTCGGCCTGCTTCAGGAGCTCGTCTATGGAAGCCTGCTGCCCCATGAATACGGTGGCGCCAATGCTCGCGGTGCTGCGGTATTCAATGTCGCCAAGCTGATACGGCATGCCAAGGACTGAAAGAATTTTTTCGCCCTGAGTCTCGGTCTGGCTCGCTGCCTCCTCGCGGTTTTCATGCAAGCTCCCCAGCACCACCACGAACTCGTCTCCACCCACCCGCGCCACGGTGTCGCTCTCGAGTACGCTGGCCGCCAGACGTTGCGCCGCTTGCTGCAGCAGCAAATCGCCTTTGTCGTGGCCGAGGGTGTCATTCAAGGTCTTGAAGTGATCGAGGTCGATGAACAGCAAGGCGCCGCACGCTTCGCTGCGGGCGCTGGAGGTGATCGCCTGTTTCAGCCGATCCAGCAGCAGGGTGCGGTTGGGCAAACGGGTCAGCGCGTCGAAGAAGGCCAACTCCTTGATTTTTTCCTCCGCGATCTTGCGTTCGGTAATGTCGTGATGCGTGCCGACATAGTGACTGACAGCACCATCTGCTCTCATTACCGCGGAGATCGTGAGCCACTTGGGATACACCTCGCCATTTTTGCGGCGGTCCCAGATTTCTCCCTGCCATCCGCCAGTCCGGTGGATGGCTTCCCACATCTCGCGGAAAAAAGTGGTGCCGTGGCGGCCTGATTGAAGTATTCGCGGTGTTTGGCCCACAATTTCGCCGGCGGTATAGCCGGTGCATTCGGTGAAAGCCGAGTTCACGCGCAGAATGTTGGCGTTGGCGTCGGTGATCATCATCGGCTCCTGCGAGTCGAAGGCGACAGCGGCGATTCGCAGTTCGGTCTCGACCTGTTTACGCTCGGTAATGTCGCGCCCGCTTGTGCGAAAGCCAATGAAATCGCCTTTGGCATCGCTGATTGGAACCCACGAAACGGAAAGCCAGACCAGTGAGCCATCCTTGCGAACGCAACGAAACTCGAGATCATCGCCGCGAAAGCCCTGAAGTCCCTTCAGAAACTCAGGGGCGACACGGGAGCGATCTTCCGGATAGATCAGGGTGCCTGCAAAGTCGGGCATGGCCATGCATTCTTCGACCGTATAGCCCGTGTATTCCTGCACGGATGGGTTGATCCAGCGGGGCTTGCCGTCCGGGCCCCACCAGACCTCCCAGTTGACCGTGCAGTCGGCGATCGCGCGGAATTTTTCCTCGTTCTCGCGCAATTCCTGTGTCATCGCGGAGGCGAGCCGCAGCGCGCGGCCGCGACCGGTCATCATTAGCCAGGTGAGCAGCGCGAGCAGCAGGCTAAGACCGATGCCGGCGCTGGCGATCAGCAGTTCAGCGTTGCGGCCGAAACGGGATTTGAAGTCGTCCTGAGCGCTCATCGAAAGCGTCCAGTCGTGTCCGCCAACGACCAGATACTCGTTGGCCGAAATGATCGTGAGCGGATGCTGGCCGCCTGTTGCAGGTGTTCTGTGCAGCAGTGCCGCGGGGGACGGTTCAATGCCGTCGTAGATGGCGATGCTGAGTCCCGGCGGCTGATCGCCGTACAGACTTGCGATGACGTCGTGCATGCGGAACGAAGCGTAGACCCAGCCGACCAGGTGCGCCCGGCGCTGGGCGACGCTGTCCTGCGATTGCCCTTGTGCGTAGATTGGCAGGTACATGATGAAACCGGGGCGCGCGTCGGCCTCGGTATCCACCCAAAGACGGACCTTCCCGGAGATGCTTGCCATTCCGGAATCGCGCGCCTTTTCCATGGCGCGCCGCCGCACCGGGTCGGCCCACGCGTCCACGCCCAGCGACGCGCGATTGAGACCAATATACGGCTCACGCTGGATGACGGGTGCGTAGTTGTCGCGCGAGCCTCGGGGCTCAATGGTGTAGCCGGTCAGACCTTGCTGGCGCATGGCGGCCACATGAGCATTCTTCTGCGTCGCCGGTACCCATTCGGCGATGCCGATGGCCTGGATGCCGGAGAAGTTCGCGTCGAGATTGAGCGTGCCGACGTAGCTGCGGAATTTGTCACGGTTGATTTCGCCGGTGGCGGCGAACAGGCTCTGCACGCCGCGCAGCAGGAGCTCGTAGGTCGCCATACGCTGTTCGACCCGGCTGACGGCGTCGCCCAGCGAGAAGTTGAACTGGGCGAGCAGTTCATGGCGGGCAGCTTGCCGTTCGTGGTCCCAAAGTATCCAGGTAACACTGAGTGAAGTGGACAAGACCATTAACGGGAGCAGGACCAGGCGCGCCCAGCTCACGGTGGCGTCTGGAGGTCGACCATCGAATCAGCGAGGTCGGGTTTGAAGTACTTCTCGAAGATGCGCTGGACGGTGCCGTCCGCGCGCATGTCATTCACGAGGGCGCGCCACTTTTCCCGCTCGATTGCCGACAGCGCCCGCTTCGACATGATGAGGCCGTGCGGTACGGCGGGGTCATTGAACTCCACAATGGTAGTCACGTCGCGGATTTTCTTTTCATCGAGAGCAGGATAGTCGAAGGGTTCGATAATCATGCCCTGGATGTGCCGGAGGATCAGTGCCTGATACAGCGGATCGAGGCCGCCTGCCTGGCTGACGCGGTTTTCGGCCGATAGTTTATCGACCAGCCGGTTGGCGGAATCGCTGTAACGGAAGCTGCGGATAACGCCAAGCTGAAACTGCTTGTTGTGCTCGAAATCGGTCAGTTGATGGATGCCGGCATCCTTGCGCACCAGCAAATAGTATTTGTTCCGGAAATACCAGGCGAAATCCGCGTATTGATTACGCTCGTCGTTGGTAATTCCGGACAGGCTGAAATCAAGTGCGCCGGACTCGATCAGTTTCCAGATACGGGCACGTGACATGAGGCTGACCCGGATCTGGCAGCCGCTGCGGCGGATGAGTTCGTCGGCGAAGTCTTTGTCGATGCCGGTGTCGGTGTCGACGGAATAGAGCAGGCCGTGGTCGTGCAACGCGAGCGTAAATGAACGCGAGCAATCGGGACCGGCCGCCATCGCGCTGCCAAGACAGCATAGCGCAAGCAGCAAACCGCCAAGGCCATGTCGAATCACAGTGTCTCCCGCGCGAGAAGGTAGCTTGAATATAACCTTCCATTAACCTGCCGTCCGTCTGGATGGCAGGTTTAGCCCTCCCGGCGTTCGGTCGTTCTGTCGTTTTGGCGGCGAACGGGCGGGGTGGATTCTTGAAATTCGCCTAGCTTACACCTGAGCGCATGAATCATTGAAGACATTCAATCCACAGAAGCCCCATATGTGTTATCGGCGGCGCGCGGCAGTTGTTGAGGGGGAGTCGCGTTATTTCGGGGGGCTTTGTCGGCGGAACGCTAGGCCGTTGCAGTTTTCAATGTCGCTATGTCACGCCGAGGTGGCGCTCCAAACATGCGCGAATATTCACGGCTGAATTGCGATGCGCTTTCATAGCCCACCTGATAGGCCGCGGCTTCGGCGTTGGCGATTCCGGCCACCATCAGATGGCGCGCTTCAAGCAGGCGAAGCTGCTTCTGGTATTGCAACGGCGTCATCGATGTCAGCGCCTTGAACTGCCTATGGAATGCCGACGGACTCATTTGCGCGACGGCAGCCAGATCCTCGATGCGTACCGTCTCAGCAAATTGGTCCCGTAAGGCATGGATGGCAGTGACGACTCTCTGCACATGGCTGTTTGCCAGCACGACCTTGGCGACCTCGTTGCCGTGAGGGCCCGTTAGCAACCAGTAGCAGATCTCTCGCATGATCATCGGCGCGAGAATGGGAATAGCCTGAGGCGTATCGAGGAGATGCACCATGCGAAGCACGCAGTCAGCGAGCGGGCCGTCAAAGTCGGTGACAAAAACGCCGCGCCCGAAATTGTCTTCCGGCGCAGGTGGCGTGTCGAGAGACGCCATGACATCGCGCATGATGGCAAGGTTGAACTCAATAATAATACCGAGGTAGGGCTCGGCTGGGCTGGCTTTCGCCACCCTGCTGAAGGCCGGCATCTCGACGCTGACGACCAGGGCTTGTCCTGCCCTGTAGTCGTACCGCCTGTCACCGAATGTCGTCCACTTGGCACCTTGCGCGACGACACAGAGCGCTGGCTTCATGATCAGATGAGAGGGGTGTCTTTCATGATCCGAGCGGAGGATGGTTAAACCTTCGATGGCGGTCACGAACGGGCTCTCCCTCCCGGCTTGCTTGTCGGTATAGCGTTTGACGCCTTCGATCAAGGCATTTGACATATGAAATCTCTCCACGCCCGCGTTCCTTCATGTTACAGCCTGTCGTGTCGCGAGGTAGAGGCCCGGGCAGGATTAGGCAAGAAGTAGGGCAGTTAGGGCATTCAGCCTCGCTACCGGCCGGAATAAGCTTGCAGCTACACACCTAACGTGGAGCGCGGAATGACAGCAGGAAAATCAGCAGATGCCATCTCGAAGATCGCAATCGTGACAGGAGGCAGTCGCGGCCTGGGCCGCAATACCGTGCTGCACCTCGCGAAACGCGGAGTCAGTTCCATCTTCACGTATCGTTCCAATCAGGCAGAAGCCGAAAAGGTCGTGAACCTGGTGGCAGAGGAGGGGCAAAGCGCCATTGCATTGCCGCTCGATACCGGGAAAGTGAGCACGTTCGACTCGTTCGTGGCGCAGGTCCGGGCCTCACTTGTCCAGTTGGGCGCCGTGCGCTTTGACTACCTCGTCAACAACGCCGGCATTTCGTATCACGCGCCGTTCGACACGACAACCGAGGAAGAACTGGACAGTCTCTACAACGTCCATTTCAAGGGCGTATTTTTTCTGACGCAGAAGCTGCTGCCGCTCATCAATGACGGGGGCCGCATCGTGAATATTTCCTCGGGCTTAACCCGCGTCGCTTTTCCGGGTAGTGCGTCTTATGCGTCCATGAAAGGCGCGATTGAGGTTCTGACTCGCTATCTGGCGAAGGAGCTCGGTCCGCGTCGAATCGCCGTCAATACCGTCGCGCCAGGCGCAGTCGCCACGGACTTCAGTGGCGGCATGGTCCGCGACAATCCCGAGATCAACAAGCGCGTGGCGGAGGTGACGGCGCTCGGCCGTGCGGGCTTGCCCGACGACATCGGCCCCATGATCGCGTCGCTGCTGTCCGAAGACAATCGCTGGGTCAATGCCCAGCGTATAGAAGTCTCGGGCGGGATGGTTATCTAGGCGGAAATGAGGGGCGGTGAACCGCTCCTTCATTTCCCAAAAGCTGGACATGGCGGCGGGGAGCGATTCGATTTTCGAGGTGCTATTCTTGGCTGCAGAATATCAACTCGTCCCACATTGCTGCAGGACCTTGTAAAAGGATAGGGCAATCGCCATGAATAAAGCCGACCTCTCCGACGTATACCGAGACTACATTGCCTGCCTGAATAAACAGGACTGGCCAAACCTGGGGCAATTTGTTCATGACGACGTGTACTACAACGGTCAGCGGATCGGGTTGTCGGGTTATCGCGAGATGCTGGAGAGAGACTTCAGTGAAATCCCAGACCTCCATTTCAACATCCAGCTGCTGGTTTCCGATTCGCCTTATATAGCTAGCCGCCTGGCCTTCCTCTGTACGCCGAAGGGAAAATTCCTTGGCCTCAACGTAAACGGGAAGACCGTGTCCTTTACCGAGAACGTGTTCTATCAATTTCAGGGTGGAAAGATTGAGCACGTATGGTCAGTGATAGACAAGGCGGCTATCGAAGCGCAGCTTTAGCACTATCAATTGCCCGTCTCTCATTCCGATGTGAGCCCCTATCCCTGTTCCACTCTGAAGGATGGTGGATCTGCCCGGCGCCGTAGATCTTCGGTCGTTTCTCCATTGTTATCCGGCCGCCAGCCAGGTGGCTTGACCACATAGCCATATACCTCGCGGATGGAACGCGCGGTCATGAGATCGCGCCACAGCGCGCGCCAGTGATCGAACTCGATGGCCAGCAGGTTATAAGTCGTTGTCGGCCGGACCAGACCGAAGCGACACGGTACGTCGCGCCGTTCCGCGATGTAAGTACCGAATAGTCGATCGAACACGATCAGCACACCGCCGTAATTTCCATCGAGGTATTCGATGTTGCACGCGTGATGCACACGGTGCGCGGAAGGTGTGTTGAGAATCCATTCCAACGGCCCAAGACGCGGAACCCAGGTTACGTGCAGCCAGAACTGGTAGAGCAGGTTGAGCGAAAGCAGCATCAGCACAATCTGGGGCGGCATACCGAATAGCGGCGCGAGCACGAAGAACAGCAGCGAACCGGTAAGGCGGCCAGTCCAACCGATACGGTACGCGGCGGCCAGGTTGAGTTCATTGGATGAATGGTGGACGGCGTGGGTGCACCAGAACCAGCGCGTCCGGTGGGCTGCACGGTGATACCAGTAATAGCAGAACTCCTGGCCAACGAAGCACGCCAGCCAACCGCTCCAATGGTTCATCGGTAAAGTCCAGAGCCTGTGCCGCCAGAACCAGTTCATTGAGTCGCTCCAGAATGCAAGCGGTAGCAACCATTGCAACGGATACTCACGAACGAGATAGTCGGCCACCGAGATACTGGCCGCCCTCCAGTCGTAGCCGCGCCAGCCGCGCCGGACAGAAAGCACCAGAGCCTCGGCCAATGAAGAGGCGAGGACCAGGACGACAGCGAACTTAAGTATCGTGAGCAACGCAGCCATGACCGGATCATCCCTATCGTGATACCAGCCAGCGTAGTTTGACGCCCCCTGGTTCGCAATCGAACTGGGACGAGTTGGGTCTGCGGTGGGGCGGATTGCGCGATCTGCGTTATTGCCGGAGGCGTTGCATCAGTGTTTCCCGATGCTGCCGGCTGCAGGGCACCTCGACACCGCTGCGTAGAACGACGGTGGCATCGCCCTTTCCCCGTGGCCGCACAGTGAGCACGGCGGCCAGTGCCACGGCAGCGCCGCGATGTGTACGGACAAACGCCGGGTCGAGGTCATTGAGCAGGGCGGCGAGCGTGCGGCGTATCAGCAGGCTCTGCCCGGGTAGATGGATGTTGACGTAGTTGTCGGCGGCCTCCAGCCATTCGATATCGGTGCAACGCACGACATGCGTTTGCCCTCGCTCGGCGATCATCAGATGGGCGGGCATGCCGACGCTCGGGCGGGCCGTGCCACGGACCGATTTGCGCAAGCGCTGCACGGCGCGCTGCAGGCGCTCCGGCTCGACAGGTTTCAGCAGGTAGTCGGCTGCATGAGCGTCGAATGCTCGCAACGCATACTGGTCGAATGCGGTCACGAACACTAGCGCCGGACCGTCGTCCGGCAGCGACGCGGCCACGTCGAAGCCATCGATCTCGGGCATCTGTACGTCGAGGAAGATCACGTCCGGCCGTAGCTGTGCGGCCAGCGTCAGCGCCGCCGCGCCATCGGCGGCTTCACCAATGACTTCGACGTCGGGAAATGCCCGAAGCATGCGCAGCAGTTTGCTGCGTGCTAGCGCTTCATCGTCGACGATCAGCACACGCACGGCAGTCTCATCCCGGCGATCAGGCCACCGCCCGGTCGCAGTCGCAAGTCGAGACTCGCCTGCGTGCCGTACAACGAGTGCAAACGGTCCTCGAGATTACCAAGGCCCACACCACGCTTAACAGGAAGGTGCTGCAAATCTCCGTCATCCTCAATCTCGATCTGCAGATATCTCGCGCTGCGCTGTATGCGTATCGCGATGTGCGTGAATGCATTGCGCCGCTCGACGACGTGCCGGAAGCAGTTCTCCAGCAGCGGCTGAAGTCCGAGCGTGGGGACACGGCAAGTCTGTGCTGTGGTATCGACCTCCCACGAAATCTGGACCCGATCGGCGAAACGCCGGGCCATGATGTCCGCATAGGCGTGAAGCAGCGTCAGTTCGTCGGCCAGTGACTGTTCGGGATGCTGGCTCGCGTCGGTGGCGGCGCGCAACAATGTCGCGAGCCGGGTGAGCAGCATGTCGGCCGTGTCGGGATCGCTGTGGATCAGCGATGAAATGGTGTTCAGCGCGTTAAAGAGAAAGTGTGGCTGCAGTTGCTGGGTCAACTGGGCAAGTTGTGCCTGCCGTGCCAGGTTTGCCTGCTGTGCGGAGCGCAACCGCTCGGCGGCCCACGCTCTATAGGAACGAAGGCCGAATTGAACACCCCCGAGTAACGCGTAGAACAGCACGAATTGCGTCACTTCGTAAGCCGCCACTTCGGCCCACGGCCCGTGCCGGAACCTTACGCCGGCGAGTGCGTAGATGCCGATCCGCAACGCGTACACCGCAGTGACGTAAAGGACCAGTTGCAGCGGCATCCATGCCCAGACGCGGAGAAACCATTGCAGTGGCTGGTTGAGAAAACTGTCGAACCGGTCCGCGCGTCTCTTCTGCACGGCAGCCAGCACGGTGGCGCCGAGCGCTGACGAGCCGTAGTTGACGAGCGGCTGCCAGATGAGCAGTTTGCCTGTCCACAAAGATTCCTGCATCCCCACTGCCAGCATGAGCAGCCAGAACGCGATCCAAAGCCATAGCAGGCGTCGCCACGGGCTTGGTGATTTGGGTTCGCCGACGAGGTAGCGGGTGTTCATTGACCTGGCTCATTCGCGCTTTTCCCCGGCGCAGGGCTTATGTCGATGCCGGAAAGTATGCGGCAGCTATGTATTGGCTACCAGCAGTTCCTCAGCATTGTTTGGCGGCCGCAGATCATCTGTTCTTCCCGTGAAGTAGCGCTGCGTAAGATCTGCCGCTGACACGTGCCGTGCTTCCGTAAAGCCCGTTTCGTGGGCCAGCGCCAGGATCTCCGGCGGGGTGAAGAAGCTGAGGAACGGTGTGCCGCTGGCTCGTGCTCCCTTTTCCGCCATCTCGAGCCCGGGACGTATCTCGGGGTCCGCCAGTTCCAGCGGCAGCAGGAACGTCATGGCGAGCGTCGATCCTGGGGCGAGGGCCGCGACCTGGCGCAGCGTGGCCGCATTCGCTTCTTTGGTGAGATACATGCTGACGCCCGTGGAGACCACGATTGCCGGCCTGCTTTCGTCGAAGCCGGCGGCCATGAGCCCGTCCCGCCAGGTCCCCCCTGCCTCGAAATCGACCGGCACGAAGCGCAGCCAGTCCGGGACGCCGAAACCGAGTTCGATCAGGCGCTCACGCTTCCATGCCTGAGGACCGGGCGGGTCGACCTCGAACACCCTGAGGCGGGAAGCGATCTCCGGCCGCCGCTGTGCGAAGGTGTCAAGGCCCGCGCCGAGGATGACGTACTGACTCAGCCCGCGGCCGGCCTGTTCCACGACCAGGTCCTCAATGAAGCGAGCGCGGGCCACGATTGAAGCGCGGAAGGGACGGGTGAACTGCGGGTCCATGTCCCCGCGGCTGCGCCAGTTTTCGTCCGGGGCGAGTAGCTTAAGGCCGATTGTGTCTTCCAGCACATGCGGCGGGGGATCGGCCTCGACATGCAGCGCGCGCCACAAGGCCACTCGCGCTGCTGTGCTGTCTGGCGCCACATCCTGCTTGTCGTTCATGACTTTCAATCCTGTTTGTTCGTCTTCGTCTGAAGCCGATCTATCAGTACTGTGCCGGGCGATGCAAGAAAGCGTTGTTGCTTCGGCCCCCTGGCGTTCTATCGGGAACATCGGGAATCGTTTGACACGTGCATCCGCGTGTAGAAATGCAGTGAGCAGCAAGAATATCACCTGCACGAACTCAGCGACGAACCATGTCCGCGCCCGGATCCGCTGGCAGGATTGAGCAGACGTTCGAACCAGGACGATGGTAACCTTCCCCCCGCTTCAGGTCTGTTGCCTGACCGCCAGCACGTTTTATCGCCAGCCAGACATTAAACCGGCCGACGCGGTATCTTCCGCGCCGGCATCCCACATTGACCGAAAGAGTGATCATGACGAGTTCCATCTACAGCGCCTCCGTCCCAGTTTTCAAGCAAATGCTGACTGCATTGTCCGAAGTGCTGAAGAAAACCGAAGCACACGTCACCGAAAAGAACATCGAGCCGAACGCGCTGCTGCAGGCGCGCCTGTTCCCGGACATGTTTCCCCTCGTGCGCCAGGTACAGATCGCGGCCGATTTCGCCAAAGGTATCAGCTCGCGCCTGGCCGGCGTCGAGGTGCCGTCGTGGCCCGATACCGAAGTTACGTTTGCGGACCTGCAGGCGCTTATCGCCAAGGCGTTGACGTACATCGGCGGGCTCGAGGCCGCCCAGTTCGAAGGTAGCGAGGGCAAGGAAATCGTCCTGCGTCCGGGCACGCCGAAAGAGAAGAAGCTGGTTGGCAGCGCCTATCTGCAAAACTACGGTTTACCGCAGTTTTTCTTCCACGTTACGACGGCCTACGCGATTGTGCGTCACAACGGCGTCGATATCGGCAAGCGCGACTATATGGGATCTTACTGATCGTCGAAGCGCGGGCGGGGAATTAACGGCAAACGGTGGGAGGAGATCGCGTGTTATGCGAAAGATTTTCTTTCGCCACGGACAAGATATCGTCGATAGTCGATGAATCTGTGAGCACGCATACTCCTTTTTCAGCGAACCCGCCCGAACGTCGCCCACCTGCGCGAAATTGACAGATCAGGAAATGAAGCTCAGAACCATCAGCCTTATAGCAACAACTTTTTTTGCCTGTGCGGCCGCGGCCGTCAGCCACGCGGCCGACGATCAGCAAAACAGAATCGCGAGTGCAGTGAACCGTGCCATACAACCGATCATGGCGAGCAATCGTATTCCCGGCATGGCGGTGGGCATCGTCGACGGTGACAGGCATTACGTATTCAACTACGGCCTGGCGTCGACCGAAACCAGACAGCCAGTCACGCGCGACACCTTGTTCGAACTGGGTTCGGTCAGCAAGACTTTGACGGCGACGCTGGCCTCGTATGCACAGGTAAGCGGCTATCTGTCTTTGTCGGATCAGCCGGGCAAGTATCTCCCGTCTCTGCGCAATAGCAAGTTCGGTAATGTCAGCCTTCTCAATCTGGGTACGCACACGCCCGGAGGGCTCCCCTTGCAAGTGCCCGACAACATCCGCAACAACGATCAGTTGATGGAATATTTCAGGCAGTGGCACCCCACCTATGCGCCCGGAACGGTTCGGACTTATGCCAATCCCGGCATTGGCGCGCTTGGCCTCATAACAGCGAAGAGCATGGGTCAGGACTTTAGCGTGCTGATGGAAAACCGTCTGTTTCCCGCGCTTGATATGAAGCGCAGCTACATCAACGTTCCTGCTGGGAAATTGAGCGATTACGCTCAGGGCTACACGAAAGAAGGTGCGCCGATCAGAATGGCACCCGGGGTTCTGTCCGATGAAGCCTACGGCATCCGGACCACGGCTGCGGACATGATCCGCTTCGTGGAAGCCAACATGAGTCTGATCAAACTCGACCCGAAGCTTCAGCGCGCGATCACAGATACCCACACCGGGTACTTCAAGGCAGGGCCGATGACCCAGGACCTGGTATGGGAGCAATATCTCTATCCCGTCAAATTGCAGACGCTTCTGGATGGGAATTCGTCGGCGATGATCTTCAACGCAACACCGGTTACTGAAATAACGCCGCCGCAGCCTCCTCGTGACGACGTCTGGATCAATAAAACCGGCTCGACCAACGGCTTCGGCGCGTACATCGCGTTCATTCCGCAGAAGCGGCTGGGGATCGTGATTCTCGCCAACAAGAATTTCCCGATTGATGAGCGGGTCACCGCGGCATACCGGATTCTCACGTCACTCGCCAACGACGGCCAATAAGCAGGACCATCTTCGATGAAAAGCGCTCGCTACCTTCCGCTTGTTCTTTCGGCGCTCATGTGTGTCCAACCATCAGTCGAAGCGGCCGAAAACGCGCCGGCGGCGAAAGACACAGTCGTTTTGCAACGGGTCACGATTCCAGGAACCGATCGGGAAATGGGCATGGGTATTGCCGAATTTCCTCCGAACGCCTCGAAGCCGCGGCATAAAGCAACCGGGCCTGAGGTCGCTTATGTGCTGGAGGGCGAGGTGACGGTGCAGGTCAATGGTCAACCAACACGCATCGTTCACGCGGGTGAGAGCTACCGGATGCCCGCCGATGTCATTCACGTCACTACCGCGGGTCCTGCGGGGGCGAAGGTGATTGCGACCTGGGCCTGGGTGCCGGGAAAACCATTCAACATTCGTGCGCCAGAATGACTGGGGGCGACGTGGGTTTTCGTTGCTGGACCGAATGCGTTGCGTTCCTTGTGCAAGCGGCTATTATCGACCGTGGTTCCTGAAGGAGAATGACCGATGAGCCGACCCGATTTCATCAAGCACTGGACTGAACTCGAAGAACCGGATGCGCATTCCTATCGCGGCGATACCGAGAAAATGGCGCTGGACGCACCGCTTTCCGAGGCACTCGGCATCACGCGTATTGGCATTCATCATGTGAGACTTCTGCCCGGCCGGCGGACGTCGTATCCACATGCCGAAAGTACCGAGCAGGAATTTGTGTATGTGCTCGAAGGCAAGCCCGATGTCTGGATCGACGGCGTGCTTCATGCCATTGCCGAAGGAAATTCCGTGGCGTTTCCGGCAGGCACGGGAATCTGCCACACCTTCATCAACAATACGAAGGACGAAGTCAGGCTGATGGTGATCGGCGAACGTCCGCGCGACGACAACCGCATTCGTTACCCGGTCAATGAAGCATACGAGCTGACCCGCAAGGATCGCTGGGTCGACTGGCCCGCCAGACCGCTCGGCGACCATAACGGAATGCCGGACTGACGCAGCGCGGATGACCGCTTCGGCGTGCGTCCGGTGCGCGGCTCTGCAAATATTGGCGATTCAGGCTAGGCTACTCTGTGGGCCGTTTTTTGTCGCACCGAGGCGGCCGTGCCACAGGTTATTCTCGTCAGGAAAGCTATGACTCAACAACTCACAATCGATTTCGTCTCCGATATCGCATGCCCGTGGTGTGCAATCGGCCTGTCATCGCTCGAGCTTGCACTATCGCGTCTTGGCGAAGCGGTCGATGCCCAGATAGTGGTACATCCCTTCGAGTTGAATCCGGAAATGGGTCCGGACGGCGAGGCCATTGTCGATTATCTTGGCAAAAAATACGGACGCACACCGGCGCAGATCGCCGAAACGCAAGCGATGATCCGCGAGCGTGGGGCAAGCGTCGGCTTTACCTTCGGCCCGCGTGCGCACGTCTATAACACCTTCGATGCGCACCGTCTGATGCATTGGGCCGGCATCGAGGGCAAGCAGTTGCCACTCAAACTGGCGCTGCTGCGGGCCTATCATTCCGAGGGCAAAGACCCGAGCAATCACGAAGTCCTGGTCGACGCGGCCCGATCCGTGGGGCTCTATGCCGAAGCGGCGGGTAGGGTGCTGCGAAACGGAGACTATGCCGACGAGGTTCGTGCGGAAGAGCGGGAATACCAGGCCAAGGGCATCCAGTCGGTGCCGGCGATCATCTTTAACGGCCGCTATCTGGTGAGCGGCGGACAACCCGTGGAAACCTTCGAGCAGGTCATCCAGCAGATTCTGGCCGAAGCGTAGTGCGGCGTTGGGGCTATCGCATCGGCAGATGAGGAGCGGGGTTCATTGACCGCATACTGAATCCCGCAACATTTGCCTGACGATACCAGGGAATGCCTAATTGAGCCGCTGCCATCCAGCAGCGTAAAATCGTGGCACATCGGTTTGGGGGCCCAGCAATGTGTCTGGCTTCTCGTTACGATTTCAGCCGCGATTCCAGCCGCAATACCCGGCGACACCCGGGGCAGCGGTGCCCAACGCTTTTTCGACCCGCTCCTCGCAATGAGGCCAGCGGCGGTTGCGAAATTGTCGTTCAATCCACGCCATGACCCCCCTCATTTCCGTCAAAAGGCTCAACAAGAGCTTTCCCGGCGTGAGGGCGCTTCACGAAGTCCAGTTCGAACTCATGGCGGGCGAGGTCCACGCGCTGATGGGCGAGAATGGCGCCGGCAAGTCGACGCTGATGAAAATCCTCGCCGGCGTTTACACCCGGGATACGGGCGAAATCCTCTATGACGGTCAGCCGGTCGAGTTCTTGAGCCCGCGCGAAGCGCAGACCTTGGGCGTCGGCATCATTCATCAGGAACTCCAACTGATGAATCATCTGACCGTCGCCCAGAATATGTTTATCGGTCGCGAGCCGCGCGGACGCCTCGGCTTGTTCCTCGACGAAGACAAACTCAATGCGCAAGCGCGCGACATTCTTGCCCGCATGCATGTGACTCTCGACCCGCGCGCGGTTGTCAGCACCCTCACCGTTGCCAGGCAGCAGATGGTCGAGATCGCCAAGGCCTTGTCCTTCGACTCGCGCGTCCTGATCATGGACGAGCCTACTTCGGCGCTTAACGACGCCGAGATCGCCGAGCTCTTCCGCATCATTTGTGAGCTGAAGAGCCGGGGTGTGGGGATCGTCTACATCTCACACAAGATGGACGAGCTGAAGCAGATTGCCGACCGCGTCACCGTGTTGCGTGACGGGGAATATGTGGCCACGGTCACCGCTGGGGACACCAGCGTCGAAGCGATTATCGGCATGATGGTCGGGCGAACCTTGACTGACGCAGCGCCTTCCCGCAACGAGGCAGGCAAAGGCGAGGTCGCACTCGAAGTCAAAAATCTGAATGCCGGACCGCTGGTCAGAGACGTCAGCTTCGCGCTGCGCAAAGGCGAGATATTGGGCTTTGCCGGTTTGATGGGCGCCGGCCGTACGGAGGTCGCCCGCGCGGTGTTCGGCGCCGATCCGGTTGAATCCGGCCAGATTGTCGTGAAAGGGGCGAAGGTGACGATCAGGAATCCGAGCGATGCGGTAGCGCGCGGCATCGGCTATCTCTCGGAAGATCGTAAGCGCTTCGGTCTTGCGACTGGAATGAGCGTCGAAGCGAACATCGTGATGTCCAACTTGCGCAAGTTTCTGTCGCTCAATTTTTTCTTGCGCCGCGCCCAGATACGCCGGACGGCCTCTCATTTCATCAGTCTGCTCGCCATTCGTACGCCCTCCGCGGCGCAGGAGGTGCGGCTTCTTTCGGGGGGGCAATCAGCAGAAAATAGTCATTGCGAAATGGCTCGAACGCGACTGCGATGTGCTGTTTTTCGATGAGCCAACGCGCGGTATCGACGTCGGCGCCAAGAGCGAAATCTACAAACTGCTGCGCGCACTTGCCGAGCAAGGCAAGGCGATCGTGATGATCTCCTCGGAGCTGCCGGAAATCTTGCGCATGAGCGACCGGATCGTTGTGATGTGCGAGGGGCGCATCACCGGCGAACTTCTCGCGACGGAGGCGACGCAGGAGCGCATCATGCAACTGGCGACGCAGCGTGAAACCTTGAAAGCGGCGTGAGCCTGAAGAGGAGACGTTCAGTTTATGACACTGCCATCGGATACTTCGGCGCTCGCTAACGAGGGACGCTTGTCCGGCCTTAGAGCCCGCGTCTTCACGCCGACCGCGCTGCAAAAGCTGCTCGCCTTCGGGAGCCTGATCCTGCTGCTGGTCTTTTTCAGCTTCGCGTCTCCCGCGTTCATGCAGATGGACAATATGCTCGGGATTCTGCAGGCGACGGCGGTCAACGGCGTTCTTGCGATTGCCTGCACGTTTGTCATCATCACCGGAGGCATCGATTTGTCCGTCGGCACGTTGATGACCTTCACGGCGGTTATTTGCGGCGTGTTTCTGACCTATTGGCATTTGCCGATGTGGACCGGCGTCGTGGCGGCGATTGGGACCGGCGCGATCTGCGGAAGTATTTCGGGAACCCTCACGGCGAAAATGAAAATACCGCCGTTCATTGCCACCTTAGGCATGATGCTGCTGCTGAAAGGGCTTTCACTCGTTGTCTCGGCGGACAAGCCGATCTATTTCAGCGACACCGAAAACTTCTACCGGATCTCTCAGGATTCGCTCATCGGCTATCTGCTGCCGAGTCTGCCTGTGCCAAACGCAGTCCTGATTCTGTTTTTCCTTGCGGTCGTGAGTTCGATCACGCTCAACCGCACGGCGCTCGGCCGCTACACCTTTGCGCTCGGCAGCAACGAAGAAGCTGTCCGCCTTTCCGGCGTGAATGTCGATCGGTGGAAGATCGCCATTTACGGTCTTGCCGGCGCAATTTGCGGCATTGCCGGGCTGCTCATCGCCTCGCGCCTGAATTCGGCCCAGCCGGCGCTAGGTCAAGGTTACGAACTCGAAGCGATCGCGGCCGTGGTCATCGGCGGGACCTCGCTCAGCGGTGGATCGGGCACGATTCTGGGCACGATCATCGGCGCTTTCATCATGAGCGTGCTGACCAACGGCCTGCGCATCATGTCCGTCGCTCAGGAATGGCAGATCGTGGTGACCGGCCTCATCATCATTCTCGCCGTCTATGCCGATATTTTGCGGCGCAGGAAAAGCTGACGAAGTTCGACGAAGGCTGGTGTTGCGCGGAACAAGATCAAGAAAAGGGAGCGCCAAAGGCTCCCCCAACGGCTGAAGGTTGATGGCCAACTTAGGAGGAGAAACCCCATGTTGAAAAGAAGACTAATCAGTGTCGTGGTCGGCGTTGGCGCGCTCATTGGCGGGACGAGTGTTACGTACGCGCAAGACGTCTACATCCCGCTCATCTCGAAGGGCTTCCAGCATCAGTTCTGGCAGGCCGTCAAAGCCGGTGCGGAACAGTCGGCCAAGGAGCACAACGTCAGGATCACGTTCGAAGGTCCGGAAACCGAGGCTATGGTCGATAAGCAGATCGACATGCTCTCGGCCGCGCTCGCCAAGAAACCCCAGGCGCTCGGCATCGCCGCGCTCGACAGCAAAGCGGCCATTCCGTTGTTGAAGCGGGCGCAGGCCGCCAGGATACCGGTCATTGCGTTCGACTCCGGCGTCGACAGCGACATTCCGCTGACCACCTGTGCGACGGATAACATTGCCGCTGCCGCACTCGCCGCCGACAAGATGGCCGAGGCGATCGGCAATGCCGGTGAAGTCGGCCTGGTCGTGCACGACCAGACGAGCCGCACCGGCATCGATCGCCGCGACGGCTTCCTGAATGAGATGAAAGCGAAGCATCCGAACATCAAGATCGTCTCGGTCCAGTATGGCGGCGGCGACCATCTGAAGTCGGCGGAAATCGCCAAGACGATGATCCAGGCCAATCCCAATCTCAAGGGCATTTTCGGCTCGAATGAAGGCTCGGCCGAAGGGGCCGCGATCGGCGTCAAGGAATCGGGCAAGAAACTCGTCCTGATTGGCTACGACTCCGGCAAGGAGCAAAAGGACGACATCAATTCGGGGTTGATGGCCGGTGCCATTACGCAGAACCCGGTCGGCATCGGCAAATGCGTCGTCGACTCCGCGGTGAAGGCGTTGAAGGGCGAGAAGCTGCCCAAGAAAGTCGACACGGGCTTCTACTGGTATGACAAGAGCAATATGAGCGATCCCAAGATCGCCGCCGTGCTCTACGATTGAGCGTCGCCACAAGGCGCGGCGAGAGAGGAAGGGTCGCGGCGTTTTTCGATGCCACGACCCTCTTTGCTGATAGGCAGAAGTCGATAGCTGTCGTAGAGGAGAGGGTTCAATGCCCACAATCACCAAGCTGTCTGTCCGGGACATCCGGTTTCCTACCTCGCGTTCACTCGACGGCTCCGATGCCATGAACGCCGCGCCGGATTATTCCGCCACCTATGTGACGCTCGAAACCGATTCGCCGCAGGCGCTGACAGGCCACGGCCTCACGTTCACCATCGGACGCGGCAACGAGATATGCGTGAGTGCGGTACACGCGCTTAGCGCCCTCGTCGTCGGCAAAACGCTCGAGGATATCGCAGCGAACATGGGCGCTTTCTGGCGCACGCTGACGTCAGACAGCCAGCTGCGCTGGATCGGCCCGGACAAGGGCGCCATTCATCTGGCGACGGCGGCTGTGGTGAATGCGGTCTGGGACCTGTGGGCAAAAGCGGAAGACAAGCCGGTGTGGAAGCTGCTCGTCGACATGAGCCCCGAAGAACTGGTGCGTTGTCTCGACTTCCGCTATGTGACCGACGCGATCACGCCGCAAGAAGCGATCGCCATGTTGCACCGCCATGCGAAGACCCGGGGCGAGCGCGAAAAGGACATGCTCGCGCACGGCTATCCGGCCTACACGACTTCGGCCGGCTGGCTCGGCTACGACGACGACAAGATCCGCCGGCTCGCCCGTGAAGGCGTCGCGCAAGGCTGGACGCATTTCAAGCAGAAGGTGGGCGGCAATCTCGAAGAAGATATGCGCCGAGCCCGGATTCTGCGTGAAGAAATCGGCGAGAACCGCAAGCTGATGATGGATGCGAACCAGGTGTGGGATGTCGATGAAGCGGTTGCGAATATGCGGCGCCTGGCGCAATTCGATCCGTGGTGGATCGAGGAACCCACGAGTCCCGACGACATTCTCGGCCATGCGGCCATCCGCCAGCGGATTCATCCAATCGGCGTGGCGACGGGCGAGCACTGCCATAACCGCGTGATGTTCAAGCAGTTGCTGCAGGCGCATGCAATCGACTTCTGTCAGGTCGATAGCTGCCGTCTGGGCGGTCTGAACGAGGTAATCGTCGTCCTGCTGATGGCGGCGAAGTTCGGCGTGCCCGTGTGCCCGCACGCGGGCGGCGTCGGTTTGTGCGAGTACGTGCAGCACATTTCGCTTTTTGACTATATCTGCGTGTCGGCGTCGCTAGAAAACCGGGTGCTCGAATACGTGGATCATCTGCATGAACATTTTGTCGATCCTGTCGTGATCCGGAATGGCCGTTATATGCCGCCGCAACGTTCTGGCTACAGCATTGAAATGCATGCGGCGTCGCTCGATCAGTATGACTTTCCTGATGGGCCGGCATGGCGGGTTTAAGTGCGGTTGATTTCGCCTGCACCGGATGATGCGCAAATCATCATCGGAGTAAGTCCAACAGTTTTACAGGAGCCGGTATGAGTACGAAGCACAGCAAAAAAGAACATCTTGAAGCCGCGGCGTCACATCACGAGCAGGCAGCGCAATATCACCGCGGGGCGGCGCGGCATTTCGAGGCCGGTAAAGACTATGCCCATGCCGCACACCAGGCGATGGTGGCTCACGGCCACACGTTACACTCGATCGATCAGGCACACGCTGCGGGTGCACACAGCGCCAGTACACCACAGGCAACGCCTGCATCAACCGGTCCAGGCACCAGCAGCGAAGCGGCAAAACATCACACAGCGGCAGCGGAGCTTCACGATCAGGCGGCGCAGCATATGCGCCACGCGGTCAAGCTCTTCGATCAGGACCGCAGCGCAGTCGCCCACGACGCGCAGCTAGCGCTCTCCCTTGCACTGCGCGCTTTGTCTCACGGCAACGAAGCGGCCCGATTATTCGTCAAGCTCGCTCCTGCCGAAGCTTAAAGATTCACGCATGGAGCGCACGGCTGAGCCGGCGCTCCGTGCGGGACTATGCCTTGCGGTCCAGCAAGTCTGCCGCAATGGACTTCGCATGCGCGACGGCCTCGTGCGGGTCTGGGAATACACCGAGTTGTTCCCAATTTTCTTCGACCGCGTAAGTCCCTTTCATACCGAGCGCCCTTTGCACGCGTAATTGCGCCGCATACCTGCCGTCCTCCAAGGGTCGAGCCGTTGCAATGACTTTGTGTGGGAGATCGGATCTCTCCGGCTGGATCAACTCAACAGGACCACCCGGCACGCCGGTATCGTTTAACGCGTTCCTTGTTTTGCAGTCTGGACAGTAGAAGCACCATCCCTCGTTCTCGTGAATGGATTTGACCTGCCCGCGGGCCAGCACGGCGCGGCATTCAACGTTTTCGCAGATGAACGGCATACCAGTCTCCGGAGTTGTTTGCAGGAAATCCTAGCATGACCGCGGACGTCCAGCCATCGGATTGTTGCCGTGCCTGTTCTACGCGCCTTTGTCACCCTGATCCGCTCCCCGGAGATACCTCAAGCGCCGGTCGGCGCGATCGCGGCACGCGGGCGCAGCGTCGCCATGATCAGGTACATG
Source organism: Paraburkholderia sediminicola (assembly GCF_046026855.1). Lineage (GTDB taxonomy): Bacteria > Pseudomonadota > Gammaproteobacteria > Burkholderiales > Burkholderiaceae > Paraburkholderia > Paraburkholderia sediminicola_A. Next base: position 436,307 of record NZ_JAQQET010000001.1, on the reverse strand, counting down.
CCGCCGCCGATCGCCACGCCGAAGAACCACCCATAGGTATTCCACCAGACCGGCAGCAGGTTGGTGAAGTTAGGCAGGAAGGTCGAAAACACGCTGCCGACGGCCGCGGAGACCAGCGCGTTGACGTTCCAGCCGCCTTCGTAGCGGTACTCGCCGTACTCCTGATAGAGCGCCGCGACGTTGATGTTGCCTTTGGCCACCAGGTAGTAGTCCACCAGAATGATCCCCAGCAGCGGGCCCATCGTGGCGCCGATGGCGTTGACGAAGTGCGCAGCGTTGCCTTCCCACGGCGCGAACGGGTAGAGCACCAGCGCGATGGCAGCGGCGATGTAGCCGCCCTTCTTGAAGCTGATCCGCTTGGGAAACGTGTTGGAGATGTCGAACGCCGCCGAGACGAAATTGGCCACCACGTTAATGCCCAGCGTGGCGACCGCAAAGGTCAGCGCCGCGATGAGCGCCAGCACCCAGCTGTCGAACTTGGCCGAGATCTGTTCGGGGTGGAGCAGCACTTCGCCGTACACCTTGAAGGCAGCGATGGTCGTGACGCCGGCGACCAGCGAGAACGCGATCAGGTTGACCGGCAAGCCCCACAGATTTCCTTTCTTCACTGCATCGCGGTTTTTCGCGTAGCGCGAGAAATCGCAAAAATTCAGGTAGAGCGCCGCGAAGTAGGTGATCCAGGTTGCGCCCACTGCCATCAACGCCCAGAACGAGCCGGGCTCGCCGCTGACGCCGGCGTCGCTGGTCTTATCGAGCAGCACATTCATTGGAATGCCACTAGTGAAAGAGAAACCGCCGGCCTTGACGCACAAACCGATCGCCAGGATCAGCATCGCGACCCACACTGCCGGCCCGGCCCAGTCCTGGAATTTGCGCACCGTCTCCATGCCCTTCTGGATGATGAGTAATTGCAGCGCCCAGATAATCACGTAGCAGATCACTTCCAGCCCCGAGTGGCCGAGGAACTGCGTGCCCTTGTGGAATGCCATCAGGCTGTCGCTGCGGATCAGCAGCGCGACCATCGCGCTGGAAGCGGCTGCCGTCTGCGCGCCGTACCAGAAGCAGGCCACCACCGCGCGCACCAGTGCCGCCAGGTTGGCGCCCCACACACCAAAGGAGGCGCGCGCCAGCACCGGGTAAGGCACGCCGGTCTTCTCGCCCGCGTACCCGATCAGGTTCATGAGCGCGAAGATCACCAGCGAGCCGAGCCCGATTGCCAGCACGAAGTTGATAAAGCTGCCGCACAGCAGGAACAGGCTGGCGGCGAGGTAGTAACCCCACAGGCTGTGCACATCCGAGGTCCACACGTTGAAGATGCTGAAGGCCCCCCAGTTGCGTTGCCTGGCGGGCGCGAGATCTTCGTTGTAGAGGCCGGGGGAAGGATCGCGGATTTCCATCTGTCATCTCCTTTGAGTTCGTGGAACTGAGGAAACACCGCTGGACACTCCTGGGTGGAGATGCTCCCGCGTTTGAGGACAACTGGTATGCAAAAACTGTACGTGCTGCGCCGCATCGTTTCGATGGGTTAACCCTGATCGAGATGTGTGCTGGCGCGAACCAGGCGTCTGCTACGACGCACAATGGGCGCCATCGCAAAGTCACCGTTGTAATCCACACGACCATCCGGCGAAGTTATTATTGCCCGAGCAAAAAAACTACAACAGGTCGTTACGCGGCTGGATGGTGTTTTGCAACGCGACACGCTGACGTCCCGTCGAATCTGGGTTTGGCGGGGGGCGTTTTGTCGTGACTTCGGCGGGTGCGAATGTGCGAATCGCACCATGATTACGGCGCGACAGGGTGGACGTATTGAAGGCGCCGATCGTGGACCGTCGCCCTTTCCTTCGTGTGAGGTATGTCGATAATGGCTGACGTGCGGCACCTCAGGCAGAGGCGTAGATGCTGGTGCCGGCGTTGTCAGCCAGGGATGACGGGCTCGACCAGCATTGCCAGTTGAACAAGCGACTCCTGCCAGCCGAGGTAGCACATCTCCACAGGGATGACCTCGGGTATGCCCTCTTGCACGATGGTGAGCTCGGTTCCGCAGGACACCTGCCGCAATGAGACGGTGACGTGCATCTGGCCGGGCAGGTTAGCGTCGTCGAATCGGTCCGAGTAGCGAATCTTCTCGAACGGCACCAGTTCGATGTACTCGCCGCCGAACGAGTGGCTGTTGCCGGTGCCGAAGTTACGGAAGGACATCTTGTGAGTGCCACCAACGTGGGCTTCCATGTGGTGGACCTGACAGGTGAACCCGTAGGGAGGAAGCCATTTCGCTATTGCGTCGGGTTCGAGGAAGGCCCGATAGATGCGTTCGGGAGTCGCGCGCAAGACGCGTTGCAGATGGACTGTTCCGGTAGTCATGGTGTGCTCGCCTTTCGTGGAGAAGTTGGACATACCCTTACGACGACTAGACGATGCCAGTATCGACATAGGTTGAGACCAGGAAAAACCCGTAGGCACCGATAGGTTTCTCCGGCTGTCGATATCAGATGCCGTGCAAAGGACAAGTGGCCACACACATTGCCTGTCTATGTGAAGCGCTCCGCACTTGCATGGCCGCGCTGGAGCAGCGGCGCGTACTCGTGCAATTCCGACGGCGCAATGTCGAAGGCGCGACGGAATGCGCGCGTAAAGGTCGACGCATCGTTGAAACCCAGCCCGGAGGCAATGTCCTGTACCTCCATCTGCGGAAAGCGCACCAACTCGTCGGCCGCCATTCGTAGCCTGCGGCTGCGGATGTAGGCGGCCAGGCCACCTTCGTGCTCGAATATGCGGTACACGCTGGCGCGCGAGAGATGCAGCGATGCCAACATACTGTCAGGCGACAAATCCGGATCGTGCAGGTGGGTCTCGACATGCCGCCGCACCTGTCCATAAACAGCAGCACGTACCGCCGCGCGGCCGTTGCCGGAAAGACCCGCTTGACGGCTGAACGCTGCGACGAGTAGTTCTACCGCGGTGAGACAGGACTGGTGTGCTTCCTCCTTGCTCAGTCCGACGATTTGCCGCTTTAGCGCCACCAGATGCTCGATCAGCATGCGTGTCAAAGGGGTGGTGGCGTGGACCCAACGGCCATGCAGCGAAGCGGCATCAGGGAACGACCTTTCCACCAGGGCGCGTGGCACGAAAAGGAGCAGTATCCGACCATGAAAACTCCGGACTGTGCACGGCTGATCCATGTCCAGCGCAAGGATACTGGGCACTTGTGGCAGGTGCGGCGCGTCGAGCCCCGACTTGCCGCCCAGGAATTCCCCTGGTCGCCCTTCAAGGAATACGTTGAAGCTGATGTCGCGAACGCTTTCGGTCGAAACCCGCCCCAACGATCGCACGGCCAGGTTCGGCCCGGTACGGAAGTCGAAGAGGCTCAGATTGTCGATCGTGTAACGGGACAGGGATGCGTCGAACGTATCCTCGGCTCGTTTTGACGGGGGCTGTATATCGTAGACAGGACTCATACGCTCCTGCCAGGCCAGGAAGCTTTGACGGGCGTCGCCCTGAACGCTGAAATTGCTATGCACGATGCCGGGCGCAAGCGTCGGGGGCTTCGGCGGCAACAACAAGCGGCCAGGCGGTATGGCAGTATGTAGCGGGTCGTTGTTCAAAGCAGTGTTCATCGCTGATTTTCATCCAGTTTTGATCCGCCCCGTGCGGCTGAACTTTATGTTGAGCCACTAGCCCGCCTGGAGCGCGCTAGTGTAGGTGGCCAAGCATATCAGTACTTGTTTTTGTCGTAGCGTACAGAGGACGACTCGCTGGATAATCTGTCGTTTCAGTAGTCGACGACCACACGTGTTGCTTGAGCCGTCGCGGGCGGACGACGAAAAATGACCGCGAGAGACAACAGCAGGAGAGCACGCATGGAGATCGTTCCTCAAAGTGCGCCGGGTCGACCGATGATCTATACCCATGTCGATCAAGCCATTCGCCAGAGCCTTAGCTCGCGCCTTCACGCTCGCAGCGGAGGAGGGCTACGGTCTTCCGCTGAGTGTCCGCTATGAGTCCTGGATTTAACCGGTCAGGCATGAGAATAATATTGGTGGTATTTAGACCAACAACCGGGAGGACCAGGGGCAGCGCAACGGGCAGGGCGGGCCGGTTTCGACCCGTGGAGGTCGATGTAAAAATCGTCGTCAATTTGACTTTCTCGCCAAACATCAGCAATCCACACAACCCGGGATATGAAACGAAGCAATGGAAAATAACATCTTCAGGTCTCCGGCACGTGGGTTTGCAGCAGCCGGCTTTGTTTTGACGCTCGCCGCATGTGCATCGAATCGGGCACCGGAACCGGCATCCGCATCCGCGCTTGGCGACTACAGTCCGCAGTCGCCGTTTCCAGGCGCTGAGTGGACGCAGGCTGCACCGGCTACGCAGGGTTTTTCACAGGAGGGTATCGACCGCGCCGTTGCCTACGCGAAACAGCAAGGCTCGACATCCGGCATGATCGTCCATGACGGGCTGGTCGTGGCCGAATGGGGCGATGTGTCGAGGAAATCCAACCTCCACTCGGCACGCAAGAGTTTCGCGAGTGCGCTGATCGGCATCGCAGTCGCACGCGGCCAGGTGCACCTCGACGATACGCTGGCGCAACTCGGCATCGATGACTACGAACCCTCACTTTCGCCGACGGAAAAGCAGGCCACTGTGCGCATGTTGCTGGAGGCACGCTCAGGGGTTTATCACCCCACCGTGTACGAGACATCGGGGATGGAAGCGTCCAGGCCTCCGCGCTACAGCCATCCGCCGGGCACATTCTGGTACTACAACAACTGGGACTTCAATACGGTCGGCGCGATCTACGAGAAGGCAACCGGCGAAAGCATTTTCAAGGCGCTGGAGACGGAGATCGCTGCCCCAATTGGTATGCAGGACTATCGATCGTCAGACGGTCACTATGTGTCGGGCGGCCTCGCCACGCGGTACCCTGCCTATCCGTTCAACTTGAGCGCGCGAGATTTTGCACGTTTCGCGCTGCTCTATCTGCACAATGGTCGTTGGCGCGACCGGCAGATCGTTCCGTTGGAATGGGTCGCTGAATCAACGCATTCGTATTCCGACACGTCGACCGGCGGGTACGGATATATGTGGTGGACCAGCACGCCGGTGAGCGGATCTCGTGGCCAGAAAGTGGCACTCCTAAGGCCTGCTTACTGGGCCGATGGTCATTTGGGCCAGTATGCGGTTGTGGTGCCGTCGCTCGATCTCGTAGTTGTGAATCTGGTCGATTCGCGGCGGACCTCGAAGCGCATGGGACAACTGAAAATGGAGAGACTGGTGTGGCTGGCCGAGTCCGCCGAAAACGCAACCGGTATCGGTCCTGAACCTGGAAAGGTCGCAGACGTCATAGCGCCCTGACAGCTCGGCATCCGGCGCATAGTGGGCCGTTCAGTCGGCCTTTCGTTCTTCGTAATCTGGCGACGTGAACACGGAAGTTCAGCATCGGCCCAGATTCGGCCATGCAGGACACCAGAGCACCCGACGACGCATTGCACTTCGTCAACAGTCGAACCTCATTTTGAAACCGCCGAGCAAATTAGAAGCATGCGATTTTACCAACTCGCACCGGGCGTAACGCTGTCCAGACGTATCCGTTGAGCCTACTCCATGCGTGGTTCATTTCGTATCACCAGTTCCATGAACCCCGAGTGGAAGTCGCGCTCCCGGGAGAAACGATGTTCGGGAAGAAGCGCCAGCAATATCTCCGCAGTTGTACGGACCGTGCAACCGCGTCCCACGTGACCGCCGAATACTCGACCGCGCGAGTCGGCAACCGACATGTGCAGATGCGCTCCATCGGATGATAGGGACCCCGCGAGCGTCAGGATTTCCAGATCGTCGCGCAACTCCGTTGGATCTTCGTCCCCGGCAAATCGCAATTGGGCAACGCTGAGGCTCCCAATGCCCTGGATCACGAAGGCCGCCTGCACCTTGACCTGACGCAGCACGTCTTCGAGGGCGACACGCAAATCGTCGCCGGGAAAAAGACGCAAAGGATGTGCTTGCATCGCGCGCTTCCTGGTTGAGGGCCTGGTGACAGGTTAAGGCGAATTGAGCCCGGCCACAATTACGCGTCAGCTTTCGCGCATAACAGGCGCCGTCGGGGTGACAATCAGGCAACTTGCTCTAAAATCAACCCAGCTTCGAGAACAGTGCAGGGCGATGATGGGCTTGGGTATCGCCGGCATGCATTACATGGGGATGGCGGCGATGCTGATGAACCCCGCGATTCGCTACGCGCCAACTATCTTTGCTGGGTCAATTCTGATTGCAATTGCGGCTTCCACCTCGGCACTGTGGGTCGCAAACACACTCCGCGGAGCGGATCAGAACCATGTGATGCCCAAGCGCGTTGGTGCGGCCTGTGTCATGGGCGTTGCCATTGCAGGTATGCATTACACCGGCATGGCCGCGGCGAATTTCCCCGTTGGATCGATTTGCGGTGCAGCGAATGGCATTAAGCCTCAATGGCTCGCTGCCGCCGTCATTCCGTTTGCGTTTGCGATTCTTATCGTGACGCTGCTTCTTTCCCGCCTCGATGCCAGGGTCGCGTTTCTCGCCAATTCGGTCGCCCGTCTCAATGATCAGATCGATCGCGTGCGAGGTCCGATACATTGACCGGTCTGCCCAATCGTAGAACACCGACGGAACGGACTGACGATGGATCAGTTTCAACCCCTCGCCAAGCCGCGCTCGCGACGCCGGCCACCTCGTACGACCCGGGCAGTTGACGGCGGTTCGACCCCACGGTTGTGCCGCGCGCGACAGCGCTTTTTGTGCGACCGGGAGTTCTCACCTTTTCTTCCTATTCGCCTACTGTTGATCGTGGACCTGCATCGACCAGAAGGTGTTGCGCCACCCATGCCGGATAGAAAATTTTTTGTTGTTTGAAGATATCAAAAACGGGTTTTTTTGTTGTCCCGCATTTTCCATAATGAATGTGAACGCTGTCCCGCAAGGCATGTGCGCAGCCCCGCTGCCCGCACTTGCCGTGCCCCTTTTTCATTCATCTTATGCCGGGTTTCTCCATGTCCAAGACTAAACCAGAAGATTCGCTCGCCGCACCGGCCACCGGGATCCGTAAGGGTCTCACCAACTATGGTGACAGCGGCTTCTCCCTGTTCTTGCGCAAAGCTTTCATCAAAGGCGCGGGCTATACCGACGAAGCATTGGATCGACCGGTAGTCGGCATTTCCAACACCGGCAGCGCCTACAACCCGTGCCACGGCAACGCGCCGCAATTGATCGAGGCGGTCAAGCGCGGGGTGATGCTGGCTGGCGGCTTGCCGATGGATTTCCCGACCATTTCCATCCATGAGAGTTTTTCGCAGCCGACCAGCATGTACCTGCGCAACCTGATGTCGATGGATACCGAGGAGATGATCCGCGCTCAACCGATGGACGCGGTCGTGCTGATCGGAGGCTGCGACAAGACCGTGCCGGCGCAGTTGATGGGCGCTGCATCGGCGAATATTCCCGCCATCCAGCTGATTACAGGCTCCATGCTGACCGGCTCGCATCGCGGCGAGCGCGTCGGCGCGTGTACCGATTGCCGCCGCTATTGGGGTAAATTCCGTGCCGACGAAATCGATAGCGCGGAAATTGCCGCCGTGAACAACCAACTGGTGGCGAGTGTCGGCACCTGCTCGGTGATGGGCACCGCCAGCACCATGGCTTGCGTGGCCGAAGCACTGGGGATGACGGTACCGGGCGGCGCATCGCCGCCGGCCGTGACGGCCGATCGCATCCGCATCGCCGAGGAGACCGGCGCCCAGGCGGTGCAGATGGCACGCAGCGGGCTGACAATCGACAAGATCCTGACCGCCGATGCATTCGAGAACGCCATCCGCGTGTTACTTGCGATTGGCGGTTCGACCAACGGCATCGTGCACCTGACAGCGATTGCGGGACGCATGGGACTGGATGTCGATCTGAAGGCACTGGACCGCATGGGTCGCGAAACTCCGGTGTTGCTGGACCTGAAACCGTCCGGCCAGCATTACATGGAAGATTTCCACCACGCCGGCGGCATGGCGACGTTGCTGCGTGAACTCAAGCCGCTGCTCAAGCTCGACGCGATGACCGTCACCGGGCGTACCCTGGGCGAAGAGATCGAATTGGCCGGTCCTGGCTTCGAACAGGACGTGGTGCGCACAATCGCCGACCCGATCTATCCGCAAGGCGGCATTGCCGTCTTGCAAGGCAACCTCGCACCTGGCGGCGCGATCATCAAGCAATCTGCCGCCGATGCCAAACTCATGCAGCACGAGGGACGCGCGGTGGTGTTCGAGAACGGTCAGGATATGGCCGAACGCATCGACTCGGACGACCTCGACGTTACGGCGGACGATATTCTGGTACTGAAAAACATCGGTCCGAAAGGCGCGCCGGGGATGCCGGAGGCCGGTTATATTCCGATTCCGAAAAAGCTGGCGCGCGCTGGTGTCAAAGACATCGTGCGCATTTCCGACGGGCGCATGAGCGGCACCGCCTTCGGCACCATCGTGCTGCACGTGACGCCTGAGGCGGCCATTGGGGGCCCGCTAGCCTACGTTCAAAACGGCGATCGTATCCGGCTCAGCGTAGCCGCCCGAGAAATCACGCTGCTCGTATCGGACTCCGAACTGGCACGCCGCGCGGCTGCCGCGCCGGTAGAGGTGCCGACAGCCGAACGCGGGTATCGGAAACTGTTCCTCGACACAGTGCTGCAGGCCGACAAGGGTGTCGATTTCGATTTCTTGCGTGCCGCCAGGATTCACGACACGACGCCGAAGGGCTAGCGGCTGCGTGCCGCACCGCGAGGCATGGGCTTGGCGGTTCCGAAAATCGCCTGTGCTTCCTGGAAAAAATCGCGAGCCAAGGCCGCGTGAGGCCCATTGCTGGCCCAGATCAAGCCACTGCGCCGTACTGGAGCGCGGCCCGGCAACGGCAGCCGCGCCAGCGACATGCCACTCGACCAGAGCGATACCCAGTCCGGCAGCAGCGATACGCCAATGCCCTGGTCGACCAGCGCGGCGATCGCTAATAGTCCATCGATCTCAAGCCGCTGATGGGGATAGATCTGATGATCGCGCAGGTAGCGATCGGCCAACTGACCGCCGAGCACCGAGCGTTCGTAGCGAATGAACGGCTCGTTGCGCAGCACCTCGTGCGCGTCGCGACCGGCCATGGTGGCTGGAGCCACGACTACCAGCGGCTCATCCAGGAAGGGACGCCATTCGCAGGTCTTGCGAATGGCGAACTGCGGCTCGACTACCACCGCCGCGTCAAGCTCGCCGCTGCCTACCTTGCGGCATAGCTCGACGGATGCCCCAGGGGTGATGAACAAAGCCAACTCCGGATAGCGCGCATAGAGGTTTTTGAGCACCGGCGGCAGGACGTTGGTGAGGGCGGAAACGAAGGCGCCGAGCCGCAACTCGCCGACCCGCGCGCCGTCGCTCGCGATAACACGCAAATTACGCTCGTCGCGCAACAGCGCGCGCGCCGGCTCGAGAATCTTGAGGCCGGCTTCTGTTGCCTTGACCACCCGGCCGGCACGCTTGAGAAGCTGCATATCGAGGTCCACTTCCAGCGCATGCACGCGCGCTGCCAGCGCGGCCGCCGTCACGTCGAGGCGGCGCGCCGCTTCTGCTAGCGAGCCGCAATCGACGGCCGCCACAAAGCTTTCCAGATAGTCGGTATTCATCGTTTTAGCTTAACTGATGAAGATCCCTCAAACAAAAAATATTTTATGGTCTAAACGCACCGGAAGGTGGTTCTTTTAATGCTCTGAAAAAGTGACACTGCGATCACCGATACCGCATCGATCGCAATCGAAAAACCGGAGACACTTTTTGAATACCCACCCTCACAATGTTGCGACCGACGCTCGCATTGCCGAATCAGCCGACGCGGTCTACAGGCGTATCGCCTGGCGCTTCCTGCCGCTGCTGTTCGCCTGCTACGTGGTGGCCTATCTGGACCGCGTCAATGTGGGATTCGCCAAGCTGCAAATGCTGAACGATCTACAGTTCAGCGAGGCGGTCTACGGTCTTGGCGCGGGCATGTTTTTCATTGGCTATTTTTTCTTTGAAGTGCCCAGCAATCTGTTGCTGCACAAGCTTGGCGCGAGGCGCTGGATCGCGCGAATCATGATCACCTGGGCGGTCCTTTCGATGTGCACCGCCTGGGTTAGTACTCCATTGCATTTCTACGTCGTGCGCTTCTTTCTTGGCATTGCGGAAGCCGGCTTCTATCCTGGCATGCTGCTCTATCTGACCTACTGGTTCCCGTCGCACAGGCGCGGCCGGATGGTGGCGTTGCTGACCGCGGGCAATCCCGTGTCCGGCATCGTGGGAGGCCCACTCTCGGGCTACATCATGACCGCGACGGCCGGCATCGCCGGCATGCATGGCTGGCAGTGGTTGTTCATCCTGGAAGCTTTGCCGGGTATTCTGCTTGGCGTGATGGTCTACCGCCGGCTCGACGACAAGGTGGCGCACGCTACATGGCTCAGCGTCGAAGAGCGCGCACAGGTTCAGTTCGACCTCGACATGGAAGGCAAAACCAGGACACATGGTTCGGTTAGCCAGGTGTTCCGCTCCGGCCGTGTCTGGCTGCTCTCGCTGATCCTGTTCGGCATCATCATGGGCTCGTATGCGCTGAGCTTCTGGCAGCCGACCATCATCAAGGGCACTGGCATCAAGAGCCCTGCGTTGATCGGCGTGATGACGATGATCCCCTATACGGCCGCACTGATTGGCATGCTGCTGACCGGCCGCAGCGCGGACAGGCGGCGCGAACGACGTTGGCATGTGATCGTGCCAAGCCTGTTCGCAGCCTGCGGCTTCGTGTTGTGTGCCAATATGGCCGGCAGTTCCGTGCTGTCGATGCTGGGACTGACGATGGTTGCGGTAGGCATTATCAGCGCGCTGCCTATGTTTTGGGCTTTACCGACGTCGTTTCTGGGCGGGGTAGGCGCCGCCGCCGGTATCGCGCTGATCAATTCAACCGCGAATCTGGCCGGGTTCGTCAGTCCGACCGTTATCGGCTGGCTGAAAGGCCAGACTGGCACGCTGTCGTCAGGACTGTACCTGGTTGCCGGTTCGTTGACCCTGTCTGCCTTTCTGGTTTGGGCCTTCATTCCGGCGCGGGTGGTGAACCGCTGAGGCTGCCGCGGACCGCATTGGGACGGAAATCGGCCAGCAATGGACCTTCATGACGTGCGTTTGAACGTCCCTTGTAACGCGTAAAGCGGGCTGCCGTGTCGATACGCGAACGCCCACAACGTCGGCCCGAAACGGCAAACCTTCGCTCAGTCTTATCGACAGAACTGCAGAATGGCATCGGCAACTTCCTGCGGCGCTTCGCGCTGCGGAAAGTGTCCCACTCCATCAAGCACCTTTCGCTCGTAGCGCCCGAGGAAAAAAGCCTCCCGTCCCCTGGAACTATCGGGATGGTTGCAGGTGTCCGCCCCGCCGTGCAGCACCAGCGTTGCAACCGATAGCCCGGGTACGGGATTCAGACGCGTCTCGTCCTCGGCATAGGCAGCGTCGCCGTCGACAAAGCCCCAACGGTGGCGGTAAGAATGGAGCACGATCTCGGCCCAATCGTCGCCGTCGAATGCCTGCGCTGCCTCGTCGAAGTCGGCCTCCGCATACCAGCCGGCTGGCGCCCAGGTGTCCCACATCTGTCGGGCGAAGGCCTTACGTTCGTCCCGCACCACGCGCGCGCCCCGCGGCGTGGCCATAAGCCAGTGGTACCAGTAATTGCGCGCTTGCTGCAGGGTCAACAACTGGTCCGGGTCGTTGGTGCCGTATCCCACGGATAGCATCGCCAGATGTGAGGCCACGCCGTCTCGCAAGCCGCAAGCATTTGCGACCGCGCGTGCGCCCCAATCATGGCCGACCAAAACCGGCCGTTCCAGACCCAGCGCGTCGAGGAAATCCAGCAGATCGCGGCCCAGTGCGGACAACTGGCCGCTTCGAGGCGTGGCCGCATCGCGGAACCGGGTGGGCGCGAAGCCTCGCAGCGCCGGCGCGAGCACGCGGTAACCCGAGCTGGCCAGTATGGGCGCGACGCTCTTCCAGCACTGCGGGCTGTCTGGCCAGCCATGCAGCAGCACCGCTGTGCGCGGCCCCTGTGGGTTCCATTCGAGATAGGCGATGTCGAGCCGCTTAGTAGCGACGTGGCGGTAGGTGTTCATGGTTTTCCTCGTGCAAACAGGGATGTGTCACGATAGCTCGACTTCTCGTATCGATTGGTGAATAATCATTGCCCATTGATAACTTTTCGTGTCGAATGATTTGATGGAGATTCTAGCCACCGCCGACGGTGTTCCGCTCGATACCGTGTTACTGCGCACCTTTCTCGAAGTCGTGGACAGCGGTAGCTTTGCCACGGCCGCTGAGCGTCTGGCGCTGACGCCGTCGGCCGTGAGTGGGCATATCAAGCGTCTGGAACTGATCGTCGGGATTAGCCTGCTGACACGCACGACTCGCCGCCTTGAGTTGACGCAGGGCGGTGACACCTTGTACGCCTACGGCCGCAATATCCTTGATCTGGAACGCGAGGTCCGCGCGAAACTGCGCGGCGCGCCGCTGCGCGGGCTGTTGCGGGTCGGTGCATCGGAAGACTTTGCTGGAACCTGGCTGCCCAGGGTATTGCAGCGTTTTCGCCAATGGCATCCTGAAGCGACGATCGATCTGAAAGTCGGCGTCACGGCCGATCTATTGCGCCAGCAAGAGCGCGGGCGTCTGGATCTTGTGTTCGGCAAGCAATGCAGCCGTGTTGAAAAAGGCGGCGAACTATTGTGGGAAGAGCCGCTAATCTGGGCGTTCTCGGAGGATCAACCACTGGATCCTGACCAGCCGCTGCCGCTAGCCGTCTTTCCCGATCCATGCATCTATCGGGAGTCAGCGATTACAGCACTGAACAAGGCGGGCCGGGCGTGGCGGTTGGTGTTCGAAAGCAGCAGCATGGCGGGCTGCCTGTCGGCGGCGCGCTCGGGTTTTGCTGTTACGGTCATCGCCGATAGTCAGCGAGTCGAAGGCCTGTGCCAGTTAGGTCGCAAACAAGGATTGCCCGCGTTGCCTGTTGCACGTTTCTACGCGTTTCCTCGCTCAGACTCGCCCGCCAGCGTGGCCCTGATAGATGCTGCACGCCGCGCCGGCCAGCAGGTTCGCTTCAGTCCGCGTGCACTTCGCGGTTGATCGGTCCATCGCATCCTTGGGGCGGCGACATAGTCAACGAGAAGTTGCAGGTAACTGCAGCGATATGGCCTGTGTCCTGACGGGCTGCTTTATCGGTTGGCAACAGTGACTTCGCGGTGAACATGTGGCCACTGTTGCCGCTGAAGCGGACATGTTCGGGTCGCTCGGAGAGGAGCACTCAGGGTCGAAGTCGGTCCTTCATCGAACTTCCGGATTCGGCCAGCTTCAGCGGTTCGGCACTGCGGCCAGGACCGTCGACAATCGACAGAATCAAAGATGCCGGGTTTCCGATGGCGGATTGCCCCAATCGTTTTGCAGGCCATTCGCGTAGACAATCGGTGCACTCAACGCTTCGTCAACGTCAAGGTCATCGACGCACATGATGTTGATATTAATGTATGGGAATCCGGTTTCGTTTGGCATATCAATGCGATCAAATACGTGGACGCCGCACCGCTTACAGAACGGATGATGCGCAACCGGATTTTTGCCTCGATATACCATGAGTGCATTTTCATCGGAAAGAAGACGGAACGCCTCTAGGCGAACGTTGACGAGCCAGAGCCGCACTTTGCTACAGAAGGTGCAGTTGCATCTCACGGTGCCCCGGCTGAAATCAATCTGAGCTTCGAACCTCACTGATTGGCAATGGCAATTTCCTCGATATGTCCGCAGCATTGAGCGCTCCTATGGATTGAGATGCGCTCAGCACGATTCGGGTTTGTCAGCCAAGGGTAATATCGAGCGCTGCCAAAGGCGAGCATTTCGATTATGCATAGGCAACGCTGTGCGTGCATCGCATCAATTTGGACCAACCCGGACGTCAGCGGATGGGAATACCGTTCTAGCGTAGGGTGGAAATGAGTCGTCGGCATGGATCCGTTGCAGCCCAACCCGGGCAGGCGATTGATTTGCGGTCGCAGCATCAAGGGACGCGGTGTAGGCTATCCCTTACGAATTTATCGAGGACGCAGGTATGAATGAACGGCCACGGATTTCAATGACTCGCATTGAAAGTGCGTCGGCCTTGATAGATCCGGTATTCCTCAATTCACCTCAATTCGAGTGTGAGTCACTCTCGAATGTGCTCGGCGTTCGGGCCGTATTGAAGGTGGAAACGGTAAATCCGATTCGCTCGTTCAAGGGGCGGGGTGCTTGTCTTTATATGGCCAACGTTCCGCGCGACTGCGAAGTTGTCTGTGCGAGCGCAGGAAATTTCGGTCAGGCAATGGCTTATGCGGCATGCAGCGGCTCAACATCTTATGCGGCGCTCCTTATCGAAGTGCAGCCGCTACCGCCTCGTCAATCTGCAGCGCAAAGCGCGCTTCAACATCGGGCACCGTGTAGCCAATTGACAGTTCCAGATACGCATCGCCTAGCACCAACTGAACGAATGTCGCTGCCCGCAATGCAGCAGTCGATTCGTCAAATCGCTTTCGCAGAATTTTTGCGGCGAAGGCACGCACGACCTTTGCACCATTTTCGTAAAACACCTGGCCGAGTTCCGGAAGACGCTCGGCCTCAGCAACGATGGCCCGGTAAAGCCGCAGATTATCCGGCGCGATAAGGCTTCGTGCCAGCAACCATCCCAACTCGCGCAACTCGACTTCGGGTGCGCCGTCGGATTGCTCGCCCTGAGCGCTGGCAAGCAGCGCGCCCACCTGCGCGCACATTGAACTCACCAGACCAACGAAGAGCGCCTCCTTCGACTTGAAGTGACGGTAGACCGTCTGTTTGCCGACGCCGGCGGCCGAGGCGACATCGTCCATTGTTGCCAAACCGAAACCCTCGCGTAAGAAAACGGTTTTCGCGCCGTCGAGGATTGCAGATCGCTTGCGGCATTGCAGCGGGCTCAGGCCGGGGAGAGAAGAAGTGTCCATGCAAGATAAATAACAGATCGATGAGTAGTTGACAATACTGGGTAGTCTCGTTTAGATTCACCAAAACGAGACTGATAAGTCTCGTTTGTATGACTATTCAACTTCGTAGCCAATCATTGGAGAACGCTTTGAAACTGTTCATGACAGGTGGTACTGGCTTTATCGGGCAAGCGGTCGCGCGCAAGGCAATCAGCCTCGGCCATCAGGTGACGGCGCTGGTGCGCGAGGAAAGCTCGGCGGCCGCGAGCGCGCTGGCACGTCTCGGTGTGACACTGCATTGCGGCGACCTGCGCGAGCCACAGTCTTTCGCTGCGACCGCCGGCGCCGCTGATGGCGTGGTGCACGCCGCGTCGACCAACGATGCTTCCGCCGCTGCGGCTGATGAAGCCGCGGCGGTAGCGATGCTTTCGCATTTGCATCCGGGCGCGGCGTTTGTCTATACGTCGGGCACCTGGGTCTACGGCAATACGGAGGGGGAGTCCGCGACTGAAGCATCGGCGCTGAACCCGACACCACTCATCGCCTGGCGGCCTGCAGTGGAGCAACGTGTGCAGGCGCTAGCAGCAAGCCGCTCGATTGCCGCAGTGATCCTCAGACCGGCGATGGTGCACGGCTACGGCGGTGGCGTTTTCGGCATGCTTGCCGGCATGGCCCATCAGACCGGCAGTGTGAGGGTCGTCGGCGATGGTCGTAACCACTGGCCTGCCGTTCACGTCGATGATCTCGCCACGGCTTACCTGAGCGCGGTGGAGCGAGCGGCAAGCGGGGACGGTCGAGTTGCGGGACAGATATTCAACGTGGTTGCGGAAGATGCCGTTGCCGTTGCCGAAATGGGTGAAGCGATTCGGGCGTCGATCGGCGCTGATCGCGTCGAGGCGTGGCCGCTCGACGATGCCCGCAAATCGCTTGGACCGTTCGCTGACGCATTGGCGCTCGATCAGACAGTAAGCGGCCAGCATGCCCGGCGAGTTCTTGCGTGGAAGCCCCATGGCCTCGGCCTGATTGCGGACCTCTCCGTACAAAAGCACTTTCAGCAAATCAATGGAGCATGACCATGGCGTGGAACAGCGCATCTTTCGAATCGATTCTCGCGATGATCGTAGCGGTTCTGTTCGCGGTTGCAGGGGTGGTCAATCTCACAGGACTTGGCGCGGTGAAGCGTGACTTCGCGCGCTGGGGTTACCCGGCATGGTTTCATTTGCTCTGTGGCGCTCTTGAGCTGTTGTGTGCGGGACTTCTTTTTGGACAACAAACCAGAGTTCTCGGCCTAACGCTGGCCGGTGCGATCCTGGCCGTCGTGCTCTTCACGTTGTTCCGAAACCGTGAGCCGTTCGGGCATCTCGCCCCTGCGCTGATCTTCTCGGCTCTCATTGTGACTACTGTGGCGCTCCGCGGTTGAGGCTTGCTCGCCGCAGCGCTAGCAGAAGTGCGCTATGGCGTGATTTTGGCCGCGAGCGACGCATGGGCATCGCGCCGGTCGCCACCTGGCCACTCGCCGTTGCGGGAGGCCGCGTCCGCGTTGTAGCCGTCAATGCGCCAGAGCGGTGGCCAATTTCGTTACGGCCTCACCGCACGAAGTTGTTGGGTCGTGCCCCTCACGCTTTAATTGCGCGTTCTGCTCGAGGCGATCCATTACATCATGCTTTCTTTCCAGCTCGTTACGCTGACTACCCCGCGCATCATTCTGCGGCCCCCTCGCCATGAGGACCTGCAGGCACTGTTCGCGATCTGGTCGGACGCAGAGGCGATGCGCTACTTTTCATTTTCGGCGATGACCCATCTGGACCAGGCAGAGGAACGTATCGCGGGGGCATTGAAGGCATCCGCTGACGGCAAGGACTTCATTGGCATAGTCGAACATCGAACCACTGGAGAAGTACTCGGCACTTGCGATCTTTTCCATGTGAACGAGCAATGCCGGCGAGCGGAGATAGGTTTTAGTCTGCAACGCAAGCACTGGGGCAACGGATACATGATCGAGGCGGCTTCCGCACTGATCGAGCACGCGTTCGGTGTGCTGAACTTGCGGCGCATCGAGGCGGATATCGACCCTCGCAATCTCGCTTCGGCCAGGCTTCTCGAACGACTCGGATTTGCGCGTGAAGGACTCTTGCGCGAGCGCTGGACCGTGGGCGACGAAGTGTCGGACAGCGCGCTATATGGGCTGCTTGCGGGGGATCGCCGGACGCATAGGCCTGGCGACCGCCATTCGGATGACAATTTTGCATCGCGCGGGCATGGCGATCGCAGCGATCACGGAAGGCCCGCTACCGATTTCGATGTTCCCGACCGGACAGACCCCGGGTATCAGGACTAGACCCGCGGCCGTCAGTGCCTAAGCGTGCTCCTTCTTGCCGCTGCAAAAGGACAGCCGGCCAAGGCGCCGCCGCCGCGTTACGGGCTCCTGAACACTCTCCGCAACCTCGCGCCACCACTTCCCGCCGCGGTGCGGTGCGCTCAGATCCAGCCGCTCTCCCATGCGGGGCGTCGCAAGCGGAATGCCGCGCGCGGCGGTGAGCCCGACCACGCGTTCGTACGGTTCCTGCCAGCGATGCATCGCCAGATCGAACGTGCCGTTGTGAACCGGCACCAGCCAGCGGCCGCGCAGATCGACGTGTGCCTGTACCGTCTCGTCGGGCTGCATGTGCACGTACGGCCATTGGGCATCGTAGGCGCCGGTTTCGAGCAGCGTCACGTCGAACGGACCCAGCCGCTCGCCGATCGTCTTGAATCCATCAAAGTAGCCCGTGTCGCCGCTAAAGAACACGCGCAAAGCGTCATCGACGATGACCCACGAGGCCCACAAGGTGCTGTTGCCGTCAAAGAGACTGCGGCCGGAGAAATGCTGCGCCGGTGTTGCCGTGAACGCCAGACCGTCGATCTCAACGCTCTGCCACCAGTCGAACTGGCGGACCTTCGACGCGTCGACACCCCACTCGATCAGACGGTCGCCGACACCCAGCGGCGTCAGAAACACGGCCGTCGTAGCCGCGAGCGCCAGCACGGTTTCGCGGTCCAGGTGGTCGTAGTGGTCGTGCGACAGAATCACGCCGGAGAGCGGCGGCAAGTCTTCGAGCGCAAGGGGTGGCGCATGAAAGCGCTTTGGACCGAATCGCTTGAACGGCGATGCACGTTCAGCGAAGACCGGGTCCGTCAGCCAGAACTGACCGCGCAGCTTGAGCAGCATGGTCGAATGCCCGAGGCGATACAGGCTTCGGTCAGGCGCGGCCTCAAGCTGTTCACGCGACAGTGCGTCGACGGGCAGGGGGGCCGCCGGCACCGTGCCGTCCGGTTTGTTGAAGAAGATATTCCACACGATGCTCAAGGTCTTGCGGATTCCTTCGACCGGACGCGGTTTGACGTTACGAAAGCGCTCGCCGTCGTGCTGGGCCGACGTATCGAACGATTCACGCCCGCGTCGCGCCGCCGTCAGGCCCAAGGCGCGGCGAATAGAACCGGTGAACGATGTCATGCAAACCGCCTCGAAACATAAAGTAGACTGTTGAGTGTAGTTTATTTTCGAGAAAAGTAAACTCCCCGGTGTAAAATTTAAGGATGGATACCAGCGATACCCCCCTCCGCCTGACCGATCGCAAGCGCGCCGCCGTAATTGGGGCCGCTATCGAAGAGTTTCTTGCGGCCGGCTTCGACGCGACCAGCATGGACCGCATCGCAGCGCGCGCGAGTGTCTCGAAGCGTACGGTCTACAACCATTTTCCAAGCAAGGAAGCACTGTTCGCAGCGATCCTGCGGCAGTTGTGGGAGTCGAGTGACACGGAGGAGGCGCCTGCTTATTCCTCCGTGCATCCGTTGCGGGCGCAGTTGCTCCAGCTTCTGTTAAAAAAGCTGAGCCTCCTGAACGACGAGGCGTTTCTGTCCTTGGCGCGCGTTGCGATTGCGGCGGGCATTCATTCGCCGGAGCGCGCGCGCGATATGGTGGCTCGCATGGGCGAGCGCGAGGAAGATTTGACGGTGTGGATTCGCGCAGCCGCTGCCGATGGCCGCCTCAAGACGCTGGACCCAATGTTCGCCTCGCAGCAGTTGCAGGGCCTTGTGAAAGCGTTCGCTTTCTGGCCGCAGGTGACGATGGGCCAGTCAACGCTCAGCGTGGATGAACAAAGACAAGTCGCGGAATCTGCTGCCGATATGTTCCTTGCGCGTTATGCGTGACCCGTTGACCGCGAGCACTTGACTCCGCGATCGTCGTTCGCCGCATCCTGCCGTGACCGGTCCCAATTCAATTGGAACAACCTGTTCAAACACTGCGCGCCTGAGTGTAACCGGGTGCGTCTGGATCAAACGTGTTAGCGGGATTTAGCCGTTCGCGACGCGCAGCTATCGCCTCGTCAAGCAGCTTGCGGAGATGGTCCGCGTCTCTGATGGCCGGCAAACGCCTCACAGGATGAGCCAGATCGTCGGTCATCAGGATGAGCGTGCCGGTGCCGAATAGACGCTGCCACCAAGGCTGGATCGACGTGATGTGCTGAATCCGGGAAAGCTCGAGAATCGATACACGTCGATGCAGAATGCCCTGCGTCCAGCTAATCCGTGCGGTATCGATAACGATTCGGGTGAACGCCGTCTTGACGAACGGCAAGCTGACACCGATCAGGACCGCGCCCGCTTGTGCAAGCAGCACGTGCCACTGAAACGGAAAAGAGGTCGACGCGCAGACATGTATCGCGCCGATCATGGCCATGACGGCGCCTCCCTTCAGGAGCGCCGGAAGGTTGCAGGCCTGCGACGGCGCGCCGCTGAAAATTACTTGATTGGCCATCGCACCTATCCTTTTTTCTGATCCACGGCTCTATTCGTCCGTCCAAAAAGGCAGCGTTGCCTGATTCGGTTGCGCGCGGCGAACTGACTGCTGGCCGGCGACAATATCGTGTCCCTTTCGCCAGACACACCTGCGTGCCGGCTTGGTGGAACACGCTTCAAACGTTTGGTGGCGGTACGACGCAACTTTGACGCGTCGGTCACGGAAACAAGCGTAGTCAAGTCGCACGCCACTATCTTGAAGTCGCCGTGGCACGACTGGGTGCCGACGGTATGTCCAGTATAGCCTTTACGGCGCGGGTCGTCCGCGACGCGGCGCGAACGGTGCCGCGCCAGCAAACGTCCCCTGTGAGCCCAACTCACGCTCGATACGGATCAACTGGTTGTACTTTGCGGTGCGGTCCGTGCGAGAAAGCGACCCCGTCTTGATCTGACCGGCGTTTGTTGCGACGGCGATATCCGCAATGCTGACGTCTTCGGTTTCTCCCGAACGGTGTGAGATCACCGCGCTGTAAGCGGCGCGCTGGGCCGTTCGCACCGTTGCCAGCGTTTCGCTGAGCGTACCGATCTGGTTCATCTTGACGAGTATCGAGTTTCCAATGGATGCGTCAATGCCATCCTGAAGCAAGCGCTCGTTGGTGCAGAAGATGTCGTCGCCAACGAGCTGGCATTGTCCGCCGAGCCGGGACGTCAGCAATTGCCAGCCCGCGTAATCGTTCTCGGCCATGCCATCCTCGATGGAAACGATGGGATAGGTAGCCACCAGCGTCGCCAGATAATCGACTTGTTCCTCGATGCTGCGCTCAGTGCCCTCGCCAGGATAGACATAGCGTCCGTTGCTGAAGAACTCGCTGGAAGCCGGGTCTATCGCCAGCGCGATATCGACGCCGGGTTTATAGCCTGCCTTCTCGACTGCGCCGACAATCAGATCGAGCGCTTCCTCAGCGGTGCGCAACGTGGGTGCGAAGCCGCCTTCATCCCCGACATTCGTGTTGAAACCCGCGTGCTTGAGCGCGCCACGAAGCGTATGAAAGACTTCGGCTCCCATTCGCACGCTGTTGGCAAACGACGTCGCGCCTATCGGCAAGATCATGAATTCCTGGAAATCGAGCGGATTGTCGGCATGTGCGCCGCCATTGATGATGTTGATCATGGGAACCGGCAGGACAGACGCCTGCAACCCGCCAAGATAACGAAACAGCGAGGTCCGGTTGAAAGCGGCCGCGGCGTTCGCTGCGGCCATTGAGCAACCGAGAATCGCGTTCGCACCGAGACGCTGCTTGTTGTCGGTGCCGTCGAGCTCGATCATGGCTTGATCGACCTCGCGTTGGTCCATGGCGTCCATGCCGACCAGCGCATCCCGCAGTTCGGTGTTGACCGCATCGACGGCCGCCGTGACGCCTTTACCCAGATACCGCGCAGGATCGTTGTCCCGCCTCTCGACGGCCTCGCGCTCCCCGGTTGAAGCGCCAGACGGTACCGTTGTCCGGCCTTTCGAGCCATCGTCCAGGATAATTTCTACTTCAACCGTGGGATTCCCCCGGCTGTCCAGGACTTCGTAACCCATGACCTGCGCGATCCGGCTCATTTTTAACGCTCCTTTACGATAGAAAAACTGTCCCATCAGACAAGCGCAACCGGCGTATGTCCATTGAATGAATGTCCGAAGAATTCGCGATAATATGAAGTAAAAAGTTTTATTTTTTGAAATTACTCGCAAAAATACGTTGAATTATTATGGGAAGCAATTTCCATTGAGTGCGAAGATACGCACTTGTGTAGTATTCGAAAACCGAGTTTTATTGCGAGATCGGTCAGCTTTTTTAACGAAGGGATCGTTGAAGTGCGTACATTGCCTCCGCTGTCTTTGCTGCGCGCGTTCGAAGCAACCGCCAGGAACGGTTCCGTGACCAAGGCGGCCGAAGAGCTGTTTCGAACCCACGGCGCCGTGAGCCGTCAGTTGAAGCTGCTTCAGGAGCACGTCGGCTCAGCGCTTTTCGACAAGGAAGGCACGGGTTTGAAGCTGAATCAGCACGGGCAGGACCTCTATGTGCTCGTCAGCTCCGTGTTCGAGCAACTCGAGCACGGCTACACCAGGTTGCAGGCCCAGGTGCAGGGCTCGGGCCTGCACGTGGCTTGCAGTGCGACCTTTGCCATGCGTTGGTTGGTGCCGAACCTTGCCGATTTCTATCGCGCGTGTCCGGACATCCGTATCCGCCTCTCCATGACTTCGGCGCGAGAGATCAGGACCGAAGGTGCTGATCTGGTCATTGCGTGGGATCTCACTTCGTATCCGGAGGCGGACCGTTCCCGCGCGATCCCGCTGGCACCTGTCGCATTCGGGCCTGTGTGCATACCCGGCTACCGGAACTCGGCAACAACGGGGGCGCGTATCGCGCACGACTTCACCTCGAGTGCATGGACGCACTGGGAGGCGCAGACGGGCACCAGAATTGGAACCGGCGGGCAGATTACGTTTCCCCATACGCACCTTTGTATCGAGGCGGCGCTGTCTGGTCTGGGGGTGGCGCTCGTTGAAAAACGGCTGATAAGACGGGAGCTGGATGAAGGGCTGCTGGTGGCGCCGTGGGGATTTGTTCAGCTCCCCTTCAGATTGATGGCCTTGCCGGCCGCGGGTCGAACCTTGCCCAGGAACCTCAATGAATTCACATCCTGGCTACGTGCCCGGCTTGAATATAAAGACGCCGGCTAAGGCAGCTATGCAAATGGCTGTTCCACCTGATAGCTGCCTTGTGCCCCATGTCAATCTGGAGGGCGCATGAATGCAAAGGCCTGGCTTAAGCAGCCGGCGCGGCCGGTGCATTCGGCGTGTATTTCCGCAGTCGCTGGGAAATCAGATGCGAAGGCTTTTCGATCATCCGGTAAAACGCGTAGCTGATGGCGAACGCCAACGCCACCTGTACGAACCATGCGAATCGCGATGTGTCATCGAATCTGGTCATTTCCAGCAGTGCAAGCGCCATCTTGTGGCAGAGATAGAGGCTATAAGACCACGCTCCGAAAGTAGCCAGTCGGGACCAAACGCTGCTTCTGGACGGCGTGGCTGTCTCCGCCGCGATCCAGATTGCCGCAAGGAACTGAAATAGCGGGAGCGTGATATCCGGTGTAATCAACGGCACACCCGCTGGTTTGAGATTCGATTCGGAGAGCAAAATCATAACGGCCGCTCCGGCCGCGACAACGGTCACTCTCAGCGCAACCAGATGGTTTGCCAGGTAATGAGTACTCCGATCAAGGCCGCGCTTGATCATCATGGTGAGTGGCGAATACGCACCACGGACGTGGAACTGCTCCGCGTTGCGCTGGATTTCCGCGATCAGGCAGCCAAAGATCCATCCAGCCGCGTACAGTAAAGCCGTACCCGGAACGCCATACGTTTCAATGACGCAACCATGGCAAACCGGGTGGCCCACCAGACGAACCGAGGCCACCATCACGCCTGCCGCAAGCGCGCAGCCAACGATCATTTCGCCGAGGTAGCGAAACCGTGGGCGCAAGATCGGATAAGCGGCGTAATACACCATCTCGCAGTAGAGCGACCAAAGCACGGACTCCAGATAATTTTGTCCCGTCGGCAAAGGTTGAACGAGGCACAGCAGAATGATCAGTGGCAGGCCGATGCGGATGAATCTCGACGCGTAATAGTTGATCGGCTTAAGCGTGACATCCCTTTGATATGCGTTGTGGATGCAATAGCCGGAAATGACGAAGAACACGATGACGGCGGCGGGACCCGCAAACAACGCTGTCGATCCTGACCACAATGCGCCGCCCATGAAGGCAAGCCGGTGTGGCAGAAGTTCTTTAAACGCGGGCGGGCGGAAGTGGTACATCAAGACCCAGACAGCCGCGAGGAATCGAATGGCGTCTATCTTCAGGGATTTGTTCAGATTTGCGGACGCTGACAGATTCAAGGTGATCGCCATTTTTTGCCCCTTCTTCTATTCAGGCTGCGACGATCTTACCTCCGCGTTAAACAACAAAAATACCAACAAAAATCGAAAAAAATTGGGGAAATTAATGCCCGCCAGGCCTCGTGATTCGCGCGGGAACAGGGCAGAGTCGGCCCGCACGCGCAACCGCTTCCTCACCAGTTGTCCCGCATCGGAATCGACTCAACCGATCCAGTTGCCAGCGCGAGTGCCGCCGCAGCGGACAATGCACTGCTGTAACTATCCGCATCCGCGTTCTTCGCCGCCAGCAATTGATTCTGCGCAAGCAGCGCGTCGGTGACCGAGCCGACACCGTGCCGGTACGCGTCGAATGCGGCGTCATACGTTGTCTGCGCCGCAACAAGCAGCTCTTTGGCGGCAGCCTGCGCGGCAAGACTGGTCTGCAGCGTATTCTGCGCAGTAACGATTTGCCGAACCGCTTCTTCGCGGCTTCGGGTAAGACGCGTTGACGCGCTGTCGGCATCGTTGCGTGCCTGCGCGAGTACCGCCGATCGCAAGCCGCCGTCATACAGCGGAATTGTCACGCCGACGATTACGCTGCCGCCGTAGCGGCCGCCGCTCAGGTTCACCGTCGGCAGTTGCTGACCGATGGCCGGAACCGCTGAAATCGACGAACTACCGGTGTTGTACGCGCCTGTCGCGGAGATGAACACCTTCGGCATGAAGTCCGATTCGGCCGCTTTCACTTTTGCCAGATTGACGCGCTCGGCCGCATAGGCGCTCAACACGTCCGGGCGGCGGGCGATGGCGGTCGACACGATCCGCTCGATCGAGTCGCTCGCCGGTGCCGGCAGCGTATGCGCCGGCATCTCCGCGATCCTGGGTTTCGACAATGGCGAAATCCCCATCGCGGAGATCAGCGCGAGATAACTGTTGCTTTCGGCGCCCTGGGCCTGAATGAGCGCGAGCTTGGCCTGCGCGCGATTC
Organism: Paraburkholderia sediminicola; assembly: GCF_046026855.1. GTDB lineage: Bacteria > Pseudomonadota > Gammaproteobacteria > Burkholderiales > Burkholderiaceae > Paraburkholderia > Paraburkholderia sediminicola_A. The sequence goes on along the minus strand of NZ_JAQQET010000001.1, from coordinate 411,560 downwards.
TGGTTGGCCTGCGCCACTTCGATGACCGTGCCGATGCCATGCTTGTAACGCGACTGTGCCGCGGCCAGGATCGCGTCGGCGTTGTCGAGGCCTTGTCGCGTGGTGGCGATGCGGGCGTGCGCGGCCTGGTACGCGTAGAACGCGATGCTGACGTCGAAAATCACCTGCTGGTGGACCGCGGTGAAGCCGATGTTCGCCATTACCGATGCCTGCGACGCGGCCTCGACGCGCGCGGCGCGTCCGCCGAAATCGAACAGCAGCCATTGCAGCGATAGCACCGAGGTCATGCCATGACCTGTGGCGCTCGCCGAGGAATCGCCGAGCACGGATGAGCTCGAATCATGAACGCCGGCGTACTGCCCCATCGCCGCGACCGACAGTTGCGGCAGATAGGCGCTCTTGGCGATGCCGGCCGCGAGCGCCACATTGCGCGCGTCGTTCCAGGCGATGCGGGTCAGCGGATTCGCCGATTCCGCCAGATCGATCAGTTCGGGTAGTCCGTATGCATGCGCCTGCTCCAGGGCTGGCGGAGGCGGCACGGCGGCGAGCGCGGGATTCGCGGGTAGCGGGTAGCCGCGTGGGGATGCAGTCGAAGTCGCGGAGTTGGCCGAGCTAGCCGAAGCCGAAGCTGCGGGCCCAGGCACAATGGCACCGGCCGCGTCCGTCTGCGGTTGCCACGGACGGTCGGGGCTGTCCGGCGCCATGTCAAGGGCCGACGTGGCGCATCCGGCCAAACCCGCCGCGGCCAGGATCGCCAGTGCGGAGGAGGGGTTAAGCCGGCGCATGAGTTGTGAGTTCCTTCGCCGGGTCATTCGACGCAGCGTGTTCGAGTTGAGTGAGGCGTGCATTGCCGAGGTCCAGCAAAGCGGCGCATGCGTCGTCGTCGGATGCCGCGTCCGGCAAAGCCGCATTTGGCGTGACCGGCAAAGCTGTGCCTGGCATAACCGGCAAAGCGGGGTTCGGCACAACCGGCAAAGCGGGGTTCTGCGCGGCGGGCAACGTGGGATCCGGCATAACCGGCGAGGGTGGGCCCTGCGTGGCGAGCAAAGCCGCAGCCTCTGCGGCCGCAGCACCGGTTTCGGCCGGCGGCAGCGGCAGCCCGCCCATGACCCGTTTAAACCAGCAGTCGACCGCTGCATCGCCCGGGCGTCGTTCGGCGAGCAGGAACATCGGCCCTTCGAGTGCATCGAGCTTGGCCAGTGCGCTGCGGCGTTCGGCGATCCACTGCGGTTCGGGGCGAACCCACGACGGCTCGTAATGCATCAGCGCGAGGTCCTGTTGCAGCGCGCCGCACTGAACCATGACGCTCGCGGCCTGCGCCCGGCGCGTGCCGACGTGGGGGAGCGTCGTCAGCCGCTCCCACTGCTGCCGCAGCGCGGCGATTCCAGTGTCGACACGCGCGGCCACGCTGACCGGCCACACGCGCGTGAAAACCAGATAGACGACCACGTTGCCGATCAAAATTCCGATCGTGCGATCCCGCGCGAGCGTCAGATCGTAGCCAGGCGCCGCGCCTTGCAGCACGCACATGAAAAACACCAGGGCAATCTGGAAGCCGGCATAAGCGATACGCGGCGAACCGAAAGCGATCCACGCCGACAGCCACGCACCGACCAGCACGAGCACCATCAATCCGGCGACGGAGGTCAGCACCGGCGTCACGAAGATGATTGCCGCGGTACCCAGGACCGCACCCACCAGACAGCCGGCGATCCGCAACGTCATTTTCTCGACGGTCTCGGCGGTGGTGCCGAGCGACACCATGTAGACCGTGATAAAGCAGGTGTGGATACCCGGCCAGTTGATCTGCGAATAAAGCAGATAGCAGAACATCGCCGCCGCAGTGGTCTTCAGCGCGTAGCGGATGTGATCGGGATTGCTGAATGCGTCCGGAAGGAAGAAGCCGCCGCGCTTGCCGGCGGATGCGGGCGTGGTTTTCGCTTCGACTTGAGCCTGGGTTTGGGCTGCGGCCGGCGCGTCGGTTTCGACTTTGCTTTCGCCTTCGACCACGGCAAAGCGAACGATCGCATCATGCAGATCCTCGACGACGATCCGCGCGAGCGGCTTCAGCTCCGCCACGTTAGGCAGGCTGAGTTCGATGTCGACCGGATAGCCGCCCGCCTCGAGCATTCGAGCCATGTTTTCCAGCGTGTCGGCGATCGGCCCGGCGAACGATGCCGGCAGCCGGCCCGAGGGTTCACGCGCGGCCAGCTCGGCCGCGACCAGGATCGCCAGTGTTGATGAAACGGCTTGCCGCAGCGGGGCAACATCGGCACGTACCGACGATCCGTCGACGACGGAGAGCTTGAGCCACGTTCCGATTTGCTGGTCCCCCTCGCGCAGGCATGCGCCGGGTGCGCTGTTCGTAGCCCCAGGTTCGGTCAGGCTGCGGGCCGCGATTCGCAAGCGCTTTGCCAACTCGCGCCCGGCGAGCTTCCGCGGCGACGGCGCCATTAACAGGTTGACGCAGATCGAGACACCGATCGGAATCGCGACCATCAGCCAGGCGTAGAGCAGGGCGCGCGTCGCCACTTCGCCGAACGGTACGTTGCCGAGTTCGTCGAGCGCAAAGCCGACGATCATCGCGATGATCGCGCCGACCGGCCGCAACTTGCTCGCCGACGTCACGAACAGCAGCCCGAGCGACAGCCCCGCGATACACGCAACCCGCCAGAGCGGATCGTCGAGCGCGAACATGGCCACCCCCATGACCAGTGCGATGATCACCGTGACCAGCACCAGCAATCCTGCACCGAGCACGACGCTCAGCACACGGTCGGGCCGGTTCAAAAAGAACACGACATAGGCGGAAATCGCGGCTTCGGGCGTGCCGTACGCGCTCGTCACGAACGCCGTCAGCGCGCAGATCAGCGCGATGCGGGTCGCCATCGCCGCTCGCCCCGGATAGGGGGCAAGCAGCTTCAGGATGTCGGCGGGGCCCGGTCGGGCAAGATCACCGGCAGGCGGCGCCATGCCGGACCTCGACTATCGCACTCGCACCGATCCGGACCAGCCGGGCCGCCGGCTCGTCGAGACGCACGCGCACGGGAAAGCGCTGGGCAACCCGCACCCAGTTCACGGATTGCTGGACGATCGGCAAGGTGCGCGGCAGATTGATACGGTCGGAATCCGCAACGCCCGCGCCGATGCCGACCACCTTGCCGTGAATCGCCTGGCTCCGGTCGATCATGGAATAGACGGTTGCGCAATCACCCGGCTGGATCCGCGCGAGCGCGCCCTCCCGGAAGTTGGCGACGGCGAACCATTCATCCGCGTGGACGAGCGTGAAGATCGACTGATGCGGTGCGACCGTCTCGCCCGCCAGCACCGACAGGCCCGTGACAAAGCCATTCTGCGACGCGCGCACGATGGTGTCGTCGAGGCCGCGCTGCGCGAGCGCGAGGGCGGCCTCGCGCGCGTGCACCGTGGCGACGGCGCCTGCCTCGTCGCCGATCGTCTGCGCGCTCGCCTGCTTCTGCTCCTGCGCCTGCTTCAGTGACAACGCGGCGTCGTGCTGCGCGACTTGTGCTTGATCCAGTTGCTGGACCGGCACGTAGCCCTTCGCCACGAGCGGCGTGAGCCGCTGTACCGTGCGCGACGCCAGTTCGAAGTTGTGTGCCGCTTTGCCGGTCTGGTCGCCGGCGATGACCGCATTGGCGTGCTCACCGACAATCGACCTGCGCCGCGTTTCGAGCGCCGCGCGGGCCACTTCGAGGTCGGCCTGGGCTTGCGCGAGCGCGAGCCGATAAGGCACGGGATCGATCTCGAAGAGCACGTCGCCCTTTGCGACACGCTGGTTCTCCTCCACCGGGAGCGTGATGATCCGGCCGCCGACCGGCGACGCGACGTGCACGACGTCGGCATCGATCGTTGCGTCATCCGTCGACGGGAAGCGGGTTGTCCGGTCATAACCGTACCAGGCCGCCGCGAGGCCAAGCACGACGATCACGCCCGCGATGAAACGGCCTTTGAAGGGGGCTTTGCGCAAGCCGGCGTTTTTCATAAGAGCTGTCCTGTTCCCGAAAGCCAGAAGAGCACGGCGACCGTCAGACCGATGGCCAGGCAGACAGAGAGCTGCAACGGGACGATCAGCGCCCACCCCGTGGAAACGAATATCCGATGGGCAATCAGCGCGCCAACGAGTCCGACTACCGCGCTCAACAGCCAGAGCGGAAAATATGCGCCGAAGATTTCATATGACGGCGCACCGTGCAGCGTACATCCCTGCAAGGACAGGCTCAGGGCAGCGACGGCCGGAAGATACCGCATGCGGTGCACGATCGAGGTGCGGGCGGTAGAGTGATTGGGCTTGAACGGCATTGCGGCGTCGCGAGGTGGATGCATACGTTATGGGAGCAACGACATCACGGGCACTTTACCAGTGCGGCAGTTTCCTTTCGACGTTTTCCGTTCCCGTACCCGTTCACTCCTATCAGGATCGTTGATAATAAAAACGGATACTGATGGTTGAAATGAACGCGCGCCGAAAGCGCTCAGTAATGCGTGGTCCCTATCAGTCCGTCCGTGACGAATATTGAATGCCGTGTGCAAACAGGAGAATACATTGCCATCAACGAGTCTGCGCCTCTACGCCGATGCTCAATTCGCAAGTCCCTATGCCATGTCTGCCTTCGTGGCACTTCACGAAAAGGGCTTGTCGTTTGAGCTTTCAACGATTGACTTGAGCAGGCATGCAAACCGCGAACCCGGCTATGCCGCCAGTTCGCTCACGCAGCGTGTGCCTACGCTGGTTCACGACGACTTCGCTTTGTCCGAGTCGTCCGCAATAACTGAATATGTCGACGAAGTTTTTCCTGGCACGCTGTTGTATCCGGCAGATCCGCACCATCGCGCGCGAGCACGTCAAGTTCAGGCCTGGTTGCGTAGCGATCTGATGCCCATCAGACAGGAGCGTTCCACCGAGGTCGTGTTTTACGGGGCTTGCGCGGCACCCCTTTCTGATGCAGCACGTGCTGCGGCTGCGAAACTGTTCTCTGCCTGCGAGACGCTCCTCGCCGGCAACGCGTTGTACCTCTTTGATGAGTGGTGTATCGCAGACGTGGACCTCGCGCTCATGCTCAACCGTCTCGTTCTGAACGGTGACTCTGTGCCGCCCACATTGGCCGACTACGCGAGGCGCCAGTGGCAACGGCCGTCTGTTCAACTTTGGGTCGGCCTGAATCGGCCGCCGCTCTGAAAGCCGTTGAACCGGCGGCGAGCGGTCTGACATTTCTCTTTGTGCTGACGTGCTGACCGGGATGCAGTGTCAGCGCCGGGCGCACCCGCTCCACTACTTTTGCAGAACAGCTCTCCGAGCCTGACGTCGCAAATAGATATTGTTGAAAATCAGTGCGGCTCCAGTCGTGCACGCGCCTGCGATTTGCCAATGTCCCGGAACCACGCCGGTCAGCGAAGACACGACGAAAGTCGTGACGGGCAACACGTCCATGAACAGAACGCCGTTGAGCGGGGTGAGAATCCTGTTACCCATGTTCCAGAACAGGATCGCGATGAAGCCGGCGATTGGGCCCATATAGAGCAGGTGAGGGACGATCGCGCGCAATGCAGTTGCGGATGGCACGGGTACAGCGTGAAGCGCGAACAGCAATACGTTGAGGCTGATGATCGTGGTGAGTCCGAGCCACGTGGTCATCGTCGTGTATTTGAGTGCGGACCAGCTCTTGAAGTGAGACGCGCCAAAGGTGTATATCACCCAGCACAATGCGCCGAGAACAATCAGGGCGTTTGCAGAATAGTGCTGCGGTTCGCGCAGAACGGCAGCGACATTCCCTTTTGTCACCACAAGCGAGACGCCGGCGAATGACATCAGGATAAACAGAAACGAATAGAACGGCGGGCGGCGTTTGCGCGCGATCGCGTTCACGAGCAGGCCCATCATGGGCTGAGTTGCCATCATGATCGATGCAGTCAGTGCGCCTTCGCGCCCGGCCAGTTGCTGCCCCAGAAAGACGAAAGATCCGAATCCGCAAAAGCCGACCGACCCGAGCAGCCAGGCCAATGCAAGCGATTCCCCATTTGCCTTCAGCGCTCCCTTTCCTTCTTTTATCTTCAGCAGGACAAGAAACGCTGTGCCGGCGATCAGATACCTAAGCGACGTAAACGTGAATGGGTCGATATACACGAGGGCGCTCGTCATCACCGGAAACATGACGCCCATCAATATTGTTGCCAGCACGCAAAACACCACACCTTTCCAGTAGCTACCGCGGATCGACTGCGCAACCAGACCGACAGACTGGCTGTTACGACTGGACGCCGGCACGGCAGAAAATTCGAGGGGCTTATTCATGAATGATCGTTCCAAAAATACGCAAAATTTTTTAGACTAGCGCGCGCATCGTCATGTCGACGATCGACACCAGTTCGTTCTTGCTGACATTTACTTTTCCCAGCACGCGCAAGCCCTGGACCATGCAGAGCAGGAAGTTGCCGACAGACTGCTCGTCGAGCTCAGCGTTGAATTCCCCCGCCTGCTGGCCGCGGACCACGGCGGCTACGAGATGAGAGGCGATACGTCTCAATGTGGTTTCGATATGGGGACGCAAAGCCTCGTCATCCGGCAACATTTCGATGGCTGCGTTCGTGATGAGGCACCCGTGGCGTCCCGATAGCTTGCTGGCGACCTGGGTGTAATGAAGCAAAGCCTCCCGAAGTGCTTCGCGCGGCGGCAGATCGACGGCCAGCCGTTCTTTCAGGCGAGCAATCGCACCCTCGGCGTAACGATCGAATGCGGCGACGAGAAGCCCGTGCTTATCGCCAAACGTGCTGTAGAGGCTGGCGCGGAAAAGGCCTGTCGCCTGACATAGCGATTCAATCGACGTTGCATGGTAGCCCTGCTCCCAGAATACTTTGCCGGCAATCCCGGTGACTTCGTCAAGATCGAATTCACGCGGCCGCCCACGCTCGGACGGCGGGGTGGAAGGGCGGGTAGAAGCAGGGTGTCGTCTCATGGTGAACGAATATTAAGACTGATCGTTCTTAAATTCAAGAGATTTCGCTGGGGAGAAAGCGGCGTGTGGCTTTGCTGGAACGCAAAGGATCTTTCATGATGTGAAGCATTGCCAATGCGCCGGTGTCCGTCCCGACGCAAGGCGCCTGATTTAACTACCGTCTCCAATGAGCCATCGGTAGTAAGCGTTGCCTGGGTCAGTGCGTAAGACATTGCCGATGTCCTCTGCCCACGCCTCGCGATCGCCCTTATAGGCGTCCAGTCCGGCTGAATAGAAGCTCTGTAGTGCGCTGCGCGAGTTCTCCATGGCGGCGCGGAACGCGTCGTCGGCGCCCTGCAACGGCGGCGCTGTGTGAAGTGCCAGCAGGTGTGTCAATGTCGCCGGGAAGGCGTCGTGACGAACCCACGTGGCGTATTCGATACGCGGTTGATCGTCCGTGACCGGCCGGGCGTCCGCGGCGTAGTACTCGAGACCGGCGCGGTCGGTGATCCAGGTGGCCAGCAACGCTGCCGGCGATGCAATGCCGACTTCGCGCAGCGCCGCAGCGACCTGCGGTTGCGCAAAGCGCGCCTCGATTCGTGGCACGTCCAGTTCGAGCGGCTGCATTGAACCGACCAGCATCATTTCGTGCAACTCGGTAGTCCACAACGTGGCGTGCGGAAACACCTGGATGAAGCTCTGGATCAGCGAGCGCGTGTCCTCTTCATTCTGCGTCGGCAACGGCAGCCATTGCGCGACGATGCCGCCTTGCTGCAGGCGCGACGCCGCGAGGCGGTAGAAGTCCGACGAGTACAGATTGACGACCCCCGCGGCCGACGGCGGTGGCGGTTCGAGCGTGATCAGGTCGTAGCGCCCGGCATTGCGCAGCAGTTCGCGCCGGCCGTCACGCATCCGGATGTCCATGCGCGCGTCGGTACTCATGTTGTAGTTGCCCTTGAACTGCGGCGCGGCACGCACGACAGCCGGCAATAGTTCGGCGACCGCGCGGTGTTCCAGCCCGGGCCAGGTCAGCAACGCGCCGCCCGTAATGCCGGTACCGAGCCCGATCACCAGTGCCGTGCGAGGCGTCTCGCGGTGGATGATCAGAGGCAACAGGGCTTGCAGGCGCATATATCGCAGCGACGCCATCGTGTCTCCGGAGTTGGAGACACCCTGGATATAGAGCCGCCGGAACTGTCGCTGGCCGGCGTTCTGTTCGACGACCGCCACCGTGCCGCCCGCACTCTCTTCGTAGAAGGTCAGATTACCGCCGCGCGATTCGGCGAGCAAAGTGGCGAGCCGGTTGGACGGCGTCACGAATACGGCGATGAGCGTCAGCAACGCAAGGACCGGCACTCCCCAGCGCGCGAACGGCCGCACGTCCGAGCCGCGCAACACGGCGATCAGACTCACTGCGCCCGCGAGGATGGCGAGTGCCGCGAGGGTGTGGATGAGGCCTAGTTCCGGCACGAGCACGAAGCCGGTCAGGAGCGTGCCGGCGATCCCGCCAGCAGTATTGAGCGCAACCACAGCACCGACGTCGCGCCCCGTATGCCGGTTGTCCACGTTAAGACGCAACGCGAAGGGGAACGCTGCCCCCAACAGCAGGGTAGGAACGAAGACGATGCACACGGCCGCCACCGCGAAGCCTGCGCACATGGCTGACAAAAGACTGCCGGTAGCGCCGAGCGCGGCTTCTCGGGCGAAACTTTGCCATTGCGGTAGCCAGTTGCCCAGAACGGCAATCTCCAGCAGCGCGACCAGTCCGGCCGACACGATCAGCACGGCGAACACGCCCCACGGATCTCGCGCCCGGTCAGCGTAGCGCGATGCCAGCGCGCTACCGAGCGCGAGGCCCAGGAGGTAGGTGGCAAGCACCACAGCGAAGGCAAAACTGCGGGTGCTGATGAATTGCACGATCACCTGCGACCACACCACCTCGTAACCGAGCGCGACGCCGCCAGCGATCGCGTAGAGCACGAGCGCAAGGCGGGCCTTCGAGGTACGCGCGGCGCGTGCGGTGTCGGTTGGCGAGGGCGCGTCGTGCGCGGTGGTCCGCACGGCAGCAGCCGGGGAGGACACGTCGTGCGGGATGTCCGCTTTAGATTGGCCCGGAGTGATGGCCGGTGAGGGCGATCCAACTGCCGGTACGAAGGCGTGCTGCGCGCGTCCGAGCAGTACGGCGACCAGCGCCGCGCCGGCATTCAACGCGGCAGCGGCGCAGGCGCTGCCCAGCACGCCGAGCCATGGGATCAGGATAAAACTCGCGGCCAGCGTGCCGGCAATCGCGCCGGCCGTATTGGCGGCATAGAGACGGGCGCCGGAGCGGCCCATATGGGCGGCAGCGGGGCACAGCGCGCGCATCAGCACCGGCAGCGTGCCGCCCATCAGTACGGCGGGCAGGCCGACCAGGACGAAGGGTAGCGCCCAGGCCAGCAATCCGATCCGATCTTGCAGCGAGGCGAATGGCGCCGCAGCATGCGGCAGCATCCACGTGCTGGCGAGCGCCAGTACCAGCACGCCGGCTTCGAGCAGCGCGTACAGGCGCAAGGGGCGCACAAGCCGGTCGGCCAGCCTGCCGAAGATCCAGCCGCCTAGTGCGAGGCCAGCAAAAAAAGCGCTGACACCGGTGGTGATGGCTTGCACCTCGACGCCGACCACCAGCGCGAGCTGTTTGATCCACAGGACCTGGTAAATCAGTGATGCCGCGCCCGAGGCGAGCAGAAGCAGCAGCGGCCAGGCGATCGGCAAGCTTGGGCTGTCGACTTCTTTCTGGGGCTCGTGCGAGTGTGCATCGTCGCGACGCTGTGCGCGTTCATGTGCGCGGCGCTCACGGCGTGAGCTTTTGGCACGGTTGGCCAGCGTTTGGGTCATGGGATGAGTTGCGCCGGGATGGTGTGAACTGAACCGAATTGAAGTGATCTGGATCGGTTCGACGCGGCTGCGCGCGACCGAAAAGTTGCGCCCACCGGTTAAAGCCGGCGGGCGCAACCGCACTACGTCTTACTCGAGTCCGCGCTTCTTGAAGGACTCGTCGATCTTCTTGTCGACCTGCTTGCGCACGCCATCCACGCTGAAGCTCGCGGGCCGCTGGCTCGGCGGATAGCTGACGAAGGTCTCCAGGAACGTCGACGCCTTCATCGTGGCGATGCCGTTCAGGTAAACATTCTTCGTGACCCAGTCGTTGTACTGATCCGAAGTGATGTCCGCCCGTTCATAAGGATCCATGCGCAGGTTGAACAGCTTCGGCAGACGCAGGCAGATAAGCGGGTCCTGCCAGATATTCAGATTGCCTTTCGCGCGCTGCTCGCAGAACACGGCCTTCCAGGCGTTGCCGTCCTGATCCCAGCGCATGGCCACCAGATCGCCGTCGTCGTCGAAATAGTAGAACTCGGTGCGAGGATCCTTGGTCGTCTGTCCTGTCAGGAACGGTAGCTGGTTGTATCCATCGAGGTGATTCTTGAAGCTCGCACCGCCCGCTTTAGGCGCCCATCCCTTCAGGAGCCGGTCCTTGACGCCAGTGTCACCGGCGGCCGCAAGCAGCGTGGGGAACCAGTCGAGCCCCGAGAACATCTCGTTGGACGTTGTGCCCGGCTTGATATGGCCTGGCCATCGCACCATCGCCGGCACCCGGAACGCGCCTTCCCAGTTGGAGTCCTTTTCGCTGCGGAACGGCGTGGTTGCCGCATCGGGCCACGTGAACGCATTCGGCCCGTTATCGGTCGTGTAGACGACGATCGTGTTCTTGGAGATATTCAGATCGTCGAGCAGTTTGAGCAATTTGCCGACGTCCTGATCGTGCTCCCACATGCCGTCGGCATATTCATTGCCGGGCATGCCGCTCTTGCCTCTGAATTCAGGCCGCACGTGCGTGAAGACGTGCATGCGCGTGTAGTTCATCCAGACGAAGAACGGTGTGCCGTTCTTGACCTGCTTGCGGATGAATTCTTCCGCGTGGGCGCCGGTTTCGTCGTCGATGGTCTCCATGCGTTTGGCCGTGAGCGGCCCGGTGTCCTGAACCTTGCCGTCCGAGGTGCTATGAATCACGCCGCGCGGCGAGAAGTTCTTCACGTACGGGTCGTTCTTGTCCTTCGGCCAGTACGGACGCTCGGGTTCTTCCTCGGCGTTCAGGTGGTACAGGTTGCCGTAGAACTCGTCGAAACCGTGATTGGTCGGCAGATACTCGTTCTTGTCGCCAAGGTGATTCTTGCCGAACTGGCCGGTCGCATAGCCGAGCGGTTTGAGCGCCTGGGCGATCGTGATGTCGGTCTTCTGCAGGCCGACCGGTGCACCAGGCGCACCGACCTTGGAGAGCCCGGTACGCAACGGCGTCTGCCCGGTGATGAAGGACGAACGCCCTGCCGTACAGCTGTTCTCGGCGTAGTAGTCCGTAAAGATCATCCCTTCGTTTGCAACGCGATCGATGTTCGGCGTCTTGTAGCCCACCACGCCACGCGTGTACGCACTGATATTCGCCTGCCCGATGTCGTCGCCGAAAATCACGAGGATGTTGGGTTTCGACGAGGCTTTGGCGGCCGGCTGTGGTGGTGGCGCTTTGGTGGCCGGTGCCGCCGCCGGTTTGGCCGGCGCTTGAGTCTGCGCGGGCGCGTTGATGGATGGAAGAATCAATGCAGCGAACGTGGCGAGGGCGATGACTGTCGCCCCGGCTGCGTAGCGCCCCTTTCGCAGGAACATTCTCATCGTGTCGCTCCAATGGAGTTGACTTCGGTTCACCCGTTGCGCGTTCCTTGCGCGCGAGGTTGCCTCGTAGCGGCCGCAACCTGCACGCGGCGCGCGCTCTCCTGCATCCGACTACTGCTTCGGTGCGGGATAGATGGTTTGCCAGTCATCTTTCATGCTGACCACGGTCCAGCCGTCGGCGATCGCTTCGTCCCAGGCCTTGTCGAGCTTGCCGATCTTCGAGGTGCGGTCATAGGCGAATTCGCGTACTGCGTCGTCGTGATGCACCAGCAAGGCGAGGTGCGGCCCGCTGCCGGACGCGGTGTACTGCAGCATCTGCTGATCGCCGTCCGAATTGCCGAACGCGAGAATCGGCTTGCGGCCGATGTTCCGATAGATGCCGACAGGTTTGCCGGGACCGTCGTCGACGAAATCGATTTTCGGCTGGCGCACCAGCGTGCCCTGACCATCATGCATCTGGTACTGCACGACCTGGCTTGAGCCGATCACCTGCTCGGGTGGAATGCCGTACGCCTTCTCGGCCCACGGACGCATGAATTCGATGGTGCCGCCCGACACGATGAAAGTCTTGAAGCCGTTGGCGCGGAGATAGGCGAGCAACTCCAGTTGCGGTTGATAGACGAGTTCGGTGTAGGGACGATTGAATTTCGGATGCCGGGCGCTGGCCAGCCAGTCGCGGATGGTCTTGTCGTATTCGTCCACGGTCATGCCGCTATTGGCGGCGGCGACCAGTTGCAGCACCTGTTTCTGCTGGCTCGCCAGTGCGCCATAGTCTTTGGCCACCAACGCCTTGAAGGCCGGATTTTTCTTCCACTCGGGATGCTTCGGTGCTGCCGCTTTCACCTGGTCGAGCATGAAGGCGAACTGGAAGTACAGCGGCTGCTCGCTCCATAGCGTGCCGTCGTTGTCGAACACGGCAATGCGTTCGGCTGGCGGCACGTAGTTTGGCGAGCCTTCGCGGGTGACATCGGCGACGAATTTCTGGATCGTCTGCTTTGCCGGTCCGTCACGCCAGGATGGCAGCGCGGCGGTCGAGTTGGCCGCCGGTGGTGATACGTTCGCGGCGCTACCAGGCGTCGTGCAACCGGCGCTACATAGCGCGGCACTGAGCGCGACCACGGCGACACCGAACACCGATCTGAACGCAGGGCGGATCGAACCCGCGACACGCACCGACCCGCTCGGTTGACAGCTTGATTGCATTCGACCTCCATTCCGATTGCACACATCCAGGATTCGCAAGCGCAGAATCCCAGGCGAAATCGTTACAGCTCAAAGGTATGGAGCGCGCTAACCGCCATCGGCGCTGGCAGCGCGGGCCGATGCCTGACGTGCTAGTGGTTGCTTCCAGGTGTCTTCGTCCATCACGAGGCGAAAGCCGAGATGCGACATGCTGTTGTAGGGGTCGGTGCCGCGCCGCGCGCTGGGGCGGTAGCTCAGGCAGTAGGCTTCATTGCAGAGGAACGAGCCGCCGCGTGTCACCCGCTTGGGTGCGTCTACGGGTACGCCCTGGTCGGCCGGGTCCCACGAATCGCGTGGACCGATCGGGTTGTCGATCGTGCTCGTGCTCACCGCTTCACGACGGAACTGGTCGGCGCGATACCAGTCGGCCACCCACTGCCACGCATTGCCGGTCATGTCGGAGAGTCCATACCCGTTCGCCGGAAAGGTGCCGACCGGACTCGTGCCGAGTGCGCCACCCGCCTTGGGGCTGACCACAGGGAATGCCTGCGGCTCCTGACCTTGCCAGACGTTGGCCATCTGCTTGCCGTTCGGTGCGAACTGATTGCCCCACGCGTAAGTGGCCTGTTCGAGCCCGCCACGGGCGGCGAACTCCCATTCGGCTTCGGTGGGCAAGCGTTTGCCGGCCCATTTTGCATAGGCCTGCGCATCTTCGTAGGAAACCTGAACCACCGGGTGATCGTCTTTGCCGATGATGTTGCTGTCCGGTCCGGTGGGGTGACGCCAGTTCGCGCCGGGCACATAACGCCACCACTGCGAATAGTCTTCCAGCGGCACTGGATGGTTCGTGCCGACGAATACCATCGCGCCTGCCACCATCGCGCTGTCAGGCGGACGCGGCGTGTCAGGCGGCAACTGCACCCTCAGGGTGTCCCAATCGGGTTTCTTCTCGGCGGTCGTGACATAGCCGGTTGCTTCGACGAATTTGCGGAATTCGGCATTGGTCACGTGATGACGGTCCATCCAGAAACCGTGCACGCGTACCTTGTGGGCGGGACGCTCGTTGGGCTGTGCCTGCTTCGAATCGCTGCCCATCAGGAACTGGCCGCCCGGAACCCAGGCCATGCCAAGTGGGCCATGCGTTCCGTCGCCGTAGACGACTTGTGAATGGGGTTGGCTATGTGAGGTAACGGCCCAACTGACTGCCGCGCCGACGCATGCGGGAAGCATAACGAGAAGCGCGCCCCACAGGAGCAGCTTGCGATAACGCATGGCGGGCGCCGGGGTTGCGGCGGACACGCCTTTAGAGCGGGCAGCCGTTTCCGTGCCACGTTTTCCTGAACTCATCATCTCTTCTCTCAGGCAGGTGAAGCTGCTGGCCCTTTAGCAAATGTGGCCAGTTCTCAGTGGCACAGAAGAAGCTTAGCGATACGAATGATAAATTATGCTGGTAGCAGATACCCCGAATGCAGTTTCTGCAAACGTCAGATGGAGGCTAACAATTTTTCAAATACATTTCACGCTTTTTTTACTTATCGGCGAAACTTTGACGAAATAGCGAGCGTGCATTAACGTGTCTGGCGGCGAGCATTGGCATCCAGGTTGGTCTACCGTTCAATGATTGGGGAAATCAAGAGCTATGCGCGAAACGATCCTGCGCTTCGAATCGAGTGTCAACGAAGCGATAGTGGGCCAGCAAGCCGTTGTCCGGCAGGTACTGATAGCACTGCTGGCAGACGGTCACGTGCTGCTCGAGAGCCTGCCCGGACTCGCTAAAACCCGTACCGTCAAAGCCATTGCCACACGTCTCGCCGCCACCATGAGCCGCATTCAGTTCACCCCCGATCTGTTGCCGTCCGACATCACCGGTGCCGAAACACTGCTGCAAAGCGGCACGGAACGTACGCTCAGTTTTCAGCCCGGGCCGATCTTCGGCAATCTGATTCTTGCCGATGAAATTAACCGCGCGCCCGCCAAGGTTCAATCCGCACTATTGGAGGCAATGGAAGAGCGACAGATTTCCGTCGCAGGTAAAACGCATAAGATGCCGGATCTGTTTCTTGTCATGGCAACGCAGAATCCGATTGAACAGGAAGGTACTTATCCTTTGCCTGAAGCGCAAATGGACCGTTTTCTTCTTAAAGTGCTAATTACTTATCCATCACCGCAAAGCGAGATTGACATGTTGCGGTTGCTGCGGCGCGAAAGCAGTGAGGTTGGCAGCGCGCCCAGCGTCCTCTCGCAAGATGTCATTTTCGCGGTGCGTGAAGAAATCAGGCAAATCACGGTCGCTCCGGCGGTAGATGACTATATTGTGTCGCTCGTCAATGCTTCGCGGCATGGTAGGGACCTCGACGCGGACCTCGGCAAATGGATCGAAATCGGCGCAAGCCCGCGCGGCTCGATCGGCCTTGACCGGGCGAGCCGGGTGCAGGCCTGGCTGCAGGATCGAAAGTTCGTCACGCCCGACGATGTGCGCGCGGTCGTTCACCCGGTACTGCGGCATCGGCTGATACTTTCTTATGACGCCAATGCCGAGAATATCGGTGCCGACGCCGTGGTCGACCGGCTCATCGAAAAGGTTGCCGTGCCGGCCTGACTCATAGTGCAATACACATCGTCGCATCGACGCGGGGGATCGCCGTGGTCATGACGTCCGAATCCGAAAACGCTGCAATCGGTCGCGTGTATGTCGACGCGGCGCATCTGGCGAAGCTCGAGTTTCATGCCCGCGGGCTGAGCTTCATCGCACCCGCGCCGGTATCGAGCGTGCTCTCAGGCAGTCATGCGTCGCGGTTGCGCGGGCGCGGGCTCAATTTCGAAGAGATTCGCGCCTATCTGCCCGGTGACGATGTCCGTCACATCGACTGGAAGGTCTCGCTGCGTCTCGGCAAGCCGCAGATTCGCGCCTATACCGAAGAGCGTGACCGGCCGCTGCTGGTGGTTGTCGATCAACGCATGAGTATGTTTTTTGGGTCGCGGCGCGCGTTCAAGTCGGTCGTGGCCGCCGAAGTGGCTGCGCTTGCCGTGTGGATGGGTTTCACCGCTGGCGACCGGGTCGGCGGCGTGCTGTTCAACGATAACCGGATCGTACGGGTGAGGCCGCTGCGCAGCCGCAGCCGCATCAAGGTCCTGTTCGGCGCACTCGCTGGGATGAACCGCGCGCTGCATGCAGATAGCGAAGCACGTACCGACTACGCTCAACTGAACGCAGCGCTCGAAGGGGTGCTTCAGTTAGCCGGTCACGACTACCTGATCTGCATCATCAGCGATTTTGCCGGTGCGAACGAACGCACGCAGCGCCTGTTGCGGCAGTTGTCTGCGCACAACGACGTCGTCGCGGCAATGATCTTCGATCCCTTGTGGCAGCACATGCCCGAACACCGCGCGCTGGTGGTCAGCGAAGGGCATCTGCAGGTGGAGCTGCGTATCGAGCAGGAGCGGGTTCGTGCGCCGCTGTCGAGCCTGTTCAGTGGCCGCACCGCCGAGGTGGCGGAGTTGCTGCGCTCAAGCGGCGTACCGCTGATGGCGCTCTCGACGGCAGAGCCGACGGTCGAGCAGGTGCGGCGGCTCTTCGGCCAGCGCGCGCGACCTGGCTCGGGGAGCGGTCTATGAGCCGTGCGTTGCCCGTTCCACCCGATTCGTCAGGACAACTCAAGCCGTTACAGGAGTTGCCATTGCCTGAAGCAGTGTCGTACGCACCACATACCATCGGCTGGGTGTTCGTTGCCGTCGTGCTGCTGGCGGCGCTTGGCGTGGCGATCTGGTTTGGCCGGCGCCGCCACGAGAAGCAGCGCTACCGGCGGGCCGCGCTCATGGAACTGGAGAGCATCGAAGCCAGTCTCGCGTCCACCCACGCGGACCGTGAGCAACGCGCGAATGCGCTCGCCGCCGTACCGCGCCTGATCAAGCGCACCGCGCTCGTGATCGCGCCGCGCGAGCAGGTCGCTGCGCTGACCGGCGGCGAGTGGCTCGCGTTTTTGCAACGTACGCGCGGCCGCTTCGACGCCAGAAGCGGGGCGCTCCTCGCCCTCGCGAGCTATGCACCGCCCGAGGTGGTTGCCGGGATTTCCGACAGCGACGCGGCAGCGCTCATCGGCCATACACGCGACTGGATCGAACATCATCATGTGGAAGTTTGATTTCCCGTGGCTGTTCGCGCTGCTGCCTCTGCCTCTTTTCGTGTGGTGGCTGGTACCCGCCTATCGCACCAGGGCTTCCGCGGTGCGTATGCCGTTCTTTCATGAGATGGCGCACGCCGCCGGCGAAAAGCCGGCACCCGGCGGCGTGCGGTTGCGCCGTAACTGGCTGCAACGTCTGCTGCTGCCCTTGCTGTGGGTGTTGCTGGTGATCGCTGCGGCCAAGCCGGTCTATGTCGAAGCGCCGATCGTACGCGAAGAGCCGGCGCGCGATCTGATGCTCGCCATCGACCTGTCGGGCTCGATGGCAACGCGTGATTTCGTCGATGCCGCCGGCGTTCGGATGGACCGGCTGACTGCGGTCAAACGGGTGGTGTCCGATTTCATCGCGAAGCGTAAGGGTGACCGCCTCGGCCTTGTCGTGTTCGGTGACGCCGCCTATCCGCAGGCACCCCTCACGCTCGATCACGCCGCCGTGCAGGTACTGCTCGACCAGATGCAGATCGGCATGGCGGGGCCGCGTACCGCCATTGGCGACGCGATCGGCCTGACGGTCAAGCTGATGGCAAACTCGCCGGCGCCGGAGAAGGTGCTGATCTTGCTGACCGACGGCAATGACACCAGCAGCGCCATTCCACCTGAGCGCGCTGCTGAAATCGCCAAAGACCATAAATTGGTGATCCATACCATTGGAATAGGCGATCCGGATACGACTGGCGAGGACAAGGTCGATCTCGATGCGCTCGCGCGCATTTCAAGCATTACCGGAGGCCGTGCGTTTCGCGCACTTGGGCGGCAGCAGGATCTGGCCGATGTCTACGCCACGCTCGACAAACTCACGCCCGAGAAAGTGAAGCGCGAAATCTACCGGCCGCAGCGTGATTTCTACTGGGTGCCGGCTGGGCTCGCGGTGGGGATTTTCGCGCTCTACCATGTGCTGGCGCTGCTGATTGCGGTGCTGCGTGCGCCGCGTCGCGAGCGGCCGCCGGAACGCGTTGCCATTGCGGAGGCGCGTCGTGGAAATTGATCTGACGGCCTTCCATTTTCTGCGGCCAGGATGGTTGCTGCTGCTGATTCCCGCGGTGTTGTTGCCGCTCGTCTGGTTTCGCCGCAACAGTGTGCGGGCGCGTTGGCGCAACGTCATCGATCCGATGTTGCTGGAACATCTGATCGTTGGCGATACGAAGCGTCGCGTGATTCAGCCGGTTCACACGCTGGCTCTGCTGCTGGGCATCGGCGCGCTCGCCGCGGCGGGCCCGAGCTGGCAGCAGGAGCGTCCGCCGTTCAATCAGGACAAGGCGCCGCTCGTCGTCGTACTTGAACTGGCTCATTCGATGGACGCAACCGATGTCGCGCCCACGCGGCTGGAACGTGCCAAACAGAAGGTGCTCGACCTGGCGAGGGCACGCAAAGGCGCGCGCACCGGGCTGGTGGTGTTTGCCTCGACGGGTCACCTCGTGGTGCCGCCCACTGAGGACCCGGCCATGCTCGAACTCTACGTGCCGGCGCTTTCGCCCTCGCTGATGCCGCGCGACGGGAAGAACGCGACCGCCGGACTCGATGCGGCCGAACGGCTTCTGGCGAACGATCCCGCTGCGGGCACGATCGTTTTCATGAGCGACGGCTTCGATACGAATCAGACCGACGCTTTCGTGCAAAAGGCCAGGTCGCTGCGGCATCAACTGCTGTGGCTTGCGGTCGGCACGGAAAACGGCGGCCCGATACGCGGCCCTGACGGCATGATCGCGATGGACTCTGAAGGCCGCCCGCTGATGGGTACCTTCGATGCCGATGCGATCCGCAAAGTAGCGGATGAAGCCGGTATTCCGCTCGCCAGCATGCGGGTGGACGATGACGACGTGGTGTGGGTCCAGCATCGTGCGCAGGCTTACCTCGCGCAAGAAGATGAGTCGAAGATCGTGCCGCGCTGGAAAGAAACGGGCTACTGGCTCGTCCTTCCGTTACTGCTGCTCGCGCTGTGGAGTTTCCGGCGCGGCTGGACCGTGAAGTGGCTGCCTGTGGTTCTGATCTCGCTGGCCTTCAGCGCGATTCCCCGTCACGCACAGGCCGCCGAGTGGCACTGGATCGACCTGTTCGCCACGCACGATCAGCAGGGCCGCTGGCATTTCGAGCACGGCGATTACAGGATCGCCGCACAACGTTTCGACGATCCGATGTGGAAGGGGCGCGCGCAATATCTCGCGGGCGACTATGCCGGCGCGCTGGAGAGTTTTTCGCGTCTGAAGACGGCGCAAGCGTATTTCTACATGGGCAATACGCTCGCGCATCTCGACGACTACGCCGCCGCCATCAAGGCGTACGACAACGCGCTCAAACTTCAGCCGGCGCTGCCCGAGGCGGCCGCCAATCGGGACTTCCTGCAGCGACTGCTGGCAAAAGACAAGCAGGATGAGATGGACCCGGAGGAAGATCCGCCCGATCAGGTGGAGACGGACAAAAAGAAAGGACGGGGCACATCGACCGTGATCGAGGGTGCGCCGCGTCCGAGCGAAGAACTCTGGATGCGCAATCTGAATACTTCCCCCGCGGTTTTTCTGCAGCAGCGCTTTGAGCAGGAATCCGATGCAAAGGGAGCGGGCGCGCCATGACAGCGGTTTTCCTGCGGTTTCTGCTTGTCATCGCGTGGCTTGGCGCGGCTTGCGTTTCGACACCGGCGTTCGCCGACCCCGCGCCGCGGACCATGGTTCGCGCACATCTCGAACCCGCCGGGCCGGTTGTAGCGGGCAGCGAGGTCAAACTTGTCGTCGACCTGCTGACGACCACCTGGTTTACCGAGGCGCCGAATTGGCCGCTCTTCACCATCGCCGATGCGATCGTGAGCCTGCCGGACGAACAGGCCGACAACCTTTCTGAGGACATCGGCGGTGTGCGCTGGTTCGGCGTGAGCCGGGCCTATCGCATTGCGCCTCAGGCAGGCAAGACCTATGACATCCCGCCTTTTGCGATCACCGTCTTTCCGGGTGGCATGAGCACCCCGGTGCAGGTCATGACCCCCGCGCTTAAACTCGTGACGACTTTGCCGCCGGGTGCGCAGGACATGGGAGTATTCTTTCCGACTCCAAAGCTCACGGCCACGCAAGAAATCGAACCGTCGAATCAGCACCTTCGGGTAGGGGATTCGATTACGCGCACCATTACGCAGAGCGCGGCCGGCACCGAATCGATGATGATTCCGCCGGTGAATCTGGGCGAGGTCGACGGATTGAAGCGCTACGCCAAACCGTCCACGACCCGCAATATCGTGCAGGACAGGGTGGGACTGGTCGCGGGCGAGCGAACCGACAGCGTGACCTACATTGCCGATCACAACGGCCGGTTCAAGCTGCCGCCCGTGACGATCGACTGGTGGAACACGAAAACGCAAAAGAAAGAGACGATCGCGTTGCCGGGTGTGACGTTTTCCGCGGCCACCGTGCGCGAGAAACCTCTCTTTGAAATCCCTGCCGATGTGATGAGTCAGGGTCTTCCGCACAGAATCATTGTGATTCACAGCGGACAGTTGATCGCCGGCTGTGCGATCGTGCTGGGCCTTCTCGTGGTGGTGTGGGCACGTGGGCGCATCGCAATGTTCCTGCGGCGCGCAAAACATCAGGTAGATGACGCGCGAAAACGGTGGCTCGAAAGCGAAGCGGTAGCGTGGCGCGGGCTATGTGCGGTTGCGCGTAAGGGCGAATGGTCGCGCACCATTCCGGCGTTGTATCGCTGGATGGACCGGAGCGGGGACTTCGGACACCCGGCACGGCTGGAGAATCTCCCTCGCGCAGAGGACCCGAAGGTAGCGGAACTGGCCGACGCGGTGACCGTGCATTTTGCCGAAGGTGTTGCGCGCGACTTTCACTGGAAGGATGCGGAAACCGCATTGCGACGCGCCTGGAAAAAGAGAAGATTGCAGCAGCAGGAAAGGGCGCCACTTCCGCCGCTCAATGAAGCGTGATTCGCGTGCCGCTGTGCGTCAGGTAATTGTCAGCGGCCACACTTGAAGCGTATCAGACCCATCTTGATGAAAATCCTGGCAGCGCTTACCTGCGCCAGCCTGCATACTTGCGGCGAGGCCCGGACGCCGGGCGCTGTGATTGAAACCTGAAGGAGACAACAGTTGAGCACTTTCCTCCTACGTAACGGCGCGCTTCTCGATCCTACCCACCCTGATCTGCTAGAGGGCTTCGAAGTCCTCATCGAGGACGGTTTCGTCCGCGAAGTTTCCGACAAGCCGATAAAAAGCAGCAACGCGCGCGTCATTGACGTTAAAGGCAAGACGATCATGCCGGGGCTGATCGATCTGCATGTGCACGTCGTGGCGATCGAGTTCAACCTGCCGCGCGTCGCGACGCTACCCAATGTGCTGGTTACGCTGCGCGCCGTGCCGATCATGCGCGCGATGCTGCGCCGCGGCTTTACCACCGTGCGTGACGCAGGGGGTGCCGGGTATCCATTCAAGCAGGCGGTCGAGTCAGGGCTCATTGAAGGTCCACGCCTTTTCGTTTCCGGCCGCGCGTTAAGCCAGACGGGTGGTCATGCCGATTCGCGCGCCCGTTCCGACTACATGCCGCCCGATGCACCCTGCGGATGCTGCGTGCGTGTGGGCGCGCTTGGCCGCGTGGCGGACGGCGTCGATGAAGTGCGCCGGGCCGTACGCGAAGAACTGCAGATGGGCGCCGACCAGATCAAGATCATGGCTTCGGGCGGCGTTGCTTCACCGACCGATCCGGTCGGCGCATTCGGTTACTCCGAAGATGAAATCCGCGCCATAGTCGCCGAAGCTCAGGGGCGCGGCACCTATGTGCTGGCGCATGCCTATACGTCTGCGGCGATTGCGCGCGCTGTGCGCTGTGGCGTGCGCACGATCGAACACGGCAATCTGATTGACGATGAGACCGCTCGCCTCGTCGCGGAGCACGGCGCGTATGTTGTGCCAACCCTTGTCACGTACGACGCCCTTGCAAGCGAAGGCGAGAAATACGGGCTGCCACCGGCAAGCATTGCCAAGGTCGCGGACGTGCATGGCGCCGGCATGCACTCGATTGAAATCATGAAGCGCGCCGGGGTCAAGATGGGCTTTGGCACGGACTTGCTCGGCGAGGCGCAGCGCTTGCAAAGCGATGAGTTCCGGATCCTGGCTGAAGTCCTGTCGCCGGCCGAGGCGATCGCAAGCGCGACGCTCGTGGGCGCGGAAGTGCTCGGTATGCAGGGCAAACTCGGCAGAATCATGCCGGGTGCTCATGCCGATGTGCTGGTGGTCGACGGCAATCCTCTGAAGTCCGTCGATTGCCTGTTAGGTCAAGGCGAGCATATTCCGCTCGTGATGAAAGACGGCCGAATCTTCGTCAACGAGCTCGAGAGCGTTTGAACGTATCGCCCTGCGTCCGCAGCTTCCCGCCGTTCCTATCGGAGCCTGTTCATGTCGATGATCGCTGCCCGCATCGAACGCCTGCCGTTTTCAGGGTTTCACCGCCGTCTGCTGTTGATGGGCGGCCTCGGTTATACCTTCGATGCGATGGACGCAGCCGTGCTCGCTTTCCTGCTGCCGGTATTGCGCACGCAATGGGGGCTGACGAGTGTACAGACAGGCGTGCTGGGAAGCGGGACGTTCATCGGCTATTTCGCCGGCGCGATGCTCGCGGGCATGCTGGGCGATATCATCGGCCGACGCAAGGTCATGATGTATGCGCTCGTGATCTACTGCATAGCGTCGCTTGCCAGCGCGCTCGCGAATGATTGGGGATTTTTTCTTGCGACACGCATTGTCGCCGGGTTGGGGACAGGCGCGGAGAGCGCCATCGTCGCGCCGTTTCTCTCGGAGTTCGTGGCGCGACGGTATCGTGGGAGTTTCACCGGCAGCCTCGCGGGGTTTTTCTCCTTTGGCTTTGTGGCGGCCGCACTGCTCGGCTATCTGGTGATCCCGCTCGCACCGAATGCGTGGCGCGCAGTCATGGTCATTACCGCGCTACCCATTCTGATGCTGCTCTGGTGGCGCCGCGCGTTGCCCGAGTCGCCGCGCTGGCTCGAGGCGCGCGACCGGCACGCGGAGGCCGATGCGATCGTGTCGCGGATGGAGGCGGAGATAACCCAGACCGGCGTGCAGTTGGAGCCGCTGCCACCCGTGCGTGACGGATCCGTTCCGGTCGCAGCCGGACGCGCCTCGATTGTCGCGAACGTCAAGGCGTTGTGGTCGGCAAAGCTCGCGCGCATCACGGCCATGACGTGGCTGATGTGGCTATCCATCACGTTCAGCTACTACGCTTTTTTCACGTGGATTCCCGGCTTGCTGGTTCAGAACGGGATGACGATCACGCGGAGCTTTTCCTATTCGCTCGTGATTTACTGTGCGCAGATCCCGGGATACTTTTCAGGCGCGTGGCTCAACGAGAAGATCGGCCGGCAGGCAACGATCGCGTCATACATGATATTGGGCGGCGTATCGGCACTTGGGCTTGCGTTGACGCGTACGGATGCCGGCATCATGATGTCGGGAATCCTGCTGTCGTTCTTCATGAACGGCACCTATGCCGGCGTTTATGCTTATACCCCGGAGGTTTTCCCCACCGACGTGCGCGCAACGGGCACCGGGCTCGCTTCGTCAATTGGCCGGCTGGGGGCGATTGCCGCGCCTATCCTCGTCGGATACGTTTATCCGCTGCTGGGCTTTGCCGGAGTGTTCGGTGCGACAACGCTTGTGCTGCTGATCGGTGCGATGGCCGTGGTACTCATGGGGGTGCCGACGCGCGGAAGGTCGCTCGAGGACATCGCTGCCGGGCAAATCTGATCGTTAACTCAAGACCATCCAGGATGACGAAGATTTCAATCACGACATGCCGCAGCACTGGTTTCACAAGATTGGCAGCCGTGCTGGCATTGGCTGTCATCTTGCCCTTGTCCATTTCGATGCCTGCTTTCGCGCAAACGCAAGGCGCGAGCGCTTCACCAACAACGGGTTTACAACCGTCGAATCAGAAAGGCACATCAATGGCGAAAATATTCGCACCGAGCGGCACCTTGCGTGCGTCGATCAATCTCGGCAATCCAGTCCTCGCAAGTCTCGATCCTGCGACGGGAAAACCGGTCGGCGTGTCCGTCGATCTCGCTACCGAATTCGCCAAACGACTCGGCGTGCCGCTGCAACTGGTCGCGGTCAAATCGGCGGGCGCCTCGGTTGAAAACGTGAATCAGGACAAGGCCGATATCGGCTTCTTCGCCGTCGATCCAAAGCGCGGAGAGGAAATCAGTTTCACGAAACCGTATGTGTTGATCGAAGGCTTTTATCTCGTTCGCGACGCGTCGCCGATTAGCGCCAACGAGCAGGTTGACCAACCTGGTGTGACGGTCGCGGTCGGCAAAGGCAGTGCCTACGATCTGTTCCTGACGCGAGAACTGCATCGCGCGACGATCGTCCGGATTCCGACTTCGCCGGCGGTGGTGCAGGGCTTTCTGGATCAGCATCTGGACGTGGCCGCGGGCGTCAAACAGCAACTGGAAAACGATGCGGCCAAAGCGGGTGGGTTGCGGTTGCTCGATCAACGCTTCATGGTGATCCGTCAGGCAATGGGTGTGCCGAAAGCAAGAGGCGATGAAGCGGCCGCCTATCTTGCGAAGTTCGTCGAGGACATGAAAGCGTCGGGCTTCGTCGCGGCGGCTCTCGCGCGTCATGGCATCGCTGGCGCGGCCGTTGCGAAAGACAATGACTAGGAAGCGACCGGTAAGCGGCGAGTGCGACTGCCCTGGCGGGAATAAGCTCGCTGCCTAACGACGCCCGCTGCGGCCCCACACGTAACGCACCCAACGTTGCCATCTGCTCCTCTGTGGAGCGATAGCGTTGCGTGACGCCTGCTCTTCGCGGTCGCGCTCGACGCTCTTTTGCACCTGTTCGTGGATCTGGCGCAACGTCAGGCCGCCGGGGCCTTTCAGTTTGTCGGGATCGGAGTCGTCTGTCATGGGAATGGCCTGTTCCGGATAAGTCGGCTTGATCTTGAACCAGATGGGCACTCGCAGCAAGTACGCGGAGGCAGTCTGGCGACCGACGCCCAGCTAGACAGGCCGTCGGCCCTTCAGGACGGTGCGTGGTAGACACAGAAGTACGGAAAGTACGGATGGAGCAGTGTCAGGCTTTTACATGAACCGACGTTGAATCCGCAGGACTGGCACAATCGGGTGACTTTCGAGTCGCTTGGGAATTCTCATGCCAGACGCTGTCCCGCTTTCGTCGCCTTCACCACCTTCACCGCCTTCAGCCCGTATTGGCCCCCTGTTTGCCCTGCTTCCCTTCCTGCGCCCCTATGCCGGCCGCTGGGCACTCGCGTTTCTCGCGCTGGTGACGTCGGCTGGCGCCACCCTGGTGTTGCCGGTGGCATTCAAATACCTGATCGATCGTGGCTTCGCGGGGGGAGACCGGGCGCACATCGATCGTTATTTCTTTGCGCTATTTATCGTTTCGCTGGTACTGGCCGGCGCCACGGCGCTGCGCTTCTACCTCGTGTCATGGCTGGGCGAGCGGGTCACGGCCGACTTGCGGCGTGCGGTCTATGACCACGTGCTGGGGATGAGTCCGCAGTTCTTCGAGACTACACAGACCGGTGAAGTGCTCTCACGGCTCACCGCCGACACCACGTTGATCCAGGCGGTAGTCGGCACCAGTCTGTCGCTGGGGTTGCGCAATTTCTTCCTGCTGACCGGTGGTGTGGCGATGCTGGCGGTGACGAGCCCGGTGCTGTCGGGCTATATCATCGCGACGCTGATCGTGGTGGTCGCGCCCATTGTGATCTTCGGGCGGCGCGTGCGGCGGCTCTCGCGCGCGAGTCAGGACAAGATCGCGAACACGAGCGCGTTGGCGGGCGAGGTGCTCAACGCCATGCCGACCGTCCAGTCGTACACGCAGGAGCCCTTTGAGACGCGGCGGTTTGCCGGCGCGGTGGAGGCGGCCTTTGAGACGGCGCTCACGCGCATTCGCGCGCGCGCCTGGTTGACCGCCGTGGTGATCGTGCTGGTGTTCACCGCCATTGTGTTCGTGCTATGGCTCGGGGCACAGGCGGTGCTCGCCGGGCGGATGACGGCAGGCCAATTGTCCCAGTTCATCCTCTACGCGGTGTTCACGGCCGGCGCCGTGGGAGCCGTTGCCGAGGTGTGGGGCGATCTGCAGCGCGCGGCCGGCGCGACCGAACGGTTGCTGCAATTGCTGGCGGCGCGCTCGCCGGTGGTACAGGCCGAAACCACGGTCGCACTGCCTGCGCGAGGCGAGGGCATCCGCTTCGACAACGTCGGCTTCTCGTATCCTTCGCGCCCTGGCATTGCCGCGCTTTCCGGCCTCTCACTCGATGTCCGTCCGGGAGAACATGTCGCCCTGGTCGGACCGTCCGGCGCGGGCAAGACCACGCTGTTCCAACTGCTGCTCCGTTTTTACGATCCGCAGTCCGGCAGCATTCTGATCAACGGTGTGCCGACGCGTGACGTGCCGCTCGTCGAATTGCGCAAGGAAATTGGAGTAGTGCTACAGGAGTCGGTGATCTTTTCAGGAAGCGTGCTGGACAACATCCGCTACGGCGCGCCGGACGCCACGCTTGCGCAAGTACAACGGGCTGCCGACATGGCCGCCGCGGCCGGCTTTATCGAGGAACTGCCGCAAGGCTACGACACGTTTCTCGGCGAGCGCGGCGTGCGGTTGTCTGGCGGGCAACGCCAGCGCATTGCGATCGCTCGCGCGATTCTGAAGAACCCGCCCATCCTGCTGCTCGACGAAGCCACGAGCGCGCTCGACGCCGCCAGCGAACGGCTGGTCCAGAAGGCGCTGGACAACGCCGCGCAAAACCGCACCACGCTGGTCATCGCGCATCGTCTCGCGACCGTACAACAGGCCGACCGCATTGTCGTGCTGGAACAAGGCCGCATCGTCGCGCAGGGTCGTCATGCCGAGCTTCTTCTGAGTTCGCCGCTCTATGCCCAGCTTGCCGCGCTGCAGTTCGGCGAGCAGTTGGGACAGACGGCATAGCGGGGTGCTGTGAGCGATTCTGTTGGGTCTGCGTGAAGTCGCAACGTCTGTCCTTAACGTCGGCCTTTGGCGGCGCGAGAGTGCGGTCCAGGCCGGATCGCTGCCGATCGTTATACTTGCGACGGCAAAAAATCATAATCGACTGAGCTGCTGCAAGGCAGTTGAATAGAAAAACTATCGGAAACGGTTACATATGGACAGCGTAGAAAACGTTCGGGCGTTTCTCGCGGTGGCGGAGATCGGCAGTTTTTCCGGCGCTGCGCTGCGCTTGAACCTGGCGGGCTCGGTGGTCACCAAACGGGTCGGCGCGCTCGAAAAAGAACTGAACACGCTGCTGTTTCAACGCACCACGCGCAGTTTGCATCTGACCTCGAGCGGGAGAGAGACGGTTGCCCTGGCGCGCGATTTTCTCGCCTCCTATGAGCGCCTGATGAGCGGCCCCATCGACGATGGCCCGGCGCTCACGGGCAGATTGCGGATCAAGGCACCGTCGTCGTTCACGAATCATTTTCTCGGCAAACTGCTGAACGACTTTTTCCGTGCTCATCCGAAAGTCGACATCGAGTTGCAATTAAGGAACCGGCCGGTCGATCCTCTGCTCGAGGGCTTCGATTTCGTGATCACGGGTTTGCCGGTCGCCTATGACGGCGTCGAGGAATTTCCGCTCTGCCCGTTCAAGCGGCTCGTCTATGCGGCGCCGGCGTATCTGGAGAAATACGGCGAGCCGGTTCATCCATCCGAGTTGCCCGCGCATCAATGTCTGCTCTATTCGTATGTCAGTCCGGTTCGCACGTGGACCTTCGACGAACATGGCTCGGGCCGTATCGACGTGGCCGTCAATAGCGCGTTCTCGACCAACGACATCGACGCGATGCATCGCGCTACCGTGGACGGTCTCGGCATTGCGGTGCTGCCGCGTTACCGCGCGAAGGCGAGTGTCAAGCAGGGGCAACTCGTGCAGATCCTCGCAGGTTTCGAGTTGCCGGACTTCTGGATCAAGGTGCTGCGCCCGGCGGATCACAACAATCCGAAGTTGTTCCACGCGCTGCTCGATTTTCTGACGCAGGGCCTCGCCGAGCTCGCCCGTGAGGACGATTTCCTCTGACGTGTGTCGCCGCTTCCGGCCGCGCGCGCCGATATTTTCCAGAAACCGTGTTCTGAACTTCCCGTTTGCTGCTATTTCCGGCCGCCCGTTTCGGCGATCATTTCCTGACAGGTCGCCCATTACCGGGTGCCCTCGTTAAAAAAGAGGGTGCGCCAGCCGCGGCCCCGGATAACGAACAGGAGACGGAATTGAAACATCTGGTTGCTTGCCTGCCATTGGCGGCGTGCGCGCTAGCGCACGCGCAAAGTAGTGTGACGCTATACGGGGCGGTGGATAGCGCGCTCACCTATACCAACAATCAGGGCGGCAAGTCGGCCGTGCAAACCTATAGCGGCGGGCGCGCCGGCGACAAGTTCGGCATGCGTGGCGTGGAGGATCTGGGCTCGAACCTCAAGGCGATCTTCGTGCTCGAGGCGGGCTTCAGTGTCGAAACGGGGGCCTTTCAGCCCGCCAATACCCTCTTTGGCAGACAGGCGTTCGTGGGTCTGAGCGGCGACTGGGGCAATGTCTACCTGGGCCGTCAGTACTCCATGACCAACGACTACTTTGTGCCGCTGAGCACCAGTTTTCTGTTCGCGGGTGGGCTCGGCGCCACGCTCGGCGATATCGACGGTTCGTGGAATTACAACAAGATCAGCAACGTGATCAAATACGAAAGCCCGGTCTATCGCGGCTTCAACTACAGCGCGATGCTGAGCCTCGGTGGTACGCCGGGCGATTTCTCGCACGACAGGACTTACGGCGCCGGCGCGCAATATGTGAATGGCGGCCTCACGCTTGCGGGCGCGTACATGAACATGCGAACGCCGGCGACCTCGATTTTCGGTGCGGGCGCCTCGCCGGTGGCGGGCGCGGCCTTTACCAATCCGGTCACCAATCCGATCTTCCAGAACTATGTGACTGCGACCAGCCAGCAGGTGCTCGGCGGCGGCGCGAAATACGTATATGGCCGCTCTCAGTGGTCGTTTCTGTATTCGAATGTGCGGTTTCTCGACATTGTCCGAACGGCGTCGAATCGCACGGCGCCCGCGAACGCCGCGTTCAACAACTACCAGCTGAATTACGCGTTCAATTTCACTCCAGCCACAATGGGCGGCGTGGCATGGCAGTACAGTGCTTCGCCGGGCGGTCACTACAACTCGCTCGAAGCCGGTACAGCCTATCTCTTCTCGAAGTCGACTTACGTGTACGGCATGACTATCTGGCAGCACGCGAGCGGCGTCGATTCGACCGGCAAACAGGCTGTAGCGGATCTGTTCGGATTGTCGCCGTCGAGCAACTCGAATCAGCTGGCCTTGCGAGTAGGCCTCAGAAAGCTCTTCTAAGACACCGGCATCGACCCGCCGAACCAGACGCGCAAAACAGGATGTGAGCAGGAGACATGCAGCATGAAGCAGAATGATTTGATCGATGTGCAGGAGTTTGTCGATACGCAGCCACTCAGCCGTTTCCAGTGGCTGGTCATCGTGCTTTGCTTCCTGACGGTGGCGATCGACGGTATCGATATCGGGCTCGCCGCGTATATCGCGCCGTCGGTGGGCGCGTCGTGGGGGCTGACGGTCAACCAGCTCTCGCCGATTTTCCTGTTCGGCCTGATCGGCATGATGGCCGGTTCGCTGATCTTCGGTCCGCTCGCCGACCGCTACGGAAGACGGCCGGTGATGCTCGCATCGGTCGCGTTTTTTGGCTTCGCGACGTTGTTCAGCCTGCTGGCCACCAACGTGACGGAGCTGGCGTTGCTGCGATTCGTCGCCGGTGTCGGCATCGGTGGCGCCACGCCGACCGCGGTGACGCTGACGGCGGAATATGCCCCCGCGCGCCGGCGCCTGACCATCATCACGATCATGCTGTGCGGCAATTCGCTCGGCTCGGCGTTCGGCGGGGTGGTGGCTTCGCAGGTGATCTCGCGCTTCGGGTGGCACGCTATGTTGATCGTCGGCGGGGTGACGCCTTTGCTGCTGCTGCCGGTGTTGTGGTTGTGGCTGCCGGAGTCGATGCGCTTTCTCGCACTGCGCCGTCCGGATCGGCAAGCGGATCTGCGTGCTTTCGGCCAACGGATCGCGGCCGCTGCGGTGCGGGAGGATAGCCAATTTGTCGCGCGTGAACCGGAGCGGCTGCGCTCGGCGGTGCGCGAACTGCTGGTGGCGCCTTATCGCCGTGGCACGCTGCTGCTGTGGACGACCTTCTTCATGGGCCTGTCGGTGCTGTATCTGATGTCGAGCTGGCTGCCGACCATCATCACCCATTCAGGCGGCACGATGAAGGCGGCGGCGCTGACTACGGCGCTCTGGTCCGTCGGCGGCACATGCGGCGGTCTGCTGCTCGGTCGCGTCATGGATCTGGCAACGCCGCACCGGGTGCTGGGCTGCGCGTACTGTCTCGCCGGCGCCGTGATCTACCTGGTCGGGCAGACCTACACGACACCCGCGGTGCTCGGCCCGATTGTTTTTCTCGCGGGCTTTTGCATCAGCGGTTCACAGGTCGGCATCAACGGTCTGGCGGCGACTCACTATCCAACCACCAGCCGCGCGACAGGTGTGGCGTGGGCCACCGGCATCGGCCGGTTCGGCTCGATGCTCGGCTCGGTGATGGGGGGATTCCTGCTGTCGTCGGGCTTGGGCTATGAGACTTTGTTCATGCTGGTCGCGGTGCCCGCGCTAGTTGCCGCGCTGTGCATGTTCAGCATGCCCGCAGCCGCGCCGCGCGTGCTGCACGCCCGCCCGTCCTGAAGTGTTTTCGATTAACTGGAGTGTTGCATCATGGCCATTTCCGGTTCCGCGTTTCTCGCGCTATGGAACGACGTCAGCGCTGAATTCGACACGGAATACAACCGTTGGCATACGGACGAACATGTGCCCGAGCGGGTCGGCATTGCCGGCTTTATCGCCGGCCGCCGCTACCGGTCGTCGGCGCCCGGGCAGCACCGTTACTTCACGCTGTACGAGACTGAAACATCGGCGGTATTCGATTCGGCTGCTTATCTCGACGTGATCGAACGGCCCACCGCGCGGTCGGCGTCGATGCGTCCGCTGCTAAAAAACGTGGTGCGTGCGACGTGCGACACCGTTACGTCCACCGGTAACGTATCGGGACAGGCCATCGCGTGCGTTCGTATCAGTGCGGCCGAACAGTTCGACGGCCGGGCGTTGACCGACGCGTGCATGGCGTTGGCGGGTGTGAGCTCGGCGCACCTGGGGCAGGTCAGATTGTCGGTGCCGGACGCATTCGAGAAATGGTCGAATGCCGACGAACCGACCCATGTGTTGCTGGCGGAAGGCGTCGACGAGGCTACGTTGAGGGCGCACGAGATCGCGCTCAGTAGGCTCGCGCTTCGGTTTGCCGGAGCCACGCAACCGGCGATTGTCGACGTCTACGAGCTTGTCTTCGGTATCAGGCATTCTCAGGTGGATGCGTCGTTGCTGCGAGCCATACCGGCCTCCAATTCGCCGCTTTGAACCCGATACTGCTGTCAGGAGCAACTCATGCAAGCATTGCAAAAAACAGCCGCCGCGTTCGGCCTCGAACTTCGTGAGGTAGCGCCGCCGCAGGCGCTCGCCGCGGGCGAAGTGATTGTCAACGTGGTTGCCGCCGGCATCTGCGGCAGCGACGTCCATATCTACGACTGGTCGGGCGGTTACGACTTTCTGAAGCAGGCGTTTCCCGTCACGATCGGTCACGAGTTTGCCGGCAGGATTGCGAGTGTGGGAGAGGGCGTTGTCGATCTTCGGGCGGGGCAGCCGGTCGTTGTGATTCCGTCGGTTGAGTGCGGCGTATGCCGCTTTTGCACGGCAGGGCGGCGCGACGAATGCCGTGACCGTCGCGGCATCGGTATGTTGCGCGATGGCGGCTTTGCGCGGTCCGTGCGCGTGCCGGCGATCAACTGCCTCGCGTTGCCCGGCGATCTCGATCTCGGGATCGCGGCGCTATGCGAACCGTTATCGATCGGATTGAGCGCGGTGAAGGCCGCCGATGTGAAGCGCGGCGACAAGGTGCTCGTGATGGGGCCCGGTACCATCGGGCAGGGCATCGCGTTACTCGCAAAAGTACGCGGCGCGGACGTTGTGGTGGCCGGCTATGACGACCGGGACCGCCTCAATGGAGTGCGCGCACTTGGCATCGACAAGACCCTCGATCTGAAAGAGCGTCCGCTGTCCGATGCGAAGCAACTGAGCGGCGCGGACGAGTTCGATATCGTCATCGAGGCGACCGGTGTGCAGTCCACGGTGCAGGCCGGTCTCGATCTCTTGCGGCCTTCGGGCGTGATGGTGATCTGCGGCATCCACGGCGCGCCGGTCCGTTTCGACGCGGCTAAACTCGTGCGCAACCGTCATCAGATTCGCGGTACTTACCGCGCTTCTCGCGCGACATGGGCGGAAGTGCGTGATTTCGTCGTCGAGCATCATGCCGCGCTGGTGCCGATGGTCACGCATCGGCTGCCGCTTGCCGATGCGCTCGAGGGCTTCGAGATGGCGCGCAACAAGATCGGCTCGAAAATTCTGCTGATGCCGTGAAGGCGGCGCGGCGCTGCCGACATGCTCAAACGGAGGAAAGATGCCACGCTATACAGCTTCGTGCCATTGCGGCGCGGTCAAGTTTGCCTTTGACGCGCAGATCGACGAACTCGTGATCTGCAATTGCTCGTTATGCACGAAGCGGCGCGCGGTGATGGTGAGTGTGCCGCGCGATAGTCTGCAGATCCTGGAAGGGCATAGTGCGTTGAGTTCGTATCGATGGAATACCGGGCGAGCCCATCATCACTTCTGCTCGACTTGTGGCATTTACACTTTTCATCAGCGGCGTATCGATCCTGCCATGTACAGCGTGAACGCATTCTGTATCGACGGTCTTGACGTGTCGGCGATTCCGCTGCGTCATGTGGACGGAAGAAGCCGTTAGTCCCGTTGAAACCTGCTGCGTCTTCTCGTTGCGCAGGCCAAAGACTTCCGCACCCCACCTGGAGTTACCGGCGGCTTGCGTCTATCCTTATCTCACCTCTTTGGCTGCCAGCGGCGCCGACGAGGCCTTTCGCACTCTTCGATAGTGGCTACCGCCCAGCAAGGGCAAACCCAAAAGGAGAAAACCAGATGTCACGATCCATCTCGCAGCGCGCCTTCATGGTGTTCGGTGGCCTGGCCTTGTCGGCTACGCTGACCTTGGCGCAAGCGGCGCCGGTCTCATTTCAGGTGCCGTTGACGGGCGCCCAACAGGTTCCGCCGGTGCAGACCCCCGGCAGCGGCAGCGCCGCCCTTACGTACGACGCCAGCACGCGGGTCGTAACCTGGAACGTCAGCTTCAGCGGATTGTCGGGTCAGGCCACGATGGCGCATTTCCACGGGCCCGCACCGGCCGGTAAAAACGCCGGCGTGAAGGTCTGGCTCTCCCAGAAAGGCACCATGGAGATGACGAGCCCGCTCAGTGGTCAGGCCACGCTATCCCCGGAGGACGCCAAGATGTTTGAAGCGGGTGACATGTATATCAACGTTCACACCAAGAACAATCCGGGTGGCGAGATCCGCGGCCAGGTGGTACCGCCGAAGAGCAACTGACGCAATCGCTGAAGCGGCACGCAGAGGTCAGGTTCGCGGCGAGCTCAGAGATAAGCCGCGAGCAGCATCACCACGGCAGCGCCGACACCGAGCGGCAGGAGCGCCAGCAGCGCTGGCCTCTGCCGCGGCGCGTCGATGGACGGAGGCAACAGTTTGTAGCCGGTTAGCATCGGCCGCAGCAGGTTGTGTCGCTTCGCTACTGCGTAGAGAGCGATTACGAGTACGTGCAGCGCCACCGCGGCGAGCAGCACGTCCCAGACAAGCCCGTGCAGCGTCGAGATCGCGTTGGCGAGCCACGCGGGCACCACTTCGCTCAACGGGCCTTCGTCGGCGATGTCGTTGTTGACGTAAAGCCCGCTCAGCGTCTCGACCAGCAGCAACGCGAGCAGCAGCAAGACCATCCAGCCGCCGGCCGCATTGTGGCCCACCTGCACGTCCGGCTCGCGGCGAAACAGGTGGCGCAAATGACGCAGCGCAGCCGCGGGCGACGTCACAAAATTGCGAAAACGCGCGGTCTCGCTGCCCAACCAGCCCCACAGCAGCCGGGCAATAACCAACGCGAGCAGTGTCTCGCCGACCCGGACGTGCCAGTCGATCCAGTTCAGCTTCAAGGTGACATAGGCCGCCGTGACCAGCATGACCACCAGCCAGTGAAACAGTCGCACCGGCGCGTCCCAGACCAGTACCGGGCGGCGGACAGGCTGTGTCAGCCGTGTGACAGGTTCGTGAGCATCCATGTGTCGCGCCTCCGTTCGCAAGCGACTGGAAGAGAGTCAGGCCCGGAATGAACACCACGCCGGAGAATAGCAACGCCGTGACGCACTAGCCCATGAAGTCCCTTACGCCAAGCCCTCAATCGCGAGCGCCGGTAGCGGCCAGAACGGTTGCATCATATTGGTCCAAACCTCCCTGAAAAGCGATTGCCATCGCTTTCCTGGCCATCTTCCGAAGATCGGCTGCATTTGCACCGCTTGCCACCACCGGGCAGGCCGAGCGGCATTGCGGCGTTCGCCGCCCGTTAGCGACCCGTCGGGGTAAACACCCAGAATATTTCGTTCCGACGGAAAGCAGGCAGAAGGCGTTGGTTTTTTATACTCCATGCAAGCGTTGCATCAGACGATCCGTAGATATCGGGCGGGTGCTTCGCAACAGGAGACACCCCGATATGCCACCGTTCGCCCGCTTCATGGCGCTCGCCTCGACTGCCTGTGCGTTCCTGTTCTGGATGCCCCGTGCCGAAGCGGAGAAGCTGACACTGATGACGGGCGGCGTGTCGAAGATCATCTATCTGCCGGTCACGCTGGCATCGCGGCTGGGCTACTTCCGCGATGAGGGGCTGGATGTCGACATCGTCTCGGAACCCGCCGGCGTCGATACCGCGACCGAACTGATCGCCGGCGCAGTTCAAGGCGCGGTGGGCTACTACGACCATACGATCGATCTTCAGAGCCGGGGCCTGGAAGTCGAAGCCGTCGTCGTGCTGGGACAGTCCGCGGGGCTTGCTGAACTCGCGTCGACCCGGGTCGCGAAGCCGATGCGGACGATGGCCGATGCAGGTGGCCGAAAACTCGGTGTGACGGGGTTCGGCGCTTCGACGTATTTCCTGAGCCGCTATCTCGCGCAGCACGCCGGTGTGGCAGCGAACGCCTATACGGTGGTGCCGCTGGGTCCCGACGACGGCTTTGTCGACGCGATGATGAAAGGATCGATCGATGCAGGCATGGTTGAGGAACCCACGGCATCGAGGCTGCTGGACGCAGGCGCCGCGCAGGTGCTGGTGGACATGCGCAGTATCGGGGGTACGCGTACGGCGTTGGGCGGCCCGTATGCCGGCGCATGTTTATATGCACAGCGCAAGTGGGTCGCCGCCCATCCGGATGCA
The DNA here is from genome assembly GCF_046026855.1 of Paraburkholderia sediminicola. Taxonomy (GTDB): domain Bacteria; phylum Pseudomonadota; class Gammaproteobacteria; order Burkholderiales; family Burkholderiaceae; genus Paraburkholderia; species Paraburkholderia sediminicola_A. Next base: position 376,058 of record NZ_JAQQET010000001.1, on the reverse strand, counting down.
ACGAGGCGCCTCGTCCGTGCGCTTGTGCGCGCACTCGCATTTATTTCCTCGCACAGTGCCGGCGACATCGTGGCCGTGTTGCCGCGGAAATTCGTCGGCACGAACGAGCCGCTCTACCTGCAGGCGCTCACTGCCTCGATTCCCTCGTTTTCGCGTGACGGCAGGATGCCTGACGGCGCGCCGCAGACCGTACTGAGCGCGCTAGCCGCGGTCAACCCCGCAATCGAGCCGCGTCATGTCGATCTGGCGCGAACCTATACCAACAGGTTTGCCATTGAGGCCAATGCCGTAGCGAGCCGCTGATGAACGATCCATGCATCACGAGACGGACACGGTGCCGGCGGCAAACAACATTCATTCGAGACACGGAATACGAGCTATGAAGGCCATACGCATCGAGCAATACGGCGGTCCAGAAGTCCTGCAGCGAGTCGAAACCGGTATTCCGTCGCCAGGTCCCGACGACGTGCTGATCCGGGTGGGTTGTGCGGGCATCAACTTCATGGACGTTCATACACGTCAGGGCAAATACAAGGACTCGCGTACCTATCCGGTACGGCTGCCGTGCACGCTCGGAATGGAAGGCGCGGGCGAGGTCGTCGAGGCGGGCTCGAACGTCACCTCACTGAAGCGCGGCGACCGTGTTGCCTGGTGTATTTCGTGGGGCGCATATGCCGAGTACGCCGTGGTGCCGGCGTCGCGCGTCGCGCATATTCCTGCGGCGATTCCGTTCGATCTCGCGGCGGCGGCGATTTTCCAGGGATCGACGGCGCACTATCTGCTGGAAGACGTCGCGCATCTTGGCGCAGGCAGCACGTGTCTCGTGCATGCCGCGTCGGGTGGCATCGGGCAGTTGCTGGTCCAACTCGCAAAGCGGCGCGGTGTAACGGTCTACGCAACGACGAGCAACGAAGCAAAGGCCGAAGTTGCGCGCGAACATGGCGCCGATCACGTGATGCTGTATGACGACGGGCGCTTTGCCGACCGCGTGCGGGAAGCGACGGACGGACGCGGTGTCGACGTCGTGTTCGATGCAGTGGGACGTGCAACCTTGCGCGACAGCTTTCGCGCCACCCGGACTCGCGGCCTGGTCGTGAACTACGGCTCGGTGTCCGGATCGTTGAACGACCTCGATCCGATCGAACTCGGTGAGGCCGGTTCGCTGTTCCTCACACGCCCGCGTCTCGCGGATCATCTCGCGGATGCCGCGACCGTGCAGCGCCGCGCCGACGAAATTTTTGCCGCCTTGCAGGACGGTACGCTGAAGGTCGAAATCAGCGGCCGCTACACGCTCGACAACGTCGAAGCAGCGCACGAAGCGCTCGAGGCACGCCGTCAATTGGGCAAGTCCGTGATGATGATCGGCTGACCCTTCCTTTTCCCTAGTCAACGAAGCCGGACCCGGTGGCCTCAACGGCCGCCGAGGACGTGTTCGTCCCTCTCTTTCGAGGTCACCATGACATTCTCAACTTCGGCTAACGAAACAGCGACGGCGGATGCGCCGCATGCTTCGAAGGAGTCGCGGGTGCGCGCGGTTTTTCGCGTCACCAGCGGTAACTTTCTCGAGATGTACGACTTTACCGTGTACGGGTATTACGCGGCCGCGATTGCCGCCACCTTCTTTCCGACCGGCAACGAATTCGCGTCTCTGATGCTCGCGCTTTCGGTATTTGGCGCGGGTTTTCTGATGCGTCCGATCGGTGCGCTCGTGCTGGGTGCGTACATCGATCGCCACGGCCGCCGCAAGGGCTTGATTCTGTCGTTGATGCTGATGGCGGTCGGCACCGCGTGTGTCGCGTTCGTACCGGGCTACGCGTCGATTGGTCTGGTCGCGCCTGCCGTTGTGCTGTTTGGCCGGCTGCTGCAAGGCTTTTCTGCCGGGGTCGAACTGGGTGGCGTGTCCGTGTATCTCTCGGAGATCGCGACCAAAGGCAATCGCGGCTTCTATTGTTCCTGGCAGTCCGCGAGCCAGCAGGTCGCGGTGGTGTTCGCGGCGTCGCTCGGTGTGCTGCTGAACCGCCTCATCCCTGCGTCGGAGATGAACGCATGGGGATGGCGTATTCCGTTCGTGATTGGCTGTCTGATCGTGCCGTTCCTCTTTTATGTGCGGCGCTCGCTTCGTGAGACCGACGAGTTTATCGCGCGCCGCCATCGCCCGGGGATGGCCGAAATCGCCCGGTCGATGGTGCAGCATTCGCGGCTCATCCTGGCGGGCATGGGGCTCGTGATCATGACGACTGCATCGTTCTATCTGATCACCGCGTACACGCCGACGTTCGGCAAGGTCGTGCTGAAGCTGTCGTCGCTGGACGCGCTGCTGGTCACGGTCTGTGTCGGCGTGTCGAATTTCGTGTGGCTGCCGATTGCGGGCGCTGTGTCCGATCGCGTCGGTCGCCGTCCCGTGCTGCTCGCCTGTACCGTGCTCGCGATCCTTACCGCTTATCCGGCAATGCAATGGATGGTGGCGCAACCGTCGTTCGGGCGTCTGCTGCTGGTCGAGCTCTGGCTGTCGTTGCTCTATGCGTGGTACAACGGCGCGATGGTCGTCGCGCTAACGGAATTGATGCCGGTGCATGTGCGGACGACCGGGTTTTCGATGGCTTACAGTCTTGCCACGGTGATCGGCGGCTTTACGCCTGCGATCTCGACCTGGCTGATTCATACTACCGGTGATAAGGCTTCGCCGGGCGCATGGATGACATTTGCAGCACTTTGCGGCGTGACCGCGACACTGGCCCTGTACCGTTCACCCCAGGCGCGGGAGCAGTACAGAACGGCATGAACGCTTTGGGGATAGATGCGATGAGGCTACTGCTCGTCGAAGACAATGATCAGCTCGCGCACTGGCTCGCGAAAATTCTGCGGGACGACGGCTTCATGCTCGATCGTGTCAGCGACGGCGAAGCGGCCGAAAGCGCGCTGCGCGCGGTACCGTACGACGTCGTGCTGCTCGATCTGAATCTGCCGCACTTGTCGGGTAAAAGCGTATTGCGCCGCATGCGCGAGCGCGAGGACGCAACGCCGGTGTTGATCCTGACGGCGACCGGCGCCGTCGACGAGAAAGTGGTGTGCCTCGGCGCCGGCGCGGACGACTACATCGTGAAGCCATTCGACGCACGCGAGCTGGTCGCGCGTGTGAAGGTGCTGGCGCGGCGGCAGGCGCCGTCCCGCTCGAACCGGCTCAAATGCGGCAATCTCACGTACGACATGGACCGCTGCCAGTTCGCTGTCGAAGGCGAACCGCTGACGCTGACGCCGCGAGAACACGCGGTACTCGAGGCCTTGATCCTGCGCGCGAAAAAGACGGTCGCCAAGACCATGCTCGCGGATTCGCTCAGCAACGCCGATGCGCCGACCAGCGAAGACGCCATCGAGATCTACGTGTCGCGGCTGCGCAAAAAGCTCGAAAAGAGTACCGCAACCATCATCACGCTGCGCGGCCTCGGCTATCTGCTTGAAGACGGCGCCGATGACGAATAGCCTGCGATTAAGGCTGCTGTTGTGGCTGCTGCTGCCGATGACCGTGTACGTTGTCGCGGCGGGACTGATCGCACGCGACAACGCGCAGCGCACGGCGTGGCTGTTGCAGGACGAGGCGTTGCTATCTTCGGCGCGCGTGATGGCGGGCGATATCCAATGGGAGAACGGCTATCTGCACGCGGAGATATCCCCCAGCGCGATCGAGATATTAAGTTCGCCGTACGGTGACCTGGTCTATTTCAGCATTCGCGAAGTGGGCGGCGCGACCATTGCGGGGACGTCGGATTTCCCGCTGCGCGTGCCCGCCGATTCGCCCCTGTGGTACGACGCGACCGTGAGCGGACATCCGATCCGCGCGGTGTCGCTGATTCGCCCGATGTACGACTCGGGCGCGATCAGGCAGGTCGTCGTGTCGGTCGGGCGTACCCTGCGTCAACGCGATGCCACCGCCGCCGCGCTGTGGCGGCCGCAGATGCTGCACTTCGCGAGCATCGTGGCGATCGCGGTGGTACTGGTTTGCGTCGGGCTCACCTTTGAACTGCGTCCGTTGATGAGGCTCGCAAAAGACATGCTTGGGCGCGCACCGAACGTGTCGTTGCGAGTGCGGGCCGATCCGTTGCGCAATGAATTGCGCCCGATCGTCACCGCGTTCAACCAGTGCCTCGATATTATCGAGCGGAAAACGGCGATGCAACGGCGCTTCATTGCCGACGCGGCTCATCAGTTGAGAACGCCGCTCACCTTGCTCGGCACGCAATTGCAATATGCGCGACGCCAGGACGATCTCGCCCAAGTGAAGGAGACGCTGGCGGCCATGCACCGCAGCAACCTCTCACTGGTTGCGCTGACCAATCAGCTGTTGCTGCTCGCTCAGGCGGAAGCCGCGGACTATGCCGACTTCGAGGGGGCGCCCGTCGATCTGCGTGCGGTTGCGACCGGAACCATTGAACAGCTTGCGTTGCTCGCGCAGCGCCGGCAGGTTGAACTGTCGGCTGAACTCCATGAGCCTGCCGAAGTGATGGGAAACGAGCCATTGCTGTCCGTTCTGCTGTTCAACCTGCTCGACAATGCCATTCGCTATACGCCAGCCGGCGGGCATGTCGCGCTCAAGATCGATTCGACGGGCGAGCGGGTGGCCTTGACCATCACGGACGAGGGACCGGGTATCGGCGCCGAGCTTCGTGAGCGCGTTTTCGAACCGTTTTTTCGTGCCTCCAGCGAAGAGGGGAGTGGGCTCGGGTTGTCGATCGTGCGCGAAATTGCACGTGCGCATCGGGCTGAGCTTGCGTTGGGCGATGGAACGGCCGGGCGAGGGTTGGTGGTCTCGGTGGTTTTCCCGGCCGTTCGAGGGTGAGACCGGGCCAGCCTTAAGAGAAAAGTGTCGCGAAGCTATCTCGCGCTCGCAGGGAGATTGCCAGATCGACCGCAGTCTGCGCTGCCCGGCCACCGCGAAGTCGCCGTCGATGACTTCGCGGTGGCGTGAGGGCCTGGCGCGGCGTCAAAGCGTCAAGCATTCACGCGGCAATGTTGCTGTCACTTCACACCGTGCTTGGCCTGCCAGCGTTGCATGAACGCGATCTCATCGTGTTGTGCCTTGATGATGTTTCGGGCCAGGCGTTTCAACTCGGGATCCTTGCCGTATTTCAGTTCCACCTGCGCCATTTCGACCGCGCCTTGATGATGCGGAATCATGTGGGCGACGAAGTCCTTGTCGGCATCGCCCGTGTAGGCGGGCGCTTCCATGGCTTGCATCATTTTCTCGTCGGCGTCCTTGAATGCCTGTGTCGATGCGCTCGACGCGGTGTCCGCGGACCCGGACATGTCCATGCCTGGCATCGACGCACTCTGCTGGGCGTGGACGGGCGCCGCGGCGACAGCAAACGCAATGCCGCTGAAAAGGCACAAGGCGCGGAATGCGCGAAGATTTTTCATGTTGGGTTTTCCGTTGGGACAAAAGTTATGTCGGGCAACCATAATGCCGCAAACAGGTCGCAAGGCTTAATCGGCAGACATAGCCTGATGCGATCCGTTTAGCGCTTGAGCGAAGGATGAAACCCCGCCGCTTCGATTGCCTCAATGATGTGTGCCGACGACAACGTCGACGTGACCGTCACGATTTTAACGGGGACATCGACCTCGAGTTTCGCCGCGGGGTCGAGTCCGGTCACTGCACGAGTAATGGCGTTGGCGCAGCCGCCGCATGTCATATCCGGGATTTCGAGTTCCATTTCCTGCCTCCAGTGAGAAATCAGAACTCAAGCCTGGGCCTTCCCATGGTGGGAAGGTCAAGCATATATGCCTATTTTCATGCTGTCGCCAACCTTGGCCGTATCGAAGCAAAAAGCCGCTTCAGACTGGTCCGGTTCCGACCTTACAGTCTTCTTAATCAGCATGCTAGACTCCGTACCCATGTCTTACTGGCGCAAACTCTTCCTGGTCGTGCTGCTCGCGCTGAGCCTTCCGGTTCAGTCGTTCGCGGCCGTCTCCATGAAATGCGAGTCCTCGCGTGGTGGAGAAGGGGTGTCCATGTCCCATGAGAATGCTGGCGAGGCGACTCACCCGCATGACCATGCTGCGATGATGGCCGATAGCGCCAATGACATCGCCGGTGCCGATTCGCAGAACCACAGTCATGCTGGTGGCGCGCATCATGCGCACAGCTGTTCGACATGTGCGTCGTGCTGTTTCGGCGGCGGCTTGCCGGCCGCTCCGGTTGCGGCGATATCCGCCGACGCAGTTCATTTCGCTGTGCCTCTCGCTCCCTCTGTCCGTGTCGCGTCATTTCTGACTGACGGCATCGAACGACCTCCCCGAATCGCTCTCGTCTAGTTCCCTCGCAGCGTGATGCTGCGATGTTCAATTTCGCCTTGATGGCCGTATGTCACACGTCGGCCGTCCGGGTGACATACGACGAGACAATCAATGCGAACGTTTATTGCAGCGCTGCTCGGCGCGACGGCGGTATTGCCGGCGCTCGTGCACGCCACACCCATAGGCCCTGACCCGGCGGATTCCGCGGCATCGGTTCCGGCGGTCAATGTGCCGTCCGCCTTCGTGGGCTATCGGCCATTCCGGGAGCAGCAAGCGCCGACCTGGCAAGCGCTCAATCGCGCGGTGGCGAGTTCATCAGACGAGCCCGGGATGGAGCACGGTCAAATGCATTCAGGTGACGAGACCAACGGCGGCTCTAACCACGGCGCCCATCACGAGGAGCCGGCGAAATGAGGCCGCATCTTTTTCATCACGGCCGAGTCATCGTCGCCGTCACCGCGCTGGCGTTCCTCGCCGGCTGCGCGACGTTTTCGAAGGACGGCGGCTTCGACACCGTTTCCACAACAGCATCGCAGCGGCTTGAAAAAGACGCCGTGCTGGTCAAGACGGACGAAGACCGAAGCGCTGTCGCCAAACGCACTCAGGAACTGCTATCGCAGCCACTCGGCATGGACGACGCGATCCAGATCGCGCTGTTGAACAACCGCGGATTGCAAGCCTCATACAGCGAACTCGGCATCGCCGAAGCGGATCTGGTGCAGGCGGGACGGCTGCCGAATCCCGGCTTCACATTCAGCCGCACGCGCGGCGGCAACGATCTGAGCATCAGCCGCACGTTCACGCTCGGCTTGTTGAACGTGCTGACGCTGCCGTTGGCGACACGCATCGAGGGCCGCCGTTTCGAGCAGACCCGGCTGCTCGCGGCGGACGCCATGCTCAAGGTCGCCGCCGATACTCGACGCGCCTATATCGGCGCGGTCGCGGCGAAGCAGTCCGCAACCTACGCCGAGCAGGTGAAGGACTCGGCGCAAGCCGGCGCGGAACTCGCATTGCGCATGCAGCAAGCCGGCAACTTCAGCAAGCTCGACTATGCGCGTGAGCAGGCTTTCTATGCGGAAGCCGTCGCACAACTGGCGAAGGCGCGGCAGCAGTCCGTATCCGCGCGTGAGAAGCTCACACGCACGATGGGTCTCTGGGGGCCGCAAGCGCAGTACGACCTTCCTGAGCGTCTGCCCGATCTGCCCGCAGCCCGGCCCGAGTTGCAGGACCTCGAGCGCTTCGCGATGCAGAACCGGCTGGACATTCAGGCGGCGAAACTGCAGACCCAGCGTGTTGCTAGCTCATTAGGCCTCGTCCAGGCAACGCGTTTCATCAATGCGTTGGATGTCGGCTATCAGAATAATTTCACGACCTCCGACGGCCGCGAACAGGGCTACGAGATCAGCGTCGAGATTCCGATCTTCGACTGGGGCACCTCGAAGGTAGCGCGCGCCGAAGCGATCTACCTGCAGTCGACGAACCGCGTTGCCGAGACCGCGATCAACGCGCGCTCGGAGGTTCGGGAATCGTATTCGGCCTATGTGACCGACTACGACGTTGCGAAGCACTATCGTGACGAAGTCGTGCCGATCCGCAAAACGATTTCGGACGAACTGCTGCTTCGCTATAACGGCATGCTCGCGAGCGTGTTCGAACTGCTCGCCGATTCGCGCGACCAGATCGGCGCGGTGAACAGCTATATCGACGCGCTCAAAGACTACTGGCTCGCGGAGACCGACTTGCAGCAGGCGCTCGGTGGCCGCTTGCCGACTCTCGCGATGGCTGCTGCGTCAATTACATCCATGACGCCGCCGGCGTCGTCCACAGATTCCGAAGGTCAATAACATGGTGTCTCGTCGAAATTTTCTCAGCGGCTCTGGGGCCGCGCTGTTGGGGGCGGCACTGGTCAGCAAGGCCGGCGCCGCGTCATTGCCTGAGGCGCCCACGATGGCCACGGCCACGATGCAGGCACCGCTCGCACCGCCGAATGGCCGGCCGTATACGCCCGTTGCCACGTTGAACGGCTGGTCGCTGCCGTGGCGCATGAAGAATGGATGGAAGGAGTTTCATCTGATCGCCGAGCCGGTGGTGCGCGAACTGGCGCCGGGTATGAGCGCAAACCTGTGGGGCTATAACGGTCAGGCGCCGGGGCCGACCATCGAGGCGGTCGAAGGCGACAAGGTTCGCATCTTCGTGACCAACAGGCTGCCCGAGCACACTACGGTTCACTGGCACGGCATGCTTCTGCCGTGCGGTATGGATGGCGTCGGCGGTCTCACGCAGCCGCATATTCCGCCGGGCAAGACCTTTGTCTACGAGTTCCAGCTGGAGAAGCACGGCACCTTCATGTATCACCCGCACGCCGACGAGATGGTGCAAATGGCAATGGGCATGATGGGCACGTTCATTGTTCACCCGAAAGACCCGGATGTCATGCGGGTGGATCGTGACTTCGTATTCATCATGTCCGCGTATGACATCGACCCGGGCAGTTTCACGCCGCGCGTGAACGAGATGACGGACTTCAACATGTGGACGTGGAATGCGCGCGTCTTTCCGGGCATCGATGCTTTGCCGGTGCGGGCCGGCGATCGCGTGCGCATCCGCGTCGGCAATCTGACGATGACCAATCATCCGATCCATCTGCACGGCTATCACTTCGAAGTGGCGGGCACGGACGGCGGATGGATTCCGCCTTCCGCCCGCTGGCCCGAAGTGACCGCGGATGTCGCCGTCGGCCAGATGCGTGCCATCGAATTCACGGCGAACCGTCCTGGCGACTGGGCATTTCATTGCCACAAATCCCATCACACCATGAACGCGATGGGGCATCAGGTACCGAACCTGATCGGCGTGCCGCAGAAGGACCTCGCGAAACGGATCAACAAGCTGGTGCCGGACTACATGGCGATGGGCAGCACAGGTGGCTCGATGGGCGGGATGGAAATGCCGCTACCCGACAACACGCTGCCGATGATGACCGGCACAGGGCCGTTCGGCGCGCTGGAAATGGGTGGCATGTTCAGCGTGGTGAAAGTGCGAGAGGGGTTGGGGCGCAATGACTATCGGGATCCGGGGTGGTTCAGGCATCCCAGGGGAACGGTGGCCTATGAGTACACCGGGGAGATGCCGGACTGAGCTGGCAGTGCCGCTCGCCTATCCAGGGAAAACCTTACCGGTCCTTTGTACGTTAGCTCACTAAGACGAGCCAGACTTACTTGGCTCGACTTTTTGAAATGCTATGCTGGGGCATCCATACCTTCGCAGCAAACAGGTGCGTGCCATTTCAAAGAATACCTAATTAATTAGGAGCCAGGTATGTTGAGAAAGGTGGTCGACCGGGCGAAACAATTCCGACGCAGCGAGGGGTTCAAGCATTCCGTGGCCACGCCGCGCCGGATTTCGCTTCATGCGACACAGCGCCTGAACAGGGGCATTTTTTCCATCGAGATTCAGGAGAACTCCGGGTTTTTCTCCGTGTTGCAGATGGTCCTGTTTATTCTGATGTATTGCGACGAGAAATGCCTCACCCCGTGTATTAGCGCACGCGGCGGGCTGTACGGTGACGCCGAAGGAAAACTTGACTGGTTGTCGGTTTTCTTCGAGTCTGTGCACCCTGCCTCGGGAGCCGCGCTCACCCATAAGGTGAGAACGTCGACAGTTCGCGACCTGGTTCAGTTGGGCTTTCGTCAGCGTTATGAGGCCAGGCTTCAACTCAGAAGCGCAAGCGAACTCTTCTTCGCGCACTATCGGCCGGCCACGCATATCTACGAAGAAGTCGACTCGATCTGCCGGAAGCTCGGGATCGGCACAACGACTCTTGGCGCGCATTTCAGAGGTACTGATAAAACGCTGGAAGCCATTCCGGTTTCATGGGGAAGCTTTTGCCGGCAGGTGGAATCGACGCTTGCGGAAAACCCGCAGCTCACCAATATTTTCATCTCGAGCGACGAGCAGGCGTTTATCGACTTTTTTATCGTCTGGCCATTCAGCAAGCCGGTCAGGGTAGCACCGGCAAAACACCTTGCACGTGGCAGCACGCCCGTTCACTTCAGTGGCTATCCGGGACTCGAAATCGGCCGCGAGGCACTGGTTTCCAGCTTGCTGCTGGCCAATTGCGGGTTCCTCGTGAAGACGCCGTCTTATCTGTCCGCGTGGTCGAAAATATTCAATCCCTCTCTTCCGGTCAAGCTCGTATCGCCTCCGCGCCCGGACGCATTCTGGTTTCCCGATAGCCAGCTCTGGCTCGAACAGGCCGCGCACGATAAAGCGGCTCGGGCGGCGTAGGCTGCTGTCTGGCGCCGGCTGCTCTAAAGGGGCAGCTCAAAGCGCCTGAAAGTCTCCCAGCAAGCCCATATAGCTGCGCCAGCCCGCAGATCTCTCGCACCACGCCCATCGTTTTTACGAAACGCCCCGAAGTATTAACGCTGCGTTTACGCGGATTTTCCTAGATTTCATGGTGCAGGAGTCCCTCGTGGGAGACCAGACCATGGATCTGCTTTACCTCATCGCAATCATTGCGTTCAGCGGCCTGGTCGCGGCCTTCGTGATTGGCTGCGACAAGCTTCGCCGCGCGCCCGGAGGCCGTCCATGACTACCTGGATGACCTGGCTCGCGGCGGCCTCGACGCTGATTCTGTTTGCTTACCTCGTGTACGCCTTGCTACGCGCGGAGGCTCTCGAATGAACTTCAATAACCTGTTTCAGCCCGGCCTGTACATCGTCGTGCTGATCGCGCTCGCCATACCACTCGGCCGTTATATGACCCGTGTGGTGGACGGTTCTTCGGTCGTTGTTCGCCGCATTGGGCGACCGATCGAAACCGCGCTCTACAAGCTCGCCGGGGTCGACCCCGGCGCCGAAATGTCATGGAAGCACTATGCGCTGGCCGTGCTGGTGTTCAACACGCTCGGTGTGCTCGCGGTGTATGGATTTCTGCGTTTGCAGCAATGGCTGCCCGCGAATCCGCAGGGTTTCGGACCGATGACGCCCGACGCCGCCTTCAACACGGCAATCAGCTTCGTGACCAACACGAACTGGCAGGACTACACGCCGGAATCGACCGTCAGCTATCTGACGCAGATGGCCGCGCTGACGGTGCAAAACTTCTTTTCGGCGGCCACCGGCATTGCTGTCGTGGTCGCACTGATTCGCGGCTTCGCACGCCATACGACGGCGACGATCGGTAATTTCTGGGTCGATCTGACACGTATCACGCTGTATATCCTCATGCCGCTCGCGACGGTTATCGCGCTCGTCTTCATCAGTCAGGGCGTGATTCAGAACTTCAGGTCGTACGAAGACGTGCCGACGCTGCAGGTGACGACGTATCAAATCCCGAAAACCGATGCTCAGGGCAACGCCGTCAAGGACGCCAAGGGCAACCCGGTGATGGTGGACAACAAGGCCGACAAGCAGACCATCGCCATGGGGCCGGTTGCGTCGCAGGAAGCGATCAAGATGCTCGGAACCAATGGCGGTGGCTTTTTCAACGCCAATTCCGCGCATCCGTACGAGAACCCGACGCCGTTCGCCAACTTCGTTCAGATGATAGCGATGCTCGTTATTCCGGCTGCGTTGTGCGTGGTGTTCGGCCGGATGGTGGGCGACCAGCGCCAGGGCTATGCGGTGCTCGCCGCGATGACGATCGCTTTCGCGGTCGCCTGTTGGGGCGAGATTTCGTCTGAGCAGAACGGTAATCCGCTATTTACGTCGCTGCATGTCGATCAAACCGCATCGTCGCTGCAACCGGGCGGCAACATGGAAGGCAAGGAAACCCGCTTCGGCATCGCGCAGTCCGGCATCTTCACCGTGGCGACCACCTCCGCATCGTGTGGCGCTGTGCTCAACACGCACGATTCGTTGACGCCAATGGGCGGCTTCGTGCCGCTCCTGCTGATCGAACTCGGCGAGGTGATCTTTGGCGGCGTCGGCTCGGGTCTGTACGGCATGCTCGTGTTCGCTTTGCTCGCGGTGTTCGTGGCGGGCCTGATGATTGGGCGAACACCGGAATACATCGGCAAGAAGATCGAATCGTACGAAATGAAGATGGTGTCGATTGCCGTGCTGCTCACGCCATTGCTTGTGCTGGTCGGTGCGTCGATCGCCGTGCTGACGGCAGCCGGCGTGGCCGGTGTCGCCAATCCCGGGCCGCACGGATTCTCCGAGATCCTCTACGCCTACAGTTCGGCCGCCAATAACAACGGCAGCGCTTTCGCGGGCCTCTCGGTCAATACGCCGTTCTACAACGGAACGCTGGCCGTCGTCATGTGGTTCGGCCGCTTCGGTTCGATTGTGCCGGTGCTGGCGATCGCTGGATCGCTTGCCGCCAAGAAACGCATCTCCGCTACCGCCGGCACGCTGCCGACGCACGGCCCGCTGTTCGTCGTGCTGCTGCTCGGCACAGTGGTGCTGGTCGGTGCACTGACGTACGTGCCTGCGCTAGCGCTTGGCCCCGTCGTTGAACATCTGATCATGGTCGCGGGACATTGACTGAGAGGATAGTATGACTAACGGACTCCAACCGCCGGTTCATCAGCCTGGCAACATCGGTCAGGCACGTAACGCGGCGCGCTCGATGTTCGACCCGTCGATTGCCCGGCCGGCCCTCGTCGACTCGTTCAGGAAGCTCGCGCCCCGCCATCAGTTGCGTAATCCGGTGATGTTCTGCGTGTACGTCGGCAGCATTCTGACGACCATTCTGTGGATCGCCGCGCTCGGCGGCCAGGCCGAGGCGCCTGCTGGATTTATCCTGGCGATCGCGCTCTGGCTGTGGTTCACGGTGCTGTTCGCGAACTTCGCGGAGGCGCTCGCCGAAGGCCGTTCCAAGGCCCAGGCCGCGTCGCTGCGCAGCGCGAAACGCGACGTGATGGCGAAGAAGCTGCAGGAAGCGCATCCCAAGTCGCCGATCCGCATCACGACAGCCACCGATCTGCGTAAAGGCGATGTCGTGCTGGTCGAAACCGGCGACGTGATCCCGGCTGACGGCGAGGTAATCGAAGGTGTCGCTTCGGTCGACGAGTCGGCGATCACCGGGGAATCCGCACCGGTGATCCGCGAGTCGGGCGGCGATTTTTCTTCGGTGACGGGCGGCACGCGTGTACTGTCGGACTGGATCGTCGTGCGGGTCAGCGTGAATCCGGGCGAGGCCTTCCTCGACAGGATGATTGCGATGGTCGAAGGCGCGAAGCGTCAGAAGACGCCGAATGAAATCGCCCTGACGATCCTGCTGGTCGCGCTGACGCTTGTGCTGCTGTTCGCTACGGCGACGCTGCTGCCGTTCTCGATGTTCTCGGTCGAAGCCGCGAAAGCCGGTCACGTGGTGACGATTACCGCACTGGTCGCGCTGCTGGTGTGCCTGATTCCGACCACGATCGGTGGGTTATTGTCGGCGATCGGTGTGGCCGGTATGAGCCGGATGATGCAGGCGAACGTGATCGCCACCTCCGGCCGCGCCGTGGAAGCGGCCGGCGACGTTGACGTATTGTTACTCGACAAGACCGGCACGATCACGCTCGGCAATCGCCAGGCTTCGGCGTTCACGCCCGCGCCGGGCGTCACGGAGGAACTGCTCGCCGACGCCGCGCAGTTGTCGTCACTCGCCGACGAAACACCGGAGGGGCGCAGCATCGTCGTGCTCGCGAAGCAGCGCTTCAATATCCGCGAACGCGATATGCATGCGTTGCAGGCAACCTTCCTTGCCTTTAGCGCACAGTCGCGCATGAGCGGTGTCGATCTGCCCGACCGCGAGATTCGCAAAGGCGCCTCCGATGCGATCAAGCACTATGTCGAGGCGCACGGCGGCCGTTTCCCCGCGGAGTTGACCGCCGCGGTGACGGAAATCGCGCGGCGCGGCAGTACCCCGCTGGTCGTCGCGCAGCAGGTACGCGGCGAGAGCGCCGCACGCTGCATGGGCGTGATCGAGCTGAAGGATATCGTCAAGGGTGGCATCAAGGAGCGCTTCGCTGAACTCCGCAAGATGGGCATCAAGACCATCATGGTGACGGGCGATAACCGTTTGACGGCTGCAGCGATCGCCGCCGAAGCCGGCGTGGACGATTTTCTCGCCGAGGTGACGCCCGAGGCGAAGCTGACGACGATTCGCATGCACCAGGCCGAAGGGCGGCTCGTGGCGATGACCGGCGACGGCACCAACGACGCCCCGGCGCTCGCGCAAGCCGACGTGGCGGTGGCGATGAACACCGGCACGCAGGCCGCGAAGGAAGCCGGCAACATGGTCGACCTCGATTCGAATCCGACCAAGCTGATCGAGATTGTCGAGATCGGCAAGCAGATGCTGATGACACGCGGCTCGCTCACCACGTTCTCGATTGCGAATGACGTCGCCAAATACTTCGCGATCATCCCGGCGGCGTTCGCGACGACCTATCCGCAACTGCGTGTGCTCGATGTGATGCATCTGAGCTCACCGTCGTCGGCGATTCTGTCGGCGGTGATTTTCAATGCGCTGATTATCGTGGCGCTGATTCCGCTCGCGCTCAAGGGCGTGAAGTACCGGCCGCTCGGCGCGGCCTCGCTGTTGCGCCGCAATCTGCTCGTCTACGGCCTGGGCGGGATACTGCTGCCGTTCCCGTTCATCAAGCTGATCGATATGGTGCTGAACGTGTTCGGCTGGGTCTGACCCAAGAGGGTGAACATCATGAAAACGCTGTTTCGTCCACTACTCGTCCTGTTCATCCTGATGACTGTGATCACCGGGGTGGTCTATCCGATCGTCGTGACCGCAATCAGTCATGTGGCATTCGCGGCGCAAGCGAACGGCAGTCTGATCGAGAAGAACGGCAAGGCCGTCGGCTCCGCGCTGATCGGCCAGCAGTTCGATGCGCCGTACTATTTCTGGGGACGCCTGTCGGCCACCACGCCCCAGCCATACAACGCGCAGAATTCGGGTGGGTCGAACCTCGGCCCGACCAACCCCGCACTTGCCGACGAAATCAAAGGCCGTCTCGATGCATTGAAGGCCGCCGGTAACGACATGTCGCAACCGGTGCCGGTGGATCTCGTGACGTCGTCAGGCAGTGGCCTCGACCCGGAGATCAGCCCTGCGGCGGCCGCTTATCAGGCGGCGCGTGTGGCGAAGGCCCGTGGTCTGCCGGTGGATCAGGTGGCGAATCTTGTTGCGCGTAATACGTCGGGGCGGCAGTTCGGTATCTTCGGTGAGGCACGCGTGAATGTGCTGAAGCTCAACCTGGCTTTGGACGATCTCAAGCCGATGCATTGAGCCCGTTGCCTGGCTATTGCCTGGCTGTTGCTGCTTTGCCGGCGCACGCCTGAAGCGCGCCTGTTCAATAATCTTTGGAGACCCCGCCTGGACGTTGGCCGCGACCTTAACGGGGTGCTGTCGACGTGGCCCATTCATGAGCGATCCCACCGTTACAGTCGTTGTGATCGACGCTGACAAAGCCATTCGCCGTTTCGTTCGCACGTACCTCGAAGCGGCCGGTATGAGTGTCTTCGAGGCGCAGACCGGCGCACAGGGCCTGGCCCATGCTGCGACAAGGCTGGCGGATCTCGTCATTATCGATCTGAGTTTGCCGGACATGGATGGCATCGAGGTGATCCGTGAGTTGCGCGGCTGGTCCGCGATGCCGGTGATCGTCCTGTCGGCGCGCAGCCGCGAGGAAGACAAGGTCGCCGCGCTCGACGCCGGCGCCGACGATTACCTTACTAAACCCTTCGGCTTACCCGAGCTGAGTGCCCGGATCCGCGCGCATTTGCGCAGGCAGGCCAACGGCGGCAGGGTTGGCGTGCCTCAGGTTCAGTTCGGCCTCGTCACGGTCGATCTCGGCGAGCGGACGGTGGTGCGTGGCAGCCGGATCGTCCATCTCAGCCCCACCGAATATCGCCTTCTCTCCGCGCTGGTGCGCCATGCGGGGCGAGTGTTGACGCATGAGCAACTGCTCGGCGAGGTATGGGGCCCCTTGCAAACCGACAACCACCACTATCTGCGGATCTACATGGGGCATCTGCGCCACAAGCTCGAATGCGATCCCGCGCATCCAGAACACATTGTCACCGAGGCCGGCGTGGGCTACCGGTTGGTCGGCGCGCGGTGAATTTCACAGAATTTTTACAGCGCCGGCGGTAATCGTTTCTCGGCCTTTACGGCGTTGCCAGTAGAGTTTGAGTCTGGCGTTCCGCCGCAAGAAAAATCTGTAATTGGCTGGAGGTTGTATGGCATTCAAACAAACAAAGGGCAACGTGACTGTCGAGGCTTGTGTGTTTCCCGCACCGGGCAACATGTTCAAAGGCGCACTGTGTGTGACGACAACCCGGCAAGACAAACAGATCCAGCAGGTGACCGGACGTGGCTGCGGCCGGCCGATGCGTGATTCAGGCGAAGCACTGGCCCTGGCCGAGGTGGAAGCACGCCGGATGCTGGAGGTTTGAGATTCCATGACGCCCTCAAGACCCGCCATGATGCTCAGAGGGATGTGCAAGGTTGTCGCCATCGCCTTCGTCACCAATCAGGTTCTCACGACTATCTTCACGTACGTCGCGCAGCAACTCGATGCCACGCTGCCTCATGAAACGATCTGGCTTTTCAGTTGCGTGACATGCGGGCTGCTAACACTGTGGCTGCAATCCGACGCGCGGCGCGCGTTCGGCTTCGCACGTGCAAAGGGTTTCGTAAAGACGGGCGGCGACAGGAAGCAGGATCCGCAGATTGCTGAGGATTGTCCGAAGCGGTGGCTCGTGATTTTGCATATCGAACTGAATCCTGCTGCGATACAGGCATCGTGATGACGCTTGGTGCCGCTGCGCAATTTGCCTCGTCCGATACGGCAAAAACGCGGCTTAGATTTTTACGCGACTTTAACGCGGCTTTGGCTAAGCTCAGAGTACCAGATAGCGGTCCCGGAGTTTTCAATGATACGAATGCTGATCCCTGTTCTCGACCACGGCGGCGCGATAGAAGCCGCGCGTTACGCGGCGTTCATGTTTCTGGAGCGCGGCGTAACCGAAGTCGAATTGCTGGAAGTACTTGAGCCGGTAGATCAGGGGCGCGCGGCGGCCTTTCACAGTCGAAGCTCGCTGGTACGCCATGAAAAGCAGGCCATGCTGAAGGCATTGATCGACGTCCGCACGATTCTCGAAGAAGCCGGCGTGCCATATCACTGGAAACGCGTCTTCGGCCACCGCACGAAAGCGATCGCCGACTACGTGGCGACCACCCAGCCCGACGTGATGGTGATCGATGCCAGTCATATGGGCTTCTTCCGAAGACTGGCCATGCTCGCCTCGCTGGCGAGGCGCACGGTTACCCCGGTGACGATGGTTCACTGACACTGAATCACCCTACGCTCATCGGCAGCACCGCTATTGCCCCGTGTAACCCACAGGTGCCGTGTACTTGCCTTGTATCGCATTCGAATTCGCCAGCACAACGTAAATGGGCGACTCGGTCAGCGTGAGATTCACCACGCCGTTCGTATAGGCCACTGAGGTCACATTGCCCATCATGTCGATGACGCTCACGTTGCCATTCGTGCCGGTTGAGTTCACGGTCAATGCATAGCCGGTGCTATAGGTTGAACTGTATGTACCCGACGACGTCGGCCAGTTCGAATTGTTGTGTGTCCATAGCGCCGCGATCACCGAACCTGAATTCAGTTGCTGGAATGCGTAGCCATAGACCATCGAGGGAAGTCCGTTCAGGACTCCGAGCGTTTGCGTTCCGTCCAGAACGCGGGTCAACGCGGCGAACGCCAGCGCTTCTGGTTTGGGGCTCAGATTGGTTGCGCCGTATTGCCCCTGTGGATCGGTGAGATCGAAGAACGTGCCGATACCCACGTCCGCCGGATAGTCCGCGCCGTAGAAGAAGTAGGTGACCTGGGCACCCTCGCCGAGCATGATCAAATGCGCGCGCAATGCGACGGCGGCCTGCCCGTACAGCTGGTTCGCCGGCGGATAGTTCGCCCCATAAGCCGCGCCGGAGTCGTAAGTGATGCCGAGTTCGGTCACCCACAGGCGCATGTTCGGCTTGACCGTCTGCATTTGCGAGCGCAATGACCTCATCTGCTGATCGAGGGCGTTCGCGACATTCGAGGGATTCGGATCGGTGTCGTATTGTTCGGGAGGATGCGCCGCGAACGTGCCGGCGTTGTAGTAACCGTGTGTCGTCACACCGTCGATGTATTTGCCGAGGCCCAGCGGGGCATAGGTGGCAAGATATCCCTGCGTACATTGCGTCGAGCAGTTTGCAGGAAAGACATTGGACGTGCCCATCACGACCGCGTTCGGATCAGTCGAATGCAGGCCTGCATAGACGGCCGCGTACATCGCGATGAAGTTGGCGGTCGAATCGACCCATTGAGGCTCCCACGTTACCTGGTAGTAGTCGTTTTGCTGATTGGGAAAATACTGCTGACGGATCGCGGCGCTATCGGTGCCCACGCGCGCCATGTAGTTCTGATAGTAGGTTTCGTTCGTCGGCGCGTTTGTATCGTCCTGAAAGGCACCCGTCGGACTGGCCCACGCGGGAATGCCGTCCAGCCTGATGAGCCGCATGATCTTGCCGTTCGTGTAGAACGGATCGAGATCCGATAAGGCCGGCGTCCACGTATTCGCAGCGTTGGGCTCCATGGCGGACAGCTCACGGTCGTCGATCGTTTGGGCGATGCCGAGCGCCGCGAGCATCGGCCCATTGTCGTTGAAGCCTTGCATGCCGAAGCGGTGCTGTTCCTGATGCGCGTAGCTAACAGCCGGTATCGTGCCGGACAGGTTTGGCAAGATACCGAACGTGGCAATGCCGGTTGGGCGCGTGCCCGATTGCGGCAACGTGCCGCCCGCGTGCGACAGCGTCGCCGTGATCGCGAAGTAACCTGCCGCGGTGCTCTGGCAGGATAGCGTGCTGGACTGCGTCCCACTCGGCACGGCGAACGAGCCGCCGCCCTTGATGCTGCCCAGTTGATCCTGCATTGACCAGACAACTGTGTCCGCCGATTTCGCCGTGGTGACGAACGACACCTGAAAGTTGCTGCCCCGATTGAAGAGGCGGGTGCCGTCGCTGCTCGGCGTGTCGGCGGCGATCAGGCCGTTGGCGGTGCCTCCGGCTGTAGTCGTCGGTGCCGCGCAGGCGATCGCAGACGTTGGTGTCGGTGTTGGCGTCGGTGTTGGCGTCGGTGTTGGTGTTGGTGTCGGTGTCGGTGTCGGTGTTGGCGTCGGTGTTGGTGTTGGTGTCGGTGTTGGTGTCGGCGTCGACGCCGGTGCCTTCGGAATCCAGCAGTACTTCGAAGTCCCGTACGCCGGGTCAGTGCCGAAAGCCGTGTTGCTGCAAGTCGTGCCGTTGGTGAAAACTTTGCTCACGTTATTTGCAGTCGTGCTTGCGCCGTAAAGCACGGTCATCTTGCCGGTGAACGAACAGCGCGCGTTTTCGACTGCGCATTGCGTCCAGGCAGGAGCCGGTGTCGGCGCCGGAGCAGGGGTGGGTGTCGGAGTCGGCGTGGGCGTCGAACTGTTTTTGTACCAGCAACTCTTCCCATACCCGAACGCGGGATCCGTACTCGACACCGCTCCCGTCGAGCACTGCACCCCGCCTGTGAACGGGCCATTAATGTCGTATTGAAGGGTAGGGGAAGTCGTGCCGTAGACGACATTCGCCGTGCCCGTGAACGAACAGAATTGACCCTCGGCGGCACAATACGTGTACGTTGTTCCGCTGATCGTCAACGAGCTTTGCGCATAGGCGGTGCCAACCAGCATACCGCCGACGGGCGCAAGCATCAGAAGCGCACGTTTCATTTCGGACTCCGCGAATAGATGTCGTCAGAGATACCTGCGCGGCAATTGAATGCGTCGAGGTAGTCCGAGGCGTGATCACTGCTGGGGAGCGAGGCAACGAGCTTTAGTTAAGTCGATTTGACAGCTCAGCAACGGACAACAAAAAGCTCTTTCCGGCAAAATCGACTTGCCCCCATTCAATAAACGTAGATTTTGCTCAGTCCGCGCTATTCATATGAACAAAAACCGGTAGCGTAGACGTCATTTTCAGGAGCGCAGTGTCCGCTTAAGTCGTTTTTACTTTAAAAATTGTCCCTTTTGACATTACTTCAAACTTTCCTCGTTATCCCTGACATTGCTTGACTGTCCCTTTTTGACGTCGTCCCGATAATTGGACCCGGCGCGGTTGGTTTGAGCGCAACACCATTGCTTAACCCGCCACACACACGGTCTTTTAATACGACGCACTATTTATCAATGGGGATAACCATGAAACTCACGCGCTCAGGCGTACTCGCTACGGCTATTGCTGCCGCAGCTGCCATGCCGGCTATTTCGCAGGCTGCAGACGGCACCATTACGTTCACCGGTCAGATTACGAGTCAGACCTGCACGATCAGCGGCAACGGCGCCGGCAAGAACTTTACCGTCACGCTGCCGACCGTCTCGACATCGGCGCTCGCTACTGCTGGCACGACTGCCGGCCGCACACCGTTCAACATCGCACTATCGAACTGCACACCGAACTCGGGCAATGTGTCGACCTATTTCGAGCCGGGCGCTACCGTCGATACGACCACGGGTCAACTGGTCAACGCTTCGGGTACGGCGACCAACGTAGAAATCGGTCTGCTCAACGGCGACAGCAGCGTTATCACGCTGGGTGCCGCCCAGGCCTCGCAGAACTCGAAGGCCGTCGCGCTGGCGAGCGGTGCGGCCACACTCAAGTACTTCGCGCAATACGTTGCGACGAACGGCGCGTCGACGGCGGGTACGGTCAACACGACCGTCATGTACTCGATCGTCTACCAGTAAAAGCCAGACGCTACGGGGCGGTAGCCGGTGCCCGTGAGAGGCGCCGGCTGTCGAGGAGATCAGAGCGAACCCGGAGTTCGCCATGTAATCAGGATAACAAAGTGATAATGCGAAAGATTTTATCAAAGGCGATGACGGTTTTCGCATTGTCGTGGTTGGTGAGCAGCGCGCATGCGGGTGTTGTGATCAGCGGGACGCGCGTGATCTATCAGGCCAATGAGCGTGAAGTGACTGTCAAGCTCAATAACGAAGGTGACGCACCGGCATTGGTGCAAGTGTGGCTCGACACAGGCAATCCGAACGCGATGCCGGACGAATCGAAGGTGCCGTTCACCCTGTCGCCGCCGCTGTTTCGCCTCGATCCGAAGAAAGGGCAAAGCCTGCGCCTGATCTACACGCAGGAGCCCTTACCGCAAGACAAGGAGTCGCTGTTCTGGCTCAACGTGCTTGAAGTGCCACCGCGCGCGGACGCCAGCGCTACTGCGGGCGATCCGAATTCGTTGCAACTGGCGTTCCGTTCGCGCATCAAGTTGTTTTTTCGTCCGACGGGGCTCCCTGGTAATGCGGACGAAGCGGCCGCGAAAGTCAGCTGGAAATTCGTGCGCAAGGACAACGGCGGCTACGCGCTCGAGGCGACCAATCCGACGCCTTATCACGTGACTTTCAGCAAGATCGTCGTGAGCGAGAACACAACGAACTGGACCAGCGACAAGGGCGGCATGGTCGACCCGGGCGCGAGCGCCGACTTCGACTTCGACGTCGGCAACGTTGCACCGCTCGCCGTCGTGCCCGCGCAGGTCGACTACACATTCATCAACGACTACGGCGCCGGTGTCAACGGTAAAACGCTGCGCGACGAGACCCGCAAGTAACCATGCGCACCCGGGAACACTCCTCACGGCCGCGAGCCGGAAACTGGTTCGCGCTCAGGCGCAGCCACGCTGTGATACTTGGCGCGCTGGCCGCCTGGGGCACGGCCCCGGCGTTCGCCGGCTCGACGATGCTTGCCGACGTGCAGTTCAACAGTGAGTTTCTGATGAAGCCGAAAGGGCAAAGCGTGGACGTGTCGCGTTTCGAGCGTGGCAATCCGGTGCAGCCCGGCGAGTACACAGTAGATCTCTACGTGAACGGAAACTGGGTAGGCCACGACGCGTTGCGTTTCGTGGCACGGGAAGGCGCGGGCAACGCGGTGCCGTGTTTCAGCAAGGCGCTGATCGAGCGCCTCGGTCTGGACTTCTCGGCACTGTCGGACAAGGGCCGTGGCGAACTTGCAAAAGCGCAGGCGGGTGAGTGCGCGAACCTCGCCGATCTCGTCGACGGTGCGTCGCAATCCTTCGACCTGTCCGATCTGCGGCTCGATCTGAGCATTCCGCAGGTGGCGCTGCTGCGCAATCCGCAAGGCTACGTGAGCCCCGAGTTCTGGGACGAGGGCGTGACCTCGGCCACCCTGGGCTACAACCTGAACTCGTTTCGCGTGACTGGTTCAGGCGCAGCGAATACGCAAACCTATCTCGGGTTGAATAGTGGCATCAATGTCGGCAGTTGGCACTTCCGGCAGAATTCCGCGCTGACGTGGCAATCGAACGGACCACGCACGTATCAGAATATCGCGACCTACGTGCAGCACGATCTGCCGTCGATTCGCAGTCAGTTGACGCTCGGCGATGCATTTACCGATGGCGCCGTTTTCGATAGCATCGGTATTCGCGGTGTCGAACTGGCGAGCGACGACCGCATGTTGCCCGATTCGCTGCGTGGCTATGCGCCGCTGATTCGCGGTGTGGCGATGACCAATGCGCGCGTGAGCGTCACGCAGAACGGCAACAAGCTGTACGAGACGACGGTCGCGCCAGGCGCATTCGAGATCAACGATCTTTACGCCACCGGCTACGGCGGCAACCTGCTCGTCACGGTGACGGAAGCCGACGGCAGTCAGCATAGTTTCTCGGTGCCCTATGCGTCGGTCGCGCAGTTGCTGCGTCCTGGCATTACGCGCTTCAATGTCGCCGCGGGCCAGCTTCGCGACGCGCAGGTCAATCAGCACGACAATCTCCTTCAGGGAACGGTGCAGCACGGTTTCAACAACGTCATCACCGGTTACGCGGGGACGATCGTTGCAGAAGGTTATCTCGCCGGGCTGCTCGGCGCGGCGGTCAACACGCCCCTGGGCGCGGTCGCGGTAGACGTGACCGAGGCGCGCGCCAACATTCGCGGCGTGACCAACACTACCGGTCAGAGCGTGCGAATCAGCTACAGCAAGCTGGTGCCGGCCACCAACACGAACTTCACCGTCGCCGCCTATCGCTATTCGTCGAGTGGTTTCTGGGCGTTGCGCGACGCCATGCTGGCGCGCAGCGCAGTTGCCGCGGGACAGGACCCGAGCTCGGTCGACCGTCAGCGCAATCAGGTCCAACTGACAATGAACCAGAGCTTCGGCAACGGCTGGGGCAATGCCTATGTGGTCGGCTCGACGCTTGATTACTGGAATCGCGGCGGCACTACCACGCAATTCCAGATCGGTTACAACAACGTGTTGCGTGCGCTCGGCACCAACTTCAGCTACAACGTGTCGCTGTCGCGGCAGCGCGACGGCCTGACCGGTCAGATGAACAACCAGATCTTCGCGAGCGTTTCGATTCCGCTCGGCACCAGCCAGCATGCGCCGACCCTGTCGACCAGC
The DNA here is from genome assembly GCF_046026855.1 of Paraburkholderia sediminicola. Taxonomy (GTDB): domain Bacteria; phylum Pseudomonadota; class Gammaproteobacteria; order Burkholderiales; family Burkholderiaceae; genus Paraburkholderia; species Paraburkholderia sediminicola_A. The sequence continues at coordinate 352,310 of NZ_JAQQET010000001.1, read as the reverse complement.
TTTACGCATAACAGTCAGAGTGGTTCGTCCGAGCAGGCAATGCTGAACGGCTCGGCCGGTGTGGACAACGAATTCACCTATGGCGTGACGGCGAACCATGCGCCGGGCTCGAGCACGGGTGGCGTGAACGGCCAGTACCGTAGCCCGTACGCGACGCTTGCAGCGAGCGCGAGCGGCGGCTCTGGTTACTCGCAAGTGTCGGCGGGCGTGACCGGGGCGATCGTTGCGCATCCGGGCGGCGTGACCTTCGCCAACGATCTGGGCGACACGATCGGTGTGGTCGAGGCGAAAGACGCAAAGGGTGCCCGCATCACCAATTCGTCAGGCGTGCGCATCGACAACTTCGGCTATGCCGTGATTCCGTATCTGACGCCGTACAGCCTTAATACAGTCGAAATCGATCCGAAGGGGATCCCGCTCGACGTCGAATTCAAGTCGACCAGCCAGCAGGTGGCGCCGCGTGCCAACTCGGTGGTGATGATCCACTTCGGCACGGTGACCGGCAGGGCGGCGGTGATCGCGGCTCGCTTGCCGAACGGCGCGCCGTTGCCATTCGGCGCGACCGTGTACGACACGAAGGGGCAGAGTGTTGGCGCGATTGGTCAGAACAGCCGGATCTTCGTGCGCGGCGTGGCCGATGACGGGGCGCTTACCGTGAAGTGGGGCGATGCTGCGGATGAACAGTGTGGCTTCGGTTATCACTTGCCGCCGAAGGGCGAAGACCGCGGCGCCTATGCGCATATCGACGCGGTATGCGGCGGGGTGGCCGGCGTGGCGAACGAAGCAGCGGCGGGTTCGTCCGCCGGAGGAAATGCGCAATGAAGATGTCTTTCTCATACGACGCCGTTAGAAAATACTTTGGCATCCTGATGTTATGTGCTGCAGGCTGTGCCGGCCTGATCGCCAGCGTTCCCGCTTACGCGGCGCTGCAATGCACGATTACCGGTTCGGCGGCGATCAGCTTCGGCACGCTCACGGTGCCGCGCGATACACCGGTCGGCACGGCAATTGGGCCGGTGCGGTCGTCGACTGTTTCTGTTAACTGCCCGTCGAATCCCGGTACGGTGCCTCCGTACAACAACGGTTGGTATATCCAGTACTACCCGCAATTGACGAGCAGCGCGGTAGCGGGCGTGTGGAATACCGGCATCGCGGGGATCGGCATCAAGGTTGTGGACGTGACCTACGGCAATACGACTTTGTCCACCCTGGCGCTCGGCAAGTGGGGCGATTTCGGCGCACCGATCACGACGACGGCTGCGTTCCAGGGCAGTTTCACGTTCAGCTATCAACTGGTCAAAACGGCCGCACAAGTGACGACGGGTGGCGCGGTGAACATCTCGCAATTGCTCACACTGGTCAGTCACAATATTCCGGCGAATATCACGTCGCCGGCCCTGGTGACGCTTTCGGTCAACAACACGTCCATCGTCGCGACCACCTGCACGGTGACGACACCCTCGGTCAGCGTCGCGCTGCCAACCGTCAATGCCAGTGCATTGAGCCCTGTGGGCACGACAGTCGGCAACACGAACCTCAGCATCGGACTATCGTGCCAGGCCGGTGCGAATGTCTACGTGACGCTGACTGACGCAACCGCTCCCGGCAACACGACCAGCAATCTGACGCTTGCGAGCGGGTCGACCGCGACGGGTGTCGCGCTGCGCCTGCTCAATAGTGGTGGCACGGTGGTCAGCTATGGGCCGGATTCAGCGGTAGCGGGCAATCCAAATCAGTGGCTTGTCGGTGCATCGGCGAGCACGACCCGCATACCGTTGACCGCGCAGTACATTTCCACCGGCACAGTAGGGCCGGGTACGGTGAAGGGACTCGCCACTTTCACAATGAGCTATCAGTGAAGTTTGAAGGGCGGGCGTATTAACCCGGCGGCGCAGAGACTTCCTGGCCGCGCGTCCCCAGATCCGCAAAGCGGACGGTTCGCGCCGCGCAAGCGTCCGTAAAGGCCGTGTCGTAGCTTGAGAAAAAGACCGTGCGGGTTTCGGCGAGCGTTTTGAACAGATCGACCAGAACGCCGCGCGCCGAGGCGTCGAGTCCGCCGACCGGTTCATCCGCGATCACAACGTTGGTTTCGCCGAGTACGGCGCCCGTCAGGAAGATCTTCTTGCGTGTTCCAAACGACATCTGCTCGAAGCGTTTGTCGAGATGCGGTTCGAGCCCGAAACGATTGGCAAGATCGAGCGCGTAGCTGTCAACCTCTGTCTTTCTCTCCGACGCCACGCGCGCCAGATACTCACGACCGGTCTGGTCCGGATACGTCATGCAGTCTTCGGGGACATACGTGAGCACGGATTGCGCTTCGTGCGGCGCGGCGCGCAGCGAATGGCCGCCGAGCCACACCTCGCCAGCGTCGGGCTCGATCGTGCCGGCGAGGATGCCAAGCAACGTCGACTTGCCGCTGCCGGATTCATCGTTGAGCGCCACGCATCCTGCAGCGGTGTCGTAATGCAGTCCCTGAAAGATGATGCGTTCGCTATAGCGCTTGCTGAGGTTCTCGAATCGAAGCATGGGATGCGAAGGGGTGTCAGCCGCAGAATGTGTGACGCGACCGCTCACGCAGATTACGTTCAGCACGATGCCGGGCGGCGGAGATTCTTCGGGAAGTTGGCGGTGCGCAAGTGTAGCAGCGTGGCCAGATGCTTTCGCCGCACCTGACAATTGCGCCTTGCCGGTTGGGTACGCGACGCGAAGATCGGCATACTCAGTGTAAAGTTGCGTGGTTTCGCGCCGTTAAAGAAAAGAGCTTTCCCCCATTCTGCCAATCTCCTGAATACCTCGACGCTCCCCCGTCGACCGCAATCCATGCAAACTGCTGCCCGCAAAGCGGGCCAACCGTCCCGCGCTGAACTCAGGCGTATCGTCATCGCCATTGTTATCGGTAACGGTTTCGTCGCGTACGACTTTACCGTCTACAGCTTTTCCGCAGTCATCATCGGTAACCTGTTCTTTCCATCGAGCAGTCCTGTATCGTCGCTGCTGCTCTCGCTCGCCACCTTCGGCGCGGGCTTCGTGATGCGTCCGCTCGGCGCGATCATGATCGGCCATATCGCCGACAGCCGAGGCCGCAAAGCCGGCCTCACGGTTTCACTTACGCTAATGACCCTTGGCACATGGCTGATCGCCTGCCTGCCGGGCTATGCGTCGATCGGTCCCGCCGCGGCGGCGCTGATGGTGCTCGCGCGCCTGATGCAGGGGCTCGCGGCAGGGGGCGAGATCGGGCCGGCATCGGCTTCGTTGATGGAGTCGGTTGCCTACCGGCACCGTTGTTTCATGGTGAGCTGGCGCGGCGCGAGCCAGGGCGCGGCCGCTTTCGCCGCCGCGCTGGTCGGGGCGAGCACCACGGTGCTACTGTCTCCCGCCGCCATGCATGACTGGGGATGGCGCGTTCCGTTCGTGCTGGGTGGGCTGATCGGACCGGTCGGCTGGTATCTGCGTCGCCGGATGCCGGCCGCCGCGCCGTCGCAGCGTGTGCGGCTTAGCCCGAGGCGCATGCTCGCGGAGTATCCGCGTCCCCTCGTCTGTGGCCTTCTGATGATGGCGGCGCCTTCGGTGGGCATCTACCTCACCGTCTTCTATATGCCGGCCTATCTGGTCCGTACGCTGCATCGGCCGGCGGCAATCAGCCTTCTGACGGCCTGCCTGTCAGGGCTCGTGATCCTCGTGGTGACGCCGCTCGTGGCGCGCGCGGCCGACCGCTGCGCAAGCCGCAAGACGCTGCAATACGCGGCACTTGTGGCCTCGCTGGCGCTCACATGGCCGGCATTCTGGGCGCTGACGCACGGCGTGGGCGACGTCGCCGCGCTCGTCATCATCACGGCGTACGTGGCGCTTGCGGTCAACAACGCCGGCCCAGGTTCCGTGCTGATGATGGAAGCTTTTCCAGCGCATCGGCGCGCGGCCGGACTTTCGGTGATTTACAGCTTCGGTGTTGTCCTGTTCGGTGGATTTTCACCGTTCTTCGTGACGTGGCTGATCAACTGGACAGGCGACCCGATGATTCCGGCGTGGTATCTGATAGGCGCGACCCTGCTCACGCTTGTCGCGCTGAGAGCATTTCCTGAGGCAAAGGCGCCGGATGCGTGCGTTGCCAGTGCTTCGCAGCCGTCGGCGTAAGCTCCCACGCGCTACGGTGTTGCAGGTCCAACGCGCGCAACCGCATATCTTGTGGGCTCATGTCGAAAGCGCGGCGAAATGCGCGAGTGAAATCGGATGCGCTCTGGAAACCGAGTCCGTAAGCGATTTCCGTTACCTGAAGATGCGGGAAACGGACAAGTTCGTCCGCCGCTTCCCGCAACCGGCGATTGCGGATGTAAGCGCCGAGCCCGCCTTCATGCTCGAACCAGCGATAGATCGTGGCGCGTTTCAGTTGCAACGCCTGAACCACACTGGTCGGCGTGAGGTCACCCTGGTACAGGTTGGCTTCGACGTAGCGCCGCACCTGTCCCATCACGGCAGCCTGCATCGCCGACCGGCTCGCGCCTGTCAGACGTGCATCCTTGCGGAAGGCGGCGAGCAGCAGTTGGGCGCTGGCATGTAATGCATCCGCCGCCGCGACCGGGTCGAGCGTGGGGATTTCCCGGGCGACTGCCGCCAGGTGGTCCAGCACGAGTCCGGTCAGCGGCGAACCCTGCTGCACGATCCGGCCGTGAATCGCCGCGCCGTCGCGCAGTTCTTCGTCCACGATCGCGGACGGGACAAACAGGCTCAGAAGCCGGCATTCGGGCCGTTCGGCCCGAAACGGCTGGTTCAGATCGAATGCGACGATGCCCTGCACCGAGTCCGGCGCGCTGCGTTTCTTGCGCATGCCTGTCACATGGCCGATTTCGCCTTCCACGAACAGGTGAAAAGCGTAATCGCGCCGCGAGTCTGTGGAAACACGCGCGACCGACCGTTCCAGCAGCATCGATTCCGTGCTGCAGTCCGTAAATACCATTCCGCCGACTGCGTATAGATCGATTTCGCCGCGAAATCCCCCGGCGACCTGCTCTTTCGACGGCGGTACGTCAACCACATGTCCCACGCGCTGGCGCCACGCCAGAAATTGTTCCTCGGCGGGGAGCGCGTGCGTGCTGAAGCGGCTCGTGGAAATAGCGGAGCGCGAGTCAGCTGCGGCGGCAGCGGCCAGGTGCGGCGGCAATGTGCGCTGGTTCATGGATCGGTTGCTGCGAACTGGGGGAGGCGGCTCTAGTGAGGTAGCGATGGTAACCAAATATTTAACATGCTGCCGTCCGGAATTGAGACGTATGGTAAAGCCAAACAAAAAACCTGCGGTATTGTCGGATGATTAGATGCAGCTCGCTTTCGTTGACGGCGCAATAAATCCGTTTAAAACAAGCCCCGTTTCTGGAATCGCAACTGCACGCAGAAAGAGCGCCGATCAGCATTCGCGGCGCAATGGGTGCGAGGCCCAGGCTTTGCCCGGCGGCCAATTTACGGGGTATCAAAAGATGAACGGCACGAATAAGCCTCCGCCCGCCCAGCGTGGCGGGCGGCGTCCGGCCAATCTGGTAGACAGCCAGTTGGAACATCTTGAGAGCATGGTTCAGTACGTAACGCGTGGGGACGCGGTAAGCGTACTAGTCACGCTCGACCATGAGTACTGGGAAAAACGCGTTCGCGCGCTGGAAGAAACTCACGAGTTGATTGCCAGCCAACGCAAACGGATTATCAAGCTTCTCGACCAGCTCGGGAGTGAAACGCAGATGAAGCTGAGGCGGCGCACGGCCGCCTGAGTCTGAATCTGCTGAAGGGAAGGGTTGCAAGGATCGGGGGTAGTTGCGGGAGAGCAGACCGGTGTCTTAAGGCACCGGCAATAAAAAAGAAGGACCTGAGAGTGCGGCGAGATGCGGACGGGCCCATTAGAGGCTCGCCGCTCAGTTGCAAAAAAAGGTGGGCGTCTTGCCCATCGGACGTTCGGGGGTGTTGCTGTATGCGCCTCCAGACTTGGCCGAGCGACCGGTCGAGGGTGGCACATAAGTGTTGTCCTCGCCGGGCGCTCGCTCGGCTGATCCCCAGTATCATTCCTTACACCAGCTAATCGCCGCCAGCCAGCCTGGACGGGCGTTTTCAATATTCCGCGATTTACTGCAATGTTGACCGCTTTTAATAGGGCGCGGTTAAGTGCAGATATTCAGAATACGCGGCGAATAGTGGGCTGATAAACTGTGCGCCGGAGCGGCAGGCCGTCATTTTTGACGCGACGATCGCTCCCCCAATCCGACGGCATGAATCGCCGGATACACGGTAGAAATGGTCCTTTTCCGCAAATTGGAAAGGCGACCATCCGGCATACTGGCCGGTGTGCGAGCCGCTAAAAGGGACGCATGGTTCGATGTCCTTCTTTCCGCGCATATGCGGTGTCGCGTCAGCCGATTCCCCCTCGCCAACCTCTACCACCTGATTTTGACCAGTATTAGGGCTCCATTGGCCCGTTTTTGGAAGTGACTCATGAAGCCGGGAAAGAACTCGCTTGGGAAAAGACGCACACGCAAGATCGCCATTGGGCTCGGCGCTGCACTAGTCGCGGTATTACTCGCATTGAGCGCCTGGCAGTACCAGCAACGCGGCGCGCAGGCCGCCCCGGCGCTGACCGGCATCGCGAGCCAGATGCGTCACGACACCTCGGCGTGGACGCACGAAGAGAAAGACGCGTCGCAAATGTTGCGTGATATCCACGAGGCCAACGTGGCCGCAATCGGCGTGAGTCCCAACGCGATTCTGGTGTCGAAGCGCGATGGCGCGAAATACTTCGTCACTGACCATAACGCGATGTTCTCGCATGCGCTGCTGCTCGGCGAATCCAAAGCTGACCAGACCGCGCCCTATCAGCTCGTCTGGCTGCCCGATGCCGACATCCGGACCGGCGCGGCGCGCTGGGCTCCGGTGTTAGGCCAGGTGCGTGACGCGATCAGCGTGCTGTTGCCGCTGTTGCTGATCGGCGGCATGGTGTGGTTCATGCGTCGCGAGATGAGAGGCGGCGCGTCGCTGCTCAGCAAGGCGCCCACGCTGCGTTTCGACGACGTGATCGGTGCGGGTGAGGCGAAGGCGGCGCTCGCGGACATTCGCGGCTATCTGTCCGATCCGAAGCAATTCACGTCGATGGGGGTGCGCGCACCGTGCGGCATTCTGATGGTCGGTGGCCCGGGTGTCGGCAAGACGCGGCTTGCCCAGGCGCTCGCCGGCGAATGCGGTGCGAACTTCATTTCGATCACGGGCAGCTATTTCAGTGCGAAGTACTATGGCGTTGGCATCCAGAAGGTCAAACACCTGTTCGAACTCGCGCGCAAGAATGCGCCCACGGTCATCTTTATCGACGAAGCGGACGGCCTCGCCAAGCGCACGGATACCGGCGGCGGTCCCGTCGAAGCCGAGAGCAACCGCATCATCAATCAATTGCTGGCGGAAATGGATGGCTTCGCTTCGAACGAAGGCGTCATCGTCGTCGCGGCGACCAATCATCCTGACAGTCTGGATGAGGCTTTGCGCCGGCCGGGCCGGTTCGATCGCACCGTGCAGGTCCGTTTGCCCGACCGCGAAGACCGCGCCAGGATTTTCCGCTTCTATGCGCAGAAGCTGAAGTCGAAAGCCGCCGACATCGACTACGACCAGCTTGCTCGCCTAACCACGGGCCTTTCTCCAGCGACGGTCGCGATGGTCGTGAATCAGGCGGGGCTGGTCGCGCGCAAAGCCGGCGAGACGGAGATTGCCGCGAAGCATTTCATGGAAGCGATCAAGATTGCGCGTATCGGCGACGTGAGCGGCGCCGAACGGGCACTGAGCGAGGACGAACGCACGCGTATCGCAGTGCACGAAGCGGGGCACGGTCTCGTTGCCGCACTGCTCGGCACCGGTGTGCTCGAAGAGGTCACGATCCTGCCGCGTGGCGGCGCGTTGGGTGTCGCGCTCATCACGAAGGCGCAGGACAAGCACCTGTACCGCGAAACGGAAATCCGCAACGAAATACAGGTCTTGCTTGGCGGGCGTAATGCCGAAATTATCACGTTCTCCGAAGCGTCGAGTGGCGCTGCGTCGGATTTGCAGGAGGCGTCGCGCATCAGTCTCGACATGGTCTCGAAGTTTGGCTTCAACCGCGACGGCGATCTGTTCAGCCTCGCAGCGCTGCCGTCCCAGTACGCCGGCCTGCAAATGAAGAGCGCCATTGAGCACGCTAACGTGCTGCTCAAGGAATTGAATGAGTTGTGCCATGGGCTGCTGCAGGCCTATGAGCCCGTGCTGCGCGCCATTGCCGACGAACTGCTCGAACGGGAGACCGTTCCTGGCGAAACCGTTTACCGGTTAATCAAGGAGCACAAGAGCGCGCTGAAGATCGTCCACGAGCCGGCTGCCGCTTGAACCGCTTTGCGCTGGCGGGAGCGCAAGAGAACATGTTCCACGGTTTGGATTTGTCGGCACGCGCAGCCCGAACGTTTATAAAACGCCGGATTTCCAAACCATCTGTGCAGCGGCTGCCAGGACGAACACCAGAACCAGAACCCGAAAGGCCCCTGGCGGCAATTTGTCCCTTAGCGGCCGCACTAACAGCATTCCTACGATTACCGGCACACTCGCACAGGCCGAAATGGCCAGATCGCTCCAGCTGGCATGCGCACCGCCACTAAAGGTGGCGACCAGCGTGATAATTGAAACCACCAGAATAATCGCGATCTGCTTCGTAAAGACTTTCCCCGTGGCGCCCGTGGCGATCAAATACATCGCCAGCAAAGGCCCCGGCACCGAAGCGATGCTCTCCATCAGTGCCGCACCGAATCCCAGCACGAAGCCCGCAGGCTTCGCCCATGCCGGCCTCAACGTAAGTCTCGGCGAAAGCAACAGGAGCAGCGCCGCGACGATCAGCAACACGCCCGCAGCAGCTTGCGCGCGATGCGGCGCAAGCGAGATCAATACGCTCACGCCGACGATGTTGCCAATCACCGTACCGATCAATGGCGCGGCAATGCGCCGGACCGTCGGCAGCATGTCGCCGCCTTCCAGCGCCTGTGGAATATTGCCGAGAATGATCGGCATGGACAGCAATAGAACGGCCTCCTTGATGGGCATGAACTGGCTGAGAATCGGCATCGCAACCAGCGGCACGCCGATACTCACCACGCCCTTGACCATCCCGCCCAGCAACAGCGCCGCAATGATGCCAAGCAGCGCGTAAAGGCTGAGCGTCTGCAGGCTCGCGCCAAGCACGCCATTGGCGAAACTGAAATGAACCATCGTTGAAGTCCGCGAGCCAACCGCGCGGATCAGATGAACCGGAGTGCGCGCGTGCAGTGGTTTGTTTTTATCGTTCGGCCTGTTCAGTGCTCGCGTGTCGCGCAAGGTTCGAAGCAGCCGGCTAAGTGAGGGCTGCATGATACCGCGCTCTTACTCAAACCGCCTGAAGGCGGAACGTAAGGAATGGTTCCTTCAAACGGCATCTGAAGTGGCGTCTTCATTTCTCATCGCACGCCCATTGCCAGCGGCAAACGTGGTCGGCGTTTGCGTGGGTGTTGAAGTCGCGGCGTCCACTGGTGCGCGCCGCGTTTTCAAGCGAAGAATCGGCGCTTCGATCAGCCGCCAGGACAGCGTGGCCATCGCCAGTGAAATCAGGAACGAGGCGATAATGCCGGCGACGTGCGCCCACAGCGGCACGGTGCCGCCGAAAAGCGCCGTGGCGTGGCGATTGCGGGTCAGGTCCGGAATCAGATTGTGATAGAGATAAAAGCCGTAGCTGATGCGCCCGAAGCTCACCAGCCAGCCGGTTTCGAGCAGGCCGATTACTGTCGCGTTACGGCAGCATGCAATCGAGCACACGAGCGCCGCAATGCAGACGCCATACAAGGCGCTGACCATCGTGAAAGCAAGCGAACTGCCCAACTGACTCCACCTTGGCTCAGTCGCACAAAAAACCACCAGGCAAATACTCAAGACGAACAGCGTCATGCCATGCCCGAGCACGACTCGCAAGCGGCTTTGTTTCCCAGCGATCATCAAGCCGCCAATCCCACCTAACGCCAGCAGCCAGAAGTTGCTCAGTGGATGCGTATAGATGGTGATTTCCGGCCACTGCGCCGCGCGCATCGCCAGCAGCGAAACCAGTCCAACTACGACGATCGCGAGGCACGCAGCGTAATGCCGCCGCGCCGCAACCAGCAGCAACAGCGGCGCAAACACGAGATAAAACTGTTCTTCGATCGCAAGACTCCATAGATGCGAGTAACGCCCCGGCCAGTAATGCAGCACGGAGCCGATCCAGAAGTTCGACAGGTAAGCGAAATGAAACGGCATGCCGCTGGCCAGTTCAGGATTCGCCATGCCGAGCGCCATCAGCACGCACATCACAACCAGCATCAAGTAGTAAATCGGAAATATGCGCAGTGTGCGGCGAAACAGAAAGCGCTTGAGTTCAGCGCCGAACCGGCTGCCGTTTCTTTCGATGCGCGTACGTTGCGCGGACAGGATGCCGATGATCAGAAAGCCGCTCAGCGCGAAGAAGATCCACACGCCGAGGTGACCGATCTCGCCGATCTCGCCGAATAGTCGGTGTTGAAAAAATACCATCAGGACTGCAATCGCACGCAATCCGTCGAAGCCGGCAATCCTGTTGTTCATGTGGGTGTCTTCCAGTGTGAAGGTGGCGCGCAAGGCGCTGCCGTTCAGGGCGATAGTGGAAGGACCGGAGCGCATGGGTGACGGTAAATTCAGCCACGGCAAATAGAAGGCGTCGCACTGACGCTCAGCGAGCCAGGAGATCGAAGATCAGCCCGGCAGCGTGTCCGGTCCACATGCGTGGCCGCCGTCGAAGGGTGGCATCGAGCGAAACGCGGGACATCCGACGGGCGTGTATGAATTCATCCTACGATGAAAAAAAGCGAAAAAAATCGCGCGTCACAATCAGTGATTTTTTTCCGTGACCCTTACCGATTGCGTTCGCGCTCGACGCATTAAAGCCGCAAAACTTGCCGCAAGACTTTCCGGTAGCTCAATGCGTGACGATGCAGTTTTACCGTACGCCGACATCTGGATTTCGGATTGCTGCCACTCCGCGTGCAATTAGAGGGCGGTTGTCAGCGTACGTCGATGTGATGCACGGCAATGGTGGGAACGTTTTATTGTCATGGAGTTCCTACCGGAAACAACGGTATACGACCGATTTTTACGGCGTATTGCATGCACGCACTATCTTGCGAGAACCTGAATGGACACCCGCCGCGGACGCTCGATCGAAGTGGATTTCTTCCGCGGCGTCGTACTGATTGTCATTGTGTTGGACCACATTCCTGGTAGCACGCTGTCGCATCTGATGTTGCATGCCTATGCCTTATGCGATTCGGCTGAAGTGTTCGTGTTCCTCGGCGGCTATGCGTCGGCGGCAGCGTATACGGCGGTGCTCGCCGGCCGCGGCGAGAGCGCGGCGAAGATGCGCTTCGTCAGGCGCTGCTGGGAGATCTATCGCGCCTATCTGTTGACGGCCGTATTGACGCTGTTATCGGGCGCCGTCCTCGCGCTCTTACATCTGAACCAGCCGATGGTTGACCTGACCGGCTGGCAGCCGTTCGCGGTTCAACCGCTGCGCGAGGCGTTCGATATTGCCCTGCTGCGGCGCCAGCCGTATCTGTCGAGCGTACTGCCCATGTACGTGATCTTTGCGCTATTCGTGCCGTTCGTGGTGCCGTTGGCGCGCCGCTCCTCGCTCGCGGCGCTGGGCTTGAGCGTGACGATCTGGGCGCTGGCCCGGCCGCTGGCCGCACTATTCAGCATTGACGACGTGGCCAACTGGGCTTTTAATCCGTTTGCATGGCAACTGATGTTCGTGCTCGGCATTCTGTGCCGGGTGCAACCCATCAGCGAGCGCTTTCACGCAACCCCTACGGCGCGCTGGCTCACGCGGGCCGCGGTGGTCGCGGTGCTGGCGTTCGCCGTCGTCAAACTCTTTGTGCTGACGCAGCCGCTGCCCGGCACGCTTAAACAGAACCTTTCCGTGGACCGTGTGATCAACTTCATCGTCATCGCCTGGGTGGCCGCGCAGTGTGTGCGCATGGGCAGCATCGCGTGGCTCGCACAGCGGTTGCCGGCCGTGGTGACGGTCGGCCGTACCGGGCTTGTGTGTTTCGTTACCGGCACGCTGGTGTCGCTGGTTGTCGATACGGCGACGCCGCATACGTTCCACGGTTTTCGCGGCACGCTGATCGGACTCGGCGGCGATCTGGTCGCCATCGGCGCGGTGTTGATGATCGCGCGCGGCTGGAACGACTGGAGGGGGCAGCAGTCGCGCCCGGCCGCCAACGGCGCAGGTTACGGGTGAGGGCGCGTGTGCGCCATCTGCGTCATGTGCGTTCCACGCTCGGTTCACGCACGGCCGTCACAGCCGTCGGCGCAGTGCTATGGCTGGTGAGCGGCTCAGAGGCATTCGCCGCCCCCAGGGAAGCACTGCTCGCCATGCGTTGCGCAGAATTCGCCGGCGCGGTGCTACCGCCGGAACTGATCGCCTTGCCCACGGCCGGCGTACAGATCGAAAACGCGGCGATGGTGGCGGCTACCGCGCCTGGCAATCAGCAGGGCGGCGAATATTGCCGTATCACGGGCCGCATCAAGGCGCTCAAGGCAAGCACGCCCGATATCCGCTTCGACCTGAATCTGCCGCGCCGCTGGAACGGCCGTGCGCTGCAGATCGGTGGCGGGGGCTATAACGGCGTGGTGGTGAGCGGTACGGGCGTGATGCCGTTCTCTCCAGATCGCGCACCGCTCGCGCAAGGCTATGCGACCTTCGGCGACGACTCGGGGCATGTGGGCAATTCATCGCTCGCGGTTTTCGGCCTCGTCGATGAAGCCGTGACGAATTTCGGCTACGCGCATCTGAAGAAAACGCACGACGCCGCGCTCGCGCTCATCGCGCGGGCCTACGGCTGGCCGCCGCAACGGATGTATTTCGCCGGCGGCTCGACAGGTGGGCGCGAAGGCTACACGGTGATGCAGCGCTATCCCGACGACTACGACGGGGTGATCGCCAATTCACCCGCGCTCAATTTTTCCGGCGTGCGTTTGATGGGCGTGAAGCTCGGTCAGGCGGAGTACGCGACGCCCGGTGGGTTTATCCCACCGCTGTTGCTCGAGCACGTATATCAACGAACGCTCGCGGTCTGCGATCGGCTCGACGGCGCGGCGGACGGCATCATCAGCGACATTGCCGGGTGCCGGGAACACGAAGCGGAAATCATCGCCTCGTTGCGCTGCGCCGGACGTGCACCCTCGCATGACGAGTGCCTCACCGACCCGCAACTCTCCACGTTGCTGATGATGCGCGACGGCCTCTCGTTACCCTACAAACTGGCGTGGGACGTCACGGGCTATCGTGGCTACAACATCTTCCAGGGCACGCATCTGAACGGCCTGCTCGGGCTGGCGCATCAACCGGAGCGCTTGCCGGTACCGACCTTCTTCGCCAACGGCTACCTGTTCGCGCAGGGAGACGGCTATATCCGTTATTTCGTGACGCGGGACGCGGAGTTCGACTCGCTCAGATTCGATCCGCAGCATCCTGGAAAATATCGTGGGCAACTGATCGCGCTTTCACAGACGATCGGCGCGATGAACCCCGACCTCGCACGCTACATCGCGCACGGCGGCAAACTCATTACGCTGCAAGGCCTCGCCGACGAAGTCATCAGCCCGAACCAGACGATCGCCTACTACGAAGCGCTGGTCGATCGCTTCGGCATCGACCAGGTCAATGCGTTCATGCGGCTCTACATGGTGCCGGGTTTTCAACACGGCAGCGGCGTGTTCATTCCATCGGTAGATCTGCTGGGCGCGCTCGACAACTGGGTGACGCGTGGTGTATCGCCCGAAACCTTGACCGCTACCGATATCGCGGCGGCGACCAACGGCCGCTCGCGTCCGTTGTGCCGTTACCCGCTGTTTCCCCGCTACAGCGGTAAGGGCAACGTGAATCTCGCCAGCAGCTTCGCATGCGCTGAACCGTGACAGGATCCGGCATATCCAGAATATCCGGCCAAAACCATAGCCGGTCCTGAATGGCAGACGTGCTGCGCCGGCGGACCTTGATCCGGTCTATCGGTTTCTTCGGATTCTCGTGGTTATACTGCACGCTTTCTCACTTTCATTTACATTGCGGGTGCGGTCGCGTATTCGCACCGCCTCCCTCCAATCAAATACCGGTGTCTGCCATCGTCGAATCCATGCAGCCAATCGTCTCGGTCACGAATCTGTCGAAAACCTATGCCACGGGTTTTCATGCACTCAAAAACATCAATCTGGCGATCAACCGCGGGGAAATCTTCGCCTTGCTTGGGCCCAACGGGGCGGGCAAAACCACCCTCATCAGCATCATCTGCGGCATCGTCAAGGCAAGCGTTGGCAGCGTAATGGTGGACGGCCGCGACATCGCGGTGGACTATCGTGGCGCACGTTCGCTGATCGGCCTTGTGCCGCAGGAGCTCACCACCGACTCGTTCGAAACCGTCTGGGCGACTGTCTCGTTCAGCCGCGGACTGTTTGGCAAGCCGAAAAACCCCGCTTACGTCGAAAAGGTGTTGCGCGATCTTTCGTTGTGGGAAAAGCGCGATAGCAAGATTATTACGCTGTCAGGCGGCATGAAGCGCCGCGTGCTGATTGCGAAGGCGCTCTCGCACGAACCGCGCGTGCTGTTCCTCGACGAACCCACCGCCGGTGTCGACGTCGAGTTGCGCCGCGACATGTGGAAACTGGTGCGCTCGCTCGCCGCGAGCGGTGTGACGATCATTCTCACCACTCACTATATCGACGAAGCCGAGGAAATGGCCGACCGCATCGGCGTGATCAATGCGGGCGAGATCATGCTGGTGGAAGAGAAGACGGAATTGATGCGCAAACTCGGCAAGAAGCAGTTGACGCTGCAACTGGAGAGTCCGCTCGCGGAGGTGCCCCCGGCGCTGACCGGTTATGGGCTGGATGTCGCCAAGGGTGGCAACGAGTTGATCTACACGTATGAGGGCGAGGGCGGACGCACTGACATCATCGCGCTGCTCAAAGCGCTCGACGACACCGGCATCCGCTTCAAGGATCTGCATACGACGCAAAGTTCGCTCGAAGACATCTTTGTCAGTCTGCTCCGAGGTAACCAATGAATATCTACGCAATTCGCGCGATCTATAAGTTCGAGATGGCGCGCACCTGGCGCACGCTGATGCAGAGCATCATCGCACCGGTGATTTCCACTTCGCTTTACTTCGTCGTATTTGGTGCGGCAATCGGTTCGCGTATCAAGGAAGTGGATGGCATCAGTTACGGCGCATTCATCGTGCCGGGTTTGATCATGCTGTCGCTGCTGTCGCAAAGCATTTCGAATGCATCGTTCGGAATTTACTTTCCGCGCTTTACCGGCACGATCTACGAGTTGTTGTCCGCGCCGGTGTCGTATCTGGAGATCGTCGTGAGCTATGTGGGCGCGGCGGCTACCAAATCGATTCTGCTCGGGTTGATCATTCTGGCTACCGCCGGGCTGTTCGTGCCGCTGCAGGTGCAGCACCCGTTCTGGATGATTCTGTTCCTGGTGCTGACCGCGGTCACGTTCAGTCTGCTCGGTTTCATTATCGGCATCTGGGCAGATAGCTTCGAGAAGCTGCAACTCGTACCGCTCCTGATCATCACGCCGCTCACGTTTCTCGGTGGTAGTTTCTATGCAGTCAATATGCTGCCGCCCTTCTGGAAGATCGTGACGCTGTTCAATCCGATCGTTTATCTGGTCAGCGGATTTCGTTGGAGCTTTTATGGCCTCGCCGACGTGGATGTCGGTGTCAGCCTCGGCATGACCGCGCTGTTTCTGGCCGTGTTTCTCGTGATCGTCGCGTGGATCTTCAAGACCGGGTATCGGCTCAAGAGCTGATACCGGATGTGCGAACTGGCTCTCTGCCGGTTCGCACATTCATCGAGCCTTTCCGGAACTCAGGAAGCGCCACACGCCTGACAACGATGCGATAAGAGTTCCATGCGCAGCACGGCGCTCTTATGGGATATCACCGCAACGCAACCCTCAGTGTTCTTCAAAACCGGTCAATACGCCCACCGCGTTCACGCCGATCTCTTCCACCGCATAACCGCCCTCCATCACGAACAGCGTCGGTAAGCCGAGTTGTGCGATTGCCGCACCGATTCGCGGATAATCGTCGCTTGTGAGCCGGAACTGCGAAATCGGATCGCCTTCGAACGTATCGACCCCAAGCGAAACCACCAGTGCGTCAGCCGCGAACCGGTTGATCTGCGTGCCGGCATGAGCGAGCGCGGCTGAGTACCCGGACCAATCCGTGCCCCACGGCAGCGGATAATTCAGATTGAAACCTTCGCCGGCGTCGCGGCCGGCTTCTTCCGCGTAGCCCAGCAGATACGGATAGTCGATCGAGGGGTCCGCATGCAGCGAGGCGAACAGTACGTCGTCGCGTTCGTAGAAGATCGATTGCGTGCCGTTGCCATGGTGATAGTCGACATCGAGTATGGCTACACGCCTGGCGCCGTGCGCGAGCCAGTGTTCGGCCGCAATCGCGGCGTTATTCAGGTAGCAGTAGCCGCCCATCACGTCGCGTCCCGCGTGGTGCCCAGGCGGCCGGCACAACGCAAAGGCCGCGCGCTCGCCGTTGCTCACGCACTGCGCGCCAGTCAGGGCAACATGCGCGGATTCCTCGATCGCGTGCCAGGTGCCCGAGGTGATCGGCGCACCCGCATCCATTGCATAGAAACCCAGCTTGCCGTCGATGCTAAGCGGCGCGCGGTCGCGCCGCAGGCCGCGCGCCGGCCAGATGGTCGGCAGCGCATCGTGTGTGCGGCCGAGCGCGCTCCAGTCCCGCCATGCGGTCTGCAGAAAATCCAGGTAGGCATCACTGTGCACGCGGCTCAACGCGTCGATGCCGAAGCGAGTGGGCGCGATGACCTCGCCGAGCCCGACCTGGCGCAAGCGATCGTGGACGATCTCGACGCGCCGTGGCATCTCGAAGCACGGCTTCAATTCGCCGTCGATCAGTTCGCTGCGGCCATGATGAAGGCGATGGCGCTCGCCATAGATGGTGATCAAGCGTGTCTCCGAAATGAAATGCTGCTTAATGTAAGCACGATCCGCCGCATATCGACTATCGCAGCAGTCGCATTTTCTTTCCAAGAAGATTAAACCGATCCAATGAAGAGGCACCGTCTATGCAACGGTTGCTTCGGCACGCCCTATGCGTGTGGAGAAAAACATAGGGAAAACCAATTCAATGGAAAGCTAATTAGTTCTTTCGGTGGTTTTTTTGTTGTTGAACAGTCGGGCTGTGAATCCAATTTGACGAATCTCAAGGAACAAGCCGATGAATCAGGAAGATACGATTGGCCGTCTGGAACAAAGCACGATCCAGCCCATTCCTGCCGCCGAACGGCACGGCAAGGCGAGCGATCTGTTCACGATCTGGTTCGGCTCGAACATCATGTTGCTGACCATCGTCACCGGCGCGCTGGCCGTCACGGTGTTCAAGCAACCGTTCTGGTGGGGCGTGCTGGGAATCGTGATCGGCACGCTGGTGGGTGCGGTTTTCATGGCCCTGCACTCGGCGCAAGGGCCGCAGTTGGGTGTCCCGCAAATGGTGCAAACGCGTGGCCAGTTCGGCTCGATCGGCTCGCTGCTGGTGGTGGGGCTCGTGGTGATCATGTACCTCGGGTTCTTTGCGTCGAACCTCGTCCTCGGCGGCCAGGCGCTGCGCAGCCTGACCCCTGCCGTCAGTGTGAACGACGGCGTGATCGTCGTGGGCATACTGAGCCTCGTGGCGACGATCTTCGGCTACAACCTGATTCACGCCTATACGCGGTTGATGACGTGGTGCTCCGGTGCGGTGCTGGTGCTCGCCTTCGTGTGGATCATTTTCGTGCATGGACTGCCAGCTGATTTCTTCGCGAAGAACAGCGCGAATCTGACGGGCTTTCTCGGCACGATTTCAGTCGCGGCACTCTGGCAGATCGCCTATGCGCCCTACGTGTCCGACTATTCGCGCTACATGCCGGCTGAGACCGGCTCGCGTGTCGCATTCTGGGCAAGCTATTGGGGCTGCTCGCTTGGTTCGATCTTTCCGATGGTGCTGGGCGCCGTAATCGGCCTCATGGTGGCGGACGGAGACGTGGTCACCGGCCTCACGATGCTTACGCACGGCATCAGCACGCTGGTCGTGATCGTACTGTCTATCGGCATTGCGGCGACTAACGCAATGAATCTGTATTGCGGAGCGCTTTCGACCATCACGATTCTGCAAACGTTATTTCCCTCATGGTCCGGCAAGGCACGAGCGCGTGCTGTCACCGCTCTGGTGCTGTTTGCCATTTCTCTGACGATTGCATTGTTTGGTCAAAACAACTTCCTCGCGGCCTATACGAACTTCATTCTGTTGCTGTTGTACGTGCTGGTGCCCTGGACGGCGGTCAACCTGATCGATTACTACCTCGTGCGCCATGGCCAATACGATGTCGACTCGTTTTTCCGGCAGGACGGTGGTATTTACGGGCGCTTTAACGGCATTGCGATCTTCTCGTACCTGTTCGGCATTGTCGTGCAACTGCCATTCGTCGCAACCGACCTGTACACCGGGCCGATCGCGAAGAAGCTCGACGGTGCGGATATTTCATGGGTCGTCGGTCTGGTGTTGACCTCGCTGGTTTACTACGTGGGTTGCAAGCGGTTTTCCCGCACGACTGCTCGCGTGCCTGCCTGACTATTCCCCCGCCGCTGGAGCCCGCACAAAATGAGTCAAACAGCACAAACAATGGACTTCGACTTCGTGATCATCGGGGCTGGTTCGGCCGGCTGTGTGCTGGCGAACCGGTTGAGCGCGGATGGCCGCTATGCGGTGTGTCTCGTCGAAGCGGGCGGCTCTGACAGCACATCGCGCGTGCAGGTGCCGGCCGGCACCATCACGCTCTATAAGAGCCCGCAGTACAGCTACAACTTCGAATCCGCGCCGCAAACGCGTTTGAACGGACGTAGCTTGCATTGCCCGCGCGGCAAGGTGCTCGGCGGATCGAGTTCGATGAACAGCATGATCTACATTCGCGGCATGCGCTCGGACTACGACGGCTGGTCCGCGGCGGGTTGCAAAGGCTGGGCCTACGACGATCTGCTGCCGTTCTTCAAGCGCTCGGAAGGCAACCGGCTCGGCCAGGACGAGACTTATCACGGGACGGGCGGCGAGTTGTCAGTCGACCGTCCGCGCGATCCGAATCCGCTCTCGCAGATGTTTATTGACGCCGCGCGCGGCATCGGTCTGCCGCATAACAGCGATTTCAATGCGGGCGACCCATTCGGCGTTGGCGTGTATGACGTGACGCAGAAAGCGGCGCACCGTTTGTCGAGCTATAGGGCGTTCGTACATCCGGTTCTGCAGCGCAAGAATCTCACGCTGCTGAGCGATTGCCGTGCGTTGTCCTTGCGTCTCGAAGGCAGCCGTGTGCATGGCGTGTACGTCGAGAAGGAGGGCGCTACCCTGCTGCTGAATGCAAAGCGGGAAGTCGTTCTCGCCGCGGGCGCGATCGGTTCGCCACATCTGATGCTGATGTCCGGTATCGGCGATGCTGCGCATTTGCGGGAGAGTGGCATCGACGTCAAGCATCATCTCGCGGGTGTGGGGCGCAATCTGCAGGATCATCTCGACGGCCTGGTGACCGTGCGTTCGTCGAGCGCGAAAACGCTCGGCTTTTCGCTGCGTTCGCTGCCGAAGGTAGTTGCGTCGCCCTTCAAGTATCTGCTGCGTAAGAAGGGTTGGCTCACCACCAATTACGTCGAAGCCGGCGGCTTTGCGAGAACCCGTTACGCCGCTGGAGGCGACCCCGACGTGCAGTTCCATTTTGTGCCCGGCTATCGCAGCCATCGTGGGCGTCTTTTTGAATACGGTCACGGATTCGCTATTCATACCTGCGTGCTGCGGCCGAAAAGCATCGGCATGCTTACGCTGTCGCGCGAGGACAAGCGTGCGCCGCTGATCGACTACAACTTTCTCGCTCGCGAAGAGGATGCACGTGTGCTGATCGAAGGCATCAAGCTTGCGCGTTCGATCCTCGCCTCGCCGGTCTTCGATCCAATCCGCGGCAAAGAGATGCTGCCGGGCGCTTATGTGCAGTCGGATGTTGCGCTGCTCGATTACATTCGTGCGCACGCGGCCACGGTCTTCCATCCAGCGGGGACCTGCAAGATGGGCATTGATGCCGGCAGCGTGGTCGATCCGCAATTGAAAGTGATTGGCCTCGAAGGCCTGCGAGTGGCCGATGCGTCGATCATGCCGACACTGGTGAGCGGCAACACCAATGCACCCTCCATCATGATCGGCGAGAAGGCGGCCGATATGATGCTGACCGACGCTCGCCGCAGCAAAGCTACATACGAGTCCGCAATGTCCGCCGCATAAGCGCTCAGATGAAAGAGCCGCGATCGCTAAAAAAGTGCCCGGCCGACGCCGCAAATACGCGCGACATGCGAAACTAACGGGTATCCCCACCACGAAGCCGATAGTCACCATGTCCGTCGATTTGAGTCTCATTGAGCGAAGCGCGTGCGAAATTGTCGATCTGTTGCGCGAGGAGTCAGTCAGTCCGCATGATCTGCTCGACACGCTTGCCGCTCAGGTGGCGCGCGTCGAACCGCAAGTCAACGCGTTGCCCACGTTGTGTTTCGAGCGCGCGCATGCTCATGCCAATGCGCTGCTGAAGCAGCCGGTCGGTGAGCGCGGCCTGTTATGCGGGTTGCCGGTGCCGATCAAGGATTTGACCGATGTAGCCGGCGTGCGCACCACACGTGGTTCGCTCGTCTACCGCGATCGCATTCCGGAGACATCCGATGCCGGCGTGACACTGCTCGAAGCGCGCGGTGGCGTGGTCTATGCGAAATCCAATACGCCGGAGTTCGGTTCCGGCGGTCATACGTATAACAGCGTGTTCGGCATTACGCGCAATCCGTGGGACCTGTCGCGCTCGGCGGGTGGTTCCTCGGGGGGCGCGGCTGCCGCGTTGGCATCGGGCACGGCATGGGTCGCGCAGGGCTCCGATCTGGCGGGGTCGTTGCGCACGCCTTCGGCGTTTTGCGGCGTGGTGGGAATGCGCCCCACGCCGGGGCGCGTGTCGTATGGTCCGGCTGCCAATCCGTACGACACGCTGGGTATTCATGGACCGATGGCACGCAACGTAACCGATGCTGCGCTGCTGCTCGACGCGATGTGCGGCGAAGTCGAATGCGCGCCGATGTCGCTGAGCGAACCGGCAACGTCGTTTCTGGAGCATGCACGCAGGCCGCAGCGTCCGGCGCGTGTCGCATTCAGCGAAGGGCTGGGTATTGCGACGGTTGAGCCGGAGATCCTCGCAATCTGCCGTAAAACGATGGACCACCTGGCAGGTTCAGGCATCGGCGTGGATGAAAGCGATCTTGATCTGAGCGGGGCAACCCAGGCGTTCCATGCGCTGCGAGGTATCTCGTACGCGGCGAACTATGAAGAGGTGCTGGCTCACCATCGTGATGTGCTGAACCCCAACGTGATCTGGAACATCGAGTTTGGTCTGCAGGTGGATAACCGCGCCATGCTCGCAGCACACCGTACGCGCGGCTCGTTGTTCCACAAGATGAACGCGCTGTTGCAACGCTATGACGTGCTGATCTGTCCGGCTTCTATCGTGCTGCCGTTCCCGGTGGAAGCGCGCGATATCCGCGAGGCGGTGGGCCAGCACTTCGATACGTATATCGATTGGCTCGCCATTACCTACGCTTTGACGCTCACCGGCATGCCGGTCATCGCAATTCCGTGCGGGATGAGCGCGAGTGGCTTGCCGGTCGGTATTCAGATTGTCGGTAAGCCGCGTGGCGAAGCGGCGTTGTTGTCCGCTGCGCGCGCGATCGAAGAGGTCATCGGGACGTGGTTTGTCGGTAAGCCGAAAACAGCCTGACGCGCGCTGACGCGGTGACCACTTGATTGCTTCGACGTGACGGCGAGTGCCGTCACGTCCACTGTTTTCTTCGATGGTGGTTTCCTTCGCAATCCACCTGCAATTTCCCCCGAGACTCCCCCCGGCAATCCCCTCCGCGATTCCTCGGCAGTCCCGTCACCCTCTGCAGTCCCCCGCAATCCCGCCCGCAATCCGTCAGGCAATCCCCTTAGTCCATCCGGACGATGCTCGCACGCGTCGTATCGCCGTCAATGGCGGTATGAACCGAGAACCGTGCGACTTGGCTTTCCCGTCCACCGTATCGAGGCGCACAGCCGCGTGGCAGGCGTTGGGGCCGCGTTAGGAATGGGGACGAGTGTGATGAGGAGAGGCGTGATGCGGAGAGGGCTGCAGATGAAATCCAGAGTTCAGCGGGATGGACTGATTGCCGGCGTACTGGTGGCGATCGGCGTGGTCGGTGTATCCGTGCGGCAGCTCTATGCGTGCGCCTGGAGCGACGAATTTCCCGGCATGGTGTGTACGGCCGGTTCGTCGCTGTCGTTGTTTCTGGGCATCACCGGGTTGGCCGCGCTGGCTGGAAGAATCTGGGCGCGCCGCTCGGGCGCCGACGAGCAGTGCTTCACATTCCTCGGGGCAGTGGGCGGTGCGGCGCTGGTGTATGCGATGGTGGTGACCGGCTTCTAGCCGCCGGTGGTGCTGGAAAAGACACGAAGCCGCGCGGTACAGCCCAGCACATCATTCAGAGCTGTTGCGCCGTGCCACACGTGCCGCACACCGTATCAAGCCACGATCGCAGGATGCGCCTGCACTGGCCCACCCAACGCTTCGCGATGCGAGGGCGGCTGGCGTCCGTCGAGCTCGGTGATACCGTACTCGCGCGCAAGCTCCGCACCGACCAGCACCAAACCGGATTTCTGCTGACGTTGCGGGTCGCGATACAACGCATCGATCAGGCGTCCCGTGAATTGCGGCGTCTCAGCGAGCTCGCTGAAGCCCACATACTGTTCGGGATGCTCGGCGATCACGCGCGCGGTGCGCTCGGTTTGCAGCATGCCCATCCAGATGGAAGCTGTCGCGACGCCGTACGGTTTTAAATCGACGGCCATGTCTTTGGCGAACTTGTCGACACCCACTTTCTGCGCGCCATACGCGGCGCCATGCATATAGCAGCTCGCACCGAACGAGGACGTGAACGCGATCAACCCTTCGCCTTGCGCGGCCATCAGTGGCGCGGCATGCCAGCTCGCAACATATGCGGAGCGCAGGCCGACATTGAGAATATCCACGAGGTCGAGCGGCTTTTCCCAGAACGGTGCCGGGCGAATCAGTTCGTCGTGCAACGCAGTGGCATTATTGACGAGGATATCGAGGCGCCCGCTGTTGTGCCGGATGTAGTCGAATACTTCTGCTACCTGGCGGTCGTCGGCGTGATCGCAGGTGAGGGCAATGCCCTTGCCGCCGAGCTTATCGATTTCGATTGCCGTCGCGTGCACAGTGCCTGGCAGTGGCGCGTCGCCTTCGCGTTGTGTGCGTCCGGTCACGTAGACCGTCGCGCCAGTCGCGGCGAGCGCGAGTGCGATACCTTTGCCGGCGCCGCGTGAGGCGCCCGTGACGAGGGCTACATAAGGCTTATTAGGCTTGTTGTGCTTGATCATCCAGGATTCACCAAGAGGAGGCTTCGAGTTCGTATGACGCGGGCTCAGCGTTGACATGCAGCGTTGCGGTGGACCGAAGAGGCACGGACATTCGTGGCGCGCCAACCTTCGGCGCGGCGGGCGCGCGTTCAAAGGCATGCGGATTGTCCAGATCCGCTTCGCCAAGCGGAATGAACGCCATGATCTCCAGTTCGTGCCCGGATAGCGCCGGCAGCCTGAATGGACTCGACAACACATTCAATCGACGCACGCCGAGTTCGCGCAGAATCTGCGAGCCAATCCCGGAGAGTCGGCCGTCCTTGCGTGCCGGCATGCCGTTGCTGCCGTTCATCGCATCGGCCCGCATGTCGCAATCGAGCAGGACCGCTACGCCGCATCCGGCCGCATCGATTTTTTGCAGCGCCGCGTGCAGCGGCCACGAATGCGCGGACGGTTCGGCATCGAGCAGGTCGAGCAGCGAAAAGCATTCGTGCACGCGCGTGAGCACCGGCACATCGGGCGTTGGATTGCCGCGCACCAGCGCCAGATGCGTGGATTGGCGCACGGTGTCGCGATACTGAATGGCGCGAAATGGTCCCCACGGCGTGTGCAGCGGCCTCTCGCCGACACGCTCGACGAGCGACTCATGAGTACTTCGATAGTGGATCAGATCGGCAATCGTGCCGATCTTCAAGCCATGGTGTTCCGCGAATTCGATCAGTTGCGGCAGGCGCGACATGGTGCCGTCGTCGTTCATGATTTCGCAGATCACCGCGGCGGGCGTCAGCCCTGCGAGGGCGGTGAGATCGCAGCCGGCTTCGGTGTGTCCGGCACGCACCAGCACGCCGCCTCTTCGCGCTGCGATAGGAAACACGTGGCCCGGTTGCACCAGATGCTCAGCGCGCACGTCCGCGCGAATCGCGGTGCGGATCGTATGCGCCCGGTCGGCGGCGGATATACCGGTGGTGACGCCTTGCGCCGCCTCGATGCTGACCGTGAACGCGGTACCGTACTGCGTGCCGTTCTGTTCCGCCATCGGCGGCAGCTTGAGATGCGCACAGTGCTCGGCGCTCAACGTCAGGCAGACGAGGCCGCGGCCAAAGCGCGCCATGAAGTTGATCGCTTCGGGGGTGACGTAGTCAGCGGCAATCAACAGATCGCCTTCATTTTCACGATCTTCCTCGTCGACCAGAATGATCATGCGGCCGGCTTTCAGTTCGGCGACGATTTCGTTGGTAGTGGCGAGTTTCATGGGTTTATCCCTGTGCTACTGCGGGTGCTGTTTGCTGCGTATAGAAAAACGAGGAAAAACGCTTAACGTGCGCTGGAACCGAACGCGGGCACGCGCCTGTCGAAGAATGCGTCGATGCCTTCGCGGAAATCGTCGCCTGCCGCGCAGTGCAGAAAGCTGCGCTGCTCCGCGTACAAATGCTCGGCGAAGCTGCGCTCGGGTGCGTGCAGCATCAGATTCTTGGTTTGTGCGAATGCGTCCGGCGAGAGGGCGCCCATCCGCTTTAACAAAGAGCGCGTTTGTGTGGCGAGTTCATCGTCCGGTACGACCCAGTTGACGATGCCCGCTCGCAATGCTTCGTCGGCCGTATGCCGCTCGTCGAGATACATCCATTGCGCGGCCTGCTTGGTGCCGAGCGTGCGCGGTAACGTGTAGGTCACACCGCCGTCGGGGGAGGTGCCGATTCGGCCATACGCCGATGTGAATGTCGCGCTCTTTGCTGCGATAGCCAGATCGCAGGCCGAGACGAGGCTCAAACCGAAGCCCGCCACTGCGCCGTTGATGCTGGCGATCACCGGCTTGCGCGAACCCGTGACGTTCTCGACCACGGTTTGCGCAAGCCGCACGAGCTTGCCGATCGCGCGATCCCGCACCACAGGTTTTGCGTCGAGTGCGGCACGCATGGTCTGCAAATCGCCGCCCGCCATGAAGGCGTTGGCGGCGCCGGTCAGCACGATCGCGCGGATCTCGTCGTGATTAGCGAGGCGTACGAGCTTGGCGTTCAGTTCGTTTGCCATCGCTTCGTTGAGGGCGTTCAGCGCCTCGGGGCGGTCGAACGTGAGCGTCGCGATGCCGTCTTCGGCCGCGAGGCGGATCAATGCAGTCATGTCTTTTCTAGTGAGCGGGGTCAGGTGTTCTGGGCGTGCAGCGCATGGCGCAAGGTTCGCGCTGCCATTGTGAGTGCGTGGTCGGCCGCATCGAGCGCGCCGAGCAAGCTGGCGAAGCCGTGCATTTGTCCCGGCCAGCGCAGATGGGTCGTGAGTACGCCCGCTTGCGCGAGGCGTGCCGCGTAATGCTCGACTTCATCGCACAGCGGATCGTATTCCGCGCTGATGATGGTGGCGCTGGCCACGCCGGTGAGATCGGTTGCCGCGAGCGGACTGGCGAGCGGATCGGCGCGATCGGCGCCCTCCGCGAAATACTGACTTTTGAACCAGCGCATCATGTCCGCCGTCAGCAAATAGCCGTCGCTCATCGATTTGTATGAAGGATGCTCGGTGGCGCAATCCACCACCGGATAGAACAGCAACTGATGCGCGATATTCACGCCGCTATGACGCAACTGCTGCGCGGCCACCGCGGCCAGATTGCCGCCTGCGCTGTCGCCGGCTACGGCCAGCGCGCCGGGACGCACGCGTAAATCGGCTGAGTTGGCAGCAGCCCAGCGCACGGCGTCGCACGCATCGAGCGCGGCGGCCGGAAAACGCGCTTCCGGCGCGAGCCGGTAATCGACCGATAGCACGACCGTTCGCGCGCGTTGCGCTAAACAACGGCACAGGTTGGCGTGGGTGTCGAGCCCACAGGAAACGAAGCCGCCGCCGTGAAAAAAGACGGTAAGGGGCAGCAGGCCGTTGCTATCGCCATCTTCAACTACGGGCCGGTAAAGGCGCGCGTCAATCGGGCCGCTTGCGGTCGGAATCATCAGATCCTCTTCCGCCGCGATGGCGTCGCCGGGCGCAAAACCGCCGCCCGCAGCGAGCATTGCGCGGTAAGCGGGCGCGGTGAGTTGCGCGAAGTCGAGCGGGGGCATGCCGGCGAACGCGGCGAGCACGGCCTGCGCCTGGGGATCGAGCGCCATCGGGTCTCCTGAGAAAACTGTCGTGAAAGCGGCTATACCGGGTATAAGCGAGGCGGCCGTGCATGACGCGAATCGAGCCGGAATTCAGGCTATTCGGCGCGCACGCCGCAACACTGAATGCATTGAAGCGCGGCGGCTTCAAGGGAGCATCGTCCGATTGGACGAGAGTTCGTTCGCACGCTCAGCGAAACTTCCCTCAGCTAAGTACTTCCCCCGATGCCAGCAAACAGATCGGCCCTTAAGCTTGGCGACGCGATGCAAAATCGCATGGAGGACGGAGTGTTGATGGAGACAAAATGGGCCCCTGAAGAGGGCCAGGCCATGAGTGAACTGGCCGAGGTGAGCGTCGCGCAGTTCAGCGAGCTGACCGCGCGTATCTATCAGGGGGCGCTGGAAAGCACGCCGTGGGCTAGCGCGCTGGAGTTGATCCGCACCTCGCTCGGCGCGAGCTATGCAACCCTGATTCTGCGTTCGCCTTCGAGCGACCGGCGCGGCCTGATGGTGCATGCTTCCGAAATGGGGTCGGGCGTGCCGGGCGAAGCGTCGTATAACAACTACTACTATTCGCTCGACCCGTTCGTCGGTTTGCCGGCGGATCGCGTGGTCACGGTCGACGAAGTATTCGGCGACACCGGGTGGCTCACGAGCGAGCTTTACAAGCAGTTCCTGAAGCCCGCGGACATCCGCTACATCATGGGCGCTGATTTACGCACGGAGTCGGGCGTTGAATGCCGGTTTCGCGTGTGCCGCAGCCACGATTCGAAGCATTTTTCCGCACGCGACAAGGCGTTCTGCGCACTGTTGCTGCCGCATTTGCGGCGCGCGGTCGAACTGCATTCGCGGCTCGATATCGTGGAGTCGGAGCGCACGTTGTATGCAAGCGCGATCGACCGGATGCTGGTGGGTACCGTGACGCTCGACGAGAGTGGCGCGATCATGCGCACCAACAGCGTGGCCGACGAGATTCTCGCGCAGAGCAACGGTCTGCGTATCGTGCACGGCAACGTCGAGGCCACCGACGCGCAGGAGAACCGCAATTTGCAACGTCTGGTGCGTCATGCGCTGATGGGGCATTTCGGCACCGCCGCGCCGATTGTCGAAGCCATGCCGATCACGCGCGGTTGCGACAAGCCGAAACTTGGCGTGCTGGTGCGCACGATTCCGCTATCGGACTGGTCTGAGGACAACAAGCGGCGCCCGGCAACCGTGCTGTTTTTGCGCGATCCCGATCGCAAATCCCAAGGCTCGCAGGAGATCGTGCGCAAGCTGTTCGACCTTACGCCCGCCGAGACCTCGCTCGCCTTGCTGTTGACCAATGGGTTGACGCTGGAAGAAGCGGCCGACGACCTGGGCATCAGCAAGAACACCGCGCGGGCCCATCTGCGGGCGATCTTCTCGAAGACGGGCGTAACGCGGCAGGCTACGCTCGTGCGCATTCTTCTGGGTAGTGTGGTGCCGCTCGGTTGAACCGGGGCGGAACTCGTCTGATTTGAACGAAGTCACCGCGTGTGCCGCGCCTGTATCAAGCGCGGCACACCATTCAACGCTTTAAACCGTGCGCTTTTGCGACAACACCAGCAACGCGCCGTTCTTGTCTTCCAGCACTGCGCGCAACTCGTGCGGCCCTTGCTGCACAGGTACCCGCACGGACGCGCCCGCTGCCACTACGCGCTCCATTGCCGCGTACAGGTCATCGTTTTCGTCCACCCGAAACACCAACGCCGCGCGCTCGACGATCCGTTCTTCGGCCGCCACCAGAGCGATGCCCAGCGCGCCGCCGTCGAGCGCGCAATAGCGCTCACCGTCGCGGAATTTCACCGTTAAGCCCAGCCCGTCGACAAAGAACGGCAGCGCCGCATCGATCGTGTCGACCGGGTACAGCATCATCGAAGCCTTCATTGCATTGCACTCCCATCAGTTGAGCCGCGTTATTTAGCGGCTCGATCGTAGCGCTGCGGGCGAACGCAGCACGAGGTCCAATCGGACTAGCCGAAGCATGAAAAAGCACGGCGAAACCCAAGCCGAAACACAAGGCAAAAAACGCCTTCGATCAAAGCTTCTACGCCAGATCGCACACCGTTAATCCAAATAGACGATGCCGGCCCGCACGCGCGAACTGAAACTTCATTCCGTGGACCGTCACGATCATCGTATGAATCGGTGGGTCGGGAGCGGACCGCCCGTTTCAGCACAGTCCAAAATTCATGGAGACGCACGCAATGAAGTTTTCTCTGATTTACGAAGCCCAGACCACGGATGCTTCGCGGGAAGGCGATCACCGGGTATTCAAGGAGACCGTCGAGCAGGCGTTGCTCGCCGAACAGATGGGTTTCGATACCGTCTGGTGCGTCGAACACACGTCGCTGACGAACTACGCGCACATGAGCGCCCCGGAAACTTTCCTCGCCTATCTGGCTGGCCGCACAACCCGCATCGGCCTTGGCCACGGCGTGATCTGCCTGCCGCCCGCGATGAATCATCCGATCAAGGTGGCTGAACGCGTAGCCATGCTCGACATTCTGTCGGGCGGCCGTGTGCATTTCGGCGTCGGCAAGGGCGGCAGCCAGCAGGAAGCAGGTGCATTCGGCTACGACCTCGCCGAACTGCAACCAATGATCGACGAGTCGATGTACCTCGTGCCGAAGATGTTTGTGCAGGACGAGATCGAGCACGACGGCAAATACATCAAGATTCCTAAACGGCCGATTCACCCGAAGCCGTTCCAGGACCCGCATCCGCCGATGTACATGGCGTGTACCAACAACGACGGCCTGCTGCGCGCCGGTCAGCGTGGTTTGGGCGCATTGGTGCTCGGTTTCGGCGGCCCCGACGAAGTCGCGAAGAAAAACGCGCTGTATCGCGAAGCATGGGCGACCCGCAAAGCCGAGGACCAGGTTGGCTTTCGTCCGACCCAGCATCTGGCGGCCCTGTGCCCGACCGTGGTGCTGACCGACGGCCAGCAGGCTCGCAAGATCGGCATTCGCGGTCAGCGCTATTTCATGGAGTCACTGGCGTACTGGTACACCGGCGGCGAACGCCCGAACCCGGATAACTGGGGCGATGACCTCGTGAAGGGCAATACCGGCGAAATGGTGATCCGCTCGCGCTTCGCGTCGGAAGAAGTGGTGGTCGATTTCAGCGATCCGGCGCTTTCGATGATGAACCCAAATCACGCGTACGGCACCGTTGACGATTGCATCGGCTATGTGGGCCGGCTGATGGAAGCGGGTGTGGATGAAGTGCTGTTCCTTTGCCAGATGGGCACGGTGTCTCAGGAAGCGCAGCTCGAAACGATCCGCAATATCGGCGAGCACGTGATTCCGTATTTCAGTCGCCTGAAGGCCGAAAAGGAGAAGGCGCAGGTTGCCGCATAAGGTCGCTGCATAACAGCGGGCGAGGCGGGCGTCGCTAGTCCCTTCAGACGATGCGACGCCGTAGCCGGAGCTCGAAGATGAACCCAACAGAATAGGCGCGACACCCATTTCGCGCCATGGAGACAGCCGTGCATCGCGACAACGATTCGAACGCCCTTGCAGCCGAACTGATCGCCCGCGCCGAAGCGCTCGCGCCGGTACTCGCCGGGCGTGCTGCTCAGGCCGAGGCGAATGGCCGGATTCCCGCAGAGACGCTGGCCGATTTTCAGGCCGCTGGTTTTTTCAAGGTGCTTCAGCCGAAGCGCTACGGAGGCTATGAACTCGACCCGCAAACCTTCTTCGAAATCCAGATGGCAGTGGCGCGCGGTTGCATGTCGACCGCATGGGTGTACGGCGTGGTCGGCGTGCACAACTGGCAACTGGCGCTGTTCGACGAACGCGCGCAGCAGGACGTGTGGGGCAAAGATCAAAGCACGCTGATTGCGTCGACCTATATGCCGGTGGGCCGGGTGACGCCAGTTGAAGGCGGCTTCCGGCTGTCCGGGCACTGGAAGTTTTCCAGCGGCAGCGAACTGTGCGAATGGGTCTTTCTCGGCGCGCTGGTGCCGCCGGCGAAAGAGGGCGAACCGCCGGAATACCGTACCTTCCTGCTGCCGAAAAGCGATTACACGATCGAACAGGATTGGGACGTACTGGGCTTGCGCGCGACAGGCAGTCACGACATCGTGGTGAACGACGCGTTCGTGCCGGACTATCGCACGCACAAAGCCATCGACGGCATGATGGGCACGAGCCCTGGTCTCGCGCTCAACGATGCACCGCTGTTCCATCTGCCGTTTGCGCAGATCTTCGTACGCGCGGTGTGTACGGCATGCATCGGTGCGTTGCAAGGCGCGCTGGACGACTTCACGTCGTATGCCGCCACGCGCGTGAGCGCCAACAGTGGCGCGAAAACCACCGACGACACCGGTGCGCAAACCGCCTGCGCCAACGCGGCTGTCGCACTCGATGAAATGAAGCTGCTGCTCAGGCGCAACTTCGCCGAGCTGCTCGCGGCGGCCAATGGCGGCCCGGCGGTATCGATCGAGCGGCGCGTGCATTTCCGCTATCAATCCGCGCAGGTGGCCGAACGCTGCGCGCAGGCCGCCAATGCGCTGCTGCGTTACGCGGGCGGCAACGGCATTTATAACCGCAATCCGCTGGTACGACGCTTTCTCGATCTGCATGCAGCGCGCGCGCACTACGCAAACAACCTGGACCGCTTCGGCCAGAATCTCGGCGCCGTGATGCTCGGGCGGCCGAATACCGATTTCTTCGTTTGATGGATGCGGCCATGAGCGAACAGCAAACGCAGACGCATGTGTTCGACGTGGTGGTGGTCGGCTCCGGCGCGGGCGGCATGCTGGCTGCCTGCCGCGCGGCCGACCGCGGCCTGTCCGTCATCGTACTCGAGAAGAGCGACGTGTACGGCGGGACCTCGGCGGTGTCGGGTGGTGGTATCTGGATTCCGTGCAACCACCATATCGCCGAAATGGGCGCCACAGATACACGCGAGGCCGCACGAACCTACATTGATGCCTGCACGAAAGGCGTAACCGCTGGCGACCGGATCGACGCCTATCTCGACATCGCGCCGGAGATGTTGCGCTATGTCGAAGCGAATACGCCGGTGCGTTATGAAGCTTTGCCGAAGTACGCGGACTACTTTCAGAACCTGCCCGGCTCGATGCCGGGTTACCGCGCGCTCGATCCCTTGCCGGTGGACGGCGCGTCGCTCGGTGAAGAATTCGCACGGTTGCGTCTGCCTTCACCCGGGACGCTGATCGGTGGGCGAGTGGCGGTGACGTCGAAAGAGGCGCACATGCTGCTGTCGAAAGCGCCGGGTTATATCGGGCTCGCGCTCAAGCAATTTGGCCGCTACTGGCTCGATATACGTGCGCGCAGCCGCTCGCGGCGCGATCGTCGCTTGACGCTCGGCAACGCGTTGGCAGGTGGCCTGCGTCGTGCATTGCTCGATCGCGACATTCCGCTATGGCTCAACGCGCCAATGTGCGAGTTGCTCGAAGCAGACGGACGCGTAACAGGTGTCGTGGTGGATCGCGATGGAAAAAATGTGCGCGTACTCGCAAAACGCGGCGTGATTCTCGCGGCTGGCGGTTTCGAACGCAATCAGGCGATGCGCGAGCGCTATCTGCCGCACCCCACGCAAGCGCAGTGGAGTGCGACGCCGCCGAACAACACAGGGGATGCGATTGCCGTTGGCCTGAAACTGGGTGCGCAGATCGCATTGATGGAACACGTATGGGGTGCGCCGACAGTCCACGTCGACCACGAGGAAAAGCAGCGTGCGCTGTTCGTCGAACGCAATCTGCCGGGTTGCGTGGTGGTCAACGGATTCGGCAAGCGCTTCGTCAACGAGGCGGCGCCTTATTCGGAGTTCGTGCCGGCGATGTATCGCGACCATGCGAAAACTGGCGCATGCGTGCCGGCGTGGATGGTGTTCGACGCGCAATTCCGCCGCAAGTATCCATGCGGGCCGATCATGCCCGGCGCGATGATGCCGGACGCCCGTATCCCTGCGGCGTTTCGTTCCTTGCTCTACAAGGCTGATTCGCTCGATGCGCTGGCCGCGCAAATCGGCATCGACGTACAAGGCTTGCGCGACACCGTGGTGAAAATGAATCGCTATGCCGTGACCGGCATCGACGAAGAATTCGCCAAAGGCGGCAATGCCTTCGACACCTACTACGGCGACCCCAGCGTCAAGCCGAATCCGTGCCTCGCGCCGATCGGGACCGGACCGTTCTACGCCGTGCGTATCGACGCGGGCGACATCGGCACCAAAGGCGGTCTCCTTACCGATGCACGCGCCCGGGTTTTGCACGCCGACGGCACGCCGATTGCCGGGCTCTATGCGATCGGCAACACCAGCGCGTCGATGATGGGGGCGAGCTATCCCGGCGCGGGTTCGACACTCGGCCCTGCCATGACCTTCGGTTACATCGCCGCGAATCATCTTGCCGACGCTGACGATGATCGCAACGGCGAGGTCAGCACCTCAGGAACAGCACGCGCTGCAAGCAGCGAACTTCGCGGAGTCACGTCATGACCGAACTCACTTCACATCCGTTGCGCGCCGATATGCTGCTGGCGATGCGCCGCCTTGCACGCTCGGTCGCGGTTATCAGTTGCAGCGACGGCGAACGGCGCTATTCGATGTCGGCCACCGCGGTCGATTCGCTCTCGACCGAGCCGCCATCGCTTCTGATCTGCATTAACCGCACCTCGTCGATTTTTCCGCCGCTGGATAAGAGCGCGGCGTTTTGCGTGAACGTGCTCTCGGCGCAGCATCAGCATATTGCGATCGATTGCAGCGGGCGCCTCAAGGGCGAAGACCGTTTCACGACCGGCAACTGGCAGCGCTCGGATCATGGCGTACCGTATCTGCACGATGCGCAGGCGAGCCTCATCTGCACGCAGGACGGCCGCTTCGACTACGGCACACATGCAATTTTCATCGGCCGTGTCGAGCAGGTGCTGATCAGCGGCGAAGTCGATCCGCTGGTGTATGTGGACGGTGTCTATACCACCGCTGCGGCGCCCGTGCGCTGCGCAGCGGTCTAAGCGGGCGCGTGGCGTGATGCAGAGCCCTTCGTCTGTCCAGCAGGGATCGGCCACGCCGGTCGAAGCGCCGCTCGTCGTCGACGATCCCGCCTGCGTGCGTTGGGACGACGTGTGCGAGGTGCTGGTCGCGGGCTTCGGTGCGGCGGGCGCGTGTGCCGCGCTGGAAGCGGCGGCGGCAGGCGCGAAAGTGCGGATCGTCGAGCGTTTCGAGGGCGGCGGCGCGAGCGCGAAAAGTGGTGGCGTGGTCTACGCAGGCGGTGGCACGCGCTATCAAACCGAAGCGGGTTACAGCGACACGCCCGAGGCGATGTTCGATTATTTGCAGCAGGAAGTCGGCGACGCAATGTCCGCGGCGACGCTCAAACGCTTTTGCGCAAGCAGCGTCGACATGCTGCGCTGGCTCGAACGTCTGGGCGTACGCTTTGCCGCGTCGGTGCCGCCACGCAAGACCTCGTATCCGCAGAACCGCTATTACCTGTACTACTCGGGCAATGAGGCAGTGGGCGATGCCGTGCGCGAACATGCGCCGGCACCGCGAGGGCATCGGGTAGTCGGCGACGGCATGTCGGGTCGTGTGCTGTACGACACGTTGCGACGCGCGGTGGATGCGCAACCATTTGTCGACACGATGTGCCACGCAAGCGTGCGCCGCCTCGTCACCGACCGCAGCGGTCGCGTGATCGGTGCGCAGGTTTGGCAAGTAGCGCCGGGCCGTGCCCAGCGCGCGCATCGGCGCCTTGCGCGCTGGGCGGAGCGCCTGCATAACGGCATGCCGGCGTGGGCCGACCGATTGCGCGTTGCGCTTCATCGCCTCGAGCAGCGCGAGGGTCGGCTCATCACGATCAAGGCCGATGCAGTGGTGTTGAGCACCGGCGGCTTCATTTTCAACCGGTCGATGGTGGCGCACTACGCACCGCGTTATCTGCCGAACTGGCGTCTTGGCACCACCGGTTGTGACGGCTCCGGCATCCGGCTCGGCTTGTCTGCGGGTGGCGTGGCGCGGCGGCTTGAACGTGTGTCCGCATGGCGCTTCATCAATCCGCCTTATGCGTGGGCGCAAGGCTGTGTCGTGGATCGCAACGGCGAGCGCTTTTGCAACGAGGAAGTCTATGGCGCGGCGCTCGGCCACGCAATGTGCGAAACGCGCGAAGGGCACGCGTGGCTGATTCTCGATGCGCGGCTCGTGAAGCTCGCGCTGAGGGAATGTTTGCGCGGCAAGCTGTGGGCGTTTCAAAGCGTACCCGCGATGCTATTGATGCTGGCAGGCCGCAAGCGCGCCCGCTCGCTGGCAGATCTGGCCGCCCGCATCGGCAGCGATCCTGCGGTGCTCGCGCAAACCGTTAATACCTACAACCTGGGTGCGCTTAACGGTATGGACCGTGTGTTCGGCAAGTCCTCTGCCATGTTGCATCCGCTCGCGCAAGGACCGTATTACGCGATTGACATTTCATCGGACAGCCGCGTGTTCCCTTGCCCGTCGATCACGCTGGGCGGCTTGCAGGTCGACGAGACGACCAATGCGGTGTTGTCGGCGCATGGCATGCCGATTGAAGGCCTGTTCGCCGCCGGCCGGGCTGCGTGCGGCCTCGCATCGAATCATTACGTGAGCGGCCTTTCGCTCGCGGACTGTATCTGGTCCGGCCGCCAGGCAGGCCGGGCCGCAGCGGGCGTGGTTCTCGCGAACACCGCCCATTCCCTGACTGAAACTGACTGACACTGAAAGAGAGAACGAAGATGGGAGACAGACTCAAAGGCAAGATCGCCGTCGTCACAGGCGCCGCGAGCGGCGTCGGCAAACAGGACGCATTGCTGTTCGCCCGTGAAGGCGCACGCGTCGTGCTCACCGACGTCAACGAAGAAGCCGGCCGCGAAGTGGCTGCGCAGATCGGCGACGCCGCGCTGTTCGTGCGTCACGACATCACGTCCGAAACCGGCTGGAACGATGTATTCGGTGCGACGCAAACGGCCTTCGGTACGCCGGATGTGCTGGTCAACAACGCTGCGGTGCTGTTGCTCGGTAGCATTGAAGACACCACGCTCGAACAATGGCAGCGCGTGCTGCGCATCAATGCCGAGGGCTATTTTCTAGGTTGCCGTGCGGCGGTGAAGGCGATGAAGGAGAAGGGTGGCTCGATCGTCAACATGTCGTCGGTGGCGGCGTTGGGTGGGCTCGGCGCGTTCTGCGCGTATTCGGCCAGCAAAGGCGCGGTGACGGCGATGACGCGCGCGATCGCGGCGCATTGCAAGCAGCAAGGCTACAAGGTCCGCTGCAACACGATTCACCCGGACGGCATTCTCACGCCGATGACCGCGCCTTTCTTCGGTGCGGCCGAGGGGACACGCGAAGCGCTCACGCAGTCGGTCGATCCGCATGCTCGTATGTGTTTGCCGGAAGACATTGCGAATCTGGTGCTGTTCCTCGCCTCCGATGAGTCGCGCTTCATCAACGGCAGCGAGTATCGCATCGACAACGCGCAGTTGATCATGGGCGTCGCCTGAGTTCCCACGTCATGGCCGATTCGCGTTTTCACCGGCTCAAAGTGGCGGACGTGATCGCGGAGAGCGCCGACGCGCGCTCTTTCGTGTTCGAGTTGCCGCAGGCGCTACACGATGCATTCAGCTATCGCCCGGGGCAGTTTCTCACGCTCAAGGTGCCGTGCGCGGATGCCATCGTGCAGCGCTGTTATTCGCTCTCGAGCGCGCCGGGCATCGACCGCGCGCCGAAGATCACCGTCAAGCGGGTGCGCGATGGGCGCGTGTCGAACTGGATGTGCGACAGCATTCAGCCCGGTGACGAGCTCGACGTGATGGCGCCCGCGGGTGTGTTCACGCCGCGTTCGCTGGATGGCGACCTGCTCCTGTTCGCGGGTGGCAGTGGCATCACGCCGGTGCTGTCGATTCTCAAATCCGCGCTGGTGAACGGGCGCGGCATGCTGACCCTGATCTACGCGAATCGGGACGCGCAGTCGGTTATTTTCAGCGAAGAACTGCGGCAACTCGGGCAGCGGCACGCGGGAAGATTGCGCGTGATTCACTGGCTCGATAGCGTGCAGGGCATTCCGCAGCAGCGTCATCTGGAAGAACTGGCGCGGCCATGGAGTATGCAGGAATGCTTCATCTGCGGGCCGGCGCTGTTCATGGAGAACGCGTTGGCAGCCATGCTTGCGCTGGGGTTGCCGCGCGCGAAGGTGCATGTGGAGCGGTTTGCTTCGCTGCCGGATTTGCCGGTTACGGCTGGGGTGTCCGTGCCTGGGGTCGCTGGGGCGTCTGGAGCATCCGGAGTGCGCGCTGCGTCCATAGCGCCAGAAGCGCCTGACGTGCCTATCGCAATTGCACCGCCCCAGACAGCGTCCGGCGCAAACGCTGCGATCGAGACCGTGCTCGACGGCAACACCTTCACTTTCATCTGCGAACCCGGCGAAACCCTGCTCGATGCCATGCTGCGCGCCGACGTGCCGGCCCCCAACTCGTGCCGCAGCGGTTTGTGCGGCGCCTGCATGTGCCGGGTCGAAGCCGGCAGCGTGAACCTGAACGCCAACCACGTGCTCGACGCGGCCGATCTGACCGACGGCTGGACGCTTGCCTGTAGTGCGACACCCGCCAGCGCGACGCTGCGCGTGGTTTTCCCCGACTAGGTTCGCGGTTCGCACGCGCGGTTCTCGCGTGTTGCGCTTGCCGCGAACCGTATCCATCGAATTCATCATGACGCTCAACCACATCCTGACGACGCCCGCGCTGATCGCGCGCGGCGCCACGCGCTACGGCACGCGCATCGCGATCGAAACAGTCCAGGGCAACCTGAGCTATGCGCAACTGGACGCTGCGCGGATCGAAGCGGCACGCGCGTTGATCAGTTGCGGCATCCAGCCGGGCGAGCGTGTCGCGATCTGGGCGCCGAACATTGCTGAATGGATCGTGGCGGCACTCGCGATTCACAGCGCGGGCGCAGCGCTGGTCCCGATCAATACCCGCATGAAGGGGCTGGAAGCCGCAGCGATTCTCGAGGATAGCGGCGCGCGGCTGCTGTTTTGCTGCGGCACCTTCCTCGGCGATTCGTATCCGGCCATGCTGGCGGCACACCGTCCTGCCACGCTCGAACGGGTGGTGATGTTCGACGGCCCGGCAGCGGAATCGAGCGGCGGCCGTGATGAAACCTGGGACGCGTTCCTGTTGCGCGCGGCTGGCACCTCGATGGAGGCGTTCCGCGCCCGCGAAGCGGCGGTGCGCCCCGATACGCTGATGGACATCATGTTCACGTCCGGCACGACGGGTCGCCCCAAGGGTGTGATGACGACGCACGGTCAGAACCTGCGCGCGGTTCACGATTGGGCGCAGATCGTGACGCTGCGCGAAAGCGACCGTTATCTGATCGTCAATCCTTTCTTCCACGCCTTCGGCTACAAGGCCGGCTGGCTCACGGCGTTCGCGAGCGGCGCGACCGTGCTGCCGCATCTGGTGTTTAACCCGGAGCGCGTGCTCGAACGCATTGTGCGTGATCGTGTCTCTGTTTTGCCGGGACCGCCGACCCTGTACCACGCGTTGCTCGACATGCCGGATCTGGCCACGCGCGATCTCTCTTCACTGCGAGTCGCGGTGACAGGCGCCGCCGCGATTGCACCGAGTCTGATCGAAAGGATGCGCGCGCAACTGGGTTTCGAAACAGTATTGACGGGCTATGGGCTCACTGAGTCATGCGGTTTTGCCACGCTGTGCCGCAACGGCGACGATGCCGAGACCGTTGCTAATACATCGGGCCGCGCGATGCCCGGGGTGGAGATCCGTATCGCCGACAGCAGCGGCGACGCGGTTGCCACCGGCGAAACAGGGGAAGTCCTGATTCGTGGCTACAACGTGATGCAGGGCTATTTCGGGCAGCAGGACACTACCTTCGACACGATCGACGGCGAAGGCTGGCTGCATACCGGCGACCTCGGCACGCTCGACGAACGCGGCTATCTGCGCATCACTGATCGCATCAAGGACATGTTCATCGTCGGCGGCTTCAACTGCTATCCGGCCGAGATCGAGCGGCTGTTCAACGCGCATCCGGCGGTGGCGCAGGTGGCGCTGGTCGGCGTACCCGACGAGCGGCTCGGCGAAGTAGGGCATGCATATGTGGTGCTGCGTTCGGGCGAGCAGGCGAGCGCGGAAGAACTGATCGACTGGGCCCGCAAGAACATGGCGAACTACAAGGTGCCGCGGCATCTCACGCTGGTCGATCAACTGCCTGTCAGCGCGGCCGGCAAGGTGCTCAAATACCGCTTGCGGGAAGCTGTCGAAAGTAATGCCAAAAACAGCGAAAAAACCGCCGAAAACACCGCTGCAAGCTAGTCCCAACAGACGATGTTAGCCGCCCCCGGGACCGCCAGAATAAGCCTGACAACAACAGCTTCTGGAGGAGTCGGAGATGATCGATGTGCGGGCTTTAGGCTACGTCGTCGTGCAGTCGGCAGATGTCGGCACATGGCGCGGCTACACGGAAAACGTGCTGGGCATGCAGGCGCAAGACGCAACAGATGGCGCGCTGTACGTGAAGATGGACGAGCGCGATTTTCGCTACCTGATCGTACCCGGCGACGCCGATCGCTACTTCGCGTCGGGTTGGGAGCTGGCCGACGCGGCCGCGTTCGACGACGCGATCCGCGCCCTTGAGCAGGCCGGTATGGAAACGACCCGCGCCAGTGCGCAGGAAACCGCGCTGCGCCGCGTGCAGGCGATGGTGTGGTGCACCGATCCGTCCGGCAACCGGCACGAGTTCTTCTGGGGCGTGCGCACCGATTTCCGGCGCTTCACCTCGCCGCTCGGCGTGTCGGGGTTCGTCACCGGCACGATGGGCCTGGGTCACGCCGTGCTGCCCGCTCCCCAATTCGACGCGACCGACGCATTCCTGCGCGACGTGCTCGGCTTCGAACTCTCCGACATCTTTCGCGTTCGCTTCACCGACGATCCGGCCGAGCCCGAGAAACGCATTCATTTTCTGCACTGCAAGAACGCGCGTCATCACAGCCTCGCGATCATGGACCTCGCGGTGCCGTCCGGCTGCATCCACGTGATGGCTGAGGTGGACTCGATGGACGAAGTGGGCCGCGCGCTCGACCGGGTTGCAGCGCAAAACGTGAAGCTCTCCGCCACGCTTGGCCGTCATTGCAACGACCACATGATCTCGTTCTACATGAAAACGCCGGGCGGCTTCGACCTGGAGTACGGCTATGGCGGCCTGACGGTCGACTGGGCGCAGCACAACGTCTACGAGGCGACGCGCGTGAGCCTGTGGGGTCACGACTTCAGCGTTGGATTTCGCTAGGCCCTAGTCAGCAAACACGCAGGAAACCTGCAGGAATAACGCATGAAACCACTCGATAAAGCACTCAGTGCACGCGATGCCGTCGCGCAACTCGCCGACGGCATGACGATCGGCATCGGCGGCTGGGGTCCACGCCGCAAGCCGATGGCGCTCGTGCGCGAGATTGTCCGCTCGAATCTGAAGGACCTCACTGTGGTCGCCTATGGCGGCCCTGATGTCGGGTTGCTGTGCGCAGCGGGCAAAGTCCGCAAGCTGGTGTTCGGCTTCGTATCGCTCGATGTGATTCCGCTCGAACCGCATTTTCGACGGGCACGTGAAAACGGCACGCTCGACGTATGGGAACTCGACGAAGGCCTGCTGCAACTCGGCCTGCGCGCAGCGGCGGCACGTCTGCCGTTTTTGCCGACGCGCGTCGGCCTGGGCACCGATCTGCTGAAACACGCATCGCATTTGCGCACCGTGCAATCGCCGTATGGCGGTGAAACGCTGCTGGCGATGCCGGCGCTCGAACTCGACGCCGCGCTGCTGCACGTGAACGCTGCGGACAGGATGGGCAATACGCGCATCGACGGTCCTGATCCTTTCTTCGACGCGTGGTTCGCCCGCGCGGCGAAGCAGTGCTTTGTCAGCAGCGAGACGCTGGTCGAAACGCTGGCGAGCGAGGACCTCGATCTCGCGCGCCGCAACACCTTCGAACGATCGCTCGTAAGCGGCGTGGTGCACGCGCCGTGCGGCGCGCATCCCACTTCGTGCGCACCGGCTTACGGCTGGGATTTGCCGCATCTGAAGACGTATTGCGCGAGCGCGGAAGATCCGCAACAAACAGCCGCTTACCTGAGTGACGTAGTAGGCGCCGACGAACCGGGCTATCTGCAACGCGCAGGCGGGCGGTCCCATGTAGCGGCGTTGCCGTTGCCGATTCTGTAATGGAGCGCACATGAGCGACTCTCTCGATTATTCCCTCGCCGAATTGATGATCGCCGCGGCGGCACGCGTCTGGCGCGACGACGGCGAAGTGCTGGCGACCGGTATCGGCACGGGACCGCGCCTCGCCGCGGGTCTCGCGCGCCTTGCGTACAACGCGGGTCTGATGCTCACCGACGGTGAAGCGTACCTGGTCGAAAGTCCTGTGCCGCTCGGGCCGCGTGAAGCGGGTTATCGCGTGCAGGCGTCCGGCTTGATGACCTATGAGCGTGTGTTCGATTGCGTGTGGCACGGCAAACGCCACGCGCTGGTGATGCCCACGCAGATCGATCGCTTCGGCCAGGCCAACATCTCCTGGCTCGGTGACGACTATGCCCGCCCGAAAACGCAATTGCTCGGCGCGCGCGGTTTTCCAGGCAACAGCATCAATCACGCGAATTCGTTTTTCGTCTCCGGCCACGGCAAGCGCACATTCGTTGCCGGTGAAGTCGACATGGTGTGCAGCGTGGGCTACAACCCGGCGCGCGAAATCCCCGGCATGCGTGCGTTCACCGATCTGCGCAGCGTGATTACCGATTTGTGCGTGATGGACTTCGGCGGTGCGAATCACGCGGTCCAGGTGCGTTCGCTGCATCCCGGTGTGAGTTTCGACGAAGTGCAGGACGCGACCGGTTTCGAACTGCGCGCGCATCCCGACATGCATGTGACACCGCCGCCAGGCGCCGACGATCTGCGCATTGTGCGCGCGCTCGATCCGCACAACCTGCGTGCGAGCGTCGTGCGCAATAACCCCGCGCCGCGTCGCGTGTGAGGGACATCATGCAAGCCACCCACGACATCCACGAAAGCGTTGTCGAGTATCGTGTGAGCGACGGCATCGCCACGCTTACGATGAATCGCCCCGAGTATCACAACGCGCAGAACTCGAAGATGACGTATGCGCTCGACGCCGCGTTCAAGCGCGCGTCGAACGACGATGCGGTGAAAGTCATCGTCCTCACCGGCGCGGGCAAGCATTTCTCCGCGGGCCACGACATCGGCACGCCGGGACGCGACATCGATCAGTCGTTCGAGCGTACTTCGCTCTGGTACGACCATGTTGGCAAGGAAGGC
Organism: Paraburkholderia sediminicola; assembly: GCF_046026855.1. Taxonomy (GTDB): domain Bacteria; phylum Pseudomonadota; class Gammaproteobacteria; order Burkholderiales; family Burkholderiaceae; genus Paraburkholderia; species Paraburkholderia sediminicola_A. The sequence goes on along the minus strand of NZ_JAQQET010000001.1, from coordinate 310,309 downwards.
GGCGAGTTTCTGTACGCTCGCGAGCAGGAGGTCTATCTCGGCATGTGCCGACGCTGGCGCGATCTGCCCAAGCCGACCATTGCGATGGTGCAGGGCGCGTGTGTCGCGGGCGGCCTGATGTTGGCGTGGGTGTGCGACCTGATCGTCGCCTCGGACGACGCATTCTTCTCCGATCCGGTAGTGCGCATGGGTATCCCGGGCGTCGAATATTTCGCGCATGCCTATGAATTGAATCCACGTATCGCCAAGGAGTTTCTGTTTCTCGGCGAGCGCATGGATGCGGCGCGCGCGTATCAGATGGGCATGGTCAATCGAGTCGTGCCACGCGAGCGCTTGCAGGACACCACGACGGAAATCGCCGCGAAGATCGCGCGCATGCCGCGACTCGGGTTGACGCTGACCAAGCAGGCCGTGAACCACGTCGAAGAATTGCAAGGCAAGCGCGCGGCGATGGATGCGGCGTTTGCATGGCATCACTTCGCGCATGCGCACAACGAACTGGTGAGCGGCGACAAGCTGGGTGGTTATGACGCCCGCAAGATGGCCGAGTCGCAGCGACCGGGCCCCGCTGCCGTCAGCGATGCAAAGGCCGACGGAGAAGCCGCATGAGCGCAACCTTGCATACGTCCTTGTGCGATCTGCTCGGTTGCCGCTATCCGATTGTGCAGACGGCCATGGGTTGGGTCGCCGATGCCAGGCTCGTCGCCGCGACCTGTAATGCGGGCGGCTTCGGCTTTCTCGCCGGCGCGACGCTCGAAGCCGACCGCGTGGAAGCGGAGATCCTGCGCGTAAAGGAGCTGACGGACAAGCCATTCGGCATCAACTTCCATATGTTTCAGCCGAATGCGGCGCAGGTGGTCGATCTGGCGATCAAGCACCGGCTGCGTGCGGTTAGCTACGGTCGTGGACCTGACGCTAAGACGATCCGCCGCTTCAAAGACGCTGGCGTGATGTGTATTCCCACCGTGGGCGCACCGAAACACGCGGCCAAAGCGGTCGAACTGGGTGCCGATGCGGTCACGGTGCAAGGCGCTGAAGGCGGCGGCCATACCGGCTCGATGCCGACCACGCTGTTGCTGCCTAAAGTGCTGGACGCAGTGAACGTGCCGGTGATCGCAGCAGGCGGCTTCTTCGACGGACGCGGTCTCGCGGCGGCACTCGGCTACGGCGCGGCAGGCATTGCAATGGGCACGCGCTTTCTGATGGCAGCCGAGTCGCCGGTGCCGCGCGCGACCCTCGATCGCTACGTCGCCGTGGCCGATCCTTCGCAAATTCGCGTGTCCGCAGCACTGGACGGCTTGCCGCAACGAATGATCGACAACCCTTATCTGCTTCGCCTTGAAGCATTCGGCCCGTTGCGTCGCACGCTATTCGCGTTGCGCACGGCTGAAGCGTGGCGCCGTCAGAGCGGCATGAGCCTGAGCCAGATGGCGGCGCTCGGCTTCAAGGCACTACGCGATCACAGCTACACCGCGAGCCAGACGTTGATGGCGGCGAACGCACCGTTTCTGATCCAGCGTGCGATCGTCGACGGGAATCCAGACGAGGGCGTATTGCCGAGCGGCCAGGTCGCTGCGGTGATCGGCGCGATCGAGCCGTGCGAGACCTTGATCGCGCGCATCGTCGACGAAGCCGTGGCGAGGCTCGACGCGCTGGCGGCGATGCGCGGCGCGCCGGTTCACGTGTGAATCGACCCATGACGGGACACACGATCCAACGTATGCACCGCCGTTGCGCTACGCCATGCGTGACCTCATAAAGCAAATCTACATCATTCACCAGGGACGGAGACATGACAGAACCTATCAATAGCGTCCGCTCGCTGCCGTTCAGAATAGAACGCGAGGGCGGCATCGGCGAACTGGTGATCGACCAGCCGCCGGTCAACGCGCTCGATGCAAGCGGATGGCAAGCGCTGGCCGACGCAATCGATGCACTCGGCCGCGATGACAGCGTGCACGTGATCGTGCTGCGCGGCGCAGGCCGCGGTTTTTGCGCGGGTGTCGATATCAAGGAACTGGCGGCACATCCCGAGCGGATCATCGCAGTCAACGCCGGAAATTACGCGACCTTTCGCGCCGTACACCGCAATCCGAAGCCGGTGATCGTCGCGGTGCATGGTTTCGTGCTGGGTGGTGGCATCGGCATTTGCGGTGCGGCGGACGTGATTGTCGCGTCCGACTGTGCGCGTTTCGGCGTACCCGAAATCGACCGCGGTGCGATGGGGGGCGGCGCGCATCTGCAGCGCATGTTCGGCGTGCAGAAAGTGCGTGCCATGTATTTCACGGGCGATATGGTCGACGCCGCTGAAGCTTACCGGCTCGGCGCGGTCGAGCGCGTGGTGCCGCGCGAACAACTGCGCGAGGCGGCGTTCGAGATTGCCCGCAAGATCGCCGCGAAAAGCCCCGCGATGCTGCAACTCGCGAAAGAAGCGTTAAACGGTGTCGAAGACGGCGACCTCGAAGACAAATACCGCTGGGAGCAGGGCTTTACATTGCAGGCGTATATGACGAACGATTCGGCGGAAGCACGCTCGGCCTTCGTCGAAAAGCGCGACGCGCAGTTCAATGGTGCCAATGAAGCCGAACGCAAAGCCGGAGCGCGCGCATGAAGCTCGACTACACGCCGGCGCAGCGCGCGTTCCGCGCGGAGATTCGCAGTTGGCTCGCGGCCCACGTGCCGCGCGAACCGTTGCCGAGCTTCGATACCGAAGCGGGTTTTGCCGCGCATCGGGAATGGGAGCGCACGTTGCATTCGGGCCGCTGGAGCATGGTGACGTGGCCGCGTGAACTGGGTGGCCGTGGCTGCGATCTGATCGAGTGGCTGATCTTCGAAGAAGAATACTGGCGCGCCGATGCACCGATGCGCGTCAATCAGAACGGCATCTTCCTGCTCGGCCCGACCTTGATGGACTTCGGCACGGAAGAGCAAAAGGCCCGTTTCTTGCCCGCGATGGCGGCGGGCGAACACGTATGGGCGCAAGGCTGGTCCGAGCCCAACGCGGGCTCCGACATGGCCGCGATCCGCGCGAGTGCTATTCGAACTGACGGCGGTACCGGCGGCGAGTACATCCTGAACGGGCAGAAGATCTGGTCGACCCGCGCGGTGTGGGCCGACTGGCTGTTTGGCCTGTTTCGCAGCGATCCGCAATCCACGCGCCACCACGGGCTGACTTTCCTGATGGTGCCGCTTTCAACACCGGGCATTACCGTGCGGCCGATTCGTCAATTGAACGGCCAAACCGGTTTCGCTGAGATTTTCTTCGACGACGTGCGCGTGCCGGTCGAGAACCGTCTCGCCGGTGAGGGCATGGGCTGGCAGGTCGCCATGGCAACCGCCGGGTTCGAGCGCGGTTTGATGCTGCGCTCGCCCGCGCGTTTTCAACGTACCGCCGAAGCGCTACGCGCGCTCTATCTGGCGCACCGCGCGGAGGCTGACCGCGATCCGACCTTGCGCGACCGGGTAATCAGTGCCTGGATGGACGCGCAGGCCTACGCGCTCTCCACCTACGCCACCGCGGGCCGTTTGCAGAAGGGCGGCCACATCGGTGCGGAGTCGAGTACCAACAAGGTGTTCTGGTCCGAACTCGATCTGCGCATGCACCAGACCGCGCTCGATATTCTCGGCGCGCGGGCCGAGGTCGTGCCGCAAACGCACGAGCAACACGCGGCGCTTGGCACCTGGCTCGACGGTTTCCTGTTCGCGCAGGCCGGGCCGATCTATGCGGGCACCAACGAGATCCAGCGCAACATCATCGCGGAACGGATGTTGGGGATGCCGCGCTCATGATGCCGGTGCTGCAACCAGCATGCACTCTGCATTCAGACGCTTAAAGGATTGAGCGAGGAACTATGGATTTCGTATTCAACGAAGATCAGGAGGCGTTGGCGAGTAGCGTCAAGCGCTTTCTGATGACGGAGATGACGCCGGAGCTGATCCGCGAGTTGTGGAACACGCCCACGGGCCGCTCAGAGCGCATGTGGGACCTGTTCGCCTCACAAGGGCTGACAGCCGTGTCGGTGCCGGAAAGTCATGACGGGTTGGGGCTGGGCGTTGTGGAGTGGGCGTTGCTCGCGCAGACCTATGGTTATTTCGCGGGACCTGAGCCGTTACTCGATACGGCGCTCGTGGCCGTCGGCGTGCTGGAAGGTCTGCCCGCTAGCGTACAACGCGACGCGCTGTTGCGCGATATCGCAGCGGGCACGGCGCGCGTGGCAATAGCGCATCCGGTGAATCCGTATGTCAGCGATGCGCACGTCGCACAGGTTCTGTTATGCGAGCGGGATGGCGAATTGCATTGGCTCACACCTGACGCTTGCGGATTGAACGCGGTGGAGAGCATCGACCCTTCGCGTCGGCTGTTCGAACTCGATTGGCAGGCGACGTCGACTACACGCGTGGCAACGGCCGCCGAGGCGCGGCCGTTGCTGGCGCGTGCACTCGACCAGGGCGCATTCGCCGTCGCGGCGCAATTGCTCGGCCTCACGCAACGCGTGCTCGACGTTGCAATCGACTACAGCGCGCAACGCAAGCAGTTCGGCAAGCCGATCGGCTCGTATCAGGCGCTCAAGCATCTGCTCGCCGACGTTGCGATCCGTTATGAGTTCGCGCGGCCGGTGGTATATCGGGCCGCCTGTGCGATCGCCGACAACGACCCGAACCGCGCGCTGTATGTCTCCCACGCAAAGCTCGCCGCCACCGCCGCGGCGCAGCTCGCCGCGCGCCATGCGATGCAGGTGCATGGCGCGATCGGCTACACATGGGAGCTCGATCTGCAGATCTTCATGAAACGCATCTGGGCACTCTCCGGCAGTTGGGGCGACACGACGTTTCACAAGGCCCGCGTGGCCGACGCGCTGATCGAGTCATGTGCTCCGATCGGACCGGCCCGTACTTTCGAACTGGAATCGTGATGAAACAGGCTTATATCGTCGATGCGCTGCGCACGCCGACCGGCCGTCGCAAAGGCGGACTCGCGCAGGTGCATGCCGCGGATCTCGGCGGCTTCGTGCTGAAGGAACTGGTCGCCCGTAATGGCATTCCCGCCGATGAATACGACGACGTGGTGTTCGGCTGTGTCGATACGATCGGCCCGCTGGCCGGCAATATCGCGCGCACCTGCTGGCTCGCTGCCGGTTTGCCGCTGACCGTGCCCGGCGTCACGATAGACCGGCAATGCGGTTCCTCGCAGCAGGCCGTGCACTTTGCCGCGCAGGCCGTGATGAGCGGCACGCAGGATGTGGTGGTCGCCGGTGGCGTGCAGACCATGACGCAGATTCCGATTTCGTCGGCGATGACGGCGGCCGAGCCACTTGGTTTCACCGATCCGTTCTCGGGCAGCATCGGCTGGCGCGCACGTTTTGGCGATGCTCCGGTCTCGCAGTTCCATGCGGCGCAGCGAATCGCCGATCACTGGAACCTGTCGCGTGAAACGATGGAACGGTACGCGCTGGAGAGTCACCGGCGCGCGCTGGCGGCAATTGAAGGTGGCCACTTCAAGCGCGAAATCGTGCCGTTCGCCGGTGTCGTTCACGACGAGACGCCGCGCAAGGACACCACGCTCGCCAAGATGGCTTCGCTTCAACCGCTGATGCCCGGTGGCGCGCTAACGGCGGCTGTCTCGAGCCAGACCTGTGACGCGGCAGCGGCGCTGCTGATTGTTTCGGAAGATGCACTCAAGCGCTACGGCCTCACGCCGCGTGCCCGCATCCATCACCTGAGCGTGCTCGGCGACGATCCGCTATGGATGCTCACCGCGCCGATTCCGGCGACGCGTCACGCGTTGAAGAAGGCCGGCCTCGGGTTGGAGGACATCGACGTGGTGGAACTGAACGAAGCGTTTGCCTCGGTGGCGCTCGCGTGGCTGGCTGAGACGCGCTATCCGCACGAGAAGACCAATCCGAACGGCGGCGCGATCGCGCTTGGTCATCCGCTCGGCGCAACCGGGGCACGGCTGATGACGAGCCTGCTGCACGAACTCGAACGCACGCAAGGCCGCTACGGCTTGCAAACGATGTGCGAGGGCGGCGGTCTTGCCAACGTCACGATCATCGAGCGCCTGTAAGCGCATCACAGTCTGGAGGATCAAAGCATGGGAATTTGCAACGACCGCACCGTGATCATCACCGGCGCGGGTGGAGGGTTGGGCCGTGAATACGCGCTGGCGTTTGCCGCCGAGGGTGCGGCGGTGGTAGTCAACGATATTCGTCAGGAAGCCGCGCAAGCCGTCTGCGACGAGATCGCTCGAGCCGGCGGCCGGGCACTTGCGAATGCCGACGACATCACGCGCATCGACACCGCGCAACGCATCATCGACGCCACGCGTGAGGCGTTCGGCGAGATTCATGTGCTGGTGAACAACGCGGGCATCTGCCGCGACCGGATGTTCACCAGCATGACCGAAGCCGATTGGGATGACGTGATGCGGGTGCATCTGCGCGGGCATTTCTGTCTGTCGCAACTGTTGGCGCGCGAGTGGCGCGACGCGTCGAAGGCCGGGCGAGAGGTGGATGCGCGCATCGTCAATACGAGTTCGGGTGCGGGTCTGCAAGGTTCGATCGGTCAGGCGAACTATGGCGCGGCCAAGGCGGCAATTGCGGCATTGACGTTGATGCAGGCTGCGGAGTTGCAACGTTACGGTGTACGAGTGAACGCGTTGGCCCCGGCGGCGCGCACGTCGATGACCGAAGGCGTGTTCGCCGAGATGATGCAAAAGCCCGCCGACGGCTTCGATTACTTCGATCCGGCCAACGTCGCGCCGCTGGTTGTCTGGCTCGGCAGTGCGCAATCGCGCGAGGTCAACGGTCAGGTGTTCGAAGCGGCGGGCGGCATGATCGCGGTCGCCGAAGGCTGGCACACAGGGCCGCGCATCGACAATGGCGCGCGCTGGCATGTTGCTGACGTTGGCGGCGCGGTGGCGGCGCTGGTCGCTCAACGTAGGCCGGCGCAGCAAGTCTACGGAAGCTGAAGCGATGAACCTCGCTCTCTCCGAAGAACAAACCATGATCCGCGATTCGGCGGCCGAAGTGCTGGCCGAGCGCAGCGCCTCGGCGGCGGTGCGGCAGGCGATCGAACACAGCGCGGGCCGCGACGCGGGTCTGTGGCACACGCTCGCAGGCGAGCTCGGCTGGTGCGCGCTGACCGTGCCGGAAGCGGTGGGCGGCGCGGGCCTGGGCGCGATGGAACTGGTGTTGCTGATGGAGCAGATGGGGCGGCGCCTTGCCTGCGTGCCTTACTTCGGCACGGTATGCCTGGCGGCGACGGCGTTGGCGCAGTGCGAATCAGCGGCGGCTCGTGAATGGCTCTCGCGGATCGCGAGCGGCGACGTGAGTGCGACGCTTGCGTTGCAAGCAGGCGCTGGCTTCGATGCAGGAACGGCTTCTGCGTACGCAGCGACTGGCGTCGATGGGCGCACAGCCTCGGCGTACGCTGCGCCTGGCGCTCATGCGCCGGTGGTTTCGGTGTATGCGGAAGAGACGGCTGACGGTTACCGTCTTTCGGGAACCTTGGCACAGGTCGTTGACGGAGCGAGTGCCGGACTGTTGCTGGCGCCCGCTTTGATCGCGAACGAAGCGCAAACCATCGCGCTGTTCGAATTGAACTGCGCTGATCTTGTCGGCCTCACTCGCACGCCGCTCGTCACGCTCGACGCGACGCGTCCGTTGGCGCATATCGAGTTGAATGCGGTCGATGTGCCGCGTAACGCGCTGCTGGCGTGTGGTCGCGAGGCGCAACGCGCGCTCTCGGTCACCGCGTGGTTTGCGGCGCTGGCACTGGCCGCCGAACAGATCGGTGGCGCGCAGCAATGCCTCGACCTCACGCTTTCCTATACGGCAGAGCGCGTGCAATTCGGCCGTGCGATCGCATCGTTTCAGGCGGTCAAACATCGTTGCGCGCAGATGATGGTCGAAATCGAGGCGGCCCGTTCGGCCGTGCTCGGCGCGGCGCAGGCGTGGGATCAAGCTGGGGATCAAGCGCGAACTCAGGTGCCGGACGCAATGCGCGCTCAGGCGGGTGCTTCGTTACCGCCGGATGTGCTTGCCGATATCGCCACAGCAAAAGCCATCGCTAACGATGCATTCCGCTTTTGCGCTCAGGAAGCGATCCAGTTGCACGGCGGCGTCGGCTTCACCTGGGAATACGACCCTCAACTGTATTTCAAACGCGCGCAGGCTTGCAGTGCGCAATTCGGCACGACCGCGCAGATGCTGTCGTTCATCGCTGAGCAGGTGATCGACCGCGGCGAGGCTTCGAGCGCAGTGCGGCCTGTGCCATTCAATCATGCCGATCACGCGCAAGCCGTCCTCGCGGGAGTGCTCTGATGAACAGCGAAACGCAACAGCAACACTTGCGCGTGGAAGTTGCCGACTGGATGAGCACGCATCTGCGTGGCGAGTTCGCCTGCCTGCAATACCGCGGCGGTCCCGGCGACGAAGAAGCGTATCCGGCGCTGCGAAAAAAATGGGAACGTGAACTGGCAAGCGGCGGCTGGACCGGTCTGGACTGGTCCGCCGAACACGGCGGCCGGGCGATGTCCGTCGCCGACCAGGTGATTTTTCACGAGGAGTACGCACGCGCCGGTGGTCCAGGACGCATGGGGCATATCGGTGAAGGATTGCTCGGGCCCACCTTGATTGCGTGCGGCACCGACGATCAGCGTACGCGTTTTCTGCCAGGCATCCTGAACGGCACGCAGTTCTGGTGCCAGGGCTATTCGGAGCCGGGTGCGGGTTCAGATCTCGCGAACGTCCGTACGCGTGCAGTCCGTGACGAAAACGGCAATTGGCGCGTGCATGGCCAGAAAGTCTGGACGTCGCTCGCGCACGATTCCGACTGGATCTTTGTGATCGCGCGCACCGATCCGGAATCGCGCGGCAATCGCGGGCTTTCGTTTCTGTTGATGCCACTCGATCAACCCGGCGTCGAGATTCGCCCGATCAAACAATTGAACGGCGGCGCCGAATTCAACGAGGTGTTCTTCGACGGCGCACTTGCCGCAGCAGAAGATCTGGTCGGCGAACCCGGCGATGGCTGGCGCATCGCGATGACTTTGCTCGGTTTCGAGCGCGGCATGTCCACGCTCGGTCAGCAGATGCAGTTCATTCGCGAACTCGATTGGGTGGTCGACGCAGCGCATGAAGCGGGTGTCGCGAACGACCCGCTGATTCGTCAACGGATCGCGCGAGCGTGGGCCGGCTTACGCGTGATGCGTTACAACGCGCTGCGCATGCTGGCCGGCGCGGGTGCCGATGAAGGCGGCAATGCGTTGGGCCGTGAAGCGCTGATCTACAAATACTACTGGTCGAACTGGCATCGCGAGCTCGGCCAACTGGCGATGGATGTGCTTGGGCCCGACGCCAATCTGATCGACAGCGACGATGCAAAGCGAACCCGCCTGCAAGGCGTGTTCCTCTTCTCGCGCGCTGACACGATCTACGCGGGCACCAACGAAATTCAATTGAACATCATGGCCGAGCGCGGACTCGGCATGCCAAGAGAACCCCGAGGAACCCTATGAACGAGTCTCAAACGGTGCGGACCGCACCTGCCTATGTGCCGGGCCATCAACTGCTGGCGGGCAAATCCGTGCTGATTACGGCGGCCGCCGGTGTGGGCATCGGCTTTGCCGCCGCCAAACGCTGCGCCGAAGAAGGCTGCCGCGCGCTCTTCATCTCCGACATTCACGAGAGGCGCCTCGCGCAAGCGGTCGAGACCTTGCGCGCCGAAACGGGTTTGCAGGCGATCTACGGGCGTTTGTGCAACGTCTCGGTGGAAGAAGACGTACGTGCGCTGGTGGCCGATGCCGAAGACAGGATGCAAGGCGTCGACGTGCTGATCAACAACGCCGGGCTCGGCGGCGCGCGTCGCATCGTCGAAATGGACGATGCCGAATGGTTGCGGGTGATCGACATTAGCCTCACTGGCACCTTCCGCATGACACGCGCGATCTTGCCGCATATGCAGCAGCGTGGCCGTGGCGTGATCGTGAATAACGCGTCGGTGCTCGGCTGGCGGGCGCAGGCAGAACAGGCGCACTACGCGGCAGCGAAGGCCGGGGTGATGGCCCTGACGCGCTGCGCCGCGCTCGAAGCTGCGCCGTACGGCGTGCGCATCAACGCGGTGGCACCGAGTATTGCACTGCACGATTTTCTGAAGAAGTCGGCTTCGGCCGATCTGCTCGATCAACTGGCGTCGCGTGAAGCATTCGGACGCGCCGCGGAAGTGTGGGAGGTGGCGAACGTGATGGTCTTTCTGGCAAGCGACTACGCGTCATATATGACCGGCGAAGTGCTGTCGGTCAGCAGTCAGCACGCGTGATGGATAGCAATATGGCTAACGTGCGGGCTGAAGTGTGCGGCAACCCGCAACCGGCTCGTGTGTTCGCTCATCCGGACGAACTGGTGGCAGCGGTCGGCGAACGGCTCGGCGAAAGCGCGTGGATGCAGGTCGAGCAGGCGCGCATCGCACTGTTCGCGGACGCCACGCTCGATCATCAATGGGTTCATGTCGATGCTGAACGCGCGCGGCTTGGTCCGTTTGGCGGATGCATCGCTCATGGCTTCCTGACGCTCTCGCTCGTCAATTTCTTTTTGCCGCAGATCGTACGTATCGACGGTGCGCGGCTCGGTGTCAACTACGGCTGCGACAAGATCCGTTTCCCCGCACCCGTGCGAGCCGGTGCACGCGTTCGCGGCGTCGGCCAACTGCTGCGCGCTGAAGCGATAGAAGGCGGCGTGCAGGCCTGGATTCGCGTGACCGTGGAAATCGACGGCGAGACTAAACCCGGGTGCGTGGCCGACACCATCAGCCGCTATTACCTGTAGAAACCCGAAGAACCCTGTAGAACCCGTAGAGGAATAGTTCATGAACGAAGCGGTCATCGTCTCGGTTGCACGTACACCGATCGGCAAGGCATTTCGCGGTGTATTCAACGACACCGAAGCGCCCGCACTCGGCGGCCACGTGGTGCGATCTGCTATCGAGCGCGCACAACTCGACCCCGCCGATATCGACGACGTGCTGATGGGCTGCGCCGCGCAACAGGGCACCCAGGGCTACAACATCGGCCGGCTCTCGGCGGCTGCGGCGGGTTTGCCGGCTTCGGTGCCGGGTATGGCGATGGACCGGATGTGTTCGTCGGGTTTGATGACGATCGCGACGGCCGCACAGAACATCTTGTGCGGCGACGCACGGATCGTGGTAGCGGGCGGCGTCGAGTCGATCACGCTCACGCAGAACAAACACAAGAATACGTACCGTGCACGTTCGGACGCGGTGCTCGCGCATCAGCCGGCTGCATACATGGCGATGATCGAAACGGCGGAAATCGTGTCGCGCCGTTATGGCATCTCGCGTGAGGCGCAGGATGAATACGCGCTGACGAGCCAGCAGCGTACCGCGGCGGCGCAAGCAGCGGGCCGTTTCGACGAAGAGATCGTGCCGTTCGAGGCGCAGCGCGCGTTGTTCGACAAGGAAGGTAAGCAGGTTGGCAGCGAAAGCGTGCAGGCCACACGTGATGAATGCAATCGCGCCGATACGAGCGCGGCAAGTCTGGCGGCGCTGAAGCCGGTCTGGAGCGGCGGCGAAGCGGTCGCACAGGGTGAATTCATTACTGCGGGCAATGCGTCGCAACTGTCCGATGGAGCGGCGGCGGTGGTCGTGATGAGCGCAGCGGAGGCGAAGCAGCGAGGATTGAAGCCGCTCGGCATCTACCGCGGAATGGCGGTGGCGGGGTGTGAAGCCGACGAGATGGGCATCGGTCCGGCGCTCGCGGTGCCGAAACTGCTGGCGCGTCATCGGCTGACGGTGAACGACATCGGCCTGTGGGAGATGAACGAGGCGTTCGCGTGTCAGGTCATTTACTGCCGCGATCAACTGCATATTCCTGCCGACCGTCTGAACGTGAATGGCGGCGCGATCTCGGTCGGCCATCCGTTCGGCATGTCCGGCACTCGCATGACGATGCATGGGTTGCTCGAAGCGCGGCGGCGTGGCGTGCGCTATGTCGTCGTGACGATGTGCGTCGGCGGCGGGATGGGCGCCGCGGCACTCTTCGAAACAGCGGCGTAGACCGTGCTCGGAGCTTTGCATAGGACCAGAGTAGTGCGCTGAAGCGCCAACAGCTTTGCATGGGATCGGAGTAAGTGCTTTGCATGGGCTAAAGCGCCAACTCCGATCGACATCTGGTCGACAGGAGACAAAAAATGAAATCGACAATACCTGGTTTACTGCTTTCGGCGGCGGTGCTGGGCGCGGCGCTGTTTGCGTTTTCGCCTCGGCCGGTGCCGGCTTTCGCGGCTACGACCATTCAGGCCGATCGCCTGCAGATCAACGGACTCGCCAGAGCAGGCACGCGCCTCGTCGCGGTGGGCGAGCGCGGCGTGATCCTCTTGAGCGACGATGCGGGCGCGTCCTGGCGGCGCGCCGCTGTGACGTCCGACGAAGCGTCGGCGCTTACGCAAGTGTTCTTCATCTCGCCGCGTATCGGCATTGCGGTGGGACACGACGGCTGGATCGTGCGTACCGTCGATGGCGGCACACACTGGAGCGAAGTGCGCTTCGATCGCAAGCATTCGGACCCGCTGCTGTCCGTGTGGGGCAATGCGGGCGGACTGGTATTTGCCAGCGGGAGCTTCGGCCAGTTGTTTGTCTCGCACGATGCAGGCGCCACCTGGGCTCAACAGAAAACGCCCGCCGACGATCGTCACCTGAATGCAATTACCGGCGATTCCAGCGGCCGTCTGATGATCGCCGGCGAAACGGGCACGCTGCTGCGCTCAACCGATAACGGCGCGAGCTGGGAGAAGCGGCCCGTGCCTTATCAGGGCTCGCTATTCGGCGTGCTGAAGCTGGCTGATGGCGACTGGCTCGCGTACGGCATGCGTGGCAACGTGCTGCGCAGCACCGATCAGGGCGACACGTGGACACATATCGATAGTCGCGTCGGCACCTCGTACTTCGGCGCGGTGCAACTCGCCGACGGCGAACTGGTGCTGGTCGGCCAGGGCGGCGCGATCGTCACCTCGCGCGATAACGGACAGAGTTTCGCGATACGCAAGGTGGGTGGCGTGCAGAGCCTCGCTGCCGTGGTCGACGCCGGGCATGGCGAGCTTGCATTGGGCGGGGAAGCCGGCGTGGCCTTGCTGCCGGTGTCGCCCGCAGTCCGGTCGCCGCTTGCGTCACCGCTCGGGTCCCCGCTTGTGCCGCCCAGCGCGTCACCTTCCTGAACGCGCGGCTTCGTTCGCTGAAACTCCATAGCGCGCTTGCCGGCCACTGACTCGCCACGCCCGTCGCGCTTCCCGTTTGCCTTGCCGTGAGACGCATCATGAACGCATCGTCCCGTCCTTCTTCGTCCCGCCTTTCACGTTTTGTCGAGCGTTGCGCCGACACTATCATGCGACACCGGCGCATCCTGCTGATGCTATGTCTCGCGTTGACGGTCGCGCTGGGCTGTTCCGCGACGCGCCTGCGGCTCGATCCCGGGTTCAACAAGATGATCCCGATGCAGCATCCGTACATGCAGGTGTTCAACCGCTATGCGAGTGCCTTTCCGGGCGCAAATACGATTCTCGTGAGTCTGCGCTGGAAGGGTCACGGCGACATCTACAACCAGGCGTTCATGGACGACCTGCGTCACGCAACCGATGACGTGTTCTTCATTCCCGGCGTGAACCGCTCGCGCGTGTTCTCGCTTTTCACACCGAACGTGCGCTATACGGAGGTCACCGAAGCGGGCTTTCGCGGCGACGTCGTGGTGCCCGGCCAGTTCAGCAGCGCGAATCCCGACGACCTCGCCAAAGTGCGCCGCAACGTGGCGCGTTCCGGACAGATCGGCAGACTGGTCGGCAACGACCTGCATTCCGCGCTGATCCGCGCGGAATTGCGCGAGACGGACCCTGTCACCGGCAAGCACCTGGACTACAGCGCGGTGGCGCGGCAACTCGAACAGATCCGCGCGCGCTATTCGAATCAGGATGTCGAGGTCGACATCATCGGCTTTGCGAAACTGGTAGGGGATGTGGAGGCGGGAATCAGTGGCGTGATCGGCTTTTTCGCGCTCGCGTTTCTGATTACCGCGGCATTGCTGTTTGCGTACACACGTTCCGCGAAGACCACGGTGCTCGCGCTGTTTGTCGCGTTGCTGCCGGTGGTCTGGTTGCTGGGTGCGTTGCCGGTGCTGGGTCTCGGTATTGATCCGATGTCGATCCTCGTGCCCTTCCTGATCTTTTCGATCGGCGTCTCGCACGCTGTGCAGATGACGAATGCGTGGAAGCAGGCACTGGTCGCCGGCATGTCCTCGACCGATGCGGCACGCGACGCGTTTCGCAAGCTGTTCGTGCCAGGCACGGTGGCCTTGCTGACGAATGCGCTCGGCTTCATGGTGATCATGCGCATCCAGATCGAAATCGTGCGTGAGCTGGGTGTCACGGCGTGCCTCGGTGTGCTGCTGATGATCGTCACCAACAAGGTGTTTCTGCCGATTCTGCTGTCGTACACGCGGCTGGAAGCAGGCACTCTGGCGCGTGCACAAAGCCGTGCGGCGCAAGGCGGCAGCCGCCTGTGGACGCGCTTCGCAACGTTCGCGCGACCCGTACCGGCGCTTGGCGTATTCGTAGTCGCGTTGCTGCTGCTCGCGTTCGGCGCGAAAGAGTCGCGCAATCTGCAGATCGGCGACATCGGCGCGGGCGCGCCCGAGTTGCGCAGCACGTCGCGTTACAACCTGGATAACGCGCGAATCACGAGCCAGTACAACATCGGCGTCGATGCGCTCGCGGTGATCGTCGAGACAACCGGTTTCGATGACGCCTGTCTGCATTACCCTGTCATGAGCGCGATCGAGCGCTTCGAGATGGAAATGCGCGGGGTGGCGGGCGTGCAGTCGGTGGTGAGCGTGCCATCGCTCGCGAAAATCTCGATTGCCGCCTTCAACGAAGGCAATCCGCGTTGGGGCGCACTGCCGCGTTCGAGTGATGGGCTCACGCAAGGCGCGAGTGCGTTCGATCCGGACAACGGCATGAACACCGAGAACTGCCAGGCGATTCAGGTCTTGATCTACACCACCGATCATGAGGGCAAGACGATCGCGCATATCGTCGATGAAATCAAACGGCTGGCGGCGCAAGATCACACGCCGAATATTGCGTTCCGGCTCGCCGGCGGCAACGTCGGCGTGATGGCGGCGACCAACGAAGCGGTCGGCGATGCCGAAGTGGCGATGCTGCTGTCGATTTTCGGCGCGATCGCATTGCTGTGCTTCGTGACCTTCCGTTCGTGGCGTGCTGTGTTGTGCATCGTCGTGCCGCTGACGGTGGTGTCGATTTTATGCAACGCGGTGATGGCGTGGCTCGGCATCGGCCTGAAGGTTGCCACTTTGCCGGTGATTACGCTGGGCGTGGGGGTAGGGGTCGACTACGGCATCTATCTGTACGAACGACTGCAGCATGAGGTGCGCGCCGGCGCCACCTTGTCCGATGCGTTCGCGGCGGCGATGCGTCAACGCGGCACCGCGGCCTTGTTTACCGCGGTGACGATGTTCATCGGCGTGGGAACGTGGGCATTTTCTGCGCTCAAGTTCCAGGTGGATATGGGTGTGCTGCTTGCCTTCATGTTCCTCGTCAATCTGTTCGGCGCGGTGTTTCTGTTGCCGGCGCTGGCGGCATGGCTTGGCGTCGAGCGGGCGGAGCGGCGTGCTGCGCCGAACGTGGCTGTTGGGAGCGTACTGAATGCAGCGGAGTCGGCGAACGCCGCAAGTGCTGCGAATGCCGCAAGTGCCGCAAGTGCCACGAATATCGCAAACATCGCAAACGCCGCCAATGTCGCGAACGCAGAGGGAATCCGATGAATGTGCCCACAGCGCCTGGTGCACCCGTGCGCGGCACTGCATCGACTTCCGGCGAAGTCGAACCGGCTGCGCTTGAGCATGGCAATCCGGAGCACTAACGGGTAGCTGAAATCCCTAGTCCGTCGGGACGATGAAAGCGGTGCGCGCCACGTCTATCGTCAGGCGTGAGCGCGAAGGTCTGCGCGCTTCGAAAGAACACTGACGACGGCGGCTGGTCCGAAGCGCCGCCTTTTCCATTGGAGGAGATAAGAGATGTCCGCACGTCCATACAAAATTGAATCGCAGCCACTGGTGCAGCGTTACGCCCGCGGTTGGCATTGCCTCGGTCCGGCTAGCGAATACAAAGACGGCAAGCCGCACACGTTGAACATATTTGGTCAACGCCTTGCTGCGTTCATGGATTCGCAGGGGCGCGTGAACGTGGTGGATGGTTTTTGCCCGCATATGGGCGGCGATCTGAGCACCGGCCGCGTGGACGGCGACACGCTGGTGTGTCCGTTTCACGGCTGGCAATGGGACGGTGACGGTAATTGCCAGTCAATCCCCTACTGCAAGCGGATTCCGCCGAAAGCCAAAATTGGCACGTGGCAGACTCGCGAGCAGAATCAACTGCTGTTCATCTGGCACGATCCCGAGGGCAATCCGCCGTCCGAAGAGGTGACGATTCCCCGTATCGACGCGTGTTTCTCCGACGAATGGTCGGATTGGGTAGTCGACAAGATGGTGATCGGTACCAACTGTCGCGAACTGGTCGACAACATTTCGGACATGGCGCACTTTGGAACCGTGCACGGCGCGCCAATCGATTACTTTGCGAATCTGTTCGAAGGACACAAGGCCACGCAACTACTGGTTGGCCGCAGCGAACGCCTTGGCGATGACGTGCTGATCGCGCTGTCCACTTACTTTGGCCCGGCGTATCACATCACCGAGATGACGGGGCAGAGCGGCGGCCATCCGATTCATTCGATTCTGTTGAACTGCCATGTGCCGATCGACATGAACAGTTTCGAACTGCGTTACGGCGTGATGGTAAAGAAGGTCCCTGGCTTGTCGGACGAGCAGAACATGGAGATTGCGCGCGCGTATTCGGCGCAGGCGCAGGCCGCGTTTTATGAGGACGTGGCGATCTGGGACACGAAGACGCGAATCGACAATCCGCTCTTGTGCGAGGGCGATGGACCGCTGTATCAGATGCGCGACTGGTACTCGCAGTTTTACGTCGACACCGCGGATGTGAGGCCTTCGAGTACGGCGAGAAAGGTTGTGGAAATCAAGGTGCGCGAGGGCGCGGTGCCGCCACCGTTGCGACATGTATTCGAGGGGTAACGAAACGAAGCAAAGGCGGTGCATGGACCGCCTTCAGACTGCCGGTCAACCCCACGTTCTTCGGAGCGTGGGGTTTTGTTCTTCAGGTAAGACGAATCGTGCCGTGGGGCGCGCCGCACCGTGCGCGGGAGGCCAGAAATGCCGTGCCTTTTATGGGCTCAGGGATTCGCAGTGACGGACGGCGTTGCCTCGAGATAATTCTGGCGAATCTTCGCCGTATTCACGTGGAGGACGTCGACGAGGTAGTGCTGCATGCCGCCGTATTGCTGATCGATGACTTCCATTGCCGCGCCAATGTAGTCGGGATCGACGGCCTGCAGTGGCGCCAGCACGTCGGGCGCGATGCCGATCTTTTGCAGTTGCGCGGTTGCTTGTGCGTTACCTGTCGCGTTATAGCGGTTCGATTCCAGGTAGTTGGCAATCACGGTTGCACGATCGACGCCTAGCGCGGACAGCAGCAGGACGGTGGCGAAACCCGTGCGGTCTTTACCTGCGGTGCAGTGATAGAGGATGGTTTTGTCTTCTTCCGCCAGCTTCAGAAAACGGCCGAATTGCGGTTGGTAGTCGCTGGGAAATTGCCTGTAAAGCGAGACCATGAATTGATGCATCTGCGCTGGAGTGGAGCGCTTGAGCATTGGAATGATCGCTTCGGGCGAGAGGTTTCCAGCTAGCACCGGGTCGGCTTGCCAGGGGAATTGGGAGGCGAAGGCCTGTTCGGCGGGTTTCTTTTCGCTTGCAGCGCGGAAGTCCAGCACGACGTCCAGGTGCATTGCCTTGAGTTTTTCGATGTCGGTCGGTGTGGCGAAGGCCGGGTTGCCACTACGGTAGAGGCGGCCGGGTTGGATTTGCTGGCCATCTGGTGTTGTCAGGCCCGCCAGGTCGCGGGTGTTCTGGATTTTTCCCATCTGGATGTAGGTGTCGGTTTGTTTGCCTTCGGCGGTGGGTTGTGCTGTTGCTGTTAGGGCTATTGCTGATAGCAGGGCAGCTATTGCTGCCGGTCTATATGGGTTGTGTTTCATGGTTGTGTTTTTGAGGTTTGTAGTTTGGTTGATTTTGGTTGCCTGCGTGGCGCTTTCCTGTCTGCCTATGGCGTTGGCCTTTCCTTGATTTGTTATCGGTTTATTAGCGTCGCCCCTGTGCGGGGCAGGCACCTACTTTTCTTTGCCTGCTGCAAAGAAAAGTAGGCAAAAGAAAGCAGCTCACACCGCTAGCGCATAATCGGGTTCCCCGCACAGTCGCGGTAGTGGTGCATCTGGAATCTGTGTTTTCGCACATTCTGCGTCAGTGACAAGGCAGTCATTCTTCCGGCGGCGCTGCGCGCGCCGAAGCCTGTTTCCCGAACCGTCTGCTTGTTTTTGCGCCTGCCGTCAGATCTGCGCAATGGTTCATCGTCTCACGCGCTACGGGGTACCGACGCCTCACTCGAAGATCGGGTTTGAACTACCATGCACTTGCGCATCTCACGGCCAGGTAACCGGACATTACGTCGCGCCGAGGCGAAACCAATGGCACTCGCCGCTCGCAAACGAAGCCTCTGGTTTCCCGTCTCGCGTTGTTCTCATCGAGGCGAAACCGATGGCGCTCGCCGTTCGAAAATGAAGCACTGGTTTCCCGTGTAGCGCTATTCTTGGCGAGGCGAAGCCAATGGCACCCACCACGCCAGAACAGGGCCCCATGTTTTCGATGAACTGTTCCGGCGAGCACGTAGTGCGAGGCGGGAAGCATGACGGCCTTGTCACTGACGCGGAGTGTGCGAGAACACAGATTCCAGATGCACCACTACCGCGACTGTGCGGGGGACCCGCTTATGCGCTAGCGGTGTGAGCTGCTTTCTTTTGCCTACTTTTCTTTGCAGCAGGCAAAGAAAAGTAGGTGCCTGCCCCGCACAGGGGCGAACGCTAATAGACCACTGAGAAAACAAGGAAAGGCCAACGCCATAAAAAAACACCCAAGCGCCGCGCAGGCAAAAAAACAAAATTACACCAAAACCCCCCGCTCCCGAGCAAGCGTCAACGCCGTATCTTCAATCATATCCTCCTGCCCACCGACAAGCCGCTGCCTCCCCATCTCAACAAGAATATCCCGCGCCGGAACCCGATACTTCGCTTCAGCCCGCTTGGCAAACAACAAAAACGACGAATAAACACCAACATACCCAAGCGTCAACGCATCGCGATCAATCCGAATAGGCGCATCCATAATCGGCAGCACAAGATCCTCGGCAACATCCGAAATCCCGAAAACATCAACGCCAGTCTCAATCCCCATCCGCTCGCACACGGCGATAAAAACTTCCATCGGCGTATTTCCCGCGCCGGCACCAAGCCCCGCAGCAGCCGCATCGATACGATTGGCGCCGGCAGCAATAGCCGCAATCGAATTGGCGACGCCCATCGCAAGATTGTGATGTCCGTGAAAACCCAGCTCGGTTTCGGGCTTTAACGCAGCGCGAACTAGACCGATGCGCGCGGTCACATCGTCGGGCAGCATATAACCGGCCGAATCGGTGATGTAGATACAGTTCGCCCCATACGATTCCATCAGCTTCGCCTGGCTGACAAGTTGCTCGGGCGGCGACATGTGCGCCATCATCAGAAAGCCGACAGTATCCATCTCCAGCTTGCGCGCGAGACCAATGTGCTGCTCGGATACGTCTGCTTCGGTGCAGTGCGTCGCCACACGGATCGTATGCACGCCGAGATCGTGCGCCATGCGCAAATGCTCGACCGTACCGATGCCCGGCAGCAACAGGGCAGATACCTTGGCCTGCTTCACTTCGGCAATCACGGCGCTCAGATAGGCTTCGTCGGTATGCGCCGGGAAACCATAGTTGACCGATGCGCCGCCCAGGCCGTCGCCGTGGGTCACTTCGATCAAGGGCACGCCGGCAGCGTCGAGTCCGCGCGCAATCGAGCACATCTGGTCAAGTGAAATCTGATGGCGCTTGGGATGCATGCCGTCACGCAAGGTCATGTCGTGTACGGTAATTCGGGTTCCTGCTAAAGACATAGTCGGCTCCTCACGCGGTGGCGGGCGATGCGGCAAGCATCTGTTGGGCAAACAGTTCGGCGGTACGCGCGGCGGCGGCGGTCATGATGTCGAGGTTGCCGGCATATTTCGGCAGGTAGTCGCCGAGGCCTTCAACTTCCATGAACACGGACACGCGGCGGCCATCGAACACCGGGCCATTTTTCAACGTATACCCAGGCACGTATTGGCGTACTTCGTCGATCATTGCGTGCACCGAGGCCGTAATCGCTTCGATATCCGGATCGGTTTCAGTCAGGCAATGGATCGTGTCGCGCATGATCAGCGGCGGTTCGGCCGGATTGATCACGATGATCGCCTTGCCTACCGCCGCCCCGCCGATCTGTTCGATCGCGCGTGACGTGGTGCGCGTGAACTCGTCGATGTTCTTGCGCGTGCCGGGACCGACCGAACGCGACGACACAGTCGCGACGATTTCGCCATACACCACGCGCTGCACGCGCGACACTGCGTACACCATCGGAATCGTGGCCTGGCCGCCGCACGTGACCATGTTGACGTTCATGGCCAGCTGGTCGATCTGCGCAGCGAGGTTGACCGGTGGCACGCAGAACGGGCCGATTGCAGCGGGCGTCAGGTCGATCACGCGTACGCCACGCGCGGTCAGTTTGTCGGAGTGCTCGCGGTGCACATATGCGGAGGTCGCGTCGAAGGCGATGCGGATATCGTCGGCGGCAAGATGCGGCAGCAAGCCGTCAATGCCGTCGGCGGTCGTCTTCAGTCCCATTTCGCGGGCGCGTGCGAGGCCGTCGGAGTCCGGGTCGACGCCGACCATCCAGACGGGTTCGAGCACCGCGCTGCGGCGCAATTTGTACAGCAGATCGGTGCCGATATTGCCGGGCCCGATCAACGCGCATTTGATCTTGCTCATTCAATGCATCCTCAAGGAAAAGACAGTCAAACGGTCAGATGAAGCGCACGGAACAACTGCCGATGCCTTCAATCCGCATGTGCAACTGGTCGCCACACGCAACGGGAATCAATGCCGCCAGGGAACCCGACAGCACGACTTCTCCGGCGAGCAACGGCACGCCGAGTTCGCCCAGCGTGTTCGCGAGCCACGCGACTGCGTCGGCCGGGTGACCCAGCGCGGCAGCGCCGAGCCCTTCCGCTACGCGCGTACCATTCTTGTCGAGGGTCATGCGGCAAGCGGCGAGATCGAGCGAGTCAGGTGCGACGCGTTCATCGCCTAGCACGTAGACGCCGCATGACGCGTTGTCGGCCACCGTGTCGCCGATGCGGATCGCCCAGTCGCGGATGCGCGAATCGACAATCTCGAAGCACGCGCCGACTGCTTCCGTCGCGGCAAGCACGGCGTCCCGGGTGATGCCCGGGCCGCGCAAATCGTGCTCCAGATAAAACGCTATTTCGCCTTCCGCGCGCGGCGCGATCAGCTTCGCGATCGGGATGTCCTCGCCGGCGACGTAGTGCATGCCGGAAAGCAGCACGCCGAAGTCGGGTTGGCGTACGTCGAGCATGTCCTGCACGGCCTGGCTCGTCACGCCGATCTTCTTGCCGACAATGGTTTCACCCGCTTCGATGCGGCGCGCGACGAAGTGTTGCTGCACACGGTAGGCGTCGGCGAGCGGCAAACCGCCGGCGCGCGCCGAGAACGGTGCAATCGGCGCGCGTTCGCGCCATGCGTGGTAAAGCTCGTCGCCGAGTGTGGCGTGAAGTGTCGAAGTCATGGCGAGCGAAAATAGAAAGAGTAAAGCGCCGGGGCAGAACCTGAACTCGTCCCCGGCTTTGGCTTTAACAGAGACGCAACGAAATCAGTTGCCCGCGCCACGAATCGCGTCGGGTGAGAAAAACGCTTCGGTCATTTGCGAGCCACGTGTGAGCACCGGCATCGGTTCCTGATTCGCCAGACGGTCCGCGTAATAGGCGCCCGAGATCAGGTCGTGATAGAACACAGCGGTCGAGTAGAACGATTTGGCGTCGTAGGCATACAGCGTCGGGGCGAAGTTGGTGCGCCACAGCGTGCCGCGGGCGTCGTAGTTGTCGGCGGCGACTGCGTTCCACGTGTCCTCGTCGAGATACAGCACCCGTTTCGCGTATTGATGGCGATAGCCGGACTTGAGCGTGGCCTGCAACACCCACACGCGGTGCAGTTCGAAGCGCATGTACTGCGTGTTCTCATGGCCCTTGGTCAGCAGATCGGTGTATTTGATCGACGGGTCCATCAGCTTGTAGTTGTCGTACGGCACATACACTTCGCGTTTGCCGATGATCTTCCAGTCGTAACGCTCGCCCGAACCGTTGAAGAGGCGATCATCGTCGACGGTGCGAAAGCCACCAGGCCCTTCGGGCTGGTCGAAGCCGAACTCAGGCGCCTGGCGCACGCGTCGCGTGCCCGGGTTATACGACCAGGTGCGGCGGGTGTCGGAGCCCTCCTGATCCCACATCTCATAGCCGGTGATGATCGTGCCGCGATCGGAAAGCGGCAGCATGGTGGTCTGACGGAAGAAGCTCTTCGCGTTCAGTGCGTTCTTCGGATCGAAATGCTCCGCGCTGCGCGGTCCGTAAATCGCGTATTGCACCTTGCCCCATGCGATATTGCCGTCCGGGTAGACCACGGCCTGGTCGTAAGTCGCGGTTTCGCCTTCGATCGCTGATGCAAAACGCAGATCCCACATCGCCTCGACGCCGTTTTTCGGCACCGGGAACGGCGTGACTGGCGGGAAATCCTTCAGGCCGTTCTGGTCTTTCGTCATCGTGGTGTTGAGCGCGTACAGGCGGATGTTCTTGTACACGGCGTCGCCATAGCTGAAATCGCGGTGGCTCGGATAGACGGGAATCTTGAAGCTGTCCGGATACTTCTTGAGCAGGGCCTTCTCGCCGTCGGTGAGACGCGCGTCGTATTGCTGCATGTTTTGTGCGGTGATCACGAACAGCGGCTTCTCGTTCGCATACGGATCGGGGAAGCGCTGGCCCGGCTTGTAGTCGACGCCCGGCGGCGTGCCGACCCATTTGCCGCTCCAGGCGGGGATCGTGCCGTCGGCGTTGCCCGCGCGCTCGGCGCCCATCGGCGTGAGCGGGCCTTCGAGCTTGGCGAGATCTTCCGGGCTGGTTTTGGCGAACGACGGAGCGCCTTGTGCGGCGGCGAGCGCGGCACCTGCCGCGAGCACGCAGACACGCAATACGGGATTGAAAATTCGACTCATGACCAAATCCTCTTGCAGTAAAAAGACGGCTGATTCAAAGGGTGATGCATGCTGCAAAGCGCCTGAAGCACAAGGCGCTCAACAAGCTCGGTGCGCAGCATCAGAACGAGTAAGTCGCGGTAGCGAGCACGTAGTCGCGATCCGCGAGCGGGCGATTGGTCGGGTCCGGGCTGCCGAGGAATTTCGCGTAGACGAGGGCGAGTTTCAGGTTGCTCAGACGCGTGAAGTTCACGCCGACGGTGACGCGGTGGTCGCCCACGCCGGTCATCGAACCGAGCGCGCCGGCAAGCGCCGACTTGCCGGTGAAATCGTCGGCATAGGTGATCGGCACGTCGACGTCCCAGCCGTTGAAGACGTTCTTGTAGCTGAGCGTCCATGCCACTTCGAAGGCGGCGGAATTACGCGTGTTGGCGATCGTCGACGAGCCGAGTAGCGGCGTGATGTTGCCGGCGTGCACATACGAGACTTCGCCGACCAGGGTTTGCGAGGCGGCGAGGAACGTCGGTCCGATCGAATAGATCGCGGAGAGATTCGACTGCCAGACGTCACCACGTGTCGATTGCGCACCGGCAGGGGTGTTCACCAGCACGGCGGCGCCTTGCCGATAGGACGTTTCGCCGGCCACGTTCACGCCGTTCAGGTCGGTTGAAAAACTCAGGCCGGTGAGTTTGATGTTGTCGAAGTACTTCTGCTGGTACTCAAGCGTGGGGAAGTAGGTCGTCACGACACTCGGATTCATGTCGTTGTAGTGCAGGTAGTACGCGCCGATTTCGGTGTCGCCGAATACGCGCCAGCGTGCGCCGAGACCCCATTGACCGCTGTTACCCGGGCGAATGTCGGGACCGCGCGGGATCTGCATGCCGCCCGGTCCGATAATGTATTCGGCACCGGGGCCGACCACGTCCGAGTAGCTCATATAGCTGCCCGGCGCGCTCAGCTGATTCGGCTGGAAGGAAAACTGGTAGTAGCCGAGCAGGCTGAAGTTCGGCGCGATCTGCCACTGCGTCGAAATTTGCGGAACCGGCAACAGGACGTCTTTCACCTCGGCGCCGGCGACGAACGATTTGGTGGCGTCTGCGGGGCCCTGCGCACCGGCAATGTTGGGGAAGAACACGCTCTCGCCCCAGGCCACCACCTGATCGCCAACCTTCACGTTCAGACTGGTGCCACCCAGCCTGAACGTGTTGTAGACGTAAGCCGCGAGCAGTTGGGTGCGCCCGCCAGCCCAGTAATTCGCCTGTTCGGTGAAGTTGTTGTAGACGCCGCTGTGATTCACCGTGCCGGGTGCGTCGTTGTAGTTCGAGTGCTGATACGCCTGGTCGTAGAACGTGTCGGCTCGCACGAAAACACCCCAGTCGTCGTGCTTGAGGTTCACTTCGCCGAGCAGGCTCACCTGATTCTCGATCAGCTTGTTCTTCGCGAAGTTGCGGTCGCCGTCATCGCCGTTGATGTTCTCCGGCGTCAGCAGATTGCCACTCGGCGCGCGCGTGCGCATCCCCAGGCCGTAGCCGAGCGTGAAGGTGTAATCGAGCGTGGTGTCCACGCCGAGATTGACGGTGTCGCCCGCGTAAGCCGGCGTGGCGAACGTCGTCATCGTTGCTGCCGACGCCGCTGTCAGCACGGCGAGTCTGCATGCCGCGCACACCGCGCGCAGCGCTGGTGCGCGCTCTTGTGTTCTGTTGATCTGCATCCTGTCTCCTCTGTGGTCACGTCTGAAATTTGTTGTGATCAGAGGTTAGGGGGCACGTGCGGCGCGAGAATCGTCAAAACGGACTAGTCGCTTGCCCCAGGGAAGCGAGGTGTGCGCGTGCGAAAGTGTCTAGGACTTCGTGGCGAACGCCTTGTGCAGACCGGTGGCCGCGAGAAAGGCGGGCACTTCGCCACCGCCTTCGAGGATCAGGTTGCTGCCCGATGCATAGGCGGCGTGCGATGAGGCGAGGAACAGGCACGCGGACGCGATATCGCCGGGTTTGGCAAGACGGCCTGCGGGAATGGTCGCGGCGATGTTGTCGAGTGCAGCGTGTTCTTCTGCCGGGGATGTGCCCGTGTGGCCGCTAGTGGCCGCTTCGGTTTCGACGAGACTTGGGCTCACCGCGCACACGCGAACTTTGGGCGCCCATTCCACCGCGAGCGAGCGCACGGCATTCAGCAGGCCGGCTTTCGCTGCGCCATAAGCTGCGGTTCCCGGCGACGCCCGCAAACCGCTCACGCTGCCGATGAACAGCAAGACGCCACCTTCCGGTTGCTGTTGCATCAGCGCATTCGCACGTTGTGCGATTTGCAGCGGCGCCAGCAGGTTCAGACGGATGACCGCTTCGGTGAAGCGCGGCGAAGCTTGCGCGGCGAGCGCGAACGGGGCGCCCCCCGCGTTGCTGACAAGCACATCGAGCCGGCCGGCTTCGCGTTCGATCTGCGCGAGGAGGGCGTCGATTGCGTCGATGTCGCGCACATCCGCGGCAATGAAGCGGGGGGCTTTCTCAGGAAGACCTTTGTGCAAGTCCTTGCGCGAACCCGTAGACGAACCCGCGCGGAAGCCATCATGCAAACCCGCCTCGGAGCCTGCCGCCACGCTCGCAGGCGGCGTGCGTCCGCACACGTACACCGTTGCCCCAGCATCGTTGAACGCTTGCGCGATAGCCGCGCCGATCCCTTTGGTGCCGCCCGTTACCAGCACCACCTTGCCGCTGAAATCGAACCCTGTCATTGCCGCTATCTCTCTCTGTTCATGTGGGGCCGATGGTAGGAGAAATGCAGCTTTGCCTCGTAGTCTGAAAAGACGATGTCCCGCTGTGGATTCGAAGCGATGATGTTTTCGCTGGCGACCCTCACACAATCTGCCGCGCCGAAGAGCGCGGCGCGAGACAGGAGACAAGCGCGCATGAACGCAACGCCCACCGAATCCCAACACGCCGACGCGCATAGTAAGTCCGGCAGCGCGCCGCCGACCATGCAGGCGCCCAAGGGGGTTTTCACGGAAGTCCCCGGCGGCCTGACACTGCATCACTTTGAAGCCGGCAGCGGCGCGCCTGTTGTATTCATTCATGGCAGCGGCCCTGGCGCGAGCGGCTTCAGCAACTTCAGGCATAACTATCCGCAGTTCGCCGCAGCGGGTCACCGGGCGATCGTGGTCGATCTGCCGGGTTACGGCGCATCGTCGAAACCCGCGGACGTGAATTACACGCTCGACTTCTTCGTTAGCGCGCTGCGCGCGCAGCTCACTGCGAACGGCATCGGCCGGGCAACCTTGCTCGGCAATTCGCTCGGTGGCGCGATCGCGTTGCAATACGCGCTCGACTATCCCGACGACGTCGACAGCCTGATCATGATGGCGCCGGGCGGCGTCGAGGAGCGCGAGACCTACTTCAAGATGGAGGGCATCCAGAAGATGGTGTCGCTCTTCACGAACCGTCAGATGAACCGCCTGACGATGCGGCAATTGCTCGAACTGCTGGTGTTCGATCGCAGCCTCGTCACCGACGCGCTGGTTGAAGAGCGTCTCTCCGTGTGCGAGCAGCAGCCGCCGGAAGTGCTTTCGACAATGCGCGTACCCAACCTGACGGAACGGCTCGGCGAACTCAAATGCCCCGTGCTGGGTTTCTGGGGCACGGACGACCGCTTCAATCCGGTCAGCGGCGCGATGCGTTTTCTCGAACACTGCGCCGACGCGCGCTTTGTACTGATGAATCGCTGTGGCCACTGGGTGATGGTCGAGCATCGGCGGTATTTCAATCGCGAATGTCTGGAATTTCTCGCGGAGCGGCGCGCCGCTTGAGGCATGCTTCGGGTGCGGCGCGCCGGGCATGATCGGCGTGTCGGGCGCGGCAGACGCAAGGCCGCGCGGCGCAGAAACCCCAACTACAACATTACGGAGACGGTATGACATTTCCCCATCAACTGTTCGACATGAGCGGCAAAGTGACCGCCATCACGGGCGGCGCGCGCGGCATTGGAGCGCAGACAGCGCGCACCCTGGCGGCGGCCGGTTCCGCGATCGCGGTGCTCGACGTGCTGACCGAACAGGGCGAGCAACTGGTCGCCGAAATCAATGAATCGGGTGGCCGCGCGGCGTTCTGGAAGATGGACGTCACGCAGGAAGACAACGTGCAGCGCGTGTTCGGCGAAATCGCCACGCGCTTTGGACGGCTCGACGCGCTGGTGAACAACGCGGGTATCGAAGGCGCGAATCTGCCCACGCACGAAATGACGCTGCAGCAATGGCAGAAGGTCATCGACGTCAATGTGACGGGCGTATTCCTCTGCACCAAGTACGCGATTCCGCACCTGCTGACGGCGGGCGGCGGCTCAATCGTGAATCTGTCGTCGATGTATGGGCTGGTCGGTGGGCCGGACGTGCCGGCGTATCACGCCTCGAAGGGTGCGGTGCGGCTGATGGCGAAGACCGACGCAATGCTGTACGCCACGCAGAATATCCGTGCGAATTCCGTGCATCCCGGCTTCATCCGCACGCCGTTGCTGGAAGAGGCATTCGAAAAACTCGGCGACCCGGAGCAGATTTTCGCGCATATGAAAACGCTGGTGCCGCTCGCGAAGATCGGCGATCCGCAGGATATCGCGGCAGGCATTCTCTATCTGGTGTCGCCGGCCGGCCGCTATGTGACGGGCACGGAGCTGGTGATCGACGGCGGCTATACCGCGCGCTAGGAGGAAGGATGAACACCAGTGAAAACATGAAGGCGCGCCTCGTCGACTATATCGAGGCATTCAATGCGGCCGACGCTGCACGTGTCGTGGCGTTGTTTGCCGATAACGCGAGCGTCGAAGACCCGGTCGGCACGCCGCTAAAAGAGGGTAAAAGCGAGATCGAAACCTTCTATACGTATGCGACGTCGCTTGGCGCCCGGCTAGAGTTGATGGCGCCGCCACGCGGCTCGCACGGCAATAGCGCGTCGATCAGCTTTCGCGTGCATATCGCGGCGCAAGACGGCCGGCCCACGCATATCGACGTGACCGACGTGATGGACTTCGACGCCGCCGGGAAGATTCTGCGCATGCGCGCGTACTGGGGCGCGGACGACTACCACGTGCTTGCAGACGCGAACTGAACCGGGACGGCAGCGCGATGGCGTTCTACGAGTTCAACGGCAAGCGGCCGCGCGTCGACCCGTCGGCTTATGTTCATCCGAGCGCTGTGCTGATCGGTGACGTGACGGTGGACGCCTGCTGTTACATCGGCCCGCATGCGAGCTTGCGTGGGGATTTCGGTGCGGTAGTGGTGGAGTGCGGCAGCAACGTGCAGGACAGTTGTGTGCTGCATACCGGCGTGGCGAATAGCTGCTGGCTTGGCGTCGACAGTCATATTGGGCACAGCGCGATCATTCACGGCGCGACTTTGGAGCCGAACACGATGGTCGGCATGCATGCTGTTGTGATGGACGGCGTCGTGCTCGGCGCGGCGAGCATCGTGGCCGCTTGCGCATTCGTCAAGAAGGACTGGCGGGTGCCCGCGGGCATGCTGGTGGCCGGGGTGCCCGGGCGCGTGGTGCGTGCCCTGAGCGAAGACGAGATCGTGGCGAAATCGTCCGGAACCCGGATTTACCAGCAACTCGCGGCGGATTGCCTGCGCACCATGCGCAGTGTTTGAGGTTCGACGCCGCGCATGATGCGGCATTGCTGCGGCCGGCCGGCTCGACATGCGCACCGGCCGCAGCGCTCTTTGATACCCCGCCTACGTCACATACCCCTGTGCCACATTGATCAACTGCACGCGGTTGCGCACGTTAAACAACTGCCGCAGGCGCCGCAGGTGGTAGTCGACGTTATGCGGCGACAGCCCGAGGAAGTAAGCGATTTCCTTGTCGCGCTGCCCCTGCACCACTGCCTTCAGCACCGCATGCTGCAATTCGCTCAGCGTGACGCGCTGCTGCTGCGCGGGCGCGATCCCGATCACGCTTTTCGCGTGCGTCCAGATGAATTCGTGGATCGTGTGCGCGAACATCAGTGTTTCGGCCACGATCGATTCCGTCATCCAGCGCGGATTGCCGATCTCCGAGTTGAAGCACAGGCTCGCGCTCAGCTCCGGCTCGGGCAGCGGCATCTGCGTAAGAATCCCGCTTTTGCGGCCGTTGGCCTCCAGCATGTCGATCAGCCCGCCGAGCCGCTCGCTACGCATCTGCGCGCGTGGCAGGTCGGCGCGCATGTCGGCGGTGTTCCACAGGAGCGGCATGCCGGTCGGCGACGCCAGCGCAACGCGCGGATCGAGCTCGAAATAACGCTCGCGGAAATAGCGCGTGAGCCATGTCTGCGACTCGTAGCTGGTCAGCACGAACATCGTCTTGTGATGCGCCGTGGTGCGCGTGGCTGAATAGCTGAACGAGTCGAAGCCCAGTTGCTTGATGCGCCGCCGCACGAATTCGATGCGGTCCTGCGCGCTGCCAAATCGCACCAGCGGACTGATTATTGGTGCGGCCCGCCGCGCGGCGGGCGAGGGCGTGCCAATCTCCTCTTCTGTGAAGAGCGTGAGGAAACCCGCGGGCACGATGCCTGATGCAGTGCGGGTGGATGCCCTGGATGCTTCAGCCGCGTGGGCTGATTTCTCGGGTTGCCGCGTGCCGGCCGGGTAAGCCGGTTGTGCAGTAACCACTGAGTTGTAAGCCGCCGACACGTGGCTGGCTTCGCCTTGCGGCGAACCCGTCAGCCAATGCGGCAGCGTATCGCATTCGTGTTCCATGAAACGGTAGCTCCGGCGTTCGAAACGCGTGATGGACGACAACCTGGATGATTAACTATTTCCAAATATTACGGTAGCCGGTTCCTTGCTATCATTTTTGAGATCTTGCGCTGACCTCTAACCGGCGACGCGGGTGTGACAGGGTTTGTTCATGTGCATACGGGACCTCCCAGAAAGAGACGTGATGGCAAAAATTCCAAAGCTGACAACGACGCTCGCCTACGACCGCTACATGGCGGGCCAGAAACTGGTGTCGAGCGTGGATCGCCCGTGGCGGCACCTGGTGCTGCGCTCGTACCTCGAACCGGCCGAGCAGGAACTGCTGGAGGCGCCCGGCCTGCAGGACGTCACGCTGATGACGCTCGGCAGCGGTGCCGAACACCTCGAGCGCAACCTGAACGGGCACTGGGAGAGCGCCGACCTGCGCGTGGGCGACGTCTGGTTCGTGCCGCCCGTACCGATCTCGTGGCGCTGGCATTCGATCAGCGATGAGCCGCTATCGACCGTCCATTTGCACCTGGAGCGCAGCCTGATCGACAGCGTTGCCGACCAGATGGAGCTGGGCGGCTCACGCGAGCTGTCGCTTGGCGACGCGATGCAGTTTCACGATCCACTGATCGTCGCGATGCTCGGCGCCTTGCATCGCGCCGCGGGCGACCCCGCCGACTCGCGGCTGTATGTCGACTCGCTGGCGCACGCGCTCGCCGCTCATCTGCTGCAACATTACTCGCGTGGCCGTCAAGCGAGGACCGGCCTGCCGCCGCAGCCCGAGCGCCTGGTGCCGCGCCGCATTCGCCGTGTAACCGATTACATTCGCGCCAATCTTGCCGCCGATCTGGCCATTAGCGAACTGGCCGCGCATGCCGGGTTAAGCAGCTTTCATTTTGCTCGTGTGTTCCGCCGCGAGACCGGTGAAACGCCCCACCAGCTTGTCACGCGCTTGCGGCTCGAGGAAGCCGCGAGGCTGCTGCGCGCCACCGATCAGCCGGTGCTGCAAATCGCCATTGCGGTTGGTTTCGAGAACGCCAGTCATTTTTCCGTGCAGTTCAAGCGTGGCTACGGCGTGACGCCGCTTGCCTACCGCCTGCGCGGCTGAGAGTCGGGTTGCGCGGCTGGATCGTGCGGGCGGCTCGCAGCTGCGATGCCCAGGCGACAGACGGTTGACGGCACGCGGGCGTTCGCCAGCGTCGACGCTGAGCAGCGCGGGAATGCCTGGCCGCCGCGTGGCATAGTGTATCGAGGCCGGTCGCGGTGGGTCGTCGAGGGCAAAGTTTATTGAATCGCCGAAACGGGAATCACGCACTTTTCGCAGTTTGCTGTGCATTGCGCGCCTTGCAAACTACGAACTTTCGTGGCGCGCTGGGGGATCGACCTGGCACGCACGGGCCTCGATGCTGTTCCGACCACGCCTGGAATCGCCGGGTTCAATATGTGGGCAGTTGGAGCAACGGAAAATCGTTGTGCCTGCTGGGGCAGCGGTGGGTCGCGGCGGGTTGCCGTGGGCGAACGGTGGCCTGCTCGATGCGCGGTAGCCGCGGCCACTGGGTCAACTGGCCTGACCAGTTGTGCGGCAATTGTATCTGTCGAAGCATTGCATCGGCCGACAGAATATTGGGCCTACGGCTTGGCTTTAGCCGGCGTCTGACCGACCATTCCACTCAACCCGCCACACCGGATACCTAGCGATGACCCGACTTCGAATCACCTCCTGCGGCCATGTTTTTACCGCCGAAACTCATCCTGACGCGCCGCAAACGGTAGCAGCCTTTCTGAAGCTCCTGCCGTACCGTCAGAAGATCATTCACGTGCGCTGGAGCGGCGAAGGCTGCTGGGTTCCGCTTGGCGACTTCAAACTCGAAAACGACGGCGTGGCGGTCGGCTTCGAAAATCATACGAGCCATCCGTCGGTTGGTGACATCCTGTTCTATCCGGGCGGTTATAGCGAAACGGAGATTATTCTCGCGTACGGTTCGTGCTGCTTCGCAAGCAAGCTGGGCCAGCTCGCGGGCAATCACTTCCTGACCATCGTCGAAGGCAAGGAAAAGCTGCGCGAACTCGGCACCAAGGTGTTGTGGGAAGGCGCACAAGAGGTGCTGTTCGAGAAGATCTAAGGTGGCGATGCAGTGTCTGCATGGCCCGCAGGGGCCGCGTCATGCCGCTGGTTAATTTCCTCTGCATAAATCGAGCACGCTGGAGGCGCCCGGGGCGGATCTAACCGCTCACGGCCTGCCTCCGGAGCAGGATTTTCAGTCAACTCCAGGCGCGTTGAGTGTGGCGCGCAGTACCTTGCTTTCGCCGCTCACGCAGCAAGTCGAGGAAACGATTTTCGGAATTACGTTTCCGATGCGCCTCGGCACTTAGGCGGCCTCCCTCCGCGAGCGGCATCAGACCGCACGCTGACTTTTCTCGTTCGATAGCCCTGTCACGCACAATGCCACACCGTGGGCTTAACGCCTGCCCTCGAGGCTTGAGAAACGTTAGGAGCGTGTCTTGACACGGCCTAAAAATATCTCGGCTTATCTAAGATGTTTGGCACTTTGCGTCCTAAACAGGGTATGCCGTTTGTACTTATTCAGGCTAAAAAATCGCTTTTAGGAGTTTTCGTATTCGTCGCGTTGAAAGCTGACGGCACACTATGAACGTCGCGTTTATTGACCAGGTGAAAGCGCGATGCATTCTTAAATTTTTGGCCTTTGAGTTACATACGTATATCCGTTGTTTCTTGAACTGGCGGCAAACTGGATGCGACACGTTTGTCCGTCCGTGAATGTGCGATGCATTCTTAAGTTTCTCTGCAGTTGAGTTAAATATTTAGGATATCTTAAGAAAAATCTTGGTAACCGCATGTCGATAAGAAAGACTGGGAGGAATGTTGAATAAAACCTACAAGACTGTTTGGAACAGAACGACCCGCACGCACGTCGCTGCGTCCGAGGTGGCGAAGAGCCGTGGCGCGAAGGGCGCGTCGGCACGGGGGGTGATGGTGGCCGCTGGCGCCGGATTATTGAGTGCATTGACGTTTTCGCTGCCGGCGGGCGCTGAAGAATGCGGGGTGAGCAATGGCGATTGTGCGGCGTTGGCTGGAACGTTGAGTCCGGCGTCCGCGCTGAATGACAACGCGTCGAAGACGCCGCTCAATTTGATTATGAACGGGACTGCCGGGGCGGCGGCCAGCTTGCTGGCGTCCGCCCCGCAGTCACTTGCATCCACGGTGAACAGTGCCTCATTACTGAGGGCGGGCGCTGTGGCTTCAGCAGACGACGAACCGGTCACCCAGTACATCGCCGTTAGTCCGGTGATTACGCCAGGTTTGACAACGACAGCGCTATATGGGGAGAACGCCATGGCGGTCGGTGTCGGGGCGACCGCCTTGGGTGACGGCTCGCTGGCGGTTGGTGCGAGTTCGGGAGCGGCATTGAATAGCGCCACCGCGGTGGGCTCCGGGGCAGGGGCGCTGGCGGTGAATTCAACGGTTGTGGGCGCAAACGCTACGACCAATTACTTCGCTGACAATGGCGTGGCGATCGGTTATCTCGCGAAGGTGCAGAATGCCAACGCGCTGGCCATCGGCACGAACGTTCAGACCAACGCGGAAGATTCCATCGCAGCGGGCAGTAATGCGTTCATTGCCACAGAGGCGAGCAGGGCGATTGCGCTCGGTTCCGGCGCGAGCGCCACGGCCGCGGACTCCGTGGCGCTGGGCGCCGATTCCTCGGCTACTCGCGCTAATGTAATTTCGGTAGGCAACGGCACGCTGCAACGTCAGATTGTGAACGTCGCTGCCGGCATCCAGAGCCATGACGCCGTCAATATCGCGCAATTGAAAGGCGCGCTGGCCGGGATCGGCGGCGGCGCGGACGTTGCGGATGACGGGCAGATCACCAAGCCCACGTACACCGTTGGAGGCGCAACCTATAGCGACGTTGGTTCGGCGCTGTCCGCACTGGCCATCACGGGCGCAGCGGCTACGGCGGACGCGGTCCAGTACGATTCGGCGGCGCACGATAGCGTGACCTTCGGTCAACCCGGCACCCCGGTGCGGATCACCAACATACAGGCCGGGACGCTTGCAGCCGACAGTCTGGACGCCGTGAACGGCTCGCAACTGTTCGCGACCAATCAGGCGGTGGCGCAGAACGCCAGCGACATCGCCGCCAACACCGGCAGCATCACCGACCTCGATCAGCGCGTCACGAATAACACCACGCAGATCACCAACCTCGACGGGCGCACCACGACGATCGAGGGAGACGTGAGCAACATCACGAATCAGATCACGAATGGCGAGATCGGCCTTGTCCAGCAGGATCAGGTGTCGCGCAATCTCACGGTGGCTAAAGACGCAGACGGCGCCAGTGTCGATTTCACCGGCACGGGCGGCGCACGCGAACTGACAGGTATCGCCGCGGGCACCACGGATACGTCTGCGGTCAATGTCGGGCAGGTCAAACCGATCGTGGCTGCGCTCGGCGGCGGCGCGCAGATCAACGCCGACGGTTCGCTGACCGGTCCCACCTATCACATGCAGGGCAGCACGCAGACCACCGTCGGCGACGCGCTCGGCTCGCTCGACAGCGGGCTCACCACCTTGCAGCAAAACATGGAGACCGGCGGGATCGGCATCGTCACGCAAGATCCGGTGTCGCGCATCATCAACGTCGGCGCGACGACGGACGGCAGTCTGATCAACATAGCCGGCACCGCGGGCAACCGGGTGCTCACCGGTGTGGCGCCTGGTGCGGTCAATGCTGGCAGTACCGATGCGATCAACGGGGCGCAGCTCTATACGCACGCGGCGAGCACGGCGGTGGCGCTTGGCGGCGGCTCGACGGTCAATCCGGACGGCTCGGTGACGGCGCCGTCGTACAGCGTGGGTGGCACGGTCGTGAACAACGTTGGCAGCGCGATCAGCAATCTGGACGGTCGCGTGACACAGAACACCAGCGATATTGCCGGACTGCAAACCACGATCAGCAACATTAGCGGGTCGGTGGCGAACGCTGTCCAGTACGACAGTTCCGCGCACGACAAGGTGACGCTCGGCGGCGCGGCAGCCAATGCGCCCAAGGTCACGCTTACCAACTTGCAGGACGGCGAAGTCTCGGCTACCAGTAGCGATGCGGTGACCGGCGCGCAACTTTGGAACACCAATCAGCAGATCGGCAACCTCGGTCAGGCCGTGAAGAATAGTCAGGTCACCGGCAGCTCATATGTCGCCGTGAACAGTACAGGCAATGCGGCGCAGGCGATCGGCAACGGTACGGTGGCGATCGGTGGTGGCGCACGAGCGAGCGCGCCGAACTCGGTTGCGATTGGCGAGGGCTCGATTGCCGATCAGTCGAACACGGTTTCGGTCGGTTCGTCCGGCAACGAGCGCCGCATCACGAACGTCGCGGTGGGACAGGCGCCCGGCGACGCCGTGAATATGCAGCAGTTCCAGGGCGGCATGAATGAAATCGCGCGCAACGCGTATTCGGGCACGGCGTCCGCTATTGCGTTGACGATGGTTCCTGAGGTCGATGCGAACAAGAATCTCGCGATCGGTGTCGGGACGGCTGGCTATAGAGGGTATCAGGCGGTCGCGGTCGGTTTGTCGGCGCGCGTTACGCAGAGCCTCAAGGTGAAGCTCGGGGCAGGCATCAGTTCTGCCACGACGACAGTCGGCGCCGGTGCGGCGTACCAGTGGTAGCGGGGCAAGGAGGGTAGGAGGGCGCGCGCAGTTCGCGCGCGCCGACACGCTTTTCCCACACCCCGCACGTTCGCGCGTGTTGGGGTGTGGCGCAACACTTACTTGAACAGCTTCATCGCTTGCGTGAGCGTATTGACCACGCCCCATGCAAGCGGCAGCGTCACATACAGCCAGAAGACGGCGAGCTTGACCTTGTTGGTCGGATGAACGGCTTGAGCGGTCGACATGCGAGTCTCCTTAGGCGCCTTTGGCGAGTTGTGCGTCGGTCATGTGGTGCTTGTCGTCGACACGCTTGACCAGCAGGTTGCAGACGAAGCCGATCACCAGCAGCACAACCATGATGTGGATCGTCATCGTGTAGGCATCCGCCTTTGCCACGCCGTGCGCCACTTCGTACGCACGGATGTAATTCACCAGCACAGGACCCGCGACACCTGCCGCTGCCCAGGCGGTCAGCAGCCGGCCGTGAATGCCGCCGACGAACGCAGTGCCGAACATGTCCGCGAGGTAGGCGGGCACGGTCGCGAAACCACCGCCGTACATCGACAGGATCACGCAGTACGCGAGCACGAACAGGGCGATCTGGCCGGATGCGGCGAAGCCGGGCACGAGGTAGTACAGCACCGCGCCGAGCGCGAAGAAGATGAAGTAGGTGTTCTTGCGGCCGATCCAGTCCGAAGCCGAGGCCCATACGAAACGGCCGCCCATGTTGAACAGCGACAGAAGACCGACGAAACCAGCCGCTGCGGCAGCCGTCACGGTGTCCTTGAAGCTCTCCTGGATCATCACCGAGGCCTGGCCGAGAATGCCGATGCCAGCCGTCACGTTCAGGAACAGCACCAGCCAGATCAGATAGAACTGCGGCGTCTTCAACGCCTGATCGATGTCCACATGATTACGCGAAATCATTTTCTTCTGATTGGTCGCGGGCGGCGTCCAGCCGGCGGGCTTCCAGTCCGCCGGCGGCACGCGAATCGCGAGCGAGCCGATCGACATCGAGATGAAGTACGCGATACCGAGCACGACGAACGTCTCGGCTACGCCGATGCTGGTCGCGCTGCGGAAGTGGTTCATCAGCGCCACCGACAAAGGCGCTGCAATCATCGCGCCGCCGCCGAAGCCCATGATCGCCATGCCGGTTGCCATGCCGCGACGGTCCGGGAACCAGCGGATCAGCGTCGACACTGGCGACACATAACCGAGGCCGAGTCCGATCCCGCCAATCACGCCGTAGCCGAGATACAGCAGCACGATCTGATGCAGATACACGCCAAGCGCGGAGACCAGGAAGCCGCCGCCGAAGCAGCATGCCGCAGTGAACATCGTGCGACGCGGGCCGACATGTTCGAGCCATTTGCCGGCAAACGCCGCCGACAAACCCAGGAACACGATCGCCAGCGAAAAGATCCAGCCGAGCGACGTCAGCGACCAGTCGTCAGGGGCGGATTGCGTAATGCCAATGACTTTGGTCAACGGACCGTTGAACACTGAGAAGGCGTACGCCTGGCCGATACAGAGGTGGACGGCGAGCGCCGCGGGCGGGACCATCCAGCGCGAAAAGCCCGGTTTCGCAACGGTGGCCTGTTTGGAAAAGAATGGCGCAGAGCCTGACTGGTCATTCGGCTCGGTGATACTACTCATGGTCGGTCTCCCGTGACGAATTCTTTGTTATCGGCGTTTCATACTCAATGCTTGAGTGCCGCGGCGTAAAAATTGCAGATCCATGCTTCGGCGATATATGTATTTTGATTTCATATCGCGTGCGCAATTTTGATATGGAACTTGCTGCGACGAACGATAGGACGCGAACTTAGCCTTTGCAATATGAGATGAAAATGCATAAGGCATTAGCCTGGTGAAATGCGACCGTAATTTGCCGAATTGCGGCAATGCGACATGAACACGTGGAATGGACTACCGAATGCAGGGGGGGCTGGACGACGGAATTGGCGCGAAGGCGGAGATGGGGGGAAGCACAAAAATTCACCCCTCCGAAAACAAACGGGCCGGCATTGGCATCCACGCCAGGCCGGCCCGCTGCAACAGTCATCAGCAAGAATCAGGCGACCGTGCGCCCGGTCTTCATCCTCGCCGCCACGAGTACCGAGATCAGGCAGCCGATTGCCAGATAGGCTGCCACCGGATGCCAGGAGCCGCCGGCAAGGCCGACCAGCGCCACCGCGATAAACGGCGTGAAGCCACCGCCCACCACGCTCGCCACCTGATAACCGACGCCCGCGCCGCTGTAGCGGTACTCGGTGCCGAACAGTTCGGTGAACATCGGTTGCTGCACGCTCACGACCATGTCGTGGGCAACGTTGGCAAGCATGACGGCGAAGATCACGATCCACACCGTCGAGCGGGCTTCGAGCGCGAGAAAGAACGGCACCGCGCTGAACATGCCGATCAGCGCGCCGATGATATAGATACGCCGGCGGCCGAAACGGTCCGCAAGCCACGCGAAGCAAGGGATCGTCACGCAGCTCACCGCGCCGACCAGCAGGCCGATCGAGAGGAAGAACTCGCGCGGCATGTGAAGATTTGCGGTCGAGTAGTTCAGTGCGAACGCGGTCACGATATACATCGTGAACAACTCGGCAAGCCGTAGCGCGATGATCAGCAGGAAAGCCTTGGGGTGCTTCAGCAATGCCTCGACGATCGGCAGCCGTACGCTGCGTTCACCGTGCTCGCCGACTTTCTCGACGAACTCCTTCGATTCTTCCATGCTCGAGCGGATCCACAGCGCGATCAGCACCAGCACCACGCTGAACAGGAAGGGTAGGCGCCAGCCCCAGCTCAGGAACGACGCATTGTCCATCGAGCGGCTGATGATCGCGACCAGGCCGGTCGAGAGCACGAGACCCACGCCATAGCCGACCTGCACGCCGCTGCTGTAAAACGCCTTCTTCTTCTCCGGCGCGCTTTCGACGGCCATCAAGGCCGCGCCGCCCCATTCGCCGCCGACCGCGAAGCCCTGGATCGCGCGCAAGGTCACGAGCAGCACCGGCGCCCACCAGCCGATACTGGAGAAGGCCGGCAACAGGCCGATTGCCGCAGTGGAAAGGCCCATCATCATCACCGTGAGGACCAGCATGCGCTTGCGTCCAAGCCGGTCGCCGTAGTGGCCGAACACGAAGCCGCCGAGCGGCCGGAACAGAAAGCCGACGCCGAAGGTCGCGAATGCGGCGAGTGTGCCCATCGCCGGGCTGACCTTCGGGAAGAACTCGGCGTTGAAGACGAGCGCGGCGACAATGCCATACAGCAGAAAATCGTACCAGTCGACCACGGCGCCGACGAAGCTGCCAAGCGCCGCCTTGCGTGCCCGGCTGCGCGCAGTACGGTTGTCGGCGACGGCCGCTTTCGGCGGCTTTGGGATGGTGGTACTCATGACGGTGTCTCCTTGGGATTCTGGGGTGCTGTCTGGGAGCGCGCGACAGGTGCAGGCAGTGGCCGCCGCGGGCTCATCACAGATTCCCCGAAGGTTAATGATGAGGAGCGGTTCCCACAATCCGCATTGAGAAGAAATTGCGCGATCATCGAACGCGGCTGCGCGCATAGCGCGCGTTTTGCGCGTTTACACGGAGCTTCGCCTGTTTACGCGAGCATAGGAGCCAGCCGCTATCTACCCGTGCTACCTTGAACATGCAATCCTAAAAACAACATCGACTGATATACTACATACGGAATATTGATTTTTGCGGCGCTGCAGCATATGATTGAGCCCTCTGTTCACTCAATCATTCGGAGCTACAAATGGAATTTGTTCCTCTCGCGCTGCTTACCGTTGCTGTCGTGGGTTTAGGTTCTGCCGCCACCGTCCTGTTGACCCGCTGGATCCCGCAGCCGGTTGCGCAGCTCGCCGCACAACATGGCCGGTTCATCGGCCTGGTTGCGGAAGATGGCGGAATGGTTGCGGCGCCGCCGCATCGTGCGCATGTTCAACAAGAGGCGATGAATGTCGTCAGAACTTCAAACTGAAGCAGTGGCCACACCCTTGACGTTGTCGTTGCAACCCATCGGCGCGAGTGCGAGCTTGCGCGATCAGGCGTATGTAATGCTGCGCCAGGCCATTGCCGACGCGGATATCTACCAGACCCGCGAAGAAATCCGCCTCGACGAGCGCGTGCTGAGCGAATCGCTGGGCGTGAGCCGCACGCCGGTGCGTGAGGCGATGACGCTGCTCGAACAGGAAGGTTTTCTACGCATGGTGCCGCGGCGCGGCATCTACATCGTGCGCAAGAGCAAGCGCGAGATCGTCGAAATGATCCAGATGTGGGCCGCGCTTGAAAGTATGGCGGCGCGTCTTGCCACACTGCATGCCACGGACAAAGAAATCGCCCGCCTGCGCCACATGTTCGACAATTTCCGCGACGCCACGCCGGCCGAGCACATCATTGAGTATTCCGACGCCAACATCGCGTTTCATCAGGCGATCGTCGAGCTGTCGAAGTCGCAGATCATTCTCGACACGATCAAGAACATCTTTATCCACGTGCGAGCGATTCGCCGCATGACCATTTCGCAGAGCGATCGCGCGTCGCGTTCGATCGTCGACCATCTGCGCATTATCGAGGCGTTGGAGAAGCGCGATACCGAACTGGCTGAACGACTGACGCGCCAGCATTCGCTCGATCTGGCGGCGTTTGTGGAAGCGAATTGCGATTTTCTGGATTGACGGCTGCTTAGGTGCCTGATCGGCGCAACGAATGAAAAAGGCCCACGGTGATGTCATCACCGCGGGCCTTTTGCTTTTCCGATCCGCACGTGTGCGCCGCGGTCGGATAAGGAAATAGCGTCAACACCGCGCCACCGGAATCATCTCTCCGACGCCGCATTCACCTGGCCTCTTCGGCTCATGTTCATGAGCGTTCACCATTTCTTTCTTTGCTAGTCGCCGCCTCGCAGTGAGGATAAGCCTGGCTTGACGGTCGTTGAAATATAGTATGTGATATATCAAAGGCGATCGAGACAGTAACCCCTCGGTGTTTTCCCTCGAATCGAGCTGACCGGAGCAGCGTCATCTCGCTGAAATGCAGGCCAGACAGGTATTTGAGGCAGAAATCTCAAAACAGTCGTATTTTGAGATCGCACTTGATTGAACGTGATATATCACATACCGTATGTGCCGAGACGTACCAGACATCCGCGCGAGCGGACGTTATCGAAGCGGGCGTGTCGGTCGATAACCGTTGCATACAACTGACTGATCAGGACAGGAGACTTGACATGAGCAAAGCACTCGACGGTGTGCGCATTCTCGATTTCACGCATGTGCAATCGGGCCCGACCTGCACGCAGTTGCTCGCGTGGTTCGGCGCGGACGTGATCAAGGTGGAGCGGGCCGGTGCCGGCGACATCACGCGTGAGCAGTTACGCGATATCCCCGATGTGGATAGCTTGTACTTCACGATGCTCAATCACAACAAACGCTCGATCACGATCGACACCAAGAACCCGGAAGGCAAACAGGTTCTCGAGACGCTGATCCAGAAATGCGACGTGCTGGTAGAGAATTTTGCACCGGGTGCGCTGGACCGGATGGGTTTCACGTGGGAGCGAATTCAGGAATTGAATCCACGCATGATCGTGGCGTCGGTGAAGGGATTCGGCCCTGGCCCTTACGAAGATTGCAAGGTGTATGAGAACGTCGCGCAATGCGCGGGCGGCGCGGCCTCGACCACCGGTTTCGATGATGGTCCGCCGGTGGTGAGCGGCGCGCAGATCGGCGACAGCGGCACGGGTTTGCATCTGGCGCTAGGCATTGTCACGGCGCTGTATCAGCGCACGCAAACCGGGCGCGGTCAGAAGGTGCTCGCCGCGATGCAGGACGGCGTGCTCAACCTGTGCCGCGTGAAGCTGCGCGATCAGCAACGGCTCGACCGCACCGGTACGATGAAAGAGTATCCGCAATATCCGAATGGGAAGTTCGGTGAAGCGGTGCCGCGTGCGGGGAATGCTTCGGGCGGTGGTCAGCCAGGCTGGATTCTGAAGTGCAAGGGCTGGGAGACGGATCCCAATGCGTATATCTACTTCATCACGCAGGCGCCGGTGTGGGCGAAGATCTGCAACGTGATCGGCAAGGAAGAATGGGCCACCGACCCGGACTACGCGACGCCTGCCGCGCGCTTGCCGCATCTGAAGGACATCTTTGCCGAGATCGAGCGCTGGACCATGACCAAGACCAAGTTCGAGGCCATGCAGATCCTCAACAAATACGATATCCCTTGCGGGCCGATCCTGTCCATGAAGGAAATCGCCGAAGAGCCGTCACTGCGCAAAACCGGCACGATTGTCGAAGTGGATCATCCGACTCGCGGCAAGTATCTGACGGTTGGTAATCCTATCAAACTGTCGGACAGCCCGACCGAAGTCACGCGCTCGCCGCTGCTGGGCGAGCATACCGACGAGGTCATGACGGAACTCGGCTATTCACCCGAGCAGATCAGCGCATTGCGGACCGCCGGCGCAATCTGAACGCTCAATCTGAAGGCTCAAGGAGTGACGTATGGAAACATGGATGCGTTTCATGTCGAGCGACGGCGGCGTCGTGTTCGGCCGGGTGGAAGGCGGATATCTGCACGAGTACGAAAGTCTCGATCAGCCGGTACCGACCGGTGCGGTGTTGTCGACACGTGCACTCAGGCCGCTCGCGCCGTGTGCACCCGGCAAGATCGTCGCGTTGTGGAATAACTATCACGCGCTCGCGGCGAAGCTCGATAAGCCTGTGCCGGCGCATCCGCTATTTCTGTTGAAGCCGGCGGATTCGGTGATCGGCTCGGGTGAGCCGATCCGCCGGCCGCTCAGTTACGCGGGGAAGATCGTCTACGAAGGCGAACTCGGTATCGTGATCGGGCGGCGCTGCCGCGATGCGAGTGCCGGAGAGGCTGCGGAATCGATCTTCGGCTACACGCTCATCAACGACGTGACCGCAGCCGATCTGTTGAACGAGAATCCGCACTTTCCGCAGTGGTGCCGCGCAAAGGGCTTCGATACGTTCTGCTGCATCGGACCCTCGATTGTCTCCGGTTTCGACTGGCATGCGGCGCGTCTCGTGACGATGCTCGACGGTGTGGAGCGGCAGAATTATCCGCTCGCCGATATGGTGTTTTCACCTGCCGAGCAGGTGCGTCTGATTTCACAGGACATGACGCTCGAGCCGGGCGATGTCATTGCTTGCGGTACGTCGGTGGGTGTGGGTTCGATCAAGGACGGTGCGACGGTGACGATCTCGATCGACGGGATCGGCACGCTAAGCAATACGTTGACTGTCGCGCATGAGGTAACCCTATGACGCGACGGCCGCGGCTCGTTGCGCTGCTCGGTAGCGTCGGGGGGCTAGCTGTCATGTCGGGCGCATTTGCGTGTTATCTCTCGGCGGCGGCCCAGGCGGATGGCGAGCGCATCGAACTCTATGCAGCGGTGTTCATCGGCGCGCTTATTTTCGCCACGTCCGCAATCGAATTCTGCAAACTGCGTGGCGCGTTGGCGTTGAGCGTGACGGCACACCCGGGCCATCGCATTGTCAATGTGCTGACGCTGCTGCTATGCGGATGGCTCGGCTACGGCTTTGTCACTGAACGCGTGCAACCGTTTGGACTCCCCGCGTTGCTTGCGATGAGCGCGCTGGCCGTTGCACTAGGCGTGCATCTGATGGCGAGCCGCGCCTATTCCAGCAATCCTCGCGCTCATGCATTCACCGGACGCCGTCATCACCACGCGTTAACGTTGGAACGGTTGGAGCAGTTGGAGCCGCACGGGTTGCTGGCGCGCATCGAATGGCACGGAGGCGAAGAACAGGCGTGGGTGCTGCGTGAGACTGAGACGACAGCGCCAGGCATGGTGCGCG
The DNA here is from genome assembly GCF_046026855.1 of Paraburkholderia sediminicola. Taxonomy (GTDB): domain Bacteria; phylum Pseudomonadota; class Gammaproteobacteria; order Burkholderiales; family Burkholderiaceae; genus Paraburkholderia; species Paraburkholderia sediminicola_A. The sequence continues at coordinate 266,704 of NZ_JAQQET010000001.1, read as the reverse complement.
CGGCAGCATTCCGGCACCGCCGCGGCTGGCATGTCAGTGGGAACATGAGTGTACAAAAGCGCGGGCCCGTCCGCCAACGTTCCACTCATCGCGCGATGTACCGTCAAAGATGAATATACAGAAGCGCCGGGTGGCAAGCAGAGCGATTGGCGGGATTGCCCCGCAGAAGCCCTTATTCGCCGGCTGCCGAGAACTCGCTGTAGTACCTGGCCTTCTTGCTCAGGATCATCTGGGCAAGAAACTCGGCATCGTACGCCCGGTGAAGATGCGCGTGAAATCGCTCGATGTAGGCAGTGATACGCGCTGCTTCACTGTTGAATTCCTTCAGCACGTCGAGCGTGGTCTGGTCCCAGCGGAACCGCAGGCCAAGGTCGCTGAAGGCAGCGTTGTACGCGCTCAGATGGGCGTCGTCGGGGCCGTCCACGGTAACGCGTGCGGTAAGCGTGCTGGTATGAGACTCAACCGAAGCGTGATTCATGATCGGCCTCCTGGGCTGACAAGTAAGGGAACTCACTTGCAGGATAGGGATACCGATCAATTTGAAATAGTTAAAGTTTTATTGGTTCTCCATAACCTACTGCTTATAGACGCTCAATTCCTTCACACGCGTGATTTTCTCGATGAGGTTCGCGCCTTCTTCCATCAGGAAGCGTTTGAAGGCGACGGCAACCGGCGGCAGACGCTTGTTCTTGCGATGCACGACGTACCAGTTGAGCATGACCGGAAAGGTCTCGACGTCGAGTACGACCAGATGGCCGAGCTGCAACTCGAGACTGATCGTGTGCGCGGACAGGAATGCGATCCCCATGCCGGCAATGACGGCCTGCTTGATCGTCTCGGTGCTCTTGATCTCCATCGCGATCTTGAGATTGGAGAGACGGCCGGCGAAGCCTTCTTCCATCGAATTCCATGTGTCCGAGCCGCGTTCGCGCACGATGAAGGCCTCGTTCGCCAACTGGCTCATCTTGATGTTGCGTTTGTGCGCGAGCGGATGCGTGGGCGCCGCCACGATCACGTAAGGGTGCGGCGCGAACGGTTCGTTGGTCGCGTCGGTTTCGTGCGGCGGACGCACCATCACCGCGAGATCGGTCTGATTGGTCGCAAGTTGATGCAACAGTTGTTCGCGATTGTGCACGGCGAGATTGAGCACGACGCCGGAGTAGCGTCGTGTGAATTCAGCCAGCAGGCGGGGAAAGAAATAGTCGCCGGCGCTGATCACCGCGACGTTCAGCTTGCCGCCGGAGACGCCCTTGAGCTGACTCATCGCCTCGTCGACTTCATGGAACTGCTGAATGATCGCGCGGCTGTAGTGAAGCATCTCGGTGCCGGCCGGCGTCAGATAGATTTTTTTGCCGAGTTGTTCGAACAGCGGCAGCCCAGCGTGTTCCTCGAGCTGCCGGACCTGGGTGGAGACGGCGGGCTGCGTCAGATGCAATTCTTCCGCAGCACGCGAGAAGCTCAGGTGGCGCGCTACCGTTTCAAAGACCTTCAATTGCCGCAGAGTCGCATTGCGCATCGTCATGGCCAATGTATAAGCAATCGTGAATCAACATAATAACAAACTTTAATTATTCGTAATTCAGCAATGACCCTAGCATGGGTCTGTATAAGAAAAGCGGAATTGCCGGTGCAATATTCGGGGTGTGTTCGGGTTAACGCGTGAATTCGAGGTGCGGCGGGGCAACAGCGAAAGATTGATGCAGTACCGATGCCTAATTGATCGGAATAAAGAACCGACCCGAAAAACGATAATTCAGGTAGCGCGGTTCTTTAAAGAATGCTGATTAAAGATGCAAATATTAAATATTCCCGAATGGCAAGGCTGTTCGGGTCATAACGATAAGGTGAGACGTATACAGTGCGGCGTGACGGCGGGCTGCACTGAATAAATAGCGGAGACAAGGCTCATGGGCGATACCAATCAGCAGGCCACGGCGCGCGTATTCTGGGCGAACCGTTGGTGGCAACTCGTCATCGGCATGATGTGCATGGCGTTGGTGGCCAATCTGCAATATGCATGGACGTTGTTCGTTACGCCGATGAATGCGCGGCATCACTGGGGTGAAGCATCCATTCAGCTCGCCTTCGCTATTTTCATCCTCACTGAAACGTGGCTCGTGCCGGTGGAGGGCTGGCTGGTCGACAAGTTTGGACCGCGGCCCGTGGTTGCCGGCGGTGCGGTATGCGCCGGCCTCGCATGGGTCATCAATTCGTATGCGACGACCTTGCCGATGCTGTATGTGTCGGCGGTCATTGCCGGGATCGGCGCGGGCGGTGTGTACGGTACGTGTGTCGGCAATGCGTTGAAGTGGTTTCCGGACCGCCGCGGTCTTGCGGCCGGCCTGACTGCGGCAGGTTTTGGCGCGGGCGCGGCCGTCACCGTCATTCCGATCGCCAACATGATCACGCGCACGGGCTACGAACACACCTTCTTTGTCTTCGGCATCCTGCAGGGTGTTTGCATACTCGCGCTCGCGTTGTTGTTGAAGAAGCCGAACTTGCAACTGCAAGCCGCACCGAAGAGGAAGTTTGCGGTCACCAAGGTCGATTACACGCCGGGTCAGATGATCAAGACACCGGTGTTCTGGGTGATCTACGTGTCCTTTGTCGCGGTGGCAGCGGGTGGCCTGATGGCGACTGCGCAACTCGGTCCGATCGCGAAAGACTGGGGGCTCGCACGCATCCCGATGACGATCTTCGGCATGACCCTGCCGCTGCTCACGGCCACGCTCTCTATCGACAATATCTGCAACGGCTTTACCCGTCCGCTGTGCGGGTTTATTTCCGACAAAATCGGCCGTGAGAACACGATGTTCGTGATCTTTATCGGCGAGGGCCTCGCATTGCTCGGCCTGATGCAATACGGCAGCAACCCCTATGCGTTCATGACGTTCGCCGCGCTGATCTTCCTGTTCTGGGGCGAAATTTTCTCGATCTTCCCGGCAATCTGCGCTGATACCTTCGGCAGCAAATATGCGGCGGCCAATGCGGGCACGCTTTACACCGCGAAGGGAACGGCGTCGCTGCTGGTGCCGATTGCATCGGTACTATCGGCTACCGGTGGCTGGAATCTCGTTTTTATCGTCTCCGCCGTCGTCACGATCGCCGCGGGCATCTCGGCGAAATTCATTCTCGCGCCAATGCGCTCGCGCTGGATCGAAACGCACAATCAGCCCGAGGGCGTGCTGGCCGTGGCCGGCAGCAAGCCCTCGCGGCTTAGCCACTGGCCTGAGCAATCAGGGGAATAGGGTGCGGAGTCCACACCCGGCGGTTACGCCATGAATGTCTCACTGCAGCAACTCAAGGTGTTCGTCGCCGTTGCACGTGAACGGAGCTTTACGCGCGCGGCGCGCGAGTTCGATCTGACGCAGTCGGCAGTGAGCCGTTGTGTGCGCGAACTTGAAGACGCGGTCGAATTGAAACTGTTCGACCGCACCACGCGCCAGGTAGAACTGACTCATGCGGGCGCGAGTCTGGAGCGCCGAATCGGGCGCCTGCTCGATGAAATCGAATTGACGCTGCGCGAGGAGCGTGCCGCTTACGACGGACACACCGGCGTGGTCGTGCTGGCTAGCAATCCCGTGTTGTCGTCGAGTTGGGTGGCCCAGGGGCTGGCCCGTTGCGCGTCGGCGTTTCCCGAGTTGATCGTGTCCGTCAAGGATCAGCCGCAAAGCAGTGTGCTCGCGAGCGTCGAACAGGGGGAAGTGGACTTCGGCGTGGTTTCGGTGGCCGAGCCTCTGGTCAGCGATCAGTTGCATGCGCAGGTGGTGTTCACAACGCCGCTGCATGTGGTGATGCCGTCTGCGCATCCGCTGGCGCGGCAAACCGGCGTTGCATGGAGCGCCTTGCAGGAATGCGCGCTCGTCACACTGAATGCCGATGCGGGCATGCGCGCGGCGCTCGAGCTTGCCTTCAGCGCGCACGGCCTGAAGCGACGGCCGGTGCAGGAACTCGGACACGTCGCGGCGGTGTCGCGCATGGTCGAGCTAGGTATTGGCATCGGTGTTTTACCCATCGATGACCATTGGCCCCCATACGGCGCCTCACTGGTCAGCCGGCCCCTCATTCCGGAGATGAATCTGACGACGCTGCTCGTGCATCGCCGTAACCGCTCCCTCAGGCCCAACGCCGCGGCCGCATGGGCACAGTTCGCCGCCCTGGCCGATCCGTTGCCAATCAACCCATGCAACATTCCCCGCAAGGAGCTTCATGATGGAAACTGACACCGACCTCAGGCGCCATGATCTGCTGATCGACGGCAAGCGTTTACCGCCCGGCACCGGCGAATATTCCATCGATATCAACCCGGCGACAGAAGAGCCGATTGCGCTGGTGGCACAAGGCAGCGCCGCCGATGTCGACACCGCGGTACATGCTGCGCGTGCCGCATTGAAAGTGTGGAACGCGATCCGGGCAGCCGAGCGAGGCCGTATCCTGATGCGTCTCGCCGGCCTGATGCGCGCGAATCTGGAAGAACTCGCCGCGCTCGAAAGTATCGACGCCGGCAAGCCGATTTCCGCTGTGATGCGCCAGGATATTCCGGCAGCGATCGATACGCTCGAATACTACGCAGGCTGGTGCGACAAGATCAATGGGCAGGTAGTGCCGGTGCGTCCCGACGCATTGACGTACACATTGCGTGAGCCGGTCGGCGTGGTCGCCGCAATCGTGCCGTGGAACTTCCCGCTGATGATCGGCATGTGGAAAATTGCGCCCGCGCTGGCGTGCGGTTGCACGCTGATCGTCAAGCCCGCGGAAATTACGCCGCTGACCGCGTTGCGCATCGGCGAACTCGCGCTCGAAGCGGGCGTGCCGCCGGGCGTGCTGAATATCGTCACCGGCAAGGGGCGGGTGGTGGGCGATGCACTGGTGGCGCATCCCGGCATCGACAAAGTGACTTTCACGGGCTCGCCTTCTGTGGGGCGCGGCATTCTGCAAGGCGCGGCCAGCAACTTCAAGCGCGTTACGCTGGAGCTTGGCGGCAAATCGGCGAACCTGATCTTCCCGGATGCGAATCTCGACAATGCGGTGCGAGCCGCGGCGTCGGGTATCTTCTTCAATACCGGCCAGGTATGTTCGGCGGGCTCGCGCATTCTGGCTCATCGCGACGTCTACGACGAAGTTGTCGAGCGTCTCGCGGCGCGTGCGAAGGCGATCAAGGTTGGCGACCCGGCGGCGCGCGAAACCTCGATGGGACCGCTTATCTCCGCCGCGCAGATGAAGACCGTGCTCGGCTATGTCGAGACGGGTCGGTCCGAAGGGGCGTCGCTCGTGACCGGTGGCGCGCGAGTGGGCGAGCGGGGTTTCTTCGTCGAACCGACGGTGTTCGCCAATGTCGAGCATGAAATGCGCATTTCGCAGGAGGAGATCTTCGGGCCGGTGGCGACTGTGATCCGTTTCAACGACGAAGCCGATGCGATCCGTATTGCCAATGGCACGTTGTATAGCCTCGCGGCCGGCGTATGGAGCGCGGATATCGGTCGCGTACATCGGGTCGCGCGCGATCTGAGAGCGGGCACCGTATGGATCAATACCTACGGCTATACCGATGTGCGCTTGCCTTGGGGTGGCTCAGGCGATTCCGGTTTTGGTCGCGAACACGGTGACGTGGCGATTGAAAACTTCACGGAACCGAAGGCGGTGTGGCTGGCAATCGATCAATAACGATGTAAAAAAGGATCGAACGCATGGCGTTCGATCCTTTCCTTTCCTGAACGGAAGCTTGTGAGACGGGTCGCAGTGCGAACGGGTGCTTAATCGTCCTGCAATGCCATCCGTTCGCGCAGCTTGACCAGCGCGAGCACAACGTCGATAGTCGGCGTGGGTTCGGCGACGAGACGACCCATCTCCTGTACCACCGTCAATAGCGGATCGATCTCCATCGGACGGCGGTTTTCCAGATCGACCAGCGTCGAGGTCTTATGCGCGCCGACCGCGCCCGCACCGTCAATACGTTTTTCCACATCGACGCGAAAATGCACGCCGAACTGATCCGCTATCCGCTTGGCTTCGAGCATCATCGTGCGTGACACCGCACGCGTGCCGGGGTCGCTGGTGAGGACATCGAGCGTGGCGTGGGTCAATGCGCTGATCGGATTGAAGCACAGATTTCCCCACAGCTTGAGCCAGATTTCGTCACGGATATTGTCGCGGATCGGTGCGTCGAAACCTGCCGCTTGCATGATCTCGTGCAACTGTTGAATGCGTGGCGTGCGTTCGCCGCTCGGCTCGCCGATCGGGAATTTTTTGCCGTACACGTGCTTGATGACGCCCGGCTCGACGATCTCCGCGGCGGGATACAACACGCAACCGATCGCGCGTTCGGGCCCGAGCTTCGTCCATTGGCTGCCGTCTGGGTCGATGCTGGCGAGGCGCGTGCCGGCGAATTTTCCGCCGTGCTGATAAAAGTACCAATAGGGAATGCCGTTGACGCCAGTGACGATGGCCGTGTGTTTGCCGAGGAGCGGCTGCATCGCATCGACCACGCCGGGTAGCGAGTGCGCTTTCAGTGTGATGATCACAAAGTCCTGCACGCCGAGTTCGCGCGGATCGGACGTACAGCGTACCGGCGCGCTGTACGTTTGGCCGTCCATGATCAGGCGTGCGCCGTGTTCGCGCATCGCGGCGAGATGCGCGCCGCGCGCGACGAAACTCACATCCGCGCCGGCACGTGCCAGTTGCACGCCCATCAAACCGCCAATTGCTCCTGCTCCGAAGATACAGATCTTCATGATGCCGCCCCTGTGACTATGAGAAGTCTCTTGCCCGTAGCCGCCAATCGTCTTACCGCGGCGCCGGGTCATTCTTCGAGCATAGGGGCGCCGGACGATTACTGACAGTTAAAGTTTATGCTGTCATGCATTAGCTATCGTTTATATGTGCGTTAACGGCCGATTACCTTGCAGATTTCAACGGCAGCAGAGGGTGTAGTACAAAACCGAGGCGTGACCAGCGGGACCGTTCGGCCAGCTTGATATTTTTGGTTTTGAGCAGAGGTTTATGTCCGCCGAACCAGCAGAAAGCTCACGCCGATCGTCGCCAGAAACGCGCCGCAGCAGCGATTGAACCACCGGCGAACCTTGGCGCGAACCAGCCACTTGCCGAGGTGCATGCCAGCCCAGGAATAAAGCGCGATCGCCACCCATTCGAGTACCAGAAAGCTCGCGCCGAGCACGGCGAACTGCGGCAGCATCGGTTTGGCGATATCGACAAACTGCGGCAAAAATGCGGTAAAAACAAGGATCGCCTTCGGATTACCTGCCGCCACGAGACATTCCCGCCGCGCAATCCGCCAGAGCGACGCGTCGTCCTGCTGAGTCGTGTCGATGGCCCGAGCGTCACTGCGCCACAATTGGATGGCAAGCCAGATCAGATACGCGGCGCCGGCCAGTTTGATCGCAAGAAAGAACCACTCGGATGCGTGCAGCACGACGGCGAGGCCTGTCGCCGCCAACACCAGCATCGCCGCGAACGCGACAAGCCGGCCGGTGCCGCCGACGAACGCCGTCATGAAGCCGTGACGTGCGGCGACGTTGATCGAGAGAAGATTGTTCGGGCCGGGCGCGAGGTTGATCGCGAAGCAGGCGGGCAGGAAGAACAGCCAGGCGGTGATAGACATGACGGCTCGCACGGAGAGGGAGACGGGACGGCAGCGAATCGAATCGGGTGTGCGCGATGCGCAAGCGGCATTAAAGCCCTGATTCTGCTTTTTCCGCTATCTCCCGATTGTAGCGAATCGGCGGATCGCGCCGATTCAGTTCACATGCTCAATTTACTGATTTAACGAAGCCTGGGTCGCTGATCAACGCATCGACGCTCAGCCTGACGGTGTCTTCGATGGCGATGGTATTGCTGGTGAATTTAGGCGATTTCTGCCGGACCGTCTTGATGGTTGAGAACACAACATTCTGGGTCGCGGCATCGGTCACGACATAGCGCATTTTCAGTGTCCAGAATGTTGGCGAGCGCGAGTCGTCTACCGTGAACTGCTCGATGCTGCCGCTCAGAACCTTCCGGCCCCCGGTGAGATGAAAACCGGCGATCCGCAAACTGCTGGCGATGCCGTTGCGCACGGCCTCGTTGATATCGTTCTTTAGCACGATGCCGGTCATCGCCGTATTTTCGATCCGGTTCGGCGAAACCTGGCCGTTGCGAGCCGGCATGTAGACGAAATCACGGGCAGGGGCGATGCTGAGCCAGCCGGTTGAATGCGCGGCCGCGGCGCGCGGTGGATTATTCAGACCGAACCACGACCACGAGCAGGCGGACAGCATCAACGGCAGTGCGACGACGCCGCAACCCTTGAGTACAGTCGATCGCAGGGCTGCACGCGTGGGGCCGAGCGATGGCCGCAGAGACTGACTCTGTGGCGGCGACTCGGACGCTGTGCTGGAAGAAGCGGCAGTCGGGGTCAGAGGAGTTGCCTTTTAGGTTGAGTCATCCCGGGACAGAGCAGCATGGTAACAGTGAGGCGGGAAGGTAAACGATCAAAAAAAACCGGCTTTGCCCTGAGTCATATCCACCAGGGCTAGCCGGGCATCGTCCACCGCGTTGACGGGCAGCCGGACAGTCATTTTCACCAGCATCCCGTAGGCACTGTCCATGAGTGCATAACCTTCAGCCTCGATCCATCTGCGCACTTTCGCTTCGTCGGCGTAACTCACTTCGACGATCAGCGTAACCTGAGCAATCCTCTCTACGCGGGGCGCATCCAGTAGAGCCGATGCAATCGCATCGGTATACGCCCGCACCAGGCCGCCGGCACCCAGCTTTACACCACCGTAGTACCGCACGACGGCTGCCAGCACGCCGTCCAGATCATGATGCCGCAGGACTTCGAGAATGGGCCGGCCCGCGGTTCCGGACGGTTCGCCGTCGTCGGACATGCCTGACTGGCCACCTGCCAGCAGCGCCCAGCACACATGCGTTGCGCCTGGATGCTCGTCGCGCAGACGACGCAACTCGGTCATCGCCGCGTCGCGGTCGGCGACCGGTATCGCATGCGCGATGAAACGGCTCTTGCGAATCTCGAGTTCCGCGGACAGCGGCGCGGGCAAGGTATAGGTGGGCAAGGCAAAGACTTCGATGGATGGAAAGATGCAGACCGCATGTGAATCTTATGCGGCCTTGTGCCCGCCATGGTAACGGATCGTCGATGGATATTCGTCTACAATCGTCCGCTGAACGCGTGCCCCTCTGCTGAAGCGGGAGCGCCACCAAGGAGACCACATGTTCGATTTTTCTACGCTAGGAACGTTCGTTGCAGTTGTACTGGGGCTCTTTCTGATTCCGGGGCCGGCCGTGCTGCTGGTTTTGACTCGCACGGTGCACGGCGGCCGCAAGGCCGGCATTCTCACCGGTCTTGGCGTCGCAGTTGGCGATTTCATCCATACGTTAGGCGCATCGGTCGGCCTGTCGGCGCTGCTGATGACTTCGGCACTCGCTTTCAATGCGGTGAAATTCGTTGGCGCCGCGTATCTCATCTATCTGGGCATTCGCGCCTTGCGCGAAAAGCAAGGGGGCGCGCATTTGCCGGCAGTCGCGCAGGTATCCGCTTCCAAGGCCTTTTTTCAGGCGATTCCTGCCGAAGTGTTGAACCCCAAGACCGCGCTGTTTTTCCTCGCGTTCCTGCCGCAGTTCGTTCGCCCTGAGCATGGCTCCTCATTCCTGCAGTTCGCGACGCTCGGGCTGATCTTCGTCGGCATGAGCGCGCTTTATACAACGCTGATCGTGCTGACCATTCGTCCGCTGGGCAAGCTCGTCAAGCGCCTGACATGGCTGAGCCGCTGGCAAAACAAGATCATCGGCGTGCTGTTCATTTCGCTCGGTCTGCGCGTCGCCACGCAAACGCGCTAACGAATCTGCTTGCCGCCGCGCGCCGTTTCGTTCGGGCGCGCGCAAATGTGCAGCCACGCTCGCACTAGATATTCCGGCGCTGCCGCCTCAAGCGGCCCTCGCGTGCGTATTCCATCTGACCCTCTGTTCGCACGGCGAGCTTCTCCTGTTCGGCGCGGCTCATTAGCCGGGTATCGTCGATGTCACCGACGCGCAGCACTTCCTGCGCGATCCGTATGCGTAATGTCATTAATGGCTCGCCGCGTTCGACTAGCGTGCGGTCGGCTGCGCGCGCCTGCTGGACACCGCTGTCGATCAGGTGGCGCAATTCCAGCAACGTGAGCCGCTGGCGTTGGATCTCGAGGATGAGCCGCTGGATGGCCTGCTCGTCACGCGTGCGCCACCAGGTGCGCAGTTCGGCGAGCGTGGGAGGGTTGAAGGGAGGAAGGCGCATTGCTCAGACGAAAAATACTGTATATATGTACAGTATATCCCGTCTTTTTTACGAAAGTGCGTAACGCGTGTTGTGCGGCGCGCAACCCCTGCAATAGGGCGTTACAACGCTCAGGTGAGCGCGAGCATGATGGAGGTGGAGACCACAATGATGAAAAGACAGGCAGCGGTCAGTATGTCGTACGGATAGCTCATGTCGAAACCATAATGTGTCGGGCGGAAGCGCCCATCATAGGCATAACCGTTCCCCGTGACTGTCAAGCATTGCAAAGGCGCGGCTATCCGGCTGCCTATGATCCGGGCGCAAACTGAACGACGTGGGCGAAACACCTTCCGCCTAGCGTCCACGTCTCTTCACTGCGGTTTTGCCCGTTGCCGGCACAGGTGATTCGCCCGCACTGCCGCATATCAATGTCACGCCCGCAACCGCCGTCGCCCGCAGCGACGCGCGCGAATCGCCTGCGCGGGCGCGCAACGCGAGGCTGTGCAAAATCGCCGACGCGATCTTCGCGAGGAGGGGTGGTTGCGCTTCGGCGCTCAGTTCGCCCGCAGCCTGCGCGAGCTTGAAGCGTTTCTCGAAGGCCTTGTCATAGGTGCGCAGTCCCTCGGCAAGGGCTGCGCGAACCTCGGTGTCATCTACTGCCTCGACCGCGGCAGTGCCGATCATGAAGCAGCCGAGCGGATCGCCGTCGGCGGGCAGGTACCACGCGAGCGCGCCGTCATAAACGCGCAGCAGTGCTTGCGGCAATGGCAGGTCCTCGCCGAGCGCATCAACCATCGCGAGTCGGCCGGCCTCGATATAACGTTCGAGCGTGGTCAGATACAACGCATGTTTATCGCCGAATGCGCCGTACAGGCTTGGGCGGTTCATGCCGGTCGCGGCGCTCAGTTGATCCAGCGAGGTGCCCGCATAGCCGCTGCGCCAGAACACGTTTCTTGCATCGGCGAGCGCCTGGTCGGAATCATAGGCACGCGGACGTCCACGGGGGCGCACTTCTTTTTTTGTACTGGTCGGCATAAAAATATGGCGTAAGTGATTTATATGCAATATAGTACAAAAACTCCAACGACAGAGGATTCCCCATGGATCTGTACTTCTCTCCGCTAGCGTGCTCACTGGCCACCCGAATTTCCCTGTATGAGGCGGGGGCGCAGGCTGGGTACATTCAGGTCGATACGAAGTCGAAACAGTTGTCGGACGGCTCGGACTTTTATCCGATCAGTCCGCTCGGGCAGGTGCCGGTGCTGCGCACGGATGAAGGCTGGCTGTTGAGTGAAAACACCGCGATCCTGCCGTATGTAGCCGATCATTTTCCGGCTGCACGGCTTGCGCCCGCCGCGGGCACGGCACAGCGCGCGCGGCTGCAACAATGGTTGGGTTTTATCAGTACGGAGTTGCACAAGGCGGTGTTCGTGCCGCTACTCGATGCGCGCGCGCCGGAAGACGTGAAGCGCTACGCGCGCGAGAAGGCCGCGTTGCGGCTGGGTGTTCTGCAAGATCATCTGGCGCAAAACGAGTTTCTGCTCGACGCGTTCAGCGTGGGCGACGCCTATCTGGTCACCGTGCTGAACTGGGCGTCGTTTGGCGGCGTCGATCTATCGCAATGGCCGGCAGTTGCCGATTACTACAAGCGCTTGATGCAGCGCCCGAGTGTCGCAAAAGCCGCTGCGGAAGAAGTCGCGCTGTTTCAGGAAGAAGTGGCGAGGCGCGCAAAAAACTGAGGGGAGGTTGCCAGCTAAGCGATTAGTCGTCGCTGTGCTGGCAGAAGCGGCGCCCCGGAATGTGCGACACCACTGCCTGTGCGATTTCGAGTGGCGTGCTTTCGGCTGGCACCACGCGGCGACTCGATTCGGGGTTGTGCTTCATGGTCCATTCAACGAGTCTGTACGAGCGTCCCCAAGGGGGTTGCAAGGGGTCTGAGACCTTGCACGAGTGGATCTGGCGCACCCATTCGTTGCCGGGCATCGCGCGCAAATGCTCGAATACCGTGTCTTCCACCATCGTTTGACTCCTTCTTCGCAGGCATGCTGTCCATCTATCGGTGCCTCGGCGACATCCCTCGATAAAAAAGCGCCGCCGATGTTCTGGCGGCTCAACAGGGGATGTTGTGCGCCATAGTTACAGGTAAGAATTAAGCCAAACTTAAGATCGCGCTCAAAATTTCCACGCTCGATCCCTCTGCCCGATCGCGCCGCTCAAGCGCTGTTTTTGCGTACGCGTTGATCCAACCCTCAAGACCTCGCGGAATTGGCCGTTATTACAGCGGTTGGGGCCGCCGCCCCCGCTTCGCTTCCGGGCCTGCATCATTGATAACGTGACGAATCTCGCTCAAACGCCGCTTTCAGACCGGCTTCGCTCGCTCGTCGATACCGTGCAGCACAACGAACGTACGCTGCGCCGCTTCCAGAACGTCGAGTTGAGGTTGATCGGCGCGCAGAGTTTTCCGTCGTTTCTCGACACGCTGTTCAGTCATCTGCCGCAGGAATTCTCGCTGGCGAGCGTGACGTTGTGGCTCGATGACCGCGCGCCCATGTTGCTCGAACTCCTCGAGCAGAGCGCCTTGCATGCGCTCGACCAGCCCAATCTGAAAACCTCACGCGAAGGCGGCCTCGCAGGCCTTGGTCTGTGCGACGAGGGACGGCCATGGCTGGGCAAACCGGGCGAGCTGGATGAAACGGCGCGCCGCGCATTCTTCGGCGATGCCGACACGCCGGCGAGCGCGATCTTGCTGCCGCTGGCCGCCGGCGACACCGTCAGCGGCTATCTGTGCCTGTGCAGCGACGACCCGGTGCGTTTCGGCGAAGGCATGGCCACGGACATTCTTGAGCGGTTCGCGAGCATCGTCACGGCGAGTCTCGACAATGTCGCGCATCGCGAGCGGCTCAAGCAACTCGGCATGACCGATTCGCTGACCGGCCTCGCCAATCGCCGCTACTTCGACGAACGCTTGCGTGAGGAGATCATGCGCGCCGTCCGTTATGGCGTGCCGGTGGCGTGTCTTTTCATCGATATCGACAGCTTCAAGCGCATCAACGACACCTACGGACATCGGACCGGTGACCGGGCCCTCGCGGCGGTGGCGGCCTGCGTGCGACAGCAGGTACGGTTGGGCGACACCGTGGCGCGCTACGGCGGCGAAGAGTTCACCGCGCTGCTGCAAGGCGATCGCTCTGATGCATTGACGGTCGCCGAGCGCGTGCGGCTGGCTGTCGAAAGGCTGGATTTGCAGGACGATCACGGCGAACGCATTGCGTTGACCGTATCGATCGGCGTGGCGGCGCGCACCATTACCGGTGCGCCGGCCGAGGCGGCCGCGAATGGCCACGCGATAATGGAAGAAGCCGATCGGGCGATGTACCAGGCCAAACGCAATGGCCGCAACCGCATCGAGGCGCTGGCGAAAGCGGACAGCGATAAGGTGTCACGCTAACGCTTACCGGCCTCGCCCAACCAGTGGCATGCGCAACCGGCAGGGCGCATTGCAGGTGTTTAAGGCAGCGCCGTTTCCGAAACCGGCGGCGTCTTGCCGAGTTCTTTCTTCACACCTTCCGCGTAACTCGGATCGACCTTTTCGAACAGCGCCAGTTGCCGGTCGACGATCTCTTTCGGCGCCCCCGCCACGGCCTCTCACGCATCCGGCGGCACCCCGAGTAATTGCAGTGCGCCACCCGTCACCGCACCGAACACCGGGCCGGCTACCGTCCCTCCATAGAACGCCTTGCCGGCCGGGTCGTCGATCATGACGGCGACGATCAGCCGCGGGTCGCTCATTGGCGCCATGCCGACGAACAGGGCGCGGTAACGGTTTTTCGCGTAAGTCGCGCCGACCTGCTTGCGCGCTGTGCCGGTTTTGCCGCCGATCCGGTAGCCTTCCACCGCTGCTGCACGCCCTGTGCCGCCAGGGCCGGTGGCCATTTCGAGCATCGAGCGGATCGCGCGCGCGGTGGCGGGTGTCGTGACCGCATGGCCTTTGCGGGTGGCCTGTGCCGCGCCACCCGCACCGGCATTCCCGTCCGCATCTCTGTCTTTGTGCAACAAACTCACGGGATGCAGGGTGCCGTCGCCTGCGTAGGCCGTGTACACCTGCGCCATTTGCAGCAGCGAAGTCGACAGGCCGTAGCCGTACGCCATGGTGGCCTGTTCGATCGGACGCCAGCGTTTGTACGGGCGCACCTTGCCCGACGCGACACCCGGAAAGGTCAGTTCGGGTCGCAACCCGAGCCCGTATTCCTGATACTTGTTCCAGATCGTTTCGGCGGGCAGATTCAGTGCGAGCTTGGCGAGCGCGATATTGCTCGACTTCTGCACGGCTTCGGCAACAGTCATCGCGCCGTGATTCGACGTGTCGTGAATCACGGCCGGGCCGATCTTGTACCAGCCTGGCGCGGTATTGATGACGCTTTGCGGCCGCACCTTGCCTTCGTCGATCGACAATGCGACGACCACCGGCTTGATCGTCGAGCCCGGCTCGAAGGTGTCGACTACCGCGCGATTGCGCAGTTGCCGCCCGGTGAGACGGGCGCGGTCGTTCGGATCGAAGCTCGGATAGTTGGCGAGCGCGAGAATCTCGCCGTTGCGCGCATCGAGCACGACCACGCTGCCGGCTTCGGCGTGATGTTTGGCAATGGCGTCCTTCAGTTGCGCGTAGGCGAGTTGCTGAATGCGGCGGTCGATCGTTAGATGAATGGTGTCGCCGTTCTGCGCGGGCACGAGCGGCCGGGTTTCGGACACCACCCGGCCCAGGCGGTCGCGGATCACTTCGCGCTGGCCCGGCACGCCGAGTAGCTGCTCGTTGGCGGCGAGTTCGACGCCTTCCTGGCCGTTGTCCTCGATATCCGTGAAGCCGACCACGTGCGCCGCCGATTCTCCTTCTGGGTAAAAGCGCTTCGAATCCGCGATCTGCGTGATGCCGGCGAGGCCCAGTTTATTGAGGTGATCGGCGGTGTCGGCATCCACCTGACGCTTGAGCAGCACGAAGGTTTTGTCGCCGTTCAGACGCCGGCGCAGTTCTGCTAGCGGCAGGTCGAGCAGCTTCGAAAGCGGCGCGAACGCGCCTTCATCGAGCAGCTTTGGGGAGGCCCAGATCTCGTAAGTCGCGAGACTGACGGCGAGCAGCGAGCCATTGCGGTCGACGATGCGCCCGCGCGTTGCATCCAGTTCGATGGTGCGCTGATAGCGTTTTTGCCCCTGATCGACGTAGAAATCCTGATTGACCACCTGCACCCAGAACGCGCGCCCCGCCAGCGACGCGAACGCGCCAAACACCAGCAGGACGACAAGTTTCGAGCGCCACATCGGCAGGCGCGCGGTCAGCAACTGGTTCTTCGCGACGGGCGCGTATGGATCGTGCGACTGCGATTTCTTCTTTTGGATCATGAGTACGGGTAACGAACAGTGGTGCGTGGCGAGCTGAAACCGGCAATGCCGGCGGCTTGTTGCGCGTGACTGTTGAGCGTGCTCCTCGAGTGAAAGCCACACGCGCGTGGCGTGCAGCGGGATTAGCTTGCGCCGCCCGGATCGGCGGCGGTGAATACCTTGAGTTGCCGATGAAACCGCATGGCCGGTATGTGCACCGCGAAGCTGGCGCTGCCCAGATTGTAAACAGAACGTAATCTTGATGCGAGGGCCATGCAAGCGGAGAGTGGCGGGGCAGCACGTCGCGCACCGTGCTGCCGCTGCAGACGCAGACGGCAGGCACAGACGCAGGCACAGGCACAGGCACAGACGCAGACGCAGACGCAGACGCAGACGGCCACAAAAAAGCCGCGCGGACTTGAAAAATCCGCGCGGCTGGTTCGTTCGATTGATGCGTCGACTCCGACGCGGCGTGTTAAAGAGGCGCTCCCTGCCTGTCGAGCGCCTTCTTTTTTGCCTCTCTTCCCCTGACGTCCCGCCGTCAGAAAAGCGCCGGCGGACTCAGGCCGGCAAAGCGAAGCTCGAGATTGCCTCGCGAAGCACGCCCACCTGGTCCTTTAACGAATGGGCTGCAGCGGCGGCTTCTTCGACGAGCGCGGCATTTTGCTGCGTGACCTGATCCATTTCGCCGACTGCGCGATTGACCTGTTCGATACCCGCGCTCTGTTCCCGCGACGCGTTGCTGATCTCTTCCAGGATTTCGTTGACGCGTCGCACGGACTGCACGATCTCGCCCATGGTCGAACCGGCATTGGCGACCAGCGATGCGCCCGCTTCGACAGTATGGGTGGATGTCTCGATCAACGCCTTGATTTCCTTCGCGGCCGTGGCCGAGCGCTGCGCGAGACTACGCACCTCTGCTGCGACCACCGCGAAGCCGCGCCCCTGTTCGCCCGCGCGGGCTGCTTCGACGGCGGCATTGAGCGCGAGGATGTTGGTCTGGAACGCGATGCCGTCGATCACGCCGATGATGTCGCCGATCTGCCGTGAGCTGCTGGTGATTTCGCCCATGGTGCGGACCACGTCGTCGACCACGCGGCTGCCGCGCGTGGCCACGTCCGCGGCCTGACCGGCGAGTTGTGCCGCTTGCAGTGCGCTGTCCGCGTTCTGCTTCACGTTGACCGTCATCTGATCCATGCTCGACGCCGTTTCGACGAGCGCCGCGGCCTGCTCCTCGGTGCGCTGCGACAGATCCGTGTTGCCGGCGGCGATTTCGGTTGCGCCGATATTGATGTTTTCGGTGCCGAGCCGCACGCGCGAAACCGTATCGACGAGACCGGCCTGCATGGTGTGGAGGGCGTGCAGCAGACTGCCGGTGTCGTTCGTGTGCACCGGCACGCGCGTGGCGAGATTGCCGCGCGCCATGAGTTGCGCGGCTTCGACGGCGACTTCGAGATCGCCCCCGAGCGTGCGGTGGATGCTGCGTAACACCAGCAGCATGACGGCTGTGGCGATCGCGCCGAGCGTTACCGTGATGACGAGCCAGCGCAGCAGATTGGCGTAGAACGCGTGCTGCACGTCGTCCATGTACATGCCGGTGACGAGATACCAGTCCCACGGCGCGAAGTGGCTCGCGAAGCTGGTTTTCGCCACGGGTTTGTCGCTGCCCGGCTTGGCCCACAGATAGTCGACGAAACCGCCGCCGTCGTGATTGCCTGCGTTGACGATATCGACGAACAGATGGTTGCCGGCCGGGTCGGCGAACTGCGCCATGTTCTTGCCGACCATTTCTTTCTTGATCGGATGCATCAGCATGACCGGTTGCGAGTCGTTGACGGAGATGTAGCCGTCTTTGCCGTAACGCATGGCGGCGAGTGTTTCGAGCGCCTGTTTTTTGGCTTCGTCTTCGGTGATCGTGTGCTGTTGCGCGAGGGTGTAGTAGCGATTGACGATGTGATTGGCCTGATCAATCAGCGAGGTGAGTTGATCGCGACGGTCCGAGATCATCGACGCGCGGTTTTGCCATGCGCCGAAGCCGCCGATCAGGATCAGGCCGGTCCAGAGGACTGCGATCATTGAGGCTAGTTTTTTGTTCAGAGTCATAGCAATGGGGTTTGCTTTTTTGCTTTCGCTTTCGCGAGGTGGTCGGTCAGGGGTGTTGCTCTTTTGCTCTTTTGCTCTTTCGCTTGCAGCGGTTGGCTTTTCGCTTACTGTGTTTACGGCTTGTTGTTCTTTGCTCTGCAGGGGAGGGGAAACCCGCTGTTTCTTTTTGTCTGATTAATTGGGGTTTTGGTTTGGCTGGTTTTTTTGCCGGCGCGGCGCTTTGTTTGTCTGTCTGTTTGTCTGTTTGCCTGCGGTTTTGGTCTTTCCTTGATCTGGCTTCTTTGGCCTTTCCTTGAATTGTTATTGGTCTATTAGCGTTCGCCCCTGTGCGGGGCAGGCACTTACTTTCTTTGCCGCCGCAAAGAAAGATAAGCAAAGAAAGCGGCTCAAACCGCTAATTCTTAAGCGGGTCCCTCGCACAGTCGCGGTAGTGGTGCATCTGGAGTCGGTGCCCTCGCACATTCGGCGTGAGTGACAAGGGCGTCATACGTCCGACGGCGCTGCGCGCGCCGAAGCGTAGTTCTTAAAACCAACTACTACGTTTTCTCACCCGCGTTTTGCTCAGTACCGTGGCTCGCAATAGTGTTTCCACAGCCACAGCCACAGCCACAGCCACAGCCACAGCCACAGCTACAGCTACAGCTACAGCTACAGCTACAGCTACAGCTACAGCTACAGCTACAGCTACAGCTACAGCTACAGCTATATCCGGCGTTTAATTCGGCCTGCGAGTTCGTGCTTTCATTCACTGGCGGAACTTGTCATTTGAAATTTAGGTGCCTCGCCGCGGCGGAGCCGATGGCCCCCACCGCCTCCAAACGAAGCCGATGGTTTCCCATGCAAACCCATCCGCGACGCACGTAGTGCGGAGTGGGAGCTGACGAGTGCTGTGTCATTAACGCGGAGTGTGCGAGAGCACAGATTCCAGATGCACCACTACCGCAACTGTGCGAGGGACCCGCTTATAAGCTGGCGGGGTGAGCCGCTTTCTTTGCTTATCTTTCTTTGCGGCGGCAAAGAAAGTAAGTGCCGCCCCGCACAGGGGCAACACTAATAGACCATTAACGAAATTAATCCATAAATCGAATAACCACACCCAAATATAAAACCCAAACCAGATAACAAAAAAACCCACAAACCCAAGCCCCGCAGGGCCAAAATCACATTCCTCCACACAACGCCAAAAAAATCCAACCCACAACCACATTGTATAAAAAGCAAAAAACAGCACATTTCCCCACTTAACAACAACATCATAAAAACCGAATACAACCCGGACAACCAATAAAAACGATTTCAGCTATAGTCGCCATTTTCCAGTCGCCAGCCGGGCAAAAAAGAGCACCAATAAGCCCGCCACCAGGAGTAAAGAAAATGAACGCCCGCGAACCCGCATTCATCTCCGCGTCCCGCAGCGCGCGTCTGCGTCAGATGCTCGTCAGCACCGAACTCGAATTCATGATGGAGGCCCACAACGGCCTCTCCGCCCGTATCGTCCGCGAAGCTGGCTTCAAGGCGATCTGGGGTTCGGGTCTCGCGATATCCGCCCAATTCGGCGTGCGCGACAACAACGAAGCCAGCTGGACGCAAGTCGTCGATAACCTCGAATTCATGGCCGATGCCAGCGATCTGCCCATCCTCCTCGATGGCGATACCGGCTACGGCAACTTCAACAACGTGCGCCGTCTCGTGCGCAAACTCGAACAACGCGGCATCGCCGGCGTCTGTATCGAAGACAAACAATTCCCGAAAACGAATAGCTTCATCAATGGCGAAGCCCAGCCGCTCGCGGATATGGACGAGTTCTGCGGCAAGATCAAAGCCGGTAAAGACTCGCAGTCGGATGAAAACTTCTCGATCGTCGCACGCGTCGAAGCACTCATCGCCGGCTGGGGCATGGACGAAGCGCTGCGTCGCGCGGAAGCCTATCGGCAAGCGGGCGCCGATGCGATCCTGATTCACAGCAAGCTCTCGCGTCCCGACGAAATCCTCGAGTTCGCGCGCGAATGGGCTGGCCGCGGACCGCTCGTCATCGTGCCGACCAAGTACTACAGCACGCCCACCGAAGTGTTCCGCGAAGCCGGCATCAGCACGGTCATCTGGGCGAATCATCTGATTCGCGCAGCGACCTCGGCCATGCAGGCCGTCGCCAAGGAAATTCACTCGAGCGAAACGCTCGTCAACGTCGAAGACAGCATCGCCGCAGTCAACGAAATCTTCCGTCTGCAAGACGCCGACGAATACTCGGAAGCCGAAGACCGCTATCTGTCGAGTGGACGCGCGGCCGGTGCGGCCGTCGTGCTCGCGGCAAGCCGCGGCAAAGGGCTCGAAGCCGTCACCGAAGATCGTCCGAAAGTCATGCTGCCGATCGCGGGCAAGCCGCTGTTGCGCTGGCTCGTCGACGCGTTCAAAAAACAGAGCGTCAATGACATCACCGTGGTCGGCGGTTATCGCGCCGATGCGATCGATACGGCGGGTATCAAGCTGGTCGTCAACGAACGTCATGCGCAAACCGGCGAGCTGGCGTCGCTCGCCTGCGCAGCCGACAAGCTTGCAGGCGACACCGTCATCTCGTACGGCGATCTGCTGTTCCGCAGCTACATCCTGCGCGACCTGGTCGAGAGCGAAGCGGCGTTCAGCGTGGTGGTCGATTCGTCGCTGACCGATGCGGAAAACGCCAGCGTGCGCGACTTCGCGTGGTGCTCGGCGGGTGACGATCGCGGCCTGTTCGGCAGCAAGGTCACACTGCGTCACGTGTCGAGCGGGCAGGAAGCAAGCTCCGCCATCGCTTCGCAAACGCCGCACGGTCGCTGGGTCGGTCTGCTGAATGTACGTGGAGAGGGCCGTGAGCGTCTGCAAGCGGTACTCAGCAAATTGCAGGCGCGCCCGGATTTCGATTCGCTCGACATGCCCGCGCTGCTGAATGCGCTGATCGAAGCGGGTGAAGCGATCGAAGTGCAATACGTGCATGGCCACTGGCGCGGCGTGAACGATCTCGAAGACTTCCGCCGTGCAGGCGATTTCGCGCATGCGCAAGCGCCGTTCGCGGCAGCGGTCGGCGGCAAGACGAACGAAGCCAGCGGAGCCGCGCAATGATCGAGGCAGTACAGTTCGTCGAGGCGGCTCGCGAGCGTGGCTTCGACTGGTATGCAGGCGTGCCGTGCTCGTATCTGACGCCGTTCATCAACTACGTGTTGCAGGACGAGTCGCTGCATTACGTCTCGGCGGCCAACGAAGGCGATGCGGTCGCGCTGATCGCGGGTGTCACGCTCGGCGCGCAGAACGGCCGGCGTGGCATCACCATGATGCAGAACTCCGGCCTCGGCAATGCGGTGAGCCCGTTGACCTCGCTCACGTGGACTTTCCGTCTGCCGCAATTGCTGATCGTGACGTGGCGCGGGCAACCCGGCGTCGCGGACGAACCGCAGCACGCGCTGATGGGCCCGGTCACGCCCGCGATGCTCGATACGATGGAGATTCCGTGGGAGACCTTCCCGACCGAAGCCAACGCGATCGGCCCGGCGCTGGATCGCGCCATTGCGCACATGGATGAAACCGGCCGCCCGTACGCGCTCGTGATGCAAAAGGGCAGCGTGGCGCCGTACGAGTTGAAAGAAGGCCATGCGGGCGCTCGCCGCGTGCCGGTTGTGTCGCGTTCGCAATTCGGGAACGTGGCCGAAAATGAACTGGCTTCACGTCACGACGCGCTGCAGAAGGTCATTGCGCATACGCCGCTCGAATCGACGGTTGTGCTCGCGTCGACCGGATTTTGCGGCCGCGAACTCTATGCCATCGACGACCGTCCCAATCAGTTGTACATGGTCGGCTCGATGGGTTGCGTGACGCCGTTTGCGTTGGGGCTTGCCCTCGCGCGTCCTGACCTGCACGTGGTCGCGCTCGACGGCGACGGCGCCGCGCTGATGCGCATGGGCGCGTTCGCGACGCTCGGTGCGTACGGTCCGTCGAATCTCACGCACGTGCTGCTCGATAACGGCGCGCACGATTCGACCGGTGGTCAGGCGACGGTATCGTCGCAGGTGTCGTTTGCGGGTGTCGCCGCGGCTTGTGGTTATGCGTCGGCGGTTGAAAGCGACGACCTCAACGTGATCGACGAGCTGTTCGAAACAGCACCGTCGCCCCATGGCCCGCGCTTCGCGCGCCTGGCGATTCGCCGCGGTACGCCCGATGGCCTCCCGCGTCCCACTATCACCCCGCCCGATGTGAAGACGCGCCTGATGCGCCACATCGGCGCCGTTTAAGGAGTGTCACTCATGTTGCTGCTCAACCCCGGCCCGGTGACGCTCACCGAACGTGTCCGCAATAGCCTGTTGCAAACGGATTTGTGCCATCGTGAAAGCGAGTTTTTCGACTTGCAGGAAGAGGCGCGCACACGTCTGGTCGAACTGTATGGTCTCGACGCAGGCGAATGGCAAGCGGTGCTGATGACCGGTTCCGGCACAGCTGCTGTTGAAAGCATGACCGCCGCGCTGGTGCCGCAACACGGCAAGCTGCTGGTCGTGGAAAACGGCGTGTACGGCGAGCGTATTTCGCAGATTGCCGCGCAATACGGCATCGCGCACGAGTCGTTGAAACACGACTGGATGCAGGCGCCGGATCTCGCGAAAATCGCCGAGCGCCTCGACGCGGACAAAGGGTTCACCCACGTCGCCGTGATTCATCACGAAACCACGACGGGGCGTCTGAACGATCTGCAAGCGCTCGGGGCGTTGTGCCGCGAACGCGGTCTGCGTCTGCTGGTGGATGGCGTCAGCAGCTTCGGCGCGGAAGCGATCGATTTCGCCGACGCCAGTCTCGACGCCGTGGCGGCGACCGCGAACAAGTGTCTGCACGGCGTGCCGGGCGCGTCGTTCGTGCTGGTGCGGCGCGCGGCGCTCGAACAGGCGGCGAGCCGCACGTATTACCTGGACCTCGGGCGCCTCGCGCGTTTGCAGGATCAGCGCAATACGCCGTTCACGCCGTCGGTCCATGCGTACTACGCGCTGGTCGAAGCATTGCGCGAACTCGCCGACGAAGGCGGTTGGCAGGCGCGCCACGCACGTTATGCAGCGCTCGCCGAGCAGGCTCGCGCGGGCCTGGCCGAGCGGGGCGTGGGCAGTGCGTTGCCGCCGGAGCAGTCGTCGGTGGTGCTGCGCGCGTACCGCTTGCCGGATGGCGTGGCGTATCCGCAACTGCACGACGCGCTGAAAACGCGCGGTTTCGTCATCTATGCCGGTCAAGGCGGGTTGTCGGCCGAGCTATTCCGTATCTCGACGATGGGCAATATCCACGCCGCCGACATCGACCGTCTCTTGCAAGGCTTTAGCGAGCTGACGCGCTAAAGCGCGCGTTCACGCACGCGCCCGGTAACAACCGGCACGGCGTCACACCGGGTCTTTGTCCGGTGGCCCATCGGGCCGCTGCGGCTCCTCGGTGTGATGGCCGGGCGATGGGGGCACCAGTGAATCGCTTTCCGGGTCGCGGTTCGGATCGGCGTTCGGGTCGGGAATCGGACTGGTATGCATGTCGTAGCTCATTGCATCACCTCTTTTAGTTGGGAAGAGGGCCTGGAAGAGGGCCTGAAAGCGGGCCTGAAAGCGGGCTTGGAAGCGGCTTTCGAAGCGGGCCGGAAAGTGGCCCGGGACGCCGGCTGAACAGCGAGCTGAAAAGCAGGCGGTCCAGCCGGTCGAATGCGCATAAGCCCCGGTCATTCTCTTCAAGCGTAGGCGATCCGGCACGCGGCGCGGTCCTTACTTTCGCGTGCGGCGGCCCACGCTCAATTGCCAGTAACGTTCGGCGGCGAAAACATCGTCATAAATGCCCGCACCGAAAGCGCGCAGCTGACTTTCGTAGGCGTTGACCGCTTCGCGTTTGAGCTGGGTGCGGCGCTGGAGATCAATCGTATGGCCTACGCTCGGATAGGCCGGCGTTGCGACGATGCCGCGTTGCGCGAGGTCGGCGAGCCGCGCCTGCACGACACCTGGCGTGCGGCGGTGAATCGCTTCCTCATAGGCGAACCACGTGAGATGCGACAGGCGCGGCAGGATTTCGCAGCAGGCTTCGAACACCCTTACGTGATCGTCGTGATACAGGCCGAGCGGCATTAGCAGCGTGTTCGCGGTCGTGCGGTAGATGGTCTCTTCAAGCACCGCCGCCAATTTGCTGATCGACGGCGAGTCCATGTATTGGCCGTCGCGAAACGGCATGCGCAGCGGAATCGCGTCGAGCACCTCCAGCGCGAGGTTGTCTTCGCGCGTGCGGGCGTGGATGGCCTGATGGGCGCTCGTGAAACCTGACTTTTCATCCCATTCAGTATGCATCTCCTGCTCGGGGGGCGCGGCAAACACCGTGCAGACCGCGGCGTCAGGATGGGCGGCGAGTAATGCGCCGCAACTGAAGACGGCGTCGTCGAAATGGGGCGAGACGATAAAAAGGCGTGGGCTGGTTTCGCTCATGGATGTGTGGTGGTTTCGAAGCGCGCGGGGCCGCATTCGAAGCTTCAATATTGCGCGAGACAAGCTTGCTGGATGTGCGGCGTCACATCAGCTTAGGCGGAATCGGCGCGGCTTGTGTAAACGTTGTGGCCGCCGCAAGCCGCATGCCCGACTGGGCTGATTCTGTGGGGGCTTCCCGCAGAAGCTCACCTTTGTGCATTTGGCATATCCCGAACCTGCTCACCTTTAATGGGTGCGCTGTCGACCGCCAGCGCTGCCGCGCTGCCGAATGCCGTCGCAATGGTCGCCACGATATCGTCGCGCAACCTGGTGTCGGCCGTTCGTAGCGCATACGACGGATGCCAGGCCGGTACGATCAGGCGCCCGTCATGAGCGATGGTTTGGCCGAGGTATTCGGACAGACTGACGTGCGCCCCGGTCAGCGCTTTCAGCGCGGTTGCGCCTAGCGTGACCACCACACGCGGCGCTATCCGCGTCAGTTCTTTTTCCAGCCAGTACTGGCAAGCCTCGACTTCGCGCCGCGCGGGCGTTCGATGGATGCGCTCCTGGTCGAGCGTTTCCCATTTGTAATGCTTGACGGCGTAGGTCAGATACAGCGCCTCCCGTTTCAGACCGGCGCGCGCAAGCACGGCGTCCAGCAGTTGACCGGCCGGGCCGGTGAAGGGCTCGCCCTGCTGGTTCTCGTACTCGCCTGGCTGTTCGCCGACCACCATGATCGCCGCATGGGCGGGCCCGGCGCCCGCAACCGCCTGCTTCGCATTGCGCCACAACGCGCAACGGCGGCAGGTGGCGAGCGGGCCTGTGGGCTCCCGTAAGGGGGGCGTCACCGCTGAATATTCGACCGGTGGCGCGGGCGGGACGGTAACGGCGGTGCTTTGCGCGCCGAGACGGCTGCGCGCGCGCGCGAGGTGTGCGGGCAACGGTGGACCCGCGGGCGGTGTTCTCCAGTAACGCAATGGCACGGGAGAGGGCTGATCATTGAAGGCGCTGGCGTAATACGCGAGCCAGAGCGCTTCCGTGGGCATGCTGGTGAGGGCTTCGCCGGTCATGGCGCTTTCTGGTAGCGCCAGCGTGGTCTGCTGATGTTCCTCCGCTGGCGGCCGGTCGATGCGCAGCAGCATGCCATTCCAGAACGCCGCTCCGTACGGTGTGGCGAGCATCCACGTGGAATCGCCCATGGGCGTGGCGAATAGCGCGGCGGCGCGCTCCAGCAGGTCATGATGCGGCTCGTACCAGCCGACGAACTCGGGTAGCCCCATCGACGGATCACGCCGTCTGAACCGCGTGAGTAGCAGCAGATCGGCGGTTTCGTGTTCGACCGCCTTGATGCGTTGATCGAGCAACGCGCCGTCGGGGTCGTCGAGATCGAGGACGTTGCGCTCGGCGCGTGTCCAGCGCCACAGGACGCGGTACAGCAGCGCCCAGCGGTCCGGCGCGCGGAAGCATGCAGCGGTGTTGAGCCAGGAGAGCAGTTCGCGCCGAATCGCGGGCGCGGCTGAGACACCTGGCCCAGTGCAAGCGGGCTCCGTGTTTGGTACGTCGACAGGCACCTCGACAGCGATCGTGCTGGAGATCCTTTCAGCTACGGACGTTGCCGAAGATTGCGCAATTTGCCCCGAACCATGGCGATCCCCATCACTTTCGGCCGGTGCTTCATTCCCGGACTCAAGCCACACGATCTGCGACGGCTCGACACCTTGCCGCAGCAGCGCTCGCGCGGCGCGCCGCCATGCGGCGAAAGACGGTTCAATCGGAATGCGTTTCATGCTGACGCGCCGTGGATGCACGCAGCGCGGTGCCGCCATGCGCCAATCCATGCGTCCATAGTACTGTATGGATATACAGTATGCGCCCAAACGCCAGCCTGGATCAAGCCCGCCGGTTGGCAGGCGCCGAGCTTGCGCTCAAGCTAAACGTTGCGCAGATCGTCAGGCGTATCCACGTCGCGCAGAATCCCGGGGTCGTCGACGTCCAGCCGCACCACATGCTGCGACATCAGCAGCGAGCGCGCGCCGGTGTCGCCGTCGAGCGTTATCAGTGCGTCCCGATGTTCGACGCCGAAGCCGACCGGGTGGCCGCGCTGTCCCTGATAAAACGGCGCGACGATTGAAGCGCCGCCGTCGAGCGAACGCGCGACTGCTTCGATCGTCGTAGTGGCAATGCGTGGCATGTCGGCGAGCGCGACGAGCCAGCCCTCGGCATCGTCGCTGGCTTCGATGCCGGCGGCGAGGCTTGCGCCCATGCCACGTTCGGCATTGGCGGTGAACACCACGTCGCAACCGGCGTCGTTCAGGAGACGGGCGAGCGCGTCCGAACCCGGTCGCACGACGGCCAGCACGCGGCTGACAACCCGCAGCAGTCGATGCGCGGCTTCGTGCGCGACCGGCGTACCGTCGGGCATGTGCGCGAGCAGTTTGTTATGCCGGCCGTCCGGGTCGAAGCGTGAGCCGAAGCCGGCGGCGAGCAACACGCCAGTGGCGAGCGAGGCATAGGCCATGGACGGGCACCGGTAGACAGAATGAGACCGATTGTGCGTTGCAACGCATCGTCAGGCAAGCGGCAATACATAAGCCGGCGTGTGCCGTCATGCTCGATCAGACAGGTCGCGAGGGAGTGCGTAGGCACCAGGGCCGTGCATGCGCAGGGCCCCGACTCCACCTCATACCTGCATCGTCTCCATCACCTTATCGAGCGTCACCGGCAGATCGCGCACGCGTACGCCGGTCGCGTGATACACCGCATTCGCAATCGCCGCCGACACGCCGGTGATGCCGATCTCGCCGATGCCGCGTACGCCGAGCGAGTTGATATACGGATCGGGCCGATCGATGAAGGTGATATCGAGCGAGCCGATATCGGCATTCACCGGCACGTGATACTCGGCGAGATTCGCGTTGGTGAAGCGCCCATAGCGTGTATCGAGCGAAGTTTCCTCCTGGAGCGCCGCCCCCACGCCCCATACGATGCCACCCATCAACTGGCTGTGCGCGGTCTTCTGATTCAGCACGCGTCCCACGTCATACACACCGACCACGCGTGCCACGCGGATCGTGCCGAGGTCCGCATCGACGTGGACTTCGGCGAACACCGCGCCGAACGAATGGAGCGAGTACTTCTGCTTCTCGTCACCCGGTTTGACCGTCACGGTGGCTTCGATCGGCTTGCCGCCTGAGCGCGCGATGATCGCCGCCGCCGGATCGCGCTTCGTGGGTTGCGAGCGGCTCATGACCCAGCCGTTTTCCACCGTGATGTCGTCGAGTGCGATGCCGTGCACCGGTGAGGCCGCGTCGGCAAGCGCTAGCGCGATCAACTGATTGCGCGCCTGAATCGCGGCATCGCGCACGGCCGGCGAGACGCTGGCCGCCGATTGCGAGCCGCCTGACCCCGGCGCTTTCGGCAGCGACGAATCACCGAGCGCGAAGTGGATATTTTCCGGTGCGAAGCCGAGTGCATCGGCAGCCACCTGGGTCATCACCGTGTAGGTGCCGGTCCCGAGGTCCTGGGTGCCGGAGGCAACCATCGCGGTGCCGTCCGGCAGAATCCGCGCGATGGCCGCGGCTTCGCTGCGATTGGCCGGATAGGTCGCCGTCGCCATGCCCATGCCGATCAAGGTGTTGCCGGCGCGCATCGAACGCGGCGTGGGTGTGCGTCGCGACCAGCCGAATTTCTCGGCGCCGATCTGATAACACTCGCGCAGCGACTTGCTCGACCAGGGCTTGTTTTCCTGCGGATCGGCGTCGGCGTAGTTCTTGATGCGCAGCGCGAGCGGGTCCATTTTCAACGCGACCGCGAGTTCGTCCATCGCCGATTCGATCGCGAACGAGCCGGTTGCCTCGCCGGGTGCGCGCATGAAGGTCGGCGTGCCGACATTGAGCGGCACGATACGGTGCGTGGTGACCTGATTGGGCACCGCGTACAGCATGCGGGTGACCATGCAGCAGGTCTCGGTCCAGTCTTCGATCATCGACGTGTTCGAGATGCTGTCGTGGCGCATCGCGGTCAACGTACCGTCGTGGCGCGCGGCGAGGACGAAATGTTGCTCGGTACGCGGACGTCCGCCAACCGGGCCGAACATCTGCGGCCGCTCCAGGACGAGCCGCACCGGACGCCCGGTCTGTTTCGCCGCCATCGCGCACAAGGCCACATGCGACCACGATGAGCCCTTGCAGCCGAAGCCGCCGCCGATAAACGGCGAGATTACGCGTACATCGCCGGCCGGCATGCCGAATGTCCTGGCGACCGCCTGCGCCGCGTTGCTGACGCCTTGCGTCGAGTCATAGAGCGTGAGTTGCGGACCGTCCCAGCGCGCCATCGTCGCGTGGGGCTCCATGGGGTTGTGGTGTTCCATTGGCGTCGTGTAAACAGCATCGATGTGTACCGCGCCGCTGCGCATGCCGTCTTCGAAGCTGCCGCGCTGCGTGTCGGTTGTGCGGCCCTGCGGTTTGTCCGGCGCGTGTCCGTTCGGCTTGGCCAGCGTGAAGTCGAGTGTCGCGGCCGTGCCTTGATAGGTGATGCGCAGTTGGCGCGCTGCATCGGTGGCATGTTCGAGCGTATCGGCGACCACCACCGCGACCGGCTCGTTGTTGTAGTTAATCTGGTTGTCCTGCAGCAGTGACAAACGGCGGCCGGCCGGCGGCGCCAACGCGGGTTTGCCGCCGTTCGGCAGGCGCGGCGCGTTCTGGTACGTCATCACCAGCAGCACGCCGGGCAGCGCCTGCGAACGGCTCGCATCGATCGATGCAATCGTGCCACGCGCAATCGTGCTCGTGACGAGCACCGCATGCGCGAGCCGTGCTTCGGGAAACTCGCCGGCATAGCGCGCTTCGCCGGTGACTTTCAGCAGACCGTCGATGCGGTCGAGCGGTTGACCGATCAGATTCATGCGACACCTCCGGTGCGGCCCGCGGCCTGGTTCACTGCGCGCACAATCGCGCGTTGCGCGAGCTGCACCTTGAAACGATTGTCGTGCTGTGGTCTGGCATCGCGTAGCGCGGCGGCAGCAGCGTTATGCAGCGTCGCCTGCGTGAGCGGCTGGCCATTGAGCATCTGCTCGGCGGCGCTCGCGCGCCACGGTTTGTGCGCGACGCCGCCTAATGCGATGCGCGCGGTTGTCACGTGGTTGCCGTCCATCTGCAAAGCGGCGGCCACCGAGACCAGCGCAAATGCGTAACTGGCGCGGTCACGTACTTTCAGGTAGTGGGCGTGCGTGCTGAACAAAGGTGGCGGTAAATCGACAGCGGTAATCAACTCACCCGCCTGCAATGTCGTATCGACATCGGGCCGGTCACCGGGGAGCCGATGAAAGTCAGCAAACGGAATGGTCCGTTCGCCTGCGGGGCCATTTACGCGCACGACGGCGTCGAGCGCGGCAAGCGCCACGCTCATATCCGATGGATTCACGGCGATGCATTGCGGACTCGCACCGAGAATCGCGTGCGTGCGATTGTGGCCTTCGAGCGCCGCACAACCGCTGCCGGGTATGCGCTTGTTGCACTGTGTGAAGGCGGTGTCGTAAAAGTAGCCGCAGCGGGTGCGTTGCAACAGATTGCCCCCCACCGTCGCCATATTGCGCAGTTGCGACGAGGCGCCCGCCAGGAATGCCTGCGACAGCAGCGGATACTGCTCGCGCACCAGCGCATGATTGGCCGCATCGCTATTGCGCACCAGAGCGCCGATGCGGATGCCGCCGTTCGGTAGCGTGGTGACCGTATCGAGCCCGCTGATGTGCGTGATATCGATCAGGCGCATCGGCCGCGCCACGCCGCCTTTCATCAGGTCGAGCAGATTCGTGCCGCCGCCGATGAACACTGCACCCGGTTGCTGCGCCGCGCGCACGGCACCGGCGACATCGCTAGCGCGTTCGTAAGAGATCGCATCCATGCTGGTCGCTCCGTCAGGCGTTGACGCTGTTATCGCCGCCGTTGCGGCTGGCGCTTGCGCTGTTCTGCCCGCTGCCCTCATGCACGGCGCGCACCGCCGCGACGATATTCGCGTACGCACCGCAGCGGCAGATGTTGCCGCTCATGCGTTCGCGGATCTCGTCGTCGGAAAGTTGCGGCGGACGGCTGCGGACATCGGCGGTCACGGTGCTGGCCGTGCCGTTACGGAATTCGTTGAGCAGGGCAGTCGCGGAACACAACTGCCCGGGCGTACAGTAGCCGCACTGGAACGCATCGTGTTCGATGAAGGCTCGTTGCATCGGACTCAGCACGCCGTTGCTGGCGAGTCCTTCAACCGTCGTGATGGTCTCGCCTTCATGCATCACGGCGAGCGTCAGGCAGGAATTGATGCGGCGGCCGTCGGCGATCACCGTGCATGCGCCGCATTGTCCACGGTCACAGCCTTTCTTCGTACCCATCAGGCCCGCGTATTCGCGCAGCGCATCGAGCAAGGTCACGCGCGGCTCGAGTTGCAGCGTGTAAGCGCGGCCGTTGACGGTCAGCGTGACCGGGCGGCCCGGCACAGGTGCACGGACTTCGGCGGGCGGCGGCGCGGCCGGAGTTTGTGTTTGCGCGCGCAAATGCGGCGCCACCCCGACTGTGGCAGCAGCGGCAGCCGATTGCAGAAAGCGGCGGCGAGACGGTTGGGGTGGCGTGGCGGCGGGCTCGTCGCCCGAATCCTGACGTTTGTTTGTCGTGGACATGACGGTCTGCTGGCTCCATTGAAAGGTCAATGCAGGCTGGCGAGATGCGGCTATCCGACGTGCGGGTAACCGACATGCGGGTAACCGACGTGCGGGTATCCGATGCTTCGGATACCCGTATGTCGGCATCCGAAGCGTCGCGGTCTAACTCATCACTCAGCAATTTCGGTGCCGTCGCGAATGCGACGGTATGTCGGCGCGGCGCAGTTGCTTCCGCCATAACCCGCTAGTGAGCCATGGTGAACCGGATCGAAGCGTGGAAGCGCCGCTAAAAATGCAGTGTCGCGCACCAACCACGCACGTTGCGCTTAACTAACTGGAAAGTAAATACACGGACGTGCCTTCTTTCTGGGTGCAAAAAGAAAGACTGTTTTGTGCGGGACGAGGAGTCCGCTCAATCAGGCGTCGGCCCAGCGGCGCAGCAGATTGTGATAGATGCCGGTGAGACTTACTACGGTTGCGTCGTTCGAACCTTTTTCGGCAGCCAGACGTTGCACGTCGTTGTCGAGTTGAAACAGCATGGCGCGTTCGCCGTCGTCGCGCACCATGCTCTGGATCCAGAAGAAAGACGCGACCCGCACGCCACGCGTGACGGGACTCACGTGATGCAGGCTCGAAGCGGGGTAGAGCACCATGTCGCCGGCCGGCAGCTTCGAGCGATGCACACCGTAGGTGTCTTCGACGCAGAGTTCGCCGCCGTCGTAGGTATCCGGCTCAGCGAGAAATAGCGTGGCCGATAGATCGCTGCGGATACGGAAGTCGGTGCCACGCAACTGGCGGATCGCGTTGTCCACATGCGTGCCGAAACCGTCGCCGCCTGCGTAGCGGTTAAAGAGCGGTGGAAAGACTTTCAGCGGCAATGCGGCGGAAAAGAAACGCGGATTGCAGCCGAGTGCGTCCTGAATCGCATCGCCCACCGCGCGCGCGGCGGGGGAGCCTTCGGGCAACTGCTGGTTGCGCTTGGCCTGCGCGGACTGTGCGCCGGAAGTCGCATTGCCGTCGATCCATTGGGCCGCGTCGAGGATTTCGCGGCATTGCGCGACCTGTTGTTTGCTGAGTACGCCTTGCAGATGCAGCATCATGTGATGTCCGCACGCATATCTGCATAGATGCCTTTAGCCAGCGCACGAAATGCGCTGACCGGCGAAGCGGCAAGCCACGCCTGCATCTTCGCAACGAACGCGGTTGTTGCCGTGTGCGGCACACGCCGCAACCATGTCAGCGCGGCTTCGATCTCACCGCGACCGGCCAGTAGCCGCGCATAGTTGAACTGGCCGCGGAAGTCACCGCCCACTGCCGCGCGATGGTAATAGTCGAGCGCGATGCTTAGGTCGGCTTCGACTTCCCAGCCGTCTTCGTAAAAGCTGCCGATAAAGTTGAGCGACTTTACGTGACCCATTTCGGCGGCGCGCCGGAACCATTGCAGTGCCTGCGCGCGATCGCACTCCAGACCATTGCCGAGCGCCAATGCGGACGCATAGTTATACATGCCCCAATCGAGTCCCGCCTGCGCCGCGAGCCGGTACCAGTAGACTGCCACTGGCGCGCACGCGATGGTTCCCCAGCCGTGTTCGTAGCATCGGCCCAGCATGTTCATCGCCATCGGATGATCCCGCCGGGCCGCGTGCTTGAACCACGTCACCGCTTCTTCAGCATTGCGTTCCACGCCGTGACCGTCGAGCAGATACTGGCCATATACCGCCTGCGCTTCGACGATGCCGTTATGCGCGGCCGCTGCTACCCACGCGGCGGCCTGAGCGGGCGGCCCGGAGAGAATCGCGGCGAGCTCGTCATGCGAGACGTTCGCCAGCGCCTTCAGCGTCACCTGTTCCATCATGCCGTGCCTAGTAATGCGCGTTGAGCGTCAGAAAGGCGGAACGGCCGGCTGCGATCGACGCGTAGTGCGCGGGATAGGCCTGATCGTAGTACGTCCGGTTGAAGATGTTCTGCACGTTCAGTTGCAGATCGACCTTCTTGTTGATCCGGTACGTCGCCATGCCGTCGAAGCGCCAGTACGAGGGCACTGCACGCAGATTCGCCGTGTCGCCGTACACCTGCGACATGTAGAACGCGCCGCCGCCGATCGTGAACTTCGGCAGCACGTCGTAGTTGGTCCACAGGCTGATGCTGTTCTTCGGCGTGTTCGGGAACTGATGGCCGTTGTCCGAGGTGGTCTTGCCGTTGTCGCGCAACTGGCTCTTCATATACGTGTAACCGCCGAACACCTGCCACTTGTTCGTCAATTGCCCGGCCACGCCGAATTCGAAACCTTGTACGCGCTTGTTGCCGACCATCGCGTATTCGTTGTTCGGCAGCGTGACGCGGGCGTTGGTCGTGTCGATCTGGAACAGCGCGCCCGTCAGCGAGAGGTGGTTGTTCAGCACATTCCACTTGGTGCCGAGTTCGACGCTGCGGTTCTTTTCCGGCGCAAGCTGATCCGCGTTCGCACCGACACCGCCACGGCCCGGCGTTAGCGATTGCGTTTCGCTGCCCTGGCCGAGCAGGGCGCCGGCCGGCGTCGACGACGTCGCGATCGATGCATACACGCTGCCATTGGAAGCCGGTTTGAAGACGAGGCCGAACTGGTAGTTGAACAGCGTGTCGTCGCGCGAGGTGCGCTTGCCGCCGTTGGCAACCGTGTTGCGGAAATCGGTCGAGTAATCGTCGACGCGCAATCCGACGTTGGCCTGCCAACGTTTCGTGAGTTCGATCGTATCGAATGCGTACAGCGATTTGGTAGTGGTGCGCTGCTCGCTCGGATCATTCGCTTTACTAACCGAACCGGCCCACGGATCGTTCGGATTCGGCGACCACAGGCTGGTGCAGTTATAACCCGACGCCGCGCCGATGCCCCTGGTTTTGCAGATCGCGCCGGTGGCCGCAGCCACGGCGTACGAATCGTTCACGCTGGTTTCGCGCGACAGTTCGAGGCCGGTGGTGAAGCTGTGCTTCAGGAACCCGGTCCTGAACTCGCCGAACAGTTCGGTCTGGTTCGCGAGGCTGTAGACGTCGCTGGCACGCGTATTCGCGCGGCGCCACACCATACCGTTGACGACGTTGCCCTGGCTGTCGTCCGGCTGGGTCCAGATGTAGTCCTGGGTGGACTTCGTATAACGCGTGGTGTTGCGGATCGTCAGGTTGCTGTTGATGTCGTGTTCGATGCGCACCGTGCCGACGTCCGAGGTCGTCTTGCGGAAATCGCGGTCGATCAGGCCGTAAAAGTTGTGACGATCCACGTTGGCCGGATAGATCGTGTCGACGTTGGCCGGCTTGTTGGTGGTCGTGTAGAAGTACGGAATACCACTGTCGGGCAGGTCGTCGGTCGAGAGATGGTAGTAGCTCGCCGTGACGCGGGTCGGCGTGCCGAGGCCGTAGGTGAACGACGGCGCGATGCCCCAGCGCTCGTTGTTGACTGCGTCGCGGCCGGCCACGTCGTTGTTGTGGCTCATCACGTTCAGGCGGAACGCCGCGTGATCGGCCATTTGCCAGTTGCCGTCCGCGGTGAAGCGGCGGTAGCGGTCGGTGCCGAGGCCCGCGCTGCCGTCGGCGGAATTGCCCAGATGCGGGGTCTTGGTGATCAGGTTGATGCTGCCGCCGGCGCCGCCGCGGCCGCCATAGGCGCCGTCCGAACCCTTGGTCACCTCGACGCTTTCGATATTGAACACTTCACGGGTGGTCGCGCCGATGTCACGCATGCCGTCGACGAAGGTGCTGCCCTGCGCGTCGTAGCCGCGAATGAAGGGCCGGTCGCCGAGCGGATTGCCGCCTTCGCCGGCACCGAAGGTAATGCCCGGCACCGTGCGCAGCGCTTCGGTCAGTGTCGACGCACCGGTGCTCCTGATCAACTCCTGCGGAATCACGGTCACGGACTTCGGCGTATCGACCAGCGGGGCGGTGAATTTGACCGAGGCCGAATGATCGGTCTTGAAGCCGTCGTCCGCCTGGCCTTGTACGGCGATCGGCGCAAGCTGGCTCTCCTTGTCGGGCGGCGCCGTGACGGCCGTGCCCTGCGCGAGAGCGGGACCGGCCGCCAACATGCCGCACAGGGTCGTGCTGATTTTGCCGAGCTTCGGTTCGTCGGACCGCAACTTCATTTTTATCCCCATCGTTGAGTGCTGGTGCCCGGGTGAGCAATGCATTCCTTACCCGAACATTCCATATTTATTACAAAGTGTTTTCGGCGAGCATTCTATGCAATATGCTTGTAATTGAGAAGCGTTCTCATCATAAAAATTCAGAATGTGAGATTTGAACCATGAGCCGCCGCATGAAGTTGGCAGGGTGATCGACGAGGATGGGCGGGGAAGGCGTGGGTTTGGCGACTGCGGAGACATGGCGACGAATTTACGTCCGTCGCGCGAGCGGCTTTTGTTGTACGTGATACGCCGCTTCTGATTGAAGGGCGGACTGTATCCGCCTTGATTTCTTACTGTGCCGCCAACCCGGCCAGCGTCTCCCGCAGCCACACCAGCGCCGGATCGGCCTGGTTACGCGGATGCCATCCCGCGTACAACGTGAAGCCGCGCGCGTCGAACGGCAGCGCGAAGATATCGAGCCGATCGACGTAGCGGGCCGCGAAGCGCGACGGCAGTGTGGAAACATAGTCGGTGTTCGACAACAGATCAGGCACCAGTGTGAAGTGCTGGACCGACAGCGCGACGCGTCGCTCGCGGCCGAGTTCGTCGAGATGCTCATCCATGAAGCCGTGAAAGCTGCCGCCGCTGGTCGACACGAGTACGTGGTCGAGCGCGCAGTAGGTGTCGAGATCGAGTGGCGCAGTGCCGCGCAGGTGGCCCTTGCGCTGCACGAACACGAAATGCTCGTCGTAGAGCTTGCGGGCTTTCATCGACGGCGGAATCATCCGGTCGGAACCTAGCAGCAGGTCGATTTCGCCGCTTTCGAGCCGTGACGCGGCGGTGGGCTGGTCGCCGATCACAAACGCCACGCGCGCCTGGAACCGCTGCAAGCGTTGGTCGAGCAGGGGTGCGGGCGTGTGGTGCCCGTCGTGCTGAGCGGCGACGCCGCGCAAGATACTGCGGCGATTCGCACCGCAAGCGGTGGCGGCGCGGACCTCGCGTTCGACATGGTCGGGCAGGCCACCGACGCGAACGCGACCCTCGTCGCATTGCGCAGCCTGCGCCGCGGCGGGCGGCTCGTGCTGATGGGCAGCATGCAAGTGGACTTGCCGATTCCGTACAGGGAGATGTTGCTGAACAACTGGGAATTGATCGGCCACTTCATGTACACGCGCGCCGATTATCTCGCGCTGGTTTCGCTCGTGACATCCGGACAGGTTCCGCTCGAGGCGGTCGAGTTGAAGTCGTATCCGTTCGCCCAGCTCGAAGCGGCCATCGACGCTGCCGGCCGCATGTCGGGTCTGCAATGCACGGTCGTGGAAGGCCAGTCCCCACAAGCGTGGGGTTGAGCACGACGCGTTGGAATCTCAGTCGGGAGCCCGTTCCGGATGGCGAAGGCGCGAATGATTGCGGCCGTAGATTCCATAGATGACGAGCCCGATCACGAGCCAGACAACGAGCCGTAGCCACGTGACGAGCGGCAGGCCGGCCATCAGCAGGAGGCAAAACAGAATCCCGAGGATCGGGATCACCGGCACGCCCGGCGCGCGGAACGGCCTGGAGGCGCCCGCGTCGCTGCGGCGCAGATAGATCACGGCGCCGCAGACGAGAATGAACGCGAACAGGGTGCCGATGCTGACCATCTCGCCTAGCACGTTGATCGGTGTGAACGCGGCCACAATCGCGACGATGGCGCCGATCATCATCTGGCTCAGATGGGGTGTTTGCAGACGCGGGTGGACGCGCGCGAACAGGTGCGGCAGGAGGCCATCCTGTGACATCGTGAAGAAGATGCGGCTCTGGCCATACAGCAGCACGAGTATCACGGTCGTTAAGCCGGTCAGCGCGCCGATCTTGATGAGCACGGAAAACCAGGTGACGCCGATCGCATCGACACCTTTCGCGATCGGGTCCGGGACGTTGAGCTCGGCATACGGAACGAGTCCCGTCAGCACGCCCGCGACCGCGATGTAGAGCACGGTACAAACCACCAGCGAGCCCAGAATGCCAATCGGCATGTCGATCTGCGGCTTGCGTGCCTCCTGGGCCGCGGTGGACACCGCATCGAAGCCGATGAAAGCGAAGAATACGACGGCCGAACCGCGGAGAATGCCGCTCGCGCCGAAATTGCCGAATTCGCCGGTATTTTGCGGAATGAATGGATGCCAGTTGGCCGGATGCACAAAGAAGGCGCCGATAACGATGAACGCCAGCACCACGGTCAGTTTGATCGCCACCATGATGTTGTTGAGCCGCGCCGACTCCTTGGTGCCGAGCACGAGCAAGGTGGTCAGCACGGCAATAATGAAGACCGCCGGCAAATTGACGATCCCGGCCACCGTGCTGCCATCGGCAAGCGTTACCGTGGTGCCGGGCGCAGCCGCCATGGTGGGCGGAATGTTAATCCCGACGTTGTGCAACAGGCTCACGATATAGCCCGACCAGCCGACCGCAACGGTCGCCGCGCCCATCGCATATTCGAGGATCAGATCCCAGCCGATGATCCACGCGAATAATTCGCCAAGCGTGGCATAGGTGTAGGTATAACTGCTGCCGCAGACCGGCAGCATGGCAGCCAGTTCGGAGTAGCAGAGTCCGACAAAGGCGCAGGCGATCCCGCCGAGCACAAACGAAAGAATGATGCTCGGCCCCGCATAATGCGCCGCGGCCGTGCCGGTCAGAACAAAGATTCCGGCGCCGATGATCGCGCCGATACCCATCGCCGTAATGCTGAGCGCACCCAGCGACTTCGACAGTTGCCGTTCACCGCTCTCCGCGCTTGCGACAATAGCGGCGACGGATTTGCGCGCCATGTAACTCGTGTCAGCCATGATGAGTCGTCCAGTTCGTATGTTGGTGAATCCGAAATCAAATCGATTCGTGACGCACTGCAATAAGCGACTTCTTTAAAGACGACTGACACTGTTGATGTTGCGGTTGAGGAGGGATCCGACGAATCCAGTCTAGTCCGGATTTAATCCGGTGTGTATTGAAGATGGATCTTGCGGATGCCGAAGCGGCCTTGCGGGTGAGCCGCAAGGCCGCCTTTCAATCATCTGAATCCTGATCAATCGATGCCGTGAAACACCGCGTCGTCCGGACCGAGATACACGGGCGGGCGCCACGCGGCGTCGCGCATCGAGTGCTGAACCAGCTTTTCGACGCCCAGCAGCACTGCGAAAATCGCCATCCGCACCGGAATGCCGTTATCGGTTTGCCGGAAAATCGCAAGGCGCGAATCGTGATTCAGATCGACGCTCAGATCATTCGCGCCCGGCCGGCTGTCGCGTGGCAGCGGGTGCATGATCAGCGTATCGGCGCCGCACACGCTGTCCATCAGCGCCTGATTGATCTGGAAATCCGGCGTATAGCCTTCGAACGATTCGTCGGTGAAGCGCTCTTTCTGGATGCGTGTGGCGTACACCACGTCGGCGCCGCGCAACCCGGCGGGCAGGTCATGGGTCTGCTCGATCACGTGATCGTTGCGTGAAATCTGCTCGATGATGTAGCTCGGCATTTCGAGCATGGGCGGCGAGATCAGCGTGAACTTGATGCCGCGATACAGCGCCAGCAGCTTGACCAGCGAATGCACCGTGCGGCCATATTTCAGGTCGCCGACCAGCGCGATATGCGCACCGTCGACGATCTTGCCGAGCCGCGAGAACTCGCGCTGGATCGTGTACAGGTCGAGCAGCGCCTGGCTCGGATGCTCGCCCGGGCCGTCGCCGCCGTTGATCACCGGCACGTTGGTCGCGCGCGCGAATTCGGCCACCGAGCCTTGTTCCGGATGACGGATCACCAGCGCATCCACGTAGCCGCTCATCACGCGGCTCGTGTCGTAGATCGACTCGCCCTTGGCCATTGACGAAAATGTGAAGCCGGTGGTGTCGCACACCGAGCCGCCGAGCCGGCAGAACGCCGCGCCGAAGCTCACGCGAGTCCGCGTGCTGGCTTCGAAAAACAGATTGCCGAGCACCGCGCCTTCGAGCACGCGGGAGATTTTGCGGCGCCGCGCGATCGGCTGCATGATGTCGGCGACGCGAAACAGCGCCTCGACCGAGTCGCGCGAGAACTGGTCGACCGACAGCAACTGTGGCTTGCCTTCGAACAGCATCTGGCTCGCAAGCGACTGCGAGTCTACGCTTTGCGTATACTTTTCGCCCGGCTCGCCATGTACCACGATTTCCGACACAAAACGCTCCACGATCTCCGGCATGGCCCGCGATTCCTGCGAATCGTCTGGCAGCAGCCATGTGTCGAGTGCGCGGCGCGATACGCCGATGCGGCTCGCGAACGTGTCGCGGGTCATATTCAGACGACGCATCGCGTCGCGTAGGAAGGCTTGTTGCGGGACGCTCATGCGGGCACCTGTCGGGAGTGGGTCGCGTACCGGTCATGTACGCGGTGCGTATATTAGTTTTCCTGTCGCAGAAGTCAAGCAATTTTGCGAGTTTGGCAAACCCGTTTGCCAACCCGCTTTGCAAACTCAAGCCGGACGCGGTTACACTGCGCTTCATGCATCCCGGCCAAACGCTCCGACTCCGTCCGTCAACCCTTGCACGTCTCGCTTTTGCGAGCGTCGTGGTCGCACGCGCGAATGTCGCGAGCGTTAGCGCCAAAGCCAAAAAACAGCCGCTCATCTGACCGGAGCACGCTGTTCCGTCAGATGTGCGACGGAACAGCCGGTCAACGCCCGCCTGCGGCATTCCCTGTTTTTCCTCCCTCGCACCGCTGATTGGAATCGATACGGTCGTCATCGAGGTAAAGACATGTCTATTTTTTCGGGTATCTGGGTTCCGCTCATCACGCCGTTCGCCGATGGCGAGGTGGATCACGCCGCGCTGCGCACGCTGGTGCGCCGCTATGCCGACGCGGGTATTGCCGGGCTGGTCGCGCTCGGCACGACCGGCGAGCCGGCCGCGCTCGACGCCGCCGAACAGGACGCCGTGCTCGCGACGATTCTCGACGAAGCGCAAGCCGTCGACCGCGGCACAGTTGACGCACAAGCACTGCCGGTGCTGGTCGGCGTGTCGGGCAATCACACAGGGAGCATGAAGGAGCGCATCGGGCAACTGAATCCACTGCCGATCGCCGGTGTGCTGATGGCCGCGCCGTACTACATCCGGCCTTCGCAAGCCGGCATCGTCGGGCATTTCATGGCGCTTGCCGATGCGAGCGACAAGCCTGTCGTGCTGTACGACATTCCCTATCGGACCGGCGTGCGGCTCGAACTCGAGACGTTGCTGACGCTCGCCGCACATCCGCGGATTCAGGCGGTGAAGGATTGCGCCGGTTCGCTCGATACCACGCTCGCGCTGATTCGCGACGGCCGCTTGCAGGTGCTCGCCGGCGAAGACATCAATATCTTCAATACTTTGTGTCTGGGTGGGAGTGGGGCGATCGCGGCCTCGGCGCATGTGCGGCCGGAACGGTTCGTTGCGCTGTATCGTGCGCTGTCCGCGGGCCGGCTCGACGAAGGACGACGCATTTTTCATGCGCTAGTACCGCTGATCCAGGCGTTGTTCGCCGAACCGAATCCGGCGCCGGTTAAGGCCCTGCTCGCCGTGCAAGGCCTGATACGCGACGAGTTGCGCATGCCGATGACGCCCGCCGGCGATGCGCTGGTCGCGCGGCTCAGGGCATTGGAAGGGCTTGATCGGATCGAGCCGCAGGCGGTGGCATTGTCCGCTTGAGTGCCGATGCGCTTGCCGTGCGCATCGGAGCACAACGCGCACGGCAAGCTCGCCGCATCCGCAGACCGCATCTGATGCGCGGCATCCGGCATCCGGCACACGCCATCTGCCGTCTCGCAGTGCCGTCTGTATTTGAGATGATGGTTCGTGATGCCAGGCGATAATCGTCGCCCTTTGTTCATTATCGCAACCGGTATTTTGTCCGGTCGATGCCACATGCAGTTAGTCTTGTCCACCAATCTCCTGTGCCGCTTCAGCATACCGGGCACCTCCAGCACGCCGAATACGCTGAACGTGCGTTGTGCGGCCCGTGCGCGACCTTGCACGGGCCGCATGGCGCGTTCCGGGAGCCGTTGATGTCCTCCCTGTTTCGCGGCGGCAGTCAGCTTTCCAGCGGCTCAATCAGCTTCGTCACGCGCCGCACCGCGCGGACCGTCGCGATTGCCACGGCGTTCGGCGCAGCAGCGCTGGCGCTTGCCGCGGGCATAGCGATCGGCATGCATTGGCCGGCGCACGGCGGCTCCGGCGATCAGGCCGCAAACCGTGTCGAGCACGACTATGCAATCGATCAACTCGGCAAGCTGAACGCATCCATGGCGCAGATCGAACCGCGCATCGCGCGCCTGACGATGCAGGTCGGCGCGTTGCGCGATTTCGAAGCACGTCTGAATACGCCGCGGCCGGCACCGCGCGCGCCGGTCATGCCCGCCGCGCCGGCTACGCCGGGCGCCGCCTCGGAACCCGACACATCCGCTACCGACAGCGAAGGCGAGGGCGGCCCTTCTTTGCCGCCGCGCCGCTGCACGGATGTCCTGCCGCAACCGGCCGGCCATGCCGATGCCGGGCGCACACGCCAACAATTGGACTGCATCGCCGCAACGCTGTCCGCGCTCGAGCAACAAACCGCTGACCACGCGATCGCGTATGCCGCCTTTCCCGGCCGCATGCCCGCCGATGGCGCGCGCTTCGGTTCGCCGTTCGGCAATCGCACCGATCCGTTCACGCATC
The DNA here is from genome assembly GCF_046026855.1 of Paraburkholderia sediminicola. GTDB lineage: Bacteria > Pseudomonadota > Gammaproteobacteria > Burkholderiales > Burkholderiaceae > Paraburkholderia > Paraburkholderia sediminicola_A. The sequence goes on along the minus strand of NZ_JAQQET010000001.1, from coordinate 225,086 downwards.
GCTTGAGTTTTCACCCGGGCATCGACCTGGTCGCCAAAACCGGTACGCCGATTCTGGCGGCAGCGGGTGGCCGCGTGGTTTTCGCCGGCGAGAAGTCGGGCTATGGCAACGCGGTCGAAATCGATCACGGCAACGGCCTCGTGACGCGGTACGGCCACGCGTCGCGCATTGTCGTGCACGTCGGCGATCTGGTGCTGCCGCGCCAGTATGTTGCCGATGTCGGCTCGACCGGCCGCTCAACCGGCCCACATTTGCATTTCGAAGTGCTGGTCAACGGCGCGCCGGTCGACCCGTCTGCCTACCTTGCGCTATTTGAGCCCACGCCCCATGGTTGAACGACGTTTTTCCCGCGATGCGGGCAATCTGACCCATTGTGCCTACACGTTGCAGCCCACGCGGCCGCTCGCCTTTCGCGTGACGGTGTGGGTTCTGGTGTGCGCGCTCAGCGCGGCAGGCGGCGCGGCGGCTGTTGTGGCGTGGCACGCGCAGCACTCCGGCACGTCGACTGACCAATGCAAGGTGGCGCCCGTCGATGAAGGCAGCGAGGAGACGGAGCTTGCACGCACGCGGCTTGCGCTGGCGCAGGAATCGGTGGCGCGCGCCGCGGTGCAGAAAACCGCGGACGGCGCCGCAGCCGACGTCGCGCGATTGAGCGCCGAATTGCAGTTCCTGCGCGGTCAGAGCAAGACGAAGCCGCCGGCGCAAACGGAAGCGCCGCGCCGCTAACCGTAGGTGAGCGGCATTGGGTCAGTACGGCCAATGTCGTACTGACCCAATGCAAACAGCACTGCAAAGCGGCAAGCGCAGCAACTGATCAACCAACGCCCGGATCGTCGCCCGGCAAGCATCACGCGACGAACATTTTCATTTCCGAGAGATATTTATGTTCAGCAAGAAAAAACAGGCGGGCATCCAGCAGACCAAGCTCGCCACCCTCATCGCACACGACGTGCGGATCACGGGCGACCTCCTGTTCAGCGACGGCCTGCGCATGGACGGCCACGTCAAGGGCAATGTCAGCGGCGCGCCGGACAGCCAGACGCTGCTTGTATTGAGCGACCGGGGCTCGATAGAGGGCAACGTGCATGGCTACGACGTGGTGGTCAACGGCAGGATCGTCGGCGACGTGATCGCCGATCACTTTGTCGAGCTGCAGAGCAATGCGCATGTGACCGGCAACATCTACTACCAGCAGTTGCGAATGGATTGCGGTGCCTCGGTGGACGGCAAGCTCACCAAGCGTGAAGCCGCTCCGGCAACACCGGTTCTCGTGTCGGTCGCCGACACCGCGCGCGAGGAGCGTAAGGCCGGCTAAGCAGCCGCGCTCTGCATCAAACCGTCCCCGGCAGCGACTGGCGTTGCGTGGGTGCGTCGTGGCCGAGCATATCGCCGCGTGGCGAATGGGAACCGCGCAGTCCGCGCATTTCACGTGATTCGGCGAGACGCTCCAGCGCGCCGCGGTCGAGTGTGGCGAGCATGTCGCGTTCAACGATCAGTTGGCGCAAAGCCATCACGATCAGGCCGACAGTCAGCAGCAGATCACCGGCAAACACGACGGCGTAAACCACCGAGGTGGTCCGGGGATTGCCGTACAGCAGCGTCATGTTGGCGCGGTCGAGCGCCACGAGTACGAGCGGCACGATGGCATTGAGCGTCGCGATAGCGCTACCCAGCGCCACGAGCATACGTGCCGGTCCGAGTTGCGGACGGCGCCGGCGGTACACCTCATACAGCGTCGCCGCCCGGCACGGCGCGAAGAACAGCGCCAGCAAGCTGGCGCGGACCAGCAGCGGGGCATCCCATGCCAGCGCGCTTCCATACAGGAGGGAGAACACCGCGGTGACGACAAGACCGGCGCGCCACGGCGCCGAAGCCCCGAACAGATCGCGTGTGCCTGCCCAGATCAGAATGCGGCTTTGCAACGCCAGCGTCGCGGTGGCAAACAACAACAGATCGGTGTGCCAGATCGCATGCAACGCGAAGCATGCCGTGGCGGTGGCAAGCAGATAAAAGCCCACCGCCCAGAAGCGAAAGGCGCCGACGTGCGCAAACATGCGCGAAAGCGCGGTCGTGATGAGGGCGCTGCACAGAAACGTGATCAGCCACACCGTTTGGAACGTCGCTACGTCAATTTTCATGAAATCTCCAGGACCCAAACTGCCTGTTCCTGCTTTTCGGTAAAACGGGGCCACGCAGCGGAGTGCGCCAGATGAACAACCGAACTGCGTAGCCCTGCGAGTTTCAAATCTGGGTGCTTAGGCGGCCACCATTCTTTCACGGAGCAGCTCGCCGAAATCGTCGGCGGTGAGCGGCTTGCCTAGCAGGAAGCCCTGCATCTCGTCACACATCATCGACTTGAGCATGTCGAACTGCGATTCGGTTTCAACGCCTTCGGCCACCACGTCCATTTCCAGCGAGTGCGCGAGCGCGATTATTGCCGAAACGATCGCGCAGCCTTCCGGGCCGTGTTCGTCGAGGCCGTTTGTGAAGAAACGGTCGATCTTTAACTGCTTGACGCGAAAGCGTTGCAGATAGGCGAGGCTGGAATAGCCGGTGCCGAAATCGTCGATGGCGATTTCAAAGCCGCTGGCCTGGAATTCGCGGATCATTTCGATGGTTTTCGGCGCGTCCTGCATCGCGACGGTTTCGGTGATTTCGAACATGATCTGTTCGCATTGCACACCTTCGGCCTTTACGATCTCGAGCATCGTCGCGACGAGCTTCGGTTGCGACAACTGACGCGGCGACAGATTGATCGCCACTTTCATCGACGGCAGGCCTTGCTCGACCCAGCGGCGAATCTGCTGGCAGGTTTCGCGCAGGACCCAGTAGCCGATCTGTACGATCTGGCCCGAACGCTCGGCCAGCGGAATGAACTCGAGCGGCGCCAGCGTGCCAAGTTGCGGATGATGCAAGCGGATCAGCGCTTCGGCCCCCGCCAGTGAGTCGCCGTTGCCGTGGAACTTCGGCTGGAAATGCAGCGAGAAATGTCCGGCGGTGAGCGCCTCGTGCAGCGCACGTTGAATCTGCAGCGCGCGCGTCGCGGCTTCATTCATGCTTTGCTCGAAGAAGCGATAGGTGCTGCGGCCCGCGCGCTTGGCTTCGTACATGGCCGCGTCGGCATGTTTCAGCAGCGTGTCGACGGTATCGCCGTCGTAGGGGTAGAGCGCGATGCCGATGCTCGGCATCACCTGCAACGGTTGCGAATCGGTCCATACGCCCTGACGCATCCGCTCGAGCACGTCTTCGGCCATCGTGCCGGCGTCTTCGCGCGAAGCCAGGTTCTCGGACAGCACGACGAATTCGTCGCCGCCGAGACGCGCGACGGTATCGCTCGCCCGTACGCACAGCAGAAGACGCTGTGCGAATGCGGACAGCACTTCGTCGCCGGCCGAGTGGCCGAGCGAATCGTTGATGGTCTTGAAGCCGTCGAGATCCATGAACAGGATGGCGAACAGCGAGCGCTGCCGGCGCGCGTTTTGGATTGCGCGGTCGATGCGATCGGTGAGCGTGCTGCGGTTGGGCAGGCCCGTCAGCGTGTCGAGTGTGGCGAGCCGCACGATCTGACCGCTCAGTTTCGACACCGAGCCGATCAGAAAGCTGGTGCGTGCATCGAAACGCGAGAGGATCAGCGTGACAATCAGAATCGCGAACGTGAACAGGATCACCGAGGTGGCGAGCCACGCGGCGTCCACGCCCCTGGCCGCGCCGCACACGGCGCCGAGCGGAAACCCGGCGGCGGCCATGCCGGCGTAATGCATGCCGCTGATCGCGACGGCCATCACCAGCGCGGCGCCAAAGCGCTTGCGCACCACGTGGTGGTCATCGTCGTTGCTGAGCGCGCGGGCCATCCACAACGCCGCGGTCGACGCACCGATCGCGATCGTAAGCGAGCCGGCGAACCAGCCCGGCTGATAGTGGATGCCCGGCTCCATTTGCATCGCTGCCATGCCGGTGTAGTGCATGCTGGCGATGCCGAGGCCCATCAGCACACCGCCGGCCACGAGCCGAAGCGGCGTGAGCCGTGCGTGGGTCGTCACGACCAGCGCCAGATACGAGACACCGATCGCGAGTCCTAGCGAATAAGCGGTAGTCGCGAAGTCGTAGCCGAGCGGGATCGGCAGCGAGAAGGCGAGCATGGCGACGAAGTGCATCGACCAGATCCCGACACCGAGCGCCGCGGCGCCGCCCAGGCGCCAGGCGTGCCGCAGACGTGCCGAGGCCAACAGGAAGATGCGGCCGGTCAGATCGAGCGCCGTGTACGACGCTAGCGCCGCGACGACGAACGAGATTGCGACCAGCCAAAAATTGTATGAGCTCTGCATGTTAAGTCCAACCGCGGGAGAGGTGCGGCTGAACCTGTTATCGACAGTTCGCGGCGTTTATTTAATTGATTTTCAATATCTTAGTCATGTGTGTTGAGCGCCTCCCGGCTGGCCGGGGTTTGTGCAAGGGTGAGCCCTTCGGCGAGCCAGCCCGTGATGCCGCCGATCATCAATTTGACGGGCCGTCCCAGTTGCGCGAGACGCAGTGCGCCGCGCGCGGCGCCATTGCAGTGCGGGCCCGCGCAGTAGGTGACAAACAGCGTGTCTTGCGGGTACCCGGCGAGCTTCGACGCCACGATCTTGCCGTGCGGCAGGTTCAGCGCGCCCGGCACGTGGCCCTGTTCGAACAGCGCCGGGCTACGCACGTCGAGCAGCACGAAGCCGGGCGTGCCGCTCGCGAGTGCTGCGCGAACGTCGGCGCAATCGGTTTCGAATTGCAGCGACGCCTGGAAGTGGGCGAGGGCGGCGGCGCTATCGGCGGCGGGGACGGCATTGCTGGTGGGGCTGGTCGGCATGGCGGGTTTCCGGTAGGGGAGTGAGCGTGGCTGGGTGGCGAAGCGATTCTGGAGCCTTCATTGTCGCGACGCCGCACGCGCCAGGTAAGTGGCGTAATCGTCAATATCCGGCAACATCACGCCATGCACAATCATCTTGTCGTCGCGCTCGCTTACGACCGGCTCTGTACGTTCGAATTTGGCTGCGTGACCGAACTGTTCGCGCTCGAACGTCCTGAACTCGGCGTGGACTGGTATCGCTTCGCCGTCTGCGCGAGCGAACCTGGTCCGATTCGCGCCGCCGGCGGCATTACAGTCGCCGCGCCGTACACGCTCAAGCTGCTGGATCACGCCGACACGATCGTTATCCCCGGCTGGCGCGATGCTGACGAGTTGCCGCCCGAACCGCTGCTGAAGAAGATTCGCGCCGCCTACGAGCGCGGCGCGCGACTGTGTTCGATCTGCTCCGGCGTGTTCGTGCTGGCTGCTTCGGGGGTGCTCGACGGCAAGACCGTCACGACCCACTGGCGCTATGCCGACAAATTGCAGCAGCGTTATCCGCAATTGCATGTGCAGCCGGATGCGTTATATGTCGACGAAGGGCAGATCATCACTTCGGCGGGATCGGCGGCGGGCCTCGACATGCTGCTGCATCTGGTGCGGCGCGATCACGGCAGCGCGATAGCCAACCGGGTCGCACAGCGGCTCGTGATACCGCCGCATCGCGAGGGCGGTCAGGCGCAGTTCGTGCCGCGGCCCATGCCGCAAGACGAAGGCGGCCGCCTTGCGAAACTGATGGACTGGGTGCGTCACCATCCCGCGTTGCCGCACACCCTGCGCTCGCTTGCCGAACGGGCGGCAATGAGTCCACGTACGCTGCAGCGGCAGTTTCACGATGCCACTGGCATGGCGCCCTACGAATGGCTGGTGCGCGAACGCGTTGCGATCGCACGAGAACTCCTCGAAGCGCCGCTCCCATTGCCGATGGCGCGCGTTGCGGAGCTGGCGGGCTTCGGTTCCGAAGAATCGCTGCGGCGGCACTTCCGGCGTATCGCATTGACGAGCCCGGGCGCGTATCGTAAGAAATTCGGAGAGCAGGTCGGGGTGTAGGCGGCCGGATAAATGCGTATCACGTAAGGGTTCGCGCAATCGCCGGTTTTCTGTCAGCATCACGGCCAGCGTCCGTGGCAACCTGGGTCAAACGTGCCGCGCATACGGCTACTTGAAGCGCACGTTCGAAATGCGTCACCGCCACCGTCCTCTCTTTCTCATGAACGTCAAAACCGCCGTCACCGCTGCTGCCGTTATGGTCTCTGCTGCTACTGCCGCGCTCATGCCTGCGCTCGTCGCAGCGCAGACGGACGCCGCCAGTTCGCGCGCCGAACTTTATCGCCGCAACCTTCTGGCGGGCAAGGACGTGCCGTGCCGCACGAATGCGTCATGCGCGGCGTTGGGTGTGGCCGCGCTCGAAGCGGGGCGCATCAAGGACGCGCAAACGCTGGTCGAGATGGAAGCCGCGCTCGCCGAGGCCACCGCCATGCAGGCCGGCGAGGAGAACTCGCCGAAAGCAACCAGTTCGGCGCGGGCGCGCGTGGCGATGGCGCTGGTCCATCAGGGTGACGTGCAAGTGAAGCTGGGCGCGCTGCCGGATGCGCGCGCGTACTACCGGACCGCGATAAGCCGCGGCAACGACTATCCTAACGACGCGCTGCTCGGCCGCGCGGTAGCGGCGGCGCGCCAGCGTCTCGAGTCGATTGCGGACAAAGCGGTGGTGAACGGCGTGCCGCCGAGCGGCGCGCGTTTTGCGAGTTATATGTTTTTCGGCGCGTGGAACAGCATCGAGGTGAAGCCGGTGAAAGGGCGGCGCGGCGTCTATCGGATCGACGGCGACTTCATGTATCCGACCGTGGGCACCGACGGTCAACCGAGTGCGAACATGGGTAGCCTGTCAGCCTATGTGCGGTTCTACGACGGCGTGGCGCGCGTGCCGGTGACCGATGGCGGCGGCGATGCGCCACTCGATGCCACCGCGAGGATCAGCAACCTCGCGTCTTATGACAGGCAGGGGGACAAACACGCCGACAAATGCCTGATCGAGTTCAAGCTCTCCGCACCGGAGACGCTCGATGTAGCGACGCACGGCTCACTGACGGAATGCGGTTTCGGTTTCAACGTCACTGCGGACGGACGTTACTATCTGATGACAGGCTCCTGACGGTCGGCATGCTGCCGCTCACGCGCCTGTCCACCTGCCCCCCCCCCCCGCGCTTTCCCATCCGCGCTGCGTCTCTTATGATGCAGTGGCCATGCACGTTTAATCGCCGCTCAAAGCGTTCCCGCTAACAGAACTCTGATAAAAAAGACGCTCGCTCATGCAAAACATTTTCGATTATCCGGCACTCGTCTTTATCGCTTCATTTGTTGCAATGTGGCTGGCGGCGCGCATCGGCGCGTCGCTGCTGCGCAGATTCAGAAGAATCGACGAGGCTGCGCGCGACGACTTCAGCGTAATTCAGGCCGCCACGCTGACGCTGCTCGCGTTGATCATCGGTTTCACGTTTTCGATGGCGGTGGGCCGCTACGATCAACGCAAGAACTACGAGGAAGAAGAGGCGAATGCGATTGGCACCGAATACGTCCGCGCCGATCTGCTGCCCGCCGCGGATGCGGCGACCGTGCGCGCCTTGCTGAAAACCTATCTCGACGAGCGCGTGCTGTTCTACACGACGCGCGACGTCGGCGAGCTCGCCAAAGTCAATGCCGAGACAGCGCGCCTGCAGGATGCAATGTGGACTACAGTGAAGAATGCCGCGGCCGCACAGCCCACACCGGTGGCTGCGCTTGCCGTCGCCGGAATGAACGATGTGCTCAATACCCAGGGTTACACGCAAGCCGCGTGGTGGAATCGCATTCCCGTCGCGGCGTGGGCGCTGATGGTGCTGATAGCGGCATGCGCCAATGTGCTGGTCGGCTACGGCGCACGCGGTTTGAAAGCGGGAGCCGGTTTGTTGCTGATCGTTCCGCTGATCGTGTCGTTGTCGTTCATGCTGGTCGCCGATATCGACAGCCCGCGCGGCGGTGTGATTCGTGTGAAGCCGCTCAATCTCCATGCGCTCGTGGATTCGATCCGCTCGCATTGAACCCGTACTGAACCACAACGCGCTGCATGAAGGGAAAACACATGTCCGATATCGCACAGACCATCGCCAGCTTCAATACCGGCCGTGATCCTGAACGGCTCGCGATGAAATACAAGCTCATGCGCGGCTCGCCGTTTGTGTTTCTGCGAGGTACCTGTCATCTGTTTTACGCAAATCTGCCACGCGACAAGGTGCTCGACGATGCACCCCCGGTGTGGATTTGCGGCGATATGCATGTGGAAAATTTCGGCAGCTACAAGGGCGACAACCGCCTCGTCTATTTCGACAACAACGATTTCGATGAGGCCTGCCTCGCGCCGAGTCTTTACGAACTGGTGCGGCTCCTCACGAGCGTGCTGGTCGGCGCGAGCGACCTCAAATTGAGCCGCGCGCAGGCACTCGCGCTCTGCCACACCGCGGTCGATGCCTATAGCGCGGCGCTTGCCTTTGGCAAATCGCGCTGGATCGAAGCAGAGACGTCGACCGGTATGGTGCGTGATCTGTTCGACGCATTGGCGAGCCGCACGCGCGCCGCGCATCTGGACCGGCGCACCACGCTCAAGGGCAAGACCCGCGTGCTCAAAGTGGATGGCAAGAAAGCGCTGCCGGTTAGCGACAAGGCGCGCGCCACCGTCACCGAATTCATGCACACGTTCGCAGCCGGGCAGCCCAATCCCGACTTCTATCGCATCATCGACGTGGCGCGCCGGATTGCCGGCACCGGCAGCCTGGGTGTGGATCGCTATGCGATTCTCGTCGAAGGCAAGGGCTCGCCGGACGGCAACTATCTGCTCGATCTGAAAGAGGCGCTGCCTTCTTCGGTGACACCGCATGTACGCACGCCGCAGCCGAAGTGGCAGAGCGAGGCGCAGCGCGTGGTTGAAATTCAGCGGCGCAATCAGGCAGTCTCGCAGGCGTTCCTGCACGCGGTCGACTTCAATCAGTGCTCGTATGTGCTGCGCAGCTTGCAGCCTTCGGAAGACCGCGTGGCACTGAGCGACTGGGACGGCAAGCTGCCGCGGCTCGAAGAAGTGATTAACAGCATGGCCCAATTGAGCGCCTGGGGGCAACTGCGCAGCGGCGGCCGGCAGAAATCGTCGATTGCGGACGAGCTGATCGCGTTCGGCAATCGCAAGGATTGGCAATTGCCGATGATCGAACTCGCGACGCAGTGCGAGGCCCAGGTGGGGGCTGACTGGAAGGCGTATTGCGAGGCTTATGATCGCGGCGCGTTCAATCTGCCAGCCAAGCCCTGAAATTCGCCGTGCTGGTGGCGGCTCCGCACCGATTGCGCACGTTGTATGGCGCGCACAGCGGCGTCGCCGTCATACCGCATCTGGCGCTTCTATCGTTGGTCGTCACGTTGTTCTAAACGTCTCCCATGCGCGGCGCATCCCAACGCCGCGCATGCCAGCAAGCCCTCCAGACAAACCCTGATTGCTGCGCTGAATCCCACACTGCTATCGTTCGCAGGTCTTGTGGAAGCGCTTCCACTCCAGCTTCCGCCTTACGGTTCAACGACCTCAGCGCAGGAGAGAATCCGTGGCAAACGACGCATTCGCTGTATCCGACGCACGCCCCTCGGCCGTGTCCAACGGCGCACTCGCCGATCCCTTCAGCCCGCCCGCGGACTCGTCTCTGTGGCGCAAGAACTTTCTGCTTGGCGCCGCCACGGCTTCGTATCAGATCGAAGGCGCGGTGAATGAAGACGGCCGCCTGCCGTCGATCTGGGACACCTTCTCGGCCAAGCCCGGCAAGGTGCTGGCGGGTGACACCGGCGCCGTTGCCTGCGATCACTACCATCGGTGGGAAGCAGACATCGAATTGCTGGCCTCGCTTGGCCTCGAAGGCTATCGGCTCTCGATTGCATGGCCGCGCGTCATGGACGCGGCAGGCTTGCCCAATCGCAAGGGGCTCGATTTCTACAAGCGGCTCCTGAACCGCCTGAAAGAGAAGGGCATTACGACCTCCGTGACGCTCTATCACTGGGACTTGCCGCAGCATCTGGAAGATCGCGGCGGCTGGCTCAATCGCGACACCGCTTACCGCTTCGCCGACTACGCCGACCTGATGAGCCGCGAACTGGCCGGCACGGTCGACGCATGGGCGACGCTCAACGAGCCGTGGTGTTCGGCCTATCTCGGCTATGGCAACGGGCATCACGCACCGGGCCTCGCCGACGGACGCTTTGCGACGCAGGCGATGCATCATCTGCTGCTCGCGCATGGCCTCGCGATTCCGGTCCTGCGCGCCAACGATCCGGCCTCGCAGAAAGGGATCGTCGCCAACATCGGCCGCGGCACGGCCAATAGCGACAGCGCCGCGGATCAGCGTGCGGCGCATCTGTTCGAAGTCCAGCACAATGCGTGGATTCTCGATCCGCTCCTCAAGGGCGCGTATCCGCAGGATCTGTTCGAGTTGTGGCCAGGCACCGAGCCATTGGTGCTCGACGGCGACATGCAGACCATTTCCGCGCCGCTCGACTTCCTGGGTATCAACTACTACTTCCGCACCAATGTTGCGAGCGACGGCGCGCATGGATTCCGGGACGTGCCGCTGGAGGGCGTCGAGCGCACGCAGATGGGCTGGGAGGTGCATCCCGATGGCTTGCGCGACCTGCTAATCGGTTTCAATCGCACGTATCGCAACCTGCCGCCGATCTACATCACCGAAAACGGCATGGCCTCGGACGATAAGGTGATCGACGGCCACGTCGACGATGCGCAGCGCATCTCGTTTCTCAAGCGCCATCTCGCGGCGGTCGATCAGGCGATCAAGGCCGGCGTGGATATTCGCGGCTATTTTCTGTGGTCGCTGATGGATAACTTCGAGTGGGCGTTCGGTTATGAGCGGCGCTTTGGTGTCGTGCACGTCGACTACAGTACACAGAAGCGTACAGTCAAACGCAGTGCGGAATTGGTGGCGAAGTTTTTGAAGGAGCGTAAAGCACAGGCGTAACAGCAGGTGGAGCTGGTTTGTATGTCGACAGGAGACGGAATGAACAGCAGAAAAATGCTCTTACGAGGCGTGGTTGCGGCACTGGCATTGGTGGGCGTCGTCGCGCATGCGGCTGAACCCTTGAAGGCCAACGTGATTCACTGGTGGACTTCAGGCGGCGAGTCGGCCGCGATTCGCCAGTTCGCCGATGCGTATAACAAGGCCGGTGGCCAGTGGGTCGACAATGCGGTGGCCGGCGCCGATCAGGCGCGCTCCACCGCGATCAACCGGATCATCGGCGGCGATCCACCCACCGCCGCGCAGTTCAATACGTCCAAGCAGTTTCACGACCTGATCGACCAGGGCCTGCTGAACAACGTCGACACCGTTGCCGCGAAAGAAAACTGGAACGGTGTGTTCCCGCAGTCGATCATCGACAGCATCAAGGTAAATGGGCATTACTACGCTGCGCCGGTCGATATTCATATGCCGGCCTGGTTTTTCTACTCGAAGCCGGTGTTCCAGAAGGCCGGTATTGCCGCCGAGCCGAAGAGCTACGACGAATTCATCGCTGATCTCACCAAACTGAAAGCCGCGGGCGTGATCCCGCTTGCGCTCGGCGGTCAGCCGTGGCAGGAAAAGATCACGTTCGACGCGGTATTTGCCGACGTCGGCGGCCCCGACCTTTATCTGAAGGTGTACCGCGATCGCGACATGAACGCGGTCAAGTCGGATGCGTTCAGGAAGGTGCTCGCGCAGTTCAAGCGCTTGCATGATTTCGTCGACCCGGGCTCGCCTGGCCGCAACTGGAACGATGCCACCGCGCTGGTGATTTCCGGCAAGGCGGGGGTGCAGATCATGGGCGACTGGGCCAAGGGCGAATTCTCGGCGGCCAACCAGACTGCCGGTAAAGACTTCGGCTGCTTCCCGGGTTTTGGTCCGCACTCGCCGTATCTGGTCGCGGGCGACGTATTCGTGTTCCCGAAAACCGACAATGCCAACGCGATCAAGGCGCAGAATCTGCTTGCCACGGTGATGACCTCGCCCGCCGCGCAAGTCGCATTCAGCGCGAAGAAAGGCTCGATTCCGATTCGTCCCGATGTGGACGCCAGCAGTCTCGACATCTGCGCAAAGGAGGGCATGGCGATCATGAAGGACAAGTCGCGTCAGTTGCCGAATCCGGAAATGCTGCTCTCGCCTGACACGCAGGGCGCGTTGATCGACGTCATCACGAACTTCTGGAACAAGAACCAGTCGGTCGACGATGCACAGAAGGCGTTTGCCAGTGCGTTGAAGAGCTAGGCGCTCACCATGCAGGCGCTCAAGCTGCAAACCGCCGGCTCCGGGCCTCGCAAAGGGCCGCTGAAAAAAACGCTCAGGAAGCGCTTGCCGATAGCCGCGTGGGTGGCGCTCCTGCCGATGGTCCTGACCGTCGTGTTCGCGTATCTCGGCACGATGGTCTGGACCGCGCGCGTGTCGCTGAGCAACTCACGCACATTTCCTTCGGGGGACTTCGCGGGCCTCACGCAATACACGCGGCTCTTCAATAATGATCGCTGGCTGCTGTCGCTGCAAAACATCGTGATCTACGGTGCATGCTTCATTGTTGCGTGCATGGTGATCGGTTTGTTGCTGGCGATTTTTATCGATCAGCGCGTGGTGGCGGAAGGCGCATTGCGCACGGTGTTTCTCTATCCGTATGCGATGTCGTTTGTCGCAACGGGTTTGGTCTGGCAGTGGATTCTCAATCCGGAACTGGGCGCGCAGGCCGTGTTGCACAAACTCGGTTTCGTGCACGCGCGCTTTGACTGGATTGTCGATCAGGACTGGGTGATCTACACGATCGTCATCGCGACGGTGTGGCAGGCCTCCGGTCTCGTGATGGCGCTGCTGCTGGCCGGCCTGCGCGGTATCGACGACGAACTGTGGAAAGCCGCGCGTATCGACGGCATTCCGCGCTGGCGTGTGTACGCGAGCATCGTTGTGCCAATGCTCGGGCCTTCCATGTCCACCGCCTTCGTGCTGCTCTTCGTGATGGTCGTGAAGCTCTACGACGCCGTGGTCGCGATGACGCAAGGCGGCCCCGGCACGGCGAGCGAAGTGCCGGCGAAGTTCATCATGGATTACCTGTTTGGCCGCGCGAATATCGGCCTCGCGTCGGCAGCGTCGATTGTGCTGCTGGCTACGGTGCTCGCGATTCTCACGCCGTTCTTCTATGCCCGCAGCCGCGCCGCGTTGCGCAAGGAGGTGTGATGAACACGCTCAGTCCTCCCATGAAGGGCGGCACACCGAGCCGTAGCCGCAGGCGCCGCCGGGCGTTTACACCCGCACGCCTGGGCGTCTACGCATTTCTCCTGACCGCCGCGTTGTTCTTCCTGTTGCCGCTGTACGTGATGCTCGTCACATCGGTAAAACCGATGAGCGAGATTCGCCTCGGCAATCTGCTCGCTTTCCCCACGCATTTCACCCTCGACGCATGGAGCGCCGCGTGGCGATCCGCCTGCACCGGGCTCGATTGCAACGGCATCCAGGTCGGCTTCTGGAATTCGGTGCGTATCGTCGTGCCGAGCACGATCCTCTCGATCATGATCGGCGCGGTGAACGGCTACGCGCTATCGTTCTGGCGGCCGCGCGGGGCAGGGCTGCTGTTCGGCGTGCTGCTGATGGGCGCCTTCATTCCGGTGCAGGTGATGGTCTATCCGCTCGTGCGCGTGCTCGCGAGCGTGCACCTGTTTAGCTCGCTGCCGGGCATCGTGGTGATTCACACCATCTTCGGCATGCCGGTGATGACTCTGCTGTTTCGCAACTACTACACGTCGATTCCGCAGGAGCTGTTCAAGGCGGCGCGCATCGACGGTGGCGGTTTCTGGCGCATTTTCCTGCAACTGATGTTGCCGATGTCCACGCCGATCATCGTCGTCGCGGTCATCATGCAGGTGACGGGCATCTGGAACGACTTCATACTTGGGCTGGTGTTCGCGGGCACAAAAAACCTGCCGATGACCGTGCAATTGAACAACATCATCAACACGACGACCGGCGAGAGGCTCTATAACGTCAATATGGCGGCGACTATTCTGACCTCCATGGTGCCGCTTGCTGTCTACTTCATTTCGGGCCGCTGGTTTGTGCGCGGCATTGCGTCTGGCGCCGTCAAGGGATAGGGCGATCAAGCATGACTAACCTGGTGAATGGGGCAAATGCGGTGGCAAATGCAATGGCAAACACGGGAGCCCATGCGGCAGACGTGACGAACCTCGGCAATGTGGCGGATGCGGCGGGTTTATCGCATCCAGCCAACGTGTCGGTGCGCAATCTGAAGATCCAGCTCGGCGCGAATACGGTGATCGAGAATCTCGATCTCGACGTGCGAGCGGGCGAGTTCGTGGTGTTGCTCGGTCCATCGGGTTGCGGCAAATCCACCTTGCTGCACAGTATTGCGGGCTTGATCGACGTGAGCGACGGCAGCATTGAAATCGCCGGCGAAGACATGACCTGGGCCGACCCGAAAGATCGCCGTATCGCGCTGGTGTTTCAGTCGTATGCGTTGTATCCGACCATGAGTGTCGAGCGCAATCTGTCGTTCGCGTTGCGCATCAACGGCACGCCGAAGGCGGAAATCGAGCGGCGCGTGACGCGGGCGTCCGAGATGCTGCAACTCGGCCCGCTGCTTAAGCGCAAGCCGGCCCAACTCTCGGGTGGCCAACGGCAGCGCGTGGCGATCGGCCGTGCGATTGTGCGTGAGGCCGACGTGTTCCTGTTCGATGAGCCGCTGTCGAATCTCGACGCCAAATTGCGCACCGAATTGCGCCGTGAACTCAAGCAACTGCACCAGCGTCTGGGCGCGACGATGATCTACGTGACCCACGATCAGGTCGAAGCGATGACGCTCGCGACGCGCATGGCCGTGATGCGCGGCGGCGTGATCCAGCAGTTCGGCACGCCCGCCGAAGTCTATGCACGGCCGAATAATCTGTTCGTTGCGACGTTTCTGGGCACGCCCGCGATGAATCTGCTCAAGGGCACGCTTGAGACGCGTGACGGCTCGCTCTGCTTTTGCACAGCGCATTTGCAGCTCGATGTGTCGGCTTATCCTTTCAAAAACCTGCCTGCGGATCGTCTGCCTTGTGTGCTCGGCGTACGGGCAGAAGACGTGCGCGCAGGCGAGAGTTCGAGCACACAATTGAACGAGCGCGCGAACATTTCACTGATCGAGCCGATGGGCAACCACCGGGTCATCTGGCTCGACTATCATGGAGTGCAAATCGCGTCGATCGACCAGACGAAGACGCCGGCGGCGGTAGGGGATGCCGCGGTGTTCTCGTTCGATAGTGCGCATATTTCGCTGTTCGACGAAGAAGGCGGCGCGCGTTTGTAGTGGCTGCATGCAGCGTCGTTGAATACAACAGGGCTTGACGGAGAACCGCGTGGCAACACTCAAAGATGTCGCGGCACTGGCCGGCGTTGGCATGTCGACTGCCTCGCGTGCCATATCCGGCAAAGGCCCCATTTCCGCCGATGCTGCCGCACGTGTGAAGGCCGCTATCGAAGCGCTGAATTTCCGGCCGTCGTCCATTGGCCGCGCAATGGCGACGCAATCGCTGGGCATGATCGGCATTTTCGTGCCGACCTTCTTTGGCTCCTACTACGGCACGATTCTCAAGCAGACCGATACTGAACTGCGCGCGGTGCGCCGCCACGTGGTGGTGGCAACGGGTTGCGGCGAAGTGTCACCGCGCGAGCAGGCCATCGAGGCGGTGCGTTTTCTGATCGGCCGCGATTGCGACGGCGTGGTGGTGATCAGCCACGATCTGCACGACGACGATCTGGACATGCTGCATCGCATGCATCCGAAGATGGTGTTTTTGAATCGCGCGTTCGATCAGTTGCCGGAGGCGTCGTTCTGCGCGGATCATCGGCGCGGCGGTCAAATGGCGGCACGCACGCTGCTCGATTATGGGCATCGGGACATCGCGGTGATTTCCGGGCCGTTCAGCGCGTCGGACAATCAGACCCGGCTCGAAGGCTTCTTCGCCGAACTGTCGCGCGAGGGCATCGCACGCGAGGATGTCACGCTGATCGAATCGGACTTCTCGCCGGAAGGCGGCTACGCTGCCGCGCAGAAACTGCTCGATTCGAAGCGGCGCTTCACCGGCCTCTTTTGCGCGAACGACACGATGGCGGTGAGCGTACTGGCGCGCTTCCACCAGGCCGGCATTGCCGTCCCGGACGAAGTCTCCGTAATTGGCTACGACGATGATTATTCGGCCGCTTACGCCGCGCCTGGACTCACCTCGGTGCATATCCCGACGGCGGAGTTGACGCAGAACGCGGTGCGCTGGCTGGTGAATCAGTGCTACCGGACCTCTTGGGAAATCTTCCGCGAGTTTCCGGTAAGCGTGACGATGCGCGAGTCGGTGGGGCCGGCACCGGGCGCGGCGGCTTCATCGGTCAAGGTCACGGCGGGCAGTTTCAGTAGCGCGTCGTAGCTTCGTTGCACAGCGAGCAACGCATAGGGGCGCCAGACCCGGCTCATTTCATTGGATTGGCCACTTACGCGTAGCAGCGTAGCGGTGGCTCAGGTGCCGCTGCGCAGCGACTCTTCATAGCGCAGACGCGCTTCTTCGTCGAGCCGCGTATCTTCGAGTTCCTGTAGCACGGCTTCGAGATCGATCGGCGTGGTGTCCAGTTCAACATGGCCGGTGAGCTCGGCATCCACGTGCAATGCGCCTGCTTCGTACAGCGACCAGATTTCCTTGCCATAGCGTGTGTCGAGCAATGCCGGCGCAAAGCGGCCGAAATACGTGGCGAGGTTGTTGACGTCGCGCTCCAGCATGGCCGGTGCTTCCAGATTGCCGGCGGCATCCACGGCTTGCGGCAGGTCGATGATCACCGGGCCGTCTGCTGCGAGCAGGATGTTGTATTCGGACAGATCGCCGTGAATCATGCCGGCGCACAGCATGCGCACCACCTGGTTGAGCAGCAGCGCGTGCAATTCGAGCGCGCGCGTCTCGGTCATCTCGACATCGTTCAGACGCGGCGCGACGTTGCCGTCTCCATCGGTCACCAATTCCATCAGCAACACGCCGTCGGTGCAGATAAAGGGCTGCGGCACGCGCACGCCTGCATTGGCGAGCTGGAACAGGGCATCGACTTCCGCGTTCTGCCACGCCTGTTCCTGCACCTCGCGGCCATAGCGGCTGCCTTTTTCCATTGCGCGCTGCTGGCGGCTGTTCTTGACCTTGCGACCCTGC
This sequence comes from Paraburkholderia sediminicola, assembly GCF_046026855.1. GTDB lineage: Bacteria > Pseudomonadota > Gammaproteobacteria > Burkholderiales > Burkholderiaceae > Paraburkholderia > Paraburkholderia sediminicola_A. Next base: position 207,936 of record NZ_JAQQET010000001.1, on the reverse strand, counting down.
TGATAGGACGCGGCCTGGCGGAAACTGCGCTGTTTGGCGTCTTTATAGACCTTCGCGCAGCGCGTGGACTCGCCGCTGCGGACCACGTAGACGGTGGCTTCCTTGCCGCTCATCAACTGCGAGATGACTTCGTCGATCAGGCCTTCTTCGATCAGCGGGAGCAGACGTTTGGGTGTTTTCATGCGGCCGCCGGAGAGCGTGGGGCGGTTGATTGGCCGTGCGCGGCCGATTGCGAGGGGAGATGGTGCAGGATTCGGGTCATGCCGGATTATAAGGGGTGGCGGAGAAACGGCCTGCCTGCGGGAAAACAGATGATTTTGTCGAGCCGGTAGAAACACTCATTTAATCGTTTTGCCGCGAAGATGAAAGTCGACGCATGCATGACGTAACCGGTTTGTAGGCGAGCAAAGGTTTGCGCGTTATAGCGCTTCGTGTTGTACGCGCTTCTTTGGTGCGATTTGCCGTATTTCAGGTGCATTTTCATGCGTCGCGCTCCGTCGGGCAGTAACGACGTTGTAATGCGTGGCAACAGTGTTTTGCGTTTTCCCTCATTCATTTCGCACGACAATCGCTTAAACTTGCGGTAACAATTTGTTACGGGGTGCAAGATGTTGGCCGTGTTCATCATCGCCTGTCCGATCTGTATCGCCGCGTTGTTTGGTTTCGCGCGGCACGTGGATCCGCTCACAGGGCAGTTCAAGCGTTAAGACAAAGTGGGGCGGTAACAGCGGCGGGTTCGGAGCCATTGCCGCCTGTAGCCATTTTCTTTTGCCGATCAAAGCCTCAAATCTTGCCTTTGAGTGCGGAGTCACGGCACGATGCGCGATAACCTAAGTTCGGGGCACCATCGCGTATGCGGGATTTTCTGGCAAACATCACTACCCGCCTTGGCGTACTGAAGGGCGTACTTCCTTTGAGCCGTGCCGCGGCGGCGCGCGATGCGCTGGCCGGCGTGCAACTGGCGTCGATGGATATTCCCCAGGTGCTCGGCTATGCACGCATTGCCGGCATGCCTGCCGTCACGGGCCTTTACACCGTCTTTCTGCCGCTTATTGCGTTTGCGTTTTTCGGCGCGTCGCGACACCTCGTGGTCGCTGCAGACTCCGCCACCGCCACTATTTTCGCCAGCCGGCTCTCAACCATGGCGCCGGCTTCGAGCGCCGAATATGCGGCGCTCGCGGGGATAGTCGCTTTGCTCACGGCCGCGCTTCTGTTTATCGCGCGCATCTTCAAGCTCGGTTTTCTCGCTGACTTTCTCTCGCGCACGGTGCTGGTCGGCTTCCTCGCCGGCGTTGGCGTGCAGGTCGGCATCGCTATGCTGGGCGATATGTTCGGCGTACCCGGACATGCCGCGAGCAGCATCGATCAACTCGCGCTCGTGGTGCGCGAGTCAGCGCAGATCAATCTGCCGACGCTCGCTATCTCCGCGCTGGTGGTGGTCGCCATTCTGGTTTTCAAGCGTTTTCTGCCACGTCTACCGGTACCGTTGATCGCGGTAGTGGCAGGCATTGCCGCAAGCGATATTTACGGGTTCGCGGCGCACGGTATTTCCGTGCTGGGGCCGGTGGCAGGCGGACTGCCCCCGCTGCGGATGCCGTCCGTCACGTGGCCGCAGTTACTCGATCTGTTGCCCGTCGCCGCCTCGTGCTTCGTGATGATCGTCGCGCAAAGCGCTGCTGCGAGCCGCGTATTCGCCGAGCGTTATCACGAATCCGTCGATACCAATGCCGATCTGCTGGGTATCGCCGCTGCCAACGCGGTGGCAGCGTTGTCAGGCGCCTTCGTGGTGAACGGCAGTCCGACGCAAACCGCCATGGCCGATCGCGCCGGAACGCGCAGCCAGTTCGCGCAGATCGTCTTCGCGCTGGTGGTGGTCGTGGTGCTGCTGTTTTTCAGCCGGTTTTTGCAGTACCTGCCGCACTGCATTCTGGCCAGTATCGTGTTTACGATCGCCATCGGCCTGGTCAATCTGAAGACGCTCTTTTCGATCCGCCGCGAAAGCCCCGGCGAATTTACGCTGGCCGTGTTCACCGCCGCGGCCGTGGTGTTGATCGGTGTCGAGCACGGCATTCTGGTGGCGGTGGCCTTATCGCTGCTGCGGCATGTGCGGCACAGCTACCGGCCGCACACCATGATTCTCGCGCCCGGCGAAGACGGCATCTGGGTGCCGGTGCCGGCCGCACCCGGACTCCAGACCGCGCCGGGGCTGATCGTCTATCGCTTCGGCGCCGACCTGTTCTACGCGAACGACCATTTTTTCGTCGACGACACCCGCAGCCTGATCGATCATGCGCCGAGCGCGGTGCGCTGGTTTGTGATCGACGCGAGCGCGATCACCGACCTCGACTATTCGGCGGCACGTTCAGTCGGTGAGTTGTGCGAGACGCTGAAGCGCAGCGGCATCGAGGTGATTTTCGCGCGGGTGAACCGTTATTTGCGCTCGGATATGGACCGGCATGGGATCACGCCGATCGTCGAGACACGCTGCATTTTCAGCACCTTGCACGAGGCGCTGCGCGCGGCGAAGGTGGAGCAGCCTGGTCAGCATGTGAAAGAAGCGACATAGGTGCCTGTTTGCCGGGGCGCGCGGGAACGCGTTAGCCCTGCGGCTCGTCATCAGCAAAGAAGTAGCCGATAAAAAAGCATGCGCCGGCGAGCAGTACGCCAAGCACGGCCACCGTATAAGCGAGCGCGGTACCGTGCCAAAGACCGTCGAACCACTGATGGAGCTGTGCCATCAAAACGGCCGCGTTACCGCCGATGCGCTGCAATTCGATCTGATAGCGCGGGTCCGCGATCCCGTACATGGAGACGGCGCTGTCTGGCGCCGGAGCTGTTGCATAGATGATCGCCGCGGCGATCAGCGCGACGAGCACCACCACCGTGCCCGCCAGATACAGCCGTTTTTGAAATGGCGAGTGATTCGCTGCCGGATTCAGGTCGTTGCCACCGCTCATCGTGTTCGTTTGTCCGCTCGAGTCATAAGAGCGACAGTATCGCAGAGGGCGCGTGTACCGAAGGCGCTGCTAGCTTTTCGAAGTCAGCAGCTTGATCCCGGCAATGCCGAACATGATCGCCAGCGACCCATCCAGCCAGCGACGGATCGCGGCATAGATGCGCCGTGCGGACGCGGTTGAAAACAGCACCGCGTAGCTGCTGAACACGGATACGCCGATGCACATGCAGCCGAGCACCACCGGCGCGGTGTGCGAGGTGCCGCCTGCCGGCGACATAGCCAGCGAAACGATCGAGAGCCACACCAGAATCGCTTTCGGATTGGTGAGGTGCAGCAGCAGGCCGCGCAAATAGAGCCGTTTGAGCGGTTCGCCTTCGCGTGCGGTATTCGTGGGTAGTTTTTCCGCGCTGAATGCGGAACGCGCGGATTTGAAGCCTAGCCACAGCAGATAAAGCCCGCCGGCAATCTTGACCGCCACGAGGCATTCCGAATAAGTGGCGAGTACCGCCGACAAACCCAGTGACGCCAGCAACGCCCAGAAGAACGAACCGGACACCACGCCGAGCGCGAAGGTCAGCGCGGATTTCCTGCCGGCGCTCATGGCGAGCGACATGATCGCGAGATTGCTCGGCCCCGGGCTCGCCGTGCCGACGAAGTAGGCGCTATAGGCGATCAGGACATCGGCGGTGAGGAATGGGCTGGCGGTCATGGGCTGATAAACCTCGGCGGCAGGAAAGCCGTGCCGCTCGTCAAGGCACAGGCGAATCGCATGGATCGATGCGCGAACAACAATTCTGCTCGCCTGCGTGCCAATCTCACAGATACAGTTGATGGCCTGCGCAACAGCACAATCGTGCGTTTGCCGGATAACCCGGATAACCCGGATAACCGGGGTAATGCCCCCATGGCTGACCGGCCTTCCTGCTGTTCGAATCCGAAACGGCTTAGCGATTCACCAACTTCGCCGGGATGAACACTAGAATCAGCACGGCGGATAACGTCAGCGTGCAGGCCGTCAGCACGAGCCCGGACGCCAGCGTATGCGTGTACCCCTTGAGCCAGCCAATCACGGTTGGACTGATGAAGCCTGCCAGGTTACCCGTGCAGTTGATCAGCGCGATCCCCGCCGCCGCGCCGCTGCCGCCGAGAAAGGCGGTGGGCAGCGCCCAGAACATCGGCAGCGCGGTGACGACGCCGGAGACGGCCAGGGTGAGGCCGATCATTGACAGCAGCGAACTGTCGCCGTTGATCGCGCACAGGCTGAAGCCGCTCGCCGCCACCAGCGCGGGCACGACGATATGCCAGCGCCGCTCGCGCGTGCGGTCTGCGTGACGGCCTACCGTGATCATCGAGATCAGCGCCACCGAGTAGGGAATCATGGTCAGCAAACCGATCATCAACGGATCGTCGATACCTGTGCCGCGAATGATGGTGGGCTGCCAGAAGCCGATCGCATACGACCCCATGACTACACCGAACAGGACGAGGCACAGCAGCCAGACGCGCGCCGAGCCGAACACCGCGCGCACCGAACCGTGCGTGCGTACGATGGCGTCGGCGTCGATTTCGTCCTGAATCAGGCGCTTTTCTTCGCTGCTGAGCCATGCCGCATCGGCCACACGATCGTCGAGGCAGCGATAGATGACAAAGCCGAGCACGATCGAGGGCAACGCTTCGACAATGAACAACCACTGCCATCCTTCGAGACCCCATGTACCGTTGAAGGCGTGCATCAGATAGCCGGATAGCGGGCCGCCGAGCAAACCGGAGACCGGGATGCCCGCCATCAGCAGCGCGGTCATCTTGCCGCGCCGGTGCGAGGGAAACCAGTAGGTGAGGTACAGGATCATGCCGGGAAAGAAGCCCGCTTCGGCAACGCCGAGCAGAAAGCGCAGCCCATAGAACATCAATGGCGTGTGGACCCAGGCGGTGAGCATCGACAGCAGCGCCCACGTAATCATGATGCGGGCGATCCAGCGCCGCGCGCCGAAGCGATGCAGCAGCAGGTTGCTCGGCACTTCGAACAGAAAGTAGCCGATGAAGAAAAGGCCGGCGCCGAAGCCATAGGCCGCTTCGCTGAAATGCAGGCTGCTGAGCATTTGCAGTTTCGCGAAGCCGACGTTGACACGATCCAGATAAGCGACCACGTAGCCGACGAACAGCAGCGGCATGAAGCGCCACGCGACGCGCCGGAACAGTTGATCGGCCGGGTTCGCATCGGCAGTGGCAGAGTAGGACGTTTGGGTCAGCAAGGGTTGTCTCCTGGCCCGCCGTGCTGGTTGTTTTGAATGCTGGGGCGGGCGAACGGTGTGAGAGTGTACGGGCAGGTGGGCCGCGTTTCCACGGCTAGGCGGGGCTGGCCTCCTGAAGGTTGGCTGCGAGCGTCGAAGCGTCTTCGATTTCGAATCCGGTCCGCGCGAGTGCCTGCTGGAGTTCGCGTTGTTGTGCGTCGTCGAGTTCGATCAGTGGTGGGCGCATCGTGGCCCATTGCGGATCGCCCGATTGCCACGCGATAGCGGCCTTCATCGCGGCGATGATCGGGTAGCGCTGGAATATCGCGCGCGTGTCGTTGAGCCGTTGCTGCTGGTCGGCGGCATCCGTTGCGCGCCATGTCTGCGCAAGACGCACAATTGCGGCCGCGTTGACGTTGCCGGTCGCCGTGATGCAACCGGCGCCGCCGTTCTGCAGGGTCGGTAGCAGCAGTGTTTCAGTGCCGGCGAATACATCAAAGCCGGCGTTCTGGAATTCCTTCAGCAATGCAGCGGTGTGATTCCAGTCGCCGGAACTGTCTTTGATGCCGGCAATTACGCCCGGATAACGCTTGAGCAGACGCTCGATCAACTCGAAACTGATACCCACCTGGGCAACCGGAGGAATGTGATACAGATAGACGCGCAGGCGCGTGTCGGCCACCGCTTCGATGACTTCGGCAAAGCCACGAAACAGACCTTCGTCGCTTACACCTTTATAGAAAAAGGGTGGCAGCATCAGCACGCCAGGGCAACCGCTTTTCACTGCATGGCGGGTGAGTTCGATCGCATCGGGCAGCGCGCATGCGCCCGTGCCCGGCATCATGCGCGCGGACGGCAAGCCGGCGTCGAGCAAAGCGTCGAGTAGCGCGCGCTTTTCGCTCACGGTGAGCGAGTTCGCTTCCGAGTTTGTGCCGAATACGGCCAGTCCCACGCCCTGGCGCAACAGCCAGCGGCAATGTTTGACGAAACGGGCGGGCGAGGGCGAGCCGTCGGCGTTGAATGGCGTGAGTACGGGCGACAGGACGCCGTGTAAGCCAGGCGTGGGCGTGCTCATGGGAATGTCTCCTTCGATGTCCATGCGGGTCGCGTCCTTGAATACCTGGCAATGCCCGGCATGCCGGTGCGCAGCATTCAGGCGCCGAGGCAGTATTGCGTGACCGTGAACAGCGAAGAAGCGCGAGCCGCTTGCTTCAAACGTTAATTATTTTTGTGTCTCGCCGGGCGAGGCGTTCAATGCCTGTGCCGCCTTCAGGAACGCGTGGACGAGCCGCATGCGCGCCGACGAGCGCCCCCACAACAAGCCGACCACACGCTTCGGAAACGCATGCGGCAACGGCCATTTCGCCAGCGACAGCCCGGAGAAGCGCGTCATCAGCCAGTCCGGCACCAGAGACACGCCAAGCCCACGGTCCACCATGACCGCGATGGCATCGAGCCCATCGAGCTCGCAGCGCTGATGCGGCTGGATACCGTGCTGACGCAAATATCCATCGGCCAGTTGCCCGCCGACCACGTTGCGGTCGTAGCGCACGAACGGCTCGCGTCGCAGTACCGCATGCGGATCGTCGACCTGCATCGACACGGGTGTCAGCAGCACCAGCGGCTCCTCACGAAACGTGTGCCAGTCGCAGCTTTTCGGCAGATCGAAGAGCGGCTGAACCAGCATCGCCGCATCGAGATCGCCGCTCACTACCTTGCGGTAGAGGTCGACCGAATTGCCCGGCTCCAGATAGATATCGATCTGCGGATGCTGCGCGAGCAACCCGGCCAGCGCGTCGGGAATCAGGCTTGTCATCATGGTGGGCGTGCCGCCCAGCCGCAATTGACCCGCGAGCACCGATTCGTCGTTGAGATCGGACTTCAGGTCGCGGATATCGTGCAGCACCGTGCGCGCGCGTTCCAGAATGCGTTCGCCCGCCTCGGTTGTGCCGACCGTGCGGCCCGAACGGCGCACCAGCTTCGCACCGAGCTCCTGTTCGAGCATCTTCACGCGCTGCGCGACCGCAGCGGGCGTCAGATCGAGCCTGCGCGCAGCTTCGGCGATCGATCCGAGTTCGACCACATAGACAAAGCTCTGCAGATAGCGCGAGTCCATCGAATAGAATTTTTATCTTTTGAAGAAGCCAAAGGATACTGTTTTTGAGGCCTCGCGGCTATCACACTTCGATCTCACCGAACGCGCATCAGACGCGGACGGCCTGCAAAAAATGGAGGAGTGTGGAAATGCCAAGAATTGAATCGGTGTCGGTTTGCGCGGCGGGTGTACCGCTCGATCGCGTAACCTCGTTTGCAACGCGCACGGTCTCGACGCGTCACTATGGGTTGGTGAAAGTGCGCTCGACCGATGGCGTGGAAGGGATCGGCTTCTGTTATGTCGGCAGTGCGGGTGGCGAACTGCTGCGCGTGGCGGTCGAGCAATTGCTGGCGCCCGTCCTGGTCGGCAAGGACTCGTATGCGGTCGAAGGGCTCTGGCAGGCGATGTATCAGGAGGCGTTGCTGCACGGCCGGGCTGGCACAGTAATGCGCGCAATCAGCATTCTCGATACGGCGTTGTGGGATCTGAATGCGCGTAGCCACAACGTGCCGCTGCACAAGTACCTCGGCGCGGTCGAACTCGATACCGTGCCCGCGTATGCGAGCGGTGGCTATTATCTCGACGGCAAGTCCGCAGGCATGCTCGGCGAAGAAATGGCGAGTTACGTCGAGATGGGTTTCAAGGCCGTGAAGATGAAGGGCGGCCGCCTCTCACCGCGCGAAGAAGAGGCGCGCGTGCGCGCCGCACGCGAAGCGATCGGCCCGGACATCGAATTGATGATCGACATCAACAACGGCTGGACCGACACAACCCAGGCTTTGCAGCATCTGCGACGAATCGAGCAATACGATCCGTACTTCGTTGAAGAGCCTTTCTCTCCTGACGATATCGACAACCACGCGCGCCTCGCCAGGCTGACGCGCGTGCCGGTGGCGAGCGGCGAAATCGGTTACGGCCGCTGGTATCACAAGGAGTTGCTCGACAAGGGCGGCGCGGCGATCCTGCAAACCGACGCGGTGGTGTGCGGGGGCATCAGCGAATGGCGGCGGATTGCGGCGACTGCCGCAAGCTATGGCGTGGTGATGTGTCCGCACTGGTTCCATGACGTGCACGCGCCACTGGTGGCGGCCACACCGAATGCGCGCTACGTCGAGTACTTCTGGGACGACCAGGTGCTCAATTTCCGTCGCCTGATCGATCGTCAGCTTGGTCACAGGAACGGACGTATCGTATTGCATCAGACACCCGGCCTCGGTTTCGATTTCGACGAGCGTGAGGTCGCGAAGTACGGCAAGTGGACGGTGATTGGCTAGACTCGACGCAGGCTCTTTGCATGACGCTAATCTGAGCGTAAGGTATTTGCATTGCGCAATTTAATCTAAGGGCATGTTTCACAGCATTACAACGAAACATGCCCTTAGCAATTCCATTAAAAGCGCTTATCTCCCTCTTATCAAACGTTTGCGCCTCATCAACCCACATGCGTTTGAAGCATCGCCTATCCTTACATTAGCCTTCCTGACAAATTAGCCATTTTGGCGCCATGCAGGCGTTGGTGCTATCGATCTAGCATAAGGCCTGATTCACCGGGAGAGGCGCGGGCATTGGCCCCGGCAACGTGGTCTCATGTTTGCCGGCTTCAGCATGTCGAATGCTGAAACAGCGCGACCGTCCAGTCACGGCGATTCAATTCCTTATCGGCATTCTCTCGGGCGCGTTTCATGTGGATCGTCAACGTTGCGCTTAAGCGGCCATACACGTTCATCGTGATGGCCATCCTGATCTTGCTGGCAACGCCCTATGTGCTGTTGACCACGCCGGTCGACGTGTTGCCGGAAATCAATATTCCGGTGGTCAGCATCATCTGGAGTTACACGGGCTTGTCGGCCGAAGACATGGCCAACCGCATCACGTCGGTCAACGAGCGCAGTCTGACCACCACGGTCAACGACATCGAGCACATCGAATCGCAGTCGCTTGCGGGCATCACGATTCTCAAGGTGTTCCTGCAGCCGAACGCGAATATCCAGACCGCGATCGCCCAGACGGTGGCCGTCGAACAGGCGCAGCTCAAACAGATGCCACCAGGCGCCACCCCGCCCCTGGTGATCAGCTACTCGGCTTCCAGTATTCCGGTGATCCAGCTCGGCTTGTCGAGTCCGAAGCTCTCCGAGCAGGCGCTCAACGACACTGCGCTGAACTTCCTGCGCCCGCAACTGGTGACGATTCCGGGCGCGGCCGTGCCGTATCCGTACGGCGGCAAATCGCGTCTGATCTCAGTCGACCTCAACACACGCGCACTGCTCGCAAAGGGCCTGACGCCATCCGATGTGGTCAGCGCGTTCAATGCGCAAAACCTGATTCTGCCCACCGGCACGGCCAAGATCGGACCGAAGGAATACACGATCAATATGAACGGCTCGCCCGCCACGGTGGAAGGGCTCAACGACATTCCGGTGCGCACGCTCAATGGCGCGACGACGTATCTGCGTGAAGTCGCTCATGTGCGCGACGGCTTCTCGCCGCAAACCAATATCGTGCGGCAGGACGGACATCGCGGCGTACTGATGTCGGTGCTGAAGAACGGCAGTGCGTCGACACTCTCGATCGTCAATACGCTGCAAGGCCTGCTGCCGGCGGCGCGCGCCGCGTTGCCGCCGGACCTGCACATCACGGCGCTGTTCGACCAGTCGGTGTTCGTGAAAGCGGCGGTGCAGGGTGTGGTGCGTGAGGCCCTGGTTGCCGCCGCGTTGACTGCTGCGATGATTCTGCTGTTTCTCGGCAATTGGCGCAGCACCTGCATCATCGCGATTTCGATTCCGCTGTCGATCCTGTCCTCGCTGATCGCACTGCACGCGCTGGGGCAAACCATCAACATCATGACGCTGGGCGGCCTCGCGCTGGCGGTCGGGATTCTGGTCGATGACGCGACGGTGACGATCGAGAACATCGAGCGGCACCTGCATATGGGCACGAATCTGCACGATGCGATTCTCGACGGCGCCGGCGAAATCGCGATTCCGGCCCTCGTGTCGACGCTGTGTATCTGTATCGTGTTCGTGCCGATGTTCTTCCTGACCGGCGTCGCGCGTTACCTGTTCGTGCCGCTCGCCGAAGCGGTGGTGTTCGCGATGCTCGCTTCGTACGTCCTGTCGCGCACGCTGGTGCCGACGTTGGCGATGCTGCTGATGGGCCACGCGCACAAACCCAAGGCCGGTGCCAGGCCGAATCTGTTCATGCGGCTCTATCACCGCTTCGACGCCGGTTTCGAGCGCATGCGCGGCGCCTACATCGTAATTCTCAGTAGCGTGCTGGTGCGCCGGGGCCGCTTCGGCGGTCTGTTCCTTGGTTTCTGCATCGTGTCGATGGGACTGGTCTTCGTGCTCGGCGAAGACTTTTTCCCGAATGTGGACGCGGGCGACATTCGCCTGCATATGCGTGCGCCAACCGGCACCCGCATCGAGGAAACCGCGCGTCTCGCGGATGAAGTCGAGAAAGTGATCCGCGAGGTCGTGCCGCCTAAAGATCTCGGCACGATCCTCGACAATCTCGGCTTGCCGTATAGCGGTATTAATCTCTCGTATAGTAACTCGGGCACGATTGGCACGCTCGACGGCGAAATTCAGGTGGCCCTGAACGAAGACCACAAGCCGACGCAAACCTACATGGACAAATTGCGCGCGGTCTTGCCGAAGCGCTTTCCGGGCGTCGAGTTCTTTTTTCAACCGGCCGACATCGTCACGCAGATTCTCAACTTCGGCCTGCCCGCCGCCGTGGACGTGCAGATTTCCGGTGCGGATCAGGAAGGTAACTTCGATGTTGCACGCAAGCTGCTAAAACAGGTGCGGATGATCCCCGGCACCGTCGACACTCACATCCAGCAGAAACTGGACGAACCGGCCATCAATCTTCAGATGGACCGCACGCGCCTGCAGCAACTCAACCTGAGCGCGAGCAATGTGGCGCAAAACGTGCTCATTTCCTTGTCGGGCAGTTCGCAGACGTCGCCGGGTTTCTGGTTCAACAACAAGAACGGTGTCGAATACAACGTCGCGGTGCAAACGCCGCAGTATCAGATTTCGTCGATCGATGAGTTGCTGCGTACGCCTGTATCGGGCGCGGCCAACGGACCGACGCAACTGCTCGGCAACCTGGTGCGGGTCTCGCCGCAGAATCAGTTCGCGGAAGTTACGCACTACAACATCAGGCCGGTGATCGACCTTTACGTGAGCGTCGAGAAGCGTGACCTGGGGAGCGTCGCGAATCAGGTCGACAAGCTGGTGAATAACGTGCGTGCATCGCTGCCGCGCGGCAGTCAGATCACCCTGCGCGGCCAGGTGCAGACCATGCGCAGTTCATTCTTCGGTCTGGGTCTTGGCGTGGCGATGGCGATCGTGCTGGTGTATCTGCTGATCGTGGTGAATTTCCAGTCGTGGGTCGATCCGCTGATCATCATCAGCGCCTTGCCCGCGGCACTGGCGGGCATCGTATGGATGCTGTTTTTGACCGGCACGCATTTGAGCGTGCCTGCATTGACCGGCGCGATCATGACAATGGGCGTCGCGACTGCCAACAGTATTTTGATGGTGTCGTTCGCGCGCCAGCGGCTCACCGCTGGTGCACCGCCGCTCACCGCGGCGCTCGAAGCCGGTGCAAGCCGGATCAGGCCGGTGCTGATGACCGCGTTCGCGATGATCATCGGCATGATTCCGATGGCGCTGGGTCTCGGCGAGGGCGCCGAGCAGAACGCGCCGCTTGGCCGCGCGGTGATCGGTGGATTGCTGTTCGCTACCGTGTCCACGCTGTTTTTCGTGCCGCTGGTGTTCGCGGGCATTCATACGCGCCTCGCGCGGCGCCACCGCGACGATGACGACACAGATACCACGGGTGGCCACGGCAACGACGGCCCAGCGCCAAACCACGGCGGCGAAGGCAAACCCGCGTAACGTTAATTGACGGCTGACTGAGATGGCTGACTGAGATGACCGAAAAAACTCATGCATCGCTGGCGATTCCCTCGCGAGAAGCCGACGGCGGCCACGCCTTGCCGCCGCGCAATCGAGAATGGAAGCGCGCCAAAATCGCTGTCTGGATCGTGCTGGTGCTGCTCGCAGTGGGGGCGTTGCGTACGGTGATCGCAGATGTTCTGCAAAACCGCTCGGTCGCTGAAACGACTCAACAGAACGCCGCGCAGTATGTGAACGTGGTGAGTCCGACGCAAACGGAAGGTGGCGGCAACACTTTGCTGCCGGGCACGTTGCGCGGCAATGTCGAATCGCCGATCTACGCACGCTCGACTGGGTATCTGCTGCACTGGTACGCCGATATCGGCGCGCGCGTGAAGCAGGGGCAACTGCTCGCCGATCTGGATACGCCGGAAATCGATCAGGAACTTGCGCAGGCGTTGGCACAGCGTCAGCAAACCAGTTCGAGTCTCGGCCTCGCCAAAAGCTCGCTGGATCGCTGGCAGCAACTGCGTCAACGCGATGCGGTCTCGCAGCAGGAACTCGACGAACGGCAGAGCACCTACACGCAGGACATCGCCAACCTCGCCGCTGCCGATGCCAACGTGAAACGCCTGCAGCAACTCGAATCGTTCAAGCGCATCGTCGCGCCGTTTTCGGGTGTGATCACGCAGCGTAATGTCGATGTCGGCGACCTGATCGACGCGGGCAGCGGCACGAGCCGTGCGCTGTTCGCACTGGCGCAGTCGGACCCGTTGCGGGTCTATGTGCAATTGCCGCAGGCGTACGCGCAAAACGTGTCGGTCGGACAGAAGGTCGTGGTCACGCAGGCTGAATTGCCGGGTCAGCAGTTCCACGGAACGATCACGCACATCTCCGGTGCGATCGACGTGCCGACCCGCTCACTGCAAATCGAAGTGACCTTGCCGAATCCCGACGACAAGCTGCGGCCCGGCGCGTATGTGCAGGTGGCCGTGCCGGCGGTCGCCCATGCGCAATTGATGGTGCCGGGCAATGCCTTGCTGTTTCGCGCCGAAGGACCACGCGTCGCGGTGGTCGATGCGAATGGCAACGTGGAATTGCGCAAGATCGTGATCGCGCAGGACCTGGGGCAGTCGCTCGAAATCGAAAGCGGGATCGAGGCGAACGACAAGATCATCATCAACCCGAGCGATTCGATCGCGGACGGCGATCACGTGCAGATCACGCAGCCGCAGAAAAACGGCAAGGGGGCGTCGTGATCTCGAAGCAGGCGGGCGCTTATCGGGCAGTAACGACACAGACGGCACGGGCGGCACTGAGAACGCTTGCGGCCACCGCGAGCGCGGCCTTGCTGGCCGGGTGCACAGTCGGCCCGGATTATCAGCGTCCGCAAGCCGAGGTGCCGCCGAACTGGCAAACCGATTCGTACTGGCGCGTCGCGGCGCCTTCGCACGCGCCGATCTTGCCCGAATGGTGGAGCGCGTTCGGCGATCCGACGCTCGTCACGCTGGAAGCACAGGCGCTCGCGCAGAATCAGACGCTTGCCGCGGCGAGCGCGCACTATGAGCAGGCCAAAGCCACGCTCGCGAATACGCGCGCCCAGCAGATTCCCGAGGTTGATGCGACGGCGACGGGATCGCGCTTCAGAGTCTCGCAAGACCGTCCGCTCACGAATTACGCCACGCCGACGACCTCGACCGTGCAGAACAATCTGCAACTCGGTCCGACGATCAACTACGACACTGATCTATTCGGACGGATACGTCGCGAAGTGGAAGGCGCCGCGGCCTCCGCGCAGCAATCGGCCGACGACCTCGCCAATGCACGGCTCGTCCTTACTACCGATCTCGCCACCGACTATTTCTCGCTGCGTGAACTCGACGCCGAGATCGACGTGCTGAATCAGTCGGTGAAATTGCAGCAAAAGGCGCTCGATTACGTCACGAACGAGCACGACCTCGGCTCGGTGTCCGGGCTCGACGTGTTGCAGCAGAAGTCGCTACTCGATTCGACCCGTGTGCAGGCGCAACTCCTGTTGAATCAGCGCGCACAGTTCGAACATGCGATTGCCGCACTGGCCGGCGTGCCCGCGCCGCAGTTCGCCATCGAACCCAAGGTAATCGACGTGGGTGTGCCGCCGATTCCGCTTGGCTTGCCGAGCGACGTATTGCAACGCCGTCCGGATATCGCATCCGCGGAGCGCGCGATGGCCGCGGCGAACGCGCAGATCGGCGTCGCCAAAGCAGCGTTCTTTCCGAGCCTGACGCTGACGCCGGGCATCGGCTGGGAAAGCACGCAGTTCGCAAGCCTGCTGAGCGCGCCTACGCTGATGTGGACGCTTGGCGCGACGGTTGGCCAGGTACTGTTCGACGGTGGCCGCCGGGCGGCGAACGTGAAATTCGCGAGCGAAGGCTACCAGGCGAGCGAGGCGAATTACCGGCAAACTGTGCTAACCGCGTTCCAGCAGGTGCAGGACGGCATCACCGGCCTGTCGGTGCTGGACGGTGCGGCGAAGCAGTCGCACGAGGCGGTGACCGATGCGCAGCATCTGCTCTCGCTTGCCAACGACCGTTATTCGGGCGGCCTGGTCGCCTACCTCGACGTCATCACCGCGCAGCAGTCGCTACTGACCAGTGAGCGTCAGGACGTGCAGATTCATGGCCAGCAGATGACGCTGTCGGTTTCGCTGGTGAAGGCGCTGGGCGGCGGTTGGGACGCCGACACGAAGATTTCGGGCGTGCAGGCGCCCAGCAGCACCGCGGACACGAAGGAGGCAATGGCTCCCGCGAAGTGAAGTGAGCCGCCCGACAATGACACGGCCAGACAGAAACGAGGAAAGCGAAGCGTTTCGTATAATGCAGATACAAGGGGACGCGCATGAAATTGCTGATCGTTGAAGACGAGCATAAGGTAGTGGACTACCTGCGCTCCGGTTTGACAGAGCAGGGCTGGGTTGTCGACGTCGCGCTCGACGGCGAGGAAGGCATGCATCTGGCCACCGAATTCGATTACGACGTCATTGTCCTCGACGTCATGCTGCCCAAACGCGACGGCTTCAGCGTGCTGAAAGCGCTGCGCATGCGCAAGTCGACACCGGTGATCATGCTGACCGCCCGCGACCACGTGAACGACCGTGTGCGCGGTCTGCGCGAAGGCGCCGACGACTACCTCACCAAACCCTTTTCCTTTCTCGAACTGGTCGAGCGGCTGCATGCGCTGGCGCGCCGCACGCGTTCGCAGGAGTCGACGCTGATTTCCGTGGGCGATCTGTTCGTCGACCTGATCGGCCGGCGCGCCACCCGCGACGGCGTACGTCTCGATCTGACCGCCAAGGAATTCCAGTTGCTTAGCGTGCTGGCGCGCCGCCAGGGCGACATCCTCTCGAAGACCGCCATTACCGAACTCGTGTGGGACGTCAACTTCGACAGCCATACCAACGTAGTCGAAACCGCGATCAAACGACTGCGCGCCAAACTCGACGGCCCGTTTGCCTCGAAACTGCTGCATACCGTGCGCGGCATGGGCTACGTGCTCGAGGTACGTGAGGAGGCAGAACAATCATGAACCGTTCTATCGCGCGCCGCCTTGCGTTGATGTTCGCGCTTGTGGCGCTGTTCGTGTTCACGCTGGTCGGCACCGGGCTCTTTGTGGTGTTGCGCACGCAACTCCAGCATCACTTGCGCGAGTCGCTCGACGATCGCACGGAAATCGCACGCATCATCGTCTATCACGCGGTGACACCGGAAAAGTGGCGCATAGCGCGCGAAAAACTCACCGACATGACACCGCACGACGGCAGCACGATGTATTCGGTGTTGAGCACCGATCCGTATTTTCACTATGGCAATCCCGTCGAGGGACCGGTGGTATCGAGCTGGCCGGGCGGCTACACAACTGTTTCACCGATCGGCGGCGGTGCGGACATGCTGACGATCACGGTGACGATACCGGCTAATGGCGCCCGCCCACCCGTGCAATTGCAGGTCGCCGCCAGCTGTTCGCCAAACCTTCGCACGATGCGCGTGTTCGGTTCGGCGCTCGCCGCGCTGTCCGCATTGGGTAGTCTCGCCGTGCTGTTGCTGAGTTATTCGGTCACGCGGCTCGGTCTTGCGCCGTTGACGCGCCTCACGAGAGATGCGTCTGCGGTGAGCCCGAATAACCGCTCGCAACGTCTGAATACGGCCTCGCTGCCACTTGAATTGAGCGATCTGGCCAACTCGTTCAACGGCGCGCTCGAACGTCTGGACGGCGCATATGGCCGCCTCGAGTCGTTCAACGCGGACGTGGCTCACGAACTGCGTACGCCGGTGACGATTCTGATCGGCCAGACCGAAGTGGCGCTGACGCGTAACCGCTCGGTCGACGATTTGCGCCATACGCTGCAATCGAATCTCGAAGAGTTCGAGCGCATGCGCGCGATCATCAACGACATGCTGTTCCTCGCTCGCGCCGACCAGGGCGAGCGCGCGACGGGCCTCGTCGAAGTGTCGCTGGCCGCGGAGGTCGCGCATACACTGGAATTTCTGGAGATTCCGTTGGAAGAAGCGCGCGTGCATGCGCAATTGCGCGGCGATGCTGTGGCGCGTGTGAACCGCTCGCTGTTCGGCCGTGCCTGCACGAATCTGTTGATGAACGCGATCCAGCACTGCGCGCCGGGCGCGGGGATTACGGTGACGATCTCGGATGCAGCGGATCAGTTGCGCGTAGCGGTGGCCAACCCGGGGGAGCCGATCGAGCCTGCCGTGCTCGAACACCTGTTCGACCGGTTCTATCGCGCGGAAGTGTCTCGCACCAATAGCCGCGAAAACCATGGCTTGGGTCTCGCGATCGTGAAGGCCATTGCCGAAATGCATCGCGGCACGGTGTCGGTGGAAAGTGCGAACGGAGTTAACACGTTTGCGTTTTCGATTGCGGCGTCGAGTGTGGAAACCAGCTTGCCGGCGGCGCGCAAGAATGCCGGTGTCCCTGTGGAGGCGGCAGGTTAATCGTCGCCGGCAAAAGGCAAATCGGCCTGAACCGGCAGACGCTGTTTCGCCGGTTGCGCGTTGGCCGGCGTCAATGCGCTCACGCGCACCCCCAGCAGCCGCAGCTTGCGATTCAATTCCACGCGCCTTAGACATTCGGTTGCGGCGCGCCGTATTTCGGTGGCGTCGGCGGTCGGTTCGTCGAGCGTCAGGTCGCGCGTGACCGTGCGGAAATCGTCGTAGCGCAGCTTGATGCCCACGGTGCGGCCCACATATCCTTTGCGCACCAGATCTTCCGCGACCCGCACGCATAAGCCGGTAAACGAACTCGACAAGGCCGGGCGATCATGACGCGGATGCAGATCGCGTTCGAAGGTCGTTTCACGACTCATCGACTTGGGTTCCGATTCGACCACGACTGGCCGCTCGTCGTAGCCTTGCGCGACTTGCATGAGCCACGCCGAGTAGCTGCGCCCGAAGTGGTCCTGCAGCAGACCCGCGTCCGCCGCCGCCAGATCGCCCACGGTGCCGAGACCGAGCGCGGTGAGTTTTTCCGCGGCCTTCGGGCCGATCCCGTTGACTTTGCGCGCCGGCAACGGCCACACGCGTAATGGCACGTCCGCAGGCGTCAGGATCGTGAGACCGTCGGGTTTGTCGAGTTCGGAGCCGATTTTCGCCAGCAGCTTGTTCGGCGCCACGCAAATGGAGCAGGTGAGGCCGGTCGCCTGATTGACGGCCTGCTTGATGCGCGCGGCGATCTCGACTGGCTCGCCCGGCAGCTCGGTGAGGTCGATATAGATTTCGTCGATACCGCGGTCTTCGATCCGGTCCGTGAACGCGGCGACCGCCGCTTTGAACAGGCGCGAGTAGTGGCGATACGACTCGAAATCCGTGGGCAGCAGAATCGCGTCGGGCGCCAGCACGGCCGCTTTCATCATGCCCATTGCTGAGAACACGCCGAGCGCGCGGGCTTCGTAGGTGGAGGTGGTCACCACGCCGCGGCCCGCGTAATCGCGCAGCTTCGCAAAGCGGCGGCTGCCGTCTTCAAGCGTTTGCGGCACGCCATTGCGGCCGCCGCCGATTACCACCGCCTTGCCACGCAGTTCCGGATAGCGCAGGAGTTCAACGGACGCGTAGAACGCGTCCATGTCCAGGTGCGCGATGCGGCGGCTGACAGAACTCATGGGTGGCGGATGGGGTGACTGCGCGGGCAGCGAGCATAACAGTCGATGCACTTGCCGTGCTGCCGCTGTCTGATGGCTTGCTGCGTCGGGCGTCAGGACGCGCGAGCCATAATGCGCGCGCGCCGGACGCCAAACCGTAATATTACCTTGCTCCGCCTGGGCAAGGGCCGCGCCTGAGGGCTCGAACAGGCACAACCCGTCACGAGCGGTCACACATGATCCGGGCGCTGGAATGGCGTCCGGATCATGCGTGCCTGATGTCACCCACACGCGTCACCCGCAAGCCGGTTTGGCTTTCTTGCATGCGTCGGCCAACTGGGGCGGCGGGTCTTTCTTGAACACCGTCTTATAAGACTCGAGCACGTTCGACTGAACCACCGGCAGAGACTGCACGCCGATCCACGCGGGCGGTGTCTGTCCGATCAGCGCCTTCATCATCGCCATGGCCTCGGCCACGCCTTGATCGTACGGGCGTTGCGAGCCGGTTGCCTTGAGCGGTCCGCCCTTGGCAATTTCGATCGCGGACTGAAGGCCCAGGTCGACCGTCGTGACGGGAATATTCACACCTTGCGCCCGCATCGACGTCAGCGTGTCGAGCGCCGGTTGATCCCAGACGGCGAACAAGCCCTTGACGTCCGGATTCCCGGTGAGGAAATCGCCCGCGATTTGCCCCACTTTCGACGGATCCGTAAAGGCGACCTGTTTGACCTTGATGTCCGGACGATTTTTCTTGATCCAGTCGTTGACGGCCTTGGTGCGTTCCGTCGTGCTGAAGTAATCCACGCCGAAATTCACGAGCCCGATCGTGGCGCCGTGCGGGACGCACGAGGCGAGCACCTTCGCCGCGATCTGGCCGTTGCCTTCGCTGTCGGCGGAAATCATCGACGCGTATTGCTCAGGATGCTTGAGGCCCGTCGGCACGTTGTCCATGAACACGAGTTTAATCCCGGCCTCGGACACTTTCTTGTAGGTGGCAGCCGTTGCCGTTCCGTCGACCGGAATGGAGATGATGCCGTCCGGATGGCGCTGGATGGTGTTCTCGATATCCGCGATCTGCTTGTCGACCTGGTATTCGGCCGAAGCCGTGCCGATCACTTCCACGCCGTATTTTTTGAGCGTATCCGTGATGCCTTGCACCTGCAATTGCGACCAGTCGAGATTCATGGTCTGCATCGAAATGCCGACCTTGAACTTGCCGGCTTTGATTTTGGCGATGTCGGCGTCGCTTAGCTTCACGGCATCCACTGAGGCTGCTTTTTCGCCGTTCGGCCCTTGCCCGACAATCGTCTTCGGTCCGATCGAACCGGCCGGCAGGCTGGTCACGCATTGCGCGTAGGCGGCGGGCGTTGCCAGCGCCACGACGGCGGCTGCCGCCGCGATGAAGCTGGGTAGAACACTTCCTGAGCCACGACGATGTTTCATGATTCTTCTCCGTTGGTCTTCATGTTTGTGTTACGTCTCCTGCCATTCACGAACAACGCGGGCACGTGACATCTCGCGTGATCGACGTGCTTTCGTTACTTCCCCGGCCACTTCCTGAATCACTTCCTGGTGAAGGCCACAGCCGCGACGATGATCGCCCCCTTGATAACCAGTTGCAGCGACGAACTGACGCCGAGCAGGACCAGCCCGTTATTGAGCGTGCCGATGATGAGGCTGCCGAGCAGCGTGCCGAGCACAAAGCCGCGGCCACCGAAGAGACTGCAGCCGCCGAGCGTCACGGAAGCGATCACATCGAGTTCGAGTCCCTGCACGACATCGGGCCGTGCCGCATGCGAGCGCGCGGAGAGCACGAGCGCGGCGAGTCCGGCCAGCGCACCGGTGAGAATGAAGGCGAGCGTAGTCACACGTCTCGTGTTGATGCCGGAGTAGAGTGCCGCCGTTGGATTGCCGCCGGCCGCATAGATCTGCCGGCCGAACACGCTGTAGTGCAGCAGCAGAATGCCCGCGATCACGGCAAGCAGCGTCCAGATGATCGGCACCGGCACGCCAAAAATGTCGCCCTCGCCGAAGATCGCGATGAACGAGTCGTTGGTGATGATCACGGGTCTCGTCGTCGTCACCATCAGGGCGAGTCCGCGTGCGGCGCTCAAGGTGCCGAGCGTCACCAGGAACGAGGGAATGTTCAGTCGCGTGGTCACGACCCCGTTGAGCGCGCCGACGATCGCACCGGCGCCGATGCCGGCAATCGCACCGATGATCCAGTTGTCACCCACGTACGCCATCGCAAGCGCCGCAGACATGCCCGACAGCGCGAGCGTGGATCCGACCGACAGATCGATCTGCCGCGCAATGATCACGAAGGTCATGCCGATTGCGACGATCGACACGAGTGCGGTTTGGCGGCCGATATTCAGGAAGTTGTCGATGGAGAGAAACCAGGGCGACGCCAGGCTGAAAACCACCAGCAGGATCGCGAACGCGCCGTAGAGCGCGTAGGGCCGGTCGCCTTGCAGCAGGAGTTGCGCGATGCGCCGCATACGGCTCTTCTGCGGTGGCGATGCCTGCCGTTCGGCCGTTAGCGGCGAGACAGAATCGTTCATAGTGCGTGCTCGGGGGACTCGATGGAAGAACGGGACAGTTGGATCAGGTGATGAAGCGCTTCGGCGTTGGCGAGTTCAGCGCGCTCGACGGTCTTGACGATCGAGCCGTCCGCGACGATCGAAATCCGGCCGCACAGGCGCAACAGTTCATCGAGGTCCGAGGACACGACGAGCACGCCGGTGCCCGCGCGCGCGGCATCATGAATCACGCCGTAGATCTCCTCGCGTGCGCCGACGTCGACGCCGACAGTCGGTTCGTCGAGCAGAAGGATCTTGGGGCGCGGGTGGTTCCACTTCGCAAAGACCACTTTTTGCTGGTTGCCGCCGGACAGGAACCTGACTGCGGTCGACGCGCCGGGTGCCTTGACGGACAGCTCTTTCATCGAGCGCTTCGCCTGGTGGACGGCTGCCTGGCTGCGCAGCCATCCCCAGCGAGAAAATTGCGGCAAGCGCGGCAAGGTCAGGTTGCGCTCGATCGAATGATCGAGGACGAGCCCTTCAAGATGACGATCTTCGGGCACCAGCGCCACGCCGAGCTGGATGGCTTCGGCGGGCGTGATACGCGAACGGGATTGACCGTCGATCTCGATGGCGCCCGCTTCGATCCTGCGAATACCAAAGATAGTTTGCAGTATTTCCGTGCGCCCACTACCGATCAGTCCCGCGAGCCCGTGAATCTCGCCAGGACGAATCGTGAGATCGACGTGGTGAAGCCTGTCATTGCTAACGTTCGACAACGCGAGAATGGGCGCAGCGGCGGCGGCAGTGTCGGATGTGGTCAATGTTTGCCGCCCGATAGCAGATTCGTCATCCGCCACGCCGGCGGCCGTCCTCTCCCTCGCCTGCAACGCGGCATGGCCCGGGCCGACGATCGCCGCGACCAGTTGCTTCATATCGGTCTGCGCCGTCTGGAACACGCCGGCATTGGCCCCGTCGCGAAACACGGTGACACGCTGCGAAATCCGGAACACCTCATTCAACCGATGCGTCACGTAGATCACGCCGACGCCGCGATTCGTGACTGCGCGAATCGCGTCGAACAGGATCTGCTCTTCGCCGCCCGTCAGCGCTGAAGTGGGTTCGTCGAGGATCAGCACGCGCACGTCGCCCATCAGCGCCTTGCAGATTTCGGTCATTTGCCGGTACGCGAAGGGCAACGCACCAACCGGTGTGCGCGGATCGAGCGGGATGCCGTGCGAGCGGAGGAATTCGCTGACGGTCGCCATCAGTTGCCGGTTCTTCACAAAGCCCAGACGTGTGCGGGGCTCGCGCCCGAGCATCAGATTCGCCCCGACCGACAACGATTCGACAAGGCTCAGATCCTGGTAGACCACAGCGATACCCGCCTCACGCGAGCGCGCGGGTGAATCGAACGCCACTTTCTGACCGGCGATCTCGATGACGCCGTCGTCGTAGGTATGAACGCCGCTGAGAATCTTGATCAACGTGGATTTGCCCGCGCCGTTTTCGCCGAGCAAGGCGTGGACTTCGCCGGGCAGTACGTCGAGGCTGACGCCGCGCAGCGCCTGCACGCCACCAAATCGCTTGGTGACGCCCGCAACACGGATCAATGGAACCTGAGGCGATGGCGCGACCGCAGCCGGCTCACTCATCTGGCATGTCTCCTTCGTCGAACCGACGAAATTTTTCTCTTTGTATGGTGCTGGCGATCGAAACCGTCTTGTGATCTTCGCATCATGAATATGGTGCGTCAATAACATTGCAGGGTGTGGAGAGGCTTTGGTGCCCACTTATGTAACGATCGCACCGAGAAACTTGTTATGATTCTATCAATCGTTGTAGCATAAGTGCGAATAACTTGCCGGCGGCTGTTGTGCGCCGCATCAAATTTCCGGATGTCTTATGCCTGAAGCCCCTGTGCTGTCTTCTTCGGTCGTCGCGTTGCGCGGCGGCTCGCTCGTCCATCCGGTTCGCAATCCGGGCACGCCCTTCGACGCGTCCTGGCTGGACGGCTTGCGCGTCAATCAGTCCGCGGTCGAACGGCGCACGGCGACGCTCGCCACGCGCCGTACCGTCAAGAAAGATGCGCAGGCGGCCTGGTTGCTGAAGGCCGTCACCTGCATCGACCTCACCACGCTCAACGGCGACGACACTGAAGGGCGCGTGCGCCGTCTCTGCGCGAAGGCGCGCCAACCGGTGCGGGCCGATCTGCTCGACGCGCTCGGCATCGCGCCGCGCGGCATCACGACGGGCGCGGTCTGCGTTTATCACCGCTTCGTGGCGGCGGCAGTGGATGCGCTGCAGGGCAGCGGCATTCCGGTTGCCGCGGTCTCCACAGGATTTCCCGCCGGACTGATTCCGCATCCGCTGAAGCTGAAGGAGATCGAGGCCTCGGTCGCGGACGGCGCGCAGGAAATCGATATTGTCGTGACGCGTGAATACGTGCTGACCGGCAACTGGCAGGCGCTTTACGACGAAGTACGCGACTTCCGCGCAGCCTGTGGGCCGGCGCATCTGAAGACGATTCTGGCGACCGGCGACATCCGCACGCTCTCCAACGTGGCGCGCGCCTCGATGGTCTGCATGATGGCCGGCGCCGACTTCATCAAGACGTCGACCGGCAAGGAAGGCGTCAACGCCACGCTGGATGTCTCGCTGGTGATGGTGCGCATGATCCGCGAGTACCAGGAGCGCACCGGCGTGCCGATCGGTTTCAAGCCGGCGGGCGGCGTGTCGAGCGCGAAGTCCGTCCTGTCCTATCAGATCCTCATGAAGGAAGAACTCGGCCGCCCGTGGCTCGAACCCGAGCTGTTCCGTATCGGCGCATCGAGCCTGCTGGCCGATATCGAACGCCAGCTCGAACATCATGTGAGCGGTCGTTACTCCGCTTTCAACCGTCACCCCGCAGCCTGAACAGAAGACCGATCCCATGAGCGTAGCCGAGTATTTTTCATCGATGGAGTACGGTCCCGCACCCGAGGACGATCAACCCGCGCGCGCGTGGCTCGCGCAACATGAGTCGGGCTTCGGGCATTTCATCGGCGGGGCGTGGCATGCGCCCGCCGCCAGTGAGCGCTTCGCCTCGCACGCGCCCGCCACGGGTGAGCGGCTCGCCGAAATCGCCCAGGGCGACGCGGCCGATGTCGACGCGGCGGTGGACGCCGCGCGTGCCGCGCAGCCGGGCTGGCTCGCGCTCGGTGGCGCCGGCCGGGCACGGCATCTGTATGCGCTCGCCCGCATGGTCCAGCGTCATAGCCGCCTTTTTGCCGTACTCGAAGCGCTCGACAACGGCAAGCCGATTCGCGAAACGCGCGATATCGACGTGCCGCTCGTCGCGCGGCACTTCCTGCATCACGCGGGGTGGGCGCAGCTGCAGGAGAGCGAATTCGCCGATTACGCGCCGCTCGGTGTCGTCGGGCAGATCGTGCCGTGGAATTTTCCACTGCTGATGCTCGCGTGGAAGATCGCGCCGGCGATTGCGACGGGTAACTGCGTCGTGTTGAAGCCGGCCGAATACACGCCGCTCACCGCCTTACTGTTTGCCGAACTTGCCCATCGGGCCGGCTTGCCGGCAGGCGTGCTGAACGTCGTAACGGGTGACGGCCGCACCGGCGCCGCGCTCGTCGAGCATCCGCGGGTGGACAAGATCGCTTTCACGGGTTCGACTGAAGTGGGGCGCCTGATTCGCGCGGCCACGGCCGGCTCGGGCAAATCGCTGACGCTCGAACTCGGTGGCAAGTCGCCCTTCATCGTGTTCGACGACGCGGATCTCGACGGCGCCGTCGAAGGTGTCGTCGACGCGATCTGGTTCAACCAGGGGCAGGTCTGCTGTGCGGGCTCGCGCCTGCTCGTGCAGGAGGGGATCGAAGCGCGCTTCATCGCGAAGCTGAAGCGCCGTATGGAAACGCTGCGCGTCGGCACGTCGCTCGACAAGAGTATCGATATCGGCGCGATCGTCGATCCGGTGCAGCTCGAACGCATTCAGTCGCTGGTGGAAACCGGGCGGCGCGAGGGCTGCGCGGTGTGGCAGTCGCCCGCTACGACGATGCCCGCCGGCGGCTGTTTCTATCCGCCGACGCTTGTCACCGGTGTGGCGCCGGCTTCCATTCTGGCGCAGGAAGAAATCTTCGGACCGGTGCTGATCACGATGAGCTTTCGTACGCCGGATGAAGCGATCGCGCTTGCCAACAATTCGCGCTACGGCCTTGCCGCAAGCGTGTGGAGCGAAACCATCGGCCGCGCGCTGGATATTGCGCCGCGCCTTGCCTGCGGCGTCGTGTGGATCAATGCGACCAATCTGTTCGACGCGGCGGTCGGTTTCGGCGGCTACCGCGAGTCGGGCTATGGTCGCGAAGGCGGTCGTGAGGGCATCTACGAATATCTGAAACCGCGAGCCTGGCTCAATCTTGCTGACCGTCAGGCCGTGCGCGCTGAACAGACAGCAGGCGCAGGCGAGCGCGAGCCGTTGTCGAATGTCACGCTGATCGATCGCACCGCGAAGCTCTTTATCGGCGGCAAGCAGGTGCGTCCGGACAGCGGCTATTCGTTGCCGGTTCACGCGCCGGATGGCTCGCTGGTCGGTGAGGTGGGCGAGGGGAACCGCAAGGACATTCGCAACGCGGTCGAGGCGGCGCGCGCCGCGCAGAAATGGTCGCAGGCGAGTACCCATAACCGCGCCCAGGTGCTGTTCTATCTCGCGGAGAATCTGGCCGTTCGTGCGGATGAGTTCGAGCGGCAACTTGTGACGAGAAACGGTGCGACGGAAGCGGCGGCGCATGCGGAAGTCGAGGCCGCGATCGCGCGTCTTTTCACTTACGCGGCGTGGGCCGACAAGTTCGACGGCGCCGTGCATACGCCGCCGTTGCGCGGCGTCGCGCTGGCGATGCACGAGCCGCTCGGCGTGATCGGCATCGCCTGTCCGGACGAAGCGCCGTTGCTCGGCTTCGTGTCGCTGGTGGCGCCCGCGCTGGCAATGGGCAATCGCGTGGTGGTGTTGCCGAGCGTGCTGTGTCCGCTTACGGTGACCGACTTTTATCAGGTGGCCGAGACCTCGGATGTGCCGGGTGGGGTGCTGAACATCGTCACGGGCGAGCGTGGCGCGCTGTTGCCGGCGCTCGCCAAACACGACGACGTCGATGCTGTCTGGTGTTTCGGCAAGGCGGCGGATTCGACGCTGGTCGAGCGCGAGTCGATCGGTAATCTGAAACGCACCTTCGTCGATCACGGCCGCCAGTTCGACTGGTTCGACCGTTCGAGCGAAGGCCGGCCGTTTCTGCGTCAGGCCGTGCAGGTGAAGAACATCTGGATACCGTACGGAGACTGACCGACAGACCGACCGGGTGTCGGAACGACATGCACGCCAACCAGAAAATGGAGGAGACAACGTGCTGAAGTATCTGAATCTGCTGTTGAACACCGTCTTGCTGCGCACGGCGAATGCCCCGCGCGGCGGCTTCCTGATGAACGCCCCTCAGGGAGAACGCGAATGAGCACGTCTTTACAACGAAACGGACGTGTCGTCATTCTCGGCATCTATGTCACGGACCTGACGTTTCGCGCCGCGCGTATGCCGCTGATCGGCGAGACGATCGCCGGCTCGGCGTTCGCGATGGGGCCGGGTGGCAAGGGCTCAAATCAGGCGGTGGCGGCGGCTCGCGCCGGCGCCGAGGTGGTGTTCTGCACCCGCATCGGCAATGACGCGTTCGGCGAGATCGCGCGCGCAACATGGGCGAGGGAAGGCATCACGGCGCGCGCCTCGGTGATTGAGGGCGTGTCCACTGGGGCGGCGCATATTTTTGTCGACGACACTACGGGCGGGAACGCGATCATCGTCGCCTCCGGCGCGGCCGGTACGATGAATGCAGCCGATGTCGACGCGATCGAAGCGGACATCGCCGCCGCACGCGTGTTCGTCACGCAGCTCGAGCAGCCGCTCGCTGCCGCGCGCCGCGGCCTTGAGGTGGCGCGCCGGCACGGCGTCATCACCGTTTTCAATCCGGCGCCCGCCTTGCTGCTCGACGACGACATCTTCCCGTTGTGCGACTACATCACCCCCAACGAAACCGAAGCCGCCGCGCTCACCGGCGTGCCGATCGCGAATGCCGACGACGCACGCCGTGCCGCCGATGTGCTGCTCGCCAAAGGTGTGGGCGCGGTCATCGTCACGCTGGGGGAAGGCGGCGCGCTGCTGCACTCGGCCACTCAATCGGTGCTCGTGCCGGCCTATCACTGCGGCCGTGTGGTGGAGACCGCCGGTGCTGGCGACGGCTTCACGGGCGGCTTCGCGGCCGCTCTCGCACGCGGCGACGACGCCATCACGGCGCTGCGTTTCGGCTGCGCACTCGCGGGCATTTCCGTCACGCGTCCGGGCACGGCGCCTTCCATGCCGACGCTCGACGAAGTGAACCGCGTGTTGAACCAGTCCGCCGGAATGTCCCAGGCATTCTGACCGCTGTCCCGACCATTCGCGAAGGCTGAAGGAGATTGTGCTCACCATGAAGTCCTCGTTCACCGCTGGAAAAATGTTCGGCGACCGCCAACTGAATTTTCTGCTGATCGTCAACGTGCTTGTCGTGCTGGCCGCGACATGGCTCTCGCACGGGCAATTCGTCGATATCGATAACCTGCAGTCGATGGGCGGACAGTTGCCCGAACTCGGCCTGCTCGCGCTCGGCATCATGTTGTCGATGGTGTCGGGCAATGGCGGGATCGACCTGTCGGGCGTCGGGCTCGCGAACCTGTCCGGCATGGTCGCCGCGCTGGTCGTGCCGCGCTTTGTCAACGGCGACGACTCACCGGCGCTTTACACGTCGCTCTTCTGCGTCATCGTGGTGGTGATGGGGCTGCTCGGCGGACTGCTGAACGGTGTGGTCATCGCGCGGCTCAGACTCACGCCGATTCTTTGCACGCTCGGCACGCAACTGTTATTCACGGGGATAGCGGTGGTGCTCAGCAACGGCGCTTCGGTGCATGTCGACTATGTCGACCCGTTGTCGAATATCGGTAACGGCACCGTGTTTCAGGTGCCGATCGCGTTCTGCATCTTTATCGCCGCCGTGGTCGTGTTGGGATGGCTGCTCAAACGCAGCCCGTTCGGCCTGCGTCTCTATCTGATGGGCACCAATCCCAAAGCCGCGTTCTATGCCGGCATTCCGCGCGCGCGGATGCTGATCACGACCTATGCGATGTGCGGTGTGCTCGCGTCACTCGCGGGTCTGATCAGCGCGGCGCATACGTCCAGTGCGAAATGGGATTACGGGAATTCCTATCTGCTGATCGCCATTCTGATTGCCGTGATGGGCGGCGTGAATCCTGCCGGCGGCCACGGCCGCATCATCTGCGTGTTTTTCGCCGCGACGGTGCTGCAGTTTCTGTCGAGCCTGTTCAATCTGCTGGGCGTGTCGCAGTTTTTCGGCGATTGCGCGTGGGGTTTCCTATTGCTGTTGTCGCTCGCGTTCGCGGGCGGCGAGCGGGTGCGCGCGATTTTCGGCTTTGGCGGCTTCGGTGGCAGTGGCGGTGGTGGCGGCGCCGGTGGTGCGGCACGTTCCGGCACGGCGCCGAAAGGTTAGCGAGCCGATCAAACGCGAGGCGCAATCAAAAGTTTCAGTACGCGGCGGACAACAAGCCCTGGCTGTCCGTGACGGGTGAAGTGGGGCGTCATCGAACGATAAAGGAGACATTGCATGAAATTGACTCGACTGGGCACCGCGCTCGCAGCAGGCGCTCTTACGGTGGGCGTGATCGCCGCGGCACACGCGGCAACCAACGAGACGATCGTCACGGTCGTCAAGGTGACCGGTATCAACTGGTTCAACCGGATGGACGACGGCGTCAAGCAATTCGCGAAAGACAACCCGGGCGTGACTGCGTATCAGACCGGTCCGGGCCGGGCGGACGCGGCGCAGCAACTGAAGATCATCGAAGACCTGATCGCGAAGAAGGTCACCGCGATTGCCGTGGTGCCCTACGATCCGCCGACGCTCGAACCGGCGCTGAAGAAGGCGATGGATCGTGGCATCAAGGTCGTCACGCACGAAGCCGACAACGAGAAGAACACGATGGTCGACATCGAAGCGTTCGACAACACCGCCTACGGTGCCGGTCTGAACGAACGTCTTGCTTCGTGCATGCACGACGACGGTAAGTGGGTCGCGCTGGTCGGTTCGCTGGGCAGCCGCTCGCAGGTGCAATGGGCCGACGGCGGGATCGGCAACGCCAAGGCCAAATATCCGAAGATGAACCTGGTCGAACCGAAACTCGAAACCAATAACGACGGCGAGCGCGCCTATGAAGTCGCGAAGGAAGTGCTGCGCAAGCATCCGGACCTGAAGGGCTTCCAGGGCTCGTCCTCGCTCGACGTGATCGGCATTGGCCGTGCGGTCGAAGAAGCCGGCATGCAGGGCAAGATCTGCGTCTACGGCACGGGCCTGCCGACTGAGGCGGGCAAGTTCCTCGAGAGCGGCGCCATCAACGGCATTGCGTTCTGGGATCCGAAACTTGCGGGCATCGCGATGAACAAGATTGCGCAGATGCTGATCGATGGCAAGACGGTTGAGAACGGCGCCGATCTCGGCATTCCGGGCTACACGAAAGTCACCGTCGCGAAGGGGCCGGGCAAAGGGATCATCGTGCGCGGCCAGGGCTGGGTGAACGTCGACAAATCGAACTATAAGCAGTATCCGTTCTGATCAGGTTGTTTTGCTTTATGTGTCACGGCGTCCCCCATTCCCCGAAGGGGATTTCCTTCGGGGTGGGGGGCTTTCTTCAAGGCGTGCCCGTATGAGCACGCCTTAACTTGCGACTCGCCATCATGAATCAAGACGTATCGTCTCAGCTGCCGCAGTCCGACACCTCGCAGCCGTTTTTGCAGGTTGTCGGCGTGCACAAGCGCTTCACCGGCGTACATGCATTGCGCGGCGTGAGCCTGTCGTTCGAGCGCGGCCAGATCTACCATCTGCTCGGCGAGAACGGTTGCGGCAAGAGCACGTTGATCAAGATCATCTCCGGCGCGCAGCCGCCTGACGAAGGCGAACTCGTGATCGAAGGCGTTCGGCATGCACGGCTTTCCGCACTGGAATCGCTGGCGGCGGGAATCGAGACCGTCTATCAGGATCTCTCGCTGCTGCCGAACATGAACGTGGCGGAAAACGTCGCGCTCACCGCAGAGCTGGCCACGCACGAAGGCCGGCTCGCGCGTACCTTCGACCGGCGGGCGCTCGCACGCACGGCAGCGCGAGCGCTGCAATCGGTCGGGCTACCTGGCGACGCCGAATTTCAGGCAACCCTGATCGAACAATTGCCGCTCGCCACGCGCCAGCTCGTCGCCATTGCTCGCGCGATTGCCAGCGAGGCCAAGTTTGTCATCATGGACGAGCCCACCACGTCGCTCACGCAAAAGGAAGTCGACAATCTGATTGCCGTGCTCGCGAATCTGCGGGCGCAGGGCGTAACGGTGCTGTTCGTGAGCCACAAGCTCGACGAATGCTACGCAATCGGCGGCGAAGTCATCGTGCTGCGCGACGGCCAGAAAATGGCGCAGGGACCGATCGCGCAATTCACCAAGGCGCAGATCAGCGAGCTGATGACGGGGCGCCATCTGTCGAACGAACGCTATCGTGAAGGCGCGGTTGGGCAGGATGTCGTGCTCGACGTGCGTGGCTTCACGCGCGCGGGCCAGTTCAGCGACGTGTCGTTCGCGCTGCATGGCGGTGAAATTCTCGGCGTCACCGGTCTGCTCGATTCCGGGCGCAACGAACTTGCTCGCGCACTCGCCGGCGTGACGGCGGCACACGCCGGACAGGTGAGGCTCGACGGCAAGGTCATTTCATTGCGCACACCCTCGGACGCGAAACATCATCGCATTGGCTACGTGCCGGAGGACCGTCTGAACGAAGGGCTGTTTCTCGACAAGTCGATCCGCGACAACGTGATTACCGCGATGATCTCCAGCTTGCGGGACCGCTTCGGCCAGATCGATCGCACGCGCGCGCAGGCACTCGCGGAACAGACGGTGAAAGATTTGCAGATCGCCACGCCCGGCGTCGACAAGCCCGTTCAGTCGCTCTCGGGCGGCAATCAGCAGCGCGTGCTGATCGGCCGTTGGCTCGCCATCGATCCGCGCGTGCTGATTCTGCATGGACCGACGGTCGGTGTCGACGTCGGATCGAAGGACATCATCTACCGCATCATGCAGCGCCTGTCGCAGCGGGGCATTGGCATCATTCTGATCAGCGACGACCTGCCTGAACTGCTACAGAACTGCGATCGCATCCTGATGATGAAGAAGGGACGTGTGGCGAACGAATATCAGGCCGATACGTTGAGCGAAGCCGACCTGTATCACGCGCTGCTTTCGGAAGCCGCATAAAGGACGTCGACACCCATGAACTCGCGCATCCAATCGCGCATGAACCAGACCATGACCACCCCGACCGTTGTCGAAGTCGCACCTGAGGTCAAGCCGCCTACCTTGTGGACCAGGCTCGCGCGCAACCCCGAATGGTTCACAGTCGCGCTGATCGCGGCGACGTGCCTGATTGTCGGCGCGATCAATCCGCGCTTCTTTCAGCTTGCGACGTTGTTCGATCTACTGCATTCGGCCACCACGATGTCGCTTTTTGCGCTGGGCACGCTCGTCGTGCTGGCGTCCGGTGGCATCGACGTCTCGTTCACGGCGATCGCCGCGCTGACGATGTACGGCATCACGAAAGCGGTATTTGCATGGTGGCCGGATGCGCCGTTCGCGCTGATCCTGATCACCGGTGCGCTGGGCGGCGTAGTGCTCGGTCTCATCAACGGCCTGCTGGTGCATCGTTTGAAAGCGCCTTCGCTGATCGTCACGATCGGCACGCAGTATCTGTATCGCGGCCTGCTGTTGACGTTCATCGGCACGACGTTCTTCATGAACATTCCGCACAGCATGGATCATTTCGGCCGGATTCCGCTGTTTTTCTATCACACCAATGAAGGTCTGCGCGCGGTACTGCCCGTTTCGGTGCTGGCGCTGGTGGCGGCCGCCATTGTCACGTGGTGGTTGTTGAACCGGACCATGATGGGGCGCGGTGTCTATGCGATGGGTGGCAGCCTTGCGATCGCCGAGCGGCTCGGCTACAACCTGCGCGCGATCCATCTGTTCGTGTTCGGCTACACCGGCATGCTCGCAGGCATTGCGGGCATTCTGCATGTATCGAACAACCGGCTCGCGAATCCTTTCGATCTCGTGGGCTCGGAACTCGATGTGATCGCCGCGGTGATCCTGGGCGGCGCGCGCATTACCGGCGGGACGGGCACGGTGGCCGGCACGTTGCTGGGTGTGGTGCTGGTCACGCTGATCAACAGCGTGCTGATTCTGGTCGGCGTGCCGAGCACCTGGCAAAAGGTGATTATCGGCGCGTTCATTCTGCTCGCCGGGACGTTGTTCGCATTGCAGCGCAAAAGCTGAAACTGAACGTCTGTTGCACAGGCTGCATAGGCTATGACGCGTGGTGCGGCAAGCGCATTTATTTGCGCTTGCGGTGCTCCTGGCCTTGTTCAGTGATGATGGAATCGAAGTCGTCGATTTGCGAGAAGCGTACCGCCTTGACGACGCCGAACTTGCTCTGGTCCACGACCAGATGCCGTTCGACGGCATTTGTCATGGCCGCCTGTTTGAGCGCGACTTCGTGAAAGTTCCAGCAGGTGACCCCGCGCGCGTTATCCACACCGCCCGCGGAAATGAACGCCTTATTGATGCCCATACGGCGCAGCATCTCCAGACTCTCTTCGCCTGCAAACGAATCTGAAGAAGGCACGTAGACGCCGCCCAGCAGAATCATCCGCACGTTCGGCTTGCGCCGCAGAATCTCCGCGACATTCAGCGAATAGCAGACCACGGTGACGTGACGCTCGAGCGGAATCAGGCGTGCAAGCGTGGTGAGTGTCGTGCCGCAATCGATGAAAATCGTTTCATGGTCGACGACGAGCTTCGCCGCAATCGCGGATGCTTCCGCCTTGGCCTGCGCGAAATGATCTTTCTCTTCTTCGAGTGAATAGCCGGCGTTATTGGGTACGTCGGTCGCGCTGACGATGTAGCCGCCGAGATACGTGAATCGCTCCGGACTGCCTGCGATATCGCGCCGGACAGTCATCTCCGATACGCCCAGCAGGCTGGCGGCGTCGCGCAGTCGCATTACGCTCTGCTTGGCCAGCGCATCGGCGAGGGCGCGGAGGCGGTCGGGTTTCAGCATGGAGGTCCTGTCGCGCAGTGTGGGGAGGCGTTATGTTTTGTTCGAGTTGGTGAGAGGATTATAACAAGAGGTCGTCGGCGCGGCGAGCCTGTTTGAGTCTCGAACACAAACGGAAAACGCGGGAGATTTCCGTTCGATGACGGGCGGCTGAGTGAAGCGGGGGCATGGAGATGGAGCAGGTTGCGGCAACATGGCGGTCTTTCTACCCGTTGCCGCAACCGCCTGAAGCAACTGCATGAAGCAGTCGCCTGAAGCAAGCTGAACGGGCTAGCTGTTACTGCTTGATGCCTTCGGCCTGAATATGCAGCGTGGTCTGCATCTTGAAGCCGTAGGTCTTGCCGAAGTCGACGCCGAAGTCGTCGCGATTGAACGTCGCGGTCGATTCGGTGCCGCACACTTCGCGCTTGAGCATCGGGTTCATGATGCACTTGAACGATTCGATCTTCAGGTTGACCGGCTTGGTCACGCCATGCATGGTCAGCGTGCCGATCACTTCCACCGGCTTGTCGCCGTCGAAGCGGATCTGCGTGCCCTTATAGGTTGCGCTCGGGTACTTGGCCGCATCGAAGAACTTGTCCGTGACCAGTTCCGCGTCGAGCTTGTCGTTACCGATATCCACCGAACTCATATCGATTGTCACGTCCACCGTACCGGTTTTCGCCGCGCGATCCAGTACCACGGTGCCGCTGCTCTTCTTGAACTTGCCGCGCCAGATCGACAGTCCGCCGAAGTGGTCGGTTTCGAAGCTCGGGTAGGTGTGCGTCGGATCGAGTTGATACGTATCGGCGGCCATTGCGTTGAACGACATGGCTGCGGCCAGCGCGCCTGCGGCGAGCAAAAGTTGTTTCTTCAAGAGATTCTCCAGATTTCAGAAAGTGCTGTGACGCTTCGGTGTGTCCAGTTACTTCTTCGAAGCGACGATGTGAAATTTGATAACGACTTCGTCGGCGACAACCGACGTGTCTTTCCATTCGCCCGTACCGACATCGAACTGCGAACGTTTGATCGGCAATGCGCCGTCGAAGGTTTGCGTGTTGCCCTGGCTGGCAATCGTGACCGGCACCACGACGATTTGCGATTTGCCCTTGATGGTGAGCTTGCCGGTGATCTTGTACTGATTGCCGCCGGCCGGCGCGATCGCGCTCGAGACGAACGTCGCGGCCGGATAGGTCGCGCTATCGAACCATTCCTTGCCCTGGGCCTGCTTGTTGTAATCGTCCGCGCCGAGGTCGTAGCTGCCCGTGTCGATCGACACGTTGGCGCTACCAGCGGCTGGCCTGGCTGGATCGAAATTCAACTGCGCCGAGAACTTTTTGAATTTTCCGTCCACCGGCACGTTCATCTGCTTCGTCGTGGCAATGACGTTGCTTTTGCTCGTGTCTACATCGGCGTGCGCGAGGCTTGCGCCGAGGAAAGAGAAAGCGGCAACGCCGGCCAGAATGGAGTGGTAAAAGTTTGATTTCATCGTGGTACGCATCCTATCGAACCCACGCGCTGTGATTGCACACCGCTGGGAATTAGATTGCCAACAGGTTGTAGCCAATCGTCCGCTACCCGCCTGCTTCACACCTGCTTAGGTGTTATCTGAGGAACGGAATCATCCGCGCGAGTAATCCGTCGCGGTCGACGAATTGATGCTTGAGCGCCGCGAGCACATGCATGGCAACGAGTGTCAGCAAGGTGTAATTGAGCAGCACGTGGACCGTGCGCAGGCTTGCCTTGAGCGCCTGGTCGGGGCCGATAAGGGTGGGCAGCGGCACGATACCGAGGTACACCACCTGAATGCCCGCAGCCGAACTATAGAAGTAGCCGGACAGCGGAATCGCCAGCATCAGAACGTAGAGCACGCCATGCACGAGATGGGCGGCAGCCTTCTGCCAGGTGGGCGTAGCGCTATCGAGCGCCGGCGCGCGGTGAGTGACGCGCCAGAGCACGCGCGCCACGGCCAGCACGAAGACTGTCACGCCGATCCACTTGTGCCACGAAAAGTACTTCAGCTTGGTGGGCGTAAAGCCGGGGATATCGGTCATGATCCAGCCGATGTAGAACCCGCAGATGATCAGCAATGCAATGAGCCAGTGCAGGGCGACGGCAGGGCTGCTGTAATGCTCGACGTTTGAAGAACGGGGTTTCATGGGTTGAAGCTCGCTATTCGTGGTGCTTGCCGCGTGCGGTGTGCGGCGTATCGCATGTGAATGCGGATAGTAGGGACGCCAATGAAAACTGAATAGCCGGGGAGAAGAGAACAGATTGTTCTAGCCGTGACGCTAATGTGGATGGAATAAACTGCGCGGGGCAGCGTGAATTGTGTGGGCACACAACTTGCGCCCGACCCGTGCGGCATCCCGGTCATGGGTTATGCTGCGCTCCACTACCACGCTCGCGCACAATCAGAATCCAGGAACCTGTTTGGTGAATTCCGTCTTCCTGTCTTGGGGTATAGCCATAGCCGCCACGGCCGGCGTCATCACCCGGCCGTTCAAATGGCCCGAGGCCGTGTGGGCCGTTGCCGGCGCGCTATTACTGGTGTCACTGGGCCTGCTGCCCGTCGATCTGGCCATCGAGGCCATTGGCAAAGGCACGGACGTCTACCTCTTCCTGTTCGGCATGATGCTGCTATCGGAAGTCGGGCGCCGCGAAGGTCTGTTCGACTGGGTCGCCGTGCTCGCGGTGAACCATGCTAAAGGCTCGCCGGCAAAGCTCTTTCTGCTGGTCTATCTGGTCGGCGTGGTCATCACCGCCTTTCTTTCCAATGACGCCACCGCGGTCGTGCTCACGCCGGCTGTTTTTGCCGCCGCCAAAAAAGCGAAGACGCATCCGCTGCCCTTGCTCTTCGTCTGTGCGTTCATCGCGAATGCCGCGAGCTTCGTGCTGCCGATCTCGAACCCGGCAAACATCGTGCTGTACGGCAATCACACGCCGGCGCTCGGCGCCTGGCTGATGCGCTTCACGCTGCCTTCGGTGCTCTCGATCGTTGCGACCTATGTGCTGTTGCGCTGGACCCAGCGCGAAGCGCTCGCCGGTACCTGCGAGGCCAATCTTGAACCGCTCGAGTTGTCGTCGAGCGGGCGCATTGCGCTGGCAGGTATCGCGGTGACAGCTGTCGTGTTGCTGACGGTTTCCGCCTTCGATGTCCCGCTCGGCCTGCCCACCGCGATACTCGGCGCGCTGACTGCCGGGGTCGTGCTGATCCAGGAGCGCAAATCGCCGCTGCCGATGATCAGGGAAATATCGTGGAGCGTGCTGCCGCTCGTCGCCGCGTTGTTCGTGCTCGTCGAAATGCTCGATCACACCGGTGTCATCAAGACACTCGTCGCTCAGGTACAAAGCGCGACCCAGCACAGCGAAATCGCGACGGCCGGCTGGGCCGGCACCATTATCGCGATCGGCAGCAATCTGATGAACAACTTGCCGGCGGGTTTGATCGCCAGCTCGACGGTGATGCAGGCGCATAGTCCCGAGCGCGTGATCGATGCGCTCCTGATCGGCGTCGATCTGGGTCCGAATCTGTCGATTACCGGCTCGCTCGCAACGATCCTCTGGCTCAGCGCAATTCGCCGCGAAGGCGAAGACGTGAGCTTCCTGAAGTTTTTGAAAGTGGGCGTGGTGGTGATGCTGCCGGCCCTCGCTCTGGCGCTTGCGGCGCGGATTCTGATCGGTTGAGCCGAGAACATGCGGAGGTGGCCTTGACACCCTGCGTGCTATCCATGCCCGCTCGGCGATTGTCGCTGATCTCCGGCGCGAGGGCGGTCAGTCACTTGCCCAGGCTTCCCATCATGGCAGTGTGCCGGTCGAACGCATGGGTGGCTCGGCCACGAGCATTTGCGCGGACTGTTCGAGCGAGCGCAAGGCGGCATCGAGCCGCGCGAGGCGCGCCCGTTGCGTGGGCATCAGCAATGTCTTGGGGAGCATGCGCAGGCGATTGCGCCAATACGACAGCGGAATGCGGTCGTTGGTGGATATCAGCCCGAATACGCGTTCGAGGTGGGCGATCTCTTTGTCTATATCCTGATAGCTCATCTAACGTTCCGGAAGAAGAGGTGAACGGGCAATGAAACGGGGTAAGCGGTACGGCGGCAATTGGACAGATATGTCCAACTCATTGGCACGCTGGGGCGCTAGAACAGGATTCAGCAAGGACCGTACCGCAGGCCGCGATGTCGAGTTGACATCAAGCTTTCAAACGTGATGTATTTGTCTGATGTATCGACGCCGCCCAATCAGGGAGGCCTTCGGAGGAGGCATGTCTTCCATCTGTTTTAATCCGCGCAACGTGTAGCGGAACGCTGAAGCGGCGAGCCCATCCCACGTCTCTGTCTGTAAGAATCGTGTCGTAGAACACTAGTTACCGATCGGTGAGCATGCCGCGTCCCAAGTCGTCTGATGAACCGCTTCGGCTGCTTTAGCGCGGCACCGTCATCACGGGTTGCGTATAGGTGACGGCGGGGGCCGGCACGATCGCGTATGGGGCGAGGGCATTCGCAGGCAGCGGCACGGGCGTGCCGACCGCTACAGCAACGGGAACCGGAGCCGGCGGCGCCACCACGTAGACCGGCTTGACCGGCACGTAGTAATAGACAGGGCGTGGCGGCGGTGCATAGACCACCGCAGCGGGCATATAGACGACCACCCGGGCGAATGCCGTCGACGAACAGGCGAGACCGATGGCGGTGAAGGTAGAGGCACAGAAGAGACGAATACTCATTTGATTGATACTCCTGAGACATTGAGCGGCGCGTCTTCCGGTGAAGAAGCAGGCCGGCTGGTTCGGATTGCTTGAGAGTTCTGCCGAACCGTTGAGGCGCCGATTGTGGTGCTTGTGGTGCGTACGGCGCCGGCAGACGAAAGATACGCAAACCGCCTTCAGAACGGCAGCGCGAACTTATTTCATTCAATGTCGCGCGAGAGCGGACTATGACGACATAAGCGTGCAGGTGTCGGGAACGCATCCTGGGTTACGTCGACAGCGCGCGTGCTTGCCGTACCGACGCCACTAAAACGATGACATATGGCGACACGATTCTGAAATTGCCTTCCGGCGGCGCTTGAACAAGAATTCGGCCTGTCATCGAACGGATCGCGGCGGTTTGCAGGCGACGCACGATGAGTCCAATCCAAGGAGTCAGTCATGAAGAAGTTGATCGCTGTTGTGCTGCTGTGCTGCGCATCCACTGTTACGTTTGCCCAAACCGCCGCGCCGCAGGGCGGCAATCCCCAGCGCATGGAACGCATGGCGCAGCAACTGCAAACGCGTTTTTCGAATGCCAACACCACGCACGACGGCAAGCTGACGAGAGACCAGGCGGCGGCAGGCATGCCGATGGTCGCGAAGCATTTCGATGAAATCGATACGCAGAAAGCGGGCTACATTACGTTGCCGCAGATCGCGGCATTCATGCAGGAGCGCGGGGCAGCGCACTGAGCCACGCGGGCATCGGCGGGATCGTAGGTCTCTTTGAGGCCCCAGCGTGCGATGAAAGCTGCCACGTCCTGTCGCCTGTGCACTGCCCGACGCCTAAACCGAGGAGCTCTCGCATGGATCGCCCCGCCAAAATCATCGTGCTCGACGACGAAGCCGAACTGCGCAACATGCTGCAGCGCTTCCTGCGCGGCCACGGCTTCGACGTACGTATCGCGGAAGATGGCAAACGGCTCGACCGCTATCTGGAACGCGAGCCGTTCGATCTGCTTGTGCTCGATCTGATGATCGGCGAGGAGGACGGCCTCGCGATCTGCGCCCGCTTGCGCGCACAAGGGCAGACGTTGCCGATCCTGATGCTGACCGCGAAGGGCGATCCGCTCGACAAGGTGGTCGGCCTCGAAACCGGCGCCGACGACTATCTCGCCAAACCGTTCCTGCCGCGTGAACTGGTGGCGCGGATCAATGCGCTGCTGCGCCGCCAGAAGATGGCCTCGGGCGATGTCACCGTGACCTCGCAGAGCGTGCGTTTCGGCGATTTCAGTCTCGACGTCGGCAAGCAGCAGCTGTCGCGTGCTGGAGAACTGCTTGAGCTTCATTCGGCGCAGATGCTGTTGCTGGTCGCGCTGGCTTCCTCGCCGAACCGGCCTGTGAGCCGTGACAATCTGCTGGCGCGCGCCCGTGGCCGTGAGCACGATGCACTCGATCGCAGCATCGACGTGCAGGTGCTGCGGCTGCGGCAGATCGTCGAGGACGACCCGTCGAAGCCGCGCTTCATCAAGACCGTGTGGGGTGTCGGTTACATGTTGATCGCGGACGTCGACTCATGACGCGCTCGCTGCTGCAGAGGGCGCTGCCGAAAACGCTACTGGCGCGCAATATCGTCTTGCTGATCGTGCTGCTGATGCTGAGCCAGATATGCGTGCTCGGCGTCTTGCTGCACTATGTGCAGCGGCCTCGCGTCGAACGGGCGGCCACGGTGTTCGCCACCTACGTAACGACGCTCGACAATCTGCTTCAGGCCACACCGCCTGGCGCGCGTGCCGATTTGACCGCACGCCTCGACGCTCGCGCGCAACTCCCCGCCGAAGCGGCTGGTGCGCCGCCGCCTGGTCTGATGCACGCCTATCGCACGTATCAACGCAACGTGTTTCTCGAGAGCTTGCGTGCGCACCTGCCCGCCGACATGCCGGTGCGCTGGCAGTCCGAAGGCGGTCAACGGATGTGGATTCGCATGCACGCGCCAGCCGATGCGCCGCGCACGCCGTACTGGATCGCGCTGCCGATTCCCGAGGACGCGCAAGGCGCCGGACTCGACGCGGCGATCCTGCTGTCGCTCGGTCTGGGTGCACTGGCGGCGCTGACTGGCTACGTGATCCAGCGCCATCTCAACCAGCCGCTCCAGGAATTGACGCGGGCCGCGCGCCGCGTGAGCGCCGGCGAAACGCCCGCGCCGTTGCCGACCGATGGTCCTGCCGAGATCGCCACGGTAAGCAGCGCGTTCAATCAGATGACGCATGCGTTGCAGCAAGCCGAAGCGACGCGCGCGCTGATGCTGGCCGGTATCTCGCACGATATCCGCACGCCGCTGACCAAACTGCGCCTTGCGATGGCCATGGCGATGCCGGACGGCAGCGACAGCAGCTTCGTGGTCGCCGCCGAGTCGTACCTCGATCAGATCGAGACGATCTTGCAGCAGTTCATGGACTACGCGGGGAGCGGCGAGCGTGAAGCGGTGGCGCCCGGTGATCTGAATGCGTTGATCGAACGGCTGGCCGGCGATTTCGCGGGGCTGGGGCATGAATTCGAGTTGTCGCTCGCGAACTTGCCCGCTGTGGCTTACCGGCCGATCAGCATGATGCGGCTCCTGATGAACCTGATGCAGAACGCGATCGTATATGGCGGGACCGGGCTCGCTGTGCGGAGTTGGACCACAAACGAAGCGGTGTATGTCGCGGTCGGCGATCGTGGCAAAGGGCTTTCGGCGGAGGAGTTGGAGCAGCTAAAAGCGCCGTTTCAGCGTGGCCGCAATGCCCGCGCGCACAGCGGTGGCACCGGGCTCGGGCTTGCGATTGTCGAGCGGATCGCGCGGCTGCACGGCGGCAGCCTGCAGTTTCATGCACGCGAAGGCGGTGGCCTGGAAGTGTGGGTGGTGTTGCCGCTCATTTCCGATCCAGCCACGCATCCAGCCCGACGCGGAACGCCACGCCCGCTATAACCGGCACGGTCAGCATGAGAATGATGCCGAAGTTGGGAATCTCGTCGCCGTAAGTGATCGGACCGTAAAGCACGACCGTCGCAACGATCGCGAAGACCACGACGCCGACTGCAACCATCATAAGATTGCGCGCCACAATGGACAGATCCTTGCGCTTTGCCTTGCCCGGCTCGGTGCTGGAGGTGGGGACTTCGTCGTGTTGGACGGGCATGATGGTTCTCGTGACTGGAAGAAGTGCCGCGCAAGACGCGGCTGCCAATGCAACTTCAAAACGCGTGACAAAACGCAATGACAAAATGCATTACAACGCGTGCATTACAAATGTGCAGCGGTGGGTCGAACGCCGACCCGTGCACGATCGGCATCATACCCGGGGTCGTTCGTGCCGCGCACATCAGGCTGCGCCGGCCAGTAATCCCGCAGCGACGATCACCAGCACGAGGGCGGCAATCGCGCTGAACCGGTAGTCGCGTTGATGCAGGAACATCCCTAACATCAATATAAGCCGCATTATCGGCAGCAGGATAAAAAGCGCGATGCCGACGCTCACAATATGCATGCCGGCCGACGCTGAAAGCAGTCCGGTGGGAATTTGCAGGCCGGGAAAAGCGCTTCGAAGGCTGGCTGGAAGGCTAATTGCAAGGCCGGTCGCAATCGTGCCTGTTGCCACCCATGTGCCGTACTGCAGGAGCTTCGCCAGCCAGTACTCGAGCCGTGCCCCGCTCGACGCGATGCGGCTCATGCCGGCGCTCCGGAAAGATGGACGCCGAATGCTTCGAGCAGCATCTGCACGGCGAGCAGCGCAAGCACCACGACAAAAAGCACGCGCAGTTTCTCGCCCGATACGCG
Source organism: Paraburkholderia sediminicola (assembly GCF_046026855.1). Taxonomy (GTDB): domain Bacteria; phylum Pseudomonadota; class Gammaproteobacteria; order Burkholderiales; family Burkholderiaceae; genus Paraburkholderia; species Paraburkholderia sediminicola_A. Next base: position 166,385 of record NZ_JAQQET010000001.1, on the reverse strand, counting down.
CGTGAGCACGCGCGCGCCGAGCACGGCGCCCACGACCGAGCCCAATGCCACCGGGCCGGCGATCGCGACCACGATCTCACCGCGCAGGAAGTAAGCACCGGCGCTGGCCGCCGCCGTCACGCCGATCATGAAATTGGACGTGGCGGACGAGACCTTGATTGGCAAGCGCAGCGCCGTGTCCATCGCCGGAATCTTGAGGACGCCGCTGCCGATGCCGAGCAACGCCGAAATCAACCCTGCGCCGTACATCAGGGACAAACCCAGCGGTACACGTTGCACGCGATAGTCGACATCGCGTCCGAGTGCGCGATCCGGATAACTCGAATCCAGTTGCAACGATGTGCCCCACGAATTTGTGCCCGGCGCGTTGGCGCCATAGCTGGCGATCGGGTCGGCACGCCGCGCCAGCATTTGCTGGGCGGAGAGCAGCAGAATGACCGCGAAAATGAAAAACAGCACGGGCACCGGGATAAGCCCGCTCAGCAGCACGCCGGACAACGCGCCCAGCGTGGTGGCGGTTTCCAGAACCACGGCGAGACGAATATTGGTCAGGCGACCGCGCAGGAAGGGCGCTGCACCGCCGCACGAGCAGGCGATCACCGAAACGATGCTGGCGCCAATTGCGACGTGAATATCGAGGTGGCCGAACATGGTCAGGATGGGCACGATAAAAATGCCGCTTGCCATGCCAAGCATGCCGCCCAACGCGCTTGCCCCGACTGACACCGCGAAGAGCCACAGCGTGTAGCTCAGATCCATCGTAGCCTGCGCGCCGGTCATTGGCCGTTCGGCTTGCGCCGGGCGAGACGGGTGACGAACTGGATCTGATCGCCACGGTAGTACAGCTTTTCATAATCGACCGGACGGTTTTCGTCGCAATACGAGGTTCGCTCGATCAGGAAAATCGGGCTGCCCACGTCGACCTCGAGGGCCTGCGCAACGGCTTCGTTCGCGGCGATCGCTTCGAGCCGGTATTCGGCTTCGATCAGCGGAATGCCGTACTTCTCTTCGAGCAGCGTAAAGATCGGCTCCGCCTCCAGATCGTTTTCGATGATCTTTTCGCCGATGTCTTTCGGTAGCCAGGTTTCGTCGAATGAAAGCGGTGTGCCGTCGGCGATACGCACGCGCTGAATATGGACGACGGGCGTGCCCGGTTCGAGCGCCAGTTTGCCGGCGACGGCCTCGCTCGCGGTTTCGATTTGTCTCGCTAGCAGCCGGGCGGTGGGATGGCGGCCCTGCGCACGCATATCTTCGACAAAGCCGCTCAGCTCGGTGAGCGGCTGCGTGAGGCGCGGCTGGGTCACAAAGGTGCCCTTGCCGCGGCGGATTTCGATCAAACCGCGCGTAATCAGGTTCTGCACCGTTTTTTGCAGCGTGGTGCGGCTGATGTTGAAGCTCGCCAGCAGGCTTGCTTCATTGGGCAACTGCGTGCCTGGCGGATACGTGCCGTCTGTGATCCGTGCGGCGAGTACGGCTTCGACCTGCGCGTAGAGGGGGAGTTGGCTGTTACGGTCACTGTTCATCGTAGACATCATGACGTCATGATGTCTTGGTGTCAAGGCGCGATTTCGGGCGTGGTGTGGGGAAAAGCGAGAAATGGGGCGCGGTTGGACAGGGAGCCTTTGATTGCGTCCTGCAGTCGTCGTTTCCCCTTAGTCGGGATGGACTACGTGCGATTGAACCGGCGGTGTTAACCTCGCTTTGCACCAGAAACGGCGGTCCCGATCGCGGAATACGCCGTTTTTTTTGCCAGTGGGCAGCACGGGTAATTACATGCCCAGTGATTCAATCCGATTTAGTTCGTCATGCAAAGCAATTGGGATGTATGTCGATTCGATCGGATCAGGAAAACACAATTAAAAGGGAAGGGAATGTCAAAACGCACCTTGATGCGCACACTTTTCGCTGCCATTTCTGCTGTCCTCGTAGGCGCTATCGTCGCCGCGTGCGGCTCGTCGTCCTCGTCGCTCAATGTGACCGGGCAGCAGCAGATCAAGCATGTTTTCGTCATCACGCTCGAAAACGAGAACTATGCGGCTACCTTCGGCGCAAACAGCAAGGCGCCGTATCTGTCGCAGACACTGGCTTCGCAAGGCGCGCTGGTGCAGCAGTACTACGGCACGGGGCACGTGAGCCTCGACAACTACATCTCGATGATCAGCGGTCAGGCGCCGACACCGGAAACGGACAACGATTGCCCGATCTACCAGGACTTCAAGTTCGCGGGTATGACGCCGGACGGTCAGGCAATCGGCTCGGGCTGCGTGTATCCGGCGAGCATCAAGACGCTGCCGGACCAGCTGAAGGCCGCTGGTTTGACATGGAAGGGCTATGAAGACGACATGGGCAACGACCCCACGCGCGAAGCCGCTACCTGCGGTCATCCGGCGCTCAACACAACCGACCTCACGCAGGTTGGGCAAGCGCCGAGCGCGGCCGTGCCGCTGGGCGACCAATACGCAACGCGTCACAACCCGTTCATGTATTTCCACTCGATCATCGATTCGCCGGACTGCGGCCAGAACGTCGTGAACCTGAACAAACTCACAACCGACCTGCAATCGATCTCGACCACCGCCAACTTCAACCTGATTACGCCGAACCTGTGCGACGATGGCCACGACGCGCCGTGCGTGAATGGCCAGCCCGGCGGCCTGACGAGCGCGAACACATTCCTGCAGAAGTGGGTGCCGATTATCACCGCCTCGCCGGCATTCCAGCAGGACGGTCTGCTGATCATCAACTTCGACGAGAGCAGCTATGCGTCGGTGACCCAGCCTTCAGCGGGACAAACGCAGTTGACTTTCGCGGGTACAACCTGCTGCAGCCAGCAGCCGGGTCCGAATCTGCCGGCGTTCCCGGAGACTTCGTCGCTGTCGTACAAGGGTGCGACGATCAACCTGACCAAACAGAGCTTTGGCGGCGACCAGACCGGTGCGGTGATGATCTCGAAGTTCATCAAACCGGGCACGGTGTCGACAGTGCAGTACAACCATTACTCGATGCTCAGGAGCATTGAAGACATTTTCCAGCTGGGTTATCTCGGCTACGCGGGGCAGGCTGGCCTGGTTGGGTTCGGCAACGACATCTTCACGAACCTTTAAGCCGATGACGGTTTCCGCAATGCGATTCGCAGCGCTCGCCGTGCTGGCGGGCGCTGTACTGCTGCCGATGGCAGCGGGTGCGGCGCCGAACGACGTGCCGCCTACATACAGCGATGCCGCTGCGCTCGGCAAGCTGATGTTCTTCGATCCGTCGTTGTCGGCCTCGGGCAAGATGTCGTGCGCGATCTGTCATAGCCCGTCGCATGCGTACGGGCCGCCCAACGGGCTGGCCGCGCAACTGGGTGGACCCGACATGCGCTCGCAAGGCACGCGCGCCGTGCCGAGCCTGCGCTACGTGCTGAACCGTACGCCGATGTGGAGTCATGCGCAGGCGGCCAGTCTGTCCGAGCGCCTGAGCGAAACGGACAACGTGCCGGTTGGCGGCTTCGGTTGGGATGGGCGCTTTAACCGTCTGCACGATCAGGCGAGTTTCCCGTTGTTCAATCCGGACGAGATGGCCAACCGGGATCCGGCGGCGGTGCTCGCGAAACTGGAGCACGCGCCGTACGCGGCGCGCTTCAGCGAAGTGTTCGGCCAGAACATTTTCACCGACCCCAGCAAGGCATTCACCCAGGCGATGTATGCCATCGAGCGCTTCGAGCTCGAAGACCCGAGTTTTCATCCGTACACCAGCAAGTTCGATTACTACCTCGACGGCAAGGTGCAGTTGACGGCACGCGAATTGCGCGGCAAGAAGCTGTTCGACGATCCGGCCGCAGGCAATTGCGCCTCGTGCCACATCGATCAATCGGGTGTCGATGGCTCTCATCCGCTTTTCACCGACTTCAACTTCCAGGCGCTCGGCGTGCCACGCAATCCGGACTTGCGTGTGAACGCGGATCCGAAGTACTTCGATATGGGTTTGTGTGGACCGCTGCGTACCGATCAGTCTAGCGACAGAAGCAACTGCGGACTCTTCAAATCTGTGTCCCTGCGCAACACGGCAACGCGGCATGTGTTCTTCCACAACGGCCGCTTCCATACGCTGAAGGACGCGCTGCGTTTCTACGTTCAGCGCGATACGAATCCGGCGAAGTGGTACCCGACAGATGCTCACGGCAAGGTCGATAAATTCAACGACTTGCCGGTTGCGCTGCGCGTGAATGTGGATACGACCGACGAACCGCTCACGCGCAAGGTGGGCGAGCGCCCCGTGTGGTCGGAGCAGGATATCGACGACGTCGCCGCTTTCCTCTCCACGCTGAACGACGGCTACAGAAGATAGTGACCGGACGAGAGCGGGGACGCTTTCGAACCGGAGGCATACGCTGGCAGCGGAGTGACCAAGGCGCGGCGCTTTATTATTTCGCCCCTGGATCTGCGGGTGGATGAAACATCGCTATTTGAATTGGACCACTTGCCCGCTCTTGCCGGGCTCATCGTTCTTCCCCCCTGATCCCACGCCCGATCTTCGCGAACGACACCAGCATCGCCGTCAACGCCGCCGCGATCGGCGACAGCGGCGGGCTGGCGCGATGAACGATACAGATCGTGTAGACCTTCTGCGGTTCGCGGATCGGAATGCGTGCCAGGCCGTCCCGCATGAGGCTGTGTGTCAGCACCGCTTGCGGCAGCGGTGCGAGCAGATCGGTGCGGGCGATCAGCGATAGCGTGTCGAACAATGAGTCGCACACGACGGCGACATTTGGCCGGCCGAGCCCAGCCTCGGCGAACAGGTCGACGATGCTGCTGCCTGGCGCGCCAAGGCTATCCGCCACCCCGGTGATCACCCATTCACAATCGACCAGTTCCTTGATCGAGCGGCTCTTCGCAAGCGGGTGATCGCGTCGTCCGACGATAGACGGTTCGGTCGGAAAGAGCGGAATGATGTGCAACCCAGCGGCGTCGAAAGGTTCGGGTACCGGCGTGATGGCGATATCGAGTTGCCCCGACCGTACGGCGGGCAATAACGAATGTGACAGGCCGTGCGTGACGTGAAGCCGTGCCCGTGGATAACGGCGGCGAAACTCGGGCAGCACGGCCGGCACCAGATGAATCGACGGCGCGGGCGACACACCGACACCGACTTCGCCTGCTTCGTCGCCGCGCAGCTGGTTCAGGTCCGCTTCGGCGCGGTCGCATTCGCGCAGGATGATCGCCGCGTGTTCGAGCAGGCGTTCCCCGAATGCGGTGAGGGCGACCCCGCGCGAAGTACGAACGAACAGTGACGCCTGCACTGACGCCTCCAGTTTCGACACGCTCTTGGTGAGCCCCGCCTGCGACACATCGAGTGCGCGCGCCGCCGCGCGCACCCCACCCTGGTTCACGATTGCCGTGAAATCGCGCAATTGCTGCAATGTCATGTCGTTACTCCGTGGGTCGATAGTGATCGCTAAAGGCGATCATGATAGCCAAAAAAGGCTTTCGTGGTTATCTCTAAGGTGACACGATTCAGTCAGGCAGGAACCCGCGCAGTCGGGGCACGCCCATCCAGGAGCGAACTGGAAAGACCCCTTCAGGAGGTTGGAGACATGCAGGAATTGTTCAAACACCGTCGCGTGATTTTTGCGTCGACGATCGGTAACGTGCTGGAGTGGTACGACTTCATCGCCTTCGGTTATCTGATGGGCGTGATCTCACGCCACTTCTTTCCGGCCACGGCCGGGTCGTCGGCCACGCTTCTGACCGCAGCGACATTTGGCGTTTCGTTCGTGGCGCGTCCGGTCGGCGGCATCGTGCTGGGCATCTATGCCGACCGCGTGGGCCGCAAGGCGGCACTGTTGCTGGTCATCGCAATGATGACCGTGGCGACCGCAATGATCGGTCTTGCGCCGACTTACGCGCAGGCCGGCGTGGTGGCGACCGTCATCATGGTGCTCGCCCGTGTTCTGCAAGGCATTTCGGCCGGTGGGGAGTTCGGCAGCGCGACGTCGATGCTGGTGGAATCCGCGCCTGCCCACCAGAAGGGCCTGTTCGGCAGTTTTCAGATGTTTGCGCAGGCGGTGGCCGGTGTCCTCGCGTCGCTCGTCGGTGTACTGATCACGCAGGGCCTCACCCCGGCGCAACTGGAGTCATGGGGCTGGCGGCTGCCATTTCTGTTGGGCCTGCTGATCGGGCCGGTCGGGCTGTATATCCGTAACCGGGTGGACGAACCCGAACTCTTTCGCGTGACGCGGGAACGCGAGCCGAGCCTGCCGTTCGGGCAACTGCTGCGGGTTTACTGGCGCGAAATCGTCATCGCGAGCGGGCTGGTGGCGGGCACCACCATCATGCAATTCGTCTTCAACATCTATATGCCAACCTACGCAGTGCAGTACCTGCGGATGCCGCCGAGCACGCCGTTCGTCGTGATCGCGATATCGGGCGTGGTGCGCATTCTGGCATGTCCCGCATTCGGCGCCTTGTCCGATCGGGTCGGACGCAAGAGCGTGCTGGCGTGGGGGTTCGTGTTCAGCCTGATTGCTGTGTGGCCATGCTTTGCCTGGCTGAAGGCCGACCCGGCCATGAGCACGCTGCTCGCGATCGAATTGCTGTTCGGCGTGCTGGGCGCGGCGGTGCTTGGCCCGCTTTCCACCGCACTGGCGGAGATGTTCCCCGTGAGTGGACGCTCCAGCGGTCTGTCGGTCAGCTACAACCTGTCGACCACGGTTTTCGGCGGCTTTACGCCGCTCATTGTGACGGGACTGATTGTCGTCACTGGCGACCGGATGGCTCCCGCGTATTACGTGATTTTCGGTGTCCTGCTGGGTCTTGCCGCTGCGTTGGCGCTACCCGGAGCAGCCGCGAGACCGATGGCGCAAGACGCGCCACAACACGGTTGATGCGGCTCAGACATCGAACTCAAACCTCTCCAATTTGCAAGGAAGTGACTCCATGAATATGACCGGCGGACAAGCGCTCGCGCAGCAACTGGTGCGTGAAGGCATCACCGATATTTTTGGCATTCCGGGTGTCCAGCTCGACTGGGCCGTGGAAGCGCTGCGTCAGCAGAGCGACCGGATCCGCTACTGGGTGCCGCGTCATGAACAGGCCACCGCGTATATGGCCGACGGCTATGCACGCACGACAGGGCGCATCGGCGTCAGCATGGTCGTGCCCGGCCCCGGGCTGCTCAATGCGATGGCGGGGCTGTCGACCGCCTATGCTTGCAATTCACGGGTGCTGGCCATTACCGGCAATATCCATTCGAGCGGGGTCGGCCGCGGCTACGGGCTGTTGCACGAAATTCCGAACCAGACCCAGGTGCTGGCCAGCGTGACGAAATGGCAGGGCAGTGCAGCGTTGCCGCAAGCCATTCCAGGGCTCGTGCGCGAAGCGGTGAAGCAGTTGCGCAGCGGGCGGCCGCGTCCGGTCGGCATTGAAATTTCGCATGACGTATTGAGCGCGAGCGCCGATATCGCGCTCATCGATCCGCCTGCGAATGAAGATGATGCCGGCCGTGTGCGGCCTGATCCAGTCGCCATTGCCCAGGCCGCCGGACTCCTTGAGCGGGCACGCTTTCCTGTGATCTACGCGGGTGGCGGCGTGCTGGCCGCTGGCGCGAGCGAGGCGCTGCGCCGTTTTGCGGAGAAATTGCAGGCCCCGGTCGTACTCGACGATAACGCACAAGGCGCCTTGTCGAGCCGGCATCCACTCGCGCTGAATACGCTCGGCGGTCGCGCCGTGTTCCCGCACGCCGATGTCGTGCTGGTGGTGGGCAGCCGCTTTCTCGACATCATGACGCCTGCGCCGTCGTGGCCGGGCGCAGGCATCCGCTACATCTATCTGAACGCCGACGCGGCCGACTGGTCGGCGCCACGCGCGCCGGGTCTCGGGATTGGCGCCGATGCGCGGCTCGGTCTCGAAGCGTTGTGCGACGAACTGAGCGGCGTGCGCCGCGCGCCCCCGGCCGACCTCGACATCGTGCGTGCGTGGGCTCAGCGTCAGGCCGACGAGATCGAGCCGCAGAGTGCCTACACACGTGCGTTGCGCAGTGCGATTCCCGACGACGGCATCCTCGTCAACGAACTGACGCAGGTCGGCTATTTCGCGCGGCTGATGTATCCGGTCTACCAGCCGGGTACGTTCATCACGCCGGGCTATCAGGGCACGCTCGGTTACGGGTTCGCCACTGCGCTCGGCGCGGCTGCCGGCAACCCGGGTCGTGCCGTGGTCAGCATCAACGGCGACGGCGGCTTCGGCTGGAACATGCAGGAGCTGGCGACGGCGCGCAAGTATGGCGTAGGCCTTGTCACGGTCGTATTTAACGACGGCCATTTCGGCAATGTGCGGACGATCCAGAAACAGACCTTCGGCGAAAACATCGCGGTCGAACTGTGCAATCCGCATTTCGATCGACTTGCCTCGGCCTTCGATCTGGATTTCGAACGCGTGACCAACCCGCAGCAGCTTGAGGGGGCGGTACGCAATGCGATTGCCGCACGTGCGCCTGTGGTGATCGAAGCGCAGGTCGGCGAGATGCCGAGTCCCTGGCATCTATTCCGCCTCAAGGCGCCGCTCAAGCTGGCAGGCCGCGAAGCGCCGCCCAACCCGCTTGGCGAACCGGCCAAGGCGGCATAAGGGGAAGGGCGTGGAAAATTTTGATACTTTCTATTGCGACGGTGATTGGGTTCCCGTTGCCGGGCGCGACAGGCTCGCGGCTTTTGATCCGTGCACCGAGCGTCAATTTGCTTCGATTGCCGTGTGTGATGCGGACGACGTGGATGCGGCGGTTGCCGCGGCGCGGCGCGCGTTCGGTGGTTGGTCCGCCACGCCGGTTGAGCAGCGCTGCGCGGCATTGAACCGCGTGCGTGAGGGCATTGCGCGGCAGCTCGATGGCTTCGCCGCCGATCTTGCCCAGGAGATCGGCGCGCCGTTATGGGTCTCGCGGCAGATGCAGGTGCCGATGCCGTTGCGTAATCTCGAACTGGCGATCGAGGCGATCGGTTCGATGGCGCTTGAAACAAACGTGGGCCACTCGCTCGTCGTGCGTGAAGCGGTGGGTGTGGTAGCGGCCATCACGCCATGGAATTTCCCCTTGCATCAAATCGTCGCCAAGGTTGGCGCGGCGCTCGCGGCCGGTTGCACGGTGGTTCTCAAGCCGAGCGAGTTAGCGCCGCTTGCCGCTCGACGCTTTGCCACAATTGTTCACGAAGCCGGTCTGCCGCGAGGCGTGTTCAATCTCGTATGGGGTGATGGGCCGGGCACAGGCGCGGCGTTGGCGGCCCATCCCGAGGTCGACATGGTGAGCTTCACCGGGTCTCTAACGGGCGGGCGTGCAGTAGCGCGCGCTGCGGCCGATTCCGTGAAAAAAGTCGCGCTTGAACTGGGCGGAAAGTCGGCCACCATCCTGCTCGACGACGCACCGCTGTCTGACGCGGTGTCAACGGTGCTGCGCCAATGCTTCACGAACAGCGGCCAGATTTGCGCGGCACAGACGCGGCTGCTGGTACCGGCCGTCCTGCTGAGTGAAGTCGAAGCCCTATGCGCGCAGCACGCCCGGGACTGGATCGTAGGCAATCCTGATCGTCCGGAGACCCGGCTCGGACCGGTTGCCAACCGCCGTCAGTTCGAGGCCGTGCAGCGTCATATCGGCACCGCGCTCGCACAGGGGGCGCGGCTCGTGACTGGCAGTGCCGGCCGCCCCGTTGGTTTTGAGCACGGCTATTTTGTGCGACCGACCGTGTTTTCCGCCGTGACACCAGACATGACGTTAGCGCGTGAGGAAGTCTTTGGTCCCGTGCTGGCGCTGATGAGCTACACGGATGTAGAAGACGCTGTGGCGATCGCCAACAGCACGCCCTATGGATTGTCGGGCGGCGTCTGGAGTGCCGATGCGCAGCGTGCGCTCGGCATCGCCCGGCGCCTGCGCACGGGACAGGTCGTCGTCAACGGCGCACCGCAGAATCTTGCCGCGCCGTTCGGCGGCTATCGGCAATCGGGCATCGGACGCGAAAACGGACGTTACGGTGTCGAGGAATTTTTCGAATTGAAGGCAATACAGGGAGGCTGTACCCATGCGTGATACCAGCGAAACGGCACCGCGACTGCCGGCCCACATTCGTGCGACGAAACCGTATCAGCCGGGTAAGCCGATTGACGCTTTGGCGCGTGAAATAGGTGTTCAACCCGAAGCGATCGTCAAGCTGGCCTCAAACGAAAATCCGCTCGGCATGAGCGCGGCAGCCCGTGCTGTTCTGACGGATGCCGGCACTGAGCTGGCCCGGTATCCCGACAACGATTGCCATGCATTGCTAGCCGCGTTGTCGCGCAGGTTCGACGTGCCGGCCGAATGCCTGGTGCCGGGCAACGGTTCGGAGTGCGTGCTGGGATTGGCCGCCACTGCGTTTCTTGAACCCGGCCGCAATGCGGTCTATGCCCAGTACTCGTTCCAGGCGTTCGTCAATGCCGTGCAGCGCACTGGCGCCGCACACAAGGTGGTGCCGGCACATAACTACGGCTGCGACCTGGAGGCGATGCTCGCCGCCATCGACGAGAATACCGCGCTTGTCTACCTTGCGAATCCGGGCAATCCGACCGGCTCGTTCGTATCGGGCGCGGCGCTGGAGCGCTTCCTTACTGCAGTCCCGAGCCACATCCCGGTCCTGCTCGACGAGGCGTATAGCGAGTATTTGCCGGTCGACGACTGTTATGACAGTCTGGCATGGGTGCGGGGCTTTCCCAATCTGATCGTGACCCGAACGTTTTCGAAGGCGTATGGACTGGCTGGCCTGCGAGTCGGATACGGTGTTGCGCAACCGCCGTTGGCGGCATTGCTGAACCGCATCAGACCGGCCTTTGTGGTGACGGCGCTGGCAGAGCGCGCAGCCGTAGCGGCGCTCAATGACGAGGCTTTCCTTGTGCGCAGTTGTGCTGAAAACCATAAGGGGCTGGCGCAACTCTATGCGGGCTTCGATTCGCTAGGCTTGCACTACCTGCGTTCGCGCGCGAACTTCGTTCTTGTTCAGGTAGGCGATGCGGCCATGGTCAATGCCAGCCTGTTGCGTCAGGGCGTAATCGTACGGCCTGTCGGTGTTTATGGATTGCCGGACTGGCTGAGGATTTCGGTCGGCACGGGAGCCGAGAACTTGCGGTGTCTGGCAGCCTTGCAACAGGCGATGCAAGCTTGAATGCAATGTGCCTTTCGGTAGGCATGCGAATGAGTTAGCCGCCTTGCTGGATGTTGCAAAGCGGGTCTTTCAGATGTATCCGGTCCACTCGCCAGCGGGTGAGGCCGCGAAATTAACGGAGGCGAGCCTAGGAAGCCGCCTCCGTGTGATCGAGCCACTCCGCGAGCTCGCGCCGTAACTGCGAGATATCGAGCGGTTTGCCGAGCAGTCGCGCGCCGGGGATGGCCTCGCCGATCTCGGCACTCCTGCCATAGCCCGACACCAGCAACACGCGGATATCCGGCTGCTGCCGCAGCAGCGCACGCGCCAGGTTGTCGCCGGACATGCCGGGCAAGGTCAGGTCCGTGAACAGTATGTCGAAACGTTGCGCGGGCACGAGCGGCAGCGCTTCTTCCGCGCTCGCGACCGCCGTGCAGTCGAGACCCAGCGCGCCGAGCAGTTCGCTGACTGCGTCGCGCGAATCGGGGTCGTCTTCGACCAGCAGCACGCGAGCCGGCGTGCCGGGTTGGTGTGACGGCGGACTTGCCATTGAATTCCCAGGCGAACTCCCAGGCAGACCCGCCGAGGCGTTGGCGGGCGAGCTTTCTCCTGCGGAGTTTGGCTCGTGCAGCGGCATTTCGCGCGGATCGGACGCTGCGAATACGCCGGCTGGATCGTAGACCGTGCGTGGCACGCAGGGGGCGATCTGCCCGTCGCTCATGTCGGCGGCTCCAGCGCGCAATACGCCGCGCACCTTGCGCGCGAGATCGTCGCGCCGGTACGGCTTGGAAAGCAGCGTGATGCCGGCATCGAGTTTGCCGTGATGGACGATCTCGTCGCGCGTATAGCCCGAGGTGAAGAGTGTCGGTACCGAGGGCGAGCGCGCCGCCGCACGCTGCGCCAGTTCCACGCTTTTCACCTGGCCTGGCATCACGACATCGGTAAACAGCAGATCGATCGGCACGTCGCTTTCGATGAATTCGAGCGCCGCGTCGCCACTCGATGCCGTCAGCACCTTGTAGCCGAGTTGCGCGAGCATTTCGACGGCGGTCAGGCGCACATCCGCATCGTCTTCGACCACCAGAATCGTTTCGCCGCCGCCCACCGGCGTGGCGGTCTGATCGACGGCTTCGGCTGTTTCCGGCTCGCAGCAGCGCGGGAAAAACAGCGAGACGGTGGTGCCGCGTCCTACTTCGCTGTCGATCAACGTATGGCCACCGCTTTGTCTGACGACACCGAACACCATGCTTAATCCCAGGCCGGTGCCATGGCCATCGGGCTTGGTCGTGAAGAATGGTTCGAACACGCGTTCCAGGATTTCGGGCTTCATGCCGGCGCCGGTATCGGTCACCGAGAACACTACGTATTCGCCCGGCGAGAGTTCCGGCTTGCCGTGGCAAAACATCGAGTCCAGCACGCGGTTGGTTGCGCAAACGGTGAGCGTGCCGTCGGCTTGCATCGCGTCGCGTGCATTGATCGCGAGATTGAGCAGCGCGTTTTCGAGTTGATTGCGATCGGCCTGCACGTGCCACAGATCGTCGCTCAATACCGTTTCGATCCTGACGGTCTCGCCGAGCGCGCGGTGCAGCATCTCGCTCATGCCGGCGAGCAGGCGGCGCGGGTTCAGCACGGTCGGCGAGAGCGGCTGGCGCCTCGCGAAGGCGAGCAGATGCGCGGCCAGTTTCGCGCCGCGTTTGACGGCATCGGTCGCGGCGGACAGCCGCCGCAACGTGGCCGGACTGTCATTGGCGTCGGCGGCGAGCATCTGCAGATTGCCGTTGATCACTTGCAGCACATTGTTGAAGTCGTGGGCGACGCCGCCTGTGAGGCTGCCGATCGCTTCCATCTTTTGAGCCTGGCGCAACTGCTCTTCGGCGGCCGCCCGTGCCGCGACCTCGTCGGTAACGCGCTGTTCGAGCGTTTCGGTCAGTTGGCGCAGCGATTGTTCGGCGATCTTGCGTTCGTGAATGTCGATCAGCACGCCGGGAAAGCGGGTCGGCTCCCCCTGTTCGTCGAATTCGCACTGACCGTTCGCCTGCACCCACATATAGTCGCCATCGGGGCGGCGAATCCGGTACTCGGCGCGAAACGGCTGGCCGGTGCGCATTGCTTCGATCGTCATGCGGTCGTTGAGCGGCTGGTCGTCCGGATGGATCACTTGTGTCGCGGCATTGCGCTCGACCCCGGTCGCGGCCTCTTCGAGCGGAAACGAAAAGGTGCGCGCGAAACGTTCGTCGCCGGTGACGGTGCCGGTGCGCACGTCGAGCACCCAGGTGCCGAGCACGGCGCCGGTATTGAGCGCGAGTTGCAGCCGTTCGTTGGTCTCGTGCAGCTCCGCTTCGGCACGCTGCCGCCAGCGTTCGGTGAGGACACGCGTGGTGGTTTCGACGACCATCGCGAGTACGCCCGCGGGTGCGCCGCTATCGTCGGCGACCGGGCTGTAGTAGAGGTCCATCCAGACGTCTTCAGGCTTGCCGTCGCGCAGCAGGACCAGTTCCTTGTCGCGATACGACAGGGTGCCGCCGGCGAGACACGTGAGCATCACATGCCGGTTGAAATCGGCGATCTCCGGCCAGCCGTGCTCGACCGGACAGCCGAGCAGATACGGATGCCGCCCGCCCGCGAATATCGCGTAGGCGTCGTTGTAGATCATGTAGCCAGGCTTGCCCCATAAAAGCACGAGGGGCACGGGCGAGGCGAGCAGCATTTGAACGGTGGCGGTCAGACTGCGCGGCCAGCTTTCTATGGCGCCGAGGTCGGTCGCGGCCCAGTCGAATTCGCTGATGCGACGCGCCATTTCCCCGTTCCAGCCGGGGCAACCATGGTCTTGTGCTGGAAAGGGCATTGCTGCGCTCCACAGAGATCACGTCAACGAGTATGTCCCCACTCTGCCGGCGCGCATGACGCGCGCGGATGTTCAGCAGGAGGCGGGATGAATCTTCTGCCGTGCACCGCGAGCCGGCGCGAAGCGGCCGGGCGGCAGCGATAATTGTAGGTCACAACGCTTGCCTGGTGGCGTATCAGAAGGGGCTGTGCGGGTTTAGCCGACCCATCGGCGCGAACTGTCTCGCAACTTTTACCTGCGTTGCTCAAGTAAGCACGCGGGATCCGGAAAGAAGCGCACATGTCGCCGGTTTTGATTGCATGTCGGCTGCTTTGGCGCGACCCGGGCGGTGTACCTGGGCGGCAGGAAAGGGGACGGGCGTGTTTGGGCGATGCAATGATAAGTCGGGGTTCCGAGCAAAACACGAGCACCAAAACGCGGCGAAGGCGTTAAGAAGTACCCTTCGGCGCGCGCAGCGCCGCCGGAAGTATGACGCCCTTGTCACGAGAGCGGAGTGCGCGAGAGCACGGATTCCAGATGCACCACTACCGCGACTGTGCGAGGGACCCGCTTATGAGCTAGCGGTTTGAGCTGCTTTCTTTTGCCTACTTTTCTTTGCAGCAGGCAAAGAAAAGTAGGTGCCTGCCCCGCACAGGGGCGACGCTAATAATCCAATAACAATTCAAGGAAAGGCCAACACCATAAAAACACAGACAAGCGCCGCACAGGCAAACAAACCAGAAAAAACGGCACCACCACAAAACCACCAACAATGCCGTCGCCAAAGACAAAAACCGATCTCTAATTCGACAACGACAAATACGGCGAACTAAGCGGCGTAGGCGGAAACGGCTGCAAGCCCGTCTGTTTACTAAAGCTATACCGCACATAAACAGCCGCGAGCCACTCGCGATATTCGTAAGCATTACCGAGCGACGCAGTCGCCCCAAACGCCAGCTGCGGCGCAAGTTGATATTCCCCCACCGCGCTAAGCGAATAGGAAACCCCCGTCTTACTCTGGCCAGGATAAACCGCACCACTATCAACACCCGTACCAACGAAAGCAGCATTCGCTGCAGCCGTCGCCTGCGGCGCAGAAGAGTCGTTGAGCGGGAAATAATTCGACGAATCCTGCCGATAGTGCTGGACGCCGATCGAGCCCTTCACGTCATAGGTAAATGCACCATTGCGCCCCGTCCATTCAACCGGCAGATTCAGAATCACGTATTGCTGCGGACTGAAGTACCCGCCCTGACCGTACGTGAAGTACGAGAGGTTCTTGTCGTAACTCATCAGCGTCGTGTTAACGCCGATCGTCAGCGTCTGATCGGCATCCTTCAGCAGGCGCGTGTAGACCCCGCCGCCGCCTTTGACTGCGTTATTGCTCGCGACGTGAACGCCCTGGTAGTGCTGATACGCAGCGTTCACATACAGGCCGCTGGTGCCGTCGTCCCATGCAAGGCTGCCGAGACCGCCGTTGGATGTGACGCCGCCCCATTCGAGCCCGGAGCCGGAGTCGCGCGCGCCGGCATACGACAACAGGCTGTCCGTCACGGCGCGACGTGCGACAGCCAATGAATACGACACCTTGTCGGTAATGGCGCCGTTGTATTGCGCACCCCCCACGATGGTCTTCTCGAGGAAACCGAGCGGCGTCACGCCGATATCGCCGCTGATGTTGCGGCCTTCGTATCCGAGCGATAAACCCACGCCATTCGCAGTCTGGCTGCCGTAAGTGTTGGTGCCGGCAATCGCCGCCGCCTCGGACTTGCTGTTGGACAACCCCGCGCCGAATCGCGCGAGCGTCGAGACATTCCCCGAGGCGCTACCGGCATCCAGCGTAACCGGGGTCGCCGTCACGACGATATGGCCGTTGCCTGCCTTGATACGCCCCTGAATGGGCGCTTCGATATCGGTGAGCGTCGACAGGCCGTCCTCGCCCGTGCGGTTGCGGAACACGATCCCGCCCGACACGGTGCTCGACTGCTCGCGATTGACCTGCGCCAGTTCTTCGGCCACGCCGAGCGTCTGCGTGTTGGCGACGTTCGGCTGCGGGTAGTTGCCGCCATTACCATTCGCGCCAGGTTGTTGCGGGTAATACGGCTGCGCATAACCGGTCGGCGGCTGCGGGATATACGGCTGCTGTTGCTGCGCGTAATAACCCGAGCCCTGATTCGGATAGGGCTGATAAGGCTGCTGACCGTAAGCCTGCTGCGCGTAGCCCTGTTGTTGCTGCGGATATGGCTGCTGGCCGTAATAGGGCTGTTGCTGCTGCGGATAACCTTGCTGCTGCCCATACGGCGCCTGCGCATAAGCTTGTGCGCTGCGCGTGCTCTTCGACGTGCTTTGCTTCTTGCCGGCCGCGTGTTTCGTGCTCGTGGTCGAGCCCGTGTAACGCGGCTGTTGCATCGAACCGGCGTTGGCTTGCGCTTCGCGTGCCGCGGGCGACATCGGCCACGGCGTGGGCGCATAGCCGTCCGGCGCCTGTTGCTGATACTGCGGCTGTTGAGCGTATCCGCCCTGTTGCGGGTAACCGGTTTGTTGCGGATACCCCGCCTGCTGCGGATACCCGCCGTTGTACTGCTGCTGCGGCGGCATCTGCGTTTGCATCTGCGGCTGGCCTTGTCCCGGGTACGGCTGCAACGGCGCGCCCGACTGACTCGACCCGTTGGTCCCCTGGCCGTAGCCACCGGTGTTGGTATCGGGCCGCGGCGCGTTATAGGGAACGGCGGTGGGCGCGGCGTTCGGCGAATACGGCTGCGCAGGCGTCGTATAAGGCGCGACATAAGGCGTGGGCTGCGAGGGAGGCGGATAGTTCGGCACGGTCTGTGACGGCAAGGAAGACTGCGAGTACGGAAGCGACGCGCGCGCGGCATTAAAGCCACTCTGGCTAAGCGCGGCATTGTCGGCGTCGGTCGGCGTGACCGTGGCGGTTTTACCTTCGAAGGGATTGGTGCCTGGCAGTGGGGTCGCGCCGATCCGGCGCATCGCGACTTCCCAGCCGCGCGGCACGTTGCTCGGCGCATTGGTACGTGGCGCGTTGGCCATCAGCGGCGCATTGGCCGCGACCAGCGAGCGCTGCAGATAAGTCGACGCGAGCGACAGTTTGCCTTCGGCGCGATACATGCGGCCGACCGTCGCCAGCACGCCCGGGTCTCCTGGCGCCGCAGCGAGCGCCTGATTGGCGAGCGACTCGGCGTAGCTGAACTGTTTCGCACCGACCGCCGCGGGAATCGTCGCTTGCAGCAGGTTCAGGTCGTCGGGCTTGCGCTGCAGCGCGACGCGGTAACTGGCGAGCGCATTGCGGTCGTCGCCGGCGCTCGAATAGAGGCGGCCGAGGGCGGTTTGCAGATCGGGATTGTCGGGCATCGCCGCCAGCCACGGCGCGATCACATCGTAGGCGCCGGCGAGGTCGCCGCGCTGACGCACCACGTCGCATTGCTTGATGACGATGCCCAGATTCAGATTGCCGAAATCCGTGCGCTGTTGCGGCGTCAGTTGCATCGATGCGAGGCGTCGCATCACCATGCCGAGTTCGGCGTCCTGCTGCGTGGCGGACAGAATGCCCGCATATTGGAGCAGCAGATCGGTATTGCCGGGCGCCGCGGTCATCGCGCTGCGCACAAGGCCCAATGCGCGATTCGGGTCGCCAGCTTGCTGATATCCGGCCGCGATCACGCCGATCAGTTCGGGGCTGTTGCCGGCGACCGGTTCGGCCGCGTGCAACGTCGCCAGCGCTTGTTGCGACTGGCCGTTGCGCGCCATCCGCGTCGCGAGGTCGGCCTGCTGATGCACCCACAGGCGGTGTTGCAAGGTCGTCATCGCGTCGGTGCGTTGCGCGACCGGAATCCGTTCGAGTTGCGCAAGACCGGCAGCCCAGTCCTGCGTTTCTGCCGACAGCAACGCGCTCGCATATAGCGCGTCGGTCATGTCGGGATGCGCGGCGAGCAGTCCGTCCATCATGCTGCGGGCATTCGCAACCGCGCCCTGACGGACGTAAATGCGCGCGAGGTCCAGACGCAGCCAGGGGTCGTCGGGATCGTTCAGCAGCGCGTCTTCAAACAGGCTGCGCGCGCTGCCGAGATCGCCGCGCGCTTCGGCCGCGCGCGCCTGCGCTGCCTGCGCTTCGCCACGCAGACGGTTGATGCCGCCGGCCTTCGACTGTTGTTCGGTGTTCAACTGATTGGCAAATTGCAGCGCTTCGTCGCCGCGGCCTTGTGCGGCGAGCGCGCCGACCAGGCCGCGAATCGCATCGGGATTGTCGGCCTGGCGGCGCAGCGCCATCCGGTAAGCCTGCTCCGCGCCGACCGGGTCGCCGTTCGACAGCAGCATTTCACCGAGCAGCACCTGCGCCGTGACGTCGGACGGATTGAGCGCGATTGCCCGTTCGAAGAGTGCCTTCGCCTTGGCGAATTCACCGTTGCTGCGTGCGCCGATCGCGTCGCTGGTATAGGTCCAGTAGGTCGCGCTATCGAGCGCGGTTTTCCAACGCGCCGGATTGCCGCTGCGCGACGCGCGTTCCAGATAGTTACGGGCTTCGGCGAAGCGTTCCTGCTTCAACGCTGCGATACCCATGCCGCCGAGCGCGTCGGTGTCGTTCGGACTATTCGCCAGGATTGACGAAAACTTCGCGCGCGCCGTGCCGAGATCGTCACGATCGAGCGCGGCAAAACCGTCGGCGACGGCGCGGCCGCGGGCGTCGACAGAGGCATTTTGCTGTGCGCGATCGCGAGCCGACTTGTCCTGCTGAACCATGGACTCGAAGCGCGCCTTGACCGCCGCGTCATCGGTCGCGCCTTGCAGATACGCTTCGTATAGCGCGGCGTCGGAGGGCCGCGCGTCGAGCCACAATAACGCCTGACGCCAGCTCTTTTTCGCCGATGCGCCGACCGTGCTGTCGGCGGCAAGCTTCTGCAGCCGTGCAATACCGTCGCGGCGCGTCACATCGCGATACGTCAGATGCTGTGCGTAGGCGAGGGCGTAGCGCGGGTCGTCGGGGTTATCGCGTGTGAGCTGTTCCAGGCCGTGGCGCGCCTGATCCCAGCCTTGCGGTGTGGCCGAGAGCGCCTGGTAGTACTCGAGTTGCAGTTCGGGTGTCGCCGGCTTGCCGTTCAACGCGCGCTGATACTCCTGTACGGCGCTCGCGCTTTGACCAGTTTGCGCAAGGCGCCTCGCGTCATTGACACTCTGGTCACGCTGGCTCGATTCGCCAAGACGGCGGCCCAGTTCGTCCAGATTCGGATAGTTCGGCGCGACCGCTTTCAGGCGCGCCAGATATTGCTGCGCGCCCGCACCGTCCTTGCGGTCGGCGAGCACCATGCCCATGCCGTAGAGCGCATCGGGTTGCTTCGGATCGATACCCAGCACTTTCTGCCACGCCTGCTCAGCGAGGTCGCCACGGTGATGCGTTTGCCAGTACTTGCCCTGATCGATCAGCACGCTCAGAGGATCTTTCGATGCCTGCGCCAACACGTCAGGCGAAGCCGTCGCCACGCAGCAGACGGCCGTGAGGCTCAGCGCGAACCGCAATGAAAACGCGAGGGCGCTCAATCGCATGCATTTCTCCAACTCGGCACGAGACGGCCGGCTTCGTCGAAACGATAGCGACCGTCGATGAATCCGGTGCCGAACAAGCCCAGCACACGATCGTAATAAACAGGTTCACGGCCCGGCACGCTGGTGTCGAGCACGGCGAGATGCGTGCGCGCGAGCCCGAGGCCGTGCTCGTCGCCGAGCGCCTTGAAGTACGGCGCGAGCGCGCCCCAATAGCTCAACGGTCCTTCGCCGCTTGCCGTGCCGGTGGTCGACGAGACCTTCTCGGGCGGAATGCCGGTTTGCGCGACTCTCGTGCGCATGCCACCGAGCGCCGCGAGCCAGGGTTTGGCAAGCGGATCGGCGGGCGACGTGAGGCCGGCCCACAGGTAGACGCGGATCGCGTCATAGCTGCCGGTGTCGCCATCTTTGGGATCGACCACGAACTGGCCGTTCTGCCATGCTGCCCAGTCGGGCGCGAAGCCTTGCGGCGCCGTGGTCTTGATCAGCTTGTAGGCGCTATCGGCGAGCTTGGCCCACGGACCGTTCGGCATGTCCTTTGCCAGCGCGCGTAGCACCGGCAACGGCAGATAGCTCGGATTCAGGCGCGTCACGCCGCCGTCCTTGAAACCCTGCGGTCCGGGCAGCAGCATCGGGCCGACGCCCGGCAACGTGGTCACTTCCTGGCGCGCGATCTGCGCGGCGAGCGCCTGGCCGAGTTGCGTATAACTTGCCTCACGCCACAGGCGGCCGGCTTGCAGCAGATCGTAGGCGATCCACAGGTCAGAGTCGGACGCGGCATTCTGATCGAGCACGCCGAACGAGCCGTCCGGTTTCTTGCCCCAGAGCCACGACGGCAGCCGGACATTTTGCGGATCGAACTGATTGCCCGCGAGATTGGTGCGAGTCCAGTTCAGAAGCCGGTCGAAGGTGGCGCGGTCGTTCGCGACCAGCGCGAAGAACAGGCCGTACGACTGGCCTTCCGAGGTGGTCTTCAGCTGTGGCGATGAATAATCGATCACGCGGCCATCGGCTTGCACGAAGTGTTCGACGAACGTGCGGTATGCCGGCCAGTCGTTGTTGCACGGACCCGTCTGGGCGGGCGTCGACGTGCTCTGGGCGACCCTGATGATGTTGGCGAAACTCGTGGCCGCCGCGAGGACAAGTCCAAGACCAAGCCCGAGCGTCAGCGCCACGCGTGTCTTATTGGTTCGAACCCGCATATCAGTCCTGTCCGTCCCTTAGGCGGCGCGCGGCGATCGAACGCAGCGTCCGGTAGAAGAGGCCGGCGATGATCAGCGCGGCGAGCACGCCGCCCAGCATCAGCAACAACGGATGCGACGACAGCGCCCAGCGCAAGTATTCCTGCGGCGACAAGTGGCCGACATAGTACGCTTCGCCGTTCGACGTGATGGTGACGGTACGGCCGTGGATCACGGCCATCGCGCCTTGAATCCCCTGCAGCACGTCGGCGTCGAGCAGGGCGGCGGACAGATCGGCGTCCGACTGGCCGGCCGCGCTCACCAGCGCAACTGCGCTGCGGTTTTTCTGCAGCGGCGATTCGAAACCGGTCAGGAGCGCGTCGCCGTTCGAACTCACGAGCGTCAGGTCGGCACGCGCCGGCGAGCGTTCGACGCCGCGCTCGCCATGCCACCAGTCCTCGAGT
Source organism: Paraburkholderia sediminicola (assembly GCF_046026855.1). Taxonomy (GTDB): domain Bacteria; phylum Pseudomonadota; class Gammaproteobacteria; order Burkholderiales; family Burkholderiaceae; genus Paraburkholderia; species Paraburkholderia sediminicola_A. The sequence continues at coordinate 145,232 of NZ_JAQQET010000001.1, read as the reverse complement.
TTGAAGACGACGTCGGAGAGCGCGAAGGTGCGCGAATCGCCGTCGCTGGAGAACGGCATCGACCTGGCCCAGCGCTGCAGCAGCGGTTGCTTGCCCGGCGCGCCGAAAATCAGCAGATCCTTGTTGGCGTACTTGTCGACGTCGTCAGCGGTGCCAACCATGACGCCGTTCACCGGATAACCCGTCGAGGCACCCATCCGGCCCATGGTCAGCAGGAACAGGCTGTAGTCGCTCGAATCGGCCTCGTTCGGCAAGACCACCGCGGTCTCCGAGAGGTCGGCCATTCGCGTGAACGGGAAACCGCTGTTGGCGAATGCGGCCAGATCGGGCAGCGCCATGTAATGCGGGAACGACGAGAGGTCGATGGTCGAGTTCGGATCGATCGCGCCGACCACGTTTTCCAGCAGACGGCCGTGACATTCGCCGGTGTTCGGAATGTCGTAGTAGAAATGCAGGCGCACTTGCGCGCGCGGCGTCAGCAGCAGCGGCGGAATATGCACGGTGCGGCGTGCTTCGGCAGTTTTGTCCGGCAAAACGCGCGCGAAGTAATGACTCAGATCGAACACCGAGGCCGGCTCGGCCGGAATCGGCAGCGCCTGCACGAAGCCGTCATTGACGCTGACGTTCAGCGACGAACGGTCCCGCAGAGGACGCACTGTGTAGCGGTAGCGCAGATCGATCGGTGCACCCTTGGTGTGCCACATGAACAGATCGGGCGGCACGCGCAGATTGACGCGCACGGCGTCGGCATCATAGCCGGACACGGTCAGGTCGCGCGCGTCGGCGAGCTCGCCGAAACGCACTGGACGGTTGGTCGGCAGCCAGTTCGGCGCGTCGTACGGTGCACGCGGCGCGAGTTCGTTCAGCTGCGTGATCGTCGCGCTCTGGCCGCTCAGCGTGTTCTGGCCGATGCTGAGTGCCTTGGCGGCGGTTTTCAGTTCGGCTTCGGTGCGGCCGAGTACGAGCAGCAGCTTGCCGCGCGCCGGCGCTTCACGATCCACCACGGCAATAGTCGGGCCGGAAATCGCCGGAATTGTCACACCGGCCGGGTGCTGGTCGTCGGTCGCGAACACCACCGCGTTGCCCGACAGGGGCACGTTATCCAGTTGCGCCGGAAACAGCGCGCCGCGATAGCCGGCGAGCGCACCGAACCATGACGCGACGATGCCGCCCGCTTCGAGCATCGTGGCGCCGGGTTTTTGCGGAAACACGAACGGCAGCTCGAGTCGGCGCACGTCGCGGCGGTCGAAGAACGGTTGCGGCAGGGCAGCCAGGTCCGGCTTGCTGGCGAGCGACGCGTAGGTCAGATCGAGCGAACTCGCATTGCTGACGGTGGCCCACAGCGACGAATTCGCCGGGTCTTCGCAGCTCGTCGTGTAATGGCCGATCAACTGCACGTTCAGGTGATTGAATTCGGTGATGAAACGCGGATCGATCGAGATGTCACGCGCCACCAGCATGCCGGCCTGTTCGTGCGGCACCGGCAGCGTTGCGGCGACTTCGCCATTCACCAGCACTTTTAGCTGGGAGATATTCGCGAGCAGCGCGGGCGAGTAGCTATAGACCAGATGCAGGATGGCGCCCGTCACCACTTCGTCGCCGCGCACCGAAAACGCGACGCCGTTCTGGCCGTCGGTGCCACGCAGTTGCAGCGGATCGTGCGCGCCGAGGTCGGCGAACGTGAGCGTTTGACGGCGGCCACCGGGCACCAGCGTGCCTGGTTCGGCGGTGGTCGGCGTTCTGATACCCAAGGCTTTCACCGACGCCGCGGCGAGCGTCGGCGTGGGCGTGGCCAACTGCGCCTGCGCGATCATGTTCGGATCGTAGACGACGGCCGCGCCCGGTGCGGGCACACTGCCCACGCCGGTGGCGACGCGCGCAGACGGAGCGCTCTGGGCCGCTGTCGACTGATCAGCTTGCGACGCACTCGCGCCGCTCATGGCCGCCGCGGCCACTTCAGCCGCCGAGGCCAGCGGCGCCGCCAACGCGGTCTGCAACGCGAGCCAGCAGGCAAGCCCGCGCATCAGGCGTTGCGAAGGGGAGCGTCCAGACCGACGTGGACGTGCCTCCGGTTCCATCCCACTGCGCTCGTGATTCGAGCGTTCGACGTTTGCCTTCGCCATCCTGTTGCCCATAGATCAGTCTTTGGTTTTTAGCTTCTTGACGTCCACCGGACGGCTTTTCATCGAGCTTCGAAGGTCGGCATAAAGATGCTCGAAGAGACCCGCAATGCCGCGTGCGCCGACCATCAGCACATGCGACAGACCGCGCAGCGGTGTGTCCTGCTGACGCCCTTCGGCCCAGCCGGTCCATGCATCGGCGCGCGCGAACGTGGTCTTGACGAACTCGTATTCCTGTTCTCGCGTCATGGCGGAGAAGCGCAGGCCTACGCGGCCTGGTTCCGTGAAACCGACGGTGGCGGGGAAGGCATATTCCTCGTCGCCGCGAAACAGCGATACGGTCACGCTTTCGTGCATCGGCACTTCGATCGCGGCGGGCAGCGCCACGCCGACGCCGCCTTCCGAGTAGTCGATGGTTTCGCAGGCGAGCGTGCGGCCGGTCGAGAATTTCAGCATCACGGGCATCGTCATCGCCACGCGGTGCACTGCGCGAATCTGCCGACGCTCGCTTGCCGCCGCCACGCTCGCGCCGAGAATCAGCATGTTGTAGGTGGTCCAGGCGAGGTTCAGGATGGTCGTGTTCACCACGCTGCGGATGTGCAGGTTCAGATAGATATGCACGATGCCCACGACAAAGCCGATCAGGTTCAGCAACAGCAGGAACAGATACGGCCGCGAGATCGCCCAGTCGAAGTAGTTCTTCTCGATCTGGCCGCCCTTGGCCGTCACGTTGAATTTGCCGAGCTTCGGGTTGATCAGCGCGAGCAAGGTAGGCGCGGTGATGTACGACGCCAGCACCGATTCGTAGACCTCGGCCCAGAACGAATGGCGGAACGAGCGCTGCATCCGCGAGTTGGTGATGCTCGCGTGGAACATGTGCGGCAGCGCGTAGATCGCGATCGTGCTGGCGGCGGCTTCGATCACATGCGCGCCGAAGAACAGATACGACAGCGGCGCGGTCAGGAACACCAGACGCGGGATGCCGTAGAAGAAGTGCATCATCGCGTTCAGATAGCACAGCCGCTGGCCGATTTTCAGGCCCTTGCCGGTCAGCGGATTGTCGATCCGGAAAATCTGCGTCATACCGCGCGCCCAGCGAATCCGCTGGCCGATGTGGCCGGAGAGACTTTCGGTGGCGAGACCCGCCGCTTGAGGAATCGCCAGATATGCCGTGGTGTAGCCGAGGCGGTGCAGTTTCAACGCGGTGTGCGCATCTTCGGTAACCGTTTCGACTGCGATGCCGCCGATCTCTTCAACCATGGTCCGGCGCAACAGCGCGCATGAGCCGCAGAAGAAGGTGGCGTTCCACAGATCGTTGCCGTCCTGCACGAGCCCGTAGAACAGTTCGCCTTCGTTCGGCACTTTGCGGAAGGTGCCGAGATTGCGTTCGAACGGATCGGCGGAGAAGAAGTGGTGCGGCGTTTGCAGCATCGACAGCAGCTTGTCGCGCAGGAACCAGCCGAGGCCGATCTGCAGGAACGAGCGGGTCGGAATGTGATCGCAGTCGAAGATCGCAAGGTACTCGCCCTGGGTGATCTTCAGGGCTTCATTGATGTTGCCGGCCTTCGCATGGCGGTTGTGCGTGCGGATCGTCCAGTTGACGCCGACTTCCTCGCAGAACGCCTTGAACTCGGGACGGCGGCCGTCGTCGAGTACGTGGATCGAAATCTTGTCGGCCGGATAGTCGAGCGCGAGCGCCGCGTAGATGGTGGGCTTCACCACCGAGAGCGGCTCGTTGTAGGTCGGGATGAACACGTCGACGGTCGGCCACAGCTCGCGGGAGGTGGGCAGCGGCATTGGCGTGCGTTTGAGCGGCCAGGCGGTCTGGAAGTAGCCGAGCAGCAGCACGATGGTCGAATAGACTTCGGCCGACACCAGCAGCAGGCCCCACGCGGCATCGAGCGGATGTTCCCAGTAAGTCGTCGAGGTCAGCCGCCAGTACATATAGCGGCCCGAGGTGACCACCGAGAGCATGATCATCACCATCGTCGCGTAACGGCCAGGCAGGCGGCGGAACCACAGCGCGGTGACGAAGCAGCAGGTCGCGAATGTCAGTTGCTCGTAGAAGGCGAGCGGCACCGTGAACACGAAGTACAGCATCGTCAGCGCGAACAGCGTGACCAGACCCGTCACGATGCGGCTGTTCCAGAAGCGTGCGTCGACGAAGCGTTCGAGCCGCGACGGCTCGCCGGCCTCGATGTCCTGCGACTGAGGCGTGCTCATGCGACGTTCCTTGGCGAGACGGCGATCGCGTCGACCGCCGTCATCAGCCAGTTGCCACACGAACGAAAATCGGCGGCCGCCTGGCTGAGTGGATCGTAGTGAATCAGCGTGGTGTCGCATGCGAGCGCTTCGCTCACGCCTTCGTCCAGATGGATCACGCCCGGGAAGAGTTTGCCGCCGAGCATCTGGCGCAAAACCTTGAGGACGTCTTTGGTCAACTGGCGCGACTGGTCGATCTGGTTGATCACGTAGCCTTCGCCGCCGAACTCAGGGCGCGGCGCCGCATACGTTTCAATCAGCCGTTCCATTAACGGAATGGCCGCGTACGAAGCAGCGTCGGCGAGCACTACGTTCAGCGTGAAGGTGGCCGCGCACAACGCAGTGCGTACATACAAGGACGAGCCCGGCGGCGTATCGATGATGACGATGTCGGAGGCGTCGAGCCGCAGCCGTTGCAGCGACTGCGCGAGCCATCCCGGCTCCTGGTCGATATGCGCTTCGAAGCGGCGGCGGTCGTCTTCGAGCACCGCGCCATAGGGCACCACGGTCACGCCGTCTACGCCGTCGAACATGACGGTTTGCCAGGGATCGCCCGTCAACGTGGCACGCGACAAACCGTCGATGCTGTCGAGCGGCACGCCGAAATGCAGGCGCAGCGCGTTCTGCGGATCGAGGTCGAGGGCAATCACGCGCCGGCCGCTGGCGGCCAGCACAGACGCGAGATTGGCGGCGAGGGTGGTTTTACCGACCCCGCCTTTGGCGGACACGACCGCGATGACTTTCATGAGCGACGAGGGCCGTTGACCAGCCACGAGTTGGAGGCGGCGGGCGTGGCGGCGCGCGGTGCGCCGGCCGGCGCGGCGGCCGTTTGTGCGGGTGTGCCGCGCAGACGGTCGAAGACCGATTGCAGCGGCGCGGATTCGCCTGGCGCGGCGGCGGCTTGTGGCGGCGCGGGTTCGGGTTCCGGGGCGAACAGTTTGCCGAGGATCGACGCGGGCGGCCTGGGTGCTGCGGGTGTCATCGCGTAGGTGGGGGCGTGCTCGAGTGCTTGCGCCCATGTTGGAGCTTGGGCCGGCGCTTGCGCCCACGTTGGCGCGGGTGCAGCGACTGGCGCCGGCGCGGCGGCGCGTGGCGTGAGCGGCGGGATCCCGGCGCGCGGCGTCAGCGTGTTGGATGGCAGGCCCGCCATAGCTTGCGTGACTGGCGTTGCCGGCGTGCGGAACTGGGCCACCGGCGGAATACTTGCAGGCGGCATGGTCGGAGGAACCGGTGCGGTGGCCACCGGCGCTGCTGGTGCGGATGGCGGCGCCGCTTCATCGTTCGTTTCGAGCGCGCCGAAACGCGAAGCGCCACTCGGCGCGGCAGGCTGAGCGGCGACGACCACTGGCGGAATGTCCCGCCGATGTGACCGGGTAAACAGGGGGGCCTTCGCACGTGTGACTGAGGCAGCGTCTTTGGGCGTGGTGTCCTGGCGATCGGCAGCCGGCGCCGCGTCTTGCGCCAATGCCGTGCTAGCAGGTTCGCGGCGCTGCCCGATCGCGGGAATCGTCGGTTGTGTCAGATCAAGTGTCACCAGCAGCGGCCAACGTGTGCGCGCCGAACGCGCTTCGTTTTCGCGGCCGATTTCCTGGTACGCGCTGGCGTCGCCGCCAAAATGATCGAACAGTTTCTCGATATCGCTCGATGAACTCATGGTGCCGCCGTCTTGTTCATGACTTGCGTTGCCTCGATCTTTTTACTTTTTACTTACTCCGCTCAACCCGGGTGCCGGCCCAACCGGAACTCGATCGAGGTATCCGTGCCGTACTCGCTCGTTTGCGCCACCGACAGGCCCTGCGCGCCCAACGCGCTCAACCAGGTCTGATAGACGCCTTCGAGAAACGCAGGGGTCCATGCGAGCGCCGGGTTGCCAAACGCTTGCAGCGGCGCGCAGTAATGCACGATGCGCAGCGATTCAGCTTCGTCGGACAACTCGACATAGCCCCAATCCATGTCATGCCAATACAGATTCAATACCTGAGCGAGTTCCGCGGTCGACCCGCAAGCCGGCAACTGATGCGCCGCGGCAAACCGGCAGCCTACGCGGTACATCAGTTGGCGCAGTTCGTCGCGACCGATCTGCGCTTCGAACTCCGTTGCCAATGCAGTCAGCATGCCGCGCCATTGCGGCGAGATCTGGCGTTCCAGCAGGTAATCGAGAATTGGGACCATGTTTTCCGGGAAGTGGCCGTTGCTTCGGCCGTGTATAAAAAAACGGGTGCCGACGGTCGAATGCAAAGTGAAAGTGTTACGGAAAGCCGCGCGTTGCACGCGTCCAAGGTTATTTTTACCGGACTGTCTAGTCTGTCCACCACACTTCGAAGGAGTCTACTTAAGACAGTAAGTTTTAGCCACTTTACATTCGTCTGCGTTATACGAGCAAACGATTGCCGCGGATGCCGGTCAATCACGTAATTTTTGTTGGTCGAATGGCTTTTTGCGCTTCCTTACTGCGGTTATCCCTGGTGAAAGTGTTCACGATCGATGCTGATATGCACAAAGCATGTCTAGCACGACTCATAACAGCGTCGGTATGCCGTTGGAGTCCGCCTTGTTGAATGCTTCGCTGAAGCCGGGGGGCGGGACGAAATCGCGTGAGGGCGGTGTAGCCCTTACTGGGCGGGGCGCAATTCTATTTGCGGGTAGGGCATAAATATTTGTCAGACGGTTGCCGTTATACATTGGCCGAGTGACCGGAGCCAGCCTGATATCTATCAATATGCTTTCCACCTCAACGAAGCAACTGTCCGATTCCGGTTTGCGCGATCGCTTTCATAAACGATCGCTGGAACACCAGCGTCCACTTTCGACCGTGACGATGGCCTTTACCGTTGTCGCGTTCCTGTGTTTCGTGGGGGCGCGCAACCTGGTCGACGGCCCGGCGACGCCGCTCGCTTACCGCCTTGCCTGTGCGCTGGTGCTTGCTCTGCTGGTGATGGCGATTCCACGCGCCGGCTCGAGCCGGACGTTCGGCGCAATCGGTGTCGCGTACTCGCTGGTGCTGGTGGCCGGTCTCGCGCTGAACGTCTCCGGCGTCGAACAACCGTTGTTGTGGATACTGCCGGCCATGGTCGCGATCCCGATCTGCGCCGCGCCGCTATGGCTTACGCCAACGCATTTCCTCGTCGGCAGTGCGATTTTCTATGCGGCGGCGTTTGCCTTGCTGTTCGGCGAGCCGCGCACGCATGACGTCGACGTGGTCGTGTGGATGTGGATCGCGGCGATCGGCATACCGACTTCCGCTGTGTTTCACTTCAGCTTCTACCGGTTCCGGCGCAACCACTTTCTGCTCGAGAGCCAATTGGCGCAACTTGCGGCGACCGATCCGCTGACTGGTTTGCAAAATCGCCGTGCGTTTGTGAAGCAGGCCGAGCGACGGCTCGACGCCATGACGCCCGATGCACGGGTCAGCGCCATTTTTCTCGACATCGACAGTTTCAAATCGCTGAACGACCGCTTCGGCCACGCGGTCGGCGATCATGCGCTGTACCAGGTCGCTCAGGTGCTGATGGAGGAGACCGCCGCGGACGACAGCGTGAGCCGGATCGGCGGCGAGGAGTTCGCGGTGCTGCTGCGCGACGGTCTGGCCGGCGCACTGGCGCTCGCCGAGCGCCTGCGCGGCGCGATTGCGGTGATCGAGCGCCCTGACGGCCATCTGACCGCAAGCTTCGGCGTGGCCGAACACCGGAGCGGCGAAAGCATCATGGTATTGCTCGACCGTGCCGATGAAGCCTTGCTGCGCGCCAAGCATTCGGGCAGAAACCGCGTATGCGCCGAACGCGCGTTGCCGCTCGATGCGCTAAAAATGCTCTCCGCCGATATGCTTGCCGAGGGCGAGGCGGTGGCGCCGCGGCATCTCTGGGACGACTATTACCTGACTTCGCACTTCCAGCCGCTCTATAGTTTGTCGCATCAGAAGCAGGTGGGCTTCGAGGCGCTGCTGCGAGGCGAGCAGAACGACGGCACGCTGGTGCCGCCCGTGGTGCTGTTCGCGCCGAAGCCGTCCAGCGACGAAGGCGCACTCGATCGCGCGAGTCATGCCGTGCACCTGGCCAACGCGCGCAAATCGCTGCCCGGCGATGCATGGCTGTTCCTCAACATTCTGCCCGCCACGTTTATCTCCGAAGGCTATGCGGATCAGCTCGCCATGATCGTGCGAGCGGTGGGGCTCGAACCTGAGCGAGTGATTCTCGAAATTCTGGAGTCGCATGGCGGCAGCGTCGACGACATGTCGCGCGCCGCGGCTGTGTACCGCGCGCACGGCTTCCTGATCGCCGTCGACGATTTCGGCGCGGGTCAATCGAATCTTGACCGGCTGTTCCGGATTCGGCCGGATATCGTGAAGCTCGACGGCGAGCTGATTCGCGCGACCAGTCACGGCTCCGGGCAGCCGATCTTGCCGAAGCTCGTTTCGCTGTTGCATCAGGCGGGGATGCTGGTTGTCGTGGAGGGCGTGGAGACCACCGAGGAGTTGATTCTTGCTGTTGAGTCGAATGTGGATTTCGCGCAGGGGTATCTGCTTGGACGGCCGGCTGCCGAGATTGCGCCGCCGGAGTCGGTGCACCGGCGGATCGATGATGCTTTCGATGTGATTGCCCAGGGGAGAGCGCATCAGTATGCGTTGTTCGAGTCGGAGGTCGAGCCGTATCGGTCGGCTTTGAGCCGTGCCGCTGATGATTTGCTGGCGGGCGCTTTGATGGATCAGGCGTTTGCTGTGTTGGCTACGTTTGATCGCTGTATCAGCTGTTTTATTCTGGATGATTCGGGACGGCAGATTGGGCATGAATTGCGGGGGCCGGCCTGGAGTAGCGAAGCGGCCTCGCTGCATCCCGTGGCCAATCCTCGCGATGCGAGATGGGATCATCGGCCTTATTTCCGTAATGCGGTTTTGTTGCCTGGGGTTGCTGTGGCTAGTAATCCTTATCTTTCTTTGGCCAGTGGCCGGCCTTGTATTGCTGTTACTTTGGCTTTGCAGTTTGCTGCTGAAAGGTCTGTTATTGGGGTGGAGATGGATTGGTCGGCGGTGGGGTTGCCTTGGCCGGCGGGGGAATAAGGGGTGGGGTTTTTGTTTACCTGCGGTGTTGGGGTTTTGCTTGGTTTTTTTGCATGCTCAGCGCTTGGTGTCTGGTTGCCTATGGCGTTGGCCTTTCCTTCATCGGGCTTCTTTGGCTATTGGCCTTTCCTTGAATTGATATTGGATTATTAGCGTCGCCCCTGTGCGGGGCAGGCACCTACTTTTCTTTGCCTGCTGCAAAGAAAAGTAGGCAAAAGAAAGCAGCTCAAACCGCTAGCTCATAAGCGGGTCCCTCGCACAGTCGCGGTAGTGGTGCATCTGGAATCCGTGCTCTCGCGCACTCCGCTCTCGTGACAAGGGCGTCATACTTCCGGCGGCGCTGCGCGCGCCGAAGCGTGCTTCAAACGCCATGCGCTACGTTTTGGTTCCCGAGCTTCTTTCAACGACTGGGCTGGCCGTTGCTTCACCTTTGCTCTGATAGAGGCGCTGGTGATTCATTCACATCAGCCTTCCGCAGAGGCGGAGCTGAAGGTTCCCACCACGCCACCGAAGCCCCGTGTTTCCATATAGCACCATCCTCGCCGATGCGAAGCCGATGGTCCCACCGCACCCAAACGAAGCCTCTGATTTCCCATGCAGACTCATCCGCGACGCACGCAGTGCGGAGTGGGAGCGGATGAGCCCCTTGTCACTCACGCTGAATGTGCGGGAACACAGATTCCAGATGCGCCACTATCCCCTCCGAGCCAGGGGACCCGCTTATGAGCTAGCGGTTTGAGCTGCTTTCTTTTGCCTACTTTTCTTTGCAGCAGGCAAAGAAAAGTAGGTGCCTGCCCCGCACAGGGGCGAACGCTAATAGACCACTAAGAAATCAAGGAAAGGTCAACGCCATAGGCCAACAGACAGACAAACGCCCCGCAGGCAAACAAAACAGTCATGCCTCAATACCCGCCCTTCACGGGCATTGCCACTCCGGCAGTCTTCTTGTACGAGGCCGCCAGATCTGCGGCCGCCCGACTCAACAACCCCGTGTCCGTCCCCACTGCAACAAACGTCGCGCCCGCCGCCATGTACTCGGCGGCGATCCCCGAATCCGGCGCCAGTACCCCCGCCGCTTTGCCGGCGTCCCGCACCTTCCTGATGCCGTTGCAAATCGCCTCGCGTACGCTCGCATCACCGGGCTGGCCTAGCAATCCCATCGATGCACTCAGGTCCGACGGACCAAAAAAAACACCGTCTACGCCTTCCACCGCCGCAATCGCGGAAAGATTCTCCATTCCCTGTACCGTCTCAACCTGCACCAGTACACACAACTCGTCTGCCGCCGTGTTGAGGTAGTCCGGTATCCGGTTCCAGCGCGAGGCCCGTGCCAATGCACTGCCCACGCCGCGAATGCCCTGCGGCGGGTAGCGCGTGGCCGCTACGGCGTCCGCGGCCTGGTCCGCTGTGTCGATCATCGGGAGCAACAAGGTCTGTGCGCCTATGTCGAGCAATTGCTTGATCAACGCGCTGTCGCTGCGCACCGGACGCACCACCGGATGCGATGCATACGCGGCCACGGCTTGCAATTGCGCCAGTGTGCTGCGCACGTCGTTCGGTGCGTGCTCGTTGTCGATCAGCAACCAATCGAAACCGGCGGTAGCCAGCAACTCGGTTACGTAGGCGTCGGCGAGCGCGGCCCACAGGCCGAATTGCGGCTTGCCTTCAGCCAGGGCGCGCTTGAATGTGTTTTGCGGTGGGGACATGTCGATTAACTCAAATGAGCTCAAATGAAATTCAAACCAATGCCGCCCAGCGGACCATAGTCGACGTGGAACGTGTCGCCCGCTCGTGCCGTGATCGGACTCGTGAACGAACCGCTCAGAATCACGTCGTTTGCATTCAGCATCTCGTCGTATGGGGCGATCTTGTTCGCGAGCCATGCAACGCCAGTGGCGGGATGGTTCAGCACCGCGGCTGCCAGTCCGCTTTCTTCCACCGCGCCGTTCTTGTAAAGCAATGCGCCGACCCAGCGAAGGTCGACGTCCATCGGACGCACCGGACGGCCACCCAATACGATGCCGGCGTTGGCCGCGAAGTCCGAGATGGTGTCGTAGACCTTGCGCGGCGCCTTCGTCTCGCGGTCGAATTGTTCGATACGCGCGTCGATAATCTCCACTGCGGGAGTCACGTAGGCGGTGGCGTCCAGCACGTCGAATAGCGTGACACCGGGGCCCTTCAAAGGTTTGCTCAACACGAAGGCCAATTCCACTTCCACACGCGGCGCAATGAAACGGTCGGCGCGGATGTCCTGACCGCTTTCGATGAACATGCTGTCGAGCAGCGGCGCATAGTCGGGTTCGTCGATCTGCGAGGAACGCTGCATGGCGCGTGAAGTCAGGCCGATCTTGCGGCCCTTGATCACATGGCCTTCGGCCAGTTTGAGTTTCACCCACTCGCGCTGGATCGCGTAACCGTCCTGTACGGTCATCTCGGGATACTTGGCCGAAAAATGACGCAGCTGGGTGCGCGTTTTCTCGGCATTGTCGAGTTGGGCCGCGAGATCGCGGATAGTCTGTTCGTCTAGCATGATGGATTCTCTATAAGCCGCGATCAGGCATAGGTAGTAGGACCGAGCGCCAGGCTCGGGTATGAGGCCCGGGACTAGGCCTTAAGCCGCGCGTGCAAATTGTTGTGTTTCCATGTACCGGTTTCGCTGAATTCATTGATCTCCAGCGACAACGCCATACCGTGTTTTTCAAATTCAGCGGCGAAGTGCTGTTTGATCACTTCAAATAGCGCATCCCCAGTCGCCTTTTTTGCGGCGTCCGAGCGACCCGCGGCAATCTTCAGGTTCGCGTGCAGAAACGCGGCGTCGGCTCTGCCGTCGGCAACGCAGTACTGCTCGCAGCGCAAGGCGCGCACGCGGATGCCGCCAAGCGGATAAAGGCGTTGTTCGTTCTCGCGTTGTGCGTCGAGGCAAGCGGCGAGCGACGTGCAAAGCTGCCCGATGCTTTCTTCGCCGGCGAGGTTGGCGCTGTATTCGAGTGTCAAATGCGGCACAGTAGGCTCCTTACTCAGGGCTTAAGCGGGCAGGGGCGTCACAGGAAAGATCGCGTTGATCTGGCCCGTGCCCGAACTGCCGAAATACGGCGTGACGACTTCCACCTTGCCGTCGTAACGATCCCAACCGAGTGCGCCGAGCAGCATTGCGGTGTCGTGCATGCCGCCTTCGCCCCAGCATTTTTCGTTATAGAGCGGCAGCATCTCGCAGAAGGTCTTCCAGTCGCCGGCTTCCCACAGCTCGACCACCTTGCGGTCCATCTGTTCGAGAAACGGGCTCCACACCTTGTGCATGAACTGCTCGGCCGTGCCGTTATTGGCGAAGTGGTGGCTCAATGAGCCGCTCGCCAGAATCGCCACGGTGCCGTCGTAACGTTCCTCGATGGCTTTGCGCACCGCGAGGCCGAAGCGCGCGCTGGTTTCGAGGTCGTGCCACATGCACCACCCGGCTACCGAGACCGTCTTGAAGTGCTGGTCGCTATTCATATAGCGCATCGGCACCAGCGTGCCGTACTCGAGTTCGAGCGTGGTCTCGCTGTGCGCACGGCTTTTCACGCCCATCTCATTCGCAACTTCCGCGATCAGATCGCCGAGCCCGACATTGCCGGGATACGCATACGGCATGTTCTTGATGAAATGCGGCAGTTCATTACTCGTATAAACGCCTTCGAATTTCGGCGCACAATTGATGTGGTATTCGCTGTTCACCAGCCAATGCACGTCGAATACGACGATCGTATCCACACCCAATTCGCGGCAGCGCCGGCCTATTTCATGGTGGCCGTCGATCGCGGGCTGACGGCAACCCTTATGTGGACCGTCGAGCTCGGACAGATATAACGACGGGACATGAGTGACTTTTGCTGCCAATGCGAGTTTGCCCATCGCGGTCTCCTATTCTGTGTGGCGCGAGGCATGATGGCCCCGCGCGCAAATGACCAGCGTTTCAGACGCCCCAGCGCGGAATGTGATGCGAGCCGAGCGACACGCACACGTTCTTCGGTTCGAGGAACACTTCGTAGCTCCACGTGCCGCCTTCCCGGCCCACGCCCGATGCCTTGGTGCCGCCGAATGGCTGGCGCAGATCGCGCACGTTCTGACTGTTGACGAAGCACATGCCGGCCTGAACCGCAGCGGCGACGCGCAAGGCGCGGCCAGTGCTCTCGGTCCAGATATAGCTCGACAAACCGTAGGAGATGTCATTGGCGAGTTTGATCGCGTCGGCTTCGTCGTCGAACGGAATCAGGCAGGCGACCGGGCCGAAGATCTCTTCCTGCGCGATCCGCATGCGGTTGTCGACGTCGACGAACACCGTTGGCTGAACGAAGTTGCCTTTGCGCATGGCTTCGGGCAAGTCGGGTGCGTCGAGGCCACCGCAAGCGAGCGTGGCGCCTTCTTTCGGACCCAGTTCGATATAGCTGCGTACTTTGGCCAGATGCCCCTGGCTGATCATCGGACCAACGATCGTGCTGTCGGCCAGCGGATCGCCCACCGTCAAGCGTTTTGCACGTTCGATGAACCGCTCGGCAAAGCGCGCGTAAATCGAGCGTTGCACCAGAATGCGCGAGCCCGCCGTGCAGCGTTCACCATTGTTCGAGAAGATCATGAATACAGCGGCATCGAGCGCGCGTTCGAAATCGGCGTCGTCGAAAATCACGAACGGCGACTTGCCGCCCAGTTCCATTGAAAACTTCTTCAGGCCCGCGGTTTGCACGATGCGATTGCCGGTTGCCGTCGATCCGGTGAACGATACCGCATGCACATCCGGGTGCGCCACCAGCGGCTCGCCAGTGTCTTTGCCGAAGCCGTGCACGACGTTCAGCACGCCGGCCGGAATGCCGGCTTCCAACGCGAGGTTGCCGAGCATCGAGGCAGTGAGCGGTGACAGTTCGCTCATCTTCAACACGGCGGTATTGCCGAACGCAAGACAGGGGGCGACTTTCCACGTTGCCGTCATGAACGGCACGTTCCACGGCGAGATCAGCGCGCAGACGCCGACTGGATGGAACAGTGTGTAGTTCAGATGCGTATCGGTGGGATACGTATGGCCGTCGACACGCGTGCACATCTCCGCGAAATAGCTGAAATTGTCGGCGGCGCGCGGCACGAGTTGCTTGCGCGTCTGCGAAATCGTCTGACCAGTGTCCTTCGTCTCGGTCTCCGAGATTTCCGGCACGTTCTTCGCGATCAACTCGCCGAGCTTGCGAATGATTTTTGCACGTTCCGCAGCGGGCTTGCCGGCCCACGCCGGAAACGCATCTTTGGCCGCGCGCACGGCGGCATCGACTTCTTCCGCACCGCCGCGGGCGACTTCGGCGAGCACGTCTTGCGTCGCCGGATTGACGGTCTCGAAGTAGTCTTTCGCGGCGCTCGATTTGCCGTTGATCAGATGTTCGATTCGCATTGCCTTGTCCTTTCTTTCTGGTGTCGATCCGGGTTAGTGCTTCCGCTGTCGGCCGGAGTTAGTGCTTTGGTATTTACTCCGGTCCCATGCAAAGTGCTTACTCCGATCTCATGCAAAGCCTGTCGATCAGGCGCGGCCGAAGTCCGCGTCGGATGCAATCGTATTGACGAGACGGCCAAGGCCGTCGATTTCGCAGACTACTTCGTCGCCTGCATTGACGTTGACGATGCCTTCCGGCGTGCCGGTCAGGATCACGTCGCCGGGTGCGAGGGTCATGAAGCTGCTCAGGTATTCGATCAACGCGGGGATATCGGTGACGAGATCGCGCGTGTTGCCGTGTTGCTGCCGCGTGCCGTTCACGAACGTGCGCAATTCGAGTTGCGTGACGTCTGTGACATCGGCCGCATCGACGAACCAGGGGCCGAGCACCGTGCCACCGTCGCGATTCTTCACACGCAGGTTGGGGCGGTAATAGTTTTCCAGGTAGTCGCGGATCGCGTAGTCGTTGGCGATCATGTAGCCGGCCACATGTTGCATGGCGTTTTCGCGCTTGACGTTCTGCGCGGTTTGGCCGATCACGACGGTCAGTTCGCACTCGTAGTGCATGAAGGTGACGTCGGCAGGGCGGCGCGTGAAGCCACGGTGCCCGATGACCGTGCCCGGGCCTTTGAGAAAGACCAAAGGCTCTTCCTGCTTGTTGAACTGCAATTCCTTCGCATGCTCGGCGTAGTTCAAGCCGAGCGCGAAGATCGTGCCGACTTCGACCGGTGAGAGCCACACCACCTCATCCTCACGACGCACGCGGCCGTCGGCGAGGCGCACGCCGTTGGCGTCCGGATAAGCCTCGTGAATCGCTCCTGCATACGCAACACGGCCGCGCATCATTGCTGTTCTCCATGTTGTTCTTCCACACCGGCAAACGACACCTCGAGCGGCGGCAAGCCGCCAATCGACAGCGTGGCCGTATCGCCGATATGCGCAACCGGCGAACCATGAGGCACGCCAAGCGTAATGACGTCGCCGGCGCTGAGCGTCATGAAATCGGTCACGTCCGCAATCAATTGAGCGACCTTGCGTACCGAGGATGCAGTACTGGCACTGAAAACCTCGCGTCCGGGAAGCGAAACCTTGATCGTCAGATTGTCAGGCGTTGCAACATGGCGCGCGGCAACCACTGCCGGACCGATCACGCAAAACCCTTCGCGTGCCCGAAACCGTACCGACGGCCGATACACGCTCGCGTGCGGCACGCTCAAATCGGCGACCAGCGTGTAACCGGCGATGTAGTCCAATGCCTGGGCCGCGCTGACGCGTGTTGCAGTGCGGCCAATCACGATACCCAGTGAAGCGCCGACTTCCACGCCCAATGCATCGTCAGGCACGACGACACGCGCACGATGACCAGCGAACGTATTGCGCGGCTTCAGATAGAGAATCGGCGCTTTGGGCGGTGCTTTATACGGAGCGGCATGAACCGCATCGCCCAATGCTTCCAATGCGGCGCGGTCGTTCAGCAAGGTTCCATAAACTGCGCCGGAAACGGGCGCGCGGCAGGCTACGCCGCGTGCGAGCAGCGCGGCAACGGTGAGCGCATCCACGTCGCGAGGCAGCGCGTCGCCTTCGGGGTGTAGCAGGTGATCGGCAAGTGCAAACATAAATTAGCTGTCTCTCAGAGAAAACACTAACATGTTAGTATTATTGCGCTTGATATCATCCACGGTCAATAGCCTGTCGGCTGATTGCGGGTTTTCCCTTAAGCTTCGACGGCTGCCTTTTATTTATCTTCCACCATGTCCGCTTCCGCTTCTACCCGAGTTTTACACCGCAACCTGCCCATGCTGTTGCTGCGCGCCAGAGAAAAAATGATGGAGCGTTTCCGTCCGTTGATTACCGCGCACGGACTGACCGAACAGCAATGGCGCGTGATTCGTGCGCTCAATGAGCACGGCCCGATGGAGCCGCGCCACATTTCCGATATCTGCACGATTTCGAGCCCCAGCATGGCGGGCGTGCTCGCGCGCATGGAGAGCATGGAACTGCTGACAAAGGAGCGTTTCGCGGAAGACCAGCGCCGCGTGCTGGTGTCGCTCACCAGCACGAGCGTGGATCTGGTGCGCGTGATCTCGAAGGATCTCGAAGCGCACTATCGCGAGTTGGAGCGCAAGGTAGGGCCGGAAATCGTCGAGCGCGTGTATCGCGCGGTCGACGATCTGCTTGCCGGCCTTGAAGAAGAGGACGAGTGAAGCAGCTGCTCAATTGCTCTGGCCGGGCGCCGGGGTATTTGTAGCAGCGGTCTCCCTCAGCCCAAGCAGCCACGGAATCTGGCTTTTGTCGTGCATGCCGAGCTTCTTGTATGCGCAGCGCAGATAGTGGCGCACGGTGGCAGGCGAAATCGCCATGCGCTGCGCGACTTCCTTGTGTGAGAGGCCGTCGCCGTACAGCTTGATCGCACTCAGTTCGCGTGGACTCAAACGGTCGAGCGGGGAGCGTTGGCGCGCTTCCAGCTGAAACAGGCCAACCACGGGCGAACAACTTACCGTTACCGTCTCGCCGACATACGGCTGGCCGGTGTCCGCATGCAAATGCGCGATCAGCGGCGCCGGCAGATGCTGGTTCTGATAGCCCGGCCACTCGCTGCGCAGAATGGTTTTGAACGCTTTATCCGCCTGGTGCACTGCACCGAAGCCGTCGCAGATCGCACGTGCAGGCGTTGAAACGCCTTCGCCGCGCTCGCGCGTCAATTGAAACGAGCGGCTGATCGTAAGCGCCGCGCTTAAGTGCGGAATCACATCCTCCAGCGTTTGCGCATCCGCCGCGGAGAACGGTTTGTCGAGCGCGCGGCGATACACCGAGAGGAAGGTTGCGAGCCCGAAGCGATGATCGAGTGCCGACACCACCATCAGTTGCGCGAGCCCGTATTTGATTGCCCAGTTGCGAAAGCGCGGATCGATGCCGGGCGCCACGATCGACACTTCCAGCGCGCGGCCGTAGCGGTTCATCGAGCCGAGCGCGAGCGGATCGCAGTCGCGCACGCGCTGCCAGTCGGTAAAGAACTCGCCCGGCAATCCATAGACGAAGCTGTTGTGCATCACGGGACCGTTGGCCGTGTGCGTCGTCACGCCGGTCCAGCCGGCGTCGAACGGCAAATGCTGCGATAGGAGGCGGAAGAAGCCGTGCTCGAATTCACCGATGCCAGTGCGGTTGGCGAGCGCATAGAGGTCGAGCAGGAAAAGGCTCAGGCCACGCGCAGCGGTGCCGTTGCCGGAAAGCGCGCCTTCAAAGTCGGCGCTGCGCTGTTCGAGTGGCGCACCTGCGTATTCGTCGAGCGGAATGGCAGGGGGCATTTCACCCCACTGATCGATAACCCGCTTTGTGTCCGCGGTGACTGTCACGCTGGCTCCTTCGGCTGTCGATAAGGCGCGTCCGGCTGCTCGCGCGGCGTGCCGATCGATTATACGTGGCGTTTTTTTGAAAAACGCAGCGACCGAAATGGCGCTACACCCCCTCATTTGAACGGCCCCGGGCCGCGGATGCCGCGCCGCGTCATTGCGCCGGGCCATTCAACATATCCACGTATGTCAATCGCACTGGGGCTTCACGCAAGCGCGTGCGGGTTTTCCATACCGTTCATCTGGACGTCTATTCAGCGCAATTGCCGCTACCGACACTGCCGTTGCACTCGATGAGGGATGCAGCCCGCAGCAACGGACACATTACAAAAACATCAGACGGTTTGGAGCTTCTCGATGAAACGAAACGTATCACGGCAGCGCGGCGGTCGACGAAAGACATTGGCGGTATTGAGTGTGGCGGCCGGTTTCTGCGCCACGACCGCCCACGCGCAATCGAGTGTCACGCTGTACGGTCTGGTCGACGCCGGCATTCAGTACCGCACGAACGCGGACGGCCAGCACAGCGCGGTCAACTTGCAGAACTACGGCGTGTTGCCGTCGCAGATCGGTTTGACGGGCACGGAAGACCTGGGTGGCGGCTTGCAGGCGATCTTCCGCCTCGAGCAGGGCATCAACGTGAACGATGGCACGGCCACCGTACCTGGTTACGCATTCTTTCGCGGCGCTTATGTCGGTTTGACCGGCAAATTCGGCACCGTCACGCTCGGACGGCAGTTCAGCGTGCTGTTCGATCGCACGGTTTTCTACGACCCGCTGCTGTACGCGGCGTACAGCGGACAGGGTGTGCTGGTGCCGCTGTCGGCCAACTTCATTGATAACTCAGTGAAGTTCAAGACTGCGGATTACGGCGGCTTCAGCGCCGAAGCATTGGCGGCGACCGGTGGTGTGGCGGGCAATTCGCGCTCGGGCCGGGTGCTGGAAATCGGCGCGCAATACGGCGGCAACGGCTACGGTATCAGTGCGGCGTTGCATCGGGCGCAAGGTACGGCATCCGGCGATGTGGATACATCGGGACTGCAGCAGACCATTGGCACGCTGGCGGCGCATTGGGACATCGCGACGCTTTCGCTATACGGCGGCGCGGAACGGCAAACCGGATCGCTCGCGCCGTCGAAAACCGTGGCGTGGGGCGGGGCGCGCTACCAGATCGACAATTTCTTTGGCCTCGCGGGCGGTGTCTATCAAACCTGGTCGAACACGCCAAGCGTCGGTCATCCGACGCTGTTCATCGCGAGCGGCACCTATGCACTGTCAAAGCGCACGGTGGCATATGTGAATCTCGGCTACTCGCGCAACAGCAGTCAAAGCTCGCAACCGGTCTATGAATACGACGCAACGTCGCTCAACGGCGCCTCGCAGTTGGGCGCGATGTTCGGCATGTATCACACGTTCTGATTGCCCGTCGCCGGTGTCGAGAACGCCGGCTGGTATTCGTCTCTCATAGCCCGCGTATCGGCTTTTGTTGCAACCGCAATCGTTACCTCTGAGCCCCATGAAAACCTCTTCGACATCTTCATTTGCCACGGCCGCTGCGTCCGCGACGTCCGCGGCCGCGCCGCGCGAATTCGCGACGTCCACGCTGCTGTCGCTGGTGGTGTTTGCTGCGATCACGCCGTTGTTGCTTCTCGTCGCGCCAGCAGTCGCTGCGCAACTCGGCGGACAGCTCGGTTTGAGCGCCTCGCAGATCGGCACGTATTTCTTCGTCGAACTCGGCGCGTTCAGCTGCGCGACCTTGCCATCGCTCTTGTGGTTGGGTCGAGTCGACGCGCGCCGTGTCGCGGCAATCGCCACGGCGGTGTTTTGCATCGGCAATCTCGCCACAGCGGTGCTGATGCCCGGCTTTGTCGTGTTGCTGGTGTTGCGTGCGTTGACCGCGCTCGGCGGCGGCACGCTGATGGTGCTGTGCATGACGAGCGCGGCGACGAGCGGCAATCGCGACCGCGTGTATGGCTTGTGGGTGGTGGGTCAACTGGTGGCTGGTGCGCTCGGCCTGTTCGTGCTGCCGCATCTGTTCGACGCGTTCGGTTTGCGGGCGCTGTATGTAGTGCTGGCCGCGCTCGCGCTGATCGCATCGCCGCTCACGCGCGGCTTCGATCCGGCCTTGGGCGGCGCCAGCGGCAAGCAGGTGCAACAGGCTGGATCCTGCATCAACGGTGCCGGCAGCAGGTGGTTTCTCGCGACGCTGGTGATCGGCGGCGTGCTCGCTTTCTATGTGGCAATCGGCGGCGTCTGGACGTTCGCGAGCAAGGCGGCGTCGCTCGCCGGACTCGACGCTGGCCACACCGGCGAACTGCTCGCGACCGCAAGCGTAATGGGAATCGTCGGCGCGGCAAGCGCATCGTTCATCGGCAACCGGATTGCGCGTGCCGCGATGCTGCTGACGGGTTACGCGATTCTCGTCGCGGCTTTGCTCGGTCTGTCGGCGCATCCAGCTTCGATGGGCTACGCCGCCGCGATCTTCGCCTTCAAGTTCGCGTGGACCTTTGTGTTGCCGTTCATTCTCGCCGCAGCCGCAAAAACCGATACATCTGGGCGTTTGATCGCCACGCTGAACTTCGTGATCGGCGCGGGGCTCGCAGTCGGTCCGCTGATCGCCGGTTTTCTCCTCGACGCGGGGGTGGGACTCAATACGTTGTTTCAGGGCGCGGCGTTGATCTGCGCGTTGTCTTTCGTTTGCCTGCTACGTGTCGAGCGTAGCGGGCGTGAAGTGCCGGGCGCGCGTGGGTGACCGTGCCGTCGAATCCGGTCGATTTGAATCCGCAGGTGAACTACAGGTAAGAGACATCATGAGCAAAACGGCATTTTTCACGGACGAACGCACTTTCTGGCATACAGGCGGCACGCATGCGCTGTTCTTTCCGGTCGGCGGCTGGGTGCAGCCGCCGTCGAGCAGTGGTTACGCGGAGTCGCCCGATTCGAAACGCAGGCTGCTGGCGTTGATCCAGGCCTCGGGGCTGGCGGCGTCGCTCGACATGCAGGGGGCGGAGCTTGCCACTGAAGACGATTTGCTGCGCGTTCATCCGCGGGACTATCTGAATCGCTTCAAGGCGCTCAGCGACACGACCGGCGGCGATCTGGGTGAGCTCGCACCGTTTGGCAAGGGCAGCTATGAGATCGCTGCGCTTTCCGCAGGGCTTGCCATCAGCGCGATCGACACCGTGCTCGACAAGCGGGCAAGCAACGCATTCTCGTTGTCGCGCCCGCCCGGTCATCACTGTCTGCGTGACAAGCCGATGGGCTTCTGCCTGCTCGCCAATATTCCCGTTGCGATCGAAGCGGCGCGTGCGAAGCATGGCGTCGAACGCGTCGTGGTGATCGACTGGGATGTCCACCACGGCAATGGCACGCAGTCGATCTATTACGATGATCCCAACACGCTGACGATTTCGCTGCATCAGGACCGCTGCTTTCCGCCGGGTTACAGCGGCGCGGATGAGCGCGGCGCGGGTGCAGGCGTTGGAGCCAACGTCAACATTCCGTTGTTGCCGGGCGGCGGCCATGACGCCTATCTGTATGCGTTCGAGCGCATCGTGCTGCCCGCGCTCGATGCGTTCAGGCCGGATCTGATCGTCGTGGCGAGCGGACTAGACGCAAGCGCGGTCGATCCACTCGCGCGCATGCTGCTCCACAGCGAGAGCTATCGCACGATGACGCAACTGATGTGCGATGCCGCCGAACGATATTGCGGCGGCCGGCTGGTGATCGTGCATGAGGGCGGGTATTCGGAAGCGTATGTGCCGTTCTGCGGGCACGCGATTGTCGAAACGCTGGCTGACGTGCGTACGCAGGTGACCGATCCGATGCTCGATCTGGCCATCGCACAGCAGCCTAACGAGCGCTTCAAGGCGTTTCAGCGTGGGCTGATCGATGAGATGGCCGGCGAGTTTGGGCTGTCAACGCGTTAAGGGCTCAGCGGCGTCCAAAGGCCCACCGTGTCTAAAGGCCACGCAGCACCCAAAGGTTCCGGAATGTCTAAAGGGGCCGCGCAGCGCCCAAAGGGTCCACGGGCCTTGGGGCGTCTGGCCTTTCAGGCGCACTGGGCCGCTTGAAGTCACGGGCGTTGTCATCCTTATGGTCGATGCCGCCGGGCCCGCGGCCTCCGTACAGTAGTCACAGGCGCCACGGGCTGCCGCTCGATGCGAGCAGCGCCGCGGCAAATCATCGAACTACTGGAGCAATACAGACAATGACATCTCAACCCGTTTTCATTCAGGTCGGCGCGCTGGCCGAAGGTTTCGCGCCCGACAGCCACATCCTGCCGCCCGTCGACGATCTGACTGACCGCACATTACAGCTTGAATTCGCCGATGGCCCCGCGGAGACGTTGACGTTCGTCTCCGCGGGTGTGCTGCGTACGGCTGACGGTCAATTCGAATGCCGGGTCACCTCGGTGCGCGACGGCATTTACTTCGTCGATTACATCGGCGGTGGCGATGGCTCGCGGCCGGCAGCGACGAGTTACGTTCTCGATGTGAAAAAGGGCTTGTGCACCGCAGTGGCCGGCACCTTGCCGAATGAAAGCGAAGCCCGTACCGATGCGTTCACGCGTGTCGAGCGAGGCATGGAGTTGACCGGTGTACAGGTGCAGTTCCGCCACGGCAGGATCGCGCAGCAGGGCGCTAACACGGACGCGGCATTGCATCATCCGACTCGCGAGCTGATCGGCATGCGCAACCTGTACACGTATAGCGCCACGGAACAGTACGAACACGTCTATCTGAACGACAATTTCTATGCGTGGCAATGCCTCGCGGGCGTGGAAGCAGGGCTCGCGGATGTGGACCGTTGCCACTACATCGCCATCGCCAAAGATCTGTACCTGTTCGTCTGGCGCGAAAAAATCATTCCGACGCTCGGTGTGGTGATGATCGACCTCGAACGCAAGAAAACGGATGGCAAGATTTTCGGCTATCGGGGCAACCAGTTCGACGCGCTGTCGAATTTCCCGGTCGGCGCACTCGCACAAGTGCTCAACGTGACGCTGCATCCGCAATGAGCGACGCCGCGCAGCATATGACGAGCGTGCGTGATTTCGCCGGCAAGGTGGTGCTGGTGACCGGCGGCGCGCAAGGCATCGGGCGCGGCATTGCCGAGGCGTTTGCCGCGCGCGGCGCCTCGGTGGCGATCGCGGATCTGCGCAGCGACGCGGTCTCGGAAGCGGCGCAACGTCTCGCGCAGCACGGCGCCGCCGCCCGCGCCTACGAGGCGGATATGGCCGAGTACGCGCAGATCGAGCGCCTCGTTGGCGAGGTGGAATCAGACTTCGGCAAGCTCGACGTGGTCGTGCATAACGCAGCGTATTTCCCACTCACGGCCTTCGATGCGATCACGCCCGCGATTTTGCAGCGCACCTTCGCCGTGAATCTTGCCGCGCTCTTCTGGCTCGCGCAGGCGGCGACGCCCGCGTTTATCCGGCAAGGCGGCGGCCGGATGCTGGCGACCTCGTCGGTGACGGGGCCGCGTGTGGCGTATCCGGGGCTCGCGCACTATGCGGCGTCGAAGGCGGGCGTGAACGGCTTCATTCGCGCTGCGGCGCTGGAGCTGGCGAAGCACCGCATCACGGTCAACGGCGTCGAGCCCGGCATGATCCGCACGCCTGCGATGGGCAATCTCGGCGACGACGCGCACAACCGCCGTATCGAGCAGGCAATTCCGCTCGGGCGCCTGGGCGAACCGTCGGATATCGCGGCGGCCATGCTGTTTCTAGCGTCCGACGCGGCCTCGTACATCACTGGTCAAACCATCGTGGTCGATGGCGGCGCGACCTTGCCAGAGTCGACCGCCGCGATGAGCTGAGGCCTTGCGGCCTCGCTTACATATGGTCGAAGGCGAGCGTCGGCACGTCGACGATCGAGGAGCCGCCGTCGGCCACGAGGGTGGCGCCTGTCACGATCGACGCAGCGGGCGACGCCAGAAACTCGCATAGGCCGGCGATTTCTTCTGCGTGCGCGGGACGGCGCAACGGCACGTCGGCGCAGACGCGTTGATAAGCCGCATCGAGCGTTTCGTCGTAACGCTGCATCAACGGCTGCATTTCCGCATCGGCCATCGGCGTGCGGACCCAGCCGGGGCATACCGCGTTGACACGCACGCCGTGGGGGCCATAGTCGCGAGCGAGCGAGCGTGTGAGGCCGATCAGCGCGTGCTTCGACGTGGTGTAGCCGCAAACGGCGGGCCCCGCTGCGAGCGAAGCGATCGAGGCGACCAGCACGATCGCGCCACGTCGTTCGATCAGATCGGGCAGGCAGGCGCGGGCGGCGACGAAGGCAGTGTCGAGATTCGCGCGCATCGCGGCGGACCAGGCGGCGTCGTCGGTCTCGATGGCGGTGCCCATGCCGAAACCGCCGGCGCAGGCGATCAGCGCATCGACAGTGCCGCCGTCGGCCTTGATTGCGGCGATGAAACGCTGCCAGTCGGCGGTGCTGGCAGCGTCGCCATCGAGCGCCAGGCCGCCGGTTTCGCGCGCCACCCGTTCGAGTGGTTCGCGGCGTCGGCCGATCAATGCCACGCGCGCGCCGCGCGAAGCAAACAGGCGGGCGCAGGCTTCACCGATGCCGGTGCCTGCGCCTGTGATGACAACCGTGCGTTGTTGGGACATGGCGTTCCTTATGAACGTAATTGAACGTGACTGGATGTGATTTAGCGTGATGAAAGGAGTGAAGCGTGAGTCCAGAGTCTAGACACGCGGGGCGTGCCGCGAAATCAGGCAAAAGGATGACAACGCCACCGTCGTTCGACTGCGCGGATCGGGTCGATTTGCCAATTTGTGCTCACGCTGCGGAATCGCACGTTCGTACGATGGTCTTGAGCTGGTGAACCGGGAGAGCGCCATGTTGAACACGATTCGCGACGAAGCTGCGTCCCAAAGCGCTTTCATGCCCGCACTGGGCGCCGCAGTGGATGCGCTCGCGCAACTGGTGCGACCCTCGGCGACGGTCTTCTACTGGGTCGGCGCGGACAACGAACCGTCCGGCTTCGAGCTGTTCGGCATGACCGAGACGATGCATCGCACGTATTTGCAGCGTTACTGCACGCTCGATCCGATGCATCCGTCGCGTTTTTCGACGCAGACGGGCAGCGTGCTCACGCTCGCGGGCGAACTGCCGGAGACGGTGCGCGGCGGCTCGGTGTACTGGCGGCGCTTCCTGAATCCGCATCAGGTGGTCGATGTGATGGAGGTCCTGCTCCGGGATGGCACGCGAGGCACCCGTCCGGTGGCCGCGTTTTCACTGCTGCGCATGGCGCCCGCGGAAGCCTTTTCCGAGGACGATCAAAAGCATGCGAGGGCGGTGCAACCCCTGCTGGAAGCCGCACTGGTGCCGGCGCTGCGCGATCAGCGGCCAATGCGCACGCATCTGCGCCACGACGGAGACGTCGATACCGATATCCGTCCGAACCTGACACATCGCGAACAACAGATCGCGCGCCTCGTGCGCAATGGCTTGTCGAACAAGGAGATCGGACGTGACCTCGCGCTCGCGCAGCCCACGGTCAAAACCCACCTGTTGCGCATGTTCCGCAAGCTCGGCGTGTCGAGCCGCACGGAAATGATCGGCGCGCTGTTTCTATAAAGGACCGACGCCATGATCGACACCTGGCCGATGAATGACACGCGCGTCGAAGCGGTCGAGGCCGATGAGCCGATGCTCCTCTACGCTGTCGCGGCCGTAGCGGTAGAACGCGCCGACAGCATGCATGGCGCTCGCTGGTTCCAACGCCGTCAGGCCGCGCTGGCCGCCGTGATCTCTCGCGAAGAAGACGTGTCGGACATTCTGCTGCGTTTGCCTGATAGCTGGAACATCGTCGATGGTGCACGGTGCGTCGGCCTGCATGACGACGTCGACATTGTGAGCGGCGATCCGCGCTTTAATCGCGGCTTCGTGGAAGCGAACTGCGCAATTGTCGGGCATAGCGACGGCGCACGTTTTGCGCTGCTTATGCAGATCAATGCGGCCGAAGCAGTGTTGCTGCCCGAACGGTTATTCGTGCAGCGCGACGCATTCGAGCGTTGCCTTTACGCATAACTGCAAGCAACCGGCCGCGAGCGCGTAATCCCGGCTACGTAACCGCAAACGAGCGCTAGATGTTTTCCCTTAAGCGCGGCGTGCCTGCCGATTTGCGCTAACGGTGGACGAACCGGCGTGACACCATTCTTCAACACGATGGCCTCCGCGGCCATGAATCGGATAGCAGCGAGACATCAACGAGAGGCCCAGGATATGAGTAACGATGCAACGGTTGTCGTCAGTGATGCGGTTCGCGCGTTCGTACAACGCGATTTCGGCCTGTTTATCGGCGGCGCGCAGCAACGCGCGCATTCGGAGCGTCGTCTGGATGTGTTCAATCCGGCGAGCGGTGAGCGCCTCGCGACCGTAGTGGATGCGGATGCAACCGACGTCGATCACGCGGTGAGCAACGCGCGCGCTGCGTTCGATGCGCGGGTATGGAGCGGCCTGCGTCCCGCCGATCGCGAGCGCATTCTGCTGCGCTTCGCCGACCTGCTCGAAGCCAATGCCGAAGACCTCGCACAACTCGAAACCTTGAATCAGGGCAAGTCGATCAACATCGCCCGCGCGGTGGAAGTGGGTGCGACGATCGAATATGCGCGCTATATGGCGGGCTGGGCGACCAAGATTACCGGCGAAACACTGGACGTGTCGATTCCGTTTCCGCCGGGTACGCGCTATACGGCGTTCACGCGCAAGGAGCCGATCGGCGTCGTTGCCGGCATCGTGCCGTGGAATTTCCCGCTGATGATCGCCGTGTGGAAGCTGGTGCCGGCGCTTGCCGCGGGATGTACTGTCGTGATCAAGCCGTCGCCGGAAACGCCTTTGACTGCATTGCGTCTCGCCGAGTTGGCGCTTGAAGCCGGTGTTCCTGTGGGCGTATTCAACGTTGTCACCGGAGGCCGTGAATGCGGCGCCGCGCTGGCGGCGCATCCAGGCATCAGCAAGATTTCGTTCACTGGCTCGACGCCGACGGGCAAGCTGGTCGGCACGGCCGCCGTGCAGAACATGACGCGCTTTTCACTGGAACTCGGCGGCAAGAATCCGGCGGTGATGCTCGCCGATATCGACGTCGAGCAGGCGATTCAAGGCGCGTTGGCCGGCGGCTTCTTCAACCAGGGGCAGGTGTGCGCGGCGGCCTCGCGCATTTACGTGCATCACAGCAAGTACCGGCAAGTGGCGGAAGGTCTTGCCGATATTGCCAACGCCATGACGCTGGGACCGGGCCTCGACCCGGCTGCACAGATCAATCCGTTGGTGTCCGCGCAGCACCGCGACCGCGTCATGCAGCACATCGCGCGCGCTCAGGCTGCCGGCCTGAAGTTTCTGGCGGGCGGCAAGCCGGTGGATCTGCCGGGCTACTACGTTCGCCCCACCGTCATCGCCGACGTGCCGCACGACGCGGCAATCGTGCGCGACGAAGTGTTCGGTCCGGTGCTCGCCATCGTCCCGTTCGACGATCCGCTCGAAGCGCTGCGTCTCGCCAACGACTCACCGTACGGCCTCGCCGCGAGCCTGTGGAGCAATGACCTCAAGACCGTGATGAACCTCGTGCCGCAAATCGAGGCGGGCACCGTGTGGGTCAATTGCCACGTACCGCTCGATCCGGGCATGCCGTTCGGCGGCTTCAAACAGTCGGGCATTGGCCGTGAATTCGGCAAGTACGCCATCGAAGGTTTTACGGAAACCAAGTCCGTGTGCATCGCGCATTGAGCCGGACGCAGCCACACGAACCTACCAACAAACTGGACTTAATGGAGTAAGCACTATGGGAACGAACGATTCCGCTTTCTGGCATCCGATGCAGCACCCCGCTGAAATGCAGCATCGCGAGCCGATCCGTATCGTGCGAGGCGACGGCTGTTATGTGTTCGACGATCGCGGCAACAAGCTCGTCGACGGCGTGGCCGGTCTCTGGAACGTCAACGTCGGCCATAACCGGCGTGAAGTGAAGGACGCGATTGTGCGTCAGCTGGACGAACTCGAATACTTCCAGTTGTTCGACGGTATTTCGCATCCGCGCGCCGAGGAATTGTCGAGGGTGCTGATCGATATGCTCGAACCGGAAGGCATGCGCCGCGTCATCTACAGTTCAGGCGGCTCGGATGCGGTCGAATCCGCGTTGAAGCTCGCGCGTCAGTACTGGAAGCTGAAGGGCGAGGCGGACCGCACCAAGTTTATTTCGCTGAAGCAGGGCTATCACGGCACGCACTTCGGTGGCGCGTCAGTAAACGGCAATACTGCGTTCCGCCGCAATTACGAGCCAAATTTGCCGGGTTGTTTTCATGTGGAAACGCCGTGGCTTTATCGCAATCCGTTCACTCAGGATCCCGCTGAGCTCGGCCGGATTTGCGCCGAAATGCTGGAACGCGAGATCATTTTCCAGAGCCCCGATACGATTGCCGCGTTCATCGCGGAACCGGTGCAAGGCGCGGGCGGTGTGATCGTGCCGCCGGAAAACTACTGGCCGCTGATTCGTGAAGTGTGCGACAAGTACGGCATTCTGCTGATCGCCGACGAAATCGTCACGGGTTTTGGCCGGACCGGCAACATGTTCGGCAGTCGCGGCTGGGGCGTCAAACCCGACATCATGTGCTTCGCAAAGGGCATTTCTTCAGGTTACATTCCGCTCGGTGCGACCGCGTTCAACGAGCGTATCGAGCAGGCCTTCATGAACAACGCGAATTTCACCGGCGCGTTGATGCACGGGTATACCTATGCGGGGCATCCGGTTGCGTGCGCAGCGGCGCTGGCCAACCTGAAGATCGTCAAGGACGAGAATCTGCCGGCCAACGCCGCGCAGCAGGGCGCGCATCTGCTCGAAGCGCTGCGGCCGTTCACCGAGCGCTATGCGGCGGTGGGCGACGTACGCGGTAAGGGCCTGATGGTCGCGCTCGATCTGGTGAAGTCGAAGCAGACTCGCGAGCCAATCGATCCGACCTCGGGCTATGCCAACGCGGTGGCCGAAGTGGCGCGCGCGCACGGCGCCCTGGTACGGCCGGTCGGCACGAAAATCATCCTGTCGCCGCCGCTGGTGGTCGAATCGGCGCAGCTCGACGCGCTCGTCGGTGCGTTGGCCGCGGGCTTCGATGAAGTGAAATTTGCATAATTGACTTGGTCAAGTGTTGAGGCGCGCTGCAGAATGCACCAGTGCATTCCGGGTTGGGGCAGCGCGCGATGAAATTGAATCCGCGGACGCGTCGCCGTTTTTTAAAATCGAGCCACATCCGCCGGCCTGGAATAACATTGCTTCATCATTTGCAGAGGGCGCCGCGCACCGCGGCCTTTGTCAGCATCCAGGTTGGCGTCCGCTACGACAGGCCGGGCCGTCATCGCATGAATGTAGCCTGTTCAGAGTAGGCGGGAGGGGACATGGACTTCCGGATCAGTACGCTTGCCGACGTGCACGATCATTCGCTGGCGGTGAGTGGCTGGGAGCAGGTTTATCGTCAGATGACGCCGGGCCGCTTTCAGAGCACGCTCGTGCAGGCGAGTTCGACCGACTTTCATTTCTTTCGCGAAACTACCAATCGCCGTGTGGCGCAGCATGGCGTGTCGCCGGCCAGTCTGGCTTCGATCGCGGTGCCGCTCTATGCGCCGCTCGTCGGCACGTTTCAGGGGCGGCGCGTGGATGGTTACGCGCTGCTGCTGCTCGGTGCGGGCGAGGAGTTTCGCTTCTACACGCCGGAGTCGATGCACTATGCCGGCATCAGCGTCTCCGCCGAGATGATGGACGAACTGCTGAACGTGACAGTGGGCGAGCACGCCGGCCATCAGATAAAAGGCGGTGTGCTGGCGCTCTCCGCCGAGCACGGGGTGATGCTGCGTGAGCGGCTCGCGCCGTTTCTCGACTCCGCCGAGCGCAATACCGCTGCGTTCGCGCACCCTGCCGCGACCAAAGTATTCCGCGACGAAATGATCAGCGTCCTGCTCGGTCTGATCGAAAGCGCGTCGCAGACGCCGCTGCGAGACCTTACGCACACCACGTATAGCGACATTGTGCGGCGCTGCGAACGTATTCTGCAAGACAACGCCGATCAACCGATCACCGTGCTCGATCTGTGCCGCGCGCTGCGGTGCAGTCGCCGAACCTTGCAAACCAGCTTTCAACGCGTGGCCAACGTGACGCCCGTCGAATACCTGCGCTCGATCCGGCTCAATGCCGTGCACCGGCTGCTACGTATGACGAGCGCGGAGGAACTCCTGATTGGCGATGCCGCTTGCCGCTGGGGTTTCACGCACCTTGGCTATTTCGCCCGCGAATATCGCGATCTGTTCGGCGAATTGCCGTCGCAGACGCCGCGCCTGAGCTAACGCCCAGCGCGCGTTGTCAGGGCCGCGTGGATGCGTGGCCCTCCTTGTCTGATTCTCACTCGTGAACGAATCCCGTTTGCGGGCGTGCCTGCGCGCGTCCCGCCCGATCCTTCACGTCCAGATTCAATGCCCTGGTTGGCTGCGTAGGCGAAGCCTAGGCGTAAACCCAAGTTCGCGATGCGTTGCCGATTTGTGCTCCCGCTCGGCATTTTTGGCTTTCTACAGTGCATCAACACTTGCACTGCACCCGACTTCGTCGTGATGCAGACGAATGAAAATCCAGGAGCCGAAAACATGAGCGTCGTCGCTGAACCGTCACCGTCCACCGAGTTACGCAAGGGGGCGTTAGGACTGGGCTTCATCATCTTCTTCGTAATCTCGGCGGCCGGGCCGCTGGTCGCGATCGCAGGCGGCTTTCCAATCGGCATCATGCTCGGTAACGGCGCAGGCACACCGGCCTTGCTGGTCGCCACGGTAGTGATTCTGCTGATGTTTTCCGCCGGATATACGGCAATGTCGCGGCACGTGACCAACGCCGGCGGTTTCTATGCGTTCACGGCTCGCGGTCTCGGCGGCACCGCGGGCGGGGCGGCGGCATTGATCGCACTGCTCGGCTACAACACGATGCAGATCGGTCTGTACGGCATGTTTGGCGCGGTGACCTCGGGCTTCCTGAACGCGCACTTCAACCTCAATGCGCCGTGGTGGATCTGCTCGCTTGTGGCGATGGCCAGCATCGGCGTATTTGGCTACCGGCAGATCGATCTGTCCGCGAAGGTGCTTTCGCTGCTGGTGTTCGGTGAATATATCGTCGTGCTGATTCTCGATCTGGCCATTCTGAAAAGCGGCGGCGACAGCGGCATCAACGCAGCTTCGTTCACGCCGCATACCTTCATGAGCGGCACGCCTGCAATCGGTTTTCTGTTCTGCTTCGCAAGCTTCATCGGTTTCGAAGCGACCACGATCTATAGCGAAGAGGCGAAAGACCCGCAACGCACGGTGCCGTTGGCGACCTATATTTCGGTGCTGCTGATTGGCGTGTTCTATGCGTTTTCCGCGTGGTGCATGGTAATCGGCGCGGGCAGCGACAAGATCGTCAAGACGCTCACCGCATTGAGCGATCCGACCACGTTCCTCTATACGCTTTCCGATCACTATGCCAACAAGACACTCACCGCGGCGATGAGCGTGCTGTTCATCACAAGCGTGTATGCGGGCTTGCTGGCTTTTCACAACTCCGCATCGCGCTATTTCTTCGCTACGGGTCGTGAAGGTTTGCTCCCGCAGGCGCTCGGCCGTACGCATCGCGTTCATTGCAGTCCGCATATCGGCTCGCTGTTGCAAACCGCCGTGGCCGCAATCGTTGTGCTGGTGTTCATCGTGGCGCACGCCGATCCGGTTCTGACGCTGTTCTCGTGGCTCACGAACGTGGCGACGCTTTGCATCATCGCGCTGATGGCGCTTTCTTCGGCGGCGGTGTTCGTGTTCTTCAAGCGGATCGGCCGTGACGACGCGGGCGTGATGCGTGTGGGCGTGCTGCCGGTGCTGTCCGGTCTCGCTCTCACGGTTGTGCTGGTGCTTGCGGTCGTGAATTTTCCGCTGCTGACCGGTGCGGGTGTGGGTGTGTCGTATGCATTGACCGCGTTGCTGCCGATTTTCGCGGTGGCTGGCGTGCTCGCGGCGAAAAACCTCAAGCAACGCGACCGTGAAGCGTTCGAGCGGCTGGGGCGGTCAAGGTTGTAAAGCATTTCGTCAAAGCTTCATGGCAACAAGACATGAATCGAGGTTAGGAAGACATCGTGGAAATGGAGATCAAATGAGCTTTCGTACCATCCTGGCAGCAACCTTCGTAGGCGGTGCGTGTACCGTCATGATGCCGCTCGCGCAGGCGGCTGCCGCGGCTGCTGCAGCTTCCGCACCGGCTGCGCCGGTGGCCGCACCCGGCGCGCGTCCCAATGTACTGCTGATCGTCGCCGACGATGTCGGTCGCTCGGACATCGGCGCATTCGGCAGCGAAATTGCGACGCCGAATCTCGATGCACTGGTCGCACACGGCCGTCTGCTCGACACCATGTATGTCGCGCCGACCTGTTCGCCGACCCGTTCGATGCTGCTTTCCGGCATGGACAATCATCTTGCTGGTCTCGGCAATATGGCGGAGATGATCACGCCGCATCTGACACCGGAGGAGGTCAACCATCCCGGCTACGAAGGCGGCTTGAATCAGCGGGTGGCGGCCTTGCCGGAAATCATGAAAGACGGCGGCTACTGGACCGTGATGGCCGGTAAATGGCATCTGGGCGGCAGCGATGGTATGCGCCCCGATCAGCGTGGCTTCGAACGGTCTTATGCGCTGATGAACGGCGGCGCGTCGCATTTCAGGCAGAAGGTCATGACGATTACGTCGGATGCGCCGGAGCCGACCTATCGCGAGAACGGCAAGAAGATCGATTTGCCGGCCGACTTCTATTCATCGCGGACGTACACCGACAAGTTGATTGCCTATCTGCAGGATTCGCAGCGTGGCGGCAAACCGTTCTTCGCATATGCGGCTTATACGGCGGCGCATTTGCCGCTGCAGGC
This sequence comes from Paraburkholderia sediminicola, assembly GCF_046026855.1. Lineage (GTDB taxonomy): Bacteria > Pseudomonadota > Gammaproteobacteria > Burkholderiales > Burkholderiaceae > Paraburkholderia > Paraburkholderia sediminicola_A. The sequence goes on along the minus strand of NZ_JAQQET010000001.1, from coordinate 112,074 downwards.
ACCTGACGATGAATTGCAAAAGGTGCGCGGCCAGTACGACGTCGGCTATGACGTGATTGCCCAGCGCCGTATCGACAAGATGAAGCGCCTCGGTCTCGTGCCGAACGACGCGAAGCCCGCGCCGTTGCCACAGGGCACGAAACCGTGGAACGCCTTGAGCGTCGACGAGAAGGCGCGTTCGGCCCGCACGATGGAGGCCTACGCGGCGCTGGTGGGCGATCTCGACCGTAACGTCGGTCGCCTGATCAATTACCTGAAGGCGAGCGGCCAGTACGACAACACGCTGATCGTGTTCCTGTCGGACAACGGCCCGGAAGGCAACAAATGGGAAGAGGATAGCGGCAACGCCAAGTGGATCGCGCAGACCTTCGACAACTCGCTCGACAACATCGGCCGTGCCAATTCGTTCGTGTTCGAGGGACCGGCGTGGGGACAGGTGAGTGCTCAACCCTTCCGCCTCTTCAAGGCGTACACCAATGAAGGCGGGATCCGCTCGCCGGCATTCGTGTCGTTCCCCGGACATGTTCAGGCGGGCAAGAGCGAGCAGGTGCTCACCGTCAAGGATCTGACGCCAACCATTCTGGACTTCGCCAATATCAAACAACCCGGCATCGAATTCCACGGCCACACCGTACTGCCTATGCAGGGCATGTCGATGAAGCCGTACCTGACCGGCGAGCGCAAGCGTGTGCATGTGAACGACTACGTGTACGGCATGGAGCTGATGGGGCGTAATGCGCTGCGCAAGGGCCACTGGAAACTGGTTTATTCCTACGACAACGGCAAGGGTCACTGGCAACTGTATGACCTCGCTCACGACATCGCCGAACTGCACGATCTTTCCGCGAAGCGTCCCGATGTACTCGAAGAGATGCTGACCGAGTGGGCGCAATACGTGCAGCAGAACAACGTTGTCGAGACGTGGCGCGATACCTCGTATCCGCGTATGGACTACTGAGGAGTGCCGGCATGAGCATGCATATGCGAAATTTGATCGTGCGGTATGGGGCAACGGTTGCGTGCGTCGTGCTGGCTCAGGCGGCGCTGGCGGGGGCGGTGGCGAACGGTGCCGCACCGCGAACTGTGGCGCTCGGTAATTTGCAGGCGTGCAAGGCGTTCAACGGTTTGCCGCCGGCATCGTCAGAGAGCGATCAGGTCCGCGTGCCTGCCGGCAGCTTTGTGATGGGCTCCGATGGCGGTTATCCGGAAGAAGCACCTGCGCGGAGCGTCAAAGTGGGCAGCTTCATGATCGATCGCTACGACGTGACGAACGCGGAGTACGCCCGCTTCGTTGCGGCGACGGGGTACAAGACTCTGGCTGAACGTGGACTCGATGCGAAGCGTTATCCGTCGTTGCCGGCAGAGATGACGCGGCCCGGCTCGACGGTGTTTCTGCCGCCGAAGGACCTGCTGGTCGGCGCGATGCAGTGGTGGCATTTCGTGCCGGGTGCCGACTGGCGGCATCCCACCGGGCCTGACAGTTCGATCGATGGGCTCGGCAATCATCCGGTCGTGCATATCGCGTATGAGGATGCACTGGCCTACGCGAAGTGGCGCGGCCGCGATCTGCCGACCGAAGCCGAATACGAGTACGCGGCGCATGGCGGCACCTCGACCACCTACCCGTGGGGCGACACCTTCGCCATCCGTTCGAAGATGATGGCCAACACCTGGCAGGGCGCCTTTCCGTTTCAGAACACCGCGAAAGACGGCTTCGTGTCCACTTCTCCGGTCGGTTGCTTTCCGGCCAACGGCTATGGGCTATACGACATGGTCGGCAATGTCTGGCAGTGGGTAAAGGATCCGTGGCAGCAGAGCCACGCGCAGCAGGCGAGCGAGCCGCCGCCGAACCCGAACGTGGATCTCGAGGACGCGCTGGTGGCCAAGGCGCGCAGCACAGAACTCGGCACCATCAAAGGCGGCTCGTTTCTCTGTTCGCCGATCTATTGCAAACGCTACCGGCCTAGCGCACGCCACGCGCAGGACGTGACGATGGGCACCAACCACATTGGTTTTCGCACGGTGCTGAGATTGCCCGGGTCGTAGGTACGCCGGTTTTGGCGCCACCAGTAAAAAACTAGTCACCTGGATTTGGAGAGTACTTTGAAATCACGAGAAAAAACCGTGAGGATGACGCTCGTCGCTGCGTCCTGCGCCTGGTTGTTCGGTGTGCCGTTCGCCGCTCATGCGCAAAGTCGCGTCACCCTGAGCGGCATTATCGATACGGGCATCCTCTACGCGAACAATAGCGGCGGCCATTCCGACTGGTCGACGACCAGTGGGCAGTTGACCGCATCGCGCTGGATTGTGACTGGCAGCGAAGACCTGGGTGGCGGATCGCATGCGATCTTCCGTTTGATGAGCCCGTTCAACATGCAGAACGGGCACGGCACCGGTCGCGCGTTCAACGTAGCCTACGTGGGCCTCGCCGACGACCGCTTCGGCACGCTGACGATGGGCCGGCAATGGGACACGACGATCGACACCGTCTCGGGTTTCGCGACCAACGAAACATGGGCGGGTTACATCGGCGCCCACGTCGGCGATGCGGATAACACCAATGCGAGCTTCAAGGTCAGCAATACCGTCAAATACGCGAGCCCGCAGTTCGCCGGATTGAGTTTCGGCGCGACCTACGGTTTCAGCAATCAGGCAGCGGCCACGGACGGTTCGTCGGGCTTTGCGAACAATCGCATGATGAGCGCGGGCGCTGCTTACGCACGCGGACCGTTCGCGGCGGGTATCGGCTTTCTACAGGCCGATCGGCCTGACGCGCAGCCCGCCGGCGCATTGGGCGCGCCGGGTGCAGGCGTGTACGACGACTATGAGAATACGTTTTCGAGCAGCATTGCCAGCACGGCGGGGGTGAAGCGGCAGCGTATCTGGCTCGCCGGGGCTTCCTACCAGTTCTTCGGCGCGCTGACATTGGGCGGCATGTACTCGAAAACGCAGTACCGCTATCTGGACGCGACCGCGTTGACGCTCGATAACTACGAGGCGAACCTGACGTGGCAGATTACGCCGTCGTGGGAAACGGGCGTGGCCTACATCCGCACCAATGGACGCTATTCAGGCAGTGGCACGGGTGATGCGGAACCGGGCTGGGATCAGATCAACCTCGGTACCGAGTACGCGATATCGAAGCGCACGACGCTCTATTTGATCGGCGTGGCGCAACAGGGGCGACATGCGGTGGCGCAGATTTATGGTGTGTCGCCATCGAGTACGCGCCGGCAACTGGTGGTGACGTCAGGCATTCAGCATCAGTTCTGATTCGGTGAGGCGCGGCACGACACGGCACGGTGATGCTGTTCGGCGCCGTGCCGGCTTTTCATGAGTGTCGTCGGCGCCGCGGCAGCCGGTCTGCAACCCGCGATCAGTTCTTCACCAGCCCTGAAAACGTCGCCACTCGACGCTGTCGCCGTTCGCCGAGACGGCGTGATATTCGGGGAACTGCGCGCCAGTCGCGCAGGCGTGATTGGGCAGGATGCGCAGCTTCATGCCAATCGGAAAGCGCTGCGTGATATCACCGGCGTGCGCGCTTTCTTGCGATGACGACAGAATTCCGTGCTCCTGATTGGCGCCGCTCACCACATAACCACCGAGCGGTGTTCCGTTCAGCAGACAGGGCTGACCGTAGCCGAAATCGTGCGCCTGCTTCGAGGTGCCGCGATCGCGGCTCATCGCCATCCAGCCTGCGTCGAGAATCGCCCAGCCTTTATCCGCCTGATGGCCGATCACGGTGGCGAGCACGCTGAGCGCGATATCTTCAAGCGTGCACACGCCGACGTTGTGCGTGACCAGATCGAAGAAAACATAGACACCCGCGCGTACTTCGGTCACGCCGTCCAGTTGCCCGGTGGCGAGGGCCGTGGGCGTTGAACCGACGCTGACGGCCGGGCAAGGAATGCCCGCATCGCGCAGGCGTTGTGCCGCGCGCACGCAGCCCGCGCGTTCCTGCTCCGCAAGCGCGGCAAGCGCTTGCGGCGTATGAAGCTCGTAGCTGGAACCCGCATGGGTCATCACACCGCCCACCTTGACGCCGTTCTCATGCAGGATCCGGCCGACTTCGAGCAGCGTGTCCTGTTCCGGCGTAATACCGGAGCGGTGGCCGTCCGTGTCCACCTCGATCCACACTTCGAAGGATTCGCCGTGCTGGTCCGAAAATGCGGCGATGGCTGCGGCGGCGGTCGGATTGTCGACCACCAGCTTCAGATCGCAACCCTGGCGGCGCAACGCCCGCGCTCGTGGCAGCTTTGAAGGGGCGATGCTGACCGCGTAGAGGATATCGCTGACGCCCGCCGCGAAGAACGCCTCCGCCTCTTTCAGGGTCGAGACCGTGATGCCGCGTGCACCGGCGGCGATCTGCGCGCGGACCACGTCGATGCATTTGGTGGTCTTGACGTGCGGACGGAATGCAACGCCCAGCCCGTTCATATGGCCCTGCATTCTCGCGATGTTCTTCTGCATCCGGGGGATGTCGATCAGCGCGGCAGGGGTGTCGATGTGGTCGAGTTTCATGTGTTCACCGGGGAATGGAGTGGCCTCAGGTCTGGCCGAAGCGGCTGAGCCATGGGACTAGCGAGTCGAGCGTCGGCGCCTCGATCTCGGGCGGCTGTGCTCCCGCCACCAGCGGCAGATCTACGCGGTTGTGCCAGTAAGTCCGCAAGCCGACCGCGGCCGTGCCGAACATGTCGTAGCTGGAACCGGCCACGAACGCGGCCTCATGGGCGTCCACGCCAAGTTTGCTGAGCGCGAGCCGGTAAGGCAACGGGTCCGGCTTGTACATGCCGGCTTCTTCAGCGGTGACGATAGCGTCCCAGTGGATTGGGAGAATATTGGCGGCCTGTGTACCGAGGTGAATGGAGCAATTCGTGACGATCGCCAGTTTGCAATGCGGGTGGAGCGCCTGCAATGTGTCGAGGGCGCCGCTCCAGGGCGCAAGCTTCAACCAGTCGGCTTCGAGCGCGATTGCCGCGGATTCCGGCAGTCCAACTTCGGCGGCTGCCTCGCGCACCAATTGTTCATACGCGATGTATCGGCCGCAGCCGTAGGTCCGGCGCAAATAGGCCGCACGCCATGCGCGGCCCGCAGGTTCTGAACCTGCGGCGTGATTCCATGACGTCCACGAGTCGAGCAGGGCGGTCAGGAGGTCGAAGAGGACCGCCTTGGGGTAAGCGGCCGGAGACGATAGAGAGGGCATGATTTAACCGGCGAGGAACGGTGAGAAGCGGTAAGCCGATTATAAAGTCCAGGTGTTCGTCCAACGTTCAGACAGGCTAACTCTCAAATTCAGTTTGATTGAATCTACCGTGTTTAACTCATGCGATCCGTACGCTATAACGTCTATCTTCTCCACGGCGGTAACGGCCTGAATCTGCCCTGTAAATACTGCATGAAATGCCGCGTACGAGCCGGCAATCCGGTTCGCTGATGTGTCAGCGCGATCACGTTGGCATCCGGCGCTTTCCAACCTGGCAGCAAGCGCACAAGCCTCCCCTTCGCGATGTCATCGGCTACATCCCATTCTGAGCGCAGGATCACGCCGCGGCCTTCGCAGGCCCACTGGCGGATCACGTCGCCGTCGTTGCAGCTCAAATGCGGAGAAACGCGCACGCTGCGCCGCGTGCGGCCTTTGCTGAACTGCCACAGCGAGACATCCTCGTTGTTCTCGCGTAGCACGATGCACGGCAGCTTGCCCAGTTCTTCCGGCGACTCCAGCTGACCAATGCGCTTGAGCAGCGCCGGCGCGGCGCATACGAAGCGTGCATTCGGTGCAATCGCGTAGCCGACCAGATTCGATACCGGTAACTCGCCGATATGCACAACGATGTCGAAACGGTCCATCGTCTCGGTCAAAGGCTGGTCGGATAGCGTCAGCGCCACATCGATATCCGGGTTCTGCTGCTGGAACCCGGCGATGGCGGGCGCCAGGTGGCGCCGCCCGAATCCCAGTGGCGCATTGATTTTCAGCGTGCCGACCAGACCGCCCCGGCGGGTCTGCAGGTCTTCGAACAGCGAGTCGAACTGCTGGACCAGTTCGGCGCCGCGTTCGCACAGCAGTGTGCCTTCTTCCGTGAACTGCAAACGGCGTGCCGTGCGGTTCACCAGTTGCGCGCCCACCTTCTTTTCCAGTTGCTGAAGGCGCTGGGTCACCGCCGAGGGTGACAGTCCCAGTTTTCGTGCCGCGGCGATCAGGCTGCCACTTTCGCGGATGGTCAGCAGAAACCGGATATCGGCCGAGTCGTTCATCGTGGCAGGGCCTCGGTTGTTTTTCTCAATGTTTATCCGCCGCTCGAGGGTCGCGCGTAACTCGATACGTAGTCGTATTCCTGCGTGTTCACGTGGGTGAGCCGATACTCGACCGGCTGTTCATTGTACGAATACGCAATCCGCTCGACTTCCAGGACGGATGCGCCAGAGGCGAGTTCGAGCAGTCCACTCTCAAGTTCGCTCGCCTGTCCAACGCGCACCCGCTCATCCGTACTCACCACGTTGATGCCGAACGTATCCTGATAGAAGTTGTAAAGCGTGTTCGGACGATTGCGCAGCGCGGCTTCAGTGAGGTCTGGGAAGCGCGCCTGCGGCACCACGATGTTCTCGACGATCACGACCACACCGTGCAGTGCAAGCTGATTCGTGAACTGAAAGACCGGCACTCCCTCGCTGATTTGCAGGCGCGCCGCGACTTTCTGCGCTGCCTTGGCTTTACGGAAGTTGACGAGGCTCACGGTGGGGTAGGTCTTGTCCCCATCGTTGCGCACGATGCGAAAGAAGCGGAAGAAATGCCGATCGCGCTGGTGCATCGCGACGAAGGTGCCAAGGCCCTGGTGCCGAATGAGGATGTTTTCAGCGCACAGTTCGTCGATAGCCTTGCGCAGCGTGCCGATCGAGACGCCAAAGCGCTCTGCGAGACGCCGTTCCGCCGGAATCGCTTCGCCACCCTTCCATTCATGCGCCGCGAGGGCGGCCAGCAGCGCGCTTTTCACTTCCTTGTACCGCGTGCCGCCGACGGCGGCCGGCGTTTCCGTCATGGTGCTCATGGTTCTCCCTGAATTCTTCTGAAGCGCGTTGACACGATTTTACGGCAATAAGCCATTCATGTAACACATATAGATGATCTAGTTGACATGGATGAATTTGACGCCTAGGATGACTTCAACACAACGCAGCGGCGACATGAGATTCGCCGCCCGGCACGCACTGGCCACTTATTGAACTCAACCAGGAGACGCAGATGAGTCACGCAGCAGCAGAAACGAATGGCGCCGCGAGCACGGCGGCTGAAACGGGCGGACGCAAGACGATCCACATCGTGTTGCACGAGGCCAGAGACACGGTGGGTGTGGCGGTTGTCGAAGGAATTCAGGCGGGAACGCAACTGAACGCGTGGATCATGGATGAGGACGAAATCGTGACCGTGGCCGCGAAGCAGGACATCCCGATCGGCCACAAGGTGGCGCTCAAGGACATGGCCGTCGGCGACACGGTGTTCAAGTACGGCGTCGATATCGGCAAGGTGGTCGCGCCGATCACCGCGGGCGAGCACGCCCATGTGCACAACATCAAGACAAAGCGCTGGTAAGCCGTGTGCCCCAGGCAGCAAACAACATTTCGCTTTCCCATATCGAGAGAGACACCATGAGCGTCATTGAACTGGATACGACTTTCCGCGGCTATCGCCGCAGCAACGGCCGTGTGGGTGTACGCAATCACGTGATCATCCTGCCGGTCGACGATCTGTCGAACGCGGCGGCGCAAGCGGTCGAGAACAACATCAAGGGCACGATGGCGCTGCCGCATCCGTACGGCCGTTTGCAGTTCGGTGCGGACCTCGACCTGCACTTTCGCACGCTGATCGGCGCGGGCAGCAACCCGAACGTCGCGGCGGTCGTTGTGATCGGTATCGAGGAAGGCTGGACCAAGCGCGTGGTCGACGGCATCGCTGCGTCGGGCAAGCCGGTCATGGGCTTCGGCATCGAACTGCATGGCGACCACGACACCATCATGCGGGCGTCGAAAGCAGCCAGGGAGATGGTGCAATATGCGACCGCGCTGGAGCGCGAAGAGTGCCCGATCAGCGACCTGTGGGTGTCGACAAAATGCGGCGAGTCGGACACCACCTCCGGCTGCGGCGCGAACCCCACCGTCGGTAACGCGTTCGACAAGTTGTACGGGCTCGGCACCACGCTCGTGTTCGGCGAGACCTCGGAGCTGACGGGCGGCGAGCAGATTGTCGCCGCGCGCTGTGCGAACGACGGCGTGCGCGAGCGCTTCCAGTTCATGTTCGATCGCTACCAGGACATGATCAATCGCTGGAAGACCGACGACCTGTCGGAGTCGCAACCCACCAAGGGCAACATTGCGGGCGGCCTCACGACCATCGAGGAAAAGGCGCTCGGCAACATCCAGAAGATCGGCAAGAAGTGCATGGTCGACGGCGTGCTCGACAAGGCCGAAATGCCGACACATCCGGGTCTCTGGTTCATGGATTCGTCGTCCGCAGCAGCCGAGATGGTCACGCTGTGCGCGGCCTCGGGTTTCGCGGTTCACTTTTTCCCGACAGGCCAAGGCAACGTGATCGGCAACGCGATCGTGCCGGTCATCAAGATCTGCGCGAACCCACGCACCGTGCGCACGATGAGTGAGCATATCGATGTGGACGTATCCGGCATCCTGCAACGCGAGCAAAACCTCGACCAGTCCGGCGACCGCCTGCTCGAATGCATGCTCGCCACGGCGAACGGCCGCTGGACTTCGGCGGAAACGCTCGGCCATCGTGAATTTGTGCTGACGCGGCTGTTCGAAAGCGCCTGATCCGCCGCAAGCACAAACGCAGCACAGCATCACTGCATTACCGATAGAAGCAGCAGGGCAAAACGAAGTCCCCGTCCGGTGCGCGCCGGCACGACACCGTTCGACGAAGCGGGCGTGCCGTACGGCGCGCCCGTCTATCTTCTGGCAGCAGCGAGTGGAGGAGACACCATCTTGCGCGTGCTCAAGCATCTCTATGTGCAGGTCCTGATCGGACTTGCGGCCGGCATTCTCGTCGGTCATTTCGCGCCGTCGCTCGGCGTTCAGTTCAAGCCGCTCGGCGACACTTTCATCCGCCTGATCAAGATGTTGATCACGCTCCTGATCTTCTGCACGGTGTCGATTGGCATCGCGCGCATGGAGAACCTCAAGCAGGTCGGGCGCGTGGGCTTCAAGACGATCCTTTATTTCGAAGTCGTGACGACGATCGCGCTCGTCATCGGGCTCGCGGTCGCGAACCTGGTGCATCCGGGCGCGGGACTGAACATCGATCCTGCGACACTTGACGCGAGCGGCGTGTCGCGCTTCGTGAGCGAGGCGCATACGCAGTCGCAAGCGAGTTTCCTCGATCAGATCGTGCCGAATTCGGTCGTCGGCGCGTTTGCGCGCGGCGATCTGTTGCAGGTACTGCTGTTTTCGGTGTTGTTCGGGATCGCGTTGTCGATCATGTCCGGGCGCAGCCGGATTCTTCAGCGTGGCATCGAGCAGTTCGGCGACGTGCTGATGCGGATCGTCGAGATGATCATGCGGCTCGCGCCGCTCGGCGCCTTCGGCGCGATCGCATTTACGGTTGGCAAGTACGGCATCGCGAGTCTGCAGCAACTCGGCCTGCTGATCCTGTGCTTCTACATCACGAGCATCCTGTTCGTCGTGATCGTGCTGGGTACGGCATGCCGCTGGGCGGGCGTGGGTCTCTGGCCACTCCTTAAATACCTGCGCGAAGAACTGCTGATCGTACTCGGCACCTCGACCACCGAATCCGTGCTGCCGCGCCTGATGGAGAAACTCGAACGGCTCGGCTGTCCGAAGTCGGTCGTCGGTCTCGTGTTGCCAACCGGCTATTCATTCAACCTGGATGGTGCCGCGATTTACCTCACGATGACCTCGCTCTTCATCGCGCAGGCGACCAACACGCACCTCACCTTGATGCAGCAGATCGGGCTGCTGGCGATCCTGATGCTGACCTCGAAGGGCGGGGCGGGGGTAGCCGGTGCGGCGCTGGTTGCGTTGACGGCGACGCTGTCCACCCACAACATCATTCCGGTGGCGGGCATCACGCTCATCATCGGCATCGACCGCGTGCTGAACGAAGTGCGCGCAATCGTGAACATGATAGGCAATGCGGTGGCGACGTTAGTGGTCGCGCGCTGGGAAGGCGTGTTCGATGTGGAGACGGCGCGTGCCGTGCTTGCTTCGCCGCGCAACGCAGCGCTACAGGACAGCACGAATGAGGTGGACGGCGCGACGATGCCGCTGTCCTCGCGTCAGGCGATGCGTGAGAGTCACAAATGAGCGATTCGAACCTGCGATACGTTGCGGCCGATGAACTGGGCCAACTTGCTCGCGCGGCCTTGCTGGGAGCGGGCGCGACGCCTGCGACGGCCGATGCTACGACGCGCGCGCTCGTCTACGCTGACATGCGCGGGCTCGCGTCGCACGGCGTAGCGCGCCTGCCGATGTACGTCGCGCAACTGCGCAACGGCCGCGTCGATCCGGTGGCCGTGCCGGGCATCGTACGCGACAAGGGCGCGGCCTTTCTGATCGACGCGGCCGACGGCCTCGCCTTCGCGGCCTGCGAACTGGCGATTGCGACCGGCATCGAGCGGGCACGGCAGTTTGGTACGGCAGCGGCAAGCATTGTGCGCAGTCATCATTTTGGCGCGGGGGCGTATCACCTCGAAGCGATCGGCGCGGCCGGGCTCGTTGGGCTCGCATTCAGCAATGCGCCTGCGTCGATGCCGGCCTGGGGCGGCAAGAAACCGCTCTTCGGCACGAACCCGATCGCGGCCGTCTTTCCTCGTTCGAAGGGCCGGCCGCTCACCATCGACCTGTCGCTATCGCAGGTGGCGCGCGGCAAGATCATGGTTGCGGCGAGAGACGGCAAGCCGATTCCGCAGGGTTGGGCGACCACCGCGGACGGCCAGCCGACCACCAATGCGCAGGCCGCGCTCGACGGCATGATGCTGCCGTTCGGCGGCGCCAAGGGGGCCATGCTCGCGCTGATGGTTGAATTGTTGGCGGCCGCGTTATCTGGAGCGCAGTTCGGGGCGGAGGCCGGATCGTTTCTCACCGCCGAGGGCGCGCGTTCGCGCGTCGGGCATCTTTTCTGGATCATCGACCCGGCTGCGCTCGCGGGCACCGCGATATACGAGGCGCGGATCGAGACGCTGATTGACCTGATGCTCGTGGACGACGGTGTGCGTCTGCCAGGTTATCGGCGAGATGAAGTGGCCGAGGCTGCCGCGCGCGACGGCATCGGCATACCGGCAACGCTGCTTGCGCAACTGGAGGTGCTTGCCCGAGCCGCAAGTTAAACTGACGCTTCCGTAACGAAGCCGACAGCCTGACTAGCATGCCGAACGATCCCGCTTCCCAGCCAGCCGAAGACCCGCAACACAGCGCCCTGAAACGGGGGGTATTTCTGCACACGGGGTGGCGCAGCGCGGGGACGTGGGTCTGGTCGCGTCTGCGCGCACTCGATTCCGTGACCGGATTCTATGAACCGTTCAGCAACGTGCTCGCCAATCTGAGCCTTGCCGACGTTTCCGCGTCCCGTCCTACCCTGACCTCTGGACATCCCCCGCTTGCCAAGCCGTATTTCGAAGAGTACCGGCCGTTTCTGCAAGAGGGCACGCGCGGCGTAGCCGGATACAGGAAGCGCTTCGGTACCGATCGATTTTCGCCTGTGCCGGATGTGGAATTTCCCGCGCTGCAGGCTTATTTGACCCATCTGTGCGAGCGGACCGCCGCGCAAGGCAGCGTACCCGTCTTCAAGTTTTGCCGTTCGTCGGGCCGTCTGCCGTGGCTCAGGCGCGCATTCCCGCAAGCCATGCATGCCGCGGTGCTGCGAAATCCCGCATCGCAATTTGCCTCGGGGTGGCTGCTCAACCAGCAATGGAGCAATCCGTTCTTTGTGGCCGCACCGTTTCGCGTGCTGGGTCTGAATCAGTCGGAGCCTCTGGTTCGGCAGGCTATCGAAATCTGCGGCGTAAGCTTGCCGCCTGCCGTGCCGACTTCGGATGACGCTTACGCCATGGCATGCGAGCAATATGCGCGCACAGCGGAAGGCAACAACGCGTATCGGGCGTTCGTCGCGTTGTGGATTCTTGGTGCGTTGCGGATGGTGGACGGCGTCGATCTGATGATCGACATCGACCGGTTGGGACAGTCGCGCGACTATGCGGCCGGATTGCGCGCCGAGTTCGAGGCGCAGAGTGGTTTGTCGCCTGACTTCGGCAACGCACGCGACCTGGTCGAGGAAACGCGTCGCAGCGCGGCGCGCATGGCTGGGATCGACGGCCGGTCAATGCGAGCGGTTCATTCCGCGGCGTTGAAATTCCTTAAGACGCAGGGCGGCGCGGACGCCGGTTTGACTGAACTCATCCGCGAGAAGATGGTGCTGGCCAACGAATTGACCGAGCAGTGGCGCTGACGCGTGAGCGGATCATCGACCGTGGTTGCGATCGGTTTTTCTAGCAATCTCGGCCTCACCGGCCAGTACAGTTGCCGCGCGAAAAACAATACAGTGAGGCGCGGTTTTATTGTGCTGTATCGGGAATATGACCGGTACCGTCGATACAGTTGGCGGGTCTTGATGGAGCCTGCCGGCAAGTGGGGTGCGCCTTGCGGAGTGCTGTCCAGCGGAGCGCCGCCCGGCGGAATGCCGCCCAGCGGAGCGCCGTCCGGCGGAATGCCGCCCAGCAGATCCCCGCCCGGCATTTCACCGCTCGCGTGCTGCGCGACGTAGCTTGAACTTTTTGCTTAAGGCCCGGTGGTCAACCCTTGCGGCCTATCCCGAACTCGAGGTAACGAAATGAATGCAGTGAACGAACAAGCGAAGCTGTCGGTGCAGCAGTTGGGCCATTACATCAATGGTGCGCCGGCTGCGTCGACCAGCGGCCGCGTCAAGGACGTGTTCAATCCCGCTACCGGCCAGGTGACCGGCTCGGTCGCTTTGGCATCGGTCGGGGAAGTGGACGCTGCGGTTAAAGCTGCGAAGGCTGCCTTTCCCGCCTGGAGCGAAACCGCGCCGATCAAGCGCGCACGCATTCTGTTCAAGTTCAAGGAACTGCTGAACCGGCACCACGACGAACTCGCCATGCTGATCACGCGCGAACACGGCAAGGTGTTCACGGACGCGCAAGGCGAAGTGGTGCGCGGTATCGAGGTCGTCGAGTTCGCTTGCGGCATTCCGAATCTGCTGAAGACCGATTTCACCGATCAGATCGGCGGCGGCATCGACAACTGGAATCTGCGTCAGGCGCTGGGGGTGGTGGCGGGGATCACGCCGTTCAATTTCCCGGTGATGGTGCCGATGTGGATGTTCCCGGTCGCGCTCGCCTGCGGCAACACGTTCGTGCTGAAGCCGTCGGAGCGTGACCCGTCGGCGTCGTTGCGCATTGCTGAACTGCTGAAAGAAGCCGGTTTGCCCGATGGCGTGTTCAACGTCGTGAACGGCGACAAGGTGGCCGTGGATGCGCTGATCGAACACCCGGACGTCGCGGCGCTGTCGTTTGTCGGGTCCACGCCGATTGCCGAATACATCTACACGGAAGCATCGAAGCGCGGTAAGCGCGTGCAGGCGCTGGGCGGCGCGAAGAATCATCTGGTGGTGATGCCGGACGCCGATCTGGACCAGGCTGTCGACGCATTGATCGGCGCTGCCTACGGTTCGGCGGGCGAGCGCTGCATGGCGATCTCGGTCGCAGTGGCGGTCGGCAATGTCGCCGATGAACTGATCGAGCGTCTGGTGCCGCGTGTGAAGTCGCTGGTGATCAAGAACGGCGAGAACCTGGACGCCGAAATGGGTCCGTTGGTTACCGCGGAACATAAGGCCAAGGTGGCCGGCTATATCGACTCGGGCGTGGCGGAAGGCGCGAAACTGATCGTCGATGGCCGTGCACATCCGGTCGTGACCGAAGACGGTTTCTTCATCGGCGGGTCGCTGTTCGACCAGGTCGGCACGGAGATGAAGATCTACAAGGAAGAAATCTTCGGGCCGGTGCTGGCGGTGGTTCGTGTACCCGATTTCGCGAGTGCGGTCGAGTTGATCAATGCGCACGAGTTCGGCAACGGCGTGTCGCTGTTCACGTCGGATGGCGGCATGGCGCGTGCGTTCGGCCGGCAGATTCAGGTGGGCATGGTCGGCATCAATGTGCCGATTCCGGTGCCGATGGCATGGCACTCGTTTGGCGGCTGGAAGCGTTCGCTGTTCGGCGATCACCATGCATATGGCGAAGAGGGCGTGCGTTTCTATACGCGCTACAAGAGCATCATGCAGCGCTGGCCCGATAGCATCGCGAAGGGTGCTGAGTTCACGATGCCGGTGGCGAAGTAATCGATAGAGCAGTATTTCTGTAATGAAAAAGCCGCGCCTGATTTCAGGAGCGGCTTTTTAATGTGTCGTCGAATTCGCACCAGGTGATGGCGCGGGTTGCGATCACGCATTTGTTCTGATGCACCGCGCTACTGATCACGCCGCAGCCCTTAAACACCCGCGGACGAATCCTCTTCCGCTTCGCTCAGCACGGCATTCTGCACCGCGGTTGCCGGGCTGACGTAAAGCGGCGCCTGGCGCGGGTCGTCAATGCTGTAGCGCAACCAGCCCGCCTCGACATACACGCGCAACTGACGATACTTGACCAGATACATCAAGCCGACGACCGCCGCCGCGAAGCCCGATGCAGCGCCGACGCCGAGCGCCCAACGCGGGCCGAAGCGATCCGCGACCCAACCCACTACCGGTGCGCCGAGCGGCGTGCCGCCTAACGCGATGGCCAGCAGGATCGCGATGACCCGGCCACGCATGGCCGGCTCGGTGGAGATTTGCACGAGGCTGTTCGTCGACGTGTTGAACGTCTGCGTCGCTACGCCAACCACGACGAGTGCCAGGCCGAACAATACGTAGTTCGGCATTAACGAGGCGACCGTGCAGCCCACGCCAAAAACCGCCGCTGCGCCGAGCAGAAGAGCCATGCGAGGTTTCGCCCTGCGTGCGGAGAGCAGCGCACCGGTTACCGAGCCGATTGCCATGGTCGAGCTCAGTACCCCATATTGACTCGCACCCGCATGAAAGGCGGTGACCGACATGGTCGAGATGAAGATCGGGAAGTTCAGCCCGAACGTACCGATCAGAAACATCATCAACAGCGCGGCTTTCAGATCGGGGCGCGTCCACACATACTTGAAGCCTTCCACGAAGCTGCCGCGCGTGCGTGTCGCACGTGGTTTCAAATTCAGTTCGCTGACGCGCAGCATGCGCAGCGAACCGAGCACGGCGACGAAGGAGAGCCCGTTGATCAGAAACACCCAGCCCGTGCCCACTGAGGCGATCAACAGCCCTGCGACAGCAGGCCCGATCATACGTGCCGCGTTGAACGAGGTGGAGTTCAGCGCGACCGCGTTCGACAGATCGGCTTCTCCCACCAGATCGGAGACAAAGGTCTGACGCGCCGGCGAATCGAACGCGGTGACACAGCCGAGCAAGCCCGCAAACACATAGACCTGCCATAACTGCACGAGGCCGGTCACGGTGAGAATCCCGAGGCACAACGCCAATGTGCCCATCGCCCCCTGGGTGGCGAACAGCAGCTTGCGGCGATCGAAATGATCGGCCGCATAGCCGGTTAGGGGCAGCAGGAGCATTTGCGGCCCGAACTGCAGCGACATCACAATGCCCACGGAGGTTGCATTGTGATGCGTGAGTTCAGTGAGCACGAGCCAGTCCTGCGCCGTGCGCTGCATCCATGTCCCGACGTTGGAGACGATCGCGCCGCTGGCCCAGACCCGGTAGTTGAACGTGCGCAGTGAACGGAATGTGCCACTCACCGGGACATCTTCCCGTGGACGATTCGCGCTGCGCAGCGGTTCAGACGCATGATCATGCGCGTGATGTTTCCAGCAGATCGAGGACGTCCTGCGTCGTGCCGGTTTCGCCGAGGCGCGGGAAGATTCGCGCGATGCTGTTGGTGTGAGCGTCCAGGTTCATGTCCGTCATCGCGTCGATCGCGAACGTAACGTTGAAGCCGAGTTCCTGTGCGAAACGCGCGGTGGACTCGACGCCGATGCTGGTGGCCACGCCGACCAGTACCACCTGCGTGACGCCTTGTTTGCGCAGATACGCTTCGAGGTCGGTGTTCGTGAACGCGCCCCAGGTGCGCTTGGTCACCAGATGATCCGACGGCTGCTGGTTCAGTTCGGGAACGAGGTCTGCAAAGCCGGCGGGGAAGTCACCGGCAGGACGCGACTGCTCCGCGCGGCCTGGCGCGCCGCCCGCCACGTTGACGAGCACCACCGGCAGACCGTGGCGACGAAATGCATCGGCCAGACCAACGGAGCGCTTGACGACCTCCGCGGTGGGGTGGGCGGTGGGCAGTGCGACGATGCCTTGCTGCAAATCGATGACGACCAATGCAGTCTTTGCGTCGAGCGTAGTGAGGGCCATGGTGTTTTCCTGGAGGTTACGAGTCGATAAGGCGCTTGAGCAAGTCGACGCCGATCGCGAGCTGTTTCTGTTCGGCGGCGGAGAAGCGGGTCTGCATCGTACGGAACAGCCAGTCTTCGCGTGCCGCGCGGCTTGCCTTGATCTGCTTGCGGAAGGTGGGCGTGAGGGAGAGAACAGTTTGCCGCCCGTCGTTCGGATCCGGTGCGCCACTCACGAGCCCGGCAGCTTTCAGAATCGAAAGCGTCTCGCCCATGGATTGCGGACGCATACCGTGGATGCGCGCGAGCGTTGTGACCGTTGCCGGACCTTCGCGCTCCAGCAGGATCAGAACCTGCACCTGCGACGGCGTGAAATCGCCCACGTGCGCTTCTTCGCGCAACCGGCGGCGCAGCTTGCCGACAAGTATGCGCAAGTCTCCCGCCGTTGCGTGCAGGGCGTCGGAATCGGAGGAGGAGCGTGTGGGCTGAGTGTCGTTGCTGGACATACCGGCAGATGTGAAGGTTACCTTCGTAGGTTACCTTCACATCTGCCGGGAGTCAAGTTGACGGAGCTGGTGGCGGAATGCGAGGCGGGCCGCGCATTCCGGGTTTGGCTTGAGTGATCGGGTTGAAGCGTGGCGTGCGGCGACGCGTCTTTTAGAATTTATGGCGAAGCGCCACGCGAGCCACGACCTGATTCTGCGTCGACGAAGGAGACTGCGTGCCTGGGACGAATGCGTCGTCGAGAATCGAGTTGGTCGAACTGCCGGCGACCTTTTGATACTCGCCCTGGATGTAGACGTCCGTGCGTTTTGACAGGTTGTAGTCAGCCATCAGGCCGACGGAGTGGATCTTGGGTTTTACGCTGCCTGTCGAGGCGTCGTAAGTCTCCATCGTGTAGACATACTGTGCGCCAACGAAGAGCGCAGGTGTGATCTGGTATTTGCCGTTCACTTCGAAGTTCTGGTATTTCAGCGTATTCAGCAGGACGCCGTTTGCAGCGAGCGGGATACCGATATAGCCGTTACCGATGGGATCCTTGTAGTTCGAGTTGGTATACGCGAAGCCGACAGTCGCCGAGCCGAACGTGTAGTTGATCCCGCCGCCGAACACGCGCATACGTCCAGCGATGAAGCTTGCATCGTTCGCGGTGATTGCACCGTTCGAACCGACGCCGGGATTATTTGCTTGCAAATAGGCCGCTGCGACCAGCAGACCGCCGTTTGCGTACTGAGCACCGAAGCTGTACTGACGGTTGTTGGCGAAATTCGTATCGTTGCTGAAGCTGTACGTGCCACCGAACTGGAACCCCGAGATATCCGGGCTAGCGTATTTGATGGTGTTATCGACGCGGAACGAATTATCGGTGTTGTCGTTGTCGTACGGATGCGCAAACAGATAGCCGGCCCAATTGCCGTTGGCGGTGGTCTGCGCGAGATAGTCGACCACCGAATCGTATTGACGGCCTAGCGTAACGGTGCCGAAGCGGTCGCTGCTCAGACCCACATAGGCTTGCCTGCCGAACATGCGGCCGCCCTGATTGAGCCGGCCGGAATTCAGATCGAAGCCGTTTTCGAGTTGAAAGATTGCTTTGAGGCCACCGCCGAGATCTTCCGAGCCTTTCATGCCCCAGCGGCTGCCTTGTGCGTAGCCGCTTGCGAGCTCCACGACGCTACCGTGTCCGACGTTATTGGTGTAGTCGACACCTTCATCGATGACCCCGTATAGCGTCACGCTGCTCTGTGCGAAAGCGGGGGACGTGGCGCCGAGCAGGGCGAGGGCGATGACTTTCTTTTTCATAAGATATCCAGAATGGTTTGGGCAAGTGGCCGACGCATGATTTTCCGGCCAATACTTTTTGCAAAGCGAGGAATTCTGATGGGATCAATCGGAAACGCCGATGGAGCAAGCGCTGGAGAGTCGCCAGCCGAATCACGGAACGTTTGCTATCCGAATGACTTGACGAGGCGGGGAGAGAGCGCGCGAAGCGAGGAGAGACAAGACGAGATGAGATGAGACGAGATGAAGAGCGGAGCAGTGAAATGAGTCGAGAGGGGAAGAACTGAGACAGATGGTTTTAAGAAATACGGGTCGGCGCGCGCAGCGCCGCCGGAGGCATGACTGCCTTGTCACCAGGGCGGAATGTGCGAGAGCACGGATTCCAGATGCACCACTACCGCGACTGTGCGAGGGACCCGCTTACGAGCTAGCGGTGTGAGCTGCTTTCTTTTGCCTACTTTTCTTTGCAGCAGGCAAAGAAAAGTAGGTGCCTGCCCCGCACAGGGGCGACGCTAATAAACCGATAACAAATCAAGGAAAGGCCCAAAGGCCAGATCAAGGAAAGGCCCAAAAGCCAGATCAAGAAAAGACCACCCCCACGAGACAAGCAGCACCGCTAAGCGCTAACAGCAACCGCCAAATTGCGCCTCTCAACAACCATCTCCTCAATCAAAGCCGCAAGCACATCCACAGCAGGATCCCGATTAACAGAAGCCCGATGCAACTCAAGATCGGCCGCGGGCAAGGCGGGCAACCCATCCTGAACCCCAAGCACCCGCCAGTTATCCGGCAACGTACACCGATCGATAATCGTAACAGCCGCCCCATGATTAACCGCAACCTTGATCCCGGTAGGACTCTGACTCGTATACACAACCTGATAGTGCCGCTCAACCGCGGCAAGCGCTTCAAGCCCCCGCTGCCGATAGCAACAAGTCTCAGGAAACAAGGCAAGAGGCACCGGCGCCCCAGCCTCCAGAACAAAATCCCGATGCGCGGCCCACACCACTTCCTCACGCCCGAGATGCCGCCCACTGGTCTGCGACCCATGCCGCACCACTAAAGCCAGATCCAACTCCCCAGCCTGCAACCGCTCCAGCAACTCCAACGACATCCGGCAATGAATATGCGGCCGCGCACCCGGCCTCAGCGCATAAAACTTCTTGAGCAATTCAGGCAGCCATAACTCTGCATAGTCCTCGGGCAGGCCAAACCGGATCACCCCATCGCTATTACTCCGGTTCAGCGCGGCGATCGCCTCGTTTTGCACCTGAATAATGCGCCGGGCGTGAATCAGAAAATTCTCGCCATCGCGCGACAAAGCGAGCCGCCGGCTGCTACGCAAAAACATATGCGTTTCCAACCGCTCCTCCAGCGTGCGGATCCGCAGACTGATGGTCGACTGTGTGCGGTGCAGCAGTTTGGCCGCCGCGGTGAATCCGCCGCTGTCAACCACGGTAACGAATGCCCGCACCAGTTCGGGGTCCAGAGAACTCAGTTTCGACCAATCGGGTCCGCTGATGGAAGCCATCGGAATTACTCGCTTTCCAAAGAAATTTGGCGATCAAAACATGGGGGCGTCAGTGAGGTGATTGTTGTCGAAAACAATTCGCGTCACAAATCAGTCTGAACCCCTAATCTGGAGTCTCTCCGTGTCAGTCAGTCTTCCTCTTGCCGATGCCGAATGCAACGATTTGAGCGACATCGTCGATACCGGGCGCTATCCCTTGCACGATCCGGACCATCCCCGCATGCGCGAACTGATCGCGAACTGCCGCGCTCACCTGGCGGGCAACGGCAGTGCGGTGCTGCACGGCTTCCTGCGGCCCGAGGCGCTGGCCCAGGCGCGGGCCGAAGGCGTGGCCCTGGCGGGCAAGACCTACTTTTCGATTCGTAAGGTCAACGCTTACTTCACTGTGGACGACCCGACGCTGCCTGCCGACGATCCGCGCCGCGTCTTCATGGACCGCACCAGTGGCTTTGTCACCCGCGATGTAATCCCCGCCGACGCGATCGTGCACCGCATCTATGTGGCCCAGGCGATGAAACGCTTCGTTGCCGCCTGCCTCGGTGAAGCGCGCGTTTGGGAATACGCGGACCCCTATGCCGGGCTGGTTCAGAACGTCATGCCGCCCGGCACCGAACAGCCGTGGCATTACGACACCAACGAATTCATCGTCTCGATGATGACGCAACAGCCGGAAGCGGGCGGCGATTTCGAGTATTGCCCGAATATCCGTTCGCCCCAGGGCGAGAACTATGGCGACGTGGGCAGCGTAGTGCGTGGCGAAACGCGCGCGCCGGTCAACGTAATCACGTTGCAGCCCGGCGATCTGCAACTGTTCAAGGGACGCTTTTCGCTGCACCGCGTCACGCAGGTGCAAGGCGGAATCGACCGGCACACAGCGATCTTCGCGTACTCGCAGAAGCCTGGTGTGATTGGCAGGCTCGAACGCACGCGCCAACTGTATGGACGCGTGTCCGAAATGCATCTGGAAGCCGAGCAACGCCTCGTGCGTGCCGACAACCTCGTTGATTGAAGTTTTTTCCAAAAACCATCCTACGTCCCCTTCAAAAACATGACGATTATTCGCCCGACTCACCGCCCGGAAGATTGCGAACCGACCGTGGAGGAAATCGCGCAGATCCAACGTGACAGGCTTGCCGCCGTACGGCGCGAACTGAAAAAGCGCGATCTGACCGCCGCGATCCTGTTCGACCCCACGCATATGCGCTATGCGACCGGCTCGCGCAACATGCAGGTCTATTCGATGCGCAATCCGGCGCGTTATCTATTCGTGCCGGCCGAAGGCAAGGTTGTGCTGTTCGAATACGCAGGCTGCGATTTTCTCGCCGACGGACTCGATACGGTCGATGAAGTGCGGCCCGCCACCGCGATTTCCTATTACTTCTGCGACGACATGCTGGGCCGCGTCACCGAGCGCTGGGCCGATGAAATCGATGAACTGGTCAAGCAGAGTGGCGGCGGCAAACGCATCGCCATCGAAAGTGCGACATCGGCGGCGGCCTTTGCATTGCAGGCGCGCGGCTATCAGATCAGCGACGCACAGGAACCGCTCGAACGGGCGCGATCGATCAAGGTTCCCAACGAGATCAAGATGATCCGTTCATCGCTGCGTGCTGCCGAAGAGGGCGTGCGTAAGCTGGAAGCGGCGCTCATGCCCGGCATCAGCGAAAACGAACTCTGGTCGCATCTGCACAAGCACATTATCGAAACGGACGGTGACTACGTGGAGACACGTCTGATCAGCTCGGGGCCGCGCACCAATCCGTGGTTCCAGGAGAGCAGTCCGCGCAAGATCCAGGTCGGCGAGCTAGTCGGCCTCGATACGGACGTAGTGGGGCGCTTCGGTTATTACGCGGACTTCTCGCGAACCTTCCTGTGCGGCGACGGTCCGGCCACGGCGGCACAGAAAAACCTCTATAAGCTCGCCTATGAACAGATCCATTCGAACATGGAGAACGTGCGTGCCGGCGCGACGTTCCAGGAGTTCATCGCGAAAGCGTGGAAGATTCCCGGCCCCTACCGGGCGCGCCGCTATTTCGCACTCGCGCATGGCGTCGGCATGACCGGAGAATATCCGTACATCGTCCATCGTGAGGACAACGACGCCAAGGGTTATGACGGTGTGATCGAGCCTGGCATGACACTGTGCATCGAAAGCTACATCGGTCATGAAGACGGGGGTGAAGGCGTCAAGCTGGAGGAGCAGGTGTATGTGCGCGACGACGGCCGTGTGGAACTGCTGTCCGACTATCCGTTCGAGAAACGCCTGCTCGCCTGAGCGCATGGCGCGTCTTCACCGGCATGTGAGGCAGAGGTTTGCCCTCTCGCGCATGCCGGCTCAATGCAATTCAACGCTCCAAGGGTGATCGACGATGCAATTCAGACAACTTCGGGTGGTGCTGTGCGCCGCCGCCATGGCCTTGACCGGCGTTAGCGCGCACGCTGCGGGTAGCTGGTGCGCGCAGGGCAAGACGGTGCATTTCGCGGGCATTACGTGGGAAAGCGGCTCCTTCGCAACCGAGGTGCTGCGGCAGATTCTGGAGAAGGGCTACGGCTGCAAGACCGATGTCGTGCCCGGCAGTACGGCGGCGACTGAAACCGCGCTTGCGCACAACGACGTGCAGGTGTGGGCCGAACAGTGGACCGGGCGCAGCGAGATTACCGCAAAAGCCGTGGCTTCGGGCAGCGTCAAACTGGTCGGCGACACCTTGCCGGGTGGGACGAAGGAAGGTTGGTTCGTGCCCGAATACGTGGTGAAGGGCGATCCCAGGCGCGGCATCAAGCCGGTCGCAGCGGGCCTAGTGTCGGTGACCGACCTGCCTAAGTACAAGAGCGTATTCGCCGACGACGAGGAACCGGACAAGGGCCGCTTTCTCAACTGCCCGACGGGTTGGGATTGCGAACGGGTCAACACACGCTTGCTGAAGGTGCTCAATCTCGATGCGAGCTACACCAATTTTCACCCGGGCACGGGCGCGGCGCTCGATGCCGCTATCGCCTCCGCCTACCAGCGCGGCGCGCCGATCGTGTTCTATTACTGGGGCCCGGCCGCGCTGATGGCGAAGTACAAGTTCGTCGAACTGAAGATGCCCGCCTATAACGAGGCGTGCTGGAAAACCTTGCGCGACGAAAGCAGTACCTCGCAATGCGCCTCCTCGTACATGGTCTCGCATGTCACCGTAGGCGTATCCACGCCGTTCTATGACGCCGACCCGCAGCTCGTGTCGATGCTCGGCAAGGTCAGGTTTCCGATGGACTTCCTCAACAGCACGATCCTCGAAATGAGCACGAAGAAACTCGACGGCTCAGCCATGGCCACGCAATTCTTGCGCGAGCATCCGGAGATGTGGAAGCAATGGGTACCTGCCGATGTCGCGTCGAAGGTGCAGGCCGGACTTGCTGGTGCCTGACAGGCGGTAACGTCAGGCAGATCTCGATGGCACGAGGTCTTGCGGCGTCGTGCCGGACAGCAGGTTCGTGCAGCCTGCTGTCCACCTGTAGTGGAGGATTGGTCATGAATTCGTTTTTTCTGCATCTTTCGATTGCCGACTGGGTGAACGATGCCGTGCAATCGTTCGTTACCCGCTACGGCGACAGTTTTCACCAGTTCAGCATCACACTCTTGCGCTATGTGCTCGTCCCGCTCGAAGGCGCACTGCGCGCCTTGCCGCCATGGCTGATCCTGCTGGCGGTCGGCGCAGTGACGTGGAATGCGACGCGGCGCCTGAGCATTGCCGGCTTCTTCATGCTGCTGCTCTACGCGATCGGCTGCTTCGGTCTGTGGGAAAAGCTGATGCAGACCCTCGCGTTGATGCTGGTCGCGACGGTGCTATCGGTCTCGCTCGGCGTGCCGCTCGGCATTCTGACTTCGCGCAGCGCATGGCTGAGGCGTGTGCTGTTGCCGACGCTCGACGTCATGCAAACGCTGCCCAGCTTCGTCTATCTGATTCCGGTATTGATGCTGTTCGGCCTCGGCAAGGTACCGGCGATCCTCGCCACGATCATCTATGCGTTGCCGCCGCTGATTCGTCTGACCGATCTCGGCATTCGTCACGTGGATAGCGAGGTGGTCGAGGCGGCACGCGCATTCGGCACGACGCGCTGGCAGTTGCTGGTCAACGTGCAGATGCCGCTGGCTCGGCCCAGCATCATGGCCGGCATCAACCAGACGACGATGATGGCGCTCTCAATGGTGGTGATCGCCTCGATGATCGGCTCCCGCGGCCTCGGCGAAGATGTACTCGCCGGCATTCAGACACTTGATGTGGGCAAGGGGATGCAGGCGGGTATCGCCATCGTGATTCTCGCGATCGTGATCGACCGCATCAGCCAGGGCTATGGACAGGACCGACGCGCGCGACGCCTGTTCGCGCAACGCAGAAAGGCCAAAGCGGCTTCGCGCATTCCTTATCGCATGAGCGGCACGAATTCGGATGAAACGTCTGCGGCTGAAGGCGGGCTCGAAACCCGCGCGGCCAAGTAGCAGGAAAACGAGGCAAGCAAGGAGAGCAACATGGCAGCGATTGAAGTCAACCACGTGTACAAGCTTTTCGGGCCGCCCACCAGTCATGCGCGCGTGCTCGATCTGTTGCGAAGCGGCAAGGGCAAAGCCGATGTGCTGGCCCAGACCGGTTGCAATGTCGGTCTGAACGACGTCAGCCTGAATATCGGCGCGGGCGAAATATTCGTGATTATGGGATTGTCCGGTTCCGGAAAGTCGACCCTGGTACGGCATTTCAACCGGCTGATCGAGCCGACATCGGGCGAGATCGTGATCGACGGCTCGGACGTCATCAAGCTCGGCGCGCAAGGCTTGCGTGAGCTGCGCCGCTACAAGGTCAGCATGGTGTTCCAGAATTTCGGACTGCTGCCGCACCAGACTGTGCTCGACAATACGGCGTATGCATTGCGTGTGCGCGGCGAGAGCAGGACCGAAGCGAACGAGAAAGCCCGTGTCTGGCTCGGCAAGGTGGGGCTGAACGGGTACGACGAACATTATCCGGACGAGTTGTCCGGCGGCATGCGCCAGCGGGTCGGATTGGCCCGCGCGCTAGCCGCTGATACGGATGTCCTGTTGATGGACGAAGCATTCTCCGCGCTCGATCCGTTGATTCGCACGGAAATGCAGGATCAGTTGCTGCAACTGCAGGCTACGCTGAAGAAGACCATCGTGTTCATCACGCACGATCTCGACGAAGCACTGCGGATCGGCAATCGCATTGCAATTCTGCGTGATGGAAGACCTGTGCAGGAGGGGACACCCAACGAGATTCTGACGCGCCCCGCAGATGACTATGTGAGGCGCTTTGTCGAGCGCCGCTCAGATCGCGGCACGACCAGCCATTGATGCGATTGCTTACACGCGTGGCTGTCGATGCATCCGGCTTCGCGGCGCACGCTCCGCGAAGCCGGACAAGGCCGAGGCGCGGGCTGAACAATTGGGCGGCCAGCATGGCCGGGGCGTTTAGTCAGGCCCGCAAGACTCTCGGGCGATACCGAAGTGCCGGTTGAGTCCATCCCAGCCGAGTGCCGTGACCGTCACCGACCGCGTAGTGGGCGATCGCTGCATCCAGCCCCATGCAAGAAAGGCGTCCATTAGCCGGGCGCCTAACGGTCCCGCGACGTGATACTGCCGCTCGGTCCAGTCAAGACATCGGTGCGCATGGTCAGCGTGATCGAACCCCGCATCTCCCATGTCGATGCCGAGTTGCTGCAGCCATTCGCAACCGGGTGCGGTGAGTGCGTATTGGCGCTCGCCCGTCTCGACGATGAAGCCCCGCGTGAGCATGCTTTGCGTCACCGCGACGCCGACCTGACCCGCCAGGTGGTCATAGCAGCAGCGCGCGAAACGCAGCGCCTGGGCCGAGCGACTGGGCGTATTGCGCCAGGCCGGGGTGACCGGCCCAATCGACGCGAGGCTTTCAAGCACATGCGAAACGTGTGCGCCGGCGAGACGGTAATAGCGGTGCCGGCCCTTGCTTTCCACGCTCAGCAAGCCGCCGTCGAGCAGCTTTGCGAGGTGCGAACTGGCAGTTTGAGCGGTCACGCCCGCCGCTTGCGCAAGCGCGCCGGCCGACATGGCGTTGCCGTCGGCGAGCGTGATCAGCATCACCGAACGAACCGGCTCGGCGATCAGGTGCGCAACGCTTGAAATATTGTGCTGGCCCATTTATGTGCAATGTCCGTCATTGATGTGCGAGTGATGCCTGCTGGCAGGCGAAAAACCGTTCGGTTGCACACTTCGATACAGCCCGAAGCATTCTCTGTGCGGGTCGCCTTATAGTCAACGGCAAACCAATAACGAGGGGCTGGAACTCATTGAACAATGAACGTGAATATCAGAAGCGGGTATTGATCGCGACGAGCCTCAGCTACGTCATTGTCATACTGGACACATCGATCGTAAACGTCGCGCTGGAGCCGATTGCGGCCAGTCTAGGCTCGGATATCAGCGGCCTGCAATGGGTGGTCAACGCCTATACGCTGACATTTGCCAGCCTGCTGCTGAGCGGCGGCGCACTCGGTGACCGGATCGGCGCGAAGACCGTCTACCTCGCCGGATTGCTGATTTTCGCTTGCGCATCGGCGTTATGCGGATTGGCGCCGGATTTGCCGATTCTGGTGGCCGCGCGGGTATTGCAAGGTGTCGGCGCGGCATTGTTGGTACCGTGTTCGCTGACCCTCATCAACCATGCTTTTCCGGTTGCCCGGCAGCGAGCCAGCGCGATCGGCGTATGGGCCGGATGCGGCGGTATCGCGATGGCGGCGGGGCCTCTGGCAGGTGGCCTGCTGATTCATCTGTTCGGCTGGCGCAGCATTTTTCTGGTGAACGTGCCGATCGCGTTGATCGGCGCGTGGCTGACTACGCGCGTCGCTTCGGTCCGTCCAGTGGCGTCGGACAGGCCAATGGATGTCGCCGGGCAGATGCTCGCCATCGTTGCGCTTGGCGTGTCGGTAGCCGTGCTGATCGAGGGGGCGAAGCTCGGATGGCGGGCGGACGCGATATGTGTGGGCGCGGCGCTTGCGCTGGCCGCCTGGGTTACGTTCGTGCTGGTCGAGGTCAAACGCAAACAGCCGATGCTGCCGTTGGGCTTATTTCGCAGTCCGGTGTTTTCTGCATCGGCGTTCGTTTCGCTGATTTCCGGCCTGATTTTCTACGGTTTGTTCTTCCTGCTGAGTCTGTACTTCCAGTCTGCTCGCGGATGGTCGCCGTTGCGGACCGGCCTGGCGTTCCTGCCGTTGACTGTGATGGTGACCATCGGCAGCTTCGCATCCGGCGCGTTGAACCGGGCGTATGGCGCGCATCGGCTCGTTTGTAGTGGCTTCCTGCTATATGCGTTCGGTTTCGCCGGTCTCGTTGCGCTCGCGGACGATGCGCCATATTGGCGTATTGCACTGTGCTTTCCGGCGATCGGTTTCGGGGCGGGATTGATTACGCCGGCGGCGACCGCCGCCTTGATGACGGCGGTAGACAATGCGCGTGCCGGCGTCGCGGCGGGCGTGCTCAACGCGAGCCGGCAGACAGGGTCCGCTTTTGGCGTCGCGATCTTCGGCGCGCTGATGAGCGCGATCCAGCCGCTCGACGCAGGGATTCGCGTGGCCGTCTATCTTGCGATAGGGCTGTCGTTACTGGCGGCGCTAGTCTGGAGCATCGCGTTGGCTGTGGCGACGCGTTACGCGGGCAGTGATGCCTGGTAAGCGGGTTCGACCGCAAAGTCTCGTGCGTGGGCGGCCCTGGCGACGGCTTCCGACGGCACGACGGCCATCGCTGCCAGCGACGGCAAAACGGAGTGCCTCGCGTGCCAGTCCTGGCTGGCACCATCGAAAGGACTCTGTTGGCACTACGCCGGCGTTCGGAATCCTGCGACGATACCGGCCCTCTCCTGAAGATGTCGTCGTGCGCAGAACGTAGCAATCGATTGGACCTTCGATTCTCCGTTTATAGCGAACAAACGACTCATGAATGTTGCCGATACCCCTTTCGTACTGGGATGTCTGACCCTGGTGACCCTGGTTGCGGGCATGGCAAAAGGTTTGACCGGATTCGGCGGCGCGCTCGTCATGGCGCCATTGTTCGGGCTGTTGATTCCCGCACCCGAAGCCGGCGTGCTGATCGTGCTGATCCACTTTGCGACCTCGCTGCAAGGCGTGCGCAGTTGGGCGAGCGCGGTGCGCTGGCGCACCGTGATTCCACTCGCGCTGGTCGCAATGGCTTGCACCGCCGTCACGACATGGTGGATGGCAAGCGAGAGCGCAGTCGAGCTTCGACGGCTCGTCGCGGTCGCCGTGCTTGCCTCCACGGTGATGCACATGCGGGGCTGGCGCTGGCTTCACGATAGCGGCTGGCGGCCGACCTTCACAGCAGGCGCCATGAGCGGCGCGTTGACCGCGCTGGGCGGCATTGGCGGTCCGCCGGCCGTCTACTACCTCAACGGCATTGGCCAGGGCTCAGCGCTGCGCGCCAATCTTCTCGCTTATTTTGCGGTGCTCTATGTGGGGGTGGTGGCCCTTTTTGTGGCCGAGCACCAGGTTCACAGGCCACAGTTCAGTTCACTGGCGCTGCTCGTGCCGGTGTTCGTGCTCGGTGTCTCCGTGGGGGAGCGCCTGGGTCCAAAGGTGCCTGTGCGTCGGCTCGAACATCTCGTGAGCGCGTTGCTGCTGTGTTCCGGGCTGGTCGCCCTGGTCACGTAGAGACGCACAAAGACGCATAGAGACACGTGAGAGGGCGTAGAAAGGCGTAAAAACGACCTTGCCATCTCCCTGCGAGCGGGTGCAATGCCCGTTCGTGGTCCCTCATGTGGACCAGGCGATTTATTATCGCTGGTACTAGTCAGGTGCATTTTCGGCCACCGATACTGAAGTCGTCTG
This sequence comes from Paraburkholderia sediminicola, assembly GCF_046026855.1. GTDB lineage: Bacteria > Pseudomonadota > Gammaproteobacteria > Burkholderiales > Burkholderiaceae > Paraburkholderia > Paraburkholderia sediminicola_A. Next base: position 83,444 of record NZ_JAQQET010000001.1, on the reverse strand, counting down.
CTATGGCTGTCATGCCATATCCGTTCGCCGCGGACCGCCACTAACCAATGCGGTTTTCAAATGGCAGGCGGAATCAGCAGACATGATTTCATCGATCGCAAAAAGCAGACGGAGACTTCATGCTCAAGTTCTTGATTGGGATCGGCATCCCCTATATCGGGGTGATAGGCCTGCTGCCCTGGGTCGCTTCAGTGGATAGATATGTCCTGGGCGTGCCATTCATCTATGCGTGGATCTTCGCGTGGTTCGTCCTGACGTCGCTTTGCCTGCAAGTGTGCTGGCGTCTGTTCGATCGCCGCGCGGACGATGCACCTCCGCAAACCCACTGAAGCAGCAGGAGAGCCAGGATGTCCACCGTTGTCTTTCTCGGTTTGATTCTCTTCTCGCTGTATCTGGCGATTCGATCCAGAAAAGGGCATGGCGCGCAAAGCGTTCATGATTTCTTTGTCGCGTCGCGGCAGTTCGGCGCGTATCTGGTTTTCTTCCTCGCCGCGGGCGAAATCTACAGTATCGGCACGATGGTCGGCTTTCCTGGCGGCATCTATGCCAAGGGGCCGACTTATGGGGTCTGGTTCCTGGGCTATATCCTGCTGGCGTATCCCGTCGGCTATTTCATCGGACCGAAAATCTGGGAAGCGGGGAAACGGTATAACGCCATTACGCTGCCGGACCTGTTCAAAGGCCATTACGGCAGCCGCGCGCTGGAGGTGATCGTCGCCGGATCGGCGATCCTGTTTCTGCTGCCTTGGGGGGAATTGCAATTCACGGGGCTCATTGCCGCGTTCAAAGGTCTTGGCTGGAATTTCCAACCGCTCTATCTGATTCTGATCTCAGCGATACTGGCCTTCACCTACATCGCCATTTCGGGAGTGCGGGCGTCGGCGTACATAGCGGTTCTGAAAGACATACTGATGGTCGCGGCGATTGTGATCACGGGGCTGGCGGTCTCGTGGGAATCCGGCGTCACGGAAGTTTTTCACGCCGCGAGCCTGCACGTCAGCAACAGCATGAACGCGAATCAACTGACGTTTTCGATGAGCACCATGCTGTTCCAGTCGTTAGGGTTCTACGTGATGCCGTTCGCCGTGCAGGTCTTCTTCACGGCCGCAAGTCCGAACACAATCCGGCGCACCCAGGTTGCGATGCCGTTGTACATGCTGATGTATCCGTTTCTGGTCATTGCCTCGTACTATGCGATCAGTCAGAACCTGCACCTCGCGTCGCCGAATGAAGCGTTCTTCGCGGCGGCGATCCGGTTGCTGCCGGGCTGGTTGCTGGGTTTGGTCGCGGCCGGCGCCGCGCTATCCGGTCTGCTGGTGCTGACGGGAATCTGCCTCGCCATCGGTCCGCTAGTGACACGCAATCTGTTGCCGAAGATGCCCGAGAGCAAACAGAAAGCGACCGCGAAAACGGTGATCGTGGTCTACCTGCTGGTCTCGATCGTGATGACCTTGCTGACGCCGAATCTGATGCTCACACTGATCAATACCGCGTACTACGGCGTGACCCAGTTTTTCCCGGGCGTGATGATCATTCTGTTTTCGCTTCGCGTCAAACCGGCCGCCGTTGCAACGGGTATTCTGACTGGCCAGATACTCGCGATCATCCTTTATATCGTCCATGCCGATCTCGGCGGATTCAACCTTGGACTGCTGTGTCTCGTGATCAATATCGCGGTGACCGCCGTACTGAACTATGGTTGGAAGCGCAAGCCAGTGCATGCGCTGTCCTAACCGTCCGACCCGCGTCCTAAAGCAAATAACGCCTATTTATGAATTCGATTGAACGAGGTCCCATCACAGTCTTCGTCGCCAGAAAAATTCTGACGATGAATCCGGCCCAGCCGCACGCCACGCATGTTGCCGTGCGAGACGGCAGAATTCTCTCCGTCGGCAATCTGGAGGAGGTCAGTCAGTGGGGCGAGGCGGAGATCGTCGACACGTTCCAGGACAAGGTGTTGATGCCGGGTCTCGTTGAAGGGCATTGCCATCTGATGGAAGGCGCCATGTGGGACGCCGTGTATCTTGGCTACTACGACCGGCGCGGTCCCGACGGCAAGTTGTGGCGAGGCTTGAAAACGCTGGACGAGGTGATTGAGCGGCTCGGTGAAGCGCAACGCACGATGACCGACGCGGCGACGCCGCTACTCGCGTGGGGTTTCGATCCAATTTTCTTCGGTGCGAGCCGCCTGTCGGTCAGGGAACTCGATACCGTTTCCGCGAGCCGCCCCATTGTCGTGCTGCATGCGAGTGTGCATCTGATGAACGTCAACAGCGCGATGCTGGCGCTTGCCGGTATCGACGGCGACACTGACATCGACGGTATCGATAAGGATCAGGACGGCCAGCCGACCGGCGAGTTGCAGGAATTCGCGGCGATGTTTCCGGTGTATCAGGTGATCGGCAGCCAGCTTTCCATTGCGGCGAGTGAAAAGAAAGAGGCGATCTGGAATTTCGGCAAGGTCGCACAACTTGCCGGGGTGACCACGGCGACGGATCTGGTCAACGATCTGTCGGCGCTGGGCAATCGCAACCTGCGCGAAGTCACGGCCGACCCGCAATATCCGGTCAGGATCGTGCCGGCATTTGCTCCGCAGCGAAGCCCGGACAACGGCGTCGAAAAAGTGCTGTCGGCCATTCGCGACAGCACGGAAAAATTGAGGTTCGGCCCGGTCAAGTTCATCGTCGATGGGTCGATTCAGGGCTTCACAGCGCGGCTGAAGTGGCCGGGCTATGTCGGCGGGCAGCCGAACGGATTGTGGCTGATTCCGCCGAGTCAATTGGAAGAGGTGTTCACACCGTTTCACCGCGCAGGGCTGCAACTCCATATTCACACCAACGGAGATGAGGCCACCGAGGTCGTATTGAACGCCCTCGAGAAGATGCTCGACGCCTGTCCGCGCAGCGATCACCGTCACACGCTGCAGCACTGTCAGATGGCTGATGCGAGCCAGTTGGCCCGTGCGGCGAAACTCGGCATGTGCATCAACTTTTTCTCCAACCATATCTACTACTGGGGCGAGGCCCATTACGCGCAGACCATGGGCCCCGACCGGGCGAACCGCATGAACGCGGCGGGCACGGCGCGGCGTCTGGGCATGCCCTTTGCTTTTCATTCGGATGCGCCGATCACGCAGTTGAGTCCGCTGTTTACCGCTTGGTGCGCGGTGCAACGCAAGACCGCATCGGGACGCGTGCTGGGCGCGAGCGAGTGCATTCCTGTGGCCGACGCGTTGCGTGCGATCACGCTGGGAGCAGCCTATACGCTCAGGATGGACCACCTGATCGGCAGTATCGAGGTGGGTAAATTCGCGGACTTCGCCGTGCTGATGGATGACCCGAGCGAGGTCCCTGCTGAGAAGTTGAAAGACGTCGAGGTGTGGGGCACGGTGCTGGGCGGCCGCGTGTTCAGGTCGCCGGCAAAAAATGAATGACGCTGCGGCCGTGAGCGTGCGGCCACCCATTCCCCTGGTCGTGCTCGGCGGCTATCTGGGCGCGGGCAAGACCACTCTGCTTAACCATGTGCTCTCGAATGCGGGGCATTGCAGAGTGGCTGTGCTGGTCAACGATTTCGGCGATATCAATATCGACGCCGCGCTGATTCGCGAACGTACGGACGACGTCATCAATCTGGAGAACGGCTGCGTTTGCTGCTCGATCGGCGGCCGCCTCGTCGATGCGCTCGTGAAAATCGGCGCGCGGCCCGAGCGTCCCGAGTTGTTGATCATCGAAGCCAGTGGTGTTTCCGATCCCGTGAAAATCGCGCAGATCGGCCTGCTCGACCGGGCATTCAGGTTGGTCGGGATCATCGTTGCCGTAGACGCCGAGCGAATCGGCGCAACCTTGCTCGACCCGTACGTTGGCGATATTGTGCGCCGGCAGATCGCGGGTGCGACGGCCCTTGTGCTCACCAAGACCGACCTCGTGACAGAGCAGGAAAAAGTGGCGGCGAGGGAGGCGGTGTCGTCGCTCGCGACCACTTCCATCCTGCTCGAATCCGCAAACGGATCCATTCCGCTGGAGCTGATCTTCGACGCGAGTGTCGCGCCTCGCCGTCGTACCGCTGGGCTCGCTCTCGCGGCGAGCGAGGGCCTCAATAGCCATCAGGACATCTGCAGCTTTTCCTTTCGATCGGATTTTCGCCTCGACAGGAAGAAACTCAGGGACGTGTTTCGCAGCCTGTCTGTCCCGCTATTGAGAGCGAAGGGCATCGTCTGGCTCGACCAGGATGCCTCTCCGCAGGAACTTCATGTGGTCGGCGGCCGCATTCTGATCACGCCTTTTGCGGGTCATGCAGCGGGTGAGTCGACGATCGTTCTGATTGGCCGTTTCAGCGACGAAGACGAGCGTGCCGTGAGGCGCTGCCTCGAAGGTACACAGACGCTGAACTAACAACCCCCGTTTCGCGTCAGCGTGCCGCGATCATTGCGCCAGGCACACCAGGCACGCAGCACACCTGGCGCACCAATCCCACGAATCCCACCAACGGCCCGAAACCGAATCCCCGGTTCCAGGCCAGTCAACTCACGTCTCCCCGGCACACGCTGCACCAGGCGAAAGCAGCGCACTGGCCCTACCGTCGAGCGGACACGAAACTTACACTTTTCCATAAGAGATCGCCGCTTAGGCAAGCTCACGAGTCTCACCCAATTAACCAAGCAGGAGACATGCATGGCCACAACAGAAACGTCCGCACCCAGGGTCACCGCGGATACGCTCGCCGCATTTTCCGCCGCGTTCAATCGTCACGATGCGAATGCGCTGATGGGCTTCATGACCGAAGACTGTGTGTTCGATGCCGCCGGCGGAAGCGAAGTCTACGGTGCGCGCTTCGCTGGTCGCGAGGCAGTGCGCGCAGCGTTCGAAGCAGTCTTCAAGACCTTCCCGGATGCGCATTGGGGCAAGGGTCGTCACTACGTCGTGGGCGACCGCGGCGTGTCCGAATGGGTATTCACGGGTACGCATGCGGAAGGCTGGCGCATCGAAGCGGAAGGGTGCGATCTCTTCGAGTTCCGCGATGGTCTGATCGCAGTCAAGCGCGCGTTCCGCAAGGAACGTCCGAAGCAGAACGTTTGACGCCGACGAGGAGCTTCACATGGAGCAAAGTGTCATCACACGGGTCGGCGAAGGTCTGTCAGCGGGGCGGGACAGCGCGACGCAGTATGACCCGAGATACGACCCGCTGGTCTCGCCGGGACCCGGGCATGGCAAGCAATACGCACCGACCTACTGGGCCGCGACCGCCGGCACGCCGCCGCCTGACGATGGTCCGATCACGAAAGACATCGACGTGGACGTGGCGATCATCGGCGGAGGGTATACGGGACTCGCGACAGCGCTTTGTCTCGCGCGTGAGCATGGCATCAAGGCGGTGGTGCTCGAGGCCAACAAAACCAGTTGGGGTTGCAGCAGCCGCAATGGCGGACAAGGGCAGAATGCGTCGGGGCGTCTGTCGCGCTCCCAATGGATCGAGCGTTGGGGTAAAGACGTCGCGTTGAAAATGCACGACGAGATCCAGGAAGGGTTCGACAACTTCAAGTCGCTGGTCGCCGAGATCGATTGCGATCCGCAGCCGGGCGGCCACTTTCTGATTGCGCACCGGCCACGCATGATGGCCAAACTCGCCGCTGAAGCCAAAGTCTGGAAAGACGTTTTCGGTTATCCGTCCGAGCTCATCGACCAGGCCACGTTCCGCCGCGAATACGTCAACGATAGCGAGGCAGCCGGCGCACTCCACGAACCCGAGGGCATCGGCATTCACGCGTTGAAACTCGCGTATGGCTATCTGCGGCTGGCGCGTGAAGCGGGCGCGAAAGTTCATCCGGCGAGTCCGGTGATCGGCTGGGAGACCATCAACGGTATTCATCATCTACGCACGCCGGGTGGCATCGTGCGGGCTCGATCCGTGGGGATCGCGACTGGCGCGTATACGGCGCCCGACCTCCACCCCTCGCTGACGAGCCGCGTCATGCCGATCCTGTCGAATTCGATGGTGACGCGGCCGCTCACGCAGCAGGAAATCGCTGCCTGCAATTTTAGAACGACGCAGGTGCTCACCGACACGCGCACCTTGCGTTTCTACTATCGCTTCCTGCCGGACAACCGGTTGCAGATCGGCAGCCGTAGCGCGATCACGGGTGCGGATGCACCGAATCCACGTCATTACGAGTTGCTCGTCGAAGGAATGGGCCGCAAGTTCCCGGCGTTGCGCGGTGTCCCGATCGACTATTCATGGTGGGGCTGGGTGGATGTGAGCCACGACATGATGCCGCGCGTGTGTCAGCCGGATCCGAAGCAGTCGGTGTTTTACGCACTGGGCTACGGCGGCAATGGCGTGTCATATTCGCAGCAGGCGGGTCGCCGGCTCGCCGAACGGATCGCGGGGAAAGGGTCGAAGCAGACGCTGCCGATCTTCACGTCCCCGTTACCCGGCCATCCGTTCGCACCGTTCCGTCGTATCGGACAACGGATGCTCTACCAGTTGTATTTCCGGCGCGACGAGAAACCTTGAACATGGCCTGCGTGCCGCGCCACCCGCGGCATGTTATTCGCCGGCCGTCGTGCGTCACTCGCACGGCGTTGCGCAGCCAGACCGGTCTGCGCGTTAAATCATAAGAAAAGACACGATGCAGCGAGACGCGCAAGCGTCCTTGCTCGATCCGAATTGACGGCGCTCAGGTGCCGGGAATGCGCGCAGCTTCGCACGCAGCCCCGTACGACCAGCGCCGGCATCAACAGGATGTGGAGGTGACATGCAAGTATCGAATCAAAGTGAACTGAAGACCGGCCTGAAGGAGCGCCACATGACCATGATCGCGCTGGGCGGCGTGATCGGCGCGGGCCTGTTTGTCGGCAGCGGCGTCGTGGTCCAGCAGGCCGGCCCAGCGGCAGTCCTGTCGTTTCTGATTACCGGCGGTCTGATCGTGCTCGTCATGCGCATGCTCGGCGAAATGGCGTGTGCGATGCCGGCAGTGGGCTCGTTTTACGAGTACGCGCGACTCGCCTTTGCCGGCAAGCGCGGCCCGGGCAAACTGGCCGGCTTTCTGACCGGGTGGATGTACTGGTATTTCTGGGTCATCGTCGTGGCCGTCGAGGCGGTGGCCGGCGCGAAACTGGTTCAATTCTGGCTGCCGGATACGCCGGCGTGGGCGATCAGTCTCGTGCTGCTGGTGGTGTTGACCGCGACTAACCTGATTTCGGTGGGCAGCTATGGCGAATTCGAATTCTGGTTCGCGTCGATCAAGGTCGCGGCGATCGTCGTGTTTCTGTTTCTCGGCGGTCTGTATGTGCTGGGGCTCTGGCCCGCGTCGATGCACACCACCTCCGTGATGCCCACGCTCTTCTCGCACGGCGGGCTGATGCCGAAGGGGATCGGACCGGTATTGAGCGGCGCGGTCGCGGCGACGGGCTTTTACTTTGGCGCGGAGATCGTCACGATCGCAGCGGCCGAAGCTCACGAGCCGGTCAAGGCGGTCGCCAAAGCCACTAACTCGGTGATCACCCGCGTGCTGATTTTCTATGTCGGCTCGATCCTGCTCGTGGTGGCGCTAGTTCCTTGGGATTCACCGAAAATGGCGACGCCGTATGTGAGTGCGCTCGATGCGATGGGTATTCCTGCCGCCGCGAACGTCATGAATGCGATCGTGTTGACCGCCGTGCTCTCCGCGCTTAATTCCGGCCTCTACGCGGCCTCGCGGATGATGTTCGCGCTGACCCGCCACGGCGACGCACCGGCTGCGCTCGCCAAGGTCAATCGCCGCGGCGTTCCGGTTCGCGCGATTCTGATCGGCACCTTGTTTGGCTATGTGTCGGTCGTCATGTCTTATGTATCGCCCGACACGGTGTTTGCATTCCTCGTCAATTCGTACGGCACAGTGGCGATTTTCGTCTACGTGTTGATTGCCGTGTCGCAATTGAAGCTGCGCGCCCGGCTTGAGCGCGAAGCGCCGGAGATGCTGCGCGTGAGGATGTGGTGCTACCCGTATCTGACCTGTTTCGCGATTGTCGGCATGGTCGGCATTCTGGTGGCCATGGCGTTCATACCGGACCAACGCACGCCACTGTGGCTGGGTGTGGTGAGTCTCGGCGTGCTGCTCGTGGCGTATGCCTGGCGGGCCCGGAAACGCGGCGCAGCATCAACTGAGCCGGAATTCGTGGAATATCGGCCCCACACGCATTGATGCCTGTCTCGCGCGTGTTGATTGCAGCGCAGCAGGTGTCGTTCGCGACAACCGCTGCGCTGCAGCGATACGTTACTGGCGTGCGCAGTTGCAGTCTCCCTACTTCGACACGGCCATCGCGGCCGTAGCCGCCGTATTCGCGGTTGCAGGCTGCAGCAATGGTCCAATGCGCACGGCGATCTCCTTGAGCTTCGGCACCGCTTTCAACAGATCCTCCAGACTGGAACGTGCCGTGGGCGAATGAACGGCCAATGCCGCAAGCACACGGCCGTCCTCGACGTTGCGCACCGGCACCGCGACCGCCACCATCCCGCGCACGAATTCCTCGTTGTCGACACCGATGCCGCGCATGGCAAGGCGGTCGAGTTCCGCTTCGAGCAGATCGATATCGGTCAGGGTGCGATACGTCATCGATTTGAGCGGCAAGCGCCTGATGACGAGTCCGCGCTCGGCCGACGTCATCTGCGACAGAAACAGCTTGCCGCTGGCGGTGCAATGCAGCGGGACGCGCGTGCCCGGCTGCATATGCAGACGCAAAGGCTCGCTCGTCTCGACGCGCTCGACGTACAGCACGGTATCGCCGTCGAGCACGGTGAGATTGCAGGTCTCGCCGAGCGAGTCCACGAGCGTGCGCAGCAGCGAGCGGCAAGCACGGGTAAACGTGCTGTTCGCGAGTGTGGTCAAAGCGAGCTGCGCGGCGCGCGGCCCGAGCGCAATGGCGCGATCGGCCCCACGCGAATCCGGCATATGTGTGACGTAACCGCGTGCTTCGAGCGACTCGATCAGGCGCATCAAGGTCGCCTTCGGAATCTGCAGACGTGAGGACAACTGGGAAAGTGAGGACGGCTGTCCGGCGGACGCAAGTTGTTCCAGCACGCTGAGCGCGCGCAGGACGCGGGTGTCGTCGGCGGGCTCGTGAGCAGGTGAGGGGAGGTGCGTGGTGTCTCTCATTGTCCTTCCCGAAGCGGATGACGGTGAATGCAGCCCGAACGGATCAGTGACAACCCGGATGAACGCGTGCGGACAGACTGAATAGTGAAACGAAAAAGTCGGTTTTCGTACCGGATTATTCAATCGTAACCGGATTCGCTTGAAGTCGAAACTCCCATCCAATAAATTGAGACGAAATGATCCGTTTTTAAAAAACAAAGGCATCAGCACGGAGACATCAATGGTACGGAGTTTCGACTACGTGGTCGTCGGCGCGGGATCGGCCGGCTGTGTACTGGCCAACCGCCTCTCTGAGAATGGCCGCTACTCGGTATGCCTGCTCGAAGCCGGGCCGCCCGACCGCTTTCTGTGGATCCATATTCCGATCGGTTACGGCAAGACCATGTTTCATCCGGTCTACAACTGGGGCTTTTACACCGACCCGGATCCGAACATGCACGATCGCAAGCTCTATTGGCCGCGCGGGCGCACATTGGGCGGCTGCAGTTCCATCAACGGGCTGATCTACATTCGCGGACAAAAAGAGGATTACGACCACTGGGCGGCACTCGGCAATCGTGGCTGGAACTGGAAGGAGTGCTTGCCTTACTTCCGGCGGCTTGAACACAACGAGCTCGGCGAGTCGCCGACACGTGGCGTGGGTGGCCCGTTGTGGGCCTCCACGATCAAACAGCGCCACGAACTCGTGGATGCATTCATTGCCGCGTCGAATCGCCTGGGCGTCCCAACGGTCGACGACTTCAATCAGGGCGATCAGGAAGGGGTTGGCTACTACCAGTTGACCACGCGGCACGGCTGGCGTTGTTCGACGGCCGTCGCTTACCTCAAACCCGCGCGCAGCCGTCCGAATCTGCAGATCGAGACCGACGCGCTGGCCTCGAAGATTCTCTTCGAGGGCACACGTGCCACGGGTATTCGCTATGTGCAGCACGGCAAGGTGCACGAAGTGCGCGCGCACCGTGAAGTGGTGCTGACGGCAGGCGCACTGCAGTCGCCGCAATTGCTGCAGGTGTCGGGCGTCGGCCCGGCCAGATTGCTCAATGATCTGGGTATTCCGGTGGTCGCCAATCGCGCCGGTGTTGGCGAAAATCTGCAGGACCATCTGCAAGTACGCCTGACTTATGAAGTGACGCGGCCGATCACGACAAACGACTTGCTGCACTCCTGGACGGGCCGCGCGAAGATGGGCCTGCAATGGGCGCTGTTTCGCGAGGGGCCGCTGTCTGTCGGCATCAATCAGGGCGGTATGTTCTGCCGCGCCTTGCCGGATGAGGCGAAAACGCCCGACATCCAGTTTCACTTCTCGACGCTCTCAGCCGACACCGCGGGCGGTGATGTCCACACATTTCCAGGCTGCACCTATTCGATCTGCCAGTTGCGGCCGGAGTCGCGCGGAAGCGTGCGAATCCGCACGAGCGACATGCGCGACGCCCCGTCGATCCAGCCGAATTATCTGGCGACCGATCTAGACCGCCGCACGACGGTCGCGGGGGTGCGTTTCGCGCGCCGCGTCGCCGCCACGGAGCCTATGGCATCCCTGATGAAACGCGAAGTGCGTCCTGGTGGGGAAGCGCAAAGCGACGATGAGCTGCTGGACTTTTGCCGAGAATACGGCCAGACGATTTTTCATCCGTCCGGCACCGCGAAGATGGGCGTCGCGAGCGATCCGGGCGCGGTGGTCGACGAACGATTGCGCGTGTATGGCACGCAAGGATTGCGGGTGGTCGATTGCTCGATCATGCCGACGCTGGTCTCCGGCAATACCAACGTACCGATCGTGATGGTCGCCGAAAAGGCGTCCAGCATGATCCTCGAGGATGCCCGCGCCGGCGACAGGCCGGCCGGGCAAGTGCAGTCGCGGAGTATGGAAGCGCAGTACTGAAGTAGAAGTAAAAAGCAGAAGCAACGAAGCGAAGTGGCTACAAGAAGTAAATCGATCGCTACCTGACTCGCAGCATCCGAAGTCGATAACAGCAGCATGCAGGTGGCGAAATTCGTGCCCCCGGAGGAGACAGTCAGGGGCTCAAAAAGTGCGGCGTAGCCGGGACGGCACGCGGCCATCCATTGGAGGAGGCGCTATGGCAATCGATAAGCGGGTGATCCGCCGCGTTGCATTCGCGAGCGTGATTGGAGCGACGGTCGAATGGTATGACTTTTTTCTATACGGCGTCGTGGCGGGCATTGTGTTCAACAAGCTTTACTTTCCCGCTCACGATCCGCTCGTCTCGACGATGCTGGCCTATGGCACATTCGCCGTCGGCTTCGTGACGCGGCCGCTCGGCGGTGTGATCTTCGGTCACTTCGGCGACAAGGTCGGACGCAAATCCGCGTTGATCTGCACACTCGTCATCATGGGGATTTCGACGGCGGGGGTCGCCTTCGTGCCGACCTTCGATCAGATCGGCATCTGGGCGCCGATTCTGCTGCTCTTCTTGCGCGTTTTGCAGGGTATCGGGCTCGGGGGTGAATGGGGCGGCGCGGTGCTGATGGCCTATGAATATGCCCCGCCGAACCGGCGCGGTCTGTACGCAAGTTTGCCGCAGATCGGCTTGTCGATTGGCTTGTGCCTCGCATCGGGCATCGTCGCGGGCATTTCCCGGCTGCTGCCGGAAGCGGCGTTTCTCTCGTGGGGCTGGCGGGTCGCGTTTGCTGCTTCGTTGCTGCTCGTGGTGCTTGGCCTCTACATCCGCGTCAAGGTGATGGAGACGCCCGAGTTTCTTGCGCTCAAACGTAACCGCCGCGCCGTGAAAATTCCGTTCGTCGACATGATCACGCGCTACCGCAGTTCGGTGCTGCTCGGCATGGGCGCGCGCTGGATCGACGGGGTGTTCTTCAACATCTTCGCGGTGTTCATGATCGGCTACCTCACGCAACGTCTTTCGATGAGCCGCACGGAAGCACTCACCGGTGTGATGATCGCGGCGATGGTGATGTGCTTTTTCATTCCTTTCTTCGGCAGGATGTCGGACCTGATGGGACGTGCGCGCGTGTATCGCTGGGGCTCGCTGATCTGCGGCGCCTCGGTGCTGCCGGCGTTCTGGCTGATGGAGACTCAGGCCGGCAATACTTTGGCCGTCTGGCTTGGCGTGGTGATTCCGTTCGGCATCTTCTACGCCATGGTCTACGGTCCGGAAGCCGCGCTTTTCGCCGAGCTGTTCGATCCTGAGGTGCGTTACACCGGCATCTCGTTCGTGTATCAGTTCTCGGGCATCTTCGCGAGCGGCCTCACGCCGATCATTGCGACGGCGCTGCTGCGCCTGGATGGTGGCAAGCCCTGGTACGTGTGCGTCTATGTGATTTTGTCGGCGCTGCTCTCTGCATGGTCGGCGCGCGCGATGGAACGGCGTGCGAAACCCTTCGACGGGATGGCGACGGTGCGTTGATGGCGTGGGCCGCCGGGGTCGATGCGGACGAAGTGCCGTTCAAGGTGCGAGATTCTGTTTATAATTAAAACGGAACGAAATGTACCGAAAAACGCATAATCGCCCGGCGGCGTAGAACGAATGTCCCCAGAGCGGGGAGGAGAAAGAAGTGACTGATATCGTGACTGGCAAACCCGACACAATGGTCGCGGTACGAACCGTTTTCGGCATCGATTCCAGCCTGATGGTGCCCGCGTTCAGCGAGCGCGACGACCACGTGCCGGAAATCGACGAGGTTTACCGTTTCAATCCGGAGGTGACGCTGGCGATTCTGGCCGGCTTCAGCCGTGACCGCCGGGTGATGGTGCAGGGCTTGCACGGCACCGGGAAGTCGACGCATATCGAACAGGTGGCGGCGCGTCTCAACTGGCCATGCGTGCGCGTCAATCTCGACGGCCATATCAGCCGCCTCGACCTGGTCGGCAAAGACGCGATCGTGGTACGTGATGACCTGCAGGTCACCGAGTTTCAGGAGGGGATCGTGCCGTGGGCATTGCAGCGCCCGGTCGCCCTGATCTTCGACGAATACGATGCGGGGCGTCCGGATGTGATGTTCGTGATCCAGCGCATTCTCGAGCGCGACGGCAAGTTCACGCTGCTCGACCAGAATCGCGTGATTCATTCGCATCCGTACTTCCGCATGTTCGCCACGACGAACACGGTGGGGTTGGGCAATCTGAACGGTTTGTACCACGGCACACAGGTGCTGAATCACGCGCAGATGGATCGCTGGAACGTGGTGGCCACGCTCAACTATCTGCCGCGCGCGGAAGAGGCCGGTATTGTGCTTGCGCGCGTACCGGAACTCGCCGACGAGGCGGGACGCGCGCTGATCGAATCGATGGTGAGCGTGGCGGAACTCACGCGCAAGGGCTTCGCTAGTGGCGATCTGTCGACGCTGATGTCGCCGCGCACAGTGATCAACTGGGCGGAGAACTGCCAGATCTTCCGCGATCCCGCGATGGCGTTTCGTCTGACTTTCCTGAACAAGTGTGATGAGGCTGAGCGGTCGATCGTGGCGGAGTATTTTCAGCGCTGCTTCGGCACTGAACTCGAGGCCGACGCCAACGCTGAAGGCCACGCAGCGGGCACCCGCTGATGACGTCGGGCAGGCAAACGGCCTTAGGGCAATCGGACTCGTGCGACGCGGCACTGCGCCAGGCGGCCCAAAACGAGGCGCCCTTGCGGCAAGCGGACCCGAGCCAGGTGCCCCCGAGCCAAGCGGCTCAAGACCAGCCGACTGAGCGCCAGGCGACCCTCCGCGCGGAACAGCGCGAGGCGCTCTGCGCAGCGACCGTGCGTGCCCTCACCGGCGACGCCACCTTGCACTACCGCGACGGCCGGTTGTGCCGCGACCTGCGGCCCTTGCCCTTGCACGCGCCGCATCTGCGCACCGACCCGCAGCAAGACGACTTCGCGTCCTTGCGCGGCGCCGCCGACGGCGCAGCCTTGCGACTCATGCACTCCGACGCGGACTTGCACAGCAGGCTTTGCCCAACCGATCCCGTCGAACGCCTCGTGTTCGAACTGCTCGAACAGCTACGGTGCGAAACGCAGACGCCGCCCGGCATGCCAGGCCTTGTGCAGAATCTGCGCGAGCGTTTCGAGGCCTGGTCGCGGGCCTTCCATCACGCAGGGCTCGCCGAGGACCATCTCGGCATTCTGCTGTTCACGGTGGCGCAGATTGCGTGGTCGCGCCTGACCGGCTGGCCTGTGCTTGAACAGATCGAAGGCTTGATCGAAGCTACGCGTGCGGCCATCGTGCCGGCCCTGGGCGTATCGTTGGCGGGTTTGCGCCGGCATCGGGCCGAGCAGGGCGCGTTCGCTGTCCATGCGCTGGCGCTGGCGCGGTTGGTGGCAGAGATGATCCGTGCCGCCCGTGCGGACGCGCTGGACGATGCGCAAGACGACCCGCAAGAGGAGAGCGACGACAAAGCCCCACGCACGGCGTTCTCGCTCTGGTTCGATGTCGAGGACGACGAATACAAGGACATGGCCGTTGCGCTCACCGGCAGGAGCCGCGTGCTCGAAGCATCGGAGCAGGGCTATCGTGCGTACACCACGCGCTATGACCGCGAGCTTGTGGCCGGCACACTGGTCCGCAAAGCGTTGCTCGGCGAGTTTCGCGAACGGCTCGACGAGCGCGTCGCCGCGCAGGGCATCAACGTGGCGCGGCTCGCGCACGCGCTGAAGGCGGCGCTGGCGATACGGCAACGCGATGGCTGGTCGTTCGGCGAAGAGCATGGCCGTATCGACGGCCGGCGTCTCGCGCAACTGGTCAGCTCTCCCGCTGAACGACGCCTGTTCCGGCTGGAACGAAACACGCTCATTGCCGATTGCGTGGTCGGCTTCCTGATCGATTGCTCAGGCTCGATGAAAGCGCATATCGAGCCGGTCGCGATCATGGTGGACATCCTCACCCGCGCGCTCGATCAGGCCGGCGTGACCACCGAGGTCCTGGGCTTTACCACCGGTGCCTGGAACGGCGGCCGGCCACGGCTCGACTGGCTGGCGCAGGGTCGGCCTCATCATCCGGGTCGGCTCAACGAACTGTCTCACCTGGTGTTCAAGGACGCCGACCGGAGCTGGCGACGCGCCCGCGCCGACATTGCTGCGCTCTTCAAGGCGGACCTGTTTCGTGAGGGCGTGGATGGCGAAGCGGTCGACTGGGCCTGCGCGCGTCTGGTCGCCCGTCCTGAGGCGAGACGGATTCTGATCGTGATTTCGGATGGCAGCCCGATGGACAGCGCGACGGGCCAGGCCAACGACGCGTTCTACCTCGACAACCATCTCAAGAGCGTTGTAGCGCGCCATGAAGCCTCGCGCGACGTGGAGGTGCTGGGCCTGGGTGTCGGGCTCGATCTCAGTCCGTATTACCGCCGTTGTCTCGCCGTGGACCTTTCCGTGCCGCCTGACATGAAGCTATTTGCGGAGATTGTCGGTTGGATGGGTGCGCGTGGGCGGCCCGGCAAAGGGTAGCGGGTATCGCGGGCTTACGGCTTCACATCGCGGCTTCGCATCCACGGCTCCACGTGGATATTGCGGCGCCTGTCAAGGCGAGTTGGACCCGCATCTTCCCAGTGGTCATGATGCGTGATGCGGGATGGGGTGCGCGGTCGCCGGCTCAGCCGCGGTTTGTGCCTGCACGGCCGTCACCGCGATCACGTAGTAGATGTCGTCGGCGCTGCAGCCGCGCGAAAGATCGTTGGCCGGCTTTTTCAGGCCCTGCAGCAAGGGGCCGATTGCCTTCGCATCGCCAATCCGCTCAGCCAGCTTGTAGCCGATATTGCCGGCCTCCAGGCTGGGGAAAATCAGCACGTTGGCGTGCCCCTGCACCTGTGAATGATCGATTTTGCGCAGGGCGATTTCGGAGACGAGTGCCGCGTCAAGTTGCACGTCGCCGTCGATCGCCAGATGCGGGCGCGCGGCTCTCACCTGGCGCGTCGCTTCCACGACCTTGTCGACGGCCGCATGCCGGGCGCTGCCGCTGGTCGAGAATGACAGCATGGCCACGCGCGGTTCCTCCATCAGCAGGCTTTGCGCACTGTCGGCGGCGGCCATCGCAATCTGGGCCAGCTCGCCGGCGTCGGGGTCCACCACCAGTCCGCAGTCGGAGAAAATCAGGCCGCCTTTGAGCGTGTGGAAGGGCTCGCACAGCATCATCAGAAAGAAGCTCGACACCAGTTTGAACGACGGATCGAGACCGATGATCTGGATCGCCGTGCGGACCACGTCGGCGGTCGTGTGGACTGAGCCGGCCACCGAGCCGTCGGCGTGACCGAGCCGCACCATCAGGTTGGCAAAGCAGAGGGGTTTGAGGATTTCCTGCTTGGCTTCGTCCAGCGTCATGCCCTTCTTGCTGCGCAGTGCGAAGAGTGCCTCGGCAAACGAGGGGCCGAGCGGCGAGGTTGAGGGATCCACCAACTCCATGCCGGATAGTTCGATGTTTTGTTCAGCAGCCGCCGCGCGAATGCGCTCGTTCGGGCCGACCAGCACGATGCGGGCAATGCCCTCACGGGTGGCGCGTTGGGCGGCTTCCAGCATGCGGGGATCTTCCGCCTCGCATAGCACGATGCGTCTCGGCGAAGTGCGGGCGCGCTCGATGATGCGGTTGATGGCTTTCATGGCACTGGGCGGCGCTCACGGTTGAAGAACGGGAACAGCAAACGAAAAAGGCCGGAAACACACAGGCCGGGAATGAGAGAAACCAGAAACAACGAGACCGGAAACGGCAGGGTAAATCCCGTCTCCGGCCTGTCGGACACGAGGCGATGTGCGCCTCGTGCCCAGACCTTCAGACAACGGACGGGTTAGACATAGTCCTTGTACTTGTCGAGCAAACGCACAGGCTTGGCCAGCGCATCGCGACGGAACGGGTCGCCGAGTTCGCGGGTGCACATGATCTCGATGATCGTGGTCTTGCCGTGGTTCATCTGCATATCGATCGCATGCTTGAGTGCAGGGCCAACGTCCTCGAGCCGGTCCACCGTGACACCCTCGGCGCCCATCGCGCGAGCAATGCCGGCAAAGCTCTGGTTATCGAGTTCTCCGGCGACGAAGCGACGGTTGTAGAAGTCGACCTGGTTTTTCTTCTCGGCGCCCCATTGCCGGTTGTGGAAGACCACGGCGGTGACCGGAATGTTGTGACGCACGCAGGTCATGGTCTCCATCAGGCTCATGCCCCACGCGCCGTCGCCAGCATAGGAGACAGCAGGGCGATGCGGTGCTGCAACCTTGGCGCCGATGATGGTCGGGAACGCGTAGCCGCAGTTGCCCCAGCTCATCGCGGCGAAGAAGCTGCGCGGCCTGGTAAAGCGCAGGTAGCTGTTGGCCACGGAATTGATGTTGCCGATGTCGGTCGAGACCATCACGTCTTCCGGCATGGCCTTTTCGAGTTCGCGCAACACCTGGCGCGGGTGCAGATAATTGCCGCCGCCGGGCGTGCGCTCGTCTTTCTGCTCCTCGATCATGTCCATGCTGTAGGGGTCGCGCTCGTGGGTCCAGCCGTCGAGCTCTTTCTCCCATGCGGCCTTCTCGGCAGCGATCTGGCCGGCGCGCTCTTCACGCGAGGCGTCGCAAACGAGCGTGCGGCCGTCGAGGCGCTGCGTGAGTGCAACCGCGGCGGCTTTGGCGTCGCCGCAGATGCCCACGGAAATCTTCTTCACCAGACCGAGCATCTTGTGGTCGGCATCGATCTGGATGATTTTGGCGTTCTGCGGCCAGTAGTCCATGCCGTGCTGCGGCAGCATGCCGAACGGTCCCAGACGCGAACCGAGTGCAACCACCACGTCGGCGCGCTGGATCAGCTTCATCGCCGCCTTGGAGCCCTGATAGCCGAGCGGGCCGCACCACAGCGGGTGGTCGGCGGGGAAGGAGTCGTTATGCAGGTAGCTGTTGACGACCGGTGCGCCCAGCCGCTCGGCAAGCGCCTTGCACTCCTCGATCGCATCGGCCATGACCACGCCGCCGCCGGAGATGATGACGGGGAACTTGGCCTGAGCGAGCAGTTCGGCCGCTTCGTTCAGGCGTTGATCGCCGCCGGGGCCGCGGTCGAGGCGCTGCGGTTGCGGAATCTCGGCCTTGATCTGTCCGTAGAAGTAGTCGCGCGGAATATTGAGCTGGGTCGGGCCCATCTCGGCCATTGCACGGTCGAAGCAGCGACCGGTGAATTCAGCCATGCGCGCAGGATGGGTGACGTGGCCCTGATACTTGGTGAACTCCTGGAACATCGGGAGTTGCTTCGCTTCCTGGAAACCGCCCAGGCCGATGCCCATAGTGCCCGCCTCGGGCGTGATCATGACCACGGGGCTGTGTGCCCAATAGGCCGCGGCGATGGCGGTCACGCAGTTGCTGATGCCGGGGCCGTTCTGGCCGATCACCACGCCGTGGCGGCCCGATACGCGGGCATAGCCGTCGGCCATGTGGCCGGCGCCCTGCTCGTGCACCACGGGGATAAGGCGGATGCCGGCGGGCGCGAAGATGTCCATGGCGTCCATGAAGGCCGAACCCATGATGCCGAACATATCGGTCACGCCGTTCGCGGCAAGGGTTTCGACGAAAGCTTCTGACGGGGTCATGGCCTGCGGGCCGCTGATGGGGGTGTGATCGCTCATGAGGGCTGTCTCCGATGTTTAGTGAAAATGGAACAAATCGTTCCGAAAAGTTGTTTTATAAAATGTAGAGCATGCACCTGAGGTGGTCAATAGGTGATGCGAAATAAACGGTGCAAATTGTCTCGAAAATTGATGAATGCGATGCTGGATGGAATGCGGGGAGAGCGGCTCAATCCCACGGCAGTGAATAGGTCTTCACATTGGTGAAGCTTTTCATCGCTTCCTGGACGCCTTCCTTGTAGCCGAGACCCGAATCCTTGATGCCGCCGAATGGCGTCAACTCGAGCCGGTACCCGGGTACCTCACGCACGTTCACACTGCCTACCTGCAGTTCGGCGATAAAGCGCGTGATGTAGTCGAGGCGATTCGTGCAGACCGAAGACGAGAGTCCGTAGTCAGTCGAATTGGAAATCCGGATCGCGTCGTCGATATCGCGAAAGCGGATCACCGGCGACACGGGGCCGAAGGTTTCGTATTTGACGAGCGGCATGTCCGGTCTCACATGATCGAGAACCGTCGGTGAATAGAGGGCGCCGTCGCGGAGATTGCCGAGCAGCAAGGTCGCGCCGCGGCTGACCGCATCGTTCACCTGTGCTTCGAAGAATTTCGCCGCCGCTTCGTCGATGACGGTGCCCATGTCGGTCGCCGGATCGGCGGGGTCTCCATAACGTATGGCCCGGGTCTTCTCCACGAGCAGTTCGACGAAACGGTCGGCCACCGCCTCGTGCACCAGAATTCGCTTGATCGCGGTACAACGCTGACCGGAGTTCTTGTAAGACCCGGAGACCGCGAGCGTGCTGGCTTCTTCCAGATCGGCGTCTTCCATCACGATGATCGGATCGTTGCCGCCGAGTTCGAGCACCGCGCGCCGATAGCCCATCTTGCTGGCGATAGTTTTGCCGATCTGTACGCCGCCCGTGAAGGTGATCAGATCGACGTGCTGGTTCGTGATCAGTTCGTCGGCGATGTCTTTCGGGTCGCCGGTGATGACCTGCAGCATTTCTTGCGGCAGGCCGGCTGCGTAGAAGATGTCCGCGAGCAGGAAGGTGGACAGCGGTACCTTTTCAGAGGGTTTGACGACGATGCGGTTGTTGGTCGCAATGGAGGGCACGATCTTGTGCGCGACCTGATTCATCGGATGGTTGAACGGAGTGATCGCGGAGATGACACCGAGCAACGGATCGCGCTGCGTGTAGACGCGGCGCTTCTTGCCGTGCGGCGTGAGATCGCAGGAAAACACCTGGCCGTCGTCCTTCAGCGCTTCGCTGGCGCCGAACGTCATCACGTCTGCGACGCGGCCCGCTTCGTACAGCGAATCCTTCTTGCACAGGCCGGATTCGGCGGTAATCAGACCGGCGATTTCTTCAGTACGCCGACGGACCATGTCCGCCGCGCGCAGCAGGATCTGTGAGCGCTCGTAACGCGTGAGCCGGGCCCGATACTGGTGTGCCCAGGCGAAGGCGTGCCGCACGTCGGCAAGTGTTGCCTTGGGCACCGTGCCGACCAGTTCGCCGGTATAGGGATTGAAGACTTCGATGATCTCCGCGCGCCGGACTTCTTCCCCGCCGATACGCAGCGCTTCATGACGAACCTGCGGCGATGGCCAGACTTTCGCAATCGAATTCATGCTGCACTCCAGCGATAACGGGTAGCTGAAGTATTGCGGAGGGCACGGCCATCGGAGTAGTACCAGCCGCCGCCAATCGCTGAGTCCACGCCGGCGTGGGGCGCTGCGCACGGTGCCATGAGGCGCAAGCGGCCGCTACCGGGCCGCTATGGGGCACTCGTGGGTCACTATGGCGGCACTATGGGCCGCGCTGAAACGATCGCACTCGCCGGATCACACCCGGCCTTTCCACGGCACCAGCACGCGCTCGAGGTGGCGCATCAGCAGGTCAAAGCACAGGGCAAAGAAACCAATGACGATAATGCCCATGATCACCACGTCACTGGCGAGGAACTCTGCCGCGTTGAGCACCATGAAGCCGAGGCCACTCGTCGAGGCCACCATTTCCGCGGCGACCAGTGTCGTCCAGCCGACGCCGATGCCGATCCGCATACCCGTAAAAATCTCCGGCAGCGCGGATTTCAGAATCACATACAACACGACCTGCGTGCGCGAGGCGCCCATCGAATAGGCCGCATGAATCTGCTCGATCGACACGGAACGCACGCCGGAGCGCGCGGCGATGGCGAGCGGTGCGAAGATCGCGAGGTAGATGAGAAAGACTTTGGAGAATTCACCAATGCCGAACCAGATGATGATGAGCGGCAAATAGGCGAGCGGCGGAAGCGGCCGATAGAACTCGATGGGCGGATCGAATATCCCACGTGCAAAGCGCGAGACGCCCATCATCACGCCGATTGGAATCGCGGTCACGCAGGCGAGCGCGAAGGCGCCGAACACGCGCAGCAAGCTGATGCCGGCGTGCTGCGCGAGCGTGGAATTGGCGAAACCTTCCGTGGCGACAAACACGAACTTTGCATACACCGCCTGTGGCGACGGTAGAAAGAGCGGTTTGATCCAGTGCAGGTTCGTCGCGACAAACCACAGCCCGATGAATAGGGCGACCGTCACGAGGCTCGTGACGACGCTGCTGCCCTGGCCAGGCACGCCGAATGTGTCGCCTGGCCTTGCGGGTTTCTTGGCGAGAATGCGTGGACGTCGACCGGGTGTGCGCGGTGGCTCCATCGGCGTGTCGGATCCGAGCGAGGTCTGCTGGCCGTGCGCCAGGGCATGAGCCCGTTTTGAACTAAACATGTGTCACCTCGGCTTCGGCGTTGTGCATTTTCTCGTCGCCGTAAATGATGCTGAGCACGCGTTCGCGCATTTCGATGAAATCGGGACTCGATTTGATGGCGCGCGCGTCGCGAGTTTCGAGAAAGCGTCGATTGAAATCCAGTTCGTAAGTGTGAGTGATGCGCCCCGGGCGCGGCGACATCACGATCAGGTGGCTGGCCAGAAAGAGCGCTTCTTCTACGCTGTGCGTGATGAAGAAGAACATCTTGCTGGTCTTGGTCCAGACGTCGAGCAGCAGTTCCTGAATCGTTTCGCGGGTCAGCGCATCGAGCGCGGCCATCGGCTCGTCCATTAGCAGCATGGCGGGGTCGCAGGTCAGCGCACGGGCAATGCCGACACGCTGCTGCATTCCGCCAGAGAGCTGATAGATCATGTGTTTGTGAAAGTCCTGCAAGCCGACCAGCGCCAGATTGCGCGCGGCGATCTCGCGCCGCTGCGCTTTGCGCACGCCCTGAAGCTTCAGGCCGAACTCGGCATTGTCGATCACGTTGAGCCACGGCAACAGGGCGTGCTTCTGGAACACGACGCCACGGTCCGAACCCGGTCCCGCGATCGGTGTGCCGCCGAGCAGCAACTCGCCGCTGGTCGGTGCAATGAAGCCCGCCATAAGCGAGAGCAAGGTGGTCTTGCCACAACCTGAGGCACCGAGCGCGACGACGAAGTCGCCGGAGTTGACCGTCAGATTGATGTTGTCGAGCGCGTGCACCGTCTGGCCCGGCTTGCGCCCTGGAAAGACCACGCTCACATTCTTGACTCTCATGCTTTCCATGTTGCCTCCTGATTCGACGGAACCGGCCTACGTCATTTGAGTTTCATTGCCGCTTCGGCGTATGCCGGGGTCACGAACTTCGAGTAATCGGGCAACACCGCGCTGATCTGTTTCTGATCCTTCAGGAAGTTCGCCGTGTCCTTCAGTGCGAAGGTCGCGCGGCCCGCGCTGCCGCCGCCCAGCCATTGCGATGAGGCCTGCTCCTGGATCGTCGGGAACGCATAAAGCGAGAGCGACTCGGGCACATCCGCCGCCGAGCCGCCGATCATCTTTGCGATGGCTGCGGCCTGCGGCGAGGTGGCATTCCATTGCGCCGTATTCTTGCGGTACTGTTCGTCCGCGTCGGAAATGGCTTTCACGAGTTTTGCCATGAAGTCCTTATGCGCCTCGCCCCATTGGCGGTCGACGGCGATTCCGTCGAATGTCGGTTTGCCGAGCTTCGACAGGTCGCCGGAGGTAATCAGGACCTTGCCGCTCTTCTTCAATTGCGCAAGCGCCGGATCCCAGACATAGGCGGCATCGATATCCCCGCGCTCCCACGCCGCGACCAGCTGGTTCGGCTGCATGTTGAGGATATTCACTTCCGACGGATTGATGCCCCAATGCTGCAGCGCGAACATGGTGTGATAGTGCGTGGTCGAGACGAACGGCACGCCGATTGTTTTACCCTTCAGATCGGACGGTTTGGTGATGCCGGAGCCATTGCGCACCACCATGGCTTCGGCCTGGTTGATGTTGTCCAGAATCCAGAAGAGCTGCAGATCGAGACCCTGGCTGACCGCCGCGGCAAGTGGGCTCGAGCCGATCACGCCGACCTTCACGTCGCCCGAGGCCATGGCGGTCGCGACTTTCGCGCCGGATTCGAATTGCCGCCAGTTGATCTTGTAGCCCGTTTCTTTCTCGATCGAGCCGTTGGCGATCGCAACGACCCATGGGTCGACGATCTGCTGATAGGCTATCGTGACCTCCTTGTCCTGCGCGTAGCCGGGTTGCGCCACCATGCAGGCGAGCGCGGCGAACGCCGCCACCGTCACGCGGCGTGTCAAAGCGCCGAACCAGCGGGACAACTTCGGTTGTTTGTCGCTTTTCATTGTAGGTCTCCAGAATGGCCTTGTGGGTACGCGAGTACAGGTGAATCCAACGCCCGCCGACGGGGGCTTGTCCCAATCGCCGACAATGGGGTGATGCGAGTATCGTCAGTAAAAAATAATGCGGGTTAGGGCCAGACGTGGCTGATCGTTGAGTCCACACCGCTGCACCAGAGTGGGCTGTCGCGCCGGTCTCGCCGGCAACCGCCCCGGGGCGGCTAGCAGGCGTTTTTTTGCGCGTCCACAATGCCGGTGTCCGCCTTTGTGCGGGCGGGCTCCGCCTACAACAATCAGGAGAAAGCATGGCAAGTCGCACCTCGGTGGCTCTTTGGAGCCAGCGATTCCAGCGGTCACCCGAGTCGAATATGAGCCTCCAGGGCCAGATTCGCCAGATGCTGGTGGCCGCGATTCTGGACGGCCAGCTACTGCCGCATCACGCGTTGCCATCGAGCCGCGAGCTGGCCGACCAGTTGAGCGTCGCCCGCAATACGGTCGTGCTCTCTTATCAGCAGTTGGTGGAGGAGGGCTATCTGATCTCACGCGAGCGCAGCGGGCATTTCGTCAATCCGGCCATCCTCGAAGGGCGGCACGCATTTTCGCCGCTGCAAACAGTTCCGACGCAGGCCGCCAACGAAGCACTCGCGCGGCCGGACTGGGACCAGCGGGTCAGAAGACGGCCCTCGTCGCAACGCAACATCGTCAAGCCGGGTAACTGGCTGAGCTACGAATACCCCTTTATCTACGGACAGTTTGATCAGTCGCTGTTTCCGACTAACGACTGGCGCGAATGCTGCATGAAAGCGCTGTCGGTCATGGAGATTCGCAACTGGGCGCCGGACCTGATCGAGCGCGACGACGATACGCTGATCCAGCAGATCCGCACACGCGTGCTGCCGCGGCGCGGTGTATTCGCCATGCCGGACGAAATCGTCGTGACGATCGGTTGCCAGCAGGCGCTCTATCTGATCGCGGACCTGCTGGCGAGCGAGCGGACCACGATCGGCTTTGAAAACCCCGGTTATCCGGATGCCCGCAATATCTTCGAGAACCGCAATGCGCGGCTGCAGCCGCTGCCTGTCGATGGCGGCGGTGTGCGCCCCGTCGAGGACGCCGATCTGCTCGCGCAATGCGATTACGTCTACGTAACGCCCAGCCACCAGTGCCCGACCACGGCCACCATGCCGATCGAGCGGCGTCATGCGCTGCTGGAACAGGCGCAGGCCCATGACTTCGTCCTGATCGAAGACGACTACGAGAGCGAAAACAACTTCTCAGGCACACCGCACCCGGCGTTGAAGAGCCTCGATACCGCGGACCGGGTGATCTATATCGGCAGTCTGTCGAAGACCTTTGCGCCTGGGCTGCGGCTGGGTTATATCGTCGGGCCGCGAGAACTGGTCCGCGAACTGCGTGCACTGCGGCGCCTGATGGTGCGCCACCCCGCAGCGTATATTCAGCGCGCGTTCGCCACTTTTCTGGCGCTCGGGCACCACGATGCACTGCTGCGGCGGCTCGCCCACGCCTATCGGGAGCGCGCGCAGGCGTTGATGGCTGCGCTCGACACACATCTTCCCGAAGCGCGCTATTTGCCGGTGGGGGGCGGCGCGTCGTGCTGGGTCGAGGGGCCACCGTGGCTCGATGCGACACGCCTCGCCGCGGATGCGCAGGCGCACGGCATTCTGATCGAACTGGGTCGGGTCTTCTTTATGACCGGACTGGAGCAGAACCACTGCTTCCGGATGGGCTTTTCGGCCATCAAGCTCGAAAAGATCGATGAGGGCGTGCGCCTGCTCGCGGAGCTCGTGCGCGCGCAGCAGCCCATGGATTAGGCGGCGGACTAAGCAACGCCGCAAGCGACGGCACAAGCGCTAGCAGAAGCGGTGCCGCAAGCGACGGCACAAGCGACCGCCAAAGCGCGCTAGAAGGTTTTGGCGAGTTGCCGAGCGGCTTCCTGCAGGCGCGGTACGAACTCGAGGGCGCGCGACAGCGGCGCACGCGAGACCGGCGCGTGAACGGCGATCGCCGCGATACACGTGTTGCTCTCATCCATCACCGGCGCGGCCACGCACGCAATGCCGGCGACAAATTCCTCGTTGTCGATGGCGATGCGCTTGTGCGCGGTGCGGTCGAGTTCCGCTTCGAGCAGCTCAGGATCGGTGATGGTATTCGGCGTGAAGCGTTCGAGTTTCAGCGTGCGGACGAGGGCGGCGCGTTGTTCGCGCGGCAGCATGGCCAGCAGCAGTTTGCCGCTCGCGCTGCAATGCGCCGGCACGTGCGAGCCGGGCTTGAGATCGAGCCGCAACGGCCAGGGCGCTTCGAGCCTGTCGAGATACAGCACCTCGGTTTCGTGCAGCATCGTGAGGTTGCAGGTCTCGCCGAGATCGGCGACCAGGTGGGCCAGGATCGCATGCCGCAACCGGCGGGCACCCGAGTGCATCATGACGCCAAGCCCGAGTTGCGCGAGGCGCGGGCCGATCACGTAAGCGTTTTTCTGTCCCGGCTCGCGGATCACGAGACCACCCGCTTCGAGCGAAGCCAGCATGCGGTGCAGCGAAGCCTTCGGCAGGTCGACGTCCTGGGCAATGTCGGCAAGCGACACCGGCCCTTCGGCGCGCACGAGATGTTCCAGCAGGGCGAACGCGCGCAGGGTAGGAGTATCCACTTTAGTCATGTGTGCCGTTCCGGAAAATGGATCGGCATCATTGTAACGCGGGCCTTTGTTGACAGCGGTTTTCGCGGGTTTATGGTGGTTTAAGAGCGCGATTTAAGCGGCGATCATCCCGTTTTTCGGAATGCGGACCAGCGCTGCCTCACGGGAACGCGAATGCCCGTTCGAACTGATGGCGGACCTGTTTTTGACCCGCGTCCTGGGCCACCGCTCGTTTTTTGCCTGGACTATTGCCGGAACGTTTTGGCGGTCTCCTCGGCAGCCAGACGCAGATCGGGCAGGAAGGCCAGCAGGTCGTCGAGTGCGACCCGCCCAACCGGCGCCTGCACGGCGATGGCCGCGCAGGCGCGATTGCGATCCAGCATGACCGGCACCGCGATTGCGATGAGTCCCTGCAAATGTTCCTGATTATTGATGGCGAGCTGGCGACGCCGCGTCGCGGTCAATTCCTTGCGTAATTCGCCACGATCCGTAATTGTCCGCTCGGAATAAGCACGCAGCGGCAAGGTTTCGATGACCCGTTCGCGCCGTTCCTTCGGAAGAAAGCTGAGCAACAGCTTGCCGCTCGCCGAGCAGTGCAGCGGCACATGCGAGCCGGGTTGCAGGTGCATGCGCAGCGGCCACTCGGTTTCCACCCGGTCGACATAGACCACGTCGTTGCCGGCCAGCATTGTCAGATTGCAGGTCTCGCCGATTTTGGCCACCAGTTGTTCAAGCAGCACGTGCCGGGCAGCGGCCGGGCCGGCATGCATCAGCACATTGACCGCCAGCATGCGCACGCGCGGTGAACACTCGTAGAGCCGGTCGCCGGCGCTGCGCGTGACAAGCCACGCATCCATCAACTGCACCAGGATGCGATGCACCGTCTGCTTGGGCAATTCGAGGGCATGGACGAGATCCGTCATCGAAAGCGGGCCGCTTGCCTCGGCCAACGTTTCAAGTACGCGAAATGCACGCACGGCCGCCGCATTCGATTGATTCGAAGTCGACACACTGTCTCCTCAATGTCGTAGTTATAAGTTGGATTGTGCATCGGTCTGTTTAGTTTTCGGGACTATGGAAAGTCCCGAATTTCGCACTTTTCGATTCTTGCCGGTTCAGCGCAAGGGATAGTTCAAAAAACGGGACTCCGAAACAGGCACGGCTCACTAGATTGGTACCAACGCCAATCTTTTCAGTCCGGAGTGAACCGTATGAATGTTAGGGCCACAGAAGCGGAAGCTACGCACGCGAGCACACAGAGTGAAGTCGAACGCGTCGTTGCGTCGATAGTTGCGCGTGCGCGCGCCGCGCAAAGCGGATTCGAGTTTGCGGGACAGGACATGCTCGATGCCGCCGCCGACGCCGCGGCGTGGGCGATCATGGAGCCCGCGCGCAACCGGCAGCTTGCCGAGCTGGCCGTGCGCGACACCGGTCTCGGCAACGCGGACGACAAGTTTCGCAAGAACTATCGTAAGACACTCGGGCTGTTGCGCGATCTGCGCGGGCAGAAGACCACGGGGGTGATCGAGCGCAACGACGCCACTGGCATTGTTGAGATCGCGCGCGCGGTCGGCGTGGTGGCGGCGATTACGCCGTCTACCAATCCGGCGGCCACGCCGATCAACAAGATCGTCAACGCCCTCAAATGCGGCAATGCCGTCATCGTGGCGCCTTCTCCCAAAGGTTATTCGTCGTGCGCGCTGCTGATTGAGTTTATCCACGCGCAATTCGCCAAGGTCGGACTCGCGCCCGACCTCGTGCAGATGTTGCCTGCACCGATCAGCAAGGCGGCCACCGCTGAACTGATGCGGCAGTGCGATCTGGTCGTCGCGACCGGGTCGCAGGCGAATGTGCGGATGGCCTACGCAAGCGGCACGCCCGCGTTCGGCGTGGGCGCGGGGAACGTTGCTTCGATCGTCGCCGCGTCGGTCGATTTGAACGATGCAGCGCACAAGATTGCACGTTCGAAAACGTTTGACAACGCGACGAGCTGTTCATCGGAAAACAGCGTCGTTATCGAAGGCGCGGTGTACACAGACATGCTGGCGGAACTGACCGCCTGCGGTGGCGTGATGCTTGACGCCGCGCAAAAGGCGCGACTGCAGGCCGTCCTGTGGTCGAACGGCAAGCTGTCGGCACACTGCACTGCGCGCTCGGCTGCGTCGATTGCACGGGCGGCGGGCCTCGACGACATTGCCGCCTGTAAGCCCGCGTTTCTGATGGTGGAGGAAACCGGCTTCGGTGCCGACCACCCGTTCTCGGGTGAGAAGCTCGCGCCGGTGCTGACCGTTTATCGCGCGGAAACTTTCGATGCCGCTTCCGACATCGTGCGCGGTATCTACGCCTACATGGGAGCAGGGCACTCGGTCGGCCTGCATTCCACCGACTCGGGCCAGGCGGTGCAGCTCGGTTCGACGCTGCCGGTTGCGCGTGTAATCGTGAATCAGGCACATTGCCTCGCGACCGGCGGCAACTTCGATAACGGCTTGCCCTTTTCGCTCTCGATGGGATGCGGAACGTGGGGTCGCAACAATTTCTCGAGCAATCTCAACTTTCATCATTACCTGAACATTACGCGCGTGGCCTTCCCAATCGAAGAGCGCGTCCCTGAACTGGACGACGTACTCGGGGATTTCTTCGGGAGGTATGGCAAATGAAGACGCCGCATACGATCCGCGCGCTGATCGATGCGCGTGCTGCACAGTATCCCGACAAGCCGTTCCTGCTGACGGCTCCTGACTGCGATGAAGGCGGTGATTCTGCTGCGCGTGCCGACGCGCTGACCTTCGCGGCGCTGCGCGACGACTGCCGCGCGCTTGAGACGGTCTTTCACGAAGCAGGCTTGCAGGCCGGCGATGTTGTTTCGGTCTTCATGGGCAACGGTATCCATACAGCGAGGCTGTTGCTTGCTGCCATGTACAGCGGGCTTGTCGCGAACCCACTCAATCTGTTGTGCCAGCCGTCGCAGTTGCGCTACATCGTGGAGCATTCGGACACGCGGATGGTCTTCGCTTGCGCCGATACGTACGCGGCTATGTCGAGTGCGATCGCCGGATTACGTGAGCAAGGCATCACCCGCACGGTTGCGCTGATTCGTACAGAACCCAATGCGGCCGTTGCGTCTGTACTGGCTTCTGTGCCGGCTTGTGTTGAATCCGCGCTGGTGGAAACGGCAGGTGTGGCTGCCGCGCAGGCGGAATCGGCAAATGATTCGCGCTATGCACCGCCTGTCACCGCCTGGGATTCCAAAGCGTCACCAACCGGCGAGCCGGACGCAAGCGACGTCGCGCTGCTGATGTACACATCCGGCACTACGGGTGCACCGAAAGGCGTCCTGCTGGACCATCGGAACCTGCTGGCCAATGCTCGCAACATCTCGCACGAACACCGGCTCGGCACCAGCGACCGGGTCTTCGCCGCATTGCCGCTTTATCATATCAACGGTCTCGTCGTGACGCTGCTTGCACCGCTCTTTCATGGCGGATCGGTCGTCATGACACCGCGTTTTTCCGCTCGCACTTACTGGCGCGATGTCGCGCGGCACGGTTGTACGTGGATCAACGTAGTTCCGACGATCGTCGCCTATCTGCTCAACAACGACGAAGCGTGCACGTTCGACCTGTCCGCGTTGAGGTTTTGCCGCAGCGCGTCGGCGGCGCTGCCGGTCGATCATCACCGCGCATTCGAGGCGCGCTTTGGCGTCGGCATCATCGAGACGATGGGTATGACCGAAACCGCCGCACCCGTGTTCAGCAATCCGTACGATTCAGAGAGCCGAAGAATCGGCAGTATCGGCCTGCCTTCGGGGAGTGAAGCGAAGGTGATCGATCGTGACGGCCGTGAGTGCGCGCCCAACGAGTGCGGCGAACTGGTGTTGCGTGGCGAACAGGTCATGCGCGGCTATTACAAGCGCGCGGAGGAAACGCGCGCGGCCTTCACCGCCGACGGCTGGCTGCGCACCGGCGACCTCGGCTATCGCGACAGCGACGGTTACTTCTATATCAATGGCCGCGCGAAGGAACTGATCATCAAGGGTGGCGAAAACATCGCCCCGCGCGAGATCGATGAAGTGCTGCTTAAACATCCCGGTGTACTGGATGCGGCGGCGGTAGGTGTGCCGGATGCCGCTTACGGGCAGGAGATCGTCGCCTTCATTGTGCCTCGTGTGGCGCACGGGCAGGGCGCGCTCGACATAGCGGATCTGCATGAGCACTGTCTGCGCGAACTGGGCCGCTACAAGACGCCGAAGGAGTTTCGCTTCGTCGCGGAACTGCCTCGTGGACCCTCAGGCAAGGTGCAGCGCCTGAAGCTCGTGCCCACCTGACGGCAGCACGTATCGGCGTGGCCGGATCGCGCCGGCAGGGTCAGGAGGGCGCGCGTCGGCGCGCAAGCAATTCGACGCAGTACGACGTACGGATCGAACGACTACAGACGCCTTTGGCGTCACATAAGAGAGACCGGAGACAGCATGCAAACGCACAAGCGGCGTGTGAAGACACGCCACATCATCCTGGCCGTCATGTGTCTGATGTATTTCATCTCGTACATCGACCGTGTGAATATTGCCGTGGCCGGCCCTATCATCCGGCACGAAATGGGGCTGACCACGGTCCAGCTCGGCCTCGTGTTCTCGGCCTTCGCCTATCCGTATGCGTTCATGCAGGTCATCGGTGGCTGGCTGTCCGACAAATACGGACCGAAGATGGTGCTGACGGTGCTGTCGCTGATCTGGGGGGCGGCGACGCTTGCCACCGGATTCGCCGGCAGTGTGGCGATGCTCGTCGCGCTGAGGTTCGCGCTCGGAATCGGCGAGGGCGGTGCGTTCCCGACGGCCACGCGTGCATTTACGTACTGGATGCCGGTGGCGGAGCGTGGTTTCGCTCAAGGCATCACTCATAGCTTCGCCCGCCTCGGCGGCGCGGTGACGCCACCGCTCGTGCTCGCGGTGGTGGTAGCGGGCGGCTGGCGCGACGCGTTCATTCTGCTCGGTGTGGCGAGTCTCGCGTGGACGGTGCTGTATCTCTGCGTCTTTACGAACTCGCCGGAGCAGAACCGGCGCGTGACGCCCGAGGAAACCGCGGAGATCGGCTATCGTGCCGGCGACTGCGAACGCGCCAAGCGTGCGGCCACGCCGTGGCGCAAACTGATGCGCCGTATGTGGCTCGTCACGTTCGTCGACTTCTGTTATGGCTGGCTGCTATGGGTCTATCTGACCTGGCTGCCTTCGTACCTGAAGGAAGCACGCGGCTTCGATCTCAAGCAGTTGGCACTGTTCACGGCGTTGCCGCTGCTCGCGGGCGTGATTGGCGATACCCTGGGCGGCGTGGTCTCGGACCGGCTTTACAAGCGCACCGGCCGACTGCGCTTTGCGCGCTGTGCCGTACTGGTGGTGGGCATGGGCGGCTCGCTCGCGTTCCTGCTGCCGATGGTGTCCGCGACCAATCCATTGATGGCGGTGGTGTTCCTGTCGGCGTCGTTCTTCTTTCTCGAGATCACGAATCCGGTGTTATGGACCTTGCCGCTCGACATCGGCGGTCGCTACGCGGGTACGGCGGGCGGCATGATGAACACGGGCTTCGGCGTCGCCGGCATGATTTCGCCCGTGGTGTTCGGTTATCTGATCGAGACAACCGGCAGTTACAACGTGCCGTTCACGATTTCCGCATGTTTGCTGGGGGTGGGGATCGTGGCCGCACTTTTCATCGATCCGGCCAGAACGGTCGAGGCCGACGAGGAGCGCGAGCGGCTTGAAGGCGGACAGATGGACGGCATGCCCGCGTTTGTCCCGGTGAGCGCCGCAGTGCGGCTGGAGCGGCACCATCTGCGCCGTCCGTTGCGCTGGCGCAGATAGGGCGTGCTTAGGGGCGGGGGCGGCAGGCGTCCGCTCCGCTCGCTCGCTCGTGGCTCTCTTTTGCCGGTGGCGCTGATAGTTCCGGATGGACGAAATCTGGTCTGAGATGACGGGCTAATTTGTTGATGAAACGGGACTTGTTCTCCGTCTACGGTTTGTCCACGTAGCAAATAAAGTTGGCCCAGGGTTGCAGGCGGTCTTTTGCCGGCTTGCAAACAAGAACTGGGCCGGCTCGCCAACAGTGTATTTCGCGGCAAAAACTGGTTCATTCGGCGGCGCTTGCACAGAGCGCTGATGGTCGTTCGCCGTTTTGACGCCAGGTAAGTCAGGCCACCTCGGCCCAAGCGACCCCGGCAGTTTCTTCCCCCTTGCCCCTCATCTATTTCGCCTCCGAGCGCTGACCAATGGCGCGCGCCCCTCGCGTAAACCCCGGGCCAATTTCACCTTGCGTGTGTATTTTGGTAAACGTATATTGCAATACACCATCAACTATCTCTATGAGATAACAAATGAACGAAGACATCCTTGTTTCAAACCATGGGCGCGTCGCCGTCATCACGTTGAATCGCCCCGCGCGTCTGAATGCGTGGACTACCGCGATGCGCGAGATGATCATTGGCACCCTGGAGCGTTTCGACGCGGATGACGGTGTTGCCGCGATCGTCATGACAGGGGCGGGCGACCGTGCGTTTTCCGCAGGGCAAGATCTGTCGGAGGCGCATGACTTCGATGGCGAACGCGCGGTCGCATGGGTCAAGGAGTGGGAGCGTTACTACACGGTTCTGCGTGGCCTGAAGAAACCGCTCGTCATGGCCTTGAACGGTACGGCAGCCGGCTCCGCGTTTCAGGTCGCATTGCTCGGCGACATCCGCGTCGGCCATCCTGGCGTGCGCATGGGGCAGCCGGAGATCAACGCGGGGATCGCCAGCACAACTGGCCCGTGGATCATGAACGGGATGCTCGGTATGTCCCGCACCATCGAATTGACCCTGACCGGCCGTCTGATGGAGGCCGAAGAATGTCACCGCATCGGGCTGATTCATCACCTCGTGCCGGCGGATCAGGTGTTCGCCAAGGCCCTCGAAATTGCCGCAGAACTGGCCGCCAAACCACCCATCGCGATGCGTCTCGACAAGCAGCGTTTCCGCGAGATGACGGAGCCGAGCTTTCGCGACGCGATCGAGGCGGGCGCGCGTATCCAGCGAGAAGCCTACGACTCCGGTGAGCCGGCGCGAATGATGGAAGCGTTCTTCCGCGAACGCGCGAAGTAAAGCAAACCGCGACCGTTTCTTTTCATCCTGTGCGGGAGACCTGAGCATGACGCAAGACTTCAACCTGACCCGGCGCCGCTTTCTGCAAGGCGTTGGCGGTGCCGCACTCGCTGGCGCCATTCCGGTACTGGCCGGCGCGCAGTCGAAACAGATCATCGTTTCCGATCCCGGCGGTCCGTATACCACCGCGTATCGCCAGGCGTTTTACGACCCTTTCGAAAAAGCCACCGGCATCAAGGTGGTGAGCGTTGCGCGTGAATCCCAACCGGTTGCACAGTTTGCGGCGATGGTGCAAACCAGAAATTATGTCTGGGACGTCACCACGCTCACGCTTTCCGCAGACATTCCGTACCTGGAATCAAAAGGTTTTCTCGAGCCGATCGGCTTGAAAGGCAGCGACTTCCCCAATGTAATGGCCGAAGCGGTGACGCCGAACTGGCTCGGCGTCGACGTCTATGCCACCGTGCTCGCGTACCGGCAGGACAAGTTTGGGCAAAACGGTCCGAAATCGTGGGCGGACTTCTGGGACGTCAAACGTTTTCCGGGCCGGCGCTGTTTGCGCCGCAGTCCGCTGGACACGCTCGAGCAGGCGCTGCTGGCCGACGGGGTTCCGCTCGACAAGCTTTACCCGCTTGATGTCGATCGCGCCTTCCGCAGTCTCGACCGGATCAAGCCGTACGTGAACATCTGGTGGACGTCCGGCGCGCAGGCCATGCAGGCGATCCAGAGCGGCGACGTTGACATGATCTCGGCGTGGAACGGCCGTGCCCAGGCCGCGCGCGACGGCGGCGCGCCGGTCGCGATTGTGTGGAACCAGGGACTCTATTCGATCGAAGGGTGGGGCATTCCGAAAGGCACCCCGC
The DNA here is from genome assembly GCF_046026855.1 of Paraburkholderia sediminicola. Taxonomy (GTDB): domain Bacteria; phylum Pseudomonadota; class Gammaproteobacteria; order Burkholderiales; family Burkholderiaceae; genus Paraburkholderia; species Paraburkholderia sediminicola_A. The sequence goes on along the minus strand of NZ_JAQQET010000001.1, from coordinate 49,487 downwards.
GCGCCGACTTCGCCCGGCAGTTTGTGCGCTTCTGCGGCGATGCGCAGCGCCAGGCCATGCTCACCGGCACGCTCGCTTACGGTCCGACCAACCGCAAGGCGTTCGACTCGATCCCGGCTGCTCGCGCCGCCATTCTGCCGACCGCACCGGACAATCTGCGCAACATGCGTCTGCCGAGTCCGCAATGGTGGGCCGACAACCGTCAGAAGGTGACCGAGCGCTTCAACACCTGGATTATTTCCTGAGGAGCGGCGCGATGAGTGCGAAACTTGAAACGATCGGGATTGCGAAGAACTACGGCGAAACCGCCGCGCTGCAACCTACCGATCTGACCGTGCAGGCCGGCGAATTTCTCACCTTGCTGGGTCCCTCCGGATCCGGCAAGACCACGCTCCTGCAGATGATTTCCGGACTGGTCGCGCCGACGGCAGGGCGCATCGAAATCGATGGCCGCGACGTGACGCACGTGGAGCCTGGCAAGCGTGGCATCGGCATGGTATTTCAGAGCTATGCGCTATTTCCGCATATGAGCGTATGGGACAACGTGGCGTACGGCTTGCGGATGCGCCGCAAATCGCGCGAAGACGTCAGGCGGGCCGTCGACGACGCATTGACGATGGTACGCATGAACGATTACGCGAAGCGCTACCCGAAAGAGCTGTCGGGCGGCCAGCAGCAACGCGTCGCGCTGGCGCGCTGCTTCGCCTACCGGCCTTCTGTGATTCTGCTCGATGAGCCGCTCGGTGCGCTCGACAAGAAATTGCGCGAGCACATGCAGTCCGAGATTCGCCGCTTGCACAAGGAACTCGGCGCGACCTTCGTCTACGTGACGCACGACCAGGACGAAGCGTTGACGCTCTCCGATCGCATCTGCCTGATGAATCAGGCGCGTATCGAGCAGGTGGGTACACCCGTCGATCTGTACGACCGGCCAGCCACGCGTTTTGCGGCCAGTTTCATCGGTCATTCGAATCTGTTGGAAGGCGCCGTCGATCATGCGCGTGGCCCGCGCGGCGAGGCGATTCTGCTGACCGCCGGAGCTCGCGTGCCGTTGCCGCAAACCGGCACCGGCGCGCCTGGGTCCCCGGGCGCAAAACATTGCCTGCTGCTGCGTCCGGAAGCCCCGCGTCTGGTCGAGCCGAAGAGCGGGTTCCTCGACGGGACGATCTCCGACATTGTGTTCTTTGGCAGCGATACCCGCGTGCAACTGACACTGTCCGATGGCAGCCACCTGAGCGTGCGTTGCGAACGCAGCCTGTCGCCGTGTGTCGGCGACACGGTCGGTCTGGTGTGGGACCCGCATCGCACCACGCTGCTGCGTGCCTGACCGACGCCAGGGAAAAATCATGACCATTGCTCTCGAGGCTCAGCCTTCGCGCGACACGGCGCGCCCACGCCGCTTCCGATGGCTCGCGCAGTCGATCCGTTTTCTGCCGATCGTTCCGACGCTGTTGTTCCTGCTGGTCTTCTTCATCGTGCCGGTCGGCGAGATTCTGCAAGGCGGGCTCTTCAATGCCGACGGCACGTTCGGCCTCGGCCAGTTCGAGCGGATCGCGCGCACGCCGGTCTATGCGAAAGTGTTGTGGATCACCTTCTCCATCTCATTCATGACGGCCGCGATTGCCGTGCTGCTCGGCTATCCGGTTGCGTATTTGCTGAGCCGGCTGTCGGCCCGTGCACGTGAACGGTGGCTACTCTGGATCATGCTGCCGTTCTGGACCAGCTACCTCGTCAAGACCTATGCGTGGATGCTGTTGCTGTCGAAGACAGGCGTGTTGTCGACCATTGCGCTGGCGCTGGGCCTCGTAAGCGAAACCAGCGGCACGATTCCGTCGCTGACCGGTGTGTTGATCGGCATGGTTCACGCGATGTTGCCGCTCGCGGTCATGACCATGTTGCCGGTGATGCGCGGCATCGACGATCGTCTCGCGCAAGCCGCCGAAACGCTCGGTGCGGAGCGTAGCACCAGCTTCTTCACCGTGTTTCTGCCGCTTTCCTCTCCAGGTGTCGCGGCGGCCGGTTTGCTCGTGTTCATTTCGAGCCTCGGCTTTTTCATCGTGCCCGCATTGCTCGGTTCGCCGAAGGAAACGATGATCGCGCAACTGGTGATCTCGTCGGTGCTTGAACTGTTCGACATGCGTTTTGCCGGCGCATTGTCGACGGTGTTGCTGCTGTGTTCGATCGTGATCTTCCTTGTCTATGACCGGATGGTTGGTCTGTCGTCGCTGACGGGCGAGGTGCAGGACAAGCGCCGCGGCTCGCGTGCGCAAGGCATAAAACTTGCGCTGCTGATGGCCGCGGGCAGGCTGGCCGCACCGCTCGTCAGACGCCGTATGGGTGCGGCGCCGTGCGCCGATAGCGGCTTCGGTCCATTGCGTATCTACACGTTCGTGGTGCTCGCGGTCCTGGTTGCGCCGGTGCTGTCGGTCATTCCGTATGCATTCACGCGTAGCGACTTCATTGCGTTTCCGCCGCGACTGTTCAGTCTCCGTTGGTTCGGCACGTTTTTGCAATCGCCGGTATGGCAGAGCGCGCTGATCCGCTCGTTCGAAGTGGGCCTCGGCACGGCCGTGCTGTCGCTCGCGCTGGGCTTCGGTGCGACGCTGGCATTGACCCGCATGTCGCAGCGCGCGAGCAAACCACTGTTCGCCTTGCTGGTGGCTCCGCTGATCGTGCCGCGCATCGTGGTGGCGGTGGGGCTGCTGTATCTGTTTGCGACTCTCGGGCTGACGGGCACCAATGCCGGACTTGTGATCGGCCACACGGTACTGGCGATTCCCTATGTGGTGGTGACGCTCGCAGCGGGCTTCCGGCAATTCGACTGGCGTCTGGACGACGCTGCCCGGGTGATGGGCGCTTCACCCGCCAGACGCATTGCGACTATCGTGCTGCCGCTGTTGATGGCAAGCGTTACCGCGGCATTCCTGTTCGCCTTCATCGTGTCGTTCGATGACCTGACGATCGCGATTTTCGTCAGCGGCGGCATTAACACCACGCTGCCCAAACAGATGTGGGACGACATCCAGCTTGCCGTTACGCCGACGCTAGCAGCGGTGTCCACGACGCTGATCGTGCTGATCGCGCTGGTTGTCTTCATTTCGTCCCGGCTTCGCCGCACGACACGCTAACCGTTTCGTCTTCCTATTTTTTCCATGCACAGCTATTCAGAATACTTTGCTCACCGTTATCCAGAGGATGCGTTGGACTGCGCACCGCTGATCGTCGCCGGCCTGCGTGATACAGCCGCCGGCGCCATGATCCATGTCAATGAACGTGCGATCACCCGCGCAGAAACCGCGCGCCGTGTCGCCCACCTGCAACACTGGTTCGTCAGGCAGGGCCTCGTGCCCGGCGACCGCGTGGCCGTCATGCTCGGCAACAGCCCCGAGCATATTCACGTCATTTACGCACTGATTGTCAGCGGGCTGGTGTGGGTGCCGGTGAATACCAGGCTGCGCCGGGCCGGGCTCGAATACCTCCTTGGCCACGCGGAACCGAAACTGCTTGTGTCCGAGCCGATATTCGATGAGGTGATCGACGGCATCGATTGCGGCCGGACATCCCGCGTGCAGATCCCGGCCTTCGACGCCGACGATACCAGCGCATGCCTGTGTGCGCCCCATATCGAACCATCCGATCCGCTGTGCGTGATCTACACGTCCGGTACGACAGGTGCGCCGAAAGGCGTCATCTTCACGCACCGGATGATGCGTATCGCGAGCGAAGCCGCCATTCGGGTCGCCGACATTCACCCCGGTGACCGGCTGTTATTGTGGGAGCCGCTGTGCCATATCGGCGGTGCGCAAATGCTGCTGGTGCCTTTTCTGGAGCCGGTGGGGCTCGACGTCGTGGCGCGTTTTTCCGCGACGCAGTTCTGGGCTCAGATCGCCCGCTCGCGCGCGACGCAATTGCATTATCTCGGTGGCGTACTCGATATTCTGATGCAGCTTCCTGCCGAGGCCCAACCCGCCGCGCACACGATTCGCGTGGCGTGGGGCGCGGGCGTGAGTGCATCGGCCTGGGCGGCGATTGAATCGCGCTTGCAGGTGCGGTTGCGCGAGTGCTATGGCATGACGGAGTGCTCGAGTTTCGCCACGCTCAACGCGAACGGCAAGCCCGGTTCGGTCGGCAAGGCATTGCCGTGGATCGACGTGGAATTGCTCGATGAGAACGGCCAGGCCGTCGCGGACGGCGAGGCGGGCGAAATTGTGTTGTCGAGCCGTGTGGAGGGCGCCTTTCTGCCGGCCTACCTGAAGAATGGCGAGGCTACGCGAGCGGCGTTGCGCAACGGCAAACTGCACACCGGCGATAGTGCACGCCGGGACGCCGACGGCGACCTGTTCTTTGTCGGGCGCCGCACGGACAGCATGCGTGTGCGTGGCGAGAACGTGTCTGCATGGGAGATCGAGCGCGTGTTTGCCCAGCATCCCTCAATTCTCGCGAGCGCGGCGATCGGCGTGGCTTCGGAGATCGGTGAGCAGGATATTCTGCTGAACGTGCAGTTCAGGGACGCCGCCGTCGACTGGGAGTCGGTGCATGCGTGGGCTGCGGAACGTCTCGCCAGCTTCCAGTTGCCGCGTTACTATCGGGCGGTGGCTCACTTTGAACTGACGCCTAGCGAGCGGGTAAAAAAACATCTTCTCCCGCGCGACCTCAGCGATGCGTGGGACCGAATCAGCAAGGTAGCAGCATGACAAGGTCTATCGCCAATAGATAACCTATTATCTTCATGCGATAATGATTACCTGTTAGAACAACAGGTTTTTATCGTGACCACTGCGTTGTCCAAACCCCCGCGTAAGAAAAAGAGTGACGCGACCGCCGTCACGCAAGCCGCTGCCGACCCGACTGCGTCTTCCCTGTATGTGCAGTCGGTCGAGAAAGCGATGACCGTGCTCACGGCGTTCGACGGCAGCAAGCGGCAATTGTCGCTTTCGGAGATTGCCGCCCTCACGGGCTTCGATATGAGCGCTACACAGCGTTTTACGTTCACGCTTGCAGCGCTTGGGTATCTGTTCAAAGACCCGGATAGCCGCAAGTACGAATTGTCGCCCAAGCTGCTCGATTTCACGTATCACTATCTGACCTCGAACGATCTGGTCAGCCGTGCCACGCCGTATTTGCAGCAACTTGGGTCAGAGACCGAGGAAGCCACCAATCTCACGGTTCTCGACGATACGGACATTATCTTCGTGCTGCGCATAGTCAGCCGCAATGTTTTCAATGCGCATGTGATTACCGGCTCGCGTTTGCCGGCCTATTGCACGGCGCCTGGACTTGCGATTCTCGCGACCTTCGGCGACGACGAGATCGACGATATTCTTGGCCGCACGAATCTGGTGGCGTACACGGCGGCTACCGTTTATCAGCCGCGCAAAATCAAGGAGCGCATTGCGCAGATTCGCAAGCAGGGATATGCGCATACGGAAGACGAGTACTTCGTCAGTGATATTTCTACGGCAGCGGCTATTACGAATGCGCAGGGGCGTGCGGTCGGTGCGGTCAATATCGCGGTTGCGCGGCCGCGTTGGCAGCCGGATCGCGACGAGCGGCGCTTTGCCGACCTCGTGATATCGACGGCATCCGCGATTTCATCGCGGCGAAGAGCTGACTAAGCGCCGTCTGAATACAAAAATCCCTCCTTGCTCTTCCGATTTGTTTAACTATAATGTTAAATATCAACCGGAAGGTTTATAAAAGGAGGCAATCATGAACGAGCCGTTTCATCGTCCTTCGCTGGGCGCGTCGGTGTACTACAAGGACCCGTTTGCCGCGCTCGACTGGCTCGAGAAAGCCTTCGGCTTCGAGCGTCAGATGGTGATCACGGATAGCGACGGCCAGTTGGGCCACTCGGAAATGCGCTTCGGCGACAGCTACGTAATGATCTGCCGCGAATGGTCGGAAGACGCGGCGAGCCCGGCTTCGATCGGTGGCAAGAATACGCAATCGGTGCATGTGCAGCTGCGCGAGGGTATCGACGAACATTGCACCCGCGCGCGCGCCGCGGGCGCCGTGATCACGCGCGAACCGGAGGACCAGTTTTACGGCGACCGCGTCTATGCGGCGCGCGATCCGGAAGGGCACGTCTGGAGCTTCGGTCAGACGGTTCGCGAAGTGTCGCGCGAGGAAGCTGAGCGCGTGAGCGGACTGAAAATCGAAGGCTGGGTATAAGCGATGGGATTGCCCGCCAGCGTCTCGCTCGACCGCACGTTGGCCGCACTAGCCGATCCGAACCGGCGTCAGGTGGTCGATCTGCTCAGCCAGCAGCCGATGCGCGCCGGTGAACTCGCGCAAGCCACCGGTCTTTCGCCGCAGGCCATGAGCCGGCATTTGCGTGTGCTGCGCTCCAGCGAGTTGATCGAAGAATCGCATGACGGTGTCGATGCGCGCGTGCGTCTTTACGTGCTGCGATCGGCGCCAATGAGCGAACTGAAGGCATGGCTCGAACAGACCGAAGCTTTATGGTCCGAGCAATTGCTGTCGTTCAAGGCGCATCTGGAGCAGCAGGAATGAGTTCGCGCGTGCAGGTGTCGCTACGCGTTGCGGCAACACCGCAGCGCGCGTTCGATGTGTTCGCGCGCGAGATCGGCAGATGGTGGCGGCCGAATGGACTGTTTCAGTTCACGCCGCAAGGCGCGGGCATGCTGTCGTTCGAATCTTCGCCGGAGTGTGGCGAGCACGGACGCCTCGTCGAAACACAACCGGACGGCAGTGTGTTCGAGATTGGCAGAGTCACAGCCTGGGAGCCGGGCGAGCGCCTGGCATTCGGCTGGCATCAGGCCAGTTTCACCGATGCGCAGCACACGCATGTCGAGGTGCGTTTCGAAGCGGTGGGCGACGAAACGCGCGTGACGGTCGAGCATCGCGGCTGGGATACGGTGCCGCAGGATCATGTGGCGCGCCACCATTTCCCCGAGCGCGTGTTTCTGTTGCGGCACGGCGAGTGGTGGCAGGCTTTGCTGGCGTCTCTACGTTCAGAGGTGCAGGCCGCTGCCCCGCTTTAATGAGCGCGCAACCTTCGGTTGACGAAGCGCCACACGGCGCTCACCAGCAGCGACCCTACGCCGAGTGAGACACCCAGCAGCACGATCGAACTCATATGATCGCGCACCAGCGGCACATTGCCGAACAGATAGCCTGCCGCTACCAGCGACCCGATCCACAGCCCCGCGCCGGCCGTGACGAATGACACGAAACGTGTAAACGTCATGCGCGAAACACCGGCGACGAACGGCGCGAATGTACGCACGACGGCAATGAACGGCGACAGCAGAAAGGTCAGACCGCCGCGCGCTTCGTAAAACGCGTGCGCCTTACGCAGTGCATTCTTGTCGAGCCAGCGGTAGTCGGCGGTATAGACTTTCTCGCCGATCGCGCGGCCGATCGCATAGTCGACAATGCTGCCGGCCACGGTGGCGGCGAACAGCACAGGGATCACGAGCCACACATTCAGCGCCCCGGTTGCGGCCAGACCCCCGCAGATGAAAATCAGCGGATCGCCCGGCAAAAAGAATAACGGCAGGAAGCCGATCTCGACGAACACGACGAGAAACAGCATCGCATAGACGGCCGTGCCGTATTGCACGATCAAACCGCTCAGGTGCTGGTCGAAGTGCAGGGCGACCTGCAGCACATGCATGAAATCCATCTTGGTTCGAAAGGGATTTAGGTGTTCAGGAGTTTAGTCCTGTGGCGGCGTGGGCACTTGTTTATTTCGCGGTGGTGATGTCAATATTAAAGCCTGCGTTGCCGAACCACGTTTCGGAACCACGTCTGAAAAATCTCTACGAAATGCTTATGCAATACGCTTCCAACTTCACATTCCGCCTTGCCGGGCCTCACGATGCAGACGCTATCCGTACGATCGAATTCGAGGCAGGCCAGCGCTTTGTCAGCGTCGGCATGACCGGTATCGCCGATGCACCGCCGATGGAGCTGGAATTCGTCTATCGCAAGATCGACGCGCAGCAGATCGTCGTCGCCGTGGATGCTGATGCGAGCTGTGTGGGGTTCGTAATGTTCGAGCCGCAGCCCGCGTGCTTCTACGTTCAGGAGGTCGACGTGTTGAGGTCGCATGCCGGGCAACGCATCGGCGCGGCGCTAATCGAGCAGGTCGCGCAACGCGCGCTTGCGCAACAGGTGACGCAACTCACGCTGTCGACGTTTCTCGAGGTGCCGTGGAATGCGCCGTACTATCGGCGGCTAGGCTTTCGCGACATCGAGGAGGCCGATCTCGACGCGGTGTTGATCGCCCGGCGTGCCGCACATATCGCGCGAGGACTCGACGAATCGAAGCGCGTGTTCATGCGGCGAGATCTGACATGACAGCGGGCGCGAGGGCCCGGATTGCATGTGGCGCGGGCCATGTGTGCCGCGCGCAACGTCCGGTGCATAAAAAGAGTGCGGCGGGTGTGACCGGATAACGTTCCGGCCACACCCGCCGCGTGCTCTTGCCGCGTAGTACGGGTAAACTTGCCGCTTTAACGAGGCGGCTTATGCTCCGCAGGCTTCAAGTCCTTACTCGACAGTTTCCAGCGTCGGATAGTCCACGTAGCCGGTTTCTCCGCGTGCATAGTACGTCGCCGGATTCGGCTTGTTCAGCGGTGCGTTCGTCTCGAAGCGGCGCACCAGATCCGGATTCGCGATGAACAATTGACCCCATGCCACCGCGTCCGCTTCACCCGCGTCGAGCACGTGCTGCGCGGTTTCCTTGGTGAACTTTTCATTCGCGATGTACGGGCCGCCGAATGCCTTCTTCAGTTGCGGGCCGAGGCGGTCGTCGCCGAGCGCTTCGCGAGCGGCGATAAACGCAATCTTGCGCTTGCCGAGTTCGCGTGCCACGTAACCGAAGGTGGTAGCCGGATCCGAATCGCCCATGGCGTGCGCGTCGCGGCGCGGCGCGAGGTGAACGCCGACACGGTTCGCACCCCAGACGTCAATACAGGCGTCCGTGATTTCGAGCAGCAGGCGGGCGCGGTTTTCGATCGGGCCGCCGTAGGCGTCGGTACGCTTGTTGGTGCTGTCCTGCAGGAACTGGTCGAGCAGATAACCGTTCGCGCCGTGTACTTCCACACCGTCAAAACCTGCTGCCTTCGCGTTTTCGGCGCCCTTGCGGAATGCGTCGACGACACCGGCGATTTCGTCGAGTTCAAGTGCGCGCGGCGTCACGTATGGACGCTCCGGACGCACCAGGCTCACGTGACCTTGGGCTGCGATGGCGCTCGGCGCGACCGGCAGTTCGCCGTTCAGGAACAGCGGGTCCGAAATACGGCCGACGTGCCACAGTTGCAGGAAGATCTTGCCGCCGGCTGCGTGCACGGCGTTCGTGACGATCTTCCAGCCTTCGACCTGTTCCTGCGACCAGATGCCCGGAGTTTCGGCGTAACCGACTCCCTGCGGCGTGACCGAAGTGGCTTCGCTGATGATCAACCCTGCCGTGGCGCGTTCGGCGTAGTACTTCGCCATCAGCGCGTTCGGCACGCGGATTTCTTCAGCGCGTTGACGCGTGAGCGGCGCCATGATGATGCGGTTTGACAACGTAATGTCGCCAATCTGGAGCGGGTCAAAAAGAGTCGGCATATGAGTTCACCTTGGGTGGCGGGCACGTGGCCCTAGCCTTAAAAAACTGCATGATGAAAGAAGCGCGGCGATGCGGATGACGCGTTCAGAGCCCGGTGTTCATGTGCTCGATAAACGCCTGAATGACGGCCTCGTTGCGTTTGAAAAACACCCATTGACCAACCCGCTTCGACGTGACGAGACCGGCCCGCTGCAAAGCGGCGAGATGCGCCGACACGGTGGACTGCGACAGGCCGCAGCGCGCGTCGATCTTGCCGGCGCACACGCCGTAGTCGAGCGGCAGGTCCTGGTCGGAGAAATGCGCATACGGCTCGCGCAGCCAGCCGAGAATCTCCCGCCGAACAGGGTTGGCAAGCGCTTTGTGAATCGCGTCGATATCGAGCGTCATGTGAGTCAGTTTCAAGTCATCGACAACGGGCAGACGTGGCGCCGGTTAGCGCTCACGCATCTGCATCGCTACAAGACGAATCATATATCGGAATTTTACGATATGCTTGAAGCCATTATTGGCAATGGGGTTGATAGGTATCGTTGATCGAGGAGGCGGCCGCAATTGCATCGCTCGCGACGAGGCAAGGCCGAGCTCTCGCGTCGTCATGTTGACGAAATCACGGCTGCTTGCGTGACTTTCCTCTGCCCGTGGTTTGCACTTCGGGTGTGCGCCCCTCGTCACCTTCCCGGTTCCATTGCTCGAGCAGCATGCGCGTCTGCCCGCGTATGGTTGATTTGATCTGCTCTGCCTTCTCTGCATCGATGTTTTTCCAGCCGAGCAGCGACAACGTCGAGCGATGCGCGACGTGAAAAATCACCAGTTGCCCATGCAGACTGAACGTGCGGATCAGCGTGACGGGATCGTCGGCGGCACGTCCGGAAATTCGCGCCACCAGCGCCGCGCTCGTGTTGTTTAGCGGTTCTCGGATCCGGCAGCTCAGAATCCGCGTCGCACTTTCGGGCTCATAGCCAGCCTGCTCGCGCGCGAAGAAAAGCCGCCGGCCCGGATTGTTCGCTTTCGCGAAGGCGCTGTCCGCGATCGCTTCCTGAATGCGGATGAAGGCATCGATCAACGCCGTGGTGCCGGCGTTTTCGCGCAGGGCTTCCTGCGCCTGCTCGATGGGCGGTCCGAATGTTTTCCATGCATCGTCGGCGAGCATTTCGACACACGCGCGATACACCCCTTCCTTATTCTCGAAGTAGTACTGCAGTGCAGGCGCGTTGACGCCGGCGTGAGCCGCGATGTCGCGCGTCGACGCGCCATCAAAACCGTGTTCACCAAATAGTTCGACCGCCGCTTCGATGATCCGGAGACGCGTCTCGTCGCCGCGCGCATAGCCGCCCTCCGGCGGACGGCGCAGCCTCTTTGCGGTGTTCATGCATTTCTCTCCGCATTTCTCTTCATTACGCCCGAAGGAAGTCCCCTTGGGGGCGCCCCGAAGAACGTCCTCTTGAGGATATCTTCCGAAATATATCACTTGACACAATTGTATCAAGTGGAATAATTATGCCAACCGGAAATAATTGGACCATACGATGTCAGCGACCGCAGGCTCTCCCTCCCGCCCGATACCCGCCGAAGACGCGCCTGCTTCAGGCGCGAGGCGTCCCACCCGGCGAACGGTGCTGATCGCACTCGGCGTTGTCGCGCTGATTGTCGGCGCGGTCTGGTTCACCCGCTGGTGGACGGTGGGGCGTTTCATCGAAAGCACCGACGACGCCTATCTGCAGGCCGATAGCGTCACGGTCGCGCCCAAGATTGCCGGCTACATCACGGAGGTTTACGTCGTGGACAATCAGGTCGTGAAACCCGGCGATCCGCTTGTCCATCTCGACGCTCGCCAGTATCAGGTCGCACTCAACCAGGCGCTGGCCACGATCGATGCGCGCAAGGCCGACATCGAACGCGCGCAGGCCGATATCAAACAGCAGCAGTCCAACATTGCGCAAACGCAGGCGCAGCAGCAGGTGGCGCGCGTGAGCGCGCAGCATGCGAGCGACGAAGTGCGGCGCTACGCGCCGCTCGTTGCAACCGGTGCTGAAAGCAGTGAACGGCTGGCGGAATTGACCAGCAGTCGCGATCAGGCGAATGCCACGCTCGCCGCGAATTCGGCGGCGGTTGACGCAGCACGCTCGCAGATCGGTTCGGCCACCGCGCAGCTCGCCCAGGCACGCGCACAACTCGAAGCGGCCCAGGCAAGCGCACAACAATCGCAACTCGATCTCGATAACACCGTGGTGCGCAGCGTCCTCGGCGGCAAGGTCGGCGATCGTAGCGTGCGTGTTGGTCAGTACGTACAACCCGGCACGCGGATGCTGACAGTCGTGCCGGTCCAAAGTACCTATTTGCTGGCCAATTTCAAGGAAACGCAGGTGGGCCGGATGCGCGTCGGTCAGCCGGTGGACCTGCAGGTCGACGCGTTGCCCGGTCATACGCTGCACGGCGTGATCGACAGTTTCTCGCCCGGTACGGGCTCGCAATTCGCGCTGCTGCCGCCGGAAAATGCCACCGGCAACTTCACGAAGATCGTGCAGCGGGTGCCTGTGCGGATCCGGATCGACACGGGAGCGGAGACGCGTAGCGTGCTGTTGCCGGGGCTGTCGGTGACCGTGGATGTCGACACGCGTTCCGCCCGCGATCGTGACGCGCGCATCGATACCGAGAATCATCGTGGCTGATGCGAGCACCGCGGCGCCAGCCGCACCGCATGCCGAGGAGCGTGCCAGCGTCGGCGACTGGATCGCCGTCGCGGCAGGCGCGCTCGGCGCCTTGATGGCGACGCTCGACATCTCGATCACGAACTCGGCGCTGCCGCAGATTCAGGGCGAAATCGGCGCCACCGGTACCGAAGGCACCTGGATTTCGACGGGCTACCTGATGTCGGAAATCGTGATGATTCCGCTGGCGGCATGGCTTACGCGCGTATTCGGCCTGCGTAATTTCCTGCTGACGAATTCAGTGCTTTTCATCGCGTTTTCAATGATGTGCGGCTGGTCGCACACGTTACCCATGATGATCGCCGGCCGCATCGGGCAGGGCTTCACGGGTGGCGCGCTGATTCCGACGGCGCAGACAATCATCCGTACGCGCCTGCCGCTATCGCAGTTGCCGGTCGGCATGACCATGTTCGGCCTGATTGTGTTGCTCGGACCGCTGCTTGGACCGGTCGTCGGCGGCTGGCTCGCGGAGAACATCAGCTGGAGCTGGTGCTTCTTCATGAATCTGCCGATCTGCCTCGCGCTGATGACCCTGCTGATCCTCGGCCTGCCGTCGGACCGGCCGCACTGGGAGGCGTTTTTCAAGGCGGACTGGCTCGGCATCGTTGGTCTCGCGATTGGCCTCAGTTCGCTCACCGTGGTGCTCGAGGAGGGTCAGCGCGAGCGCTGGTTCGAATCGCCGATGATCGTGACACTCACCTGCGTGACGGTCTTCGGCATGCTTCTGATTGCCGCTTCGCAACTGACCGCAAAGAAACCGATTGTGCGCCTGAGCCTGATGCGCAATCCGAATTATGCGAGCGTGATCGTGATTGTGTCCGCAGTCGGTGCGGCACTGTATGGCGTGTCGTATCTGCTGCCACAGTTTCTTGGCGTGGTCGCGGGCTACAACGCGGAACAGTCCGGCGCGATCATGCTGCTTTCCGGATTGCCCGCTTTCCTGATCATGCCGGTGCTGCCGCGCTTGCTTGGCAAATTCGACTTCCGCGTGCTGGTGATCACCGGGCTGGTGTTGTACGCGATCAGTTGCATGATCGACATTAACCTGACGGCGCAGAGTGTCGGGCACGATTTCATGTGGTCGCAACTGATCCGTGGCACCGCCCAGATGCTCGCGATGATGCCGCTTAATCAGGCGTCGATGGCGGCCGTGTCGCGCGAAGATTCCGGCGACGCCGCCGGTCTCTACAACATGGCGCGCAACCTTGGTGGGTCGATCGGCCTTGCGATTATCGGTACCGTGATCGACCGGCGCACGACGTTTCATACCGCGATGATCCGCGAGTCGGTCAGCGCAAATTCGCTGATCGGGCAGGAGAGTCTTGCGGCGAACGCCGCGAACTGGTTCGCTCATACCGGAGACATGGCCTATTCGCAGATGCGCGCGCTCGGGCAACTCGGCGCGCAGATTACGCAACAGGCCATCGTGATGACCTATTCGGAAACCTTCTATCTGCTCGGCATCGCGCTGCTCGCCTGCATTCCGCTTGCGCTGTTTCTGAAAACGCCGAGCAGGAATGCGCCGCCGCCTTCGTCCGCTGGACACTAATGTCTTTCCATCTCCCCATGATGTTCACCCGACCCTCGTGTTTCGCGCTGGCCGCCGCCGCGCTTCTGTTCTCCTTGTCGGGTTGCACGGTCGGCCCGGATTATCACGGCGCGCCGCCGCTTGCGCGGGACGCTCACAGCAGCGCGACCTTTGTGCGCGCGCCGGCCGCCGGAACGACTGCAACGCCGGCGCCGAGCCAATGGTGGCTCGCATTCAACGACCCGCAACTGAACGACCTCATCGCCGCCGCCTTTGCACACAGTCCCGATGTGCATATCGCCCAGGCGCGGCTGCGGGAATCGCGTTCGCAATTGCAGCAACAACGTGCAAACGCATTGCCGAAGGTGTCGGGGGATGCTGCCGCGCTGCGTATGCGCGAGCCTGATCTGAGTTCGCTCAGTTCGGGAAGCTCGTCAGGCAGTACTGCATCGTCGGGTCGTGGCCCGCTGCAGCTCTATACCGCGGGCTTCGACGCCACGTGGGAAATCGACCTGTTTGGCGGCACGCGGCGCGCGATCGAAGCGGCCTCGGCGGATGCGGAAGCCGTAAACGCCGATCTCGCGGACACCCAGGTGTCGCTCGCGGCCGAGGTTGCGCAGACCTACATCGAACTGCGCGACCAGCAGACGCGGCTTGAACTCGCGCAGCGTCAGGCGGAGACCGAACAGAAAATGTTGACGCTCACGCAGCAGCGCCGGGAGCGGGGCACGGCAGCGGATATCGATGTCGAACGCCTGAACACGCAGGTCGAGAACACGCGCGCGACGCTGATTCCGCTCGACGCGCAACTGACCGATTCGCTCGACCGCCTCGCCGTGCTGACCGGTCGTGAGCCCGGCGCGCTGGACGAACAGCTCGCCGGCACGCGGCCGCTCCCGGCGTTGCCTGAGACAGTGGCGATCGGCGATCCGTCGGCGATGTTGCAGCAGCGCCCCGATATTCGTGCAGCGGAGCGGCGACTCGCGTCGAGCAATGCGCAGATCGGCGAACACATTGCAGACTTTTTCCCGAAGGTGACGCTGCTTGGTGATATCGGCTTCAGCGCGAGCGATCCGGGCCACCTTGTACGCAAGAGCAATTTCAGCTGGATCGGCGCGCCGTATCTGCAATGGAATGTGTTCGATTTCGGTCGCACGCTGGGTAGCGTCCATGCCGCCGAGGCATCGCGTGACGAAGCCGAGGCCCGTTATACGAAGGCCGTGCTCGGCGCGCTGCAGGACGCGAACTCGTCGCTCTCGCGTTATGGGCATCAGCGCGAGCATGTCGTCACGTTGCAAAAGGTGGAAGCGTCGGCCACTCACTCGGCCACGCTGATGCGGCAGCGCTATTCCGCCGGAGTCGCTACCCTGATCGATCTGCTCGATACGCAACGCCAGGAGTTCACCGCGCAGCAGGACGTCGTCGCGGGGCGGGCTGAGTTGCTCAAGGACTTTGTGTCGCTACAGAAAAGCCTCGGCACCGGCTGGCAAGCGCAGCAAGGTTAGCGCGCGGGCGCGGCCGTTGTCGAAGCACGACCTGGCCGCGCAGTGCGTTTCAGTGTGACCGGGATGCGAGGGCGCCTGGTGCTTCCCGAAGAAAGTGCGGATTGCATCGCCGGGCTTATCCACAGAAAATGTTCATATCCTTGTGGACAAGTCCTGGCTAAACCCGCCAAGTGATTGAGCACAGAGCGATTTCCTGATTGATGCGGCGAACGCGCGCATCCAGGCAGACCGCTTTCAACGCGCCGCTCATTCCACTGGAGCGGCCAGTAGCGACACCGGCACGCCATGGCAACTCACTTTGGCCACGAGCGCAGCGCCGAGGCCGGCGCTCATTCTGGTGTGAGCATCGAACGTCGACACTTCCTTGTCGACGCGCAGAATGTTGATCGGCCAGGACGCTCGGGCGAGCCGTTCGTGCGCGAAGGCGCCGACCCACAGCGGCGTGGCTGACACGCCGTTCTCCACGGCATAGCCGCTCGGCCAGAAGCGCAGGACATCGCGTTCGTCGCGGGTGTCGCCAGGACGCATGAAGACCAGCGACGAAGGCACGCCATTGTTCAGCTTCGGCAACACCGGCAGCGCCACTGCCGCGACGTTCGGCGAGGCAAGCGAGAGCAGGCTGTGCGCAGACAGGTCCGTGCCCTCGATCCATCCCTGGGCGCGCAGTTGCCCGCGGATCGAATCGAGGTTCGACACCCATTGCAGCGTAAGCGGTTCCTTGTGGTCGCCGCCCATATCCGAGCGATAGCATGGCAGTCGCTTCGACAGCGACGCCGTCCACTCTGCCTGCGTGACCAGCACGGGCGGCGGGCGCAGCGTGCTGTCCGAGGGCGGTGCGGGTGGATTGACGCCCAGTTGGACTCCCACGCTCCCGAGCATCACCACCAGAACCACGACCGGCATGAGGCGGCGCACAGGCGGCACTTCTGGATGCCGCAACATCGCCGTCAGCGCGACGATCGCCACCCAGATGTACGCGAGCGCGGCGCCGCCGATCGCGTCGGAGACCGAGTACCGGCCGAAATAGAGTCCCGCCAGCGCGACCACGATCACGACGACCGTACTTGCGGTCGCCACCAGCAAACCTTCCAGCATGCCGACCCGGCGCGCGAGCAGGAACGCCAGGAAGCCGTAGACGATCACCGTCGCGGCGACGTGATTGCTCGGAAACACGTAGGCACCGGACATGAGCTCATTGGGCGGCGCGCGCTGCATGGCGAACTGCAGGGCGAAGATCAGCAATTGCGAAAACACGACAGCGGCGAGCCAGTAGCCGATGGTGCGCCAACGTCGCTCCAGCAGCATCCACACCACCACCGTCACGATCAGCGCCGTCAGCGTGGCGACGCTGCCGAGGGTCGCCAGTCCTGCCAGGACGGTGTCGCTCCAGGGCGTGCGGACCGATTGCAGGAAGTGATAGACGGATAGATCGACGGTGACTAGCGGATCGCCGCTGATGACGTCTTCGAGGACCCCGAAGAAGAGCGCGCCCGACACCAGCACGATCAGCGACGTCACTACGATGCTGCTGGCATCCGGCTGTTCGGGGTCCAGCAGCCGCCGCGCGAGACGGCCGAACGGCCCCGGGTGGCGGCAAGCCCAGCTTCCCAGATAGCGGCCCGCCGCGCTCGACCACGCACTGGCATGCGAGAGCAGGAAACGCATCGCGCGAAAGCTTAGCCAGACGATCGCCACCAGCAGCGCGATGATGACAACGAGGCGGAACGACACTGCACCGGCCAGCAGCACCGAGGCGCCGAATACCACGCCCGGCAGGATATGCGCGGGTGCCCATAGCAGCGCCGACAGTACGTTCATTGCGTAAAAGCGCAGCGGCGTCATACCCAGCATGCCCGCTACCACCGGCACGATCGCCCGCAATGGTCCGATGAAGCGGGCGAACACGACGCTCTTGGCACCGTGTTTCTGAAAGAAGCGCTGGCCGGCGTCGAGTATCTGCGGGTGTGTGCGGAACGGCCAGAGCTGAACGATCCTGGCCTTGTAGCGACGGCCGATCCAGAAGCTCATGCCGTCGCCGGCGATGGCGCCCGCGATCGCCCACAGGAACACCCAGCCGAGGCTCAGTGAGCCGGTGCCGGCCAGCGCGCCGGCGAGGAACATCGCAGTGCTGCCTGGGATGAAGGTGCCGACGACGGCGATGGCCTCCAGGAAGGCCGCAAGAAAGATGACCGTGAGCGTCCACGCCGAATGGCCGGCAAGCAGATGCAAAAGGTGGATGTAGGCGTGCTCCATCGTGCTCGATCAGCCGTTCTGGCGTAACGGTTGATCATAACGCGCACGGCGTTGCGCGACATTTTTGCAAACCGGCATCGGGTGAGATGCCGGCGTTGACTATCACGAAGCCGTCAGCGAATCGCCGGATACGTGAACCCGCTCGCCGATCTGGACATCCGGCTGCGTCGGATAGCTGAAGTTGCGGTAGCTGCCGTCCTGCATGCGCACCTGGACCTGATAGGTGGTCTGTTTGCGCACCGCGTGCTCGATGCCGTTACCGGCAAGCCCCCCGCCGACAACGCCCGCAATGGTGGTGAAAATCTTGCCACGTCCACCGCCGATCTGATTGCCGACCAGACCGCCCGCGACCGCTCCGCCGAGCGCGCCGAGTCCGGTGGTTTGCTCAGGCGCCTGGACCGTGTTGATGGCGACGACTTCACCCGCATAAGGATCGGCGACCGGCCTTGCCGGCGCGGAATCATACGGTGCCTGGTATCCCTGATTGTTTGCGTACCTCGGCGACTGCGCTGCGGGCGTGCTGTGCGTGTGATGTACGCGCGGCTGTGCCGGGGCTGCCTGTTGAACGGTTTGCTGAACCGGGTTCGGTTGGGGTACGGCGACCGGTGTGCTCGCAATCTGCGCCGCGACCGCCGTGGCAGGGAGTGCGGGCTCCGTAATGGCGTGCGAGGTCGGCAGAAGGCCTGTCATTGCCGCGATGCCGGTGGCGCTCGCAAGAATGACGGCCACTGCCGCGCCGGCGACCAAGGGGTGGATGCGGTTGCGCTGCGGATTGCTGGAAGTGATGTTCGTGTTCATCGCGGACTCCGCTGGTAGGTGCCTGCAATAACGCCGCAGCAGCGCGGGCGGTGTACGTGGGAAGCGCGCTGCTTTGTAAGCATTTGTACAACTTGCCGATCGGGATTGGTCCGCTCGGATTCCGTCGGTAAATTCGTAGATCAATCCCTGATTGTCTTTGATGAACAAACGCGGCTGGCAACCAGTCTTACTGTTTGACCGGGTTCCTTTATGAGCGTCGTTCGCTCGACATCGTTACGATGGTGTGAGTGCTTCGCTCGGGCAATTCGACGGCATGACGGAGTGGGCTATGAAAATCGTGACTAAAGTGATTTTTACTTCGGCGCTGATGATGGGTCTGACGGGTATGGCTTATGCCCAGTCGGCAAACCTTGGCGCCAACGGTACGAACGGCTTGCAGGCAGGCGGGGCCAATGGTGCGGGAGCAGGGCTGGGCACGGGGGCGGCAAGCCCGAGCCCAATGCCGGGCGCGGGCACGGTGGGCGGCTCACCCACAGTCGGCGGAGGAGGCATTGGATCGGGACCCGTGCTTAACAACATGCGAGCAAATGGCACCAGCCTGAATATGAATCCGAATCCGCGAGCGCCGAACCTGACGGGAAAAGCGCCCGGGCAGCAGTAGTCACTCAGCCCGGACCCGTTGCAGAACGATGCGCTTCGCGGACGCGAGATGTTCCACCGTCATCGATCGCGCGAGGCGGGCATTGCCCGTCTCGCATGCTTCGAGAATCTTGAGATGCTCGTCCTGGAAGGCTGGTGTGTCGGCGAGCAATGTGCTTTGCAGACGTTCGTAGCGCTCGACCTGGGCGCGCAGCTCGCGGATCGTTTTCAGTTGCCGGCCATTCGCGCAGGGGCGGTATAGCAGCTCATGAAACTCGCGATTCAGTTCGCCCTGTCTTTGCGCTGTATCGGCGTCTCCCAGCAACCGGTGAACCAGTTCGGCGCGCGATAACGTTTCACTGTCCATGCGTTTGACCGCGTGGAAGATGGCGTCACCTTCGAGCAACATACGCAGGGCGTAAATTTCATCCAGGTCGGACTCCGTGAGCGTTCGCACGACGGCGCCGCGATTGCGCATGAGTTCGATCAGTCCTTCGCCTTCGAGCTTCTGTATGGCCTCTCTCATCGGCACCCGGCTCACCCCGAATCGATCGGCGAGTTCGCGCTCGACCAGCCGTGCGCCGTCTTCCAGTTCGCCGGCCGCGATCAGTTCGCGTAGTGAGACGGCGATGGCGTCGGCCGTCGAATCCAGTTTATGGTCCATATGCGTTGAGCCCTTGTCATTTGGAATAATGGTATACCAAAACCAGCGTGCGGATATAGAATCCATGTGTTGCGAATTCAATTCCGGGCAATAGCAAAGGAGATGGGCATGGCGCACGGCGAGCACAAATACGCGGTATCGGTGCAGTGGACAGGAAACCGTGGCAGCGGCACTTCGGGATACCGTGAATACGGTCGGGACCACGTCATCGCTGCGGGAAGCAAGCCCGACATTCCCGGATCATCGGACGCGGCGTTTCTCGGCGACGCAAGCCGGTGGAATCCGGAAGATCTGCTGGTCGCCTCGGCCTCCGCCTGCCACAAGCTCTGGTATCTGCATCTTTGCTCGGACGTGGGCATCGTTGTTCTAAGCTATCGCGACAACGCCGAAGGCACGATGCTCGATAGTCCGGAGCAGGGGCGTTTTTCGCAGATCGTTCTACGCCCGCACGTCGTCATTCGGGCAGGCGGCGACCTCGAACTGGCCGGGCGTTTGCATCACGTGGCGCATGAGAAGTGCTATATCGCGAACTCGGTCAACTTTCCGATTCTGTGCAAGCCTGTTATCGCGGCGGATGGGGCGTGACGGATGCGTGGCCGTGACCAGCACCTGCATCCCGTAAAAAGATCGCAACGCAACTGATAAAGCAGTGTGGGGTGTAGTACGGAACTGCCGTTTGCCCGCCGCTCACCGAAACGACCGGGAGCGGGCGGGCCGCATCGATTTAATGCAGCAAAGTCATCTGCACGACCTTTACGATAACCAGGGCGACAGCCACGATCAGATAACCGCGCAGCACACCCATCCAGACGCGTTTGGACATGGTGAGTTGCGGCGCCGGCAGTTCTTCCAGCGGCGGCATGCGCCACGTATTGCGTGCTTCTTTCGAAAACGGTTGCTCGTTATCGGAGACCCCGGAAACCCCGGAAACCGCGGAACTCTCGGCATCCGCCGGTACGGGCCGCAGCCTGCGGACCGTTACGGTTGCAGCGTAACCGACTACAGCGAGTAACGTGCCGCCGGCCAGTACTTCAATGATGGCTTCGCCGGTAATGTCCGGATACATCACCGATGCAGTCAGGACGATGGATAGCATGACGAGCACCCAGACAACTGCGCCTGTAAAGAAGTTGAGTTTCTTTGAGTTCACCCACGGACCGAGAACCGCCCGGTCGTTGCACAACAGCAGCAGAAACACCGTAGCGCTCGGAAGCAGCACGCCTGCGAGCGTCTGCACGGCTTCAGTCAGTAGTCCGAGCGGGCTGCCGGGAATCAGCACCAGCGCCGCTGCGGCCGCGATAATACCGAAGTAGACGAGGTAAAAGCCCTTCGCGTCCGTCACGCCGCGATGCAGCGAGTGGCGAATCTTGAATACGTCGCCAATAGCATATGCGGTGGACAACGAGACGGCGGCCGCGCCGATGATGCAGGCGTCGAGCAGCGCGACGGCGAAGAGAACCGCGGGTGTGCGTCCGGCATACTTTTCGAGGCCGGCGATCACGCCGCCCGCATCCGTGAAATTGCCGAACTCGGGCTTGCCTGAGTACAGTGCGGCGCAGAACGAGATCATGGCCACCGCACCGATCATCACGAAGACGATGCCGATCCACAAGTCGGCTTTCTCATACTTCATGAAGCGCGGCGTGATGCGTTTATCCACGATATAGCTTTGCTGGAAAAACAGCTGCCACGGCGCCACCGTGGTGCCGACAATGCCGATCACGAGCAGCATCACGTCGCTCAGTTTCGAGTTGGCAGGCCAGTTCGGAATGAAGAAATCGTGCGTCATCTGGGCAACCGGCGGATGAATCGACACCAGTACGGGCACCAGCAACAGGCTCAACAGACAGAGCACAACCGCGAAGCGCTCGAAACGCCGGAAGTTGCCTGTACTGACCGCGGCCATCGTCACTGCCGCGGCAATGCAAACGCCGGTCACCTTCGAAATGCCAAAGAAATCCAGCACGAACGTGATGCCGATGAATTCGGTCACGATAGTGAGCGCGTTCAATATGAACAGGTCGACGACGCTGAATGCCCCCCAGAACTTGCCGAAGCGCTCGAAGATCAGCCGTGCATGACCGACGCCGGTGACGGCGCCGAGGCGCAACACCATTTCCTGATTGACGAAGAGAACGGGCACGAGCAGCAGCATGGTCCACAGCAGGGTGGTTCCGTAATTCTGTCCCGCCTGGGTGTAGGTGCCGAAAGCGCCGGCATCGTTATCGCCGACCATCACGATGAGGCCAGGCCCGCGGATCGCGAGCAGTGTGCGGATACGGGCCCACCAGTTATTGCGAGGTGCGGTGTCGTGATGCGCGATAGTGCCGAGTGCGCCTTTGATGTCGCCGAGATGGGCTTCGTCGAGAACGGCGCTGCGTGGTGGTGAGACGTTAATTGGAGTGGACATTTCTAATCGCCTGAGTGGGTGTGATCTGTTTGCAGTGGCGCGCTTTCGGGATCTGCAGCGCGAGTGTCGTCGAACGAGATCGAGCGACAGCGGCGCATGCGGATCGCGAAGGCGTGCGGGTACTGACTGTGGGTCGTTAAGCCGAGTGCGAGAGGAGCGCTTTGACGCGATGCCAGGACGCGGCGAACCAGTGCGGCTTGATGCTGTGAAGCGCGAGTGCAGCGTCGCTGTGGATATGCGTTTGCTGCAGGGTCGGTACGAGGATGGCGATGTACATGGTATTTCTCCGGGCGTATGGCTTTACGCGGGTTGCGGAAAGCCAGCAGACACGGAGCGCGGCCGGCACTAAGCGCGCGGCGGCGAACGTCTACTCGCTTTCCTCAGGCAAAACAAAGATTGCGTGGCAATTGAGCGGCATAAGGGATAACTGTCACTGTCTGGCATGGCGGCTCCTTATCGGTGTTGTTTATCGGCGTTGCTTGTCGGCATTACTTTTTGGCGTTAAGCACGCACGTGTTGATCCACGCGCCCGGCCATGCCGACGTTCGAACGGATCGAACCGGCGTGAGTGAGCGCTGACTCGAGCGGATGCTCGCGACGCGATGCCATACGGACGTGTGGACGCGCAGACGCAGGACGTGCGTAAGCGCGGCGCGGCCGAATGGCGCTAGTTAGGGTGCACGGAGAGAGTTACTACGGCGCGCACCGTCTGCCTGCTGGCAAGACGGCGGCTGAGAAAAGAGAGCGCGGGCGTCGGGCCGGTCAGGCAGCGAAACTGTTCGAAGATCGACTACTGCTGGTGTCCAAGGCAATGGCCCCGTTTGTGATGACGGGCGAATTTTAGGCACTCCCACAAGCAGAAGTCAACATGCTTCGTTAAGCGAAGCAAATATTCTTTTTTTACGCGTGGGGGAGCGCGCTTTGCCATCGCCAGACGAGGCTGAGTCTTTCAGAAATGACAGGAAGGACAGGTGGATGAAGGGCGCAGATGCAGCGATGAATATGGCAACCGGGTATCTGTCGAAGGGCCCGCCGACAAATTCGGAGTGCGATCTCTTTTGTGTGTTTTTTACTTGCGATTTTATAAGCGTGCCGAATACAATCCGCCCGTCTCAGCAAAAAGGAGTCCCTCGTGGACACATGCTCCAGTAGTGGAAGTCCGATGCCGGTCTACGCCGGCGCAGTATCCGCGAGTTAGCAACAGGATCGCTCCTTAGCCGCTAACTCGCTCCGTTCGAGTTAGCGCGCCTCTTCAGTGACCGGTTCCTGCCGGTCATCCAGTCGCACGCTCCCTCTGTTTGATCGTTATCGCGTTGTTTGCGAGACCCGGTCACGTCTTCGTACATCGCCCGGCCTGGCCGGGCTCGATGGGAGTGAGCTTATGTTCGTCAAATCGCTGTCGTATCGTTCCCTGCCGCGCCGCATGCGCAGCGCTCAACCTTGTCTCGTGGAGAAAAACCCTGCGAAAACCGGATGGTGGATGTCACGCGGTCCCCTCGGTCTTACGTTCCTGCTGTCGTTTGGCGTGGCGCCTTCTGTGCTGGCACAGGCGCCGGCAGTGGGTCAGGCACCTGTCTTGGATCAGACACCTGCTGCAGTTCAGGCTCCAATTGCAGGGCAGACGCCTGCTGCTGAGCAGACCCCCGCCGCGCCCACCGGCCTCTGGGATCGCTCGAATCTGTTCGGCGAAATGGGCGGTCTGCGTCCATGGCTCGGTAACTACGGGGTGAGCTTCAACCTGCAGGAAACCAGCGAGTATCTGAACAATCTGTCGGGCGGTACTAAACGGGGCGGTGCTTACGATGGACTGACCCAGTTCGGTATCGTCGTCGATACGGAAAAAGCGCTGGGATTGCCAGGCGGCACGTTCAATGTGTCGGCGTTGCAGATCCACGGCAGCAATCTGAGTCAACGGAATCTGCTGACCCTGCAAAGTGCGAGCGGCATCGAGGCCGACGACACGACTCGGCTGTGGGAGCTCTGGTATCAGCAATCCCTGATTGGCGGAAAAGTGGACGTGAAGGTCGGGCAACAGAGTCTCGACCAGGAATTCATGGTGAGCCAGTTCGCGACACCATTCGTCAACGCGACCTTTGGCTGGCCCGTGTTGCCGTCGGTCGATATGCCCGCGGGTGGTCCAGCTTATCCACTGTCGTCACTGGGCGTGCGATTGCGTGCCAAGCCTTCGGATGCCTGGACCGTGATGGCCGGTGTCTTCAACAGCAATCCGGCGGGCAGCGATACGGGCGACCCACAACAACAGAACCGCCACGGCACGAATTTCAATCTGCGCGGCGGCGCATTGTTCATCGGCGAAGTGCAGTACGCAATCAACCAGCCTGCGGCGAATCCTTCGGGTACGCAGGCAACCGGACTGCCTGGCACCTACAAACTGGGCTTCTGGTACAACACGCAAAAATTTGCGGACCCGCGTTTCGACAGTGCCGGTTTATCGCTGGCGAACCCGGCGAGTAGCGGCTTGCCGGCGAATCACCGGGGCGACTATAGCTTCTACGCGATTGCTGACCAGACGGTTTGGCAACGCGGCGGGGACAGCCCGCAGTCGGTGGGCGTTTTCGCGAGAGTCATGGGCGCGCCGGGCGATCGCAATCTGGTGGACCTGGGCGTGAACGCTGGCGTGACGCTCAAAGCGCCGTTCAAAGGACGCGACAATGACGTTGCCGGATTGGCGATCGGCTACGCGAAGATCGGCTCGCATGCCCAAGGGCTCGCGAGCGATACCGCCTCGCTGACGACGCCGGGCTATCCGTCGCGCAGCGCCGAGACCGTCGTCGAAGCGACCTACCAGTATCAGGTCGCATCGTGGTGGCAACTGCAGGCGGACTTCCAATATGTGTTCCGTCCGGCAGGTGGTATTCCTGATCCGAACAATCCGTTACTGCGAGTCGGAAATGAAGCGATCGTCGGGTTGCGGACCAGCATCATTTTTTGAGCGGATGGGATGGGTGTTTCGACGCGCTTCTGGACGCAGTAGCGCGTCGAGGCATTCAGGATCGGGCAGGGGATGGGCGATCCGGCGTCGTGGAAATTTCAGTTCCAGGACGTTAATACGCAACTAACGGTCAAGTCCCGCTAGCGCCTCCAAATAACGCGACGACCGTTTCGATGGAAACTAAAACGATCGCCGCTCGCGTGCTGCGCAGCAGCTATCCAGGGAAGAGCCCGGCTATGCCACTCAACGATTGCCGTCAAGCAGATCACCGAGTAATTCGTCGAATGCGGCTTGCGCGTCTTCGAGTTCCTGCAACGCAGCGTCGAAGGTTTGCAGCGCGAACTGCGAAGGCTGGCCGCTGCCGGCCGGCGGGAATTGCGATTGCAGCGACGCAAAGGCCGCCTTTACCCGCGTGGTTGCGGTCAATACGCGCTCCATCGCGGCTGTCTCTTCGGCTCGCGCCTTTTCGTGATCCATGAAAACTCCGTGCTGGTCTGGTCGGCTCGCACCGTATCAAATGGGTGACTATGCCACGTCCGCATTCAGGACAGCGGCAGCCCGCCGTTAGCCTTGACTTCCCGCAGCGACAACGCCGACTCCACCGATGTCACGCCCGGCAGGCTGCGCATCTCGTCGCGCATAAAAGTGCCGTAGTCGTCGAGATCGCGCGCGACCACTTGCAGGATGTAGTCGGCGCTGCCCGAGACGTTGTGGCACGCCAGAATTCGCGGGATTGCCTGCACCTCGCGCTCGAAACGGGTGGCCATCGCGCGGTCGTGCACGGCAAAACGCACGTAGACGAATGCGACAACCCCGAGGCCGAGGGCGGAGCGCGAAAGCATCGCGCGATACCGGTCGATATAGCCGTCGTTCTCAAGGCGCTTGAGGCGGCGTGCGCAAGGCGTCTCGCTCAAACCGACCATTTCGGCCAGCCGTGCATTCGACATACGGCCGTCGTTCTGCAGTGCGGCGAGGATGGCGCGGTCTGTTTTATCGAGGTCGGTTGTCATGGTTTTGGGGCGCTTACTGTGTGCTAGCGGAAAACATGGCTTGAGAGCGGAATTTTAGCGTATTCCTTCAAAGGCAACGCGCCTGCTCCTGTATTTCGCCAGCAAACGCTCCGCTGACGATAGCAAGATAGAGCCTCTTAAAAACAAGAGGCTTCTATGATTTCCGCACACCTTCTGGTCGTTTATATCGCTGCGTTGTTTGTGGTTTATGCCGTGCCCGGGCCCGACATGGCGCTGGTTCTGCAGACCAGTATCGGACGCGGCGTGCGCAGTGGCTTTGCGGCGGCCGGCGGTTTGGGGATGGCGCGTGCAACGCACGTCACGCTGTCGGCATGCGGGGTGGCGGCGCTGTTGCGCAGTGCGCCCTGGCTATACGACGTGGTGCGTTACGGCGGCGCGGTGTATCTCGCGTGGGTCGGTATCCAGATATTCCGCTCACCCGTGTTCGCGTTGCCTGAAGGCGGCACGGTAAGCGCCGAGTCACGGCCGTTGCATGCCGCTTTCGTCAAAGGCTTGCTGACCAATCTGTTGAACCCGAAAGCGCTGCTGTTCTGCTCGGTGCTATTGCCGCAGTTCGTGCGTCCGGAGGCCGGACCGGTTGCGTTGCAGATGATCGAGTTGGGTCTGGTGCTGCTCGCTATCGGCGCGTGTTTCGACGCAATGTACGCGATCGGCGCGGCGCGCATCGCCGGCTGGATGCGGGCTCATCCGCTCGCGCAGACGCTGCAGCGTTGGACTTTCTCAGCGGCGCTGATCGGCTTTGCGCTGCGGCTTTCGCTGGATTGATTGCTCATGACAGATAGCGAATAGGGATCGGGCGCAACGACTGTTGCATGTGCCGTGCCCGCATGCAAAGTGATTGTGTTAATAAAGCCGATAGACAGTCGCGCGCGGTGCCGCGACAACACAATCATTCGCTTCTATCTGTCGATGAAAACTTTTCTGCTTTATGCCGTGACTGCCATTGCCGAAATTGTCGGGTGCTATTTGCCATGGCGCTGGCTGAAGGAGGGCGGCTCCATCTGGCTGCTGGTGCCCGGCGCGCTCAGTCTCGCGTTGTTTGCCTGGCTGTTGACGCTGCACGGCGCCGCCGCAGGCCGCGTGTATGCGGCTTACGGCGGTGTCTACGTGGCGGTGGCGATTGCGTGGCTATGGTGCGTCGACAAAGTGCGGCCCACGCTGTGGGATGCGGCCGGCGTGGCATTCACACTGGCCGGCATGGCGATCATCGCGTTCCAGCCACGCGTTTGATGCCGTTGGACCGCTCACACACTGCTCACGGACCGTTCATGCACGTACGGTCCTTGCATGGTTCACAGC
Source organism: Paraburkholderia sediminicola (assembly GCF_046026855.1). Classification (GTDB taxonomy): domain Bacteria; phylum Pseudomonadota; class Gammaproteobacteria; order Burkholderiales; family Burkholderiaceae; genus Paraburkholderia; species Paraburkholderia sediminicola_A. Next base: position 22,158 of record NZ_JAQQET010000001.1, on the reverse strand, counting down.
CGATGTGCGACCCACGTGCTGCTTATACCTTGCTGCAACCGCGTTCACGCATTAGCATGCGCGCCTTCTTATTTGATGCCGCCCAGATAGTCGAGCTTGCCAAGTTCGACGCCGTTGTGACGCAGAATGTCGTACGCCGTCGTAACGTGAAAATAGAAGTTGGGCAGCACGAATCCGAGCAGATATGACAGCCCCGTGAACTCGATCGGGCCGCTGCGCATTTTCAGCGTGATTGGACGCTCTTCCGATCCGTCGATCTGCTGCGCGTTGAATTCCTTCAAATAATCAATCGTCTTTTGAAGGCGGGCGTCGAGTTCTTCGAAGGTCTGTTCGACGTCCTCGAACTTCGGCGCTTCGACACCAGCGAGGCGCGCGGCGCAGCCCTTGGCCGTGTCGCTCACGATATAAACCTGGCGTATCAAAGGCAGCATGTCCGGCGCGAGCCGGGCGTTCGTGAACACGGTCGGGTCGATCTGTTTCTCGGCAGCGTGCGCTTCTGCTTTGCCGAGGATGACTTGCAGATTGGTCATGCCGCGCACCAGCACGGGCAATGATGCTTGATACATCGAAATTGACATGGGGTTCCTCTGATTCTTTGATCGTGCGCGCGGGCGGCGCGCGAGGCGCTGCAACGGCTGGATTGCCGCTTCAGCATCATAGCGCGGGTGCTGCACGATGCGCATTGATCCAACCCGGCGTTAGCCATTCGGACAACTGCCGCGCACACCGGAACTGTGTTCGAATGCATAGGTCGGATGGTTTGGCGAAGTCCTTGAAACAGCAATTCGCCGCCGGTGCCGAGGCGGTGAGTTCGTGCAGGCGCGTGCCGTGCTTGGGGTGTACCTTGCGCTCCGCGCCGTCACGCTAACAGGAGAATCGACACCATGGTCAATAGACAACCGCTGCCGGGAAGCGAGCGAACGGTAGAGCAAGGTTCGAAAGTTGTTGGGCAATGCGATCCGTCGGAACGGATCGAGGTTTTCGTGATAGTGCGCCGTCAGCGGCAGGCGCAGTTCGACGCACTGATGAGCAAGATCGAAGCCGGCGACCCGAGTGTCAAACCACTTTCGCGCGAGACATTTGCAAAAGATTATGGGGCCGCGCCGGACGACATCGCCAAGGTCAAAGCCTTTGCCAGCGCACACGGCTTGACGGTGGTGCAGGAGGATCCGGCGGCGCGCTCGGTGTCGCTGAGCGGCACGATCGCGCAGTTCCAGACCGCGTTCGGTGTCAAGCTGGAGCATTATCAACATCACACGGCGGGCCAGTTCCGCGGCCGCACTGGCACGATCAGCGTACCGGACGATCTGCACGGCATCGTGGAGGCCGTGCTCGGGCTGGATAACCGGCCACAGGCGCGACCGCACTTTCGCATCCGGCCGCCGTTCCAGGCGGCTAAAGGACACCAGGTTTCGTTTACGCCGCCGCAACTCGCGTCGCTGTATCAGTTTCCGCAAGGCGACGGTAGCGGCGAGTGCGTCGGCATCATTGAACTCGGCGGCGGGTACAACGCCTCCGACCTGAAGAGTTACTTTGCGAGCCTCGGCGTTGCTTCGCCGAAGGTGAAAGCAGTGGGCGTCGATCAGGGCAGCAATCAGCCGAGCGGCGACCCGAATGGGCCCGATGGGGAAGTCACGCTCGACATCGAAATCGTCGGTGCGATTGCGCCTGGCGCGACCATCGCGGTCTATTTCACTCAGAACAGCGATGCCGGTTTCATCGACGCGGTGAGCCGCGCGGTGCACGACACAACCAATAAACCCTCGGTGATCTCGATCAGTTGGGGCGGACCGGAGTCGAACTGGACCAGCCAGTCGCTGCAAGCTTTCAACAGCGTGCTGCAAACGGCGGCGGCTTTGGGTGTGACTGTCTGCGCGGCGTCGGGCGATAGCGGCTCGAGCGACGGTTCCGGTGGCGATCAGGTCGACTTTCCGGCGTCGAGCCCTTATGTGCTCGCATGCGGCGGCACGAACCTGACCGCGTCGGGCACAGCGATCTCGCATGAGGTGGTGTGGAACGACGGCGCGCAGGGCGGCGCGAGCGGCGGTGGCGTGAGCCGGACCTTTCCAGTGCCGGTTTGGCAGCAAGGCCTGTCCGCCACTTCGTCGAGCGGCGCCAGGACGGCGCTCAGCGGGCGCGGTGTGCCGGACGTAGCCGGCGACGCGTCGCCTGTCACAGGCTATAGCGTCTTGATCGACGGCACGCAGACGGTGGTCGGCGGCACCAGCGCGGTCGCACCGCTGTGGGCGGCGCTGATTGCGCGGATCAACGCCGCGAAAGGGCAGCCGGCCGGTTTCATCAACCCGAAGTTGTACAAGACGCCGGGCGCGTTTAACGACATCACCCAAGGCAACAACGGCAGCTTCGCCTCGTCGCCGGGCTGGGATGCGTGCACGGGACTCGGCAGCCCCAATGGTCAGAAGGTGGCGGCGGCACTATAGTCTGATGAGTTGCGGATCGGTTCGGATGGGCGCCTGGCTGAGTGTCAGATCAGGCGATCGCCAGCCGTCCGCGCTTGTCCCAAGGTGCGCTGCTTTCAGGCCGCAGGCGGTACGGTGCATGGCTTCAAGAGACGCAGGCAATGCAGGACATACAAGAGACGGCTAGACACAGAAAGACAGATCAAGACATATCAAGACGTTAACGAACCCATGGAGCGATCATGACGAACCCCGAGTCAGCTTCCGTTAGTCCGCAGTCGTCACACAACACCCATGCTTCGCCCGCAACGGCTGCCAGCAGCGTGTCGCACAAAGCAGGAGATCAACCGTTCTTCGATCCAGTTGCTTATGGCAACGGGCCGGACGATTCCGTCACCGATACTACTGAAACCGCCGCGGTGACGCACCATTCGACTACGATCGGCGGGCAGAAGATCAACTACACGGCGACGGTGGGTCATCTCGTGATCGTCGACCCGAGCAGTTCGCAGCCTGAAGCCAAGATGTTCTACGTCGCGTTTACGCAGGACAGCCAGAAGGAAGAAACCCGCCCGGTGACGTTCTTCTACAACGGCGGCCCGGGGTCGTCTTCGGTGTTCGTGCTGCTGGGCTCGTTCGCGCCGCGCCGCATCAAGACGTCGATGCCGGGCTTTACGCCGCCCGCGCCATACTCGATGGAAGACAACCCGGACAGTCTGCTCGACAAGAGCGACCTCGTCTTCATCAATCCGGTCGGCACGGGCTACTCGGCGGCCATTGCGCCAAAGACGAACCGCGCCTTCTGGGGTGTCGACCAGGACGCCGACTCGATCAAGCAGTTCATCAAGCGGTTTTTGACGAAGAACGATCGCTGGAATTCGCCGAAGTACCTGTACGGCGAGTCTTATGGTACGGCGCGCAGTTGCGTGCTGGCGTACCGGCTGCATGAAGACGGCGTCGATCTGAACGGCATCACGCTGCAATCGTCCATTCTCGATTACACGCAATCCGGCAACCCGGTCGGCGCGCTGCCCACAACTGCTGCGGACGCGTGGTATCACAAGAAACTCGGCATTGCGCCGCGGCCAACCGACCTTGGCACGTTTGCCGAAGAAGTGGCGCAATTCGCACGCACCGACTATCTGGCGGCGCTGCGCAAGTTTCCGACTACGGATTCCGCAACGGTCGAAAAGCTGAGCGAGTACACCGGTATCGACAAAACCACCTTGCTCGCCTGGAGCCTCGATATCGCGTCGTACGACAGCCGCGGTAATTCGCTGTTCCTGACCACGTTGCTGAAATCGCAGGGGCTTGCGCTTGGCGAGTACGACGGTCGCGTGACGGCGATCAACACCGGTATCGCCGGCAAGATCGACCCGAATTCCGGCGGCAACGATCCCACCATGACGGCGGTGACCGGCGTCTACACGACGATGTGGAACGTGTACCTGAACGAGCAGTTGAAATACACGTCGAATTCGGCGTTCACGGACCTCAACGATCAGGCATTCCAGTATTGGGACTTTAGCCACATCGACCCGACCGGCGCACAGAAGGGGCTCGATGCCAAAGGCAACGTCATTCTGTATACCGCAGGCGACCTTGCCGCCGTGATGGCACTCAATCCTGACTTGAAGGTGCTGTCGGCGAACGGTTTCTTCGATTACGTCACGCCGTTCTATCAGACCGTGCTCGATCTTCAGCAAATGCCGCTTGTCAGCCAGCAGGTCCGGCAGAATCTGTCGGCGCGTTTTTATCCGTCAGGCCATATGGTCTATCTCGACGGCGGCTCGCGCACCGCGCTCAAGGCGGATCTCGCCAAGATGTATGAGTCGACGGTGTCCAATACTCCGGCGCTCGGCCGTATCCGTGCCTTGCAGGCCCGGATGGCGAAGCCAGGCTGACGTAGCGTGCTGTCGGCGTCGTATGTGGGCGGCGCGCAGGCAGCGGCATTTGCATTTATCTTGTGGTTCGACGCGGTCTTGCAACTTGGCTTCATGCACGGCAAGACCGCGCCGGCATTCACCTGCGAGCGCATCTGGACGCATCTGTACCAGCCTGCGCAAGTGCACCTTTTTCACGCATGCATTTTGAATGTGTTTTAATTAGCCTGCGAATTGAACTATTGCACGCCGCTGCCGGCGCGCCGACGAATGAACGCAGGCATTGCAGACAGGCGTCGCATCATCCATAACAGCGACGCAACCAGCAGTACCTATCAGACGACTCCGCCGACGCTCGTGCGCCGGTGCGGCGGCACGCGTCCGGCCCGCACGATGCGCGTGGTGTTCCTGCTCGGCTTCGCCGCGATACTCGCATTGCGTGTCGGTGAAGCCTGGGCTCAGGATTCCGCGATGCTCGACGGGCGCGTCACGCAAGAGTCGGTCGGCGAAACGATTTGCCGGCCCGGCTATGCGGACACGGTCGCACCGCCGTTCGACGAACTGATGGCCCACAAGGACCGCATGCTTGCCGCGCGCGGCATCGATGCCGGCAACGGTCCCACGTTCGCGCTGGACAGGCGCGTGCCCATTGTGCTCGGCGGCTCGCCGAATGCACCCTCCAATCTCGATCTTCTGCCATGGGCAGGCCAGCAGGGCGAGCGTCGTAAGGCGCGCGCTGCGGTCATGCTCAAACGCTGCGTTTGCGAAGGGAAACTGAGCCTTGCGGAGGCGCAAGCCGCGATTGTCGGCAACTGGTCGGTGGTCTATTCGGGCTTTAGCCAGACGTCTTGCGACGTAAGTCGTCTCGATGTTGCGACCGGCGACAGCAACGGGCGAGGCGACGGTCGCGACAGCGGGCCATGAGGCCGTCTGTTTTCGCCTGTGTCGCCCTCGATGTTCAATCGCGTGTATCCAGCAGCACCGCTCGCAGCGCGCTGTCCCAACTTATTCTCGGAGAATCACCATGACTCATTCACGCCTTGCCGCACTGGCGCTCACTTTCGGCTGTTTATTCGGCAGCGCTGCGGTGCTTGCCGCCGAACCCGTGCGCTGCGGGAGCGCCGACTCGCTGCAGATTCGCGGCGATGTGCCAGCGGCAATCAGTTTCGACGTGTACCGGCAGCTGCGACCCTTGAGCGCGCAGCGCGTCGCGCTGTTCCAGGCGGCCGGCGAGGTGAAACGGCTGCCCGACGGTCTGGCGGTATGCCAGGTCGCCGACGACGGTGTCGATGATCCCTCCGCCGTGCTGGTTCACGTGCCGCAGGGCAAGAATGCGTGGTGGGTGAGCGCGGCCAACGTGCAAGCGGCGGACTGATCCCGACGATCAGCCCGCCCTTTGCTCACGTCCCCCGCAGGATGCCGTCGGCGATGCGTATCGCGGCCCGGTTTTTGCGTCTAGCGTCCGCGTCTGGCGCGTGTGCCGGGTCTGCACCACTGAATGAACATGTGTTTTGCTGTTTTTACCGCTGCTTATTCAGGTACAGTGCATTAACGGAAGTTTTAAAGTCCGTCTTTTACGACATTGTGTCGCATCGCTTTTGTTGTCGATTGTGGCTATCCTGAAAACAGGACGAAATTCGAAGGGGAGATTTAAATGATTGCCTTCTATCTGTCATTGGCTGCTTTGGGTGCGGCCGGCGCTGCATTGATCCGCCAGCTCGCGGCTGCCGAGGCGAAACAGCGTGCCGCGTTGCGCCCAGTGCGCGTGCATGTTACGGATCGCAACGCGCGCCGAGGGTAGGCAGCATGAACCTGATCGTGCGCAATATCGCGGAATCGTGCAGCGAGCAGGAAGTGCGGGAATTTCTCGAACGTGAGCTTGGGCATTATGCAAAAAGCGTCGAGGTGATCGATGCCGGGAAACCCAGCGCCTATGCCACGGTCGAGTTGGACGCAGATGTGCCGTATGTCGGCGACGTAATCGCGCGGCAGATTCACGGCAAGCATTTAGGCGGTTTGGCGCTCGAGGCGAGCGCCGATCTGTTCAGCGACGACGAGTCGCCGCCTGCTCATTGAGCCTCTCGCAGTGGCGTCTGCCGAATGCGCCGAGTGGGTAAGGAGTCGCGCGCGCTGCGTCTGACGCGTTCCTGACGCGCATCCTCCCCGCATGTTCTCGTTGTTACATTCCTTCTTTCATTCCCCGCTTTCTTTTACCGGCCAATCGAACGGCGTGTACGGCAACGCCCGCTTGTGCCGCGTGACATCGTAAAAGCGCAAGACCGTCTCGCGCGCGGCGTCGCTCACAGGTTTGCCTTCCAGAAAGTCGTCGATATCGTCGTAAGGGATGCCGTAAGCGTCTTCGTCGGGCCGTTGTGGACGCAACATTTCGAGGTCGGCGGTTGGCACTTTGTGCGCCAGTGCTTCGGGCGCGCCCAAGGCTTTGGACAGTGCCCGCACACGACGCTTGTTCAGGCCCGTAAGCGGCAGCACATCGGCGCCGCCGTCGCCGAACTTCGTGAAAAATCCCATCACCGATTCGGCCGCGTGGTCCGTGCCGATCACCACGCCGGCCCGCGCGCCGGCTACCGCGTATTGCGCGATCATTCGCTGCCGCGCCTTGATATTGCCGTGGATGAAATCCTGCTGTGAGTCGTCGTTAAATGGCATACCGCTGTTATCCAGCGCGGCGAGCATCGCATCGGCGGCGGGTTTGATGTCAATGGCGAGATTTTCGTCCGCGCGAATGAAACTCAGGGCCTGCTGCGCGTCAGCTTCATCTTTTTGCGTGCCGTAGGGCAAACGGATCGCGACGAAGCGCGCGTCGTAATGTTCGGCGCGCAGGCGTTCGACCGCGAGTTGCGCAAGCCGCCCGGCGGTCGTTGAATCGACTCCGCCGCTGATGCCGAGCACGTAGGTTTTCAGCCCGTTACTACGGAGATAGTTCGCCAGAAAAGCGACCCGGCGCTCGATTTCCTGTGTGGTGTCGAACTCGGCGGTGACGTGCATTTCCGCTGCGATGCTTGCCTGGCGGGCGGTTGCGTCCTGTTGCGTCATGTTCCTATCTTCTCCGTGTGCGGTTGTGCGAGTGTCGACTATGAACGCTCGCGCGGATTGCTCGAGCGGCGGCCCCATGAACGGGCCGATTCTTCATCGACAGATATCAATGTGCTTAGTAACATCCTCGTTCCGAGCGCCGCATGAGCCGGCGAGCAGTCGATAATAATCAGGTTTGCTCAAATGCGCGATGAACTACCCCAATCGGCCTGGCCAGCCTGCACTGGACCGCAGTCCTTCCGCATCGGTAGATCGTCAAAGCGAAGTGGTGGGTATGTCGGATTTACTCTATGCGCCGTGTTCCGCGCGCGCAGTTCTTTCAGTGCGCTATCTGGCTCGCGCGCTGGGAGCCGTTTTTTGTGCGGTGTCATGTAGCGTTGCAATCGCGGCGTCGGCCCCAGCCCCAGCCCCGGTTTTGGGCACTACGCTCGTCCGGGCATCGGCATCGGCATCGGCATCTGTAGCGGCGAAGCGCCCGGCGCTGGCTGTCAAGGCGTCGACCGTTGCCGCGCCCGATGCGGCGGGGGTGGTCGATCCGCGCCGCGCGTTCCTGCTGCGGGACGTGTTCGCGCAAGACGTGACACGTCGATTGAAAGTACCGGCGGCGGAGCAGCACGCTTATGCCGGCCGCCTGCAAACGGCGCTCGGCGAGCACATGCTCGGCAGCCTGTCGGGCGAATATGTCGTGATGGTCGACCGGAACGCCAATGTGCAGGCGCTGTTCATCTATTTCCGGGCGACCCCGGCCGATAGCTGGCAGATGATCGGCGCGTCGCCGGTTTCAACGGGCCGGCCCGGCGAGTACGACCACTTCATCACGCCGCTCGGCGTGTTCGACCATACGCCGTCCAATATGGATTTCCGCTCCGAAGGCACGCTGAACGAGAACCGCATCCGCGGCTACGGCAAGCGCGACATGCGGATCTTCGACCTCGGTTGGGCCCAGGGCGAGCGAGGTTGGGGCAAGGGCGGCATGTCGCAGATGCGTTTCCAGATGCACGCCACCGACCCGGACCGGCTCGAGCCGCTGCTCGGTATTCGCCATTCAAAAGGCTGCGTGCGGATTCCCGCGTCGCTCAATGCATTTATCGACCATTACGGCATTCTCGACGCCGAATATGCCGCGCTCGTCGAGTCCGGCAAATCGCTGTGGGTGTTGAAAAGCGATCGCCAGGTGACCCCGTGGGCGGGGCGTTACATCGTCGTGGTCGATTCGCAGCGCAAAAGCCGCCCGGCCTGGTCACCGGCCCCGGGCAGCCAGGCGCGCGCAAAAGTGCCGGCGGGCGCCGATACGGCGGATTGATTCGCGAGTTGACCGGCAGGCGAGGGTACTGAGCGGATCTCAGGTTGATAACGTGCGCGCGATCATGCCGCCCAGAGCAAGTGACGAACGCGCATTGAACGACGCGACTGGCGTGCGCCGATCAAACCCTCACGACCGCGCCAGTAGCACGCCTGCCAACGCCACGGCAAATCCGGCGATCTGCACCGGCAGCAGCGTTTCACCGAAACCGACATACCCTTCGAGCGCGGCGAGCGGCGGCGCGAGGAACATGAGCGCCGTGGCGCGCGCAGCATCGCCGCGCCTGACCATCCACACCAGTAAGGTGACGCTGATCCCCGACAGCATCACGATGCCCCACGCAAGCGCCCCCCACAAAGTCGCGGAAGCAATCCAGCGATGCTCGCCGAGCGCCAGTGCAAGAATCGACGCAACGACCGCCGCGCCGAAATTCTGCACTGCACTTGCGCTGCGGATATCGGCCTTTGCCAGCGATGTCTTCTGAAACAGTGTGCCCGCGGTGATCGCACCGATCGCGAGGATCGAGATGAGCACGACCAGCCACGGCGGCGCGTTGCCGTGTGGGGTGGGCGGTGCAGCCGCGGCGAGTTTCGGTTCGAGGACCAGCACGACGCCCGCGAGCCCGAGCGCCATGCCGGCCCAGCCACGCCGCGAAAGCCGCTCGCCGAATAGCGGTGCCGCGACGGCGGCGGTCGCGAGCGGCTGCAGCGCGCCGAGCAAGGCCATTACCCCGGCACTTAAGCCCTGCGCAACGGCCCAGTAGCCTGCGCCGAGGTAGACGCCTTGCAGCAGCGCGCCCGCCAGCAGGTGCTTGCCAAGATCGCGGCCGGTCGGCCACGCGGCGCGTGCGCCGAGCGCGGCAAGCGCGAATATCAGCGCGGTGCCGCCGAAGCGCGCGAGCAGAAACAGATTGGGATCGGCATAGGGCGTGATCGCTCGGGCCACCACGAAACCGGTCGACCACAAGACGACGAATACGGCGGCGATTGAGGAAGCGAGCATCTGAGACCGGTAACGTGAAAAGCCGCCATCTTGCCGGGACACTCGAAGCACGTCTTGTTCGAAGCTGCAATCGCGGGTGCGGGATCAGTGGCAGATTGCTTCACTAGAGCGCCGGAGCGTTCGCAGCCTCCTCGGGGCATCACCACATCAACAATACCGTCCCCGCGCCGAGCATCCCGCCGCATACCGCGCAAGCCCACAGCAGCACACGCGTACGTCGATATTCACGGCCGATATCCAGCATCAGCTGTGCATTCTGCTGCGGCGTGCGGACGCGATCGTGCTCATGCTGCAGGTAGCGCACGGCCAGTTGCGGCACGCGCGGCAGCATGTGCGCCAAATGGGGCAACTCGTGCGAGATGCGCTTGATCCAGCCGCGGTGGTCCATATCGCGCCGCGCAATCCCCGCCAGCACCTTGCGCGTGACATTCCACGTATCGACACCCGGATGCAGCGCGCGCGCCAGCATTTCCGCCTGCTGAAACGAGCGCTGCGCCGTGGCGAGCCGGCCGGGCACGGCGCCGTCGAACGGATGCACCGCGTGCAGCAGGTGATGAAATAGCGAACCCGCCGACCGGTCTGCCGGTTCGGCCGCGAAGTGCGCTTCGGCGCGAGTGCGCAATTCGGCTTCGAGCATTTCCGTTCGCGTGTCGTGCGGCACATGCCCGGCATCGCGATGGAGTTCGGCAAGCCGGCCGTAGTCCTGATCGAACAGCGCGGTCGCGCCGTGCACGAAAAATTCTCGCTCGCCGGTCGACAGACTCGACATGATCGAAAACTCCGCCAGCACGAGGCGTCCCAACGTGTCCGGTTCGACGCTCACGCGCACCCGGCGTGCATCGAGCGTGGCGTGAAAGAAGCCGTGTTCGAATGCCTGCTCAGTCACCACCTCGACGATATGCGCGGCGAGCGGCGCGAGCTTGATGTGATGCGCATGCAGGCCGGGCAGGTCGCTGGCCGGAAGGGTGTTGATGCGCTGCATCGTCAGCGTGTGGTTGGGGCAGAGGTCCCAGATCACGTCCGGCACGACGATGCGCCGGTCGCCGTCGAAATGATGGCCGGTCTGGCTCAGATTGGCGGCTTCGGCGCGCAGATCGAAGCGGCGCAGGACGTCGTCGGTGAAGGTCTGCGCGAGCGTACGCAGTTGCAGGCGGCGGGCGGAGCTGGAAAGTTTCTCCAGCCAGCGCGCGACCCAGCGTAGCAGCGCGAGTTCGTCGCCGATCTGTTGCAGTTGATCGGCGCGCACCAGCTTGATGGCGACTTCGCTATGGCCGTTGACCGGCACGATGAGCCGCGCGAAGTGCGTCTGTTCGGCGAAGCCGCCGCGCACCGGCACGAGATCGACAGCGCTGAAGAGGGTGGCGAGCGGCCGGCCGAACGCGCGCGCCAAAGCCTGTTCGGATTCCTGCGGCGGCAGTGGGGCTTCGAGGTGGTCGATCGCATCGATGGCGTCGTGCAGGGTACCGGTCGCGAGTTCGGGCCGTTCCACCAAGGTCTGCGCGAAGCGGCTCGCGAGCGGCCCGAGCGCGGGCAGCACACCGTGCAGGCTCTCGCCGCTGCGCCCGGAAGCATGCACGCGGCCGAGCAGATCGATCATCCAGTGCAGTTTGTGATCGGGCGGAGCGGCAAGCCAGATCAGGCGCGAGCCATAACGCAACGCGTGGAACAGCAGCAGTAAACGGCGAAACAGTGGCGGCATCGGCAGTTCGGTTGACGGATTACGCGGCATCGACAGGCGTCGGCGCGCGGCCAAGGGTATTCAGGTTAGCAGGTAAGCGCGCGAGGAGGAGCATCCCCGCTCCACGCGTAATACAATACGCCGGCCTTCCACCGTGGTGAAACTCAAGCGTGCCGGCTTCCGGCCCTCAACAGATGCTCGCAGAACAACGTCACCAATACATCCTGGCGCAAGTCGCCAAAACCGGCGCGCTCTCGGTTGCTGAACTGGTGCGCGAACTGAATGTGTCGCGCGAGACGATCCGCCGTGACCTGAATGCGCTGGCCGGGCGCGGTCTGCTGGTCACGACCCACGGCGGCGCGCTGTCCAGCGACCGGCGCGAGCCCGACCTCGATACGCGCGAAGCCGCCAACACCGGCGCGAAACGTGCGATCGGCGAACGCGCGGCCGAATTCGTGCCGGACGGCGCCTCGCTGGTCATCGATTCGGGCAGCACCACGCAAGCGGTGGCCCGGGCGCTGCTCGACCGGCATCGCCTGTCGGTCTATACGAACGACTGGCGCATCGCGCTGCTGCTCGGCCGCCGCAACGATAACCGCGTGACGCTGCTTGGCGGTGAACTGTCGGAGATCGAAGACGCTACCTTCGGGCTCGACACGGTCCATCAACTGACGCAGTACCACGCGGACTTCGCCTTCATCGGCGCGGGCGGCATTTCGCCGGACGGCTATCTGACCGACTACAGCCGCATGGCGGCTGAAGTGCGCAGCCGCATGATCTCCGCCGCCGACATGGTGGTGGTGGTCGCCGACCACTCAAAGTTCGGGCGCGTGACGCCGGTGCGCATCAACGGGATCGAGTCGGTACGTTATCTGGTCACCGAACTGGCGCCGGAGAAGGTGCTCGGTAAGGCGATCACGGCGCATGGGCCAGAAATCCTGATCGCCTGAGTGCCCGGGTACCTAGGCGCCCGGGCGGCTTACGGCCAGAGCGCATGAGCGAGTGCCTCGTGCACCCCATGCACCACGGGTGCGCCGCGGCGCCCAGTTCACTTCACACGAATCCCGAGCTGTTTCAGCGTACGGCCGATCGCCGCCACAGCGTTGTGCAGTTCGTTCGCATCGATCGCGCCGATGCAACCCACGCGGAATGTTTCCACTTGCGTGAGCTTGCCCGGATAGAGCACGTAGCCTGCCTCGCGCACCGCAGCATAAAAGTTAGCGAAATTCCACGCGGGGTCGCGCGGCGCGTGGAACGTGACGATCACTGGCGCCTGCACCTCGGGCTTCAGAAACGGCTCGAAGCCAAGCGCTTGCATGCCGGTTAGCAACGCCGCACAGTTTTGCCGGTAGCGTGCACCGCGCGCTGTTTGTCCCCCTTCCGCGATGAACTGATCGAGTGCCTGACGCAAAGCCGCGACCACGTGAGTCGGCGGTGTGAAGCGCCACTGCGTCGTCTTCTGCATATAAACATATTGATCGTGCAGATCCAGCGCTAGCGAGGGCGAGCGTCCTTCGCTCTGCTCCAGCACGCTGCGCCGCACAATCACGAATCCCATCCCCGGCACGCCTTCAAGGCATTTGCCGCTCGCCGAAATCAGCGCGTCGATGCCGCCGCGCCGTAAATCGATCGGCAGTGCGCCGAACGAACTCATTGCGTCGACGATCAGGCTCTTGCCGTGCCGCTGACACACCGCGGCGATATCGTCGAGCGGATTGAGCAGACCGGCGCTCGTTTCCAGATGGACTTGCGCGACGTGGCTGATACGCGAGTCGTGATTGAAGGCGTCTTCAATGGCGGCGGCGCTGACCGGCTCGTCGTCGCGCAGCGCCAGTTCGACATAAGCGATGCCCATTCGCTGCAATATCCTGATCAGACGGGCACAATATGCGCCGTTGTTCGGAACCAGTACACAGCCTTGACGCGGCACCAGCGTGCCGAGCGCCGCTTCGACCGCGAACGTGCCGCTGCCTTGAAGCGGCACGCATACATAGTCATTTTCGCCATGTACGATTTTCACGAGGTCGGCGCACACGCTATGAGTCATACGGTTGAACGCGGCGTCCCACGATCCCCAGTCGCGCAGCATCGCCTCGCGGGTTTGCGGCGAGGTGGAGAGCGGGCCCGGGGTCAACAGGATGGGGTCGTTTCCAAGGATCACATAGCCTCCGTCATCAGATGAATGGTCGCCGCCCGGCCAGGGTGACGAAAAGATTGATTTGGATATTATTGGCGAATTGTGTCATTTTTTGGAAATCGCCAGAATAGTCATGGCGTTGTCATGGAAACCTGTGATTCTTGCCGTGCCCGTTCAGGCATGGCAGGCAGCGCGAGTGTCGTAGGTAAGCTGTAAGTCAGGCTGGAGAAGAAGCGGCAAAGTTGTCGGCAATCTGCAATCCGTACGAAACTGCACGACAACTGGCTGCGGGCAACACGCAAGCGGCACGGCGCTACCGCCGTTCAATCACAACAGGTATCGGGTTATCCCGACCGTCTGGTTTTTTGCCTTTCGGAGAGAGCGACATGACAAAGACGAATTCCTTTCACGCCACGGCTGGCCTCGCACGCAAACTGTTGCCGGCGCTGATCGCCGCGGCAGCGTTCGGCGGCACGGCGATGCAGGCCCACGCGGCTGACGCAGTGGTGCTGTACACCGCCGACGGCCTCGAAAACCTCTATAAGGATGTGCTGCCGGCCTTCGAAAAGAAGGAAGGCGTGAAGGTCAACATCGTTACGGCGGGTAGCGGCGAAGTGGTGAATCGCGCCACCATCGAGAAGGATCAGCCGAAGGCGGACGTGATCGTCACCTTGCCGCCGTTCATCCAGCAAGCTGACCAGGCCGGCCTGCTGCAGGCCTATCAGAGCGCCAACTACAAGAACGTGCCGGCCATCGCCAAGGCGCCGAACGGTGCATGGGCGACCTTCGTGAACAATTACTTCTCGTTCGCGATCAACCCGGACGTCACGAAGAACCAGCCGAAGACGTTCGCCGACCTGCTGCACCCGGACTACACCGGCAAGGTTGCTTACTCGAACCCGGCCACGGCTGGCGACGGTATGGCCGTGATCATCCTGACCACGTCGCTGATGGGTGAAGACAAGGCGTTCGACTACCTGAAGAAGCTGGAAGAGAGCGCCAAGTTCCACACCAAGGGCACCGGCTACCTCGACGTGCTGCTCTCGCGTAACGAAATCGCCTTCGCCAACGGCGACCTGCAGATGGATCTGGACGATGCGGCCAACGGCGGTCTGTCGCTCAAGCCGATCTTCCTCGCAGCCAGCGCCGGCGGGAAGCCGACCACCTTCCAACTGCCGTACGCGATCGGCCTGATCAAGAGCGGCCCGAACCAGGCAGAAGGCAAGAAGCTGATCGACTACCTGATGTCGACCGACGTGCAAGCCAAGGTGCCGGACATCTTCGGTATCCCGGGTCGCACCGACGTGCCGCTCGCCGGCAAGAACGGCGAAGCAGTCAAGAAGGCGATCGCCGGCGTGACGCTGATCCCGGTGGACTGGACGCAAGTGATGGCAAAGAAGGCTGACTGGACGGCACGCTGGAAGAACGACGTGATCGGTTCGTCGGGCAAGCAGCTCGAAGTCGTCAAGCCGAAGTAAGCCGGACAATTCGCCATTGAGTCAGGCGGCGCTCCTGCATTCGTGCGGGGCGCCGTATCAGCATTAATCTAGTTGGAGGATGAACCCGGTGAATACGGCCAGTCTTGCTCACCCAGGCGCGCTCGGCGCCTCACCGGACGCGCTCGACGCCGCGCGTTCGAACACGCCGGGCGGCGTGCAGATCGACCATCTGACGGTGCGCTTCGGAACGCGCACCGTGCTCGACGATCTGTCGCTGACCATTCAGCGCGGCGAATTGCTCACCGTGCTCGGCCGCAGCGGTTGCGGCAAGACCACGCTGTTGCGTTTCATCGCCGGGTTCATTGAAGCGGACGGACTGTCCGGCACGTTGACTGTTGCCGGTCACGACCTGACGCATGTGCCGCCGCATAAGCGCAATCTCGGCTTGCTGTTTCAGAGCTATGCGCTGTTCCCGCATCTGTCGGTGTTCGATAACGTGGCTTTCGGGTTGCGCGCGCGCCGAATGCCGTCGAAGGATGTCGCGCGACGTGTGGCCGATGCGTTGAAGCTCGTGCAACTGGGCGACGCCGGGCATCACATGCCGGCGCAATTGTCGGGCGGCATGCAGCAGCGTGTGGCGCTGGCGCGCGCGCTCGTGATCGAGCCCGATGTGCTGTTGCTCGACGAGCCGCTCTCCGCACTCGACGCCAATCTGCGCGCGTCGGTGCGTTCCGAACTGAAGGCGCTGCATGAGCGCCTGCCGAATCTGACGATCGTCTGTGTGACGCACGATCAGGACGACGCGCTGGTGCTGTCCGACCGCACACTGCTGATGCGTGAAGGCAGCATCGCGCAACTCGGCACGCCGCAACAGTTGTACGACACGCCGAATGACGGTTTCGTCGCGCGCTATCTGGGCGCGGCCAATCTGTTGCCGCCGCAGGTCGCATTCAGCATGGACGACGTGCGTTACAACGAGCGCGACCGGGTGGCCTGTCTGCGTCCGGAAGCGCTGCGCATCGTGCCGCTCGGCGAAGGGCAGTTACATGGCGCGATTACGTCGGTGGAGTGGTATGGGGCGGTGCTGTCGGTGTCGGTCGCTCTGGACGCGATGCCCAATGAGCCTCTGCTCGTTACCATGCAGCGCGGCCACGGCATGATGCCGGAGAAGGGCGCGCGTGTTTCCCTGCGTTATGAGGCTGACGATGTCGTCCTTATCAACCCCTGATACGCCAAATCCGCTCAACGCTGCCGCCGACGCCCGCCGCAGCGCGAGCGCGGCCTCGCACACGGCGGCGGTGAAGCGGCGCGAACGCGTGGCGCAATGGCACCTGCTGTTCCTTGCGGTGGTCGTGCTGGGTCCGCTGGTGATCTATCCGCTCGTGCGCCTCGTGCTGCTGAGTCTCACCGGCCCGCATGGTTTGAGCCTGCAGGCTTACTCGGCGTTCTTCGGCAACCCGGAAACGAGCGGCGTGATCGGTACGACGCTGTGGATTCTGTTTGCCAGCGCCGGCCTCGCATCGCTGCTAGGTGTGGCATTGGCGTCGATGCTGTTTTTCAAACCATTTCCCGGCGCGCGGATGATCACGCGTTTCCTCGAGCTGTTCGTCGCGTTTCCGTCGTTTCTGGTCGCCTTCACGCTGATCTTTCTGTACGGCTCGCAAGGCTCGGTCAGCATCGGCTTGCAGCAGCTATTTCATCTCGAGGCGCCGCCGCTCAATTTCCTGTTCGGCGTGGGCGGCGTGATTCTCGCGGAAGTGATCTTCTACGCGCCGTTTGTCGTGCGTCCGACGCTTGCGTCGTTCGCCACGCTTGACATGCGTCTGATCGAAGCCGCCCGCAGTCTCGGCGCAAGCGGCTGGATGGTTGCGTTCAAGGTGATCCTGCCGCTCGCGTGGCCGGGCATCGCCGCGGGCACGATCCTGTGTTTTCTGCTGACGTTGAACGAGTTCGGCATTCTGCTCGTGCTCGGCAGCGCCCATCTGATCACGCTGCCGGTGGCGATCTACAGCTCCGCGACGGTCGACCTCGATCTGCCGACCGCTGCGGCCGGTGCCGTGGTGATGCTCATCATGTCGCTGTCGCTGTACGCGTTGTACCGCCAGGTCAACCGCCGCAAGGTGAAAGGAGCGGGCCATGGCCGTTGAACTCGATCCGACCGTTTTGCCGGTCATGCACAAGAAGGCGCGGCCGGTCCGGCACAGCCTGCTGGTGCGGATGCTGGGCGGCCTGTTTCTCGGCTTTGCCGCGTTGCTGTGCTTCTGGCTGTTCGTCTTGCCGGTGCTGGTGGTCGCGCTATCCAGCGTGGCCGGGCACTGGTCGGGCACGATCCTGCCGGACAGCCTCAGCATGCGCTGGTTTGAGCGGCTGGGTTCAAGCGATTTCGACGCACTGGCTACGAGCCTCGAAATCGGCATGGGCGTCGCCGTGCTCGGCACGATTCTCGGGCTGTGGCTGGCGTTGGCGCTGGAAGGGCGCGACCGGCGCGGTCTTGGCGCGTTCGTCGACACGATCGCGATGATGCCCAACGGCGTGCCGAGCGTGGTGCTCGGGCTGGCCGTGCTGATCGCGTACCACAAGCGTCCGTTCGATCTGTCCAGCTCGGCGGCGATCGTCGTGTTCGTGCAGATCGCGCTGGTGCTGCCGTTCTGCTACCGCTGCGCGGCCGCCGCGCTGCGTCCGGAACTGACTATTCTGCGCGAAGCGGCAGCGAGTCTGGGTGCCCCGCCATCGATGGTGTTACGCCGCGTCGTGCTGCCGCAACTGGTGCCCGCGATCCGCGCGAGCCTCGCGCTCGGCTTCGCGCTCTCGCTCGGCGAACTCGGCGCCACGCTCACTGTGTACCCGCCGGGCTTTGCGACGGTGCCGATCGTGGTGGTGGGGCAGGTGGAGCGCGGTTATTACCTGCCGGCCTCCGCGTTGTCGCTGATTCTGCTGATGGTCTCGCTTGCCGCGCTACTGCTGATCGCGGCGCGCGTCCCGCGCCGTCGGGCGGACTGACGCGCATCTTCTGATTGTTGTGTTTGCGTGCCACGCGGCGCGCAAACACATATCGATGTGGCGAAATTTGTCAAAATGACCGAATATATGCAAACTGCTTCTGTCGATCCGATTGAGGTTGTGCGCAGGCATTCGCTGACGACGCTGGTCCGCGACGAAATCGAACGGCACATCATCGAAGGGGCGCTCGCGCCCGGCGACAAACTCAACGAAGCCGATTGGGCCGCGCGTCTGCAGGTGTCGCGCGGGCCGGTGCGCGAGGCGTTTCGCGCGCTGGAGCAAACGGGCCTCGTGCGCACCGAGAAAAACCGCGGCGTGTTCGTACGGACGGTGTCGCTGGCGGAAGCGGACGAGATTTACGCAGTGCGTGCGGTGCTCGAAGAGGCGGCGTGCCGGATGCTGGCTTCGAGCATCGATGCACGCAAGCTTGCCGTGTTGCGCGAATGGCTCGACGCGATGCGCGCGGCGCTCGATGCGCAGGATCACGATGTCTACACGCGCGCCAATGTCGCGTTTCACGACGCGATCGTGGCGGCGTCGGGCAACGTCAAGCTGTATGAGACATATCGAAGGCTGGTGAGCGAACTGAGTCTGTTTCGCCGCGCCGCGCTGGTGGTGCACGCAGATGCGATGGAGCGCTCGCTCGCCGAACATCGCGCGATTCTGACGGCGCTGGCCTCGCGCGACGCTGAGCATGCTGCCGCGCTGATGCATGCGCATGTGAACGGCGGCCTGCAGCGCGCGCGTGAGGCGTGCGAACCGGCGGGGCAGTTGGGCGCGGTGCGGATGTCGGCGGCATCGAATGATTGAGACTGGTTGCAACGGATTGACTAGAGCACGCGTGCTCTTCACGCATGGAAGGTAATGATGGCAAACGCAAGCGAACGTACGATCGAAGTCAATGGCCGCAGCTACCTGCTACCCGCGCAACCGACGGTTGTGGTGTGCGTCGACGGCTGTGAATACGATTACCTCGAAGCCGCGGTCGCTGCGGGTGTCGCGCCGTTCATCGGCAAGATGCTCAAGGACGGCGCGGCCTTCAAGGGCGACTGCGTGATTCCGTCGTTCACCAACCCGAATAACCTCTCGATCGTGTGCGGCGTGCCGCCCTCGGTGCATGGCATTTGCGGCAACTACTTCTGGGACCCGGACGCGAATGGCGGCGAAGGCGCGGAAGTGATGATGAACGATCCCGCCTATCTGCGTGCCGGGACCTTGCTGGCCGCTGCAGCGCACGCAGGCGCCGCAGTTGCCGTGGTCACCGCGAAAGACAAGCTGCGCCGCCTGCTCGGCTGGCAGTTGAAGGGCATCTGCTTCTCGGCGGAAAAAGCCGACAAGGTGACGCGCGAAGAAAATGGCATCGACGAAGTACTCGATCTGGTCGGCCTGCCGGTGCCTGATGTGTATAGCGCGGGTTTGTCCGAGTTCGTGTTCGCCGCCGGCGTGCGGCTTGCTGAAACCCGCAAGCTCGACCTGATGTATTTGTCGACCACCGACTACATTCAGCACAAGTGGGCGCCGGGTACCCAAGGCGCGAACGACTTCTACGCGATGATGGACGGCTATCTCGCGAAGCTCGACGCCCTCGGCTGGGTGATCGGCCTGACCGCCGACCACGGCATGAACGCCAAGCACGATCCGAAGACCGGCGAGCCGAACGTGATCTACCTGCAGGATGTGCTGGACGATTGGCTTGGGCACGGGAAAGCGCGCGTGATTTTGCCGATCACCGATCCGTATGTCGTCCATCACGGTGCGCTCGGTTCGTTCGCGACAATTTACCTGCCACACGATGTGAGTGTGGCGCAGGTGATAGAGCGGATCGGCGGTTTGCAGGGCATTGAAGTCGTGCTCGACAACCGCGTCGCATGCGAGCGCTTCGAGCTGCCGAACGACCGCGTGGGGGATATCGTTGTGGTCAGTACAAAACATGTGGTGCTTGGCACGCGTCGCGATGAGCATGATCTGTCCGGACTGACCGTGCCATTGCGCTCGCACGGCGGCATCTCCGAGCAGGAAGTGCCGCTGCTGTTCAATCGCCGCGTCGAGGGCCTGCCCACCGATAAACGGCTGCGCAACTTCGATATCTTCGACGTCGCGTTGAATCACGTGTCGGCATCATGAACGCCGTGCTGCGGGACCATCCGGCATTCCGGGCAGAAGCGCTGCGGCTCAAAGGCGAGCGCGCGACGCGTTCGCGCACACTCGACGTGCTCGATCCTTTTACGGGAACGCGCGTGGGCACGGTCCCGTTGGCGAGCATCGACGACGTGCGCGCCGCGTTTGAATATGCTGCCGCGTATCAGGCGAAGCTCACACGCTACGAGCGTTCGCAGATTCTCGAACGCGCTGCGGCGTTGCTGCGGGAGCGAACTGAAGAAGCCTCGGACCTGATTTCGCTCGAGTCGGGTTTGTCCAGGCAGGATTCGCGCTATGAGATCGGCCGGGTTGCCGATGTGTTCAAGTTCGCCTCGATCGAAGCTTTGCGCGACGACGGCCAGAGCTTTTCCTGCGATCTGACGCCGCATGGCAAGAAGCGACGGGTGTTTTCGCAGCGCGAGCCGCTGGAAGGTGTGATCGTCGCGATTACGCCGTTTAACCATCCGATGAACCAGGTCGCGCACAAGATCGCGCCGGCAATCGCAACCAATAATCGCGTCCTGCTGAAGCCGTCGGAGAAGGTGCCTCTGTCGGCACTCTATCTTGCGGATGTGTTGTACGAAGCCGGCTTGCCTGCGCCGATGTTGCAGGTGCTGACCGGCGATCCACGCGAAATCGCCGACGAACTGATCACGCATCCGTTGGCGGAGCTCGTGACCTTCACGGGCGGCGTGGCGATCGGCAAATACATTGCGGCGAAGGCGGGTTACCGGCGCGTCGTGCTGGAACTGGGCGGCAACGATCCGCTGATCGTGCTCGAAGACGCCGATCTCGATCGCGCGGCGACGCTTGCCGTGCAGGGCTCGTATAAGAACTCCGGCCAGCGGTGTACCGCGGTCAAGCGAATGCTGGTGCAGAAGAGTATCGCGGCGGACTTCACCGATCTGGTCGTGGAGAAGACACGCGCATGGACCTGCGGCGATCCGTTCGACGCGTCGAATCAGATGGGTACCGTGATCGATGTCGCCGCCGCGCAGCTATTCGAGGCGCGTGTCAACGAGGCGGTGGCGAGCGGCGCGCGCTTGCGCATCGGCAACCAGCGCGACGGCGCGCTTTACTCGCCGACGGTGCTGGATGGCGTCGACCCGTCAATGACATTGGTGCGCGAGGAAACCTTCGGCCCGGTGTCGCCGATCATCACCTTCGATACGCTCGACGACGCCATCCGTATCAGTAACGGGACACCGTTCGGGTTGTCGTCCGGTGTGTGCACGAACCGGCAGGACGCGATCACGCGCTTCATCAACGAATTGCGCGTGGGAACGGTCAACGTGTGGGAAGTGCCGGGATACCGGATCGAGCTGACGCCGTTCGGCGGCA
This sequence comes from Paraburkholderia sediminicola, assembly GCF_046026855.1. Taxonomy (GTDB): domain Bacteria; phylum Pseudomonadota; class Gammaproteobacteria; order Burkholderiales; family Burkholderiaceae; genus Paraburkholderia; species Paraburkholderia sediminicola_A. Next base: position 762 of record NZ_JAQQET010000001.1, on the reverse strand, counting down.
TCAAGGATTCCGGGCTTGGCTATAAGGAAGGCGTTCAGGAAGCGATGAAGAGCTTCACCAACCTGAAGACGTTTTCATTACCGTGGGAGTAAGAGCGTGGCATTGAGTCTGAGCGATATCCGTTCGTTATTCGAGCAATACGGCAATCTTGCCTACAGCGGCGAACCGGTGACGCAGCTTGAACATGCGCTGCAAAGTGGTGCGTTGGCAGAAGAGGCGGGCGTTCACGATGAACTCGTTGCCGCCGCGTTTTTGCACGACCTCGGCCATCTGCTGAATCTGCAAGGTGAAACGCCGACGGAGCGGGGCATCGACGATCTGCATCAGTATTTCGCGCTGCCGTTCCTGCGGCCGGTGTTGTCGGATGCGGTGTTGGAGCCGATCCGGCTGCACGTCGACGCCAAGCGCTGCCTGTGCGCAATCGACGATACGTATTTCGGCCAGCTTTCCGCCGATTCGGTGCGGAGCCTGGAACTGCAAGGCGGTATCTTCAGCAAGGAAGAGGCTGAAGTGTTCTTGCAGAAGCCGTACGCGGAGGACGCATTGCACCTGCGTAAATGGGACGATCGCGCAAAAGAAGAGAACCGCGCTACGCCGGGACTCGATCATTATTTGAGTGTAGTCGAGCGTGTGATGCAGAAGCGTGTGGTTGCCTGAACGAAGGGGTTTTCGGTTGGTCTTCGGATGAGCTTGTTGTGCCATCTTCGCGCCATTTCTGGCGCAATCCATGCGTATCAAAATAACGCTTGCAAGGCGTGGTTG